>CAWFFO010000005.1:0-348434 GCA_963815135.1 uncultured delta proteobacterium
TCGTGTTATGCACTCTTCTTCAACATTACGTATTGCTGAATTGAAAAAGCTATTTAACTGGATATCTGTCTCCCCGCATCTTTGAAATAGTATGAATTTGGGTTGCGACACACCGGTTTTTCAGGTAAAGGGTACTTGGCAGACAATTGCCGTTGTTCGTAACAGGAGGGTAAATGAAATTTTCTTGGGATCCTGAAAAGACCGACTGAACAGAAAAAAACGTCACGTTTCTTTTGAAGAAGCATACCTTACATTATTGCTGATCCCTTCATGCTTACCATTTTTGATTTACCACTAAACTGGTTGAACGAATCAAAAAAATAAACTTTCAGTCACGAAAGTCACGAATAAAACTGACTGCTTAATAAAGGAGATGATGATGAAAATTATACTTCCGGTTGCCGGCAAGGGGACGCGTCTCCGTCCGCACACTCATACCAAGGCCAAGTCACTTGTTCACGTGGGGGGCAAGACGGTGCTGGAGCATATCGTCACCAGGCTCGCGCCGCTTGGGGCGAGCGAGTACATCTTCATCACCGACGAAAACGGCGGCCAGATCAGGGACTTCATGGAGGCGAAATTTCCTGACATCCCTTGTCAATATATAGTGCAGACGGAACGGAAAGGGCCGGCTCACGCCGTTTCGCTCGCCGCGCCGCGCATAGGGGAGGGGGATGATCTCCTCATCGTCTTCAACGATACCATCTTTGTTGCCGACCTGGCGCAGATTCCGCGACTGTGCGCCGACTGTGACGGGCTCATCTACTCCAAGGAGGTCGAGGACTACCAGCGCTTCGGGGTCAACGTGCTGGACGCCGGCTTTATTGTCAATATGGTGGAAAAGCCGGAAACGCCCGTGTCCCGTCTGGCCCAGGTGGGGCTCTACTATCTCAAGGACGGTTCAGCGTTCATGGGCTACCTGTCGGATACCATCTCCGCCGGGGATATGGTGAAGGGCGAGTACTACCTGCCGTCGGTTTTCATGCGCATGATCGGCGACGGCCGCAGGTTCAGGGCTCCCGAGATCGACGCCTGGCTCGACTGTGGAAAGCCGGAAACCCTGCTGGAAACGAACCGCTACCTGCTGCGCGGGATGCACCACCAGCGCGGCGAGACGATTAATTCCGTGCTTATCGAACCCGTGCACATCGAGAAGGGAGCCATCGTCCGTGACAGCATTCTGGGTCCGAACGTGTCGATCGCCGCGGGTTGCGTCATCAGGCAGAGCATCATCAGCGATTCGATCGTCAACGGTAATACCGAGGTCATGAATATGGTGCTCCATCATTCCATCCTGGGAGATTCGGTGCATCTGGCCGGCTCGCCCCGCAGGATGAATATCGGGGATCATTCGCTCATAGAGATGAAAGGATGAGGGAAAACAATTTTGAGTTATAAATTTTGAATTATGAATTGAAAAATTTAATAACCTTGTGAAGCATGAAGGGTGATGGTGTATTACATATCACATGTTACTCATTACATATTACGCTTTTCCACTTGGCTGGCTGATGTAGCCAATGAAGCAAATGTAAAAATCCTCAGCCACGAATTTCACTAATTAAATCAGTCAGACAAGTCAAACGAATCACCTCTCCCGTCATTTTTTTGAAAACACTGTCAATATTTCACGGTTAGATTTGCCGCCCGGAAAAATTTATTCCCTCCACGAAATTTTTTACTAAAAAATTATAATGATATGTTTGCCCAGTTGTTTTTCAGCTGTAATTAAATTGCTGTCATATATTTGTGCAGTATAACTTGACACATATATATGACACAGATATTTATGGATAGCTCCAACTGTCGATTGCCTGTAATTACTCCCTTCCTGTATCATACCAGTCTTTTATTGCCTGCCTGTTTCGTCTCATCGGTAACCTGTCGGCCATTATCCGAAAATATCAGCGAGACATTTCTGTTCATTAAAAAGTTGCTCCGCCGAAGACTGATTACTTTCATTTTTTTTAAACTCCGCATTGGCAGAAATTTTGCGATGCAAAAAAACCCTAAAGAAAAACGAACCGAATCCGAAAAAGAAACAAAAGCATTTCAGCGGGTTTCAGCGGTTCTGCAAGGAATGCTGTCGGGATGGTCCGGGTTTTGCTCTGGTGAAGCGGCAGACCGGAATCCCTGCCTTGATTCTCAATCTCCCAACCATACCAACATGACAATGGGGTCGTGCAGGAAAAAGAGGGCATACTTATATGGATCTCGTAATGTTGTTTTATGTCTTCATGACCGCTTTCTTTACGGCGGTGATCATGGTTCCCTTCGTGCGGCGCTGGGCGCTGGATAACGGCATGGTGGACGTGCCCGACGCGCGCAAGGTGCATGAGGACCTGATCCCGCGGGTGGGGGGCATTGCCGTATGCATGTCGTTTGTCCTGTCGATGCTGATCTACGCCGGGGTGACCAGCCAGGTGCGCGGCATTCTGGCCGGCGCCCTGATCCTGTTCTGCACCGGGCTGGCCGACGACCTGAAAGGGCTCACCCCGAAGCAGAAGTTTCTCGGGGAGATAGCCGGCTGCATCACCGCCATCTCGGTGGGCAAGCTCTATATCCACAACCTGGGCAACCTGTTCGGCCTGGGGAATGTCACCCTGCCGCTGTGGCTGGCCATCCCCTTCACCGTGTTCGCGGTGGTGGGGGTGATAAACGCGGTCAACCTGATCGACGGGCTGGACGGCCTGGCGGGCGGGGTCACCGTGATCGCCCTCACGGCGTACCTGTTCCTGGCGTGGCAGGGCGGCAACTATTCGGTGGTAATGCTGTGCGCCTCGATGCTGGGCGCGACCTTCGGCTTTTTGAAGTACAACGTCTTTCCGGCACGCATCTTCATGGGGGATGCGGGCAGCCTGGTGATGGGTTTCATCCTCGCCTTCATCGGCATCTACCTCAGCCAGGCGGAACCGGTCTGCACAAAGCCCGCCGTACCGATGCTGATCCTGGGGGTGCCGATCATCGATACGCTGCGGGTGATGATCAAGCGGCTGGCCAAGGGGGGCAATCCCTTCCTGCCCGACCGGACGCACATCCATCACAAGTTCCTGGACCTGGGATTCCAGCATCGCTTCACCGTCATCATCATCTACGGGCTGTCGATTTTCTGGTCGCTGGTGGCACTGTTCTTCCACCAGTTGCCGGCGCACATGCTGGTGCGCATATTCGTAATCGTGTCGGCGCTCTTTTACTTCGGGCTGCGCTTCCTGGAGAGTCACAAGGGGCGGTTCGAGTTCCTGTCCCGGGATTCCTCTGCCGGGATCCGGGACTCGGTCATCTACCGGCGCATCTCGGAGCGGATAGCGGCGACGGTGCCCGGCCTGATGGTGCTGATCCTGGTGTACTGCCTGCTGGCCGCACTTTTCAGCGGGAGCCCGAGCGGCGACATGCTGCAGTTCGGTCTGGTGATGATATTTGCCTGCCTGGGCCTTCTGTACCTGACCCGCGATGCCAAGAACCACTACGTGATCATCATGTTCTATTTCGCCAGCCTGGTGATAGCCTCGGCGCTCTACAGGCAGGGGGGCAGGCATATCGTGGCCGGCTACGATCTTGCGAGCTGCGGCAATTTCCTGTTTGCCTGCATCATAGTGCTGACGGCAATGCGCATCATCTTCCGCCAGCCGGGCGAGTCGTTTCTGCACGGGATCGATTTCCTGGTGCTGGGAGTATCGATATTCCTGGCGCTGGCGGATATGCAGGTGGCGCACACGAGCTACATGCCGGAGCTGATGTCCAAGGGGCTGGTGCTGTTTCTGGCCCTGCGGGTGCTGGCCTCCCAGGGCAGGATCCAGACGCGGATCGCGCAGTTCTCCATGCTGGCCTCACTGGTGGTGATCGTGCTGAAAGGGTATTTTTGAGAAATTTGTATACGGGTATTAAAGAATGCGGACGATCTGCCGAAGAGAGAAAGACAGACATTTTGCGTCAAAAAAGTATTTTATGAAAAAGGGAGGCAGTATGAAGAAAAGTATTATGACGAAGGTTTTGCTGATTCTGGCTGTAGCGATGCTACCTGGATGCGGCAGTGGCGGCGGTACAGGGGCCGGTACAACAACAACAGCAGTGACGGGTGAGGTGACCGGAGTAGGCACGGATGGAGTAGTGGCAAGTGAAACCACTGTGGCGGCCCCGGCTGACACCAGCGTAACTATTGCCGCTAAAACCACTTTGACCGATGCAAACGGAGCCCCTGTTACCGGCACCATTTCGACATCGGTTGAATGTTCGACTTTGGCTGCCGATCTACCGGCCGCAGCGCCTGCAGGCAAGTCGCTTGCGGTTTTCCTGGATATCAGCATGGGCAGCGTCAAGCATTTCAGCACACCAATGACCGTGAAAGTGACTGTACCGTCCGAGCTGACGAGCGTAGATGTCTACAGCTTCGACGGCTCGAACTGGAACCTCGAGCAGGCGGGCGTACCGGTTGTCAACGGCAAAGCGACATTAAGTGTCGGCCATCTTTCCTGTTGGGCATGTTTCGCCAGTACTGCAACCGGTACGGGAACAGGGACCGGTACGGGCAGCGGCAGCGGCAGCGGAGCCGGCTCACAATAGCATCCGGCAGGTTTCTTTAACCGGTCAAAAGGAGGAAGCGCAGGCTTCCTCCTTTTGTTTCCGGGGCAGGCCTCCGGAATTCCCGGTTTAAATTCAATCAATGTGAAGAGGCATAAATCATGTTTTTCTCTTTCCAGCGTGTCGTCGTATCCATTTTCGTCATTCTCACCGTATGCTCCGCATCCGTGAATCCGGGTGTTGCCGGGACATTTCACAACGGACTTTCCCTGCAGGGATATACCGGCATCCTGAACGCCCCCAATGCCGAGGTCACGGATGAAGGCAGGCTGTACTACGTTTACGGCGAACAGCTGGACCAGAGGTTCCGTAAAATTCCGGGGGCCGTGCAGCAGAACCACCTCCTGTCCCTGGGGCTTCTGCCGTACCTGGAAATAGGTGGACGGTTGACCAATGTGGATACCCACGGACTTGGCGGGGGCGCGCGGGATCTTTCCTTCAATGCCAAGCTGCAGATTCCGTTTCTGCCCGACTACCTGCCGAAGATTGCCGTTGGTATCCAGGATGTGGGCGGCGGGGCCGCTCATTTCCGCACCAAATACGTGGTGGCGACAAAACAGCTGTGGCGCTTCCGCCTTACAGCCGGGTACGGGGCAGGCCCCGACCGGCTGGACGGGGTATTCGGCGGCGGCGAGTTCAAGGTCTGCGACTGGCTCTACCTGCTGGGCGAGCACGATACGGTGGACGACAACGTGGGGCTGAGGCTCCTCACCCCGGACAACCTGTTTCCGTTTCCGGTGAATATCGGCGTGACGGCCAAGAGCTCGCTGAACTACCGGCCGGGGGATGTGGATGTCTCCCTGCTGGTGCAGATCCCCCTGGGATTAGACCATAACAACAGGAAACCGCTTGCGGAACCGCTGCCGGAAGCAAACGCGGCAGACGGGCAGGAAGCGGCTGACGGGAAGCGGGAGCAGGTTTCGGAGCCCCTGGAACCGGCTGTCGCCGACAGGCTTGCGGAGCTGCGGAAAAGACTCGTCGAAGGCGGGCTGCAGAATGTGCGCGTCGGAGCGAAGGCGGAAACGCTGTACCTGGAATATGAAAACAACCGCTACAACCATAACGAACTGGACGGGCTCGGCGTCGTGCTGGGGCGGATTGCGCAGATGGCCCCGGCGGGGCTGCACAGCTTTTACGTGGTTATGAAAAAGACCGATATCCCGATTTTCCGGGTCAAGGGCTCCATAAACGCCTACCGGGCCTTTCTCAACGATCCGGGCAAGGAACCGCTGCTTGCCGGGGCGATGGAGGCGACCCGGTCTTTCTCTCGCAGCGAGCCGGCCGGGGTGGAGTTCGTGAAGGGGGAAGCCAACACGACGCCGCTCACCACCAGCCTCATGCTCTATCCCAGCCTGGTGAACTACATCGGCACCGAGGTGGGGGTTTATGATTACCTGCTCTACTTCAAGGCCAACCTGTTCCTGAACCTGTGGCAGGGGGCCGTGGCCAATGCGCGCTATTCGGTGCCCGTGGCCTGGAGCGAAAACTTCGACCGGCAGTACTACAAGGGATACCGGGCCTTCCGTGACCAGCGTCAGGACGCGACCCTGGAGCAGGGACTGTTCAACCAGGCCTTCAGGCTGGCCCCGGGCCTGGTCACCCTCGTCAACGGCGGGATGCTGGTCAAGGACAATTACGGCGGCATGGATGAAACCGTATGGACTCCGGGGGGCGGCAGCTATGCCCTGAAGTTCAAGGCGGGCTACTTCAGGGACAGAAAACTCGCCATGGACCGGCAGATCTGCCTGGGCAGCCTGCAGTACTTCTTCTCCCCGCTCGATCTGTCGCTGGAAGCGACCTACGGCAGGTTCTGGAACCGTGACACGGGCTTTACGGCGTCTCTGGCCCGGTTCTTCGGCGACACGTCGGTCACCCTTTATTACAAGAATACCGATGAGTGGAAGGGGAAAAACCAGGAGGTCGCGGGCATCATGTTCAGCTTCCCGCTGACTCCGCGAAGGGATATGAAACCGGGCATAGTGCAGGTCAGGGGGATCAACAAATACGACTATGCAATCGACACGGTCATCGCCCATCACGGTGAAGGAAACTACCTCAACACCGGGATCGGTGTCGCGCCCGTCGCGCCCGTCAACCTGCAATCCTATTATTTCGACCGCGACCGCCTCAACGGGGATTATGTGATGAAACACCTGCTGCGGCTGAGGGATGCCTATATCCGGTGGGACGGGGAAAGGTGAAGAGGCAATTTTGATGGGCAAATTACATATTTCTCGTCACGTATTAGCTATTAGTCATGAAGGATTATGGAATAAGGGGTAAGAGGTATTACGCTTTTAAAGTCTTCAGATTTCAGGTCTCGAGCCTGAATCAATCTGTAACCCGGATTAACAGGGATACACAGGATTTGCAGGATTTGAAACGCAAAAAGCTAATTCTGAATTTTGAGTTGATGGAACTTAGATGTAAAAGAACTTCATCCCTTTTCTTTAATCCTTACCCCTTTATTCCTTGAACAATTTTTCTGGAAATATTGCTCAGGCATAATGGGTGTAGAAAAAAATCACTCTAGCACAATTTTCCCCTTGATAACTTTTTTTAATTACATTATTATCCAGTCGCTGTCGGAAATGTTATTAAATTGATGCCATGTATTTGCATCGCATAATTGATTAAAATATATCTTTCAGGGATATATTTGGGGGGATCCGGCTGCTAAAGTGCTATGTGGAGATTGTTAGCGCTTTATGGCGGTCGCTCACTTTTTCCGCAATTCTCTTTTCTGTAAATAGCTGCGTAATATTCATTTTACGTAATATACATTCGCTTTAATTAAACCGTAAGTGAAATGAAGTCGAATCTGTCTGAATTATGAACTGAGCCTGTTCAGATTTTTTACGATCTTGAATAAACCCTAAAGAAAAACGAACCGAATCCGAAAAAGAAACAAAAGCATTTCAGCGGGTTTCAGCGGTTCTGCAAGGAATGCTGTCGGGATGGTCCGGGTTTTGCTCTGGTGAAGCGGCAGACCGGAATCCCTGCCTTGATTCTCAATCTCCCAACCATACCAACATGACAATGGGGTCGTGCAGGAAAAAGAGGGCATACTTATATGGATCTCGTAATGTTGTTCTATGTCTTCATGACCGCTTTCTTTACGGCGGTGATCATGGTTCCCT
This sequence comes from uncultured delta proteobacterium, assembly GCA_963815135.1. Taxonomy (GTDB): domain Bacteria; phylum Desulfobacterota; class Desulfuromonadia; order Geobacterales; family Geobacteraceae; genus CAIWTU01. The sequence goes on from CAWFFO010000005.1 coordinate 7,719, forward strand.
TCGTGCGGCGCTGGGCGCTGGATAACGGCATGGTGGACGTGCCCGACGCGCGCAAGGTGCATGAGGACCTGATCCCGCGGGTGGGGGGCATTGCCGTATGCATGTCGTTTGTCCTGTCGATGCTGATCTACGCCGGGGTGACCAGCCAGGTGCGCGGCATTCTGGCCGGCGCCCTGATCCTGTTCTGCACCGGGCTGGCCGACGACCTGAAAGGGCTCACCCCGAAGCAGAAGTTTCTCGGGGAGATAGCCGGCTGCATCACCGCCATCTCGGTGGGCAAGCTCTATATCCACAACCTGGGCAACCTGTTCGGCCTGGGGAATGTCACCCTGCCGCTGTGGCTGGCCATCCCCTTCACCGTGTTCGCGGTGGTGGGGGTGATAAACGCGGTCAACCTGATCGACGGGCTTGACGGCCTGGCGGGCGGGGTCACCGTGATCGCCCTCACGGCGTACCTGTTCCTGGCGTGGCAGGGCGGCAACTATTCGGTGGTAATGCTGTGCGCCTCGATGCTGGGCGCGACCTTCGGCTTTTTGAAGTACAACGTCTTTCCGGCACGCATCTTCATGGGGGATGCGGGCAGCCTGGTGATGGGTTTCATCCTCGCCTTCATCGGCATCTACCTCAGCCAGGCGGAACCGGTCTGCACAAAGCCCGCCGTACCGATGCTGATCCTGGGGGTGCCGATCATCGATACGCTGCGGGTGATGATCAAGCGGCTGGCCAAGGGGGGCAATCCCTTCCTGCCCGACCGGACGCACATCCATCACAAGTTCCTGGACCTGGGATTCCAGCATCGCTTCACCGTCATCATCATCTACGGGCTGTCGATTTTCTGGTCGCTGGTGGCACTGTTCTTCCACCAGTTGCCGGCGCACATGCTGGTGCGCATATTCGTAATCGTGTCGGCGCTCTTTTACTTCGGGCTGCGCTTCCTGGAGAGTCACAAGGGGCGGTTCGAGTTCCTGTCCCGGGATTCCTCTGCCGGGATCCGGGACTCGGTCATCTACCGGCGCATCTCGGAGCGGATAGCGGCGACGGTGCCCGGCCTGATGGTGCTGATCCTGGTGTACTGCCTGCTGGCCGCACTTTTCAGCGGGAGCCCGAGCGGCGACATGCTGCAGTTCGGTCTGGTGATGATATTTGCCTGCCTGGGCCTTCTGTACCTGACCCGCGATGCCAAGAACCACTACGTGATCATCATGTTCTATTTCGCCAGCCTGGTGATAGCCTCGGCGCTCTACAGGCAGGGGGGCAGGCATATCGTGGCCGGCTACGATCTTGCGAGCTGCGGCAATTTCCTGTTTGCCTGCATCATAGTGCTGACGGCAATGCGCATCATCTTCCGCCAGCCGGGCGAGTCGTTTCTGCACGGGATCGATTTCCTGGTGCTGGGAGTATCGATATTCCTGGCGCTGGCGGATATGCAGGTGGCGCACACGAGCTACATGCCGGAGCTGATGTCCAAGGGGCTGGTGCTGTTTCTGGCCCTGCGGGTGCTGGCCTCCCAGGGCAGGATCCAGACGCGGATCGCGCAGTTCTCCATGCTGGCCTCACTGGTGGTGATCGTGCTGAAAGGGTATTTTTGAGAAATTTGTATACGGGTATTAAAGATTCCGGACGATCTTTGCTTATTATAGCTGGTTTGACTGGTTTGAGTGAATTAAACCTAATCCCTTTTTGCATCTCCCGCCATGTTAAAACCCTTCAAAAGATGTACTGAGAAATATTATAAGTGCAAAATGGTGGCTAATTTGCCATATTAGACAAAAATAATATCACCGAAGAATAATGACATTAAAAATTATCTTGTTAGGGCTTCCTTGTTTTATCAACCAGTTGCGAATCGTCATTTCGAAAATATTAATAAATATATAAGTATATGTTGTTAATTAATGAAGGTGTCGAATTTTTGACATCAAATTTTAACTTGATTCATGTAACGGGTTTGTATTATATACCTTACCGGAACAACTTATCTGTATGTAATGTAATACTTAATCGTGTTTACGGTCATATCCCGATCTGCAATTCGCAGAGATATTTAAAATAAATTACAATTAAATAATTAAATACATGGATTGCGGCAACTGCCGGGTGAACGGTAGACTGCTGGTGACCGCGTGTTTAAAAAGCCAAACCTGTCGTGAGGCAGGGACGGAAAGTCACGGGTCCATGAACACCACAGGGATAGCCGGATTGCAAATGTAGATGATTAAGCATCGTCTCGTGCATTCCGGTTTTTTTGCATCGAAAAACCGGATTATGGTATTGCGCAGCCGCTGAAACTGATGCGCCAGGCGGTAGCGGGAATGACCGTGTTGTGAAAGCCGGTGGATATAGTCTAAAAATCAATTCTGTTTCATTTGCCCGGCCACAAGTTACGCTAGAGGGGAAGAGACATGAAGCACAAGGTTTTGCTGCTGGACAACGATGCAGATCTTTCTCGATCTCTGAAGGATTTTCTGTTTGCCGACAATTATGATGTGATGACGGAAAATTACATCGGACCTGCTCTGGAGAGGATAAGGAGCTATCATCCGGATGTGGCGATTGTCGATACTATTCTCAAGGACTGCAACGAAATCGACGTGTTGAGGCAGATAAAGCAGATCGATCCGAACATATCGGTGATAGTCGTAACCGGACAGAGATCCCGCAGGAATGCGATCAGGGCCATGCAGAACGGCGCATTCGACTTTCTCCTGAAGCCGCTTGATCACGGCGAATTGAGAATGACCCTCAAAAAAGCCGTCAAGAACAGCAGGCTCAGCTGCAAAAGCCCGGCGGTTGAACCCTGCGAGGAGCAACCGGATTCCGAATGTGGAATCGGCATGGCCTCGGCGGCCATGCTGGATGTGTGGAAGAAGGTCGGAAGCGTCGCCGGTTGCGATGCAACCATACTTATCCATGGGGAAACCGGCACCGGCAAGGAAGTCATAGCTAATACGATCCATGCCCACTCGAAGCGGAAGGATATGCCTTTTCTGGCACTGAATTGCGCTGCGCTTCCGGATACTTTGCTCGAAAGCGAGCTCTTCGGCCACGAGAAGGGGGCATTCACCGGAGCCCATGTGCGGAAGCCCGGAAAGTTCGAACAGTGTGAAGGCGGCACCCTGTTCCTCGACGAGATTGCGGAAATGAGTCTTTCAAACCAGGGGAAACTCCTGAGAGTGTTGGAAAACCGTACTTTCGAACGGGTGGGCGGCCAGGAAGAGATCAAGTCGGATGTGAGAATTATCGCCGCAACGAACAAGTCTCTTGCGGTTGCGGTGAAAGAGAAAAAATTCAGGCTCGACCTGATGTACCGCCTCAATGTTGTGACCATCAGCCTGCCACCGCTCCGGGAAAGGCTGGAAGATCTTGTCCTGCTGGTGGACGTGTTTATCAGGGGCTTTGCGGCGGAATACGGCAAGCAGACCTGCGGAATCGCTCCCGATGCACTGGATCTGCTGGCAAAACAGCGATGGGACGGGAATATCCGTGAGCTGAAAAACGTAATAGGTTCCGCGGTCCTGTTGAGCAAGGGAACTGTACTGACCCTGGAAGATGTGCTGCCGCTGATTACACGCCAGGAAACTCCGGGTGACCCGTTTTCCATGTTCCTGCAAACCTGCAGGCCGATTTTCAAGGAGATGTGCGAAAAAAGCCGGGGTGTCATTTATGATGGCCTGTCACTAGCGCTGCAGAGGGCACTGGTACAGATGGCGCTGGAACAGACGGGCAATAACCAGGTCATGGCGGCAAGCCTGCTCGGCATCAGCCGGAACACCCTGCGCGACAGAATTTAAACGTGGGAATTTTCAGAAAGTAAGAGGGAGCGGAAGCGACTGTCGAACCCGCCGTTCCCGGAGAATTATTTTTCCGCCACTATGAATGCGTCGTTATAGCCAAGGCGCGCCATGCCTCTTTTTGCCGCTTCAGCCTCATCCAATGAACTGAACCGGCCCACATGGACCCTGTAGATTGTCCCCTTGTCGGTCCTCGCTTCCTCGATTTCGGAATACTCATAATCTTTTTTCAGCCTGTCGGAGATCACCGCGGGCCGTTTCCCGGTCGGAAAAGGCTGCCACCTGGATGGTGTAGGTTTTGTCCGGCGTGGCGTCTTTATTCCCTGCACGTATGGAAGACCCTGAAGACAGGACTTCTATCTCCACCGGAGCGACGCCGCAGCCGGTTATGCCGAGCTCTTTTGCCGCCTGGTAGGAGAGATCGATGATACGGTCCTCGACGAACGGGCCGCGGTCGTTGATGCGGACAACCGTCTCCCTGCCGTTGGTCCTGTTGGTCACCCTGACCGTGGAACCGAGGGGAAGCGTCTTGTGGGCCGCGGTCATCTTGTACATATCGAATATTTCGCCGCTGCTGGTCGGCTTGCCATGCTCCTCGTCCCCGTACCAGGATGCCAGCCCTTTTTCACGGTATCCCTCGGCGTGAAGCAGGGGCACATACCTTTCACCGTTTATCCAGTAGGGCCTTTCGTAGGGACGCAGTTCCGGATAGCCCGATTCGACCCCCCTCCTGGGAGATAAACTGCAGGCCGAAGCCGCTAGACAGCACAAAGTGATAAAAAGTAATCTTTTTTTCATGGCCGACAGTATAGAGGAAATGGAAATAAAATCAACTTCGGCGGAGCAGGTAGGGCGAAGCAGGTGAATCTTGAGCTATCTTCGCCCCTACATTACCCCATATCATTTATCACTTATTGCAGCTGCTTCCTTGTCACTGAACGGCCCGGGAGGCAGAACCGGTGCCTTCGCGAAATCTTCGGGCAGGTCTCCGGTGAGGATTTCGAGAAAATTCACAATGTGTGCCGCCTGCTGATCGGTAAGATCCTTTCCGAGCTGTACCCTGGCCATGATCCGTACCGCCCGTGGAAGCAGGCTGACTCGAGCCGTCGTGAAAATAGGGCGGGGTCATTGCCACATTGCGCAGCACCGGTACCTTGAATACGTAGAGATCGTCCGGCTTGCCGGTGACGGCGAAACGGCCCTTGTCTATTTCCTTCGAACCGGTTGCCTTCCAGTACTCCTCCGTTATCCCGAATTTGTTATACATCTTTCCTCCCACTCCCGGCCCGTTGTGGCAGGCGATACATCCTGTTGCCATGAATTGCCGAAGACCCTTCCCGAGCCTTTGCCGGCAGCGCGTCATTTTTTCCCGTGAGGAAGGAGTCGAAGGCCGTCGGGGTTACGAGAGTGCGCTCATAGGCCCCGATGGCGGTGCCCCAGTTCTCCTTGTTGACGGGATCTTTTTCCTTGGGAAATGCCTTGCTGAACAGGGGGAGATAACCGGTTATGGCCTTTATCCTGGCCATGGCGCTCTGATAATCCGGGTCGCCGAAGCTTGGTTTTCCGACCAGGGCCTGGACGGCCTGGTCTTCCACATCCTTGCGGTTTCCAATCCAGTGAGCGGATATCTGCAGCGCGGCGTTTAGAATGGTCGGCGCATTTCGCGGATTGATGCGGTCCTCGGCCCCTTTGGGACGGGTAAGGGCATCCGTGCCGTAGAGGGCGGGAAGATGGCATCTCGAACAGCTGACTGTTCCGTCTACGGAGATGCGGGGGTCGAAAAACAGCCGCCGCCCGAGTGCTACGAGCTCGGGCGTGAAGGGATGCTCCGGGGTGGACATGTTCGCCGGAAGAGGAGCGAAAAACTGACTCGCCTGTTTCCGGAGGCTGTCTTCCTTATGGGAAGCCGCCCGTGAAGACGCAGGAGTGAGCACCAGTGAAAATACCGAAAGTATTGCCGCTGAAATAATGATTTTTCGCATGATTCCTCCCTAACGACGTAATGAGAAAAGACCCGAAGGCCCTAAGGTCAACTGGTATGCGGCGTACATGGAAAAAAGGGCCGGACCGTGAATGTCAGTTCCCGCCGAGAGCAGAATGTGATTGTGTTCATCGATATTTATTATCCCGCCGATGTTGAATCCGGTACTGTCGCCTCCGTCCACGCTGTCCGGGGTGTAATGATAGATTTCGCCCCCCAGCGTAAGCGCGTCCGAAAGGTCGTACTGGGCTTCCCATCCGAACAGCCAGTAGTTTTTGTTTCCCGCTCCGGGATTTATCCAGTAGCCCGCACCGCCGTATGTCGTGAAGCTGCCGATGCTCTTCTGCAGCCAGAGCGGGATGAACGTCTGGACGTGGCCGCTTCCGAGGCCGCGGTCACTGTCTCCCGAAGGGAGCTCCAGCAACGGAAATATTCCGGCCTGCGGCAAACGACGGCTTTCCTGGAGAAAACGGTATTTAAACCCGAGCTCCACGTCACCGGGACCGTAGGCGGAAGCCCCGCCGCGCGGCCTGGTGTAGACAAGGGGGATTATTGCGTGCAGCTGCAGGTTGGGCGCTGCCCCATAGTTGACTTCCACATGGGGCGCCGTGAACTGGACTCCGTCTTTTTCATTCTGGTACTGGGTTGCCGCGTAAACCTCCCAGTGACGGTATTTCACCGGCTCCGGGTCATCGGTGATGAAGGGGGGACCGGCCCATGCCGGAACCTGGTAAACGACAGGCAATGCCAGCAGAATCAGGAATGGCATGATAACGAAACGCATGGTAATGTTCCCGCAAAGCACAGACAGGTTACAAGATATGTTAAATATTAGCAGGTTCGGGCCGCTTTGGAAGAGAATGGGTACAATTTTGGGGTTGTGACGAGATCAGTATTATTGAGAGGGTAAAATGAATCTTGACGTGTCGATTATTGCGCTGAAAATATAAAAATATATCAATCTCCTGAAACCGTGACGCCTTCACGCCTTCGCTTGCGCGGAACGCCTCAGTTTTTGCATTTCGGCAATTTGAGGCGGCCCGCCAAAGGTCACCCGGCTTGACAGGCATGCTACGATTTCAGCGACGTTGAACTCCGGCATTCTGCTCACTCCGGTGTTCAGGTATCGTATTCAGGAATCTGACCTATGGGGTTTCGCCGGAATTTTCGCCTTCCTTTTTCCCTTTCACCCATTCCATCCGCTCTTTTATGTATTTCTCATACCCGTGCCCGGCGGGGCCGTAGAACTTGCGGCCTTTGATCTGTTCCGGAAGGTATTCCTGGGCGACATACCCTTCTCCGTAGTCATGGGCGTATTTGTAGCCCTTGCCGTATTCCAGGTCTTTCATGAGGCCGGTCGGCGCATTCCTGACATGCATGGGTACTGGCAGCGCGCCGCTTTTCCTTACCTCGGACTGTGCCTGATTTATCCCCATGTACGAGGCATTGGATTTGGGGGCGGTTGCCAGGTAGGTTACCGCCTGGGCCATGATGATCCTCCCTTCGGGCAGACCGACCAGCTGGAATGCCTGGAGCGCCGAGACCGCCAGCTGCAGCGCACGCGGATCGGCGTTGCCGATGTCTTCAGAGGCGAGGATGACCATGCGGCGCAGGATGAAGATGGGGTCTTCGCCCGCCTCCAGCATACGCGCCAGCCAGTAGAGCGCTCCGTCCGGATCGCTCCCGCGCATGGATTTGATGAAGGCGGAGATGACGTTGTAATGCTCTTCACCCCCCTTGTCGTAGAGAAGAGGTTTTTTCTGCACCGCCTCCCGCGCGGTATCCAGGTCGAGGGTTCCGTTTTTTGCCAGCTTGGCCGCAGTTTCAAGGGTATTCAGGGCAATCCTGGCGTCGCCGCCAGACTGTTCGGCAATGAAGGCGAGGGCTTCTTCATCGGCCTCGAGGGACAATCCGCCGAGCCCCCTTTCCCCGTCGCGCAGGGCCATGGAGAGGATTTCACCTATTTCCTCGTTTTTCAGCGAGTTGAGGACCAGCACCTTGCACCGGGAAAGAAGCGGTGCTATTACCTCGAATGAGGGGTTTTCGGTAGTTGCTCCTATGATCGTGACGACGCCTTTTTCAACATAGGGCAGGAAGGCGTCCTGCTGTGCCTTGTTGAAGCGGTGAATTTCGTCAATGAAAAGGATCGTCTTCCTGCCGTGGTATTTGCGCTCATCTTCCGCCTCTTTTATCACCTCGCGGATGTCCTTGACGCCCGACAGTATGGCGGAGAAAAAGATGAAATGAGACTTGGTGCTGTTGGCGACGATGCGGGCAAGGGTGGTTTTGCCGGAACCGGGCGGTCCCCACAGGATAAGCGAGGTGACCTGGTCGGATTCGATCAGGCGGCGGAGCAGTTTGCCTTCGCCCAGGATATGCTCCTGTCCCACGAATTCTTCCATGGTCCGGGGGCGCATCCTTTCCGCCAGAGGAGCCTGGCGGCTGCTTTCCCGATCAGCTTCGGAAGTAAAAAGATCCATGCCGCGTTCCTTTGTTTAATTCAACGATACATGATTTTCCATGGATGAATTGTTCTGTGTTGCGTGGTTTTTACCGTTTTTGCGGTGATTCCTGACCGGTTTTGCGTTCCATATCTGTTCAGCGTACTCGGCGATGGTCCGGTCGCTGGAGAATTTGCCCATGCCCGCCGTGTTCAGGATGCTGCGCCTCGTCCATTCTTCCGGATCGGAATACAGTTCTGCCGCTTCCGCGCTGCATGACTGGTAGGATTCGAAATCTGCCAGAACCAGGTAATGGTCGCCATGGTCCAGAAGGGATTCCACGAGCGGTTTGAACAGGTCGGGCATGGCCGGGGAGAAGGCTCCGGAGGCGATCATGTCCAGAGCCTTTTTCAGATCGGAGTTACGGTTGTAAATTTCCCTCGGGTTGTAGCCCCGCTGCCTGAGTGCCGTCACCTCTTCGCTGTTCAGGCCGAACAGGAACATGTTTTCCCTGCCGATCTCTTCCATGATTTCCAGATTGGCCCCGTCCGAAGTGCCGATGGTCAGTGCTCCGTTCAGGGCGAACTTCATGTTGCCGGTTCCCGAAGCCTCGGTGCCGGCCGTGGATATCTGCTCGGAGAGGTCGGCCGCGGGGATGATTTTTTCTGCCAGAGTGACGTCATAGTCGGCAAGGAAGACCACCTTGATCCTGTCGCGGATGTCGGGGTCCCTGTTTATCGTTTCGCCCGCCAGATTGATCAGCCTGATTATCAGTTTTGCAATGTAATAGGATGGAGCCGCCTTGCCGCTGAAGATGAAGGTTCTCGGAACAGATTCCGCCGAGTGGTTCTCTTTCAGGCTGTTGTAAAGGCTGATGACGTGCAGTATATTCAATAGCTGCCTTTTGTATTCATGGATCCTTTTCGTCTGGCAGTCGAACAGGGAATCGGGCGAGACATCGATCCCGGTGTTGCGGCTGATGTATCGGGCCAGTCTCTGCTTGTTTTCGTGCTTGATGCTCCGCCAGTGCGCCCTGAAAGCGGCGTCTTCGGCCAGCGGCCTCAATTTTCGCAGTTCATCCAGATCGGTCGTCCAGCCGTCGCCAATGTAACCGCTGATCAGCCCGGACAGCCCGGGGTTGGCCTGTTTCAACCATCTTCTCTGGGTGATGCCGTTGGTCTTGTTGTTGAACCTCTCGGGGTACATTTCGTAAAAATCGCGAAACACTTCCTCTTCGAGGATCCTGGTGTGCAGTTTCGATACCCCATTGATCGAATGGCTTCCGACAATGGCCAGGTGCGCCATCCTGATCTTTTTTTCCGGGCCTTCTTCTATCAGGGACATGCGCACCAGGCGCTGCGGATCGTCGGGGAAACGCTCCTTAACCTCCCTGAGAAACCGATCGTTGATTTCGTAGATTATCTGCAGGTGATAGGGCAGCACCTTGCCCAACAGCCAGACAGGCCAGCATTCGAGTGCTTCCGGCAGTACGGTGTGGTTCGTATAGGCAAAAGTCCGCACCGTAATATCCCAGGCGCGCTCCCATCCGCATTTGTCATGGGAGAGCAGCAGACGCATCAACTCGGGTATGGCGATGGCCGGATGGGTGTCGTTCAACTGGACCGCCACTTTTTCCGGGAGCAGGTCCGGCTCCGAATGGGCTTTCCTGAACCGGTAGACAATGTCCTGCATGGACGCGGACGCTAGAAAATATTCCTGCTTCAGGCGCAACTCTCTTCCTTCGATCATGTTGTCGGCGGGATAGAGCACCTTGGAGATATTTTCGGTAAGCATCTTTTTCTGTACTGCTTCTATGTATTTGCCTTCGGTGAAGAAATGCAGGTCGAATTCGCGGGTTGCCTTGGCGCTCCAGAGGCGCATGCTGTTTACGTTGTCATTGCCGTAGCCGGGGATCGGCAGGTCATAAGCCATGGACATGACGTCCTCGGTGTCGATCCAGTGTTTGATGTCCACGCCGGTTTCGTCTTTCCTGGTGACGACATTGCCGTAAAATTTGACCAGGTGAAGATGCTCCTGCCGTGCGAATTCCCAGGGGTTTCCGTAACGCAGCCAGTTGTAGGTTTTTTCGACCTGGGAGCCGTCCACGATGGTCTGCCTGAATATGCCGTATTCGTAACGGATGCCGTAACCGTAAGCAGGAATCGACATGGTAGCCATCGAGTCGAGAAGGCATGCCGCCAGCCGGCCGAGACCGCCGTTGCCGAGGCCGGCATCCCATTCGAGTTCACCGAGGGCTTCATAATCCAGATCCAGTTCTGCAAGCGCTTCGATCCAGGCTTCCTTCAATCCCAGATTGACCAGGCTGTTGTCAAGCGACCTGCCGAGCAGGAACTCCATGGAAATGTAGTAAACCCGTTTCACGTCACGGTTATAGTACAGCTGCTGGGTTTCACGCCACCTTTCCACCAGCAGGTCGCGTATTGAGTAGGCCAGCGCCAGGAAGAGGTCGTTTTTCGTCGCCGAGTAGTTGTCCTTGGCAAGGGTATATTCCAGGTGTTTCAGGAACAATCGCTTGAAATTGCTGACGGTAAGAGCTTCCTTTGTTCTGTTTTCCAGCAAAAAATGATGGTTCGACATATTTGCACCTGCTAAAATGAAGACAAATTTCAAATCAGTATATAGAGAATTGACTGACATGGCAACAAGGTGTTAACGTTGGACATACGCGTAATTTCGTGCTAAAAACTGCTCAATCGGGTGTTGGGGTTTTTTTGTTCCATAAAATATATCAGGTCCCGGTGACACATATTCTTTGATCGACTCGCAAAGGGTCGTTACCCCGGCGATACGCGGTCGCCGGAGTGACTGGAAATTATCTTTCAGGACTTTTTGCGAAACCGTCATTCTTTAGTTTGTCTCCGTGACGCAATGCTTGTTACAGGATCTATGAAAAATATCGGTATATATGCAAAGGTACACGATCCCCGTTGCCAGGGTGCGGCGCGGGAACTGTTCAACTGGCTGCTCAAGCACGACCTGAATCCGCTCGTGGAGGAAAACCTGGCGCGGGATCTCGGCCTTTGTGACGGCCTGGAGGGCTCGCTGATTCCACCGAAAGCCGACATGATTGTCGTGCTTGGCGGGGACGGAACCCTCATTTCCGTGGCCAGGCGGGTCGGAGAAAGGGGAGTCCCCATCATGGGGATCAACCTGGGCAGTCTCGGTTTTCTCACGGAAATAACCCTCGACGGTTTGTATCCCGCGCTGGAATCATATCTGCGCGGCGACTACAAGGTTTCCGAGCGGATGATGCTGAAGGTGACCCTGCTCCGTGACGGAAAGGAGATCTGTTCCCACGAGGCGCTGAACGATGTCGTCATCAACAAGGGTGCTCCGGCCAAGATCATTACCCTTGATGCCTTCGTCAACTGTTCCTTTCTGGCCACTTTCAAGGCGGACGGGCTGATTCTGGCGAGCCCAACGGGTTCGACCGGCTATTCACTGTCCGCTACCGGGCCGATTATCGACCCTTCCGTAGATTGCATCCTGATAACGCCCATCTGTCCCCATACCCTTACCAACAGGCCCCTGGTGGTAGCCGCGGAGAGGACGATAAGCGTTACGCTCGACTCCAAAATGGAAAATGTGATGCTTACCATCGACGGGCAGGTGGGGGTAGACCTCCAGTACAGGGACGTGATAACGGTGCGGCGCGCGGAACACCGGACCAGGCTGGTCATGTCGGCCGATACTGATTATTTCGAGGTCCTGCGCAACAAGCTGCTGTGGGGAGAGAGATAGCGGCTGGCGGCCGCTGAGAAGCAGTTTTGAATTATGGATTTTGAATTATGAATTGAACAAATGTAAATGCCGGTTCAAGGTTTCAGGTGTTAATTCAAAATTGATTGACTCGCTTATAGGCGTCACCCCGGCGAAAGCCGGAATGACGAGAGATAATCTTTCAGGACTTATTCGAGACCCTCAAAATTCAAAATTGAGTTTAAGAATGCTAACCGACCTGTTTATTAAAAATTTCGCTATTATCGACAGCCTGCATCTTTCGTTCGGTCCCGGTCTGAATGTCATTACCGGGGAAACGGGTGCCGGGAAATCCATCATTATCGGGGCGATAGGGCTGATAATGGGCGGGCGGAGTTCGGCCGAGGTTATCCGCACCGGTGAGGACGAGGCGGTGGTGGAGGCGCTTTTCGATCTTTCCGGGGATAAAGGTGTCCTGGCTGGCCTGGAGGAATCAGGCATCGATTGCGGGGGCGAACTGCTGGTGAAAAGAGTGGTTACCCGCGCCGGCAAGAACCGGGTATATCTTAACGGTGGACTTTCCACCACCGCGCAGCTTTCCGCCGTGTGCCGGCAGTTGGTCAATATCTACGGTCAGCACGAATCCCAGACCCTGGTCCGGCCCGATCACCATTCCGCGATCCTTGACGGCTTCGGAGGGCTGGCGTCTCTCCAGACGGATTTCTCGGAGCTTTTCACAGAATACGGAAGAATTCGCGCCGAGATAAAGCGGCTGGAAGAAGGGGAGCGTGAGGCGCAGAGACGTCTGGACCTCCTGGCTTTCCAGTCCGCGGAAATCGGGGGGGCCGAACTTGCGGCCGGTGAGGAAGAAGAGCTGCTCAGGGAAAGAGAGCTGCTGGCCCATGCCGAGAAGCTTTTTCAAAACAGCAGCTGGGCCTATGAGATGCTGTATGACGGAGAGCGCTCCATTCTCGGACTTCTTGACGAAGTCAGGGGAAAGGTCGCCGAAATCGCAGCCATCGATGGAAGCCTGGAAACACTGATCGAGTCTCTGAATGGCCTCTGCATACAGGCTGAGGATGCCGGCCTATCACTCAGGGACTACTCGAACGGGATTGAAGCGAATCCGCAGCGGTTGCGGGAAATCGAGGACCGCCTCGACCTTATCGGCCGTCTGAAAAAGAAATATGCACCGACAGTCGAGGAAATAATAGAATTCAGGAAACAGGTGGACAGCGAAATCGAAGAGCTTTCAAACCGGGAACAGGCGAGGGATGAACTGGACAAGCGCCTGTCGGACATTGAAAAACGGATGACCGGCAAGGCTTGCGAACTTTCTGCCGGGCGCCGCGAGGCCGCTTTGTCGCTGAAACATGACATGGAGAAAGAACTTCGCGAACTGGCGATGAAAAATGCCGTCTTCGAAGTATCCTTCGAGACCATGTCCGAACCGAAGTCGTACGGCATGGAGAAAGCCGAGTTCATGCTGTCATCCAATCCGGGCGAGACGCCGAAACCGCTCTCCAGGATCGCCTCGGGGGGAGAGCTTTCCCGCCTTATGCTGGCGCTGAAGCAGGTGCATCCGGAAAGCGACGTGCCCACGCTGGTGTTCGACGAAGTGGACAGCGGCATCGGAGGGGCCACCTCGGCGCTGGTGGGGAAAAAGCTGAAAAAGGTTGCGCAGGGGCAGCAGGTATTGTGCATTACACACCTGCCCCAGGTAGCGGCGTTTGCCGACCTGCATTTCAGGGTGGAGAAGAAGGTTTCCAATGGCCGGACTTCAACGCTGGTGACATCGCTCCTCGAAGATGAGCGTGTTGCCGAGACGGCGCGGATGCTGGCCGGGATCAAGGTAAGCGAGAGATCGCTGGAGCATGCCCGCGAGATGATCGAAGAGGCGAAGGGGGAAGGTTAATTTGCAAAATATACTTATTCAGTGCGAAAGGAACAATTATGCTTCGCAAGGCCCTCATCAGTGATGTTAAAGATATCCAGAAACTTCTTACGTTTTACGCCAACAGGGGTGAAATGCTGTCCCGTTCCCTCTCGGAACTCTATGAGTCTGTCCGCGATTTTTACGTGGTCGAGGAGGACGGCAGGCTGATAGGCGCCTGCGCCCTTCATATCATGTGGGACAACCTGGCCGAATTGAGGTCGGTGGCGGTGGCGGAAGATTCTTGCAGAAAGGGTGTCGGTTCGCAGCTGGTGAGCGCATGTCTCGAAGAAGCACGTGAAATCGGCCTGAAAAAGGTGTTTTGCCTGACCTACAAGCCGAATTTTTTCGGCAAGTTCGATTTCCGCGTGGTGGACAAGTCCGAATTGCCGCAAAAGGTCTGGAAAGACTGTATAAATTGCGTGAAGTTTCCCGATTGTGACGAGATCGCCATGACTCTGGATCTTGAATAGAATAAAATCTGTTTCGGGCAGGGGCGCCGTGTTCAGTGCCCCTGCCGTCTTTTCCAAGGACGGGTCAAATATGAAAAACGAAATAGAACGGTTAACCGGCAAAATTGGCAAACTGCTGGAAGGACACCGTCCGGACGGCTATGAGATTTCCTTCGGTACTTCCAGGAATCTCTCCATAGAAGTCAAAGAGCAGAAGATCGATACCTTCAAATGTTCCACACCTGTCGGCGTGAGCATCAGGGTCCTTAAAGCGGGGGGAATGGGTTTTTCCTATTCCACCAGCCTGGATGACGGGGCATTGTCGAGGATGGTGGAAAATGCCGTAACAGGTGCTTTGAACCAGACCCCGGACCCGCTCAACTCCTTTCCTCTTCCCCGTAGCTTCCCCACCGTGGGTGGCTTGCATGATGAGGCGCTGTCGTCGGTGAGCGAAGGGGAGAAGATCGAACGGGCCATGGAGCTGGAACGCCAGGTGCTGGCTGCTGACCCGCGCATCACCCGGGTGAGGAAGGCGGCCTACGGCGAGTCGGAATACGAGGTGTGGATAAAGAACTCGCTGGGCGTTTCGGGCAATTATCGCGGTTCTTATGTTTCATGCAGCGTCAGCGCGGTGGCTGAAGAAGGTGATGAATCCCAGATGGGCTGGGATTTCGGATTCAGCAACTATTTTTCCGGGATCAGCGTGGAAGCCGTTGCATCAAAAGCGGCGGCAAAGGCGGTCGGACTTCTCGGGGCAAAAAAGATCCCCACCATGCGCTGTCCGGTGGTGCTCGATAATTATGTCGCTTCCGAAATCCTGGAGGTGCTGGCCCCTTCTTTTCTGGCCGAGAATATCCGCAAGGGAAAATCGATGCTGGCCGGGCGGTTGGGAGAAGACCTTTTCTCCGGAGTGCTCAGCATCCGGGATGACGGCACCATGCCGGGCGGCATGGCTACTGCGCCGTTCGACGCCGAAGGGTCGCCGCAGCAGAACACGCTACTGGTTGATCACGGCCGGCTGACGGCGTTTCTGTATGATACTTATTCCGCCGGGAAAGAGGGCGTCTCCTCCACCGGAAATGCGGTAAGCGGGGGGACCAAATCGCCTCCACGCATGGGGGTAACGAATTTTTTCATTGAAAACGGGTCCGTACCGATCGCGTCGATGATTGCCGGCATCGATAAAGGTGTTTATCTTACCGGGGTTATGGGGATGCATACGGCCGATTCCATTTCCGGAGATTTCTCCGTCGGGGCAACCGGGATATATATCGAGAAGGGGAGTCTTTCTTTCCCTGTCAAGGGAATCGCCATTGCCGGAAATATTGCCGACCTGTTCAGGAATGTGGAGATGGTTGGCGATGATATCCGTTTTTTCGGAGGGGTGGGGTCGCCTTCGTTGAAGATTGGAGCACTGGACATCAGCGGCAGCTGAAAAGCACCTTTTCGTTGTGTAAACATCCCTATCGTGGTAATTTGATTTGTTTGCAAATTTTCGAAGAACAGCCAGGAGATATTTTTGATGTTAGGTTCAATTGTAAAGAAGATCGTGGGAAGCAAGAATGAGAGGACATTGAAGAGGCTCCAGCCGGACGTGGAGCGGATCAATGCCCTGGAACCCGAAATAACGGTGCTTTCCGACGATCAGTTGAGAAATAAGACTTTCGAATTCAAGGAACGCTACGCAAAAGGGGAAACTCTGGATGAACTGCTCCCCGAGGCTTTCGCCGTCTGCCGGGAAGCATCCCGCAGGGTTCTTAAGATGCGCCATTTCGACGTTCAGCTGATCGGCGGAATGGTCCTCCACTCGGGCAGGATCGCCGAGATGAAAACCGGTGAAGGCAAGACGCTGGTGGCCACCCTTCCGGCCTATCTGAACGCGCTGACCGGCAAGGGCGTACATGTTGTTACCGTCAATGATTATCTGGCAAAACGCGACTCGGACTGGATGGGGCAGCTTTACACCTTTCTCGGGCTCAAGGTCGGTGTCATCGTCCACGGACTCGATGATGACGAGCGGCGCGAGGCCTATGCCGCGGATATCACCTACGGCACAAACAACGAGTTCGGTTTCGACTACCTCAGGGACAACATGAAATTCAGCCTGGACGATTATGTCCAGCGAGAATTCCATTTCACCATCGTCGACGAGGTGGACTCCATCCTCATCGACGAGGCGCGTACCCCCCTGATTATATCCGGACCTACCGAGGACACCACCGATAAATATTATATCATCGACCGGATTATCCCGTCCCTGAAGAAAGGGGAAGTCCTCGAGGAAGAGGCGAATACGCTGTCCGGCAAGCGGAAGCGAATATACCGGCGATTTCACCGTCGACGAGAAAACGAAATCCTCCACCCTTACCGAGGAGGGGGTCCTTAAGGTCGAAAAGATGCTGAAAATCGACAACCTCTACGATCCCAACAATATGGAAACCCTTCATCACGTACAGCAGGCGCTTCGCGCTCATGCCCTTTTCAAGCGGGACGTGGATTACGTGGTAAAGGATGGGGAGGTGCTCATCGTCGACGAATTCACCGGCCGTCTCATGCCGGGACGCCGCTGGTCCGACGGGCTGCACCAGGCGATCGAGGCGAAGGAAGGGGTGGTGATCGAGAACGAGAACCAGACCCTGGCGACGATCACCTTCCAGAATTATTTCCGCATGTACGACAAGCTGTCCGGCATGACCGGTACCGCCGATACCGAAGTCGGAGGAATTCCACAAGATCTACAAGCTGGACGTCATGGTCATCCCCACCAACAGGCCGCTGCTCCGCCCCGACTTTCCCGATGTCATCTACAAGACCGAACGGGAAAAATTCAATGCGGTAATCGACGAGATCAAGGAACTGCACGAGAAGGGACAGCCAGTCCTGGTCGGCACCATCTCCATCGAAAAATCGGAAATCCTGGCCGACCATGCTGAAAAGGCAGGGCATTCCCCACAACGTCCTGAACGCCAAGCAGCATGAACGCGAGGCGGAGATCGTCGCCCAGGCCGGGCGCAAGGGAATGGTGACCATTGCCACCAACATGGCGGGCCGCGGTACCGACATTCTTCTCGGGGGAAATCCTGACGGCCTGGCAAAGCAATGGCAGAAGGCAAACCCGGAAGCCTCCGACGAAGAGTACCGTGCCGTCCTGGAACGTTTACCAGGGAATGCCAGGCCGAACACAAGGAAGTTGTGGAGCTCGGCGGGCTCCACATCCTCGGCACCGAACGTCATGAGATCCGCCGCATCGACAACCAGCTGCGCGGCCGATCCGGACGCCAGGGCGATCCGGGTTCGTCCCGCTTCTACCTGTCACTGGAAGATGACCTGCTCAGGATCTTCGGTTCCGAGCGAGTGGCAAAGATAATGAACATGCTCGGCATCGAGGAGGGAGAGGCGATAACCCACGGCCTGATCACCAAGGCAATCGAAAACGCCCAGAAGAAGGTGGAGGCCCACAACTTCGAGATCCGCAAGCATCTGCTGGAGTATGACGATGTCATGAACAAGCAGCGGGAGGTGATCTACACCCAGCGCAGGGAGATACTGGGGGGCTCTGAACTCCGGGAACAGTTCACGGAGATGATGGATGAAACCATCGAGGATGTGGTTGCCGCCTATGCAATCGAGAAAGTCGCCGCAACTGAATGGGACTGGCAGGGTATTGCCGAATGGGCCTACAAGGATTTCGGGTTCCAGCTGGAAATTGCTCCCGATGTCATAGCCGAAATGACCCCGGAGAGGCTCCGGGTAGCCTTGCAGGAAAAAGCAGGTGAAATATACAAGGCGAAAACGGAATCATTCGGCGATGAGGTGATGGATCACCTGATCAAGGTAATCATGCTGCAGACGATCGATTCCCAGTGGAAAGACCATCTGCTATCCATCGACCACCTGAAGGAAGGGATCGGCCTGCGCGGATACGGACAGAAGGATCCCAAGCAGGAATACAAGGTGGAGGCATTCAAGCTCTTTATCGACATGATCGCCCGTATCCGCGAAGAGGTGGTCGAAAAAATATTCTGGGTGCAGCTGGCCGAAGAAGAGGATATTGAATTTGAAGAGATGAAACGCAGGCAGCAGCAGCGCCTGGTCTTCAATCTCGTGGATGAGGAAGCCGCCAAAAAGCCGGTAAAAAGCACGAAAGTGGGCAGAAACGACCCCTGTCCGTGCGGCAGCGGCAGAAAATACAAGAAATGCTGCGGCGTCTGATCCGCTTCGGGAGTTGCCAATGGATATAAAAGGGTTCAGGTTCTCCGCCGTTGAAGCTGCAGTAAAAAAACCGGGGCGGCTCGACTTCTGCCTGATTTATTCGGAAGTTCCGGCCATCGCGGCGGCTGTCTTCACCACCAATAAGGTGAAGGCCGCGCCGGTACTGCTTTCCATGCAAAGAATATTGAATGGCCGGGCCCGGGCGGTAGCGGTCAACAGCGGTAACGCCAATGCCTGTACTGGTCCGCGGGGAATGGCTGACGCACTGGAAACGACTGCCGTGGTTGCCGACCTGCTGGGGCTCGAAAAGGATTCGGTCCTTGTTGCCTCGACCGGCGTCATCGGGCAGCCGCTTCCCATGGACAGGCTGAAAAAAGCCGCGCCCGCCCTGGTTGAAGGGCTTTCTTCCGGTACCCTGGCAGATATGGCCCAGGCCATCATGACCACCGATACCTTCCCGAAGATGGAGATAAGGACCGGAGCCGCAGGTGGAAATAATTATACGATTGCCGGCATAGCCAAGGGCGCGGGCATGATTATGCCGAACATGGCCACCATGTTAGCGTTTATTGTTACAGATGCCGCGGTCGATCCTGCCTGGATGGAAAAATCGTTCAGGAGCATTATTGAATCCACCCTGAATTCCATTTCCATCGATGGAGATACTTCCACAAATGACACCGCTCTGATTATGGCCAACGGCATGGCGGGCAACCCGGAGATAAAAGAGGGCACGAGAGAAGGTGCTGAATTTGCGGGACTGCTCGGAGAAATTCTTTCAGCGCTGAGCAGGCAGATCGTCCGTGACGGTGAAGGCGCAACCAAGTTCGTCGAGGTCGTGGTGAAGGGTGCCGTTTCCGATGCCGACGCGAAAAAGGCCGCCATGGCCATAGCCAACTCGCTGCTGGTGAAAACAGCATTTTTCGGACAGGATGCCAACTGGGGAAGGATCCTGGCGGCCGTTGGTTACTCCGGAGCGGAAGTTGACCAGGATCGCGCGGCGCTCTGGTTCGACGATGTCATGATGGTACGGAACGGCGTATTCACCGGCGGCAACGCCGAGGCCATGGGCTCCGAAGTCCTGAAGAAAAAAGAGTTTGCGGTTACCGTCGATCTTGGACTCGGCGCCGGACTGGCTACGGTCTGCACCAGCGATTTGTCTTATGATTATGTCCGGATCAACGCCGATTACCGCACTTGAAGTAGTTATCAGAATTGAATGATGAATATCTGAAGCGGCAGCCGGAGGATATATGAAACCGTTCCCTATTTTGTATGCGCTTGTTCTGGCCGCATTGACAATGTTGCCGATAAAGGCCTCGGCAATAATTCCGTCAATAAAGATTACCGAGATGACGGTAACCACCAGAATTTTCAGGGGCGAACCAATAGATTCCGTCAAACGTGTTTCTTCGGGGGCGTTCAAGGGGTTGTACTGTTTCACCCGCGGTCGAGTTGTCCGGCATGGAAGATACATCGATAAAGCATGTCTGGTATTGGAACGGGGAAGAGACCGGGGAAATTGCCCTGCCGGTAAAAGGAGAACACTGGAGAACCTTCAGCAAAAAAACGTTCGAAGACGGCTCCAGCGGTACCTGGCGGGTAGACGCTGTTGACAGCGATGGTAACGTCCTGAAGTCTGTCAGTTTTACCGTGAATTGAAACAGGAGCGCGTTCCGGTGGACAGAAACAGCAATGCATCGATCTGAATACCGACCATAAAGTGTCATCAGGCAACCAGCCTGACATTTTTTCGTATCAGCATAACATCATATCCGGCACACCCGATTCTACTTCACTTCCATCCCTGACCAGTTCCGGCAGCTCCAGAGAAATCAGATTATCCTGAAAATCGGCACCTAATAAACCACAAGCCGCGAAGAATACGAAGAATTTACTGAAAAACAAAATGGATAGATTATGTTCACCAAAAATGATGAGGCCTGCAAATATGTAAAGATACGTATAATCATCTGTAATGATTGATTATTTAACTTCGTGCCCTTCGTGGCTTCGTGGTAGACTGCTTTTTCCAGATTATTGGCTTAATAACTATGAAGATATTTTTACAGCTGACAGTATTTGCGATATTAATCTCTTTCTCTGTCGCGGCTTTTGCCGGAGATGATGACCTTTCGCGCCTGGAAATAGATACACTGCTTCACGGCGCCATCGACCGGGGCCTCATTGCCGGGGGAGAGGTACTGGTGGGCAACAGCGGGGGTGTGATCTTTCGCAAAAGTTACGGCAGGGAATCCGGAGCACAGGGGGCGATGCCGGTGGATAAGGACACTCTGTTCGATATCGCCTCCCTGACAAAAGTAGTGGCAACCGCGCCCTCAATCATGAAGCTGGTTGAAGAAGGCCGGATCGGTCTTCTGGACCCAGTGCGCAGATGGTTTCCGGAGTTTAACGGGAAAGGAAAGGACGACATTCTTGTCCTGCATCTCCTTACCCACACCTCTGGCCTTCGTGATATATGCCCTTCCGAAAATGATTCACTTGAAAATCTCATCGAACGTACCGCTGCCATGCGGCTGGAACAAAGCCCGGGAGATCACTTCCACTACGCAGATATAAATTTCATGCTCCTTGGGGAACTGGTGCGAAGGGTAAGCGGTAAACGGCTGGATGTTTATGCATCGGAAAATATCTTTGAACCACTGGGGATGCGGGACACCGGTTTTAATCCCGACCGGCGAAATGTTTTCCGCTATGCAGCAACACTGGACAGGGACAATTCGTATCTCTTCGGCAGGGTGCAAGATCCGACCGCATTCCAGTTCGGCGGGGTGGCGGGGCATGCAGGCGTCTTCAGCACAGCCGGTGACCTGTCAAGGTTCTGCAGAATGATTCTCAACGGAGGGGTAATGGACGGGCGTCGCATTCTGGAGGCTCGGACCGTGGAGCAGATGACCATACCCTATTACTTCCAGAACGGAAAGATCATGCGTGGACTCGGCTGGGATATTTCCTCCCCCTTTTCGTCACCTCGTGCAAATTCCTTTTCCGAATATTCATTCGGCCACACCGGGTACTCAGGGTCTTCAGTCTGGATAGACCCGGGAAAGGACATATTTGTCATCCTGCTGACGGCCAGGCTCGATTATAAAAGAACTCATGAGTTCAACCAGTTGCGCAGACAACTCTCGGATATTGCCGTTCAGCTGCGTGAAGATGGGGCGAGAAGGGTGAATTTTGCGAGGAAATTTGAATAGTTGCCCCTTTGTAAAAAACTTGACACTCCAGGGCTTCTTGTGCTAGTTTTTGGGCGGTTTGTTCCGTCTTGCCTTGCAAAATACGACTTTACGGCCTCTTAAGCCAAGTTTCCCTCCGGAGGAAATATTCACATGGGCTACAAATTGCTCCTCGCCGATGACAGTATCACCATTCAGAAAGTAGTTGCTATAATATTCGCAAATGAAGATTACGATCTGACAGTTGTGGATAACGGAAACGTTGCGCTGGACAAGGCAAGAGAGTTCAGGCCCGACGTAATTCTGGTGGATGCTCTCATGCCAGGAAAGTCGGGATACGATGTCTGCAGGGAAATAAGGCAGGACCGGGTTCTCAAAGACATTCCGCTTCTTCTTCTGGTTGGTGCCTTCGAGCCTTTCGATGAAGAAAAGGCCTCCCTGAGTGGAGCCGACGACCATATTTCGAAACCGTTCGAATCCCAGAGCCTCATTGAAAAAGTAAAAAATCTCGTCGAACTCGGCAAGGAGAGGGCGATGGCTTCAGCCGCAACTGACCTGGGTGGGCATGTCGATGCCCCGGAAGGTACCTTAGAAGCGGCTGAAGGGGGCGTTCAGGAGGATATGGATACTTTGTCCCAGACGCCGTCGATGGCTGAAGAAGGTGTTTCCGGTTCAGGGTTGACGGATGTAATAAGCCTTGAGTCGATGGAGGTTGTCGAAGTGACATCCGAAGACGATTTGTGGGGAGCTTTCGAAATTTCCGAGGTTGCCGAAGGTGAAGACATAAGATTGGGTGAAGTTGTAGAGGCGGATGAGTTCCACACGGAAATCATCGATACCGTGGAAGAGATAGAGCCATTCGTTTTCAAGGAAGAAGAACCAGTTTCCGCAGCCGCTGAAAACGTCATATCGCTGGGTGAATTCCCTGATGAAGTCGGGGAAAGCGAGGAAAGTTTTGTCTTCAGGGAAGAGCCTGTATCAGAGGAATTCGGAGTATTCGGGTCAGCTGAGCAGTCTCCCGATTTTTCCGAACCTTCCCTGCCGGAAGCTGCTACGTATGTTTCACAAGATTCTCCTGACCGGTCCGAGACTCTAGAGAGCGGAGATTTTCAATTCACCCCGGATGAAGAAATCGCTCCTTCACGGGATATTCTTTCCGGTGCCGATGAACATCTTTCAGAAGATGTCCGGGAATCGGGCGTGCCGGGAACTCTCAATCTGACCGAAGCGCAGCTTGCAGCGATTCTTTCCAGTGTCTCAAGGGAGATAATCGAGAAAATAGCCTGGGAAGTGGTGCCGGACCTGGCGGAATCCATCATCAGGGAAGAGATACGCAAGATTAAAGAGGGCTGTTGATTTTTGACCGCTTCCGCGGTTTTAAAGGACGTGATGAAAATGGGGATGGCAAATCCCCATTTTAGTTTGTATGATTTGATATTCACCTTTTGATGTTTGAGTAACAGTCCTTGAACTGATTATTCACATTGTCACGGTGAATGCCGAAACATTATTTCCATAAGAATAGCGATTTTATAAAGAGGCTCATAAATGGCGGAAAAAGAACTTGCTAAAGTTTACGAACCGAAAAATGTCGAAGAAAAATGGTATTCCGAGTGGGAAGAAAAAGGTTATTTCCATGCCTCCGTCCCTTCGTCAAAACCTGCTTACAGCATAGTCATTCCTCCTCCGAATATTACCGGGGTCCTGCACATGGGGCATGCGCTGAACAATACCCTGCAGGATATCCTCTGTCGCTGGAAAAGAATGAGCGGTTATAACGTTTTGTGGATGCCCGGAACTGACCATGCCGGAATCGCCACCCAGAACGTGGTGGAACGGCAGCTTGCTGCTGAAGGGAAAGACCGGCACGAAATCGGCAGGGAGGATTTCATAGAGCGGGTCTGGCAATGGAAGAGCGAATCGGGAGGAAAGATAATCGGCCAGCTGAAAAGGCTGGGCGCTTCCTGTGACTGGCAGCGTGAACGGTTCACCATGGACGAAGGTCTGTCGAAGGCCGTCCGGGAGGTATTTGTCCGACTTTACGACGAAGGGCTGATCTACCGCGATGACCGGCTGATCAACTGGTGTCCCCGCTGTCATACGGCTCTTTCCGATATTGAAGTGGAGCATGAGGACCAGGCCGGAAAGCTCTGGCATCTCCGTTATCCGCTCGTGGACTCAGACGATTTCCTGGTGGTCGCAACCACCCGGCCCGAAACGATGCTCGGTGATACTGCGGTAGCCGTCAACCCCGATGATGAGCGTTACAGGCACCTGATCGGCAGGAGTGTCGTGTTGCCGCTGGTGCACAGGCAGATTCCGGTCATTGCCGATGAGTACGTGGATATGGAATTCGGCACGGGGGTGGTGAAGATAACCCCGGCGCACGATTTCAACGATTTCGAGGTGGGAAAGAGGCATGGCCTCGACCGGATCAATGTACTGGATGAATCCGCCGTTATTAACTCGGCCGGCCGCCAGTACGAGGGACTGGACAGATATGCGGCGCGCAAGAAGATAATTGCCGACCTGGAAGAGCAGGGCCTTCTCGAAAAAATCACTGACCACACCCTCGCCGTGGGAGGTTGCTACAGGTGCAAGACCGTTGTCGAGCCGTTCATGTCCCTGCAATGGTATGTCAAGGTCGGGCCGATGGCCGAGAAGGCCCTCGCTGCCGTTCGGGACGGCAAGACCAGGATCATCCCCAGGCAGTGGGAAAACACATACTTCGAATGGATGGAAAACATACGCGACTGGTGCATATCGCGGCAGATATGGTGGGGGCACAGGATTCCCGCATGGTACTGCGATCACTGCGGCGAGATTACCGTTACAAAAATCGACCCAGAGCGGTGCTCGAAGTGCGGCAGCGACGAGATAAGGCAGGACACCGATGTGCTGGACACCTGGTTTTCTTCGGCACTGTGGCCTTTTTCAACCATGGGGTGGCCTGACCGGACCGAAGAGTTGTCGGTTTTTTATCCCACGTCCTGTCTTGTTACCGGGTTCGACATCCTGTTTTTCTGGGTGGCGCGCATGATGATGATGGGGCTGCATTTCATGGGCGATGTGCCTTTCAGGGACGTCTATATACACGCGCTGGTCAGGGATGCCCAGGGTAACAAGATGAGCAAGTCCCGGGGGAATGTCATCGATCCGCTGACTGTAATCGAACAATACGGTACAGATGCCTTCCGTTTCACCCTTGCGGCTTTCGCCGCCCAGGGCCGGGATATCAAGCTGGCTGAAGAGAGGATTGCCGGTTACAGGAATTTCGTCAACAAGATATGGAACGCCTCCCGTTTTGCCATGATGAACCTGGAAGGATTTGACCCGGAAGAAATTGATATTTCGGAACTCGAACTCAGCAACTCGGACCGGTGGATACTCTATCGTCTCAATGAGGCGGTGCGTGAAACCGAGGCTGCCCTTGAGGCCTTTCGCTTCAACGATGCCGCCGGAGCCCTCTACCGTTTTACCTGGAGCGAGGTTTGCGACTGGTATATCGAACTTATAAAAGATGATCTTTACCGTGGCGGAGAGGAACGCAAAACTACCGCCAGGTATGTTCTCTGGACCGTTCTCGAGCACCTGTTGAGACTCCTGCACCCGTTCATGCCGTTTATTACCGAGGAAATCCGGCAGGCGCTTCCCGGCTTAAAAAGCTCTGAAAGCATAATGACCGCCGAATATCCGAAGCCGAAACCCGAGTGGGATTTCAAGGACGGCGCTGCTGAGATGGAGCTCGTCATGGAAGTCATCAAGGGGATCCGGAATATACGGGGTGAGATGGAAGTCCCGCCCAGCAGGGAAATCAGTGCGATTTTGATTTGCAGCTCTGAAGAGAGCTCCCGCCTGCTGAAAAGGAACGAGGCCTGTATAATGAGTCTCGCACGGCTTTCCGACTTGGCTATCGGCAAGGGGCTCGAAAAACCGGCGGATGCGTCGGTGATGGTGGCCGGGGATGTGGAAATAGTTGTGCCTCTGAAGGGTCTCGTTAACGTGGAAGAGGAAGAAAAGCGCCTGGTCAAGGAAATCGGCAAGATTGAAAAGGATATCGAATTCCTGGCGGGCAAGCTGAAAAATCCGAACTTCGTTGAGAAGGCCCCGGCTGATATCGTGGATAAAGAGATCAAAAAGCTCGAGGAATTTGAAAACAAGGCGCAGGTATTGAGGGGAAGCCTTGTGAAGATAAGAAGATTGAAGTAGGGTCGGCCGGGCTGTTTCCCGGCTGCCTCCGGAGAACCGAAAATGCATCAGTGGATTTTTTATATATTTGCCTTTTTCTTCGGCGCTGTGGTCGGGTCTTTTCTGAATGTCTGCATATACAGGCTCCCCCGCAGGGAATCGGTCGTATTCCCTGCTTCTCACTGCCCTTCCTGTGATGCCGCGATTCGTCCGTACGACAATGTGCCGATCTTCAGTTATCTTTTTCTTCGCGGACGCTGCCGTTCCTGCGGTGCCCGCATATCCTCCCAGTATCCGGCGGTTGAACTGGTAAACGCCCTGCTTACCATGTTTCTCTTTATCAAATTCGGTTTCTCCCTCACCTTCCTTTTCCTCTTCATTTTCTGCTCGGCCCTGGTGGTCATCACTTTCATAGACCTGGAGCACAGGATCATCCCGGATGTGATAAGCCTGCCCGGGATTATCATCGGATTTATTTCCTCTTTTTTTCTTAACTGGCTCAGCTGGCAGAATTCACTTATCGGAATTGTAGCCGGAGGCGGCAGTCTTTTTATCGTTGCTTTTGTTTATCAGCTTATTACGAAAAAAGAAGGTATGGGCGGCGGTGATATCAAGCTCCTGGCCATGATGGGAGCCTTTCTCGGCTGGATTGCCGTGCCTTTTATCATCTTTGCGAGTTCACTGGTCGGCTCGGTCGTCGGGATTACCGTTATGCTGGCGCAGAAAAAGGATACGAAACTGGCGATTCCTTTCGGTCCATTTCTCGCTTTCGGGGCAATCCTTTATGTCTTTTACGGAAAACGGCTCATCTTCTGGTATCTTCACCTGGGCTGAAGAGATGAAAAAATAGAGTTTTCATGAAACCGTATCGCTTCAGTCTCACATTTATAATCCTGTCCTCGCTGACATTGCTCCTCCTGCTCACATGGTTTCTCGTTAGCCTGATCTCGTTCAAAACCTCCGAAAACGATCTTATCTCGCAAAAAAATGAAGAAGGTCGAATACTTCTGGCTTCTTTCGCAAGTCTGTACTCGGCCAAAATTCCCGACAGCGAAAGGGTAAAAGCCATCGAGCACTTCGCCGAAAGGCTGTCGACCTACAAAAGTTTCGCCGGTCTTACGGTCATCGACGAGCAATCCGGGATGTCCTTCAGGCTCAAGGACAGCAAAGAGCCGGACGAGCAGCTGAACAAGGTGTTGAAGAATGGCGGGGAAACATACCGGTTCTTCGGGCAGGGCCTGTTCGTTTCCCGATATGCCCCTATTGTCCGGGAAGGAAAGACCGTCGGAGCGGCGCGCCTCACCCTGTCCCTGCAGGCTGAATATAACAGGCTTTCCAGATCGAGGCATATATTCCTGGCCTATTTCGTACTTGATTTCATTCTGCTTCTCTGCCTGGGTTCGTATCTCCTTTCCCGTTTTATCGTGGTCCCCATCAGAAAATTGCTTAACGCGACGGAAAAGATCGCTGCAGGAGATCTCGACCAGAGGGTATCAGTGCCGGGAGGGGCGGAAATCGCGGATCTGGCAGGCGCCTTCAACAGGATGGTGGATGCCCTCAGGGAGAAGAGGATTGATGTCGAGCGTCATGTCAAATCACTGGAAGAAATGAACAGGGAACTGCACAGCGCAAGACTCGAGGTTATCAGATCGGAGAAGATGGCCTCGGTGGGCCTGCTCGCCGCCGGTACTGCCCATGAGATAGGCACCCCGTTATCCGCCATCATGGGGTTTGCCGGAATACTTCATGACGAATTCAGGGATAATCCGGTAAAGGCCGATTATCTTAACAGGATCGTGGCGGAGTCGGAAAGAATAGACCGGATTGTCAGGGGGCTGCTGGATTATGCCCGACCCAATTCTTCTGTTTTCGATGAAACCGATGTCGGTCAGGTTCTTTCTTTGACAGTCGAAATGCTGGAAGAACAGGGGGCATTGAAGCAGGTGGCGAAACGCCTGGAAATTGAGGGCCAACTTTCGCCTGTTTACGCGGACGGCCATCAGCTTCGACAGGTTTTCACAAACCTGATCATAAATGCCAGGGATGCCATGCCGGACGGCGGGATGCTGATATTCAGGGCTGGCATGTGTGCCTACAGGGTTTATCCCGGAGAGGTGCCGTCGCAGGACGGATGCACCGCCATGGGGAAAAGGAAAGGTGATTTCGGAGGGGTTTTCATGACACCGTTCCATGAGGATGATCTGATGGTAAAGATCGAAATCATCGATGACGGCAAAGGCATAGATCCTGAAAATCTGGAACGGATATTTGATCCGTTTTTTACCACCAAAGAACCGGGACAGGGAACCGGTCTCGGATTGGCAATTTCCGCACGGATTGTCGATTCCTTCGGAGGCAGGATCACCGTTGAAAGCGAGATGGGAAAAGGGAGCTGCTTTGCCGTGTGGCTGCCGGCAATGAAGCGGTAAAGATCAATTGGTCCGTGTTGATGTTTTTTGCTGAAGCTATAAGGGGTAAAGGCGCACCGCAGATTATGATGGAAGGTGATCGAATGGCCGAGAAAGAAAAAATACTGGTTGTGGATGACGAGGAAAATCTCCGTCACATGCTCCAGGTTTTGCTGACCAACCATGGATATCACGTGGATACGGCTCATGATGGCAGCCGGGCGCTGGAAATGGCTTCACGGGATGCCTACACCTACATTCTCTGCGATATAAGAATGCCTGTGATGGATGGGCCCGGGTTCCTGAAAAAATTCGTTGGTGATGGTTTCAATTCGACCGTTATCATGATGTCCGCTTACGGGACAATAGATACGGCCATTGAATGCATGAAACTCGGGGCCTATGATTATATTTCCAAGCCGTTCAAAAGCGAGGAAGTTCTACTGGCGCTTCGAAAGGCCGAGGAGCGCGAGCGGCTGAAAAAAGAAAACAGCAGGTTAAGGGATGAATTGGGGAAAAATTATTCATTTTCCAGCATAATCGGCAGGAACCGCCAGATGCAGGAAATTTTCAGACTTGTCGAAAAAGTCTGTGATTTCAAGACAACAGTGCTTATCCTTGGAGACTCCGGAACTGGCAAAGAGCTGATCGCAAGGGCCGTTCATTATAACAGCAACCGTAAAAACCTTCCCTTTATAGCCATAAATTGCGGGGCAATACCGGAAAACCTGCTGGAAAGCGAACTGTTCGGCCACGCAAAAGGAGCTTTTACCGATGCTGTTTCGGATAAGCGGGGGCTTTTCGAGCAAGCCGACAAAGGGACACTGTTCCTGGACGAAATAGGCGAAATGCCTTCATCCCTGCAGGTCAAACTTCTGCGTGTCCTTCAGGAAAGCGAGATCAGGCCCATCGGCTCCGGTGCAGTGAAAAAAATTGATGTGCGCGTAATTTCCGCGACCTCCAAAGATCTTTCAAAGGAAGTAGAAGAGGGGCGGTTCAGGGAAGATCTTTTCTACCGGCTGAACGTGTTCAGTATAAAGATGCCTCCGCTTCGGGAAAGAGTGGAAGATATCCCCCTGCTGATCGAGCACTTTCTGGACAAGTACGGAGGCAAACTGGATAAAAAAGGGGTTCGCATGTCATCGGAGGCCATGAAGGCGTTGATGGGCTACCAGTGGCCGGGCAATGTCCGCGAGCTGGAAAACTGCATCGAACGCGGCATGATCCTTTGTGACGGCGGCGAAATAGATATCAACTGCCTTCCCGGCTCATTAAGCGG
Source organism: uncultured delta proteobacterium (assembly GCA_963815135.1). Classification (GTDB taxonomy): domain Bacteria; phylum Desulfobacterota; class Desulfuromonadia; order Geobacterales; family Geobacteraceae; genus CAIWTU01. The sequence goes on from CAWFFO010000005.1 coordinate 37,321, forward strand.
AGAATCATCATCAAACACTTTATCCGGGCTTTTCAACGACTGTCTTTCCATTAAAAAAGCGGACGAAATAATTGAAAAGGAACTTATCCGAAGGGCACTTGAAAAAACAGGCGGCAACAGGACCCATGCGGCCAGACTTCTGGAGATAAGCCACCGGGCGCTGCTTTACAAGCTCAAGGAATACGGTCTGGACTGAAAAATTGCTGTTTGAGACAGATTGATTAAGATGTAAAAATAATAAAAATATAATAAAAAACTTGAAAGATAAAAAAGGGCTGTGCTATTTATGCATGGCCCTTTTTTAATTTCAGGGCAGTACATGTCGGGGGTGGCGAAATGATCTTCTGCAAAAAGTATTACTCGTCTTTTGCGGGATTCACGCTTCTCGAACTGATTACAGTCGTCTCCATTGTCGGAATTCTTGCCGGGGCATCATCTCTGATCTACTCGAAAATTTACCAGGATTGCTGCGTACGAGCGGCCATGATCGAGATCGTCGAAATGGTGAAGGAAGTCAAGATGAGCGCGCTGGACGGAAATTTTTACGCCATATCATTTGATACCGAGGCCGGAACACTGACAATGATTTCCGGCAGGGGCGACGATGGCAAATGGAACACGGCTGACGACGAGAAAGTGAGAACAATTCGTCTCGGTGACAAAGGTGGAGTCAGGTTCGGTTACGGTAACCACGGGCCCCTCCCAGGCCGGACGGACTGTGAGGATGGTGTTGCGTTCAAGGACAATTTATATATCTGCAATGACAGGATGACGGGAACTGCCGGTACGATCTACATCGTTTCGTCATCGGGTGCAGCGAGGGCTGTTTTAATTAATTCCATATATGAAGGCTATGTATTGTGGAAATGGAACGGTGATGGGTGGGAAAAATTGTAAATTTCTTATAAAGGATTAGAACTAACTATGAAAATATTTCATGAATAAATGACAAAAAATTGTACTGGCTATGAAGTATTTGCGGATGCGTAATATTTGTCAGAAATAATAAAAAAATAATAGGATATAAAACAATAGGTTAAGAGAATTAAAAAATATGCGGCATCTAATTTGCTAGCGTAATGCAAAGAAAATTAATTTATTAAAATAAACATCTGTATTAATATCTGCATTTTCGAGCGATTTGGAAGTAAAAATACAAATAAGTTATTGAAGTTTCATTTTATAATTCCTTTAAGATATTCGTAACTTCCCCCTAAAAGAAGGTTGAATATATCAGTTTCGGAAACTTCACTACACCAAGATTGGGTTATAAGAATAAAGTCATCATGATCGCTAATGCAAAGGCGTAACGCGGTCAGAGGAATGAAAGACTTTTCCTAAGTTTGGGTGCTGATACAGATGTTTTATGTTAATCCAGTAGCAAATTATATTTCCACAGAAAGCAAAATGTCTGAAGAGAGGTACAAAATAATGCAAGTGAAGACTTATGTGAGATATCTCTTCCATCTTAACAATACTACGTATGTAATAAAGAATTTTTTCGTTGCATTACTATTAACGGTTACTTTTACATGCAACGCTTTTGCCAACGCTAAAACATACTACATTGTCGATGACACCTCATTAAATTATTATCCGTACACCCCAGGTACAAACCTCGGTGCGGACGGAACGTCGAACCTGCCTAACGGTAACAATAACAATGGGTTTATAAGAACCACCTTTAGTACATCAGCACCCAGCGGCTCAAATACCCAGATTCGCAATGGCGTCAGTGGCTCCAATAACTGGACACTCTTGGGGCGCGTCTACACAACGCCTGTCTACTCCGGTGCTACCCAGGTTACGACTAGTTCGGGAGGCGACAACGGGACTGTATGGCTCCGCAGCAGGAATTCCAACGGTGTGTTTCAGTTTTATCTGGTCGATTATGACACGTCGACGGCGTCTGCCGGAAACAGGAGTACCGGTGTTCAGGCATACACTGATACGATTAATGTTTACAACAGCAGTTCTCCCAATTCCTATACTCTAAATTTTAAAAACGTAAACCGGGTATTCACCATCCCTAGCGGTCATCGGCTGGCGTTGGAAATCTGGTACAAAGCAGCGGAATCTGGTGGCAACGGGCGACTTTACTGCAACAGCTATTCTTACCGCAGCCACATTGATGTCGATGAACAGCCAACCACCAGCAGTAGAACGATAACAGTGAAAGTGGGCGCCGGCGGCAGCGTGACGCGCACCTCGATAAACCCGGCGGTTAATATGAGCGGGCCGACACCGCCTTCCGCCTCATTAACAGCGTACACGCATTCGCTGAACAACAACAGCACGGACACCTTTACCATAACCGCCAGCACCGGGTATCGGCTAAGTGATGTAACAGAGGACAAGGGATATGGGGCCGTTTCAATCAAGTCCCAGATGGTCGGCAACGGGTTGACGAGATCGAACATCACGGAAGACCGGGTCTTGACATTTACCTTCGAGACCGTACCAACCTATCAGATCAATGCTTCCGTTTCGGGCAGTGGCGGTTCTATTGCATCTCCGCCCGGGGCCGGCATCAAAACGGTCAATCAGGGTGACAGTGTTTCCTATGCTTTTCAGCCATTGACTGGCTACCGGGTAAGTGATGTCAAGATAGACGGCACCTCGATCGGGGCCGTCGCCTCCTATCCGTTTACCAATATACAGGCGGATCACACCCTGGATGTATCCTTCGAGGTATCTCCGGACATCAATAACTACTGCAGCATACCGGCGTTCCTGGGCAATGAAATTCCTCCCAACGTCATGATCATGCTGTCGGTCGAGACCCCCATGACCGGTGTCGGCAATCCCAAAATCGACTGCACCGGGCTTCCTTCGTCCATGAGTTTTGCCTGCGGTCAGCAGTTAGACTCTGCGTGTCCGAGCAACAAGGCGCTCGGTTGTTATGATGACAGTAAAGACTACTACGGATATTTTGAATCCGGCAAGTGTTACACTTATTCAGGTAGCGGTTCTAGCGGGCTTTTCTCACCCTCCGGGGCGGTTACTTCCGGCACTCATCAATGTTCCGGGGCCTGGAGCGGCAATCTTCTCAACTGGGCAACGTCCATGGCCATGGATTCTTTCCGAAAGGCCTTTACCGGCGGCAACAGGGACGTAGACGAAGCTGGCAATACCGTTCTTATGGCTGGCCTTCAGCCTTATAACTACTCCTGGTACCCTGAATACATAAAGATAACGAACGCAGGAAATTACACACAGTCTTACTCGGGTACCATTTATTTGAAACGGCATGCGGTCGGTTTTTCAGTCTGCAAGTCGGGGGCAACCTCATGTACGGTGGCCGACTCCGGTACAGATGAGCATAAATTTCCGACTTCTACAACTTCCGCCGATGCCTACAGCCTGAGGATCAAGGCGTGCGATGCCACCGGAGGAATTGAGGCACGCTGTAATCCCGATAACAACAAGCCGGAAGGCACTCTGCAGAAATACGCGGACAAGATGAGGTTCGGACTTATTTCCTACACAACCGATAATAGCGCAGATCGTGACGGCGGCATCCTCCGCTCCAACGTCAAGTGGCTGGGGCCTAAAATCAAATATGGAATGGAATACAACAATGGGCCCGGCACAGGGGCTCCGGTCCTCTGTGAAACACTAGGCGGGTGTAACAATCCTGAAAAAGAAATAAAGACGGACGGCACTTTTTACCACAATCCGGATAATGTGAGCAATCCGGATGATACCTCGGCCAGGAGTGGCGTAATCAATTACATCAACAAGTTCGGATATTACAGCGGCAATTACAAATCACTTGATCCGGTAAGCGAGATGTATTATGAGGTTGTCCGTTACTTCATGAACAAGAGTCCTTCCGGGTGGAAATACTGCGACAGCCTGGGTACGACGGACGATGGCTTCCCGGTCTACTGTAACGCGGACAAGGCCAGCAGTCTGGGCTGGCGCGACCCGTTCATCTATCCCTGTTCCCAGAGCTTCGTCATTGCCATTAACGACGCCAATCCCTGGAATGACAAGCGGATACCGGGCACGCCTTTCGGCAGCACCACTTCAGGCGGTGGAGATGCATCTGACTATTGCAACGGAAACAGCTCTCATCCCTGTGATAACGATGTCCCGATACTGTCCGATTCCTGGCCGTCAGCCGCAGCAGCGGCGGCCGGCCTCAGTTCCGCGCCAGGCTCCGAGTTCTGGACCAACAAGGTCGGCCACGATGAAGGGATCACAAATCTTTCGGTCGGCTGCATCTGGGGGACTAGCGGTTGTGTCGGAGGAACCGACGTAACCGACAAGCTCGGCAGGGTCATCAGGGAGCGCGGTGATACCTATTATATCTCGGGTCTGTCCTACTTCGCGCACATGAACGACCTGCGTTCCGATCTGGACGGCAAACAGACGCTTACTACATACATGATCGATACTCAGGAACCTAAGGACAGCATGTCTGTCGGGCCGCGAAACCAGCTCTATCTTGCCGCGAAATACGGCGGTTTCGACGATAAGGACGGTAACGGAAAACCTTACAGAAATACTTCCACTACCGATGGCTGCGGCGGCGTAAGCGATACTCCCAATATTTCATGCTCGGAATGGGACGCGGACAATGACGGCTACCCGGACAACTACTTTTTTGCCTCTGATTCATCACTGATCGAAAACGGGCTCAATACTTCATTCAAGGATATGCTGAGGCATACCGCCTCCGGCACTGCCGCCTCGATCCTCAGTAACAGCGCCGGTAACGGCGCCAGTATGCTGCAGGCCGTTTTCTATCCTTTGGAGTATTTCAATAACGGGACAAAAGCCAGCTGGACCGGCGAACTCCAGAATTTCTGGTACTATCTTGATCCTTACATTAACAACAGCAGCATAAGGGAAGACACTGATTATGTATCAGGCACTCATGAGCTCAACCTTGCCAATGATCTTATAGCCAGGTTCCAATTCGACGGTAACCAGACCACTGTTCTGCTGTACAAGGACAGCAACGGTGATGGGGTCGAGGATAGTCCACAGCCGTCAGGCTATCCGCTGGAAAAGAGCCTGGAGAATGTAAAGAGTATCTGGAAGGCGGGACAACTACTTTGGGAGCGCGACCTGGATCAAAACCCACGCACTCTGTACACGACAATCGACGGCGAGAGCCGAACTGCTTTGAGTAATCTTAATACTAGTTGCAGTTCGGATGCCAGAGTAAAAGGTCTGCTGCAGGCAGGTTCGTGCACGGAAGCCGCTAACATAATCAATTATACCGAAGGAAAAGACGTCAGCGGCTACCGCTCACGCACCGTAAACTGGAAGAATAGCCATGGGGCCACATTGAACGCGGTATGGAAACTTGGTGATATAATCTCTTCAACTCCGCGAATACAGTCGACAACACCGCTTAATTCATACCAGAAGAGTCCCTCGGCAGGTTATAATGATACGAGTTATTCTTCATTTATAAATAGCTCGAATTACAGAAACAGGGGTATGGCCTATGTCGGGGCAAATGACGGTATGCTGCATGCCTTTAAGCTCGGCAAACTGAACAATGAGCAAAACGGAACTATTGAAGCTACCCTGTCCGGCTTAAATCTCGGGTCCGAGCAGTGGGCCTATATTCCAAGGAACGTGCTCCCATATCTCAAGTATTACACAGATGTAAAATATGATCATATATATTCGGTTGATGGAACAACTATTATCAATGACATGAGTATAAACAAGCCTTCTGGCTGCACTGAGTCTCACTACTGGAATTGCGCAAAAAACGGCATTGATAACTGGGCCACGGTTCTGATCGGCTCAATGGGACTGGGAGGCGCCAGCGCCAGCAGTACTGATGAAGACTGCACCAATTGTGTACGCACGCCGACCACCGACCCAGACCATCCCTCAAAAGGGTTGGGCTACTCCTCATATTTCGCCCTGGATGTAACCCGCCAGGATTTCACTTCTACCACCGATAATACCCTGACCACAAGTTATACATCACCCGAAACCGGCAGCAGTGTGAATACTCCGCGCCTCCTTTGGGAGTTTTCCGATCCGGATCTCGGATATACAACCCCGGGGATTGCTGTAGTTCGCATCAAATCTAAAACGGATACTTCGCTTACTTCGAAGAACGGCAGATGGCTTGGAGTCATCCCTTCAGGACCTACAGGGCCCATTAATTTGACCAGTCACCAGTTCATGGGACGTTCCGATCAGCACCTGTATATTTTCGTAATAGATCTGAAAACCGGAGAGCCGCTTCATAAATACGATACCGGTATCGATAAAGCCTTTGCCGGGCCCGTGACCAACGGTGTCATCGACACAGACCGGTGGAAACTCACTCAGCCGGGCAATTACCAGGATGACGCAGTATATATCGGTTACACGAAGGCAGCCACTGGTGGCACCGGGGATGACTGGATCGAGGGTGGCGTTTTGAGACTGGTTATTCCGGAGAATACGGACCCTGATAATATAGACTTTGACAAATGGAAGATAAGCACAGTCATCAACGGCACCGGACCGGTTACTACCAATATAACCAAACTTCAGGACCGCAAAAATCATAATCTTTGGCTGTACTTCGGAACAGGGCGATATTTTTTCAACAGGGACACTCCTGCAAATCCACAACGTCTTTACGGCGTGAGGGACCTTTGCTACAAGGCGGACGTCAACAGGACGTGTCACTCAACAGCAAGCGATAATACATCTTCATCTGATGATATTGACGATTGTCTATGTGCAAATCCAAGCGGAACCATCAACGCCTCAACTCCACCTGACCCTAGTGTTCCAATTCTGGATGCTGCCAGTCTTACAAACCAGTCCGGCACCGGTGCTTCGGATTCACTCAGCAGTGATAACGGCTGGTATGTAAACCTGTCGAACAGTGTTGACGGCTATGATGCCGAGAGGAACGTAACAGATCCATTAGCATTGTCGAACGGTGTCGTATATTTTACGACCTTTATGCCTACCAATAATATATGTCATTTCGGTGGAAATACCTATATATGGGCGTTCAAATACGATACCGGTTATACTCCGCCTTCAAGTTCCCTTGAAGGCAAACTGCTTATTCAAACTTCTACCGGTGCTATGGTTGAAAAGGATTTGTCGAACATTTTCAATGATCCCAATCAACTTGGAAGGAAAACAAGCGAACCGATAGTAGGCAAACCTCCGGGGGACCCTCCGGCGATCATTTCGAAGAGCGGACTGAAACCGGTGAAAAAAATTCTGCATATTCTGGAACGATGATATGAAACAGGAAGGCTTTTCTCTAATAGAGCTGGTAGTTATCATGGCTATAATGGCGACCCTTTTAACTATCGCGACCATAAATTTCAAGAGTTGGAACGACAAGGCCGCTGTCGAGAGTCAGGTCAACTCCCTGTACTCCGATCTGTCAAATATAAGGCAGAAGGCACTGTATGAAAAGAATGGAGGATATTCCGTCAGGATTACAGCAACTGGATTTTCCGTGTATAGACCTGTTGTCCTTACGGATGATGAGACTACTGATCCGTTAAGCCGGATGGCGCTGAAGGTTCCCATGACCACTGATCCGGGTGATCTTCAGATAGACTTTGACCAGACTGGAGTCGCAACAATAAATGGTATCCCGGCAAATATGAAAGCCGCAGTTTGTATTGATACAAAAGGGTCCGGAGCCGCCTATGACAGTCTACTCCTGTCGAGAACGCGTATTCAGATAGGAAAATTAACTACAGCGGGGTGCAGCAGTGATAATATCAATCCGCAATAACAGGGGGTTCACCCTGATCGAACTCCTTGTCGCCATGGTTATAACCACCGTGGCTTTGCTGGGACTACTGAAATCGCTTGACATTGCAATGGAGCAAAACGCCAGGAATGAATCAAGAGACAGGGCTATGCATATCGCGGAAGAACAGATGAGGGACTTCAGAACGTTGGATTATGACGCATTGCCTAAGCCTGCGGATTATTCCGATCCATATATCGAAGAATCCAGCGTATCATCAAATATAAGGGGTGTAAATGTTCCTTTTACCGTGCAAAAGACGGTCAGAATGATTTCTGATTCGGATAAGGATACTCTGTTGGTTACGGTCAATGTTAAATGGAAGTATAAAAATAAAGAAATTACACAGGGCTTGCAGACGATCAGGTCGAGGTAAACGGCAGATGCATTCAAGACTCGCTTCAGGAAAAAGGATCATAATGGGGAAGATAACGGAAGATAGAGGTTTTACCCTTGTAGAACTGGTTGTTGTAATGGCGATATTTATTGTCGTCATCATTATTACTTCATACGCATTCGATAACATCCTGAAGAAGAGCGGCCAGCAGGGTAAAATCGCCCAGAGCGGCATAGAGGGAAGGGTGGGGCTGGAAATGATGCGCTCCGACATCGGCAAAGCGGGATATGGTCTTTTCTGGGAACTGCCAGAAAATAGCGGTAGCACAATTATCCCTGATTATACCACCGAGGTCGACGGGTCACCGGTGACCGGGTTGGGGGTCGATGCAACTGACTTCAATGACGACCCGACCAATACCAATGAAGATAAGAAAATTCCCCGTGCTATAGTCAGCGGCTCTAGCACAAGCACCAGTATCGATTACCTGGTTGTCAAGGGCACCGCACTGGGCATGGGCCCATCTTCCAAGAGATGGAATTTCGTTAATTATATTTCCGACCCTACCGGTAACTACGGCATATTGCAGCGTCGGGGCCCTAATGGTACCTGGGACCCGGCTACCCACCTCATGCCGGCTGACCGTGTGATTACTATCAAGTCAACCTTTGACGCAAATAGTGATGGAGAGGAAAACAGGGTTTTGGTGGTGGATACCGGTAATGATAATGAATTCTTTTACGCTGTTCCCACAACCACATCTCCCAATGAGCCGGTCATTGACTCGTCGAGTGCCTTCAGACCGTCAGGACCCAGCCAGAGGCTTGTCGCCTATGGTGTCAGTGATGCCGACCTTCGAATGCCTTACAATCGTGTTGATTTTTATGTGGACAAAAACACGGCATCCAAACCGGCAAGCTGTAGTTCCGGCACCGGTGTGCTTTACAAGGCTGTTGCGAACCATCTGAATCCAGGGGGGTTCACGAGGTATCCTCTTCTGAATTGCGTCGGGGACATGCAGGCTGTCTTTTATGGTGAAAATAATGGGACATTACTTCAAATACCCGGAGAAAATATGGCGGTTTTGACTGCGAAGCAAATCCGTGACCAGATTAAAAGTGTACAGGTATTTTTTCTGATCCAGGAAGGGAAGAAGGATCCGAGCTTTACCTTTCCCGCCGATACTATTTGCGTAGCTCCAAAAATGAGCGATGGGATCACCTGTGATACGGCTGATGGTAGGCTATGGACGAAAACTCAAATGGCAATGACTTTCGGCAATGATTGGCGGAACTATCGCTGGAAAGTAGTGAATTTGGATGTCACCCTTAAGAATCTGAAATAAAGAAGGAAATGGTGAAATATGATGAAATGCATTCGAAACGAAAAAGGCATAGCACTGGTTACTTCACTGCTCCTTTCCCTTATTGCCCTGATAATAGTCCTGGCGGTGTTATATCTGGTGACACAGGGCATCCAGGGTTCAGGAGCAAGTAAAAGGTACTCGACCGCATTGCAGGCTTCATACGGAGGGGTTGATGTCTTCACGAAAAATATTATTCCTGAGATTGTCAGTGGGACTATAACATCCACATTGGAGTCAAATTTACATGATGTTCTGAATCCTCAATTTGACGATACCCATCCAAATTGTCTTTCTCAGAAACTCCTTAATTCAACTGCAGATTGGGACACGTCGTCGGTATGCGGAGCTGATGCCAAGATTAATGATCCCAAACAACACCCCGATGCCACATTCACGTTGGCAGGGCTTCCTTTGCAGCCGAATTACACAATATATACGCAAGTCGTAGATACCGTGAAAGGCAATAGCGACACGTCGTCATACAGTGATTATCTTGACAGCGGTTCAGGGGTAACAGGTTCAAGTACTTCGGTATCTCCCATGCATATGCCGGCCTTGTATACCATAGAGGTTCAGGGGGAGAAGCAGACGAATGCAACGGAGAAGGCAAGGCTGTCGGTCCTGTATATGTATTGAGAATTGCAAATCGGACCGAAATATGCTGATATTCTGCAGAATCTTTTGTATTTAAGTTGACTCGTAATTTGTCAGACAATGGATGATAGGATTTCTTCCTTGACTGCATGTTTCCATAGTGATAATGTACTTTAAAATTTACGCATGCCTTTTAATTTAACCCCGTGAGGTTAGCAAAGGTGAAAACGAGCTTTTTGTCCATAATAATGTATAAGAGCCTTCCTGCCTTGCGCTGGGAGGCTTTTTTGTGTCCGGGGCATGGCATGTTTTGCTGATAAACCGTTTAAAGTTCGATGTTTATGCTGGTGTCCGAAATCCTGAAACATTGACTTCGAATTTTGAACTCTCAAAGTTGCCGGTTTGCAAAATGCGGATTCCTCGTTCAGAATGGATCAGGAGACCCTACGGCGGAAGGAGGGCAAAGTGAAAGCGGATTCAACGATAATACTCGACAATGCCGGTGTGAAGAGGGCGCTTACCCGTATCGCCCATGAAATCATCGAGCGCAACAAGGGAGTGGAGGATCTCCAGCTTGTGGGGGTCAGGACCGGAGGGATTTTTCTGGCGGAAGAACTGGCCGACCGCCTCCGGGAGATAGAAGGGGAAACTGTGCCGGCCGGGTCGGTTGATATAACCCTGTACCGTGACGATATCAGGGGACACGCCGAGCACATGCCGGTGGGAAAGACCGATATACCATTTTCCGTGGAAGGAAAAAAAGTGGTCCTGGTGGATGATGTTCTGTTTACCGGCCGTACCATAAGGGCGGCCATGGAGGCGCTTATGGACCACGGCAGGCCCAAGTGCATCCAACTGGCGGTGCTGATTGACAGGGGGCACCGGGAATTGCCGATACGTGCCGATTTCGTGGGGCGCAACGTGCCGACGAGCCTGAAAGAAAACATCGTGGTCAGTTTTGACAAGGATAACCACCCGGTAGAGGTAGTTTTGCAGAAGGACTGAATATTCTATGTAACAGGGAGGTGTTCATGGGGTTCAAGCATAAAGATATTCTCGGATTGCAGTACCTTGCGAAGGAAGAAATCGAGCTGCTTCTGAATACGGCGGAAAACCTTAAAGAAATCAACAGCCGCGGCATCAAGAAGGTCCCGACGCTGCGCGGCAAGACCATAGTGAACCTGTTTTACGAGCCGTCCACCCGCACCAGGACATCCTTTGAAATTGCGGCAAAGCGCCTTTCGGCAGATACCATAAATATTTCCGCTTCGACCAGTGCAGTACAGAAAGGTGAAACCCTTTCCGATACCGCGCGCAACGTCGAGGCGATGAAGCCGGACATAATTGTCATGCGTCACTCGCTTTCCGGCGCCCATGACTACCTGGCGAAAAGGGTTTCCTATTCCGTTATAAATGCCGGTGACGGTGCACATGAACATCCATCGCAGGCCCTTCTGGACATGCTGACGATGAGGGAGAAATTCGGCAGGCTTGATGGGCTCAAGGTTGCCATTATCGGTGACATTAGTCATAGCCGGGTGGCCCGCTCTAATATTTACGGGCTGACCAAGATGGGGGCCCAAGTATTTCTGTGCGGCCCGCCTACAATGATGCCGATGGGAATAGAGAGGCTGGGCGATGTGACCGTATGCGGCTGCGCTAGGGAAGCGGTGGAAGGCGCGGATGTAGTGATGATGCTCAGGATACAGCTGGAAAGGCAGGGAAAGACGCTTATGCCGACCCTGCGTGAATACTCGCGCTATTTCGGCCTTAACCGGGAATTGCTGAAAGCTGCCAAGCCGGATGTGATGGTTATGCACCCGGGCCCCATGAACCGGGGGGTGGAAATCTGTTCCGATGTGGCTGACGGCCCGAACTCGTATATCATGCAGCAGGTCGAAAACGGCGTTGCCGTCAGAATGTCGATGCTCTACCATGTGAGCGGCGAACTGTCGACCGAGTAGGAGCCGGATCGGGAAATTATGCGGATATCGCTCTGAGTGGGCGGGGCGCGCGCGCCTACAATTTCAATGTGAGGTTAGCCATGAACTTGCTTATTAAAGGTGGTCGAGTAATTGATCCTTCACAAAATATTGATGAGGTTCTCGATATTCTGGTCGAGGACGGCAGGATAAAGGAACTTGGGAAAGGTCTGCAGGCCGGAAAAGGTGTTGAAATTATAGAGGCGGACGGTCTGCTGGTAACTCCTGGCCTGATCGATATGCATGTGCATCTGAGGGACCCAGGCCTTGAATATAAGGAAGATATTATCACCGGGACGAGGGCCGCTGCTGCCGGCGGATTCTGTTCAGTCGCCTGCATGCCGAACACCAGACCGGTGAATGACAACAAGGCGGTTACCTCGTATATACTGACCAAGGCCAAAGCTGAAGGACTGGTGAATGTCTTACCGGTCGGCTGCATTACCCAGGGTGGCAAGGGAGAGCATCTCGCCGAAATGGGTGACTTGAAGGAAGCGGGCTGCGTGGCTGTTTCCGATGACGGCAGGCCGGTGGTCAACCCGGAACTGATGCGCAGGGCGCTTGAATACGCCAAAGGGATGGGTATCATGCTCATTTCACATAGCGAAGACCTTTCCCTGGTGGGCGAAGGGGTAATGAACGAGGGGTTTACTTCGACCGAGCTGGGGCTCAAGGGAATATCAAGGGTTGCCGAAGACGCTGCGGTAGCCAGGGATGTCTATCTTGCCGAATTCACGGATTCACCGCTTCATGTCGCGCACGTTTCGACAAAAGGGGCGGTTCGGATAATCAGAGATGCAAAGGCTCGCGGTGTCAAGGTTACCTGCGAAACCGCGCCCCATTATTTCTCTCTTACCGATGATGCTGTACGGGGATATGACACCAACGCCAAAATGAACCCGCCGCTGCGCGAAGCCGGTGATGTTCAGGCAATTAAGGATGGCCTCAGGGACGGTACGATAGATGCTATCGCCACCGATCACGCCCCCCATCACCAGGATGAAAAAGATCTTGAATTCAACCTCGCCCTTAATGGTATCATAGGGCTGGAAACATCGCTTCCCCTTTGCCTCAAGTTGGTTGAGGATAAGGTTCTGGATGTTAAATTGCTGGTTGAGAAGATGTCGCTTAACCCGGCAAAAATTCTCGGTATCGAGAGGGGGACTCTCCGGTCCGGCGCGGTGGCCGATATTACTGTAATCGACCAGGATGCGGAATGGGTTTTCAGCGAGGAAATGATTTGCAGCAAGTCGAAGAATTCGCCTTTTATTGGAAAGAAACTGAAAGGGCGGGCCGCCTTCACCATTGTAGGCGGGAAGATAGTATATAAAAGAGGCTGAAATCTGAAGTCCTCGGAAAAAGAACATTTTAAACATATTTTTCAGTTATCAGGAGTAAATATATGAAAGCAATACTGGCGCTTGCGGATGGCCGGATATTTGAGGGAAGATCGTTCGGTGCAACCGGCGAGGCGACCGGTGAGGTGGTTTTCAATACCGCCATGTCAGGGTACCAGGAAGTTTTGACCGACCCTTCCTACAAGGGACAGATGGTTACCATGACTTGTCCGCAGATCGGCAACACCGGAATAAATCCGGAAGACGTGGAGAGCAACCGCCTCTACCTGTCGGGTTTTATTGTCAAGGAGTATCTTGACTGCTATTCAAACTGGCGCGCGGTGATGAGCCTGGACTCCTATCTCAAGGAGAACGGGGTGGTCGGAATACAGGGCATCGATACGAGGGCCTTGACGCGTCATCTCCGGGACAAGGGCGCGCAGAACGGCATAATCTCAACGATCGATTCCGATCCGGAAAGCCTCCTTGAAAAGGTGCGGGCGGTGCCGAGCATGGCCGGGCTCGATCTGGCCAGTGGTGTCACATGCGAAAGACCCTACCAATGGAACGAAGGTCTATGGGAATTGGGCCGGGGATATTCCACTCAGGAAAAAGGCGGACGGAGATTCAAGGTTCTTGCCTATGATTTCGGCATCAAGTTCAACATCCTCCGCTGTCTGGTTTCCGCGGGATGCGATGTGACGGTTGTTCCGGCCCTGTTTCCGGCGGAGGAGGCTCTGGCCATGAATCCCGACGGTATTTTCCTTTCCAACGGTCCCGGCGATCCGGAGCCGATGACAGCGGTCATTGAAAATATCAGGAAGTTCATAGGAAAGATCCCGATCTTCGGCATCTGCCTCGGGCATCAGTTGCTCGGACTGGCCCTCGGCGGGCAGACCATCAAGCTTAAATTCGGCAACCATGGCTCCAATCAGCCGGTTATGGACCTTGCAACACATAAAGTGGAGATAACAGCCCAGAACCACGGGTTTTCCGTGGATATAGTTTCCCTGTCGCATTGCTGCGATCTGGCGCATGAAAATCTCAATGACCAGACGGTCGAAGGAATGCAGCACAAGGATCTGCCGATATTTTCCGTTCAGCATCACCCCGAGGCATCACCGGGGCCCCATGATTCCCTCTATCTTTTCGAGAGGTTCGTGGCAATGATGGAAAAACACAAAACAACGGCTGCCGGCCTCTAACAGTTTCATTATGCGGTATATCGATCTTTACAAGTCGGGCGAGCTCCTTGAAAGGGTGCGCAAGGCGTATGCAAGGCTGGCAAGCTGCGATCTTTGCCCACATGATTGCAGGGTAAACAGGTTGCGTGGCGAAACGGGGTTCTGCGGAGCAGGTGTCAAGCCGAAAATAGCTTCGTCAAATGTCCACAATGGTGAGGAACCGCCGATTTCCGGTACAAGAGGCTCCGGCACGATATTTTTTTCACACTGTACGCTGCGTTGCCTTTTCTGCCAGAATTTTCCCATCAGTCAGCTGGGAAATGGCGAGACAATCACCACTTCGGGTCTGGCGGACCGTATGTTGAGGCTGCAGCGCCAGGGAGTGCACAACATAAACCTGGTTACACCCGGTCATTTTCTTCCACAGATACTGGCCGCCTTGTGGATTGCCATTCCGCAGGGATTGACGCTGCCACTGGTCTGGAATTCCAGTGGTTATGAAAAAGTCGATGCCCTCAAGCTCATCGACGGAATTGTTGACGTTTATCTGCCGGACATGAAATATGCCGATGAGGAACCCGCCGTGGCTTTTTCCTCCGCACCAGGTTACAGGGAGATAAACCGGTCTGCCATTAAGGAGATGTTCGGACAGGCAGGTCATCTTTCAGTAGATCAGGACGGGATTGCCGTCAAGGGGCTGATCATAAGGCACCTTGTTCTCCCGGAAGGGAAAGCCGGAAGCCGCGAGACGCTCCGCTGGATTGCCGCTAATCTGGGCAGCGAAACCCACATAGCCCTTATGAACCAGTTTTTCCCGGCCCATCAGGCGCCCGATGTTCCCGGCATTCATCGCAAGATAACCGAAAAAGAATACGGGGAGGCGGTTGCCGCTCTTGAGGAAGCCGGCCTGGAAAACGGCTGGATACAGCAATGAATTAACGTAAGGAGAAAAAATGCCTAAACGTACCGATATCAAGAAAATTCTCATCATCGGCGCAGGCCCCATCGTCATCGGGCAGGCGTGCGAATTCGACTATTCCGGGACTCAGGCCTGCAAGGCGTTAAAGGAAGAGGGATACGAGGTCGTTTTGCTGAACAGCAATCCGGCAACCATCATGACCGACCCGGATTTCGCCGACAGGACCTATGTGGAGCCGGTTACACCGGAGTTCCTGGAAAAGATTATCGCCAAGGAACGTCCGGATGCGATCCTTCCGACCCTCGGCGGGCAGACCGCCCTGAACACGGCGGTGGCGGTTGCCGAAAACGGAGTGCTGGAGAAATACAATGTCGAATTGATCGGGGCCAAGCTGCCAGCTATCAAGATGGCTGAAGACCGCACCCTGTTCAAGGAGGCGATGGAAAGGATCGGACTGGAAATTCCCCGCTCCAGCTTCGCCCATAATTACGCCGAGGCGATGGATGTCGTCAAGTCGGTGGGCTTTCCTGCCATAATCCGCCCTTCGTTCACGCTGGGTGGGTCCGGCGGCGGCATTGCCTATAATATGGAAGAATATGAAAAAATGTCCCAGGCGGGCATCGAAGCCTCTCCCATCAGTGAAATCATGGTTGAGGAGTCGGTCATCGGCTGGAAGGAATACGAACTCGAGGTGATGCGGGACACCAAGGACAACGTGGTCATCATCTGCTCCATCGAAAACCTGGACCCGATGGGGGTTCATACCGGAGATTCCATCACGGTCGCTCCCGCTCAGACCCTTACCGACAAGGAATACCAGATACTTCGTGACGCCTCCCTGAAGATCATACGGGAAATCGGGGTCGATACGGGTGGCTCCAATATCCAGTTCGCCATAAACCCGCGCGACGGCCGACTGGTTATCATCGAGATGAACCCCAGGGTATCGAGAAGTTCCGCCCTTGCCTCAAAGGCGACCGGGTTCCCGATTGCGAAAATCGCGGCAAAGCTGGCGGTGGGATATTATCTCGACGAGATCCGCAATGACATTACCCGCGAGACTCCGGCCTGTTTCGAGCCGACCATCGACTACGTGGTGACCAAGGTGCCTCGCTTCACTTTCGAAAAATTTCCGGCCGCGGACGCTACTCTTACCACACAGATGAAATCAGTTGGCGAAGTCATGGCCATCGGCCGCACCTTCAAGGAATCATTGCAGAAGGCTTTACGCTCGCTGGAGATCGGATCGTGCGGATTGGAGTCCAGGCTGTTTGACCTGACGGAGGAAACACGCAGGGCTCTCACGGCAAAAGAACAGGGTGTCCTGACCGAAAAATTGCGGGTCCCCAATTGGGAACGGCTCTGGTATCTCGGTGATGCTTTCAGGAGCGGAATGGAGGTGGAGGAGCTTTACGGTATAACCGGTATAGATCCCTGGTTCCTCTGCAATATAAAGCAGATTATCGAGATGGAGGAGGAATTGAAGTCCGCCCGCCACGTTTTCGATAGAAAACTGCCCGAATTGGCCGACATTATCCGGGACGCAAAGCAGTACGGATTTTCAGATAAATTCATTTCCATGCTGTGGAAGACTACAGAAGAGGATGTGAGGAGCGTAAGGGTTTCTCTCGGAATCAGGCCTGTCTTCAAGCGGGTTGATACCTGTGCTGCCGAGTTTGTCGCATATACGCCTTATCTTTACTCCACTTATGAGGAGGAGTGCGAGGCGGAACCTTCCAGCCGCAAGAAGATCATGATCCTGGGCGGAGGTCCGAACAGGATAGGGCAGGGCATCGAATTCGATTACTGCTGCGTGCACGGCGTGTTCGCACTTGGTGAAGACGGCTATGAAACGATAATGGTCAACTGCAACCCGGAGACTGTTTCCACTGACTATGACACATCCGACAGGCTGTATTTCGAACCGCTCACATACGAGGACGTGCTCAACATCGTCGAGATCGAGAAACCTGACGGGGTGATAGTACAGTTCGGAGGACAGACCCCGCTGAAGCTGGCCGTACCCCTGGAAAAAGCGGGTGTTCCCATAATCGGTACCACGCCCGATTCCATCGATCGTGCCGAAGACCGCGAACGGTTCCAGGTAATGCTGCACAAACTTCACCTGAAACAGCCGGAGAACGGAACTGCCCGTTCCTTCGAGGAGGCTGAAAAAATCGCCGGTAGGATCGGCTATCCCGTGGTGGTCCGTCCTTCCTATGTTCTGGGCGGCCGCGCCATGGAAATCGTCTATGACGTGGAGGACCTGCGCAGATACATGCATACTGCAGTCCAGGCCTCGCCTGAACATCCGATACTTATCGATAAATTCCTGGACTTCGCGATCGAAATAGATGTGGATGCGCTTTGCGACGGTAAAGAAGTGATAATCGGCGGAGTGATGGAGCATATCGAGGAGGCCGGAATCCATTCCGGTGATTCGGCCTGCTCCCTGCCCCCGTATTCCATTTCCAGGGAAGTCAGCGAAGAGATCAAGCGCCAGACAAGGCTTATGGCTCTTGAACTGGATGTCCGCGGACTGATGAATGTCCAGTTCGCCATAAAGGACGGAGTCATCTACATTCTGGAAGTCAATCCGCGCGCCTCCCGTTCGGCTCCGTTTGTTTCCAAGGCAACCGGCCGGCCGCTGGCTAAAATCGCGGCACGTATCATGGCCGGTAAAACCCTCAGGGAAATGGGAATCGTTTCCGAGATCGAGCCGCGGCACATGGCAGTCAAGGAATCTGTCTTCCCGTTCGTCAAATTTCCAGGAGTCGATACCATTCTGGGGCCTGAAATGAGATCCACCGGGGAGGTGATGGGCATCGACGACAACTTTGCCATTGCCTTTGCCAAGGCCCAGTTGGGCGCGGGTGTAAAACTTCCTCTTTCGGGAAAAGTATTCATCAGCCTGCGGGACTGCGACAAGAAACATATTGTCGGCACGGCAAAAAAATTGTATGATACCGGGTTTGAATTGGTTGCAACGCGCGGTACCGCCACATATCTTCAGGAAAAAGGTATTCCGGTGCAGGTGGTTAACAAGGTTTTGGAAGGGCGGCCGCACGTAGTCGATGCCATAAAGAATAACGAAATCTGCATGGTAATCAACACAACACAGGGGGCACAGGCTGTTGCCGATTCATTTTCCATACGCCGCAATACCCTGATGAACAACATCGCATATTTTACGACCACGGCTGGTGCAAAGGCGGCAGTAGACGGAATAGTCGCCATGTTGCGCAAGGAACTTGATGTAAAGCCTCTTCAGGAGTATCTCGAAGAATATATGCAGTAAAGATTCACATCAAAAGGGCTATTTCATAACGCATAAACCCGGCAGCGCCACATATTTATTTTCAATCTATTTATCCCGGGGCGGCCGTGAGGCTGCCCCGGTGGTTTTAAGGAGTATTGGAAAATGTCTCAAACAGTGCCGATGACAAAAGAAAGTTTCGAAGCTATCCAGGAGGAGCTGAAGCGACTCATAAGGGAAGAGCGCCCCAGGGTTATACAGGATATAGCCGAAGCCCGCGGACATGGTGATTTGTCGGAAAACGCGGAATATGATGCCGCGAAACACCGGCAGGGTTTCATCGAGGGGAAAATACAGGAACTGAAGGACAAGCTGGCCCGCGCATATGTGGTGGACCTTACCAACCTGAAACCCGACAAAGTGGTTTTCGGGGCGACGGTAACCCTTTACGACACTGCTACAGAAGAAGAGGTGACTTACAGGATTGTAGGCGAAGACGAGGCTGATATAAAGTTCGGCAAGCTTTCGTGTACCTCACCTGTTGGGCGTGCACTGATCGGACACAAGCTTGACGATACGGTAAGGGCGAAGGTGCCCTCCGGTGTTAAAGAGTACGAGATAATTGACATAAAGTATTAGTGGACGAGAAAATCGTGACAGGCTTTGGATGCCGGACGATTTTTTTTGTTATATGGCTTCTTATTATTTAGAGCGGGGCGTGTTTCCCCGCTTTTTTTATGTCCATGCTAAATGAAGGCGGCACTTGAAGGCAAGACTGGGCGGCCCAGTGCATCTTGGCATCATGCTCTCAAACGGAAACGTTGTGAAGAGGTATTAAAGACAAGGCTGCGCATCGGTTCGAATTGTTGCCGAAGAAGGGCTATTGTTTGACTCCCTTAATGAGTCGCTGCCTTACAATTTCGTACAGTATCACTCCGCCTGCCACTGATGCGTTCAACGAGCTTACTCCTCCAAGAAGGGGGATTGAAAAAAGCAGGTCGCATTTCTTCAAAACGAGTGGCCTGATTCCTTCTCCCTCACTTCCAATCACCAGGACTACGTTGCCGGTAAAATCCTGGTCATACAAAGCTCCTGCGGAGTCGGCAGCCGCGCCGAATACCCAGAATCCTTCCTTCTTCAACTCATCAAGTGTCTGGGCGACATTTACCACCTGCGCAACGGGTATAGTCTCGACAGCTCCCGCCGAAACCTTTTCCACTGCCGGCGTAATGCGTGCCGAACGATCTTTCGGGATGATCACTCCATGAGCTCCCGAGCATGCGGCAGTCCTGATCAGCGCCCCGAGATTATGGGGGTCCTGAATCCCGTCCAGCACGAGCAGCAGTCCGCTCTTCCCAGATTCACGGAAGCGTAAGAGAATATCATCCAGACCGGTGTAAGCGAAAGGTTCCACTTTGAGTGCCAGTCCCTGGTGAAAGTCCGTACCGCAAAGGCTGGTGATGTCTTTTTTTTCGCGTTTGCGTACCGGTACGCCTTTTTCATTGGCCAGTTTCAGCAGTTTTTCCAACCTCTTGTCGCTGCTTCCTTCGGCGACAAAAAGTTCAAAGGCCCTCCTGCCGCCGCGGAGGGCCTCGATAACCGGATTGAAGCCGTAAATGATTTCTTCTTTCAAGGTTTGCCTTTCGCGAAGTTACAATTAGTTTTCAGATTGCCACAGACAAGATCTCGGCGACAATCGCGTCAGCCGCGGCCAGGGGATCTCGAGCGGCGCTGATGGGGCGTCCTATGACCAGGTAATCAGATCCGGCCTTTACTGCTTCCGCAGGGGTCATGATCCGTTTCTGGTCGTCGATGGAGGCAAAGGCGGGACGTACACCGGGCGTTACGGTTATGAACTCTTTTCCGCAGGCCTCCCGAATCAGGGGAACTTCACGAGGGGATGCCACAACGCCGTCGATACCCGCTCTCTGGGCAAGTTTCGCCAGTTTGACGACCATGTCCGGAACGGGCAGTTCAATTCCGACGTCCTTCAGGGTTTCCTCGGTGGATGAGGTAAGGATAGTCACCGCAAGTATTTTGGGTCGCTCTCTGTCAGGGAATTCCTTATGCAGTCGATCCACTGTGCGGGCCATCATCTCGTATCCGCCAAGCGCATGCAGGTTCAGCAGCTTTACTCCGAGCTTTGCCGCTTCGATAGCCGCCGCTGCCACCGTATTGGGGATATCGTGGTATTTCAGGTCGAGAAAAATATCGGCGCCGGAATCCTTTATCATACGTATCACGTCGGGACCATAGGCGGTAAAAAGCTGCTTGCCCACCTTGAACATGCCAATGTGGCCGCCGAGGATGGATACCCAGTGTTCCGCCGCCGCAAAATCGTCCACGTCCAGGGCGAAAATTATCCTGGATTTTGCATCTTCCACAGTCATAATGACTCCTGGATTTCAAGAGCTTTTTCAACCATGGTCTTCACCTTATCCACTGCTTCAGCGATGTTCAGCAACTGCACTTCGCCCGTTTTACGGTCCTTCAGTTCAACCTTGCCTTCAACAAGATTCTTGCTGCCGACGACTATTCTCAGGGGAATGCCGATCAGGTCCGCATCCTTGAATTTGAAGCCGGGACGTTCGTCGCGGTCATCGAGAAGGACTTCCACTCCGGCAGTTGATAGTTGAGCGTATATGGATTCCGAAGCTTCCCTGACTGCATCCTCCTTCATATTGAGGGCGGAGATTATACAGTGGAATGGTGCTATCGGCAGAGGGAAAATTATGCCGTTTTCGTCATGGTTTTGCTCGATGCATGCCGCCACGGTGCGTCCGATGCCGATTCCGTAGCATCCCATAAAGATGACCTGATCCTTGCCGTCAGCATCTAGATAAGTGGCTTTTAGTGCCTTTGAATACTTGGTGCCGAGCTTGAAGACATGTCCAACTTCAATACCCCGCCACATTTCGAGTGTTCCGGAGTCGCAACGTGGACATTGATCACCGTGAACGACATTGCGGATATCGGCAAACAGGGTCACCTTGAAGTCCCTGACCAGATTGACGTTTTTCAGATGAAGATCCTTGGCGTTGCCGCCTGTTATGAAATTCTTCATCCCCTTCACAGCCAGGTCCGCGACGATTTTTACCGACAGCCCGACAGGCCCGGCAAAGCCGACCGGTGCATTTGTCACCTTCTGCACAACCTCGTCACCTGCCATCTCGATGGTGTCGCACCCCAAAGCGTTTTTGAGCTTGATATCGTTAAGGTCATGATCACCCCTGACAAGGGCGACTACAGGTTCGTTATCCGCAAGAAGGACGAGGGTTTTCACTACTGATCCCGTGTTGACACCGAGAAACTCGGAAACTTCCTCAATAGTCCGTTTTCCCGGCGTCGCGACATGTTCAAGAGGGCGCGGGTCGGCATGTTCGGCAGCATCTGCCTGGCGTGATTCCGCTTTTTCAACATTGGCCGCATATTCGCAACCGGTACAGGAAACGATGGCGTCCTCGCCCGAATCGGCCAGAACCATGAATTCGTGGGACGATGAGCCGCCAATTGAACCAGTATCGGCTTCGACCGCACGGAAATTCAGGCCGCAGCGTTCGAAAATGCGTCGATAGGCGCGATACATCTTTTCGTATGAAGAGTCCGCGGCCTTTTCGTCCACATCGAAAGAGTACGCGTCTTTCATAATAAATTCGCGTCCGCGCATCAAACCGAACCTGGGTCTGATCTCATCGCGGAATTTGCTCTGAATCTGGTAGAGGTTTATGGGCATCTGCCGGTAGCTTTTGATTTCGCGCCGGACAAGGTCGGTGACTATTTCTTCATGGGTGGGTCCGAGGCAGAATTCGGCGTCCTTGCGGTCCCTGAAACGCAGCAGTTCTTTTCCGTACTGCTCCCACCTTCCCGACTCCTGCCAGAGTTCGGCGGGCAGAACACCCGGCATCAGGATTTCTATCGCTCCTGCCCGGTTCATCTCGTCGCGGACAATATTTTCGACCTTGCGAATGGAGCGGAGACCAAGGGGCAGATAATTGTATATCCCGGCAGCGAGCTTTCTGATCATTCCGGCACGCAGCATCAATTTGTGGGATACCACTTCTGCGTCGGCGGGTGTTTCCTTAACTGTTGGTATGAAATATTGTGAATAACGCATTATAGGTTCCTTTATTGAAAGCAATTTTATATTGATACCGTGAGGGTTCTGCTTGTCGCACCCTACAGTTCTTTCACCATTTTTTCGACTTCTTCAACAAGGGCATCGGCAAGTTCTATTTCGGGAACTTTACGGACGATCTCGCCCCGGCGGAACAGAAGACCCTCGCCCTTGCCCCCGGCTATGCCGACATCGGCCTCACGTGCTTCTCCCGGCCCGTTCACCACGCAGCCCATAATCGCCACGGTCAAGGGTGCTCTAATACTTTGAAGTCTCTTTTCAACTTCCATGGCCAGCTTGATGAGATCGATCTGGCAACGACCGCAGGTGGGGCATGAAACCAGGTTGATGCCATGCTGCCGCAGTCGAAGGGCCTTCAGTATTTCGAAGGCAACGCGCACTTCGTCTACCGGATCTCCGGTGAGGGAGACACGCATTGTGTCGCCAATCCCTTCGGCAAGGAGTATACCCAATCCGACCGACGATTTGATGGTGCCGGAGAAAATGGTGCCGGCCTCGGTGATGCCGATATGCAGCGGGTAGTCAACCCTGGAAGACAGGAACCTGTAAGCTTCCACGGTTTTCATGACATCGGAGGCCTTGAGGGATATTTTGATCTGGTCGTACCCCAGGTCTTCGAGAATCCTCACATGACCAAGTGCCGACTCGACCATCGCCTCGGGAGTAGGGTGACCGTACTTTTCCAGGAGCTCCTTTTCGAGAGAACCTGCATTGACACCGATCCGAATCGGTACGCTGCGTTCCGATGCAGCTTTCACCACCTCAGCCACTTTCCACTTTTCGCCTATGTTCCCCGGGTTGATGCGGAGTGCGTCAACGCCGTTTTCCATCACCTTGAGAGCAAGCTTGTAGTCAAAATGGATATCGGCTATCAACGGTATCGGGCAGTTAGCTTTTATTGACCCGATTGCATCCGCCGCTTCCATGTCGAGTACCGCGCAACGCACCAGTTCACAACCCGCATCGGCCAGCGAGTTGATCTGCTTCAGAGTCGCATCCTTGTCGCGGGTGTCGGTGCTGCACATTGACTGGACGGAGCAGGGGGCCCCGCCGCCTATTTTAATATCACCAATGCTGATCTGTCTGGTCAATTTTTTCATAACGGGCTATATTAGCGGATTCGCGCAGATAAAGTCAAGACGGCTTTGGCTGCATGCAATTGGATAAATGGGCAAAGATAGATTGACAAAGAAGGCGCATTCATATTTATTGGGTTATATGAAAACTAAAATCGACAAAAGAGAAAAAAAGCAGGGAATTGTTGAAAAGAAAAAGCCCGTGTCAAAGGGGCAGCTGGTTGAATTTACCATATTATCAATGAATCATGATGGGTATGGAGCAGGCGATGTGGATGGGTTCCCTGTACTGGTGAGAGGGGCTTTTCCCAACGAACTGGTAAGGGTCCGGATTACATTTGTCGGCCGTCGCGAGGCTTTTGCCGAAGTGGTCAAGATCCTTCGCAAATCGCCAATACGCACGGTGAAGCCTTCGTGCGACAAAGTCGAAGCCTGTGAGGGTTGTCCTTTTGCCAGGATGCAATACCAGGCACAACTTGAGTGGAAAAAACAGTTGGTGATGGATTGCGTCCACAACTACGAGTCATTGGCTGAAGCCATTGTCCACCCGGTTATTCCTTCCGCAAAGCCTCTCGGCTACCGCAATTCGGCAAAACTGGTAGTGGCAGGGAAATTTGCCGACCCGATGATCGGGATTTATCGTCAGAATACTCACGAAGTGGTGGATATAAGCGATTGTCCGCTCCATCATCCACTTATAAACAAGGTGGTCGAGGCAGTCAAGGCGGGAATAGTGAAGGGAAAAATTCCCATATACAGCCAGAGAAGCGGTTCCGGCATATTACGCTACCTGGTAATAAGGGTATCTGAAGATTCCGGCAAGGCAATGGTAGCCTTTGTCACCGCCCACCGCAGCTTCAACGAAATCCATCACCTGGCAAAATATCTTCAGTCACAGGTTCCGGAGGTTTCCGTTGTGGTCCAGAATGTCAACAGTTCGACCGGAAATGTCATCATGGGACAACACGACCATTTCGTTACCCGGGACCAGGCTCTCAATGACAGGATCGGAGACATCCGTTTCCTGATTTCTCCGCGTTCTTTTTTCCAGATCAATAACGGTGCCGCCCGATCAATTTATGAAAAGGTATCGGAGTGGAGCGACCTGTCCGGAAGCGAGACCGTAGTCGATGTATATTGCGGGGTGGGGGGGATTTCCCTGTTCCTCGCCGGCAAGGCAAAGGATGTCCTCGGATTCGAGACGGTTGATGAAGCGGTGATTGACGCGGAGAAAAATGCGCGTCTGAACGGTGTCCGCAATTGCCGCTTCGAAGCCGGAGATGCAACCGAGCTTCTCGAAGGGCTGCTTGAAGATGCAGGGAACATCGATCTGATGGTCCTGAATCCTCCGCGCAAGGGATGTGACGAGAGCGTACTGAAAAAAGTGGCTTTGCTGAGGCCGGAAAAGGTTATCTACGTATCCTGTTCCCCGCAGACACTTGCCCGGGACCTGGACATCCTGGCGGGTTCCGGTTACCAGACACTTGCAATCCAGCCGGTCGACATGTTCCCCCAGACTCCCCATATTGAGAATGTGGCGCTTATGAAAAGATGCAGGTGAAGATGGCGCTTTAAGATTGAATCGCCTCAACGAGATTTGATCACACCGATCCTGTCACATAAATGATAAAGCGGACAGGTGGAACATTTCGGGGAGAGTGGAGTGCACTGGTTCTGGCCGAAAGTGACCAGGAGGTCGTTGATGACCAGCCAGTATTTTTTCGGAAGGTTCTTTCTCAGGGCGGATTCCGTTTCTTCCGGCGTTTTTGTGGACACATAACCCCATCTGTTGCAGATGCGGTGAACGTGGGTATCGACGCAGATCCCGTATTTGCCGAAGCCGAGAGTCACAACCAGGTTCGCAGTTTTTCGACCCACGCCTTTCAATTTGAGCAATTCATCCAGCTCACCGGGTACCTTGCCGCCGTGACAATCGAGCAATGTATGGCAGATCCCGAGAATTTGAGCGGCCTTGTTTCGGTAAAATCCGACCGGGTATATTGCCTTCTCTATTTCAGCGGGAGTCAGCTCAATCATTTTTCCGGGGGTTTCGGCAAGGGAGAACAACCGTTCGGAAGCCTCTCCTGTCGTCTTGTCCTGGGTGCGCAGGGACAGAATGCAGGAAATCAGCACCTTGAAAGGATCGCCTTCCCGCTGTGAGACTATGGTTACTGCAGGAGTTTTCCATTTTTTGACTTCCTCTGTAAGGATTGTCATAGCTTCATTGATTTCCCTGGATTTCATATCACCTCGCGCAGATAAAAGATTAATTGAAATTCTAAATAATGCCGTTCGTGCCTGATAAGGCCAAATTGTTTGTCCCATGCAGGTTGTGGCGTTCCTGGTTGTGTCATATAATAAATGTAACGGTTCCGGTATCTAAATTAAAACAAACTGTAAACTCATGAAAATGAAGTGAGTTGCAGGGCTCACGGTTTATATAACATATTTTCTATTTGCTGACTTGGCTTTAAATATCAAGGGAAGACAAACTCGATCAGGGGACGTTGCATGGAAGAATACATTGATCTGCATATCCACTCCTGTTATTCGGACGGGGTTCACCGGCCGGCGGAATTGGTGGCAATGGCTGCGGAGAAAGGGTTAAAGGCTATTGCAATCGCCGATCATGATTCCGTGGAAGGTGTTGACGAAGCCCTGGAAGCCGGAGCGGCAGCAGGTGTCGAGGTAGTACCGGCTGTAGAATTATCAATTGCCTACAAAGACTTTCGTGATATACATCTCCTTGGCTATTACATTGACCACAAAGATGAAGAACTGAGGAAAAAGCTGGCTGAGTTCCGCCAGAGAAGAGATGATCGCGCACGCGCAATTGTGGAGAGAATCAATACGAGGCTTCAAACTGAAGGAAAAAGCATTATGACCTACGATGATATCCGGTCCATGGCCCGGGATTCCATCAGCCGTCTACATATCGCTAAAGTACTTGTCCGGAAAGGTGCTGTTAAGACCGTTCAGGATGCATTCAGGAGGTACCTTGGCCCATATGACGTTCCCAAGCAATATTTTCCGATGGAGGAAGCCCTGAGCGAAATAAGAAGGGTTAAAGGTGTTTCCGTTCTTGCTCATCCTCCCAGCATATCAGATGACAGAAAGATGATGAAAACCCTCGTCCAGGAATGGGCCGCGATGGGTCTTGACGGAATTGAGGTTTTCAATAACCTGTCCTATAAGGACGATATGATATTTTTTGAAGCTCTTGCCAGAGATCACGGATTGCTCGTTACCGGCGGATCCGATTTTCACGGTTACGAAGATGATGTGGAAATCGGCATAGGAAGCGGAGGACTCGCTGTCGCTCACCGTCTGCTTCAAAGTATGAAGGTGGCAGCCGGACGTGATCAGTGAGGTAAATGCCATGTCAGATGTAAGAGAAGCGCTGGAAATGATGAGGGAAGTCGCGAAAATCCGTATCGACATGCTGCAGAACAGGGTTACTTTCCATGACGAACAGAAGCGTAATTATTATCTGCAGGAATACAGGGATAAGCTCCAAAAAATTGATTCAATCATGCGCCGCATGAATATCAGGCTGGTTCGCGTATCTGGGAAAGAAGAGGACAAGGAATCCGATGAATGATCCGCACACTGAAATGATTTGATCGCCCGACAAAGCGTGGGCAGATGGACGTGGAAACAAATTTACGAGTCATCCAGGAGTCCGGTGTTGCCTCATACCGGGCGATTGGCAAAACTGCCGAACCGGTACAAGGCAAACCGGAAAAACCGTCTGGAATTGGGAAAATGATAATTATCCTGAAAATTAAATCATAAAAACAAATCGTAAAGATTGTTCCTAAGGGACCTCAACAGAAAGTTTCAGGTCAATAGCCAACGTTTTTATTTCATTTCCGAATTTTATGGTAACCGGCAGTCGAAAAGACCCCGGTGCAATCTGTTCCATTTCTCCGGCTAAATCTATTTCCGTTGATATCTGCTCCATTAATTGTGGTTCGACAGCCGCTGGTTGTTCTTCTGAAGAACCTTCAATATTCGGGGCCATGGAAAACTCCCCGTCAGGAATTATTTCCTGAACAGGCTCAAAAGTTTTCTCTTCCTCGAAGGGAGGCGGTTCCGTTAACGGTGTCGATTCATATTGATAATTTTCCCCACTCAAATAAATTTCCGATGATATATGCGCGGTTTCTTGAGCATCCAATTCAGTGGCGGGTTGTTCTCCCAATATAACTCCGGTTTCCGGTGAAAAAGAAAATTTCCTTTCAGCGTGAATTTCCCGGACAGGCTCAAAAGCATTCTCTTCTTCCATGTCCGAGGTCATCTGCAGGGGCTGCTCGCTGGATAATATATCTTCACTTGCGATTGCAGGTGAAGGCGATTCCATTTCCGCTATGGCCTCAGCATCGTCTTCCTTTTCAGTCAGCGTGATGTTTTGAAGTTTCTGGACAACCAGTTTAACAATGGTTGAAAGGGTATTCAGTATGCCTTCTCCCTTGCTTGTTGTGGCCGGGATCATGGGCAAATCCGTTGAATGCAGCAGGTCTTTCATTTCCTCCAGTAAAGTGGCGCCGGCGATGTCCTGCTTATTGCACTGCAGTATACAGGGGAAGTCCCTTGTGTCTTCCGGGAGTGTTTCCAGGTATTCTTTCAATTTTTCATAACTCTGCAGATTATCCGCTAATCTGTACGGATCGGAATCAGCGACGAAAACCATTCCGTCGGTTCCTTTTAAAACGGTCTTCCAGATCGAGAAGTCGGAAATCTCTCCAGGTACCGTATAAATATGGAACCTGACATCATAATTCTGGACACCGATCTGATCAGGTCGCATAAAATCGAAAAAAAGCATCTTTCCGCTGTTGGTGTTCAGTAGCTTGAATTTGCCCCTGAATTCAGGTTTCATCTTTTCATATATGAACTTTATATTTGTTGTTTTGCCGCTCAAACCGGGCCCGTAATAAACAATTTTTGCATTTATTTCTTTTTTTTCATGATTAATAAGAGCCATGGAGACCCTCCCTATTTTCCGTATTTTTTATTAAACAGCATCCTTCTTGCCTGCGTTGCTATGACTGACGATATGTTTTTGCTTTTGGACAGGAAGGCCAGGTCCTTTTCGCCAAGATAAGAAAGAAAAGCGAGAGCGTAATGAAGGGGAGTCTTGGAGTTTTCAATTAGCGCTTTTCTGATCTGGATGTTCTTTGTCCATTCCTTGTTTGCACAGATCGTTCTGATGATTTCATCATTTTTTACCGTTGATTTGCAGATTAGCAATACTTCCTGTTCAGTGATTCTCGGATTTTTTATGACGGCTTCCGACACCAGTTTATTGTTATCCCTGATGAGCAGCATACGCCACTCTTTATCACCGGTAAAAGCCAGTTTAATTTTGTCTTTAACCCCAAGTTCCTGTGCAATCTGGAATTTGCTCCTGAACTCGTTCTTTTCGTCTTCCTCTTCGTCTGATTCAGATGTGAGTTGCTTGATCTCTGTTTTTTCCTTACTCTCTGAAGAAGAATTACAACCGTTTTCCTTTTTTGTCGCACCCGGTGATTGCTGAACTATCTCATTTTCATGTTCAGCTAGGAATGCCAGCGTGTTTTCATCGGCATTGCGATGAAGGGCGATTTGCGCAGACACTGTTGAATTAGTATAGTGGAGCCGCGCAAGAACGTCGAGAATTACCGGGTGTGTATCAGGCTTTGAACAAACCGCCGTTAAAATATCTTCGCTCAATTCTTTCAGGCTAACGACTGAAAGTCTTCTCAGCTCAGAGTCCTGATCGCGGCTGAAATAAAGAAGCAGGGCTACTAGGTCTGAGGGATCCAGGGGAACCTCTCCCTGGGCTGCTTTCTGTTTTTCTTCCCGAGGCACTTCCTTTTTCAGATAAGCGGCTGCCTGATAGGATATTTTCAGCTTTGCCTTTTGGGCTTCATCCATTTCTTCAAATCCCGGAACCGGTTACCAAAGCAGTCAATCCCAGCGTCTTCAGTCGCTGGGCCTCTTTGTCGGCCAGTTCTTTTGTTGCAAAACTTCCTGCTGTCAACCTGAAAGTATTTACTGGTACTTTAGTCTGCACAATTTCAGATTTCAAGCCGCTTTTTGCCAGTTTTTCATGCTCAGAGACCGCCCTCTTTTTTTCAAAATAGGACCCGGCATATACGGCGAATTTGCCATTTTCAGGCAATATGAACGCATCGGTGGTGGCCTTTGCCAGTTTATTCTTCTCCAGCGCAGCTTCCGGGTAACTATCGAACCGGCCGATGAAAAGCCTGTTCATGGGCTCCATCTTTTTCGGTCCTTTGCTTACATTCGGTTCCAAACCGGCCGATGTGAGTTTTGATTTTTCCGGTGTCATTGATTTTTTCATTACATAAACACCTATGAGCAGAGTATATTTCCCTTTTTCAGGAACGCTGGCTGATTCGACGGATGCTTTTGTGTCAGGGACGGCTTTCGCGATCTGTTTTTTGGTTGTAAGTTTCTCAAGTTTATCTTCTGGCCTGCGTTTGACGGCAATCTGTTTATTCATCTTTTTTGCCGGGGAAACTTTTTTCTGCTCGGGAATTTTTACCGGTGCTGGACTCGCTGCAACGGTTTTTATCTTGGACTCGGCGACTGTCCGTTGCGGGGCGACAGCCGTTTTTTCTTTATGAACCACTCCCGGAATTTCCGGATGAGGAGGCATCGGTTTTTTTACAAGAGATGAGTTGGTGGCAAGCATTTCTTTCCCCTGGTCATGCTTGATCACCAAATCTGTAAAATAGAAAATATAGGTTCCTGATGCCGCCAGAAGCAGCACTATGAGCAATAAAAAGGGGAGAATCCGTCCGTTTTCGCATTGTAATAAATTCATGCCTGCATTTGATTGTTTCAACCTCTTCATAAATTCGTTCAGCCTCCCCCATTGTTTCATAGATTAATTATGCATTTTTGACCGCTATGGTTTCATTTATGATTTTCTGTGCAAGGTGGCTTGGCACTTCTTCATAGTGAGAAAATTCCGTAGTGAAAAGCCCACGGTCGCTGGTCATGGAGCGCAAGTCCGTCGCATATGCGAGAACTTCAGACATGGGAACGACCGCCCTGATTATCTGTGAGTTGGCCTTCGGTTCGACCCCTACAACCTTGCCGCGTCTTGAGTTGAGATCTCCGATAATATCACCCATGCAATCTTCAGGGACAGTTATCTTCATTTTCAGAATCGGTTCAAGTATCACCGGTTTCGCCGATTCCATCCCTTTCTTGAATGCCATGGAGCCAGCTATTTTGAAGGCCATTTCCGACGAATCTACAGTATGAAAAGAGCCATCGTACAAGGTGGCCCTGAAGTCTACCATGGGATAACCGGCAAGGGAGCCTTCCTGTGAAGCTTCCTGTATACCACGTTCAACAGCCGGTATATATTGCTTCGGAATGACGCCACCGACAATTTTATCTTCAAACTTGAAACCGCCTCCACGCTCAACCGGGGAGAATTCCACCCAGCAGTCGCCGTACTGGCCCCGACCGCCGGACTGCTTTTTATATTTTCCCTGGACTTTGACATTGGCGCGAATTGTTTCCAGGTAAGGTACTTTCGGAGTTTTGAGTTCCACTTCAACTCCGAATTTTCGCCTCAGTTTTTCCATTGTCACTTCGAGGTGAACCTGCCCCATACCGGATATGATGAGTTCCCTGGTCTGGTCATCCCTTCGAAGCTTCAGGGTCGGATCTTCTTCCATCAGGCGCTGCAGGGAGCCGTGAATCTTGTCTTCGTCATTTTTCGACTTTGGTTGAATGGCATATGAGATAACCGGTTCCAGGTTTGTAGCAGGTTCGTATATGACCGGTTTATCCTGGTCGCACAGAGTGTCGCCTGTCACGGTTTCCTTGAGCTTGGCAACTGCCACGATATCGCCTGCTACGGCCTGTTTTATCGGCTTCTGTTTTTTCCCCTCGAGTTCGTAAATTTGTCCGATTCTTTCCGTACAGTCGCGATTGGAGTTGTATACAGTCGAATCAGAGTTCAATACGCCAGAATAAACCCTGAAAACCGTTATTTTCCCGGTATAGGGGTCTGAAGTGGTTTTGAAAACCAGGGCGGAAAAAGGTTCGCTTTCTTCCGGCGCCCTTTCCGTGATTTCTTTTGTTACCGGGTCGGTTCCCACAACCTGCCCCCGGTCCAGGGGGGACGGGAGGCAAACTCCGATATAGTCGAGAAGCTGATTGATGCCTATATTTGCCAAAGCCGATCCGCATAATACCGGCGTAAAAGTGTATCGAAGGGTGCCGACGCGCAGGCCGTCAAGGATTTCCTCTTCGCTTAATTCGCCGGTTTCCAGAAATTTTTCGGTCAGAGCGTCGTACGCTTCCGCAACGGTCTCTACCAGTTTTTCACGAAGGTCTTTCGCTTCGTCGAGGTATTCAGCAGGAATCTCCACCTCGGAAAATTTGCCGGACGCATCTTTCTCGTAACGGTAAGCCTTCATTTTAATCAGGTCAATGACGCCTTCGAAATTTTCTTCTGCGCCGAGTGGAAGCTGGATGGCTACAGCTCTGGCTTTGAGGGCTTTTTCCATGTCGCCGATGGCCCGGTAAAAATTGGCTCGTTCCCGGTCCATCTTGTTGACGAAGGCTATACGTGGAATTTCCGTCTCATTGGCCCATTCCCATATCTCTTCGGTTTGAACCTTTACACCGGAAATGGCAGAAATAATGACAACCGCACCGCCGAGCACGCGCAGGCAGGAATGGGTATCGGCAATGAAGTCTCCGTATCCCGGAGTATCGGCGATGTGAATATTGTGGCCGTTCCATTCACAATGATGGAGGGCGGATGTAACCGAGATCTTGCGTTTGATCTCTTCGGGTTCGAAATCCATTGCCGAGGTGCCATCATCGACGCGTCCCAGGCGGTCGATCATTCCGGTATTGAACAGAATCGCTTCTGTAAGGGACGTTTTTCCGGCCCCTCCGTGAGCCACAATTCCAACATTTCTCAACTTTGATGTGTCATACTTTGCCATAAAGCCCCCTTGTTGTTGAATTTCTTTACAACTTAGAATCTCCATTGCGTATGGTTTACAATAATATGGTATGAATTTAACGTTTGATCAGGTGACCTCCAGGTTTCTTTGATACAAAATTCTCAATCCTTCCAACGTCAGCAATTCTTCTACCTTTTCGATCGTCCTGGATTCCGGCGCAATAAGACGTGCAAGACCGCCGGTTGCTATGACCATTGGCGATTCCTTGCTTTCGGATTTCATTCTCCGCACTATTTCGTCGACAAGGCCGACGTATCCGTAAAATATGCCGGCCTGCATTGAATTTACTGTGTTCCTTGCAATGATCGAGGGCGGTTTCGCTACTTCGACCCGAGGCAGCTTGCTGGCCTTCAGAAATAGTGCTTCGGTGGAAATCATCAGTCCCGGGGCTATGGCTCCTCCGCAGTAATGCCCCTTTTTGTTTACGTAATCGAATGTGGTGGCTGTGCCGAAATCAACTATGACAAGCGATGTTTTGTATTTTTCAAAACCAGCCACGGCATTTACAATGCGGTCCGCGCCTACTTCCTTGGGATTTTCATATTGAATAGGCATTCCTGTCTTGATGCCCGGGCCTATTACATAAGGCTTCAAATTGAAGTAATTGAGTGAAAGTTTTTCCAGGACCCCTGTCAGGACTGGAACTACAGAAGATAGAATTATATCTTTTATTACTTCAACGGCAATCCCGGAAAAACGGAACAATTCGCAAAAAAGGATGGCGTATTCGTCACTGGTCTTTGCTGTATCGGTTGACACGCGCCAATTCCTGACCAGCTGATCACCGTCATATATACCGAGTACAATATTGCTGTTGCCGACGTCAATTACCAGAAGCAAGTTTTCCGTCTCCTATTGCAAAGTCAGATGCCGGATCCCCGGCGGATTCATTATTCGATTATGGATACATCTCCTGCCAAAACCTTTTCCAGTTTGCCGTCAGCGTGACGGAGCAGAAGTGCACCATCATCATCCAGACCGGATGCAATGCCGACTGATTCGTTGTCATGGAAAGACACCTTGACTTTTTTGCCCGTCAAAATACTGCGTGACAACCATTCTTCCCTTATCGCTTCCACCCCGAACCGTAAAAAGTCATCGTAGAGCGAATCGAGGATGGTCAGGAATTTACGGACGAATTCGATACGGTTAACAGGACTGCCGCTCTCCAGCATGAGGGAACTCGCCGGGTGGCGCAGATTGTCCGGAAACTGTTCCCGCTGCATGTTTAAATTGACTCCTACGCCGAGAACTATGAAATTGATCTTTTCCATCTCGGCGCTCATTTCGTTCAATAATCCGGATACTTTCAAGCCGTTTACAAGAACATCGTTGGGCCATTTTATTCGGGGTTTCAAGGAGGTTTCGGCTTCTATTGTCTGGGCAACAGCTACGGCGGAAAGGAATGCAAACTGGGGTGCCTTTACCGGAAGCAGGGGAGGGCGGAGAATTGTCGAGCAATAAAGATTGACACCGGCAGGGGATTCCCATTGTCTTCCCAGTCTGCCTTTGCCGTTGGTCTGCTCCTCCGCCAATACCACAGTGCCTTCTTCCGCACCATGTTCTCCAAGACTGAATGCTGTCAGATTGGTGGAATCAGTCTTCATGCGACAGATTATTTTCTTTCCAACCCTTTTGGTATGAAGACCGGAGTTTATTTCTTCTGCAATGAGGATGTCCGGGGAATAAAGTAGACG
This sequence comes from uncultured delta proteobacterium, assembly GCA_963815135.1. GTDB lineage: Bacteria > Desulfobacterota > Desulfuromonadia > Geobacterales > Geobacteraceae > CAIWTU01. Next base: position 71,968 of record CAWFFO010000005.1, read on the forward strand.
GTAGCCTTGTGACGGGACCGCGTCGATCCGGTAGTTGCGGGCACGCAGCGTCCTGATATGTTTCCAGACCGCCGTGCGGGAAATGTTCAGGGCGCTTGCGAATTGTTCCCCTGAAATAATTTCGCCCGGAGATTTGCGAAAGAGTTCTATGATCTTCTGGTCAGTGGATTTGACATCGGTTGATAGGGTCTGTTCAGAGGACTCTTTCAAAAATCCTCCATCAACATGGAAATATCCATCGCCCGTGCGGAATGGGTCAGGGCACCCACTGAGATCAGGTCGACCCCGGTTTCAGCAATACCTCTAATCGTATCGAGATTGACACCACCCGAAGCCTCTACCAGCGCTTTGCCTGCAATCATAACCACGGCTTTTTTCATGGTTTCATTATCCATGTTGTCGAGCATGATTATATCTGCTCCCGATTCGAGGGCTTCCTTAACCTGTTCAAGGTTCTCGGTCTCAATCTCTATCTTTACTGTATGAGGAATATATTCCCTTGCCCGGCTTATGGCAGTAGAAATTCCGCCGGCAGCGGCTATATGGTTCTCTTTTATCAAGACTCCGTCGTAAAGTCCGGTTCGGTGGTTCTTGCCACCACCGATGCGGACCGCATATTTTTCCAGAAGTCGCAATCCCGGTGTAGTTTTGCGGGTGTCGACAACCCTAGCCTTTGTACCCTCTATCGACTTTACATATCGCGAAGTCAGTGTTGCAATGCCGCACATTCGCTGGAGCAGATTCAGTGCAACCCTTTCCCCTTGAAGCAGGAGGCTTGCCTCGCCTTCTATTGTTGCAATTGTACTGCCTGCCGTAACAAAGGTTCCTTCATCGGATTGAGGAGTAAAGACAATGGTTTGATCAAGTAAGTGGAACACCCTGGCGGCAACGTCAAGCCCGCAAAGCACCATCGGTTCTTTAGCAATGAGTTTTGCCCGGATTGAACGTTTTTCAGGAACAACTGCCCGGGTGGTCAGGTCACCTGTATGAATGTCTTCCTGTAAAGCGGTTTCAATGATTCTGTCCAAGCCGAACATGTGTATGACTCCGGAAAAATAGACTTGAGTTTTTATAACACAGGTTTACCACTCCCGCAACCGCAAATCATGGGATTCCCGACTGATTTCGGTATATTGTTGGTGGTGTCTCATATGGTTGCCTGACATGAATTTGTAATTCATAAAATCAGTAAAGAGGTGTTGAAGAAGCGATAGCTTGTTATTAACTGTTTGTTATTGAAATGTACAAAATGATATTTTCTGGAACTGTGTTGGGCTTGGATGGCAAATTTGACTGGAATTTTGAGGAGGATGGGACTTTATAGGTGTCGACTATATAGAAACTGAAATGGTGATCCCAAGGGGACTTGAACCCCTGTTACCGACGTGAAAGGCCGGTGTCCTAACCGCTAGACGATGGGACCGTTACTGCAATCCGGATTGACTCCCGAAGGGATGTCATTATTGGTTTAAATGGCTGGGGGACAAGGATTCGAACCTTGGTTGGCGGAGTCAGAGTCCGCAGTCCTGCCGCTAGACGATCCCCCAACAGCCGGGTATTCTATATAGCAAAGTCATTTAATGCCGTCAAGGCTTTTTCTGCATGTACCGGGACCCGGCTCATTTTCCACGACGGATGCGGCTCGGATTATCTCGATTCCAGCATTGATGGCTCTGATATTTATGGGTATGAATTTATGGTTACGCTCCGGGAGAGCTTCTATCAGGGCAGTTTCCAGAGAATTTTGACGCACTGCCTCCGTCTTCTGCAGGTACGCGCCCAATGCCACCATGTTTACAAGTCTTGCGTCGCCCAACTGCATGGCAATGTCGTTCATGGGGATGCCGACTGTTTCCATGTCAGACCGACCGATATGGGAAATATCCGCCAGGGAAGTGTTGACGATGCAGATTCCCCCCTGCTTAATCCTTGGACCGTATTTGTCCAGCGAAAGCTGGTTGAGAAAAATGCCCACGGAAGGTTTGCCGACCACCGGGGAACCCACGTCACCGTCTGTAATCACGACAGTGCACATTGCAGCGCCGCCCCGTTTTTCAGGACCATATGACGGCAGATAGGAAACATTCTTGTCTTCGGCAATAGCGGCGTATGAAAGCACTGTCCCTGCGAGGAGGACCCCCTGTCCGCCATAACCGGCGATGAACAGATCGTGTCTCATAAACTGACTCCTGGTAAATGTATGTTTTAGAACCGGTGCAATCCGGAATCCCCGTTTTCAGAAGGGTCGGATAAAAGTGGTAATATGTTAAACCCTGTGCCACAGATGCTAAAGGTTCGCCCTGTTTTTGAAAACCCCTAATTTGAAATATTCACACATTTCTTCTCCGACCCTTTTGTTGGCTTCGATCGGGTTCATGCTCCAATTGGTGGGGCAGGCGGAAAGTACTTCTATGAAGGCGAATCCTTTCTTTTCAACCTGGTAACGAAAAGCCTTTTTTATCTGCTTCTTTGCGTCCATAAGATTTTTCGGATTGTTTACCGCGACGCGAGCGGAAAAAGCGACTCCGTCGAGATTGGAAAGTAGCTCTGCTACTTTTATCGGCGCCCCTTCTTTTTCCATGTTTCGTCCGTAAGGAGTGGTGGAGGTTTTTTGTCCTATGAGGGTCGTAGGAGCCATCTGGCCACCTGTCATGCCATAAGTTGTGTTGTTGACAAAGACAACGGTTATGTCTTCACCACGATTGGCGGCATGGATAATTTCAGAGGTACCTATCGCGGCCAGATCGCCATCGCCCTGATAGGTGAAGACAAAACAGTCGGGCCTGGCTCTTTTTACACCGGTTGCTACAGCAGGAGCCCTGCCGTGTGGCGATTCCACGACGTCGATATCAAAATAGCTGTACAAAAAGACAGAGCATCCGATGGACGCGACCCCGATAGTTTTTTTACGAAGGTCGAACTCGTCTATAGCTTCCGCAGTAAGGCGGTGTATCGTACCGTGATGACAGCCTGGGCAAAAGTGGGTCTGTACGTCTTTCAGAGCAGTCGGCATGTTGAAAACCTGTTGCATCGTCAACCTCTTATCGGATATTCATCTTTTGGTCCGCTTGGAATGGCGCTCGATTTACCTATAATGCTTCTTTATCTGTTGGAGCAGTTCTTCGGGGGTCGGGAGGGAACCCGTACCGGAAGGTCTGCCGTAGAAATAGACGTCAGCATCCCGGGCAACGGAAAGTTTCACATCTTCTACCATCTGTCCTGTATTAAGCTCTATGTCCAGCACCCTTTTACATTTCCCGGTCAAGTTATAATAAGCTTTTTCCGGAAAAGGGAAGAGGGTGATCGGGCGCAGAAGACCGGCCTTCAATCCTTCATCCCGCGCCATATTGACAGCAGTTTTCGCAATTCTTGCTGCAGAGCCGAAGGCTGTGACAATGATTTCAGCGTCATCTGTACAGTATTCTTCCCATCTTGTTTCTTTTTCTTTCATAAGGGAATATTTAGCGTTGAGTTTCCAGTTATGTGCTTCAAGCTCTCCGTCTCCAAGAAAAAGGGATTTTACTATTCGTTGCTCGCCGTCACCCGTGCCTCGCAATGCCCAGTCTTTGTCAGGGAGATCCGTTTTTGGTCTATCGTGTGGAATCAGAGGTTCTTTCATTTGGCCCACAACGGCATCTCCCAGGATCATGACAGGTGTTCGGTATATTTCCGCAAGATCGAAAGCAAGCATGGTAAGGTCGTACATTTCCTGTATGGAGGCCGGCGCAAGCACAATAATATGATATCCGCCATGTCCGCCACCTTTGACAGCCTGAAAATAATCACCCTGGGAAGCATCTATACCACCGAGTCCCGGTCCGGAACGGGAAATATTTACAATCAGGCAAGGTAACTCCATGCAGGCCATGTAGGAGATTGCTTCCATTTTCAGAGAAATGCCGGGGCTGGAAGAGGAAGTCATGACGCGGGTTCCGGTTGCGGCCGTGCCAAGAACCATGTTTACGGCGGCAAGTTCGCTTTCAGCCTGAAGGAATTCACCGTTTAACTTGGGCAGTTCGCGTGACATAAATTCAGGTATGTCGTTTTGCGGAGTGATGGGATAACCAAAATAGTGTCTGCAGCCTGCTTCAATGGCTCCCAAACATAAAGCTTCGTTTCCCCTGACGAATAAACGCTTTGTCAAATCTTCCTCCAAAAACTCTTTGTTACTGTACCTATTATGTGAAAGTAGTGCGAGTGTCGTTATTGCCGGGCAAAATTGCGGAGGAACTGATGTGAAGGTTGTTAGTCTTTGAAAACCTTTATAGCGACATCCGGGCATATCTCAGCACATAATGAACAGCCTGTGCAGGTAGCTTGTGTGTAATCAAATATCGCAGGAGTGTATCCCTGGTTGTTGATTTTATCGCTCAATGCTATCATGTTTTTAGGACATGTAATTGTACACAGACCACAGCCTTTGCATCGTAACTCATCAATCTCAATCTTTGCCATGATTTTACTGTCCTTGTGAGTAGCATTCTTATATTGTGGTTATAAGAAAGTAACAGAATTTGCTTAATTGAGTCAACTTAAAATTATAAAGTGAAAATTATGCTTGATTTTATAGCGTAATATAGTTAAATAATTAAAAACGGAATATTAATCAACAAAATACAAAGGAGGAACAATAATGGCCCCGTCATTGTTGGAGTTGGCCGCTAATATTGTCTCATCTCATGCTTCCGTATCAGAGATGAGTACTGAGGAACTTTTGCTGGAAATACAGAAAGTTCATGCAACCTTGCAGAAAATAGAGGGTGGAGTGCAGGAAGAAGAAGAAACGTCCGAGCAGAAGAAGGTCCAGCCTATGAGTCTCAAGAAGGCCTTCCAGGCCGACCAGGTCTTCTGTATGGTTTGCGGTAAAGGTGGAATGAAAACTCTGGCCAGGCATCTTGCACAGGCTCATAATATGAAACCAGGCGAATATAGAAAGCAGTTCAATATTCCCAGGGAACAACCGCTGACTGCAAGAAATTTTTCCGAAAACAGGAAGAAAATGGCACAGGAAAGAGGGCTCGCCGATAATCTTGCCAAGGCAAGGGCAGTACGTGCTGCTAAGATTAAAGCTGAAAAATCTGGTCAGGCGAAGTCTGGCAAAACGAGAGCAAAAAAGGCATAATCATTTAAATTGATTGGTGTTTGCCTGATTAGTTTCAGTCGATCAAATAATGATATATAAAAGCAATATCAAGAAACAGAAAAGCCGCAATAAGCGGCTTTTCTGTTTCTTGAGGTTATTCGGTTATAATGTTTTCTTTTATCCTGCTTTATTTATATTTTTCAGAATTTCCCATCCTCTAAGTAAATCCAATGCACGGACTATCTGGTAGTCCCCTTGCATCTGCTTATCAAGCATGATGCTTGGCTGTTTTAATTGCTTTTTCTCTGTTTTATTTTCCTGATTCCCAATTTCGAAATGGTTTTTCAGGTCTTTTTCACGGATATACATTGGCTCTTCTTTTTCGTTTGAGGCAAGTTCCATCGGTTCTACAGTGATATCCGGAGTAATTCCTTTTGCCTGTATGGAGCGCCCTTTAGGCGTGTAATACAGAGCTGTCGTCAAACGGAGACCGGAATCTTCAGAGAGTGGGATAATGGTCTGTACGGACCCTTTGCCGAAACTCTGGGTACCCATGATGACCGCACGGTTGTGGTCCTGTAATGCTCCGGATACAATTTCCGAGGCGCTTGCGCTGCCCCCGTTTATGAGCACGACTATCGGGTAGTGAGGTTCCTTGTCGCCTTTGCTGGCTGTAAACTTCATTTTGGATTCAGGATCGCGTCCTTCAGTATATACAATTAGACCGTTGTCGATAAAATGATCACATACCTTCACGGCCTGGTCCAGAAGACCTCCCGGATTGTTTCGCAGATCGAGGATCAAGCCCTTCAGTTTACCATTGTTTTCCTGTTTCAGGGAACTGAGCGCCTTTGAAAGGTCATCGTCGGTTTTCTCCTGAAACTGGGTAATCCTTATGTATCCGTATCCAGGTTCGAGTGTTTTGAATTTGACACTTTTGATCTGGATAATATCTCTGGTAAGAGTGAAATCCCTGGGTTTGTCAAATCCTTCACGCATGATGGTTATGGTTACTTTGGTCCCTTTGGGTCCTCTCATCCGTTTGACGGCATCCATAATGGTCATGTCTTTAGTGAATTTATTTTCGATTTTGATTATCTGGTCGCCAGCCTTGATTCCGGCCTTGAAAGCCGGAGTGTCTTCAATTGGAGATATTACAGTCAGAAAACCGTCCTTTATGGTTATTTCAATTCCCAGTCCCCCGAAGGATCCTTTGGTATCGATTTTCATCTCCTTGTACATGTCGGGAGGCATGAAGGAGCTGTGAGGATCAAGCGAAGCAAGCATGCCGTTGATTGCTCCGTAAATGAGTTTTTTAGTATCCACTTCCTCCACGTAATTTTTTTTGACGATCGCCAGTACATCGGTGAACATCTCGATGGCTTCGTAATCACTACCTCCTTCTGCTGCGCAACGATGTTGGGCCCCAACGCCTATCACCACGACGAGCATGGAGAGCAGCCCGATAAAGAGGGCTATCTTTTTTCCTTTTTTGCTTTTGAACATTATGCCTCCCCGAATGAAATCTGTAGCTTTGATATTATCTTATCCAGGTGGATGGGTCCACCGGTTTTCCCTGGTACCTTATTTCAAAATAGAGCATTGGACCATCTGAAGAGTCGCCATCTCCCACTGTTGCAACCACATCGTTTTTTGCAACTCTTGTCCCGACCTTTTTCAGGATTTTCGAGTTGTGTGCATATAAGCTGAAATATCCACCACCGTGATCAACTATCAGCAGATTTCCGTAACCCTTGAAATAATCCGCGAAAATGACCTTGCCGTCATAAATCGTGTGAACCTCGGTTCCGACTGGCGCTGCTATGGATATGCCGTTGTTGAAGGTATAGGAATTGAATCGAGGATGTTTATGTCTGCCGAATCCGCTTATTATGTGCCCTCTGACCGGCATCGGCAGACGACCTTTCTGGGAAGCAAAACCATTGTCGGATAATAGGGTAGGGGGTGCAACCCCTTTTTTTACAGTTTTAGCGGCCTTCTGCCTTTCCTCTATTGCACGTTTCCTGCTTGCGGCTTCTAGCCTCCTTATTGTGGATTGCAGTCTTTCTGAATTAGCTTCAAGTTCGCGCAAAGACTCCTGGTATCTGGTTTTATCCTGTTTTACCTTAGCCAAATATTGTGCTTTTTGCTCCTTTTCCGCCACTATCTCTTTTTTCTTCAGTTCAATGTCTGCCTTGATCTTCTCCTTGTTCCTCGTATCCTCCCGCAGCTTTTCCTGAAGAACTCTGAGCCCCTGTATCTTGTCATTATATTCGCCTACAATGATTTTGTCATGATCAACTAACGATTTCATATAACGGACATCCTGAAGCATTTCCGGAAATGATTCTGCGGAAAAATAAAATCTTATATTACTGACATTGCCGGCTTTATAAATGGAAACGAGCCTATTCTGAATCTGAATTTTCTTCCGCTCAATATCCTTCTTGGCATTTTCAATATTTGTAGCGGTTCGGTCAAGTTTTGTTTCTGCAGCTTGCAGATCATGGTTTAAGTGATTCAACGAATTTTCTTTTTCTTTCAGGTTCAGATTGATTTGTATAAGTTCGCCGGATACGATACTTTCTACACGGGTTGTTTTGTTCAAGAGCTGTTTTTTGTGCTTTATCTCGTTCTTTATACCGCGCAGTTGCTGCTTTACATCGGCACCCCATGCGGTAACTGAAAAATATATAATAACACTTATTATTAAAAATATTATGCGGATCATATCTAAATGGTAATAAATCGTTTCAGAGATGTAAGGCTTCCAAGAAAACCGAGAATTATGCTCCCTGCAAATATTCCGGCTAAATATGTAAAGGGTAGAAACACAATATTTCCTTCTGCCGGATTAAAGTTCATGAAGTTACCGGTATTATGAAGGAAACCATAATATATACCGTACAAAATGAGAATTGCCAGAAGGGAGCCGGCTGCTCCTTGCAGAATACCTTCTATGAGAAAAGGGATTTTGATGAAAATACGGGTTGCGCCCACAAGGCCAAGCAATTCCACTTCTTCTTTTCTTGAATATATTGTGAGCTTTATGGTGTTGGCAACGATAAAAATTACGGCCAGAACAAGAAAAGCACCCACGAAGATACCAAGAAGCTTCATGAAATCCATAAAGTTGTTAAAACGCTGTACCCAGGCTTCTCCATACTGAATTTCGGAAATTCCCGGGATTTTCGTCAGACTTGCGGTGTAGGCATTTAAAGCTTCGCCGCCACGAAATCCTTTCTTTAGCTGTATCTCGATTGAGGATGGCAATATGTCTGCTGAAACGTCGTCAAGCAAGGCGTCCTGACCTTGAAGTCTGTTGCGGAACCTTTTGAGAGCTTCGTTTTTTGAAACGTATGTTGTTTTTGCGGTTCCCTTTAGAGATTCGATTCCGGCAATGATGGCTTTCTGTTCATCTGCTGCCAATTCATGGTCAAAATATGCCGTTACCTGAACCCTTTCGCTCCACTGGTCCGTCACTTTCTCCATGTTTATGTACAGCAGCAGAAGAAGTGAAAATATAAGCACAGAAAATGAAATTGTCCCCACTGTCAGGATATTAACGAGAAGATTTTGCCTGATATTCAAAAGTGATCGGGTTATAAAATAGCGGGCACGCCCCACAATTCCTTCCCGCTCCATCTTTGGTCTCTTTCCGTTGCTATTTCCGGACATCAGCGTCCTCCCTCATGCTCCCCTTGTCCAGCACAATTATCCTGCGGTGGCTGTTGTCCGTCAATCGCCTGTCATGTGATGCTATTACAACCGTTGTGCCGCGGATATTCGCTTCCTTGAGGATTTTAAGCACCTGGTTTTTCGAACCTTCATCAAGATTGCCAGTCGGTTCGTCCGCTAGCACAATTTTCGGATCGTTCACAAGTGCCCTGGCCAGGGCCACGCGCTGCTGTTCACCGCCGGAAAGCCTGAGTGGGGTTGAATGGATCTTGTGCTCAAGACCCATCTGTTTCAGAATGTGAAAGACCTTCTTTCCGATATCTTTCCTGCTCCAACCAAGCACTTCCAGGGTTAAAGCAACATTTTCCATTACAGTTCTGTTAGGCAGCAACTTGAAGTCCTGAAAAACGACCCCGACCTTGCGCCTAAGCAGTGGGAATTGCGTTGATCTTAACCGTGTAATATTCTGGCCGTCAACAAGTATCTGGCCTCTGGTCGGTATCAACGCACCATATAGAAGTTTCAGCAGAGTCGATTTGCCCGCGCCTGATACACCGGTCAGAAAAACAAATTCGCCTTTCTCAATCTTCAGGTTGATATCGGATAGCGCGGAAGCATCTTTTTGATAAAATAGGGATACATTATGCATTTCTATCATTTCGGAATGACCTCGAAATACCGGATATTATTCCGTGTGATATTAATACTTATTATGCAGGCAGTTCAAGCTTTATTACCATTCGTTGTATGGGATGTTGTTCGTTCCGACAAGTTTTGATCCGCTGTGGACATCATAAATTGAACCTTTTACCTCTGTTCCATCGGGTGAGGGTGGCGGTGCAACAGTAATCCAGGTGTCGTTTTTTCCGGTAAAAGGGTCTTTGGGGATATCTCGAAGATACTTTTTGTCAACGATTTCCTGCAGTGAATCCGGGTATTTGCCCTGGTCAGCCTGGAACTGGTCTATGGTGCTGCGGAAGTTGTAAAGATCTTCTCTCAAAACAGCTTCACGCGCCTTGATTACCCCAGTCCTGTAATTGGGCGCCGCAATTGCGGCAAGTATGCCGATGATGCACATGACCACCATAAGTTCTATCAGGGTAAATCCCCGCTTGTTCATAATGGTGGATCCTTTTACGTTTTTTCTACCATTCATTGTATTTGGTCCCGTCAATTGCCGTTTCAGTGCTTTTTGAATGAATATCGAAGACATCTTCTCCGCCCCAGATTGTCGAGTCGGCTTCATCCGAATATGAGCGGAGAGCCCAATCGGGTGCCTTACCGTGTTCCGGAGGGTTGAACGGGTCCGCCGGTATGCTACGGAGAAACTTTTTCTTGTTTTTATAAAGGCCACCGAAATCGGCTCCGTCAACCAGTTGCTGCAGGGTCGCGGGATATCCGCTTTCAGGTATATCGGAATTTAGTCCCGGGGTTATTTTCTTTTCGTCAACAGCCTTGTCATATGATTTTTTATAGTCATCTATGGCGGTCCGGATAATTCGGAGGTTTCTCCTGAGTTCCAGCTCCTTTGTCCTTTTTGCCGTCATTTGTGCCATAGGTACGACCAGTGTGGCGAGGACCGAAAGAATAGCTACCGTTATAACCAGTTCTATTAATGTCAAACCTGATGAATTTATACGCATTCTGTTGTTGCAGGATATAATTTACCTGATCTCCACTGCCACATTGTATGGACTTATTGATACGGGATTCCCCTCGGGCGACAGGAATTTTGTGTCCTGAACACCGAAAGTGGCGATTCCCTTTGATTTTGCCTGAAAAAGTAAAGTGGCGAGAGTTCCCGCGCCGCTCATCCCTCCCACATTTCCGACCCTGTTCAGAACCACGCTGACTTTCCCGGTGATTGTATCTACAGATGTGTGAAAGGCAGTCTGTTTCCCGTCCTGTTTCATGAAACCGCCTTCTGTTGCTCTCTCCATTTCGACAAGTCTCGGGTCATATGTCAGGACAAAGGGAGCGCTGTATAGATTGAGGGAACCGGCGGTTTTTACCTCGACTGGAAACCGGCTTCCCACAGAGGCCGTCGGCGGAGCGTTTATTGTTATTGATCCCTGGACCATACCCTGGGGGGCGGGAGCCGGCTGGAGAGATTGTACCGGAGCTGCTTGTGGTATGGCTTGAGGCATTATCGTTTCATGGGGTATCAATTGCCCGGTGTTATTCTGTTGCGCCGGGTTCTGGCCGGATTTCAAATCGGGTTCCTGGTTGAATGAGGAATAGGGGCTCGTCGTTGACGGTTCGTCCTCTTTTCCCGACCAGAAAGTAGACATATTCTGTTCCGGAACCGAAGGCAAGCGAACTATCCGCGGGGTTATGGCGAGCACCAGTTCGGTCTTGTCATTCTTGTTGTCGCTTCCGCTCAGAAGTGGACCAATGAGCGGAATATCGCCGAGGATGAATACTTTCTGTTTTGTCTTGCTTTTATTGCCTTGAATCAGTCCACCGATGATACTTGTTTCACCATCTTTCAGGGTCAGAACCGTATCGAGGTTCCTGGTGCCTATGGTTATGAGGGTATTGCCGACTGAATCGGTTTTCTGGCTCAGAACCGAACTTACTTCTAGACTGAGCTTCATGTTGACTTCACTGTCCAACAGAATGGTAGGTTCGGCGTTCATTTTTATTCCGACATCGACATACTGGATATTAGTGCTGTATCCCGTGACACCGGACGTGGTGGAGATAGTTGTGATAGGCTCCCTGGTGGCCACCGTGAACTTGGCTTTTTCACGGTTCTTAATTCTTATCTTGGGATTGGCAAGTACTTCGGCATTGGAGAGCGTTTTGCCGAAATTATAGGTTGCATTCGGGACGGTGAAAAAGCCGCCAAATCCGCGCCAGTTGAAGAGATTCAGCAGATTTGCCACATCCGTATTGGTTGAACTGGTTGTGGTGCCGCTAGTGGTGGTTGTTGTGGCTTGAGACAAAGTGTCCGACAACAGGACGCCGTTTCTTCCGGCAGAAGCAGAAACAGCATATTGACTAAGTGCCAGACCGAATTTATCTTCGTTCGATTTTGTAAGTTCTATTACTTCTACGTCCAGGATAACCTCGGAATCGGGAAGGTCATTTGCTTCCAGAATTTTCTGGGCTACATCGACCGTTTCAGGGACGTCACGAATGACAATGGCGTTCAGGTCTTCATTCACATAGACTTTCTTGATCTGTAGCATGGTACGCAGAAGGTTGATTGCTTTCTTTGCATCGAGATTGTTGAGAAAGAAAGTTCTTACCACCAGTTCCTCATATTGTTTTTCCTTTTCCGGGGTTTTCGGATAAATAATAATCGTGCTTTCGTTCAATATCTTGCGTCCGAGCTTGTTCATGTTTGTAATGATATCGAGTGCCTGCTCGAAAGTTGCATTTTCGAGAAAAATTGAAAAATTCTGGTCCTTAACTCCTTCGTCGAATACAAAATTGATTCCGGAGAGCCTGGTCAGAATATTGAATATATCCTTGATCCTCGTGTCTCTGAATTTGAGAGTTATAGGTTTGGTCGATTTAAGGTTCAGTTCAAAACCGTCAATCTTGGTTTTCTGATGTCGCAAAAGTCTTTTGATTGCTTCTCCGGCCTCTTTGTTGTCAGGGTTTACACTGGCAGCCTTCCTGTAAGAACGAAATGCTTCCGCAATCTTGTGTGATTTTTCAAAATCGACTCCTTCATTATATAAAATCATGGAGTCTCTGATTTTCTTGACTTCTTCAATCTGCTGGCTGGTACGGTCCAGCGAGGGGTCCAGGACGCTTGCCGCCTCGAACTCCCGCAAGGCTCCGTCGTAATCCTTGGCAGTCATGAAATCATCGCCTTTTTTCAGATGTACCCTTGCGGCCTCTTCACCGGTTTTAAGGAATCGCAGCCTGTACTCCTGGTTATTGGGGTTGGCCATGGATACTTCGGCGTATTTGAGATATGCTTCGTCAAGCCTGCCTTCATTTTCCAGTTTCTCAGCCTTGTCGAAAGCCGTGCGTCCACCTGCGCAACCCGTCAGAATTGACAGGCAGAAAATAAGATAAATTGTCCTCCGAATATATTGCATAAGAAATTCTCCATGCGGGGAATTTTACTGCCCCGAGACGTTGAGAGGCCTGTTTTCAATTAATGGAATTACTGTTACCGAACCGTCAAGGGATGACCGGATGGTGAGCGCTTCATCCGTGATATCGGCAACCAGATACCTGCCCATGATGGTGTCACCCTTTTTAACCAGAAAAATCTCGTTGTTTCCACTAAGAAAAATTGTTTTTTTGTTGTCTTTTTTCAGGAAACCGAGAAAAGTCAGCTGTGCCATATCTCTCTGGACAGGGGAGATCTGAGGCACGGGAGGCGGAGCGGGCAAGTGGACAACCGGATTGGATGCCTTTGCAGCATGTTTCACCGGGACTGTTTTCCCTTGGCCTATCGCGCCGAAGATATTCTTTTTGAAACCGGAAAATGACTCCGGCTCCCTGTCGAGCAGATCAAGACGTACTCGCATCTCAGGGGGCAACGGTTTTGCTGTCACCATTCTGCTTTTTGCCGTGGAACCCGGGCCATAGGTTAACTTGGCAACAGATTTTTGACGTGGCATTTTCCAGTAACTGTAAGCAACGGATAAAGCAAGAAGAACTAGTAGTAAAGAGAGAAGAAGTTTCTGTCTGTTCATGGTTTCTCCGCTCTGAAATATGCTGAAATGTTTACGGAAAAATCCACTGCATCTCCACTTATATCGGTATTTTTGAGGGAGACAGAGTCTATTGACAGAATTTCATTTGACCGTTCGATGTCCGAGATAAAACTTTTTATTGCCGCATAACCGCCTTTGACACTGAATGTAAGCGTATAATCCAGAATGTCGCTGCCTTTTATCATTTCCGGCTTGTATGCTACGCTCCCGATCTTCAGCCCGTTATTTGAGGCGATCTCGAACAGGTTTCCGATTACACGGGTAAAATCCTTTTTGGGAGGAATCTTCGAGTAGAAGTCTTCTATATCTTTTTTGCCCTGAACATAGACAAGAGCTTTGTCTATCGATCCGCCGCTGCTCCTTCGTTTGTTAAACCATTCTTTCTGCAAAGTCTCCAGTTTCGGCTCCTGGGATAAGCTGATGAAGCCATACATGGACAGATTCATTATCGCAAGAGCCAGTATCCATCCAATCGACTTTTTCCTTGTTTTTATTATTTCGAAGATTATTTTCATGGCGATCATAATTTGTATTTGCACGTAATGGTGAAAGATAGGAGATTCTGTTTGTCTTTCGTTTCTTTTTCATCCTGTTTGTGCAGGTATACATTGGAGAAAAAGTCAGATGCTTCGAGATTCTGGATAAAGTGACTCATGACTCCGAAGGTCAGGGAATTTCCAGTAAGTTTGATAGTATGCTCTTCACTGTCGGGTTCGAGTGAAGTAAGGGTTAACCCTTCAGGGACAACACTTTCCAGCCTGTTTAAAAGCCCCACCCAGTCATAGGTCTTTTTTTCAATCAGGCTGTTGCAGAATTTAATATTATCGGTTAATTTAACGTAATCTTTGTCGGTAAATTCAGGAACATTTTTTTTGAAGACAGCTTTATCTGCCGTTGTCAAAGAGCTTATACGCGAAATTTCACCCGCATTGCGAGAATAAATTTTGACCTGAACTAGAAAAAGGAACAGTAAAACAATAACGGAAGCCACAATGGCGCTGTTAACCTTCTTTTTGTTAATATAGGTTCTAGTCGCAAGATTTATCTTGAACTGCATCACAAATTCCTTATTGCCGCGCCCAGGGCGGGTGACAGATTCTGCAACGTTTTCCCTCCACAGTTTATACCATTCGTTCCGGTTATGAAATCCACGGCATTGAGTGAAAACGGTTCCAATCCAGTTATTTCGGCTACAATAGATGAAAGATCTTTTGAATCATCAAGTGTAGTTGCACAAAACACATCATCGAAAATATATCCAGGATGACTGTTTTTAAATAAAAGTAACGAGTTGCTTATTTCTCTAAATATCCTTTCAGTTTCAGAAGTTTCCGCTGATATCTCTTTTGAGCGGTAGAAGACAGGACTGCCCTGATGGAATACTGTAATACTGACAGATCCTGCAAAAAAGGTAATGAAGGCTGTATTTGCTGAAAGTTCCAGCCGTTGGCAAAAAAAACGGTACAGGTTGAAGGTTGAGAAATCTATAAAGACCGGCTCAAGTCCGGCTTCAAGCAGAAGATCCTCATACTGCGTGACTACCTGTTTGGTAATCACCGAAATGAGTGTCAGTATTCCGCCTGTTTCGCTTTCTCTCAATATCTGATAATCCAGATACAGGTTTTCTATATCAAGAGGGAAATTTTTTTTCAGTTTCCAGCGAATTATATCCACACCTTCCTGTCGGCTTTTGAATCTGGTTTCCAGATCCAGGATCATAACTCTTCCGGCCGCATCAGGGAGAGACAGTGATACACGCGTCATGGGGTTTAACATTTTTAAATAGCTTTCACGCACCGTATTGACGAAACGGGCGGGGTCGGTAACATTCAATTCCTTGAAAGAAGTCTGAATGGTGCCTTCGGGAAAGTCCTTCACAGAATATGCTGTTAGTTTGGGAGATTTGCGATTGCCTCCCAACACAGCCATTTGTAGCCCGTTATGGGATATTTCCAGTCCTAGAGATTGCCTGTCAAACATAAATAATATTTCCTGAAATGAAGGAGTGGCTATGTTTCCACAAAAGTGACCCTGTTAATTTCCCGCAGAGTCGTTTCTCCCTGATAAACCTTTTCAATTGCAGCTTCACGAAGAAATACGGTACCGGCTTCCTTGGCGGCTTTTTTCAGTTGGATTATAGGGGCCTTGGCAATTATCAGTTCGCGTATTTCGTCTGTAAGGTAAAGGAATTCAACAATTGCCGACCGGCCGTGGTAACCGGTATAGTTGCAATCGTCGCATCCTTTTCCTTCATAAAAGGTCACATCTCCGCATCTATCCGGGTTAATGTTCGATTCAGAGAGGGTTTCCGCCGAGTAAGAGACCGGTGTTTTGCATTTCGGACATATTTTACGGATGAGACGCTGTGCCAGGACACTGTTGAGGCACGAAACGAAATTATAAGGATCTATTCCCATGTGAATAAATCGGCCGATAACATCGAAAATATTGTTGGCATGCACTGTCGTAAACACAAGATGACCGGTGAGCGCTGATTGAACTGCAATTTGAGCGGTTTCCGGGTCGCGTATTTCTCCAACCATTATCTTGTCCGGGTCATGTCTGAGAATGGAACGGAGTCCGCGGGCAAAGGTGAGCCCCTTTTTCTCATTGACCGGTATCTGTACGATACCCTGCAGAAGATATTCGACCGGGTCTTCAATGGTTATGATTTTTTCCTCTCCACTGTGAATCTCGGTGAGAGATGCATACAATGTCGTTGTTTTACCTGAGCCGGTCGGACCGGTTACGAGAAACATTCCATACGGTTCCCTGATAGCTTTGCGTATCCGCTTCATTTCCCTGGGGTTCATACCAAGAGCTTCAAGGGTCAATTTCTTTATGTTGGCGGCGATACTTTCCTTGTCGAGAATACGGATGACTGCGTCTTCACCAAATGCGCTCGGCATTATCGAAACGCGGAAGTCTATGGATTTTTCGTTCAACCTGACCTTGAACCTCCCGTCCTGGGGGATCCTTCTCTCTGATATATCCAGTTCGCTCATGACTTTGAGCCTTGAAATTATGGGTGCCTGAAAATGCAGGTCAATGGGATCCATGGCCTTGTACAAAACCCCGTCGACGCGATATTTAATGAGTACTCCTTCCGTCATGGTCTCTATGTGAATATCACTGGCCCTTTTGGTCAGAGCATCAATAAGCGTCGAATTTATGAGTTTTATAATCGGGCTGGTGTCCGCGGAGATGTTCTCTACAGAAAGGATTTCTTCTCCCTTTTCGGTTTCCTTGACGAGCTGGAGCATGAAACCCTCGGAAACTCCTTTGAGAACACGACTCGTTCCTTCGCCTTTTTGTAGCACGGACTCAATGGAGGATTGCATGGCCAATTTGAAAATTATCGGCCTATCGAGGAAAATTTCCAGGTCATCGAGATTTATTACATCTGTGGGGTCTGATATTGCTATGACAAGAGAGTCACCTTGTAACTCGAGGGGGATAAAATGGTAACGAAAGACCGCGTCCGGAGGTAATGCATTGAGAATGGTTTCATCCATTCTGAAACTTTTCAGGTCAGTGTATTCCATGCCGAATTGCTCGGCCAGAGCCTGGGTAAGGGCCTCTTCCGTAATGAGTGCATTATCCAGGCAGACCTTCCCGAAACGTTCCCCGGTTGCTTTTGTTACATCCAGGACAAATGGAAGTTCGGAGGGGTTCAAATCGCCCCTGTCTACCAGAATTTCACCGATTTTCTTTCTTTTATAAGGTTGCACTATGATACCCTGTAAGGTTTCAATACGTTATTTTAATTCACACGAAACCTTATTCTATTTCGTATCTATTTTACGGAAATAAACAATTATATTGATTATATTACATCAGTTGAACATTTCAAAAAGTCGAATGTGGAAAAACGCTTTAATCTTTGATGTTGTTTCCTGAAAATACAGGATACTAACCGATTGTTGATCCCATCTTGAATATGGGCAGATACATGGTCACTACAATTGTGCCAATGACCAAGCCCATGATGATCATTATTGCAGGTTCTATCGCCGTAGTCAAAACTGTCAACTTTGCATCTACTTCCTGTTCGAAAAATTCCGAAATATCAACCAGCATTTCCTCAATAGATCCAGTTGTCTCTCCAACACCAATCATACGAAGGGCAAGGGGAGGGAAGATATCTGTGCTCTCCAGCGCTGCGGAAAGCCGGTTTCCTTCCTCGACGCGTACGATGGCCCCCAGGAGTTTGCGTTCAAGTATTTTGTTGTTCAGAGTACCTACTGACATCCTGAGAGATTCAATGATAGGTACACCGCTTCCGAGAACGGTTGCGAATGTCCTGGTAAAACTCACTACTGCGTATTTTATAACCAGATTCCCGGCGAAAGGTAAGCGCAGTTTAAAATTATCTGCCCAGTACCGGCCTGATTCGGTTGCCATCCATCGGTTAAAGAACACTGCCGCAGCAATAACAGCGGCAATGAAAATCGGAAAATTCGACTTGAGGAAGGAGGTGAATTTAATAAGATACTGGGTTGGGAGGGGGAGTTCGGCCCCGGAGCCCGCATAGATCTGACTGAATGTTGGGACAACATAAATGAGAAGTACGGAAACAACAATGCTTGCGATGGTTATCAGGATGACAGGATATAATAAAGCGGATAAAAGTTTTTTCTTGAGCGCATCAGCTCTTTTGAGGAAATCTATATAGCGTCTTATGGTCTGTGGAAGATCCCCTGTGCGCTCACCCGCACGTATCGAGGCAATATACAGATGAGGAAAGGTTCGGGGGTATTTCTCGAAAGCTTCAGAAAGAGCCGCACCACCTTTTATGTCTTCCCTTACCGCCTGGAGTATTTCCGTCAGCTTGCCTCTCTCGGCACTTTCCAGAATCGAATCCAAAGCCTTGACTATCGGCAAACCGGCTTTAACGAGTACAAGTAGCTCCTGGTTAAAGGAAATGAGATCCTTGTTGCTGACTTTTTTTCTTACCTGCCCCTTGTCCAACAAAAACTGAAGAGGCTTTTTCCTGATTTCAAAAACAAAATAACCCTGTTCCTCAAGGCTTTTTTTGAGGATTTGCGGGTTTTGAGCTTCAATCTCTCTGACGACAATTCTGCCGTCAGTATGACCTATTTTGCAGGTATATAAGTTCATATAAATTTACTTTTGAGACTTGCCATTAAATCTTTTGCAAGATATGTTAGCTGTTTAATATAACAATATCACGGTCAAAAAAACAATTATTTCAGAGAGTTATTGATCAGGCTCTTGTCAACCCCAATATCCAGATTGCAAAAAAAATTGCCGATAAGGTTCCCCACAGCAATACGTATTTGCAATTTAAATGATTTTTGTGTTTAAACATCCGCGTAAGCAGTCCTGTTACAGACAGAACCCAGCCCCAGAACCCGATTTCACAGAGTAAAGCCCAATTTTCGTTTATCACCGGCATCTCCCGCCCGGAATATTTTTTTCAGAATTGTTCCAACCTTCAGTTTCCAGACCATAATTATTGCTTCACGGACAATTTTTTTCGACATCTTTGAAGTACCGGAATGTCTATCGATAAAAATAATAGGAATCTCGGCAGCGGTAAAACCCTTTTCTATGCAACGGTATTTCATTTCAATCTGGAAAGAATAGCCA
The DNA here is from genome assembly GCA_963815135.1 of uncultured delta proteobacterium. Lineage (GTDB taxonomy): Bacteria > Desulfobacterota > Desulfuromonadia > Geobacterales > Geobacteraceae > CAIWTU01. The sequence goes on from CAWFFO010000005.1 coordinate 91,027, forward strand.
TCCGATTTTATCGTATCAAGATCAATCGATTCTATGACATTGCGACGAAAGCATTTAAATCCGCTCGTACAATCAGATATTCTCAGACCTGTTACAAGCCTTGTATAAACATTAGCCAGATAGCTTAGTATGAGTCTTCGTATCGGCCAGTTCACTACGCTTACCCCATTCAGATAACGGGAGCCTATCACTAAATCGACTTCTTTTATTTTATCTAAAAAAAACAAGATATTCACTGGATCATGTGAAAAATCGGCATCCATTTCAATAATGTTATCAGCTCCCTGATCGAGGGCATAACGGAATCCGTCTCTGTATGCAGAACCGAGTCCCAGCTTTTCGCCGCGATGAAGTACATGTACATGATCGTTGTCAGAAGCGATTCGGTCAGCAACAATACCAGTGCCGTCGGGAGAATTATCATCAACGATAATGACGTGCAGACACTCATCTTGTGCCAATATTTTTTGTATCAGTTTTTCTAAATTTTCCTTTTCATTGTAAGTAGGCACTACGACCATAGTTTTCAAGACAGTTACCCTTTTTCTTCCTGTATGGATATATCGTACGACTTAACCGAGAAATGTCAAAATTGCATGCTCTAGTCCTAAAAAATGTTGAAATTACTCTGAATTAAAATAGAATTTTTCCAAGGTTAAGTCAAGGGAAAGGAGTAATTGTAATAGACGGGTTTAGGGTGCAGTGAATCGCCCCGCAATGAAAAAAGGTCATGCAAACTGCATGACCTTTCAAGAATGATGGCGGGGTCGACGGGACTCGAACCCGCGGCCTCCGGCGTGACAGGCCGGCGTTATAACCGACTTAACTACGACCCCATTTATCATACAAATAACCTTTTTAAAACAGAATCGGGAAAGCAGACCTTTCCCGATTCTTGTTATGGTGGGCGAAACAGGGATCGAACCTGTGACATCCAGCTTGTAAGGCTGGCGCTCTCCCAGCTGAGCTATTCGCCCTTAAATTTAATGGCGGGGTCGACGGGACTCGAACCCGCGGCCTCCGGCGTGACAGGCCGGCGTTATAACCGACTTAACTACGACCCCGCATGTTATGCAGAATTATGAGCTCCAAGGGAACTTCAACCCCAAAGAAGCAAAATCAAGCCCGCTATATATAGCAAAGGGTGTCTCTTTGTGTCAAGCTATTTTTGACAAAGATCCTCTATTAATGAGCGGTCCCGGGTCCATCCCGTAATTCAGGTTTAGTTCCTGTAATGGAGTGCTTTGCAAGTCCTTCAATTCGTCCTGGAAGACAGAGTGAAATAACCTCGTCCATATGGCCTGCCAATCTGACTTTTATTCCCTTCAAGACTTCTTCAGCAAAATCAGAAATATCGTTTTTGTTCGCTTTTGGTATAATAACTTCTTTAATATTGCCCCTTTTCGCCGCCAGTATCTTCTCCTTCAAACCACCCACCGGTAAAATTCTTCCCCTTAGTGTTATTTCTCCCGTCATGGCGACATTACGCCTTACATGGGTTTTAGTCAGAACAGAGGCTATGGCGGTTGCAATGGAAATCCCCGCGGATGGTCCATCTTTGGGGATTGATCCTTCAGGTACATGAATATGGATATCATGATGAAGGTAAAAATCATGCTCGAGTTCGAACAAATCGGAACGCGAACGAACATATGTAAATGCCGCCTGTGCTGATTCCTGCATTACTTCACCGAGTTTACCTGTTATGGTAAGCCTCCCTTTCCCCGGAACAGCGGAAACTTCAATTGTAAGAAGGTCCCCGCCGGATTCCGTCCAGGCCATACCAGTGACGACTCCGATCTGATCCATTTCCTCGGATATGCCGATTCTGATCTTGCGAGGGCCTAAAATATCCCTTACGCGTGCGGGATTTATGGATATTTTGTCTTTATTTCCTTTAGCGATGTTGCGAACGGTCTTACGGCATAGATCTGCAATTTCTCTTTCAAGACCACGGACTCCGGCTTCACGTGTATAATAACGTATTATTTCTGTAATGGACTGATCGTTAAAAGTAATATTTGTCTCGTCCAGACCGTGCAACTTTAACTGTTTTCTTATCAGATAATTTCTGGCTATTACGAGTTTCTCCTTTTCCGTATAGCCCTCTATTCTTATGATCTCAAGTCTGTCCAAAAGCGGTCTGGGAATAGTATGCAGCGAATTTGCAGTTGTTATGAACATTACACGTGACAGGTCATAATCGACATCAAGGAATAAGTCGCTGAATATGGAATTCTGCTCCGGGTCAAGAACCTCTAGTAGTGCGGAGGATGGATCCCCCCTGAAATCCGAGCTCATTTTGTCGATTTCATCAAGAAGAAAGACCGGGTTGGAAGTGCCTGCCTTTTTTAATCCCTGAATAATTTTGCCCGGCATCGCGCCGACATATGTTCTTCTATGCCCCCGTATCTCAGCTTCATCCCGCATGCCACCGAGAGAAATCTTTACAAAGTGTCTGCCGGTTGCCCTGGCCAGTGAGCGGGCCAATGAGGTCTTTCCGACCCCCGGTGGACCGACTAGGCATAAAATCGGTCCCTTGCTTTCTCTGACACGGGATTGAACACAAAGATATTCCAGAATCCTTTCCTTAACCTTGTCCAGCCCGTAATGGTCATTATTCAAAACTTCTTCTGCTCCGTTGATATCGCTGTTTTCCCTGGAATATTTACCCCATGGGATTGTAACCAGCCAGTCGATATAGTTTCTTGAAACAGCTGCTTCCGCGGACATTTGCGACATCATCCCCAGTTTCTTGATTTCAGAAAAGGCTTTTTTTTTAGCTTCTTTGGAAAGTTTTCACGGGTGATTTTTTCTTCAAGTTCATGAAGTTCCTGCTTGAAGTCATCCTTTCCTCCCAGCTCCTTCTGAATAGCTCTCATTTGCTCGTTGAGGTAATATTCTTTCTGGGTCTTCTCCATCTGCTTTTTGACACGGTTGTGAATTTTATTTTCAATCTTGAGAATCTCGATTTCAGATTCCAGTATTGCCAGAAGCTTTTCCATTCTTGAAGCCGGCTCTATGGTCGCAAGGAGTTCCTGTTTGTCATCATTTTTCAGATTAACATGGACAACAACGGTGTCTGCCAAAATTGAAGGCACCGATATTTCTTTGATTGTTGTCAATATTTCGGGAGATATATCTTTGGAAAGTTTGCAGTAGGAGGCAAAGCTGGATTTAATTTTCCGCTTCAATGCTTCCATTTCGGAACTAACGGTATTTTCTTCATTGAATATCTCAATTTCGACGGTTAAATATTCAGAGCCCTTTATGAAGCTGGTTATTTTCCCACGTTTTTTTCCTTCGACAAGCGCTTTTATTGTGCCGTCAGGCAGTTTCAGCAACTGAATTATCTGGCAAAGGGTTCCAGATGGGTAAATATCGTCTTCTGGGGATCGTCGATTTTGGCATTTTTCTGAGTAGCAAGAAAAATGGTTTTGTCTGTTGTCATGGCGGCCTGAAGGGCCAGAATGGATTTTTCCCTGCCGACGAAAAGAGGAATAATCATATGGGGGAATATTGTTATGTCTCTCAATGGCAAAAGAGGGAATCTTTGAAGATTCCCTCTTTTGCAGTCGATACTTTTTCTTGCCCGTTTATATGTCATGCTTTCTTTCTTCCTGTCTCAGTCATGCGGATTCTGCCACATTTTCGTACACAATAATCGGCTTTTCCTTGTTGTATATTACGTCATCGTTAATTACGACTTCCTTGACCATGGTCTGGGACGGAATTTCGTACATTATGTCCAGCATCGCATTTTCGAGAATCGAGCGGAAGCCCCGCGCTCCGGTCTTTCGCTTCAGAGCCTCTTTCGCAATTGCAACCAGCGAGCCGTCAGTAAATTTCAGCTTTACATGCTCCATCTCCAAAAGTTTCTGATATTGTTTGACCAGGGCGTTTTTAGGTTCTTTCAGAATCTGAACCATTGCTTCTTCATCGAGTTCACTCAGGGTAGCCAGTACAGGCAGTCGGCCGACGAATTCGGGGATAAAGCCGAATTTGAGCAGGTCTTCCGGCGTGACGTCTCGGACAGCAGCTCTCCTGCTTCTTTTCGACCTTCTTTCTCACTTCCGCGCCGAAACCTAGAGTTTTTACCCCGATCCTCTGCTGGATGATATTATCGAGACCGGCAAAAGCGCCGCCGCAAATGAAGAGGATGTTGGTGGTGTCAACTTTGAGGAATTCCTGCTGGGGATGTTTTCGCCACCCTTCGGAGGCACGCTGGCAATGGTCCCTTCAATGATTTTCAGCAGTGCCTGCTGGACCCCTTCTCCGGAAACATCTCGTGGTTATGGAAGGAGAGTCGGATTTCCGGGCGATTTTATCAATCTCGTCGATATAAATGATCCCCTTTTGCGCCCTTTCCACATCGTAATCGGATGCCTGCAGGAGGTTTAGGATAATATTCTCCACATCCTCGCCCACATAACCCGCTTCGGTCAGGTTGGTGGCATCGGCCATGGCAAAAGGGACTTTGAGTATTCTTGCCAAGGTCTGGGCAAGAAGCGTTTTACCGGAGCCCGTGGGTCCCAGAAGGAGAATATTGCTCTTCTGCATCTCCACGTCGCCCGGTTTTACCATCGCCTCAATTCGTTTGTAATGGTTATAAACCGCCACCGCAAGAACTTTTTTGCCTGCTCCTGGCCGATAACGTATTCGTCAAGAACTTCCTTTATCTCGTGAAGGCTTCGGCAGCTTTCTGACATCAGGCCCCATGGCCTCTTCCAGTTTGGTCTCCTCGGCAATAATATCATTGCAGAGTTCTATGCACTCGTCGCAGATATATACCGTTGGACCGGCAATAAGCTTTTTGACCTCATCCTGGCTTTTACCGCAAAATGAACAATCAGATTGTTCGGTTCTGTCGTCTCTTCGACTCACCTGGGGCCTCCAGTTACGATATTCCTGTTGATTATATCGAATCAATGATACCATAATTTTTGGCATCTTCACCAGACATAAAATAATCCCGCTCTGTGTCGGTCTCTACCTTTTCCAATGGTTGTCCGGAGTGATCCGCCAGCAACTGGTTAAGATTTTCCTTCATGCGAAGAATTTCCTTGGCATGAATATGTGTATATCTGTTGCCTGTCCCTGAAACCCTCCGATGGGCTGATGGATCATGATTCGTGAATGTGTGAGGCTGAAGCGCTTTCCCTTTTCCTCCGGCCAGAAGGAGTAGGCCGCCATTGAGGCTGCCTGCCCGATGCAAATGGTCGAGACAGGGGCTTTGATGTACTGCATTGTGTCATAAATGGCCATGCCGGACGTAACGACCCCACCCGGGGAATTGATATAAAGATGGATGTCCTTGTCAGGATCTTCAGCTTCAAGAAAGAGCAATTGGGCGATAATCAGGTTTGACATATGATCATCTATCGCACCGCCAAGAAAAACAATCCTGTCTTTCAGCAGCCGCGAGTATATATCATAAGACCGTTCGCCCCTGCCGCTTTGTTCCACAACTATGGGTACAAGCATAGCTCCTCCAAGTTGATTTGCTGTAAAGCTCTACTATTCTGTTATCTTGGCATGGTCTTCAAGGAATTTAATCGTTTTTTCTTCCCGAATCTGCTTTAAGAGAGATTCTTTTGCATAAGAATTTCTCTCGTAGAATTTTTCTACCATATCGGAATCCTTATTTGCTCTTTCGGCAATTTCAGCGATTTTATCCGTGATTTCTTTTTCTTCAACCGCAATGCCTTCTTTTTTTGCCAATTCTTCCAATAATAGAGTTCCCTTTACCTGCATGATGGCAGTCTCTCTATAATCTTCCCTTATTTTCTTTTCGTCAGAACCAATTGCTGCTAAAGACAAATTTTTCATTGCAAGATCATGGGTAATGTTTTCAACAAGGAATTGGAGTTGTTTTTCGACCAGCGCGTCGGGTACCTCAATCGGATTTTTTTCGATCAGAGCCTTGACCAGGCTGTCATGCAATCCGGATTCTATTTTTGATGTCTCCTGTTTTTCGTAACCTTCGAACAACTTGGATTTCAATTCATCCAATGTTTCGAATTCACCGAATTGTTTCGCAAAATCGTCATCGAGCGGAGGGAGTTCCTTTGTTTTGATATCCTTGATTTTCACGTCAAAGGTCACATCTTTGCCTGCTAGTTTTGTAACAAAATATTCTGCCGGGAAGGTAATTTCTATCTTTCCCTCTTGTCCGACTGACATTCCAATAATCTGGTCTTCAAAGCCGGCAATGAAACTGTTTGAACCAAGTTCCAGCACGTAATCAATTGCAGAACCGTTTTCGAACGGTACACCACCTACATAGCCCGTAAAATCCAAGGTGACAATATCGCCAACAGCAGCGGGCCGCTGTTCTTCAAGCGGTTTAATTTCCGCCATTCGCGATTGCATTTCTTTCAATCTTTCCGAAATAATTTCCTCTCGTTGTGGGAAAAGATTCTCCTTCTTGACCTGAAGACCGATATAATCTCTCAACTTCTATTTCGGGAAGAATCTCAACCAGTTGCCTGAATATTTGAAGCGGTTCTCCCTTTTTAACTCTTCACTTTCATCGAGCGGACGGTGAACCGGAAAGATTTTCGTTCATCCAAAGCCTTGAAATAGGTTTCAGTGAACAAGGTTATTCAGGACGTTCCAGTTCCATCTTACCGCTATAGTGTTTTTCCATATAGGCACTGCGGTGCCTTGCCTTTTCTGAACCCCTTGATATTGGCGTTCTTCCTGATTTCCTCAAAGGCCTTATCTATTTCCAGCCCGACCCTTTCGGCAGGGATTTCAAAATTGATCTTCTTCTTGATCTTGCTCAGAGACTCGACCTTAACCTGCATTTTCTACCTCACATGAATTGAATTGGTGCGAGAGAGGGGAGTCGAACCCCTACGGTTGCCCGCTGGATCCTAAATCCAGTGCGTCTGCCAGTTCCGCCACTCTCGCAACTTTTGATGCACATAGTAATAAGCCCCGCTAAACGCGGGGCCTGTTGGTTAAATGGGGTGGCTAGTGGGATTTGAACCCACGTATGTACGAGTCACAGTCGTAAGTGTTAACCGCTTCACCATAGCCACCATAAATTGGAGTTGGCACGCCTGAAGGGATTCGAACCCCTGACCTACGGATTAGAAGGCCGTTGCTCTATCCAACTGAGCTACAGGCGCAGAGTTGGTCGGGGTGAGAGGATTCGAACCTCCGACCCCCTGCTCCCAAGGCAGGTGCGCTAGCCCGGCTGCGCTACACCCCGATTAAAGAACAGTTTTATACCATAATGAATGAGCATATGCAAGAGTTTTTTAGTTTGTACTGATATTTCCGTAAAAAACAGACTATCGGGGGATGAACGGATATATTTCTAGCTCCTGATATTATTGTCTCATAGCATTTATTGAATAACCGGAAACCGGATTTTCTAGTCCGTGAAAAGTGTTAATTACATTTCGGACTTTGTTCCAGATATCAGGATTCACAATGCCCGGTTTTAATGCCGCGCCAGGACAGAATCTCTTACTGATCTGTTAAATATATGCAAAATTAATTGATATTGTCAATCTGCAAATAGGCCTTAAGTTTTTCAAGAGCCCTGGCTCGGTGGCTGATCATGTTCTTTAATTCCGGAGTAAGCTCGGCCAGGGTTTTTCCGTATTCCGGGATGAAAAAAAGTGGATCATAGCCAAAACCGTGACAACCCCTCGGTATGTCAATAATTATCCCTTCGAGTTTGCCTTCGAATGTCCGGAAAAATCCATCGGGAAAGCATAACGCTATTGCACAGTGAAATGAAGCCGCTCGCTTTTCAACGGGTATCCCAGACATTTCCATGAGCAGTTTCGCATTGTTATTTTCATCACTTGCATTTTCTCCTGAAAATCTTGCCGAGTATATTCCCGGTCTGCCGTCGAGTGCATCGACTGCGAGTCCAGAATCGTCGGCAATTACAGGTTTCCCGATTTCCGAGGCTATAGTGCGTGCTTTTTTCAGGGCGTTTTCTTCGAAGGTATGCCCGTCTTCTATAATTTCAGGAAGCCCAGGAAAATCCGCAAGTGATAATAAAATTTCTATATTACCCTGGAGCACTTGCCGGATTTCTTCAAGTTTTCCTGAATTGCGGGTGGCAACGATCAGTTCTTTCATTGTCCCAGGGCCGCTTTCTGTATTTCGAAAAGGTGATTGATGCCCTTGATGGCTAGAGAACGCATCGTATCCATTTCTTCCAGGCTGAAGGGAGTGATTTCAGCTGTACCCTGCACCTCAACGAAGCGATTGGATGAAGTCATGACGAAATTCATATCAACATCAGCGGACGAATCTTCCTGATAATTCAGATCGAGAAGGGGACGTCCGTCCACAATGCCGACACTTATTGCCGCAACAGCTTCCTTGAGAGGTGATTCAGCGATAATTCCTTCATTGACCAGTTTTCTCAGGGCGTCAGCCAGGGCAACGTATGCGCCGGTAATTGAAGCCGTTCGCGTGCCCCCGTCGGCCTGTATTACGTCACAGTCCATAAAAATGGTTCTCTCGCCAAGTAGGGGCAGGTTGGTGATTGCACGCAAAGACCTGCCTATGAGTCTTTGTATTTCATGGGTACGCCCACCGACTTTTCCCTTTGATGACTCGCGTGCGGAACGGGTTTGCGTTGCCCTAGGCAACATCGAATATTCCGCGGTTACCCAACCACTTCCTTTTCCCCGCAGAAACGGAGGTACGGACTCCTCTACGGAAGCAGTGCATATGACTTTCGTGTCTCCGAATTCGATCAGGACGGATCCTTCGGCATGTTTGATATAATTTTTTGTAATTTTAACGTTCCGAAGACTATCCGGTCCATGGCCGCCTATACGCATAAAATCTCCATAAATTAGTAGTATATATCGAATTGATTTGACTGCGGGTTCGATTGTCGGGGGATATACCTTTGATGAGTTACAGCACTGAACAGGTCGTGCCCGGGATAAACTTTGCTTCAACAAGGCTACCGTATATGGTCAATCCTTGTCAACATGGAATGTCGGGAGAGATTTACAGATTGAACCCGCAGCCGGCTTTATGTTTACGAGGTGATCAATTTTTGTGGAGGTGTATAGATAATGTTCAATTCGCACAAAAGCCTCTTTGTTAACAAGTCCTCAATTTCCTGGAGAATGGTTATTTCAGATTTCACATTATCGAGTTTGCCCCCAGCTGTCATTCCATGCCCTCCGGCAGTGCCCATTCCAGCTACAAGCCTTTTTGTGAGCTCACCGGCATTTATTTCGTGGCTCGTCGTACGCATGGAAAGGATGACCACATCGTTATAGTGACCCATTGATAATACAAGTTTAATACCCTCGAGCCGAATCAGGAAATCAGCAATTTCCGCAACAACTTCGGGGTAACTGATTGCCATCAGGTTGGCAACCAATATTTCTCCGAATATTTTTGAATTTGTCAGAGCCTTGTGAAGGGTCAGAAAATGTTCTTTGGGCAGTTTAGGGTGGGAAATTTCGTATAACAACTTCTTGTTGGATAACGGGAATAGCTTCAGGTAGGCATCCCTGTCCGGTCTGTTCGCTTCCCTGCCGAGGTCCTGTGTTTCCGATTTGATTGCATAAAAAAGCGCTGTAGCCAGCTTGGTACCGATATGAACTGCCTGGGACAGAAGATACTCATATAATATTGTGGCAGTTACCCCGTAATCTTCCCGGATGTCCGACCATTTGACATTCATGCTGTTTTTGTGAAACGGGTGATGATCGATAACAACATCGACCTTTACTTCAGGGGGCAGAGAATTGTTGCCTGTTCCAGGCTGCGTATCGAGCATGCAGATTACACTGAATTCGTTCAGGTCCAGAACGCTCAACGGGGTCAACGTTATTTCAAGCTCCTTTGCCATCGCAATATTTTCGCTTCTGCCGATCATTCCTGAAAATGCTATTATTGCTTCCCGGTTTATCTTCGAAACGAAGAGGTGGGAAAGGGCCATTGCAGAAGCAAGGCAGTCCGGGTCCGGATGATCGTGGATAATTATCAGGATTCTGCCCTGACCCCTTGCCCAGGTGAGCATTTCGTCAGTGAATTTCTTTGCCTTGCAGACTGTTTCCGGTGCATTCTCTTCAATTGGCATTATATTCTCGTTTGAATGGTGGTTATAACGAAATATACATTGGGATTAGATAAAGGCAAGGTATAAACGCAATCTTCCCGAATTTTACTTATATACCTACTGTCACAAATGTTGTTGTCCCTTAAAAGTTGACAGTATTGGTGGGGTATGATATTCGAATAAATCATGCTACATTGAAAAAAAACTGAAGAATGAGGCCCCCATGTTCAAGAGAATAAAGGAAGATATACAATCGATTTTCGAAAGGGATCCTGCCGCAAGGAGCACTCTCGAAGTCGTTTTGTGTTATCCCGGCCTGCACGCCGTCTGGATTTACAGAGTAGCCAACTGGTTCTGGAAACGGGAACTTTATTTTCTCGGCAGACTAATTTCCCACTTTGGCAGGTTTTTGACAGGTATAGAAATTCATCCCGGAGCCACCATTGGGAGAAAATTTTTCATTGACCACGGCATGGGTGTGGTTATCGGTGAAACCGCCGAAATTGGTGATAATGTCACATTGTACCATGGGGTCACCCTGGGTGGTGTGAGCCTGGAAAAGGTAAAGAGGCATCCGACCATAGAGGACAATGTCGTAATAGGTTCCGGAGCGAAGGTGCTTGGTCCTTTCACAGTGGGAAAGGGAAGCAGGATCGGGTCAAATTCGGTAGTAGTAAAGGAAGTCCCCCCGAATTCGACAGTTGTCGGTGTCCCGGGACGTATTGTCATGTCATCTGAAAAAGCCACGGAGAAAACGGATCTGGAACATGGCAGACTGCCTGATCCGGAAGCCAAGGCAATCGCATGCCTGTTCGATCAGGTAAGGGAATTGGAGCGCAAATTCGTTGAATTGACCGGAGCCTACGAAAAAATCAAAAAGAGTTCTGGTTACGGAGAGAAATAATTTACCGGGGGAATTCATATTTTAACCAGACTGATCAGCATATGAAAAAAGTTGCTATTACAACACTTGGCTGTAAAACAAATCAGTTCGAGTCCGCTGCAATAATTGAATCAGTTAGCAAAAAAGGGTACAGGATTGTTCCTTTTACGGACATTGCTGATGTTTATATTATAAATACCTGTACTGTTACCTCCAGGTCCGACTCGGAATCCAGGAGACTCATCCGGCGCGCCCGGAACAGGAATGCTTCAGCCAGAATAGTGGTTACCGGCTGTTATGCGCAATTGGCGCATGAACAAATCAGGGTTATGCCCGGGGTAAGTATCATTGTCGGTAATAACGAAAAAAGGGAATTGGCGGACCTTCTGGAAATAATAGATAATGGACCGGTTGTAAAAGTATCAGACATATCAAAGCAGCGGCAGGCTGATGGAGTAGTTCTTGAAACCTTTGCCGAGCATACAAGGGCATTTTTGCAGGTCCAGAACGGGTGTGACTCATTTTGTTCTTATTGTATCGTGCCTTATGTGCGTGGACGAAGCAGGAGTGTCGAACTGAACGATGCCATAGAAGGTATAAGTTCTTTTGTCGAACAAGGGTTTAAAGAGGTCGTGTTGACCGGAATTCATCTCGGTATGTACGGCATCGACCTTGATCCTCCAAAAAGCCTTCTGGACCTTCTTTCCGCCGCGGAAGACAGGACCGGCATTGCCAGGCTGAGAACCGGTTCGCTGGAGCCTGCGGAAATAACCGACCAGCTTGTAGAATTTCTCTCCTCATCCAAAATAATATGTCCACATCTGCATATCCCGCTTCAAAGCGGCGACGACCAGATACTTTCCAGGATGAACCGCCATTATACAACCAGCCTTTACAGGGATGTCGTCGGGAAACTTATGAAGGCAATTCCGGGAGTCTGTATCGGAACAGATATTATTGCCGGATTCCCGGGTGAATCCGTGCAGGAGTTTGAAAACACTCTGAATTTTCTCGAATCTCTCCCCTTGGCCTATTTTCACGTTTTTCCGTTTTCGCCGAGGGAGAAGACCCCTGCCGCTGAAATGAGTGACCGGGTCCCGGGTGACGTTGTCAGGGAGCGGGCGAAAATCCTCAGAAAATTATCTGAAGTAAAAAAGAAAATCTATCATAAAAGCTTTCTGGGGAAGGAACTGGAAGTGCTGGTACAGAGCTGCGAACAGGACGGCTCCTTCAAGGGACTTTCAAGAAATTACATCCCGGTCGAATTTTCCGGGAATGGCTGTACCATAAACAGCGAGGTAAAGGTAAAAATAAGAGGGGTAGGGCAGGGTAAGGTCACGGGTAATATCGTTATCTGATATTTCTTTGAAACGTGCCGATTTCCGGCATTAGATCGCGGTGGTACGTATTTCTTTCCCGGTTGCCTGAATTCAGTACCTAGTCCGGTTTGCCGATGATAACTTCTCCGGTATCCGTAATAAGTTTGGCCGGGAGCTGAAATACCCTTTTGAAAATGTTGAAAACTCCCTTTGCCAGCGATTTGAGGGAAATTGGTCTGACATGGGGATTATCCCAGCTTCCCTTGGCTTCAAAATACGCTGTAACCAGGCTCTTGTTCTTCCCCGTAAGCACCCACCCGACTATGGGTATATGACTAACTATTTTGTCAACTGTCTGCAGTGGTTTCACTCCCACCGTTAAATCGAGTTTCTCATCGGGTAAATCGAATTTTCCTAAAACGGAAATATTTATTGCATCGCTGTCGATGAAGAAATCGTCTGTTGTCGCTAATCCGTTCTGAACTGTAAAGGTACCGGTTATCTTGTTGTAGGGCATCCCGCCAGACACCATGTCGGGAAGCTGGAGTTTGAACAGCTGGGAAACGTTCAATATGGAGAAGATCTTCGAGAGTACAGCAAATTTTTTCAATGACCCGTCTTCACAGTGCAGTTTCAGGTTTCCATTTACGGTCTTCTTCATTTGCTGCAAATCATTTCCGTTGGCGGACAATTCTCCTTCCATGGATATTGTGCCGGTAACTTCCCTTTTGACGTCAAACGATTGCTGAATGCGGGTAGCCGAGAGATTCTTCATATTGAAAGATATTTGGTAGAGGGGTTTTTCGGCTGAATTGAAATCCATCAACCCCCTGGCGGACATCGTACCTCCGGCAACTTTTGCTTCAGTTGGCTGAATATGGATGGTCCCGCCCTGGAAAAGCAATGCAGTTTTGAGTTTTTCGAATGTAATAAGCCTGAATTTCCCTGATTCGGCGTCAAGGGTTACCTTTCCGGAAACCCGAAGTGGAGTTTCTCCCGCCTTTTTCTTCAATTCCAGCCCTTTCATGGCAAGCAGGTCGCCAAGATCAAGGAAAGGAGAATTGATGGATATATTCAGAACCGGCTTTTTAAAATCCTCTATAGTGCCTTGTGCATTGATAACGGATTTACCGGTCATAAATGAAAGATTCCTGATGTGCAGATTTCCGTTTTTAAGGGTGAAACTTCCAAGTACGTTCCGGGCCGGAGTTATCGCCGGATTGCCGCGAAACCCGACGTCCGCGAAATCAAGCGAAGGAGATGAAAAAGTAACATCCAGCGCAGGATTTTCGAAACCGGTGAGAGTGCCTTTTCCGGTAAACATGCTGTTTCCCACTTTTGCGGAAAGCAGTGATGTGGAGAGGGTGTTGTTTGAGAATCCAATTTTCCCATTGATATTTTCAATGTTTTTCACGCTTCCCGAGTATTGCAAAGAGACACCTGAAAGGAATAAGCTGCCGTGAAAATCGTTACCGGTTGTTTTCTCCGGGGCGAATTTCCCCTGTATTTCCGCCTTGACGGCTCCTTTTGCCCTGTATTTTACAATGGCGGGAAACATCTGGGCCACATCCTGAACCGGGAACATATTTGAGCTTATGAAATACTCCAGTTGTTTCTTCCCCGCCAGTCGATAAGTTCCGGCGGCATTGAGTGACATGGATTTTAGATCGTACTGGATAATCCTTGCATTTATCCCTTCTTTGCCGATGCTCCCGTTGAAAGCGACCTTGTTTGCCTGTCCCGCCGGTTTGCTGATAATGTCGGAATAATTATAGCCGGCCGCCGAAAGATCCCATTTTCCGTTTAAAAGATAGTTCGACGTATTGCCGTTTCCCGACAGGGACAGCGTTGACGGTCCTCTGAAAGCGAATTTTCCGGTTCTGTTATGATCCAGCAGCCATAACACCTCTTCCCGGTCAGGAGTCATGGTCATTGTGAACGGGTAACTCGAGGGCGTCTTTAAAGGATAATCCTCTATCTTGCCCTCAAGTTTGAAAGGTGAGTTGCCGAAACGTCCTTGCATTCCAGTGAGAATGAATTCCTTGCCATGCAGCGCAAGATTGCCATTGATACTGTTGAACCCGGGAATTTCATTACCGAAGGAAACAAGACCGCGATCGACTGTTCCCCTGATTGCAAGGACATTATAATTGGTACCGTTTTCCATGTGGGCGATCTGACTTACCCGTCCTTCGAGTGTTCCATCCTGAAGTTTGTAAGTACCGCCCAGTATGCGTTTTTCGATGAATTTTGAAGTTTCATCAGGGATAATTCCGTATGGAATATATTTTGCGAATTCTTCCAGCCTGAAGTGATTTGTGACCGCTTTCGCGGAAATGAACAGATCGTCGCTGTAAATATCCTTCAAGGCGCAGCTTCCCTTTACCGAAAGATTATCAACGTCCAGCGCCAGACGTTTGACAACAAGATCCCTGGGGGTAAGTTGCATGTTGTATTTTACGAGAACTTTTTTCGGAGTAAGAACAGAGTGAAATACCTGGGGGTAATCAAAATAAAGTCTCGTTATTTCCGCTGTTCCTGAGGACGAGAAATCTGTTAATTTGCCTTTAAAGGTGGAATCGATATCGATATTTCCGAGAATTTTCCGAAAAGGGACATAGCGGCTGTAATAATCCCAATAGCGGCTTGTATCAAGATTTGCCGCCGTTACTTGTATGTCAAGATCGGTGTCATGAAGCGGCTTGTTTCTTGATGGCAGATTTGCCGTTCCTGATACTACTATTTTGCCATTTCCGGCTTTTTCAGGGATAGTGGCGGATAATCTGAATATTGAGCTTTTTCCCCTGATTAATCTACTTAGGAAAAGATCTATATTATTCAGGGAAAAATTTACACCCTGTTGTGATATCGCCCGATCTGCAAACCTGGCGGAACCGTTTCTTATTCTTACGCTTCTGATAAGAAGAGGAATTCCCTCCCCGTTGCCCTCCAGGATATCGCTGAAATTGAACTTGCCGTTTTCGAAACGTATTAGATTGATATAGGGATTTGTGAGTCGGACTTCCTTCAAAACCAGCCTTTTTTCGAGCAACGGCAATAAAGCGATTCTGATGTCGATCCGTCCGGATGAAACGAATACGGTAGATCCGTCTTTTTCCATGATGGCAGCCTTGGTAAATATGAAGGAGGCCCCGTTCCCGAGGGAAAAACTTCCGGTTTTATAGGTGACGCGCCTGTTCAGTGCCTTTTCGACCGTTGAAATAATGACGTCTTTATAGGTGTCCAGATAAAGAAGTCTGCTGACGATCAATATCAGGCATGCCGCCAGCGCCAACAGGATCATTAGACAAAGAGATATCAGAAATGTTTTTTTCATGGTCAATCTTTTCTCAGGTTTGAATTGCATCGGATTTTTCTGCCGGATATGAAACATGAGAGTTACGTTAATATTCTCCGAGGCATCATATCAGTGATTGCAATATGGAATAAGCCGAATTGCTTGCAAGTGTTTCAAGATTTTCAAGAAATTCCGGAGTTATCGGTGCATGGATAGTTCTGTTGCTGTCGGACAATGGGTCCCGGAAAGTGAGCATGAATGCATGCAGGGTATTGTTATTGTAGCCCCGTTGTTTTATCCCCCCGTATCGCTTGTCGCCGACCAGCGGATGCCCCGACTCGGAAAGATGACGGCGTATCTGGTGAGTCCTTCCTGTTAACGGCTGAATGTAAAGCAATGAAACCCTGTTATCCTGAAACAATACCCTGAAAGAAGTCACGGCGTCTTTTCCATCCAGTTGGGCGGTGATCTGACCCTGAACCATTGTTTTTCCGGAAACAAAAGCAAGATAGCCTTTTTCCACCAGGCCTTCCTGGAAAAGTTTTCCGTAAGTACCTGCGGTGGTGGATTTTTTCGCGGTCAGAACTATTCCCGATGTTCCTTTGTCCAGCCGGTTTACAGGGTAGAGTCTGGTCATCTTCCCATCCCTTGATTCCAGGAACCCCATTGCCTGATCGAGAAGATTTTCACCTCCGTGTTCGGCGGTGCGGTGCACCGGTAGTACCGGGGCTTTATTGAATACGATCATGTTTTCGTCTTCCAGCAGGATATCCGGTGCGCAAGAACGGTTGTTCAAATAAAATAATGTTTTTGCTGTTTCCTTGATTTCAGCTATATTTGACAGCCGCAGAACCATGTCCGGAGACGATGGGTTTCCATCGATTGATATATTCCCGGATTTTAAGATTTTGCGCAGGTAGGAAATTGGGGCGGTGGGCATGAGGTTTTGCAGGAAGCTTTCAGTCCGGCGGCCATGATCTGTTGCGGAAATTTGATATCTGAGCATTGCGCGAGTATACTCTGCGGGGGAAAAGGGCGCAACATATACTTTTTCCCATATTGAACCCGTTCTTTTTAGGACTGCGCCACGTCCCCGGAGATCAGTCTGAATACTTGATACTTATCGATCTGTCGTAGAAGACATCTTTAACTTTACAAGAAAAGTTTCGCTCTGTTAATATTGCACGATTTATGAAAATAAAACGCTTGGACATAGCCGGTTTCAAATCATTTGTCGACAGGACAACCCTCGATTTTCAGCAGAATGTCACTGCGGTTGTCGGCCCGAACGGATGCGGTAAATCGAACATAGTGGACGCCATCCGCTGGGTGATGGGTGAACAGTCGCCCAAGAACCTACGTGGCAGGAATATGGAAGATGTGATTTTCGGCGGCAGTGAATCCCGCAAGCCTGTGGGCATGGCCGAGGTGTCTCTTGTATTCTCAACGGAAGATGGCAGAATACCTGCAAAATATCTTAATTACAATGAGATACAGGTCACCCGGCGGCTCTACAGGAATGGGGAAAGCGAGTATCTGCTGAATAAAACTCCATGCCGATTGCTTGATATCGCAGAACTTTTTATGGATACAGGGGCGGGTGCGCGCGCTTACTCCATAATAGAGCAGGGCAAGATAGGGATGATACTGCACTCTAAACCTGAAGAGAGACGTTTTCTCATAGAGGAAGCAGCCGGGGTAGTCAAGTACAAGTCCCGTAAACTGATTGCATTGAAGAAAATCGATGTTACCAAGCAGAACCTGGTGCGTATCGGTGATATCGTATCCGAGATAAAGCGTCAGTTGAACGCTTTGCAGAGGCAGGCTAAAAAAGCCGAAAAATTCAGATGTTACAGGGAAGAACTTAAAGAAATAGATTTGTTTTTCGCGGCTAAAAGCTACACGGCGATGAAAGAAGATAAATGCAGGATTGAAGAAGAACTCGCCGCTTTGAAAAGCAGGATAGATATTATCGATGTTGATCTGGAGAACGGGGAGCTGACCCATGAAGAAATGAAACTGGCGCTGCTGGATATGGAAAAATCACTGGCAGCAAGGCAGGAGGAAATATACCGGATAAAGGGAGATATGCGGAATACCGAAAATCTGCTTGAGTTCAGGAAGAAGGAACTTCAGAACCTTGAGCGGCAATTGGCGCGTTTCGCTGAAGAAGCAAGCAGCCTGGAAAGACAGTTTCACGAGTGCGAATCAGAACTGAAGAACCTGGAAGATCGTAAAAATTCTTTCAATGCCGACATGGAAGGAGAGGAGACCAGCCTTGCTGCTGCAGAGCAGGCATTGGAGGAAAAATCGGAGCAGGAAAGAGTATTATCAGGCACCCTGGAAAAAATTCGGCGTGAGCTCCTGTCGGTGTTGTCCGAGATTTCCCAGTTCAACAACCAGCATGCCGGAGCAACGAAAAGACTGGTCGGGCTCGAGGAAAGTTTTGAACGAAGTAGCCGCGAAATAACAGCATTACGGGAAAAACTCGTTGTCGCGCAGAAAAGGGTCGATGAACTTGAAATGGTACAACGTACCCTCACGGGAGAGAAAGAAAAGGTTTCCGAAGCACTTAACAGAATGAAATCCCGTGAAATCCAGTTGAAAGAGCGTTCTGGTGAAGTAAATAAAAAACTGCTTGAAAAGCGGGAGATGTTGAGTAAAAAAGAGTCCCGCCTCCATTCATTGCAGGAGCTGGAGGCTCAATTTGCAGGTTACGGCCGCGGAATAAGGTCGCTTTTTCTCACTGAAAGGTTTAAGGGGGTATTCAGGGGGGTCCTTGCCGATTTTGTCGAAACAGAAGAGGTTTATGAATTGGCTCTTGAATCCGTGCTTGCCGAAAGACTGCAGTATGTGGTTTGTTGCGGGGAAAGTGATGCTTTGACCGCAATTTCATATCTGAAAGAGACCTCCGGCGGCCGTTGCAGTTTTATTGTACAGGGAACAAGGGGCACCGCTGCGTGTCAGGTTGTCCCCAGCATGGACCGGTTGCTCGATAAAGTTAATGTCCCTGAAGAACACAAAGCCATTGTTGAATGTCTTCTGGATAATGTTCTGATTGCCGATGACCTCTCTTCCGCCTTTTCCCTGAGCCGGGTGCATTCACATCTGACTTTTGTGACACCTACTGGAGATATGGTGAGCGAAGGAGGCATTATGCACGGTGGATCGACTGAATCCGCCGGGCAGGGGCTGGTTCACAAGAAAAGAGAAATAAAGGTCCTTTCCTCGGAAGTATCGGTACTGTTCGAGGAGGTCAAAATGCTTGAGTCTCTTGGAGGGCAGTTGCGTGAGGAGCTTGCCCAGGTAGAAGAAGAACTTGCCGAGCTCCGACACGGCCTCCATCAGAAGGAAATCGACCTGATCAACAACGATAAGGATTTGCAGCGTGAACTGGAAGAGTGCCAGAGGCTGGAAGAACGCATTGTCATCAAGGGCATGGAGGAGGACCAGCTAAAGGAAGAGAAGGAGTCTCTTCTGGCGGAAATAGACTATGCGGACCGAGAAAGAGCTCTGCGTGACTGTGGCAAGTCGGAACTTGAAAAAGAAATCGAAGAACTGCAGGAACTTCTCAGGATGAAAAGGCAGGAGATAGAAATTTCTCGTGAGAAGGTCACCGGGTTGAAGGTTCATTCTGCGGCATTAAAGGAAAAAAGAGAGTCTAACCTGCGGGCCCTTAAACGGGCAGAGGACCGTATCAAGGAGTTGGGCCCGAAGATTATCAATCAGAAAGAAGAAGTTGAGAAAGGTAATCTGGACAGGGATAAACTTCTTGAATCCATAAAACAGAGTGAAGAAGATGGTAAAAAGATGTTGACCAGACACCTGGAAGCCGAAGCTGTCTTTGTCGCGGAAAAAGAGAAGTATGAACACGAGGCTTCAAAAGTGCAGGAAAACGAGTCGAGGTTGAAGGAGCTGCGTGGCTCCGCAGAGGTAATCAGAAAATCTTCCGCAGAAAAGAACCTGAAGTTTTCAGAGATTTCCATGCATATGGGGAATATGGAAAATTCCATTTTGGAAAAGTACCGTCTGGATATTGCCTCGGTCCTGAGGGATTACGCCGGCATCACATGTGATGAAAATGAAAAACGCACACGTCAGTCGGAATTGCAGGTATTGATTGATGATATGGGAGAGGTAAATCTCATGGCAATCGAGGAGTTCAGGGAATTGGAAGAGAGGTATGACTTTCTTTCCTCACAGAAAAGCGACCTCGAGGATTCCATGCAGGGACTGCAACAGGCGATACAGCGTATCAACAGAACGACCAGAAAAAGATTTTCTGAAACTTTTCACATGGTAAACGAGAAGTTCCAGGAGGTTTTCCCTCGTCTTTTCTGCGGCGGCAAGGCAGAGCTGAAGCTTACCGACGAAGAAGACCTGCTGGAAACTGGAATAGACATCATAATTCAGCCTCCAGGGAAGAAATTACAGAATATCAGCCTGCTTTCCGGGGGAGAGAAGGCATTGACCGCAGTCGCATTGATGTTTTCCATCTTCATGATAAAACCAACTCCTTTTTGTCTTCTGGATGAAGTGGATGCGCCGCTGGACGAGGCCAATATAAGGAGATTCAGCGACATGATAAGGGAGCTTGGCGAATCCTCGCAATTTATCATGATAACCCATAACAAGACCACCATGTCTTGCGCGGACTGTCTGTACGGAGTAACCATGGAAGATCCAGGCGTATCCAGGCTTGTATCAGTGAAATTACAATAAGGAGATTCGAGTTGCCGTTCAAAACCATTATAAGGGCATTGGTTGAGTCAACCCCTGGCGCCACCGGCGCTATTTTGACAGATTGGGAAGGGGAAGCTGTGGAGCAATTCAGTCTGGAGGATGAATTTGAACTCAAGCTTATCGGGGCTCATAAAGGGATCATCCTGAACAGGATGAAAGATATCCAGCAGAAATTTTTATCCGGGGAAGTTCTCGATACCGTTGTCAGTACAGATACCAATCACGTAATTATTGGGGCCATTGATCGTGATTATTCACTTATAATGATACTTGGTAAGGACGCCCTGATTGCCAAGGCTCTGCGTTCATTCAGGTGTACTGTTAAGACTTTGAAGAAGGAGATATCTTAGATGTCCGAGGAAAAAAAGGGGTTTTTCAGAGGTCTTGTCGGAAAAATTTCGGGTTCGAATGCCTCTCCTGCTGAAGCTCTTGAAGAAGGCGAGGCAAAAAATGAAAAACCCGGCTTTTTTGAAAGACTGAAAAAAGGTTTGAGCAAGACCCATGAAAGCTTCATCGGTCGAATTGATGCACTTTTGCTGGGAAAGAAGCAGATTGATGCTGACACTCTCGAGGATCTTGAGGAAATTCTTATTTCCGCCGATATCGGCGTGGCTGCTTCGAGTGAACTGATAGGAATTCTGGAGCAGCGCCTGAAAAGGAACGAGCTGAAGGATGGCGAAACTTTAAAAAAAGCGCTGAAAGAAGAGATTTCGGTGCGCCTGGGGGAGAAGCCTGCATCCTTGAATATGGATGCCGTTTCACCATTTGTGATTATGGTTATCGGGGTAAATGGCGTAGGAAAAACCACAACAATTGGGAAACTGGCCTGGCAATTTGCCTCTGCAGGCAAGAAAGTTCTGCTTGTGGCGGGGGATACGTTTCGCGCGGCTGCTGCTGAACAGCTGGAGATCTGGGGGCAAAAGTCAGGCGTCGAAGTCGTGAGGCACAAGGAAGGTTCCGATCCTTCCGCGGTTGTTTTCGACGGCTGCAAGGCGGCTGTTGCGAGGAACAAAGATGTGGTGATAGTCGATACGGCTGGCCGCCTTCATACCAAAACCAACCTGATGGAAGAGTTGAAAAAAATGCGCCGGATCATGGGGCGGGAACTCCCTGGAGCGCCACATGAAACAATGCTTATTCTTGATGCATCAACCGGTCAGAACGCTATTTCTCAGGCCAGGATCTTCAAAGATGCCGCTGATGTCACAGGACTGATTGTGACAAAACTGGACGGGACGGCAAAGGGAGGCGTTATCGTTGCAATTTGCAATGAATTGAAAATACCCGTCAGGTATATAGGTGTCGGCGAAGGAGTTGAAGACCTTCGCGAGTTTGATCCGCAGCAGTTTGTGGAGGCAATTTTCTGATTAATTACCTTGACTTTTATAACGCTATAAAATAAACTTTTCGCACATATAGGGATATTTCCATGAGTAATGAACTGTTTGACGCACTGGAAAAAAGAATAGAAAATCTCGTTGAAGAATACAGGTCACTTAAACAAACAGCCCTTCAGTTGAAAGAGGAAAATGAAAGGCTTGTTAGGGAAAGAGAAGTTTTCAAGGAAAGGCTAGATACAATAATCAGGAAACTTGAAGGAGTCTGATTCCTTGAGTTCCTTGCATCGTATTAATGTATTGGGAAAAGAACTGCAGGTAAGGAGCACGGCATCTCCTGAACGTGTCCGGCAAATTGAGGAATATATCAACTCAAGGATAGCGGAAGTGGAAGATGCCACCATATGCGCCGATCCCCTGATAATAGCCGTTCTGGCTCTGTTGAATATCGCTGAAACATTCATTGATTATTCTTCCGAAAGCGCAAAGAGAAGCAAGACAGAAGATGAAAGAATCTTCAGGTTGATGCAGTATATTGAAGATGCAACAAGGTAAAGTTAGGTTCTCTTCTGGGAGATTTGCCATATACGTTGAATCCGTTTACGGGTTGGAAAGCTTGACAGTTATTTCGGGGCAGATATTTACATATCAAGATGCTGTTTGTCTCCCCGTTTGCTGATACGGTAACCGATGAATCTATTTGCTTACTATTTTCAAAGGGTTTGTGAAGCCGCCGAACTGGAATATATACCTTATACAGGAATGCGGCTCTACCTCGATTAGCTTCCCAGAAGTTCCAACCCTTAGTATATCTCTCCCCAGAAAGCCTATCCGAAGCGGGCACACGCCCCGAATACCTTCCAGGTATTTCCCTATCCATTTGCAGCGCACTTAAGACATATGCCCAAAAGAAATCTTAGACGATTGATGCTTGAAAAACGCAAGGCTCTTTCTAAGGATGAATGTAATGTTAAAAGCCTTTTGATTCAGCAGAAATTGATTTCAACTGAAGAATATCGCCAGTCGAAGGTTATTGTGCTTTATTCTTCAATCCACAATGAAGTTGAAACAAATTTTGTTATCAGTGAAGCTCTTCTTTCCGGGAAAAGAGTTTTTTTGCCCGTTGTATCTGCCGCCGGCCTTCTTTTCAGGGAGTTGCCCTGTTTGCAGACATTGCGAAAAGGTCGCTATGGAATCATGGAGCCTGAAGAATCCGATAGCGTGATTGATCCGCAGTTGGCCGATATTATCGTATTGCCCGGAATTGCATTTGACATGGAAGGGCACAGGATCGGGTACGGTAAAGGTTATTATGACAAAGCGCTGCATGAACTTGAGGGATCAGGAAAGCTGGTGGCGTTCTGTTATGATTTTCAACTGGTTGACGAAATCGCGGGAGAACCCCACGATGTCAGGGTAGATATGATTATTACTGAAAGTATGACCATTTTGCCTCCGCAGGAATAATCGTATAATAGATGTTGAGTAGTAAATGATCAATTTTGTAATTTAGACTTCAAATATTATGCGAATCATTAAAAAGACAGTCCTTGGAATTTTTTCTCTACCTGAATTGGTCAGAGAATTAACCATAAAGAAGGGGAGGTACCAATAATTGAAAAGCGAAATTGCAATTTTACTGATTTTCTTTGCCGCCGGATTGGGATTTCTGATCGGAAACCTGCTACGCAAGAAGCTTTCCGAACGCATGGTGGCTAAAGCGGAAGACATGGCCGCTAAAACTCTGGAAGACGCCAGACGAGAAGCGGAGACAATAACGAAGGAGGCATCTTTACAGGCAAAAGATGCTGTTTTACAGGCCAAAGCCGAATTTGAACGGGAATCAAAAGACAAAAGGCGCGATTTGCAGTCGTTTGAAAAAAGGATACAGCAGAAAGAAGAAAACCTTGACAAGAAGATGTTGCTTTTTGACCAGCGAGATGCGGAATTATTCAAAAAGGAACAGTCCATCAACTCGAGGGAGCAGGTGCTGGTCCAGAAGAACGATAAACTGAATCAGCTTATCGATGAAGAACGAGCAAATCTCGAAAGAATATCTGGTTTCACTTCTGAGGAAGCGAAAAAAGTCCTCATGGAGAACCTGGAAAATGAGGCGAAACTCGATGCAGCCAAGCGTATAAAAGTAATCGAGGAGGAGGCAAGGGAAACCGCTGATAAAAAAGCGAAGGAAATTTTGTCCCTGGCTATTCAACGGTATGCCGGCGAATATGTCGCTGAAAAAACTGTGTCTGTGGTAGCTCTTCCGTCGGATGAAATGAAAGGCAGGATTATAGGCCGGGAAGGTCGCAATATCAGGGCATTGGAAGCAGCAACAGGGATAGATCTTATCATTGATGATACTCCTGAAGCGGTTATTTTGTCCGGTTTTAATCCCATTAGACGTGAGGTCGCAAGGCTGTCTCTTGAAAAGTTGATTGCGGACGGCCGTATCCACCCGGGACGTATTGAAGAAGTCGTGGCCAAATCCGCCGAAGAAGTTGAACAGACAATAAAAGAGGCTGGTGAGCAGGCGGCTTTCGATCTGGGAGTTTACGGTATCCACCCTGAAATTCTCAAATTAATCGGGCGGCTCAAATACAGGACTTCTTACAGTCAGAACATTTATCAGCACTCTCTGGAAGTGGCGTTCCTTTGCGGTATCATGGCAGAGGAACTTGGGATAAATGTGAAACAGGCGAAACGTGCCGGACTGCTACATGATCTGGGTAAAGCTGTCGACCATGAGGTTGAAGGATCCCATGCCGTTATCGGTGCGGAACTGGCGAGAAAATACGGCGAATCACCCAAGATAGTGCATGCCATAATGGCTCACCATGAGGATGAAAAACCGGCGTCTGTTCTGGCTGTGCTGGTTCAGGCTGCTGATGCGCTATCAGGTGCCCGTCCCGGAGCCAGGCGCGAAATGATGGAAACATACGTTAAGCGATTGGAAGATCTCGAAAAAATAGCCACATCCTTCAACGGGGTGACAAATTCGTTTGCGATCCAGGCCGGAAGGGAAATACGGGTCATGGTTTCAAGTGATGAAGTTACGGATGAACGCGCCCTTGTTCTGGCAAGGGATATTGCGAAGAAGATAGAGACGGAGATGACATATCCCGGGCAGATCAAGGTGAATGTCATCAGGGAGACAAGGGCAATAGAGTATGCCCGTTAAGATCCTTTTTATTTCCGATATTGTCGGCAAGCCGGGCAGACAGGCCGTTTCAATGGAGTTGCACCGAATCGTCGACCGATATGCCGTTGATATCGCAGTGGCCAATGGAGAGAATGCTGCCGGCGGGTTCGGCCTTACCGAGGATATAGCGAAAGAGCTTTTCAATCAGGGCATTCATGTTATCACAAGTGGCAATCACATCTGGGATAAAAGGGAATCATACGATTACATTAACCGTGAACCGAACATTGTGCGGCCTGCAAATTATCCTGCAGGAGCTCCAGGGCACGGTAGTACCGTAGTCACCTCTCCCGGCGGGGTAAAAGTTGCTGTTCTCAACCTGGAAGGGCGGGTTTTTATGAATAATCTGGAATGCCCTTTCCGTACAGCGGAAATGGAAATATCTAGGTTGAAAGAGATTACTCCCATCATAGTGGTCGATTTCCATGCTGAAGCAACTTCCGAGAAACTAGCGCTGGGGTGGTATCTGGATGGAAAAGCTAGTGCTGTTATCGGGACTCATACCCATGTGCAGACCGGCGATGAAAGGCTTTTTCCCGGTGGGACCGCCTATATTACCGATGCGGGGATGACGGGAAGCTTTGATTCCGTGATCGGTATAAAAAAGGAACTTGCAGTCGAAAAGTTTCTTACACAGTTACCAGTCCGTTTTGAAGTTGCAAAAAAAGATGTACGACTGAATGCAGTTGTTGTGGAAATTGAAGAGAACAGCGGAAAAGCCTTGGGTATTGAGAGGCTTTCAGTTCAATGTGCTTAATGGAGGGGCTGTTTAATGACTGTTGCTGAACAACTGGAAATAATCCGACGCGGTTCGGTTGAAATTTTGCTGGAAAAGGAACTGACGGAGAAACTTGAAAAATCTGCAAAATCAGGGAAACCTCTCAAGGTGAAAGCCGGTTTTGACCCTACGGCTCCGGATCTGCATCTCGGCCATACCGTTTTAATACAGAAGTTGCGCCAGTTTCAGCAGCTTGGACATGAAGTTTATTTCCTTATAGGTGACTTCACAGGCATGATAGGAGATCCGACAGGAAAAACAGAAACGCGCAAGGCCCTGACAAGGGAGGATGTACTGAAAAATGCCGAAACCTACAAGGAACAGGTTTTCAAGATACTTGATCCTGACAGGACCAAGGTAGTGTTCAATTCTCAATGGCTTTCCAAAATGATGGCTTCGGACCTGATTGCACTGGCCGGGAAATATACCGTGGCACGCATGCTGGAGAGGGAAGACTTCAGTAAAAGATTCAGTAGCCAGCTTCCAATCAGTATTCACGAATTCCTGTATCCTCTGATCCAGGGGTACGATTCTGTTGCACTGGAGGCTGATATAGAATTAGGCGGGACAGACCAGAAATTCAACCTCCTTGTTGGCCGCGAATTGCAGCGCGAGTGGGGCCTCGTGCCACAGGTTGTTATTACTATGCCTCTGCTGGAAGGTCTTGACGGTGTCAACAAGATGAGTAAATCATTGGGTAACTATATCGGTATCAATGAGCCGTCCGATGAGATATTCGGGAAAATAATGTCTGTTTCCGATGAGCTGATGCTCCGTTATTATGAACTATTGAGCGATATGCCTTTACCCGAGCTGGATAAATTGAAAACAGGTATTAGAGATGGTTCCGTGCAC
Source organism: uncultured delta proteobacterium (assembly GCA_963815135.1). GTDB lineage: Bacteria > Desulfobacterota > Desulfuromonadia > Geobacterales > Geobacteraceae > CAIWTU01. Next base: position 117,499 of record CAWFFO010000005.1, read on the forward strand.
CCCATGGATGCCAAGAAATCTCTAGGCAGGGAGATAGTTGCCAGATATCACGGAACATCCGCTGCTTTTACTGCCGAAGAAAATTTTGTGGGACGTTTTCGGGATAACAGGATTCCGGACGACATGGATCATGTTGCCCTGTCTATTGAAGGTGGGAAAGCTCTGCTCTGCAAGATACTTGCTGAAACCGGGTTGGTGAAATCCAACAGCGAGGGCAGACGTGCTATTCAGCAGGGAGGCGTAAAAGTAAACGGCGATAAAGTGTCCGACGAAAATCTGGAATTAAACAGCGGAGTGCAATATATATTGCAGGTAGGTAAACGCAGATTTGTCAAGGTTAGTCTGAATTGATTGGTGTATGATTGAGCACCGCCGTTTTTTTGTCGCCTGTCGGGCAGTTACCGCGGCGCTCCCAAAAAGTTATTGCTGAATCTTTCGTTGGGTAAACCCATGAATAAATTCGTGGATGATTCGAAAGTTAACTTCTACAACTTGGGTCAGTCAAGGTTCTGGACGTTATGATGGAGCTGTTGGATAATTCCCTGTTTGATCTGAACCGGGAGAATATCCGGAGCAATCAGACCTACTACAAAAGAATTTTTATCATCTGATCCTGCAACGAAACCAATTAGCCTCTTTTTGTCAAATTCCAGATCAACGGTAGAAAGTTTACCGGAATCCGGATCAATCCTTTCCAATTGCTCGATAGAACATACGAGTTCCGCCCCGACCCCTTCAATTCCATGGCTTGGGAGCCTGCCCCTGCTTGCGATTACAAATCCTTGTGAATCCACTACAAAACCCGCTTCAGCTTTCGACGAAGTAATGCACCATGTCAGGATGCTTTCCCAGGACTCAAAAGTCTTCAAGGAAGTATCAACAACTTCCTCTTCGTTCCGTCCAGTGACGGTCTTTAATGGCTGTATTTGCCGCGGATTGCCTGTCGAAGACAAATCCAGGTATTTAACAGCAGCAGGCTGAATCTCATTGCCTGATACCGCTTGCTGTTGTTTGCCAAGGAGCAGGTTGAGAATCTGTTGTGCGTCTTTCAAATCATATGAGTTCGCGTTGTGGTCTTTCATCAGGTTCTCCTGTTGTGCCGCCCAATTCCTGTATTATGTTTTTGATTTCGCTGACCAGCAATTCGAATCTGAGTGCTTCAGGTGGGTATTTCCCCCCTACGAAAGAGACAGGCAGGCCCTTTTCACTTGCTTGAGCAAAAACCTCAGCTCTTGGAATATGTGTTTCGAGAACGCCAGGTAAAGAACTCCAGACCGTGTTCATCACATTAAATGAAGTGTCCTGGTGCAATTGAACCATTGTGGGCAATATGCCCAAAAGCTGAAGTCTGGGATTTTCAGTTTCTTTGACGTGAGCAATTACTCTTAAAGTCTGTGAGATGGAGCGGAGTGAAAGAGATTCCGCCTGGAGAGGCAGAAGCGCATATTCGCTTATTGCCAATGCTGCCCTAGTAATATTTCCAAGTCCTGAGGGGGTATCTACTATAATGTACCGGAAAGTATCGCCTAATTCAGTGGTAATCTTACTTAAACTTTCCGATGAGCGCAGAATTTCTTCATAAATTCCGATGTGCAAAGGGTCCAGTCTGCCTCTGGGCAAAATGGAAAGCGACGGCAGTTTGGAATTTATTATGGCATCCTCAAGTGAAATATTATTTATAATATATTCGGCAAGTCCCTCCCATTCCGTGTCGTTGCGTGCAAGTGCCAATCCGATGGCCCCAAGGGGATCGACATCTATCAACAAGGTGCTATCACCTTTTTCAGCCAGGGCGACGGCGAGATTCAAGGCAACGGTAGTTTTGCCCGTACCACCCTTTGAACTGACTACGGAAATTATGTTTGCCATCTCGTATCTCCAATATTTAAGTTGCTTTACTCAATACCTGGATGAACACTGGTAATTATCTCTGATATTTTGTGTTTTATGACCCCTGGTTTCCCGCTTTCATTAAAAGATGCCGCAATGAAAAAATCATTTTCCTCGGTGGGACATCGAGCTATTAAAGACCCTTTGTCATGTTCGACAAGAACGAAATCCATCCGTCCAATACGCAGTTCATTAAGTTTCGAGGCTGAAGAAACAATCCAGGTTGTGGACGAAATTAAGATTTCGTCCATATCCCATGGAAGCGAATCGGATTTATGAGAGGTCAAGACCTTTGCCTCGGAATTGCATATGAAAGAATACTGGTAGCCGGTCAGAGTAGAAAGGTTTTCAAGGATATTGTTCAGATTATCGACAACTGTCCGGCAATTCGATTCATCGGGGTACTGGGAAGTTACGCTCGACTGCTGTTCGAACTCCTCTGGGCCTGGTCGCAGGACCTCATCAAGGGAAAAGAGAAGGTCGGGAGTTACCGAAATATTACATTCCCTCTGTTTGCAGGTAATTTCACTAGTATCCAGTACCGAAGAAATAGCCGACTGAATGTGTCCTTGAAGACATTCCCGCAATGTCGAACGGGAAATCAGACCGGTTTCCTCAATCATTGCGCCCAGATCACTGCTCTTGCCAAGAGCCTTGAACTTTTCGAAAATCTCTTTTTGTCGTTGTTTGGGGATCTGGCCGATCTTTTCCAGAAAAAATCCGAAATTTTTTGTCTGATCCTTACTTGCTGCCCATGCAATCTGTCCATTATGCAGGAAAACCGTACCAAATTGTTCCTGTCCTTTGCAAACATCCAAAATACCGGTCCATCTGTCTTCTTCCGATTGCTTTAATATATCCGGTAAATACTGGTATTTATTTTCTGAATCTATAGCCAACACTATTTTTCTCCAGTGGAAACTGCGCTGAATTTCTTTAAACCCCCGAACGTTCTGAAAAGATTACGAAACGGAAAGAATTAATAAGTCAATGTTCCGTGGTACGGCAAGCGGTATCCGGATGAAAAAATTACTTCATTTTCTTGTAACGATAAATTCGCCGTAGGTGTCCCCGGCTTCAAGTCCCCTTGTCTGTTTGCAAATGAAAGTGTCCATGCCGTCCGGATAAGGGTCTGCATATGCGAGATCAAAGAACGCTTGGCTTAAACCCCTTAACATATACGCTCTCATACCCTCACCATTACTGTCGGCTTCGTAATAGTCGAAAGCGCGTACAACCATTTTCTCACCTTCCTTGACTTGTACAATTCCGGCTTTTGCCCATCCCCATGCGGTAAATGCAGCATAGGCCCCGCGCAAGATATCTATCTCTCCTTCTGTCACCATGGGAATAACAACATCGCTGAAAATTTCGGAGGTGATAACACCGCATCCGGTATGGTATCCACACTCATATGCCGCCCGGACCAGACCCTCTTCGACCTGTTGCTTTCTCTCCGGAGGCGCTGCGTTCATAATTCTTTCGGAAAACTTGTTCAGAAGCGATACTGGAAGAAGATTCACCAATACCTCGTATTCCGGAATCAGCCCGTTTTCATCACTCTGAACATGAATCTTGGCTAGAGATTTCACGACAGTGTCCCGCATAACAGTCATTGAATATTTTCCCCCTTTTCAGGCAGTTTTAACTATGAATTTGCTTTCCGGATCCCCAACTGCAATGCTTGAAACTTCTGTAACAACATAAGACTTTAATGGTCTGTCAAATGCCGCTCCAAACATTGCCGCCACGTATCCACAGGTAAAATGGTTGAGGGGTTTGTTGCTGTTACCCCATTTTCTTGTCCAGCCTTCGTCTAAATGTGAGTGGGTCAGGCGGACTTCTCCACCGTTTTCATTGCCGGATACAATCATTTTCCCCAGTCCTAACACTGAAAAATACTCTCTGCCCACATTGCACTTATCCTGGGGAGATGCGAGGTTATTATTTTTTATATAATCATCAAAAAATTCTCTCATGGTTTCTTCAACGGTTTCAGCGAGGATCTGCGGCCCGCCAATGTCGGCCATCTCTTCAACCATCTTCGTAATCAATGCCAGGTAGTGATGAGAGTGCATAACCACCGGCTGTCCATTGATATAATGACGGAATGTTTGATTATCCAGGGTGAAATCCAGATTAAGTGACATTTAAATCTACCTCCTAAAATGATAGGGCAAGTTCTTCGAAATGTTTCTTGGTCTTGTGGCGGATAATTCCCAGCTTGGAGGCGTCAGGAGTAATGACTGCAGCAACGGCGTCTCCGACCGGTTTGCACAGAATTACCGCCTTGCCGTATTCAATGAACATATCCTGGAATCTATCGACTTTAAGTTCACCGCCCATCTCTTCGATTCCATTGACCGCATGTGCCAGTGAAGCCCCCAGCTCATCTATGTTGACTCTTGTGCTGCTGCCCGCCGATTCGATTACAAACCCGTCCCGTCCAATTACTACGACGGCGTCTATACCTGGAATCCCCAACAAATCATTCATTACTTCCGCAGAATCTCTTTCAATCTTTGACATTTCACTGCTCCTTTCATCATTTGTGCCGTCAGTGCCGTGTTTGCCGGGAGGGTTATCTTTCCATTTCTCTCTGGCGATTCTTTCATCAAGAAGAACTGCAGCCTCCATTATTGCATGCTGGACATTAAGGCTCATGTTTCTTTCTTCCGGTATTGCATCAGGTTGGAATTGAAACGTACCTTTTTTCCAAGTCAGGATTTCGGCAAAACCATCCAGGCTTGAAAAATCACCAGCTTTTACATTTATAACGTTACTTCCACTGAAAAATATCTCTCCCTGTCTGTCATTTTGGTCACTATGCAGTTGCAGCATTCCACTTTTGTAGCTGACCGTCAGGAATTGAAGAAGGTCTGTTATGTTAGTTGATGACAGGCTTCCTTTTAAAAATGTCTCATTGTCCGCTTTGGCTGCTTTTTTTGTCGAGTTGTCCATAGTTCACACCAAAACCTGTTTTGATTTAAAGGTTTATTGATAAGACACAATCATTATGTCTGCTATTTCTGTTGAACTTCATCCGGACGACAACACCTAAAGTCATTTTCCCACGAGCCCAAGGCAACAAATGTTCATTGATGGCACAGCGATGCTAACCTGGGTTATTTAAAAACAAGCATGGTAGCGGTCTGATTGATATGGCCTATGTATTGCTCGCCGTAACTGCTTAATCCTACCGTCGGGATGTTCGAAAAAATCTTTTCATAATCACCAGCCAGGTTTTTCTGAACCAGTTCAAGAGTTCTGAGTATGCAGTTGATATTTATTATCCCGGAAACAGATTCGAGTTCCTCTTCAGCCTGTTTGACCGCGTTTTTCGTGTCATTAATGATGTCGGTGGATTCGAGCAGCGACAACTCGGTGCCTTCCAGTACGCTGCAGTAGAAAGTCATACACCCGTCATTTTTTATCTGTTGCGGGCTCCTGACATAGGGCTCCCCGTCAATAATCAGTCCAAGCGGATTGTGCATGAATTTTTTCGGTGCATCTTCAACAGAGGTCCCCACCGCTTCCGCGTATGCAATTGCAGCTGGTTTGCCGTTGAATTCGGATACTTCTCTCTTTTCTTCATTTGCCTTGGTAACCTCAAGTGTTTTATTGAGGTCGCAAAAGCTTTGTGCTTTGACGAATGTGAATTCTTTCCTCGGTTTCAGCAACGCAAGCACTGCTGCATTGGAATAACTTTTGCCCTTAGTGTAAACATGTGTCGATTCGAATTTCAGGTCGTCTCCGGCCGAGCCGCCGATAAAGGTGACATTTGTCAAGTCCCCGATACGCTCCATCAATACTTCCTCGGCGCAGCTCAACCCGTCGACCAGAATAAGGCCGACATATTTCACGGGGTCCAGTTCGGACATCGGGATGTCGTAGTATTTGGAAAAGGAATCGAAAGCATTTTTTACCGAACTTTCATCCGCCAGATTTTCGACAACCTCGATTTTTACATCTTCAATGGTTTCCGAATTGAATGCCATTGCCACTACGGAGTTGCTGACCAATTTTCCCTGAATAATTTCTCCGGCAGTGGAGCATCCGATGATATTTGAAACGGGAAACGTTTCCTGCATCTTTTTGCTTATCTCTTCCGCCGCAAATTTGGAAGAGGCGAAAAAAATCAAAAATTCAGTATCGAAAAAACCAAACTGATCGCTGATATCCTTTGTAATTTCATCTACGGATTCCTTAGTAGAACTAGCAGTTATTATAGCCATGAATTCATGCTCCTTTCGGGTTGAAAATACTATTTGAGGTCGGCCATCATTTTTTCCAGTTTTTCGAGAATAACGGGATCATCGTTTGACTGTAAGGTGTATTTGTTGGGGTTTATGCCTTTGAGGATAAGTTTGGTTTTTATAACTCTCTCCAGCATTGGATTGTTCTGTGCTCTCTGCGAGATAATATGGTCTATAAGCTGTTTGATTCTTCCGGCCATGAATTGGTCCCTCCATGTTTTATTGGAATATGTACCGTCTTTGTAAAATATTGCCGCCCGGGAGCGAGATGGTTCAGACTTTGTATCCAGGAACTGCCGGATTTATAACTAATTAGAATGTAGCAAAATTGTCCTCTGGTTGCTAATGCTGCATACCATGAGTAAATGAGATAAATTTCTATTCCAAAAAGATGTTTTCTGAAATAGAAATTTGTGCTTTTTCAGTTGTTAACATCACTGGGTGATATACAAAGGTGCAAGAATTTTTCAAAGTTCGGGTCTTTAAGCCGGTATTTCTGCATAATAGGTTAATATTAAAAAGAATTCTAAGCATATAAAACGATTAAATTAATTAAAAAATACGGTTCGAGATACTAATTATGTCGTAAACGTTAAAAAACAAAATTTGTACAGTTTTATAAAAAAATAATACTGTTTTGTCAATATATTTAATATAGAAATATAAAAATATTTTTTATATATAATATAATTTGCTGATTGGAATAATTAAGATAATTTATATCCTATGATTGTTATAAATATCTCTGAAAAATATTTGTTTTCCGGTTCCTGGGCTTTGCTTTCCTCTGTCTCTGCTGGGAATAATAAGTGCTTACGACCGGTGCAACAATTTAATGGAATAAATTCCAAAATAGCTGTATTACATCAGCGTAATCACAAAGCATTTAGTTGTACATTTTCGGGAATAGTCAGCTTTCTTGACCTCAATCATCTAATCTGATATCAATAGAAACGGCCGGGCATTTGCCCGGCCGTTTTTTCTTCAGCAGGTTTTCCAAGGTCCTGCCAAGCCATGTACAAAAGACCGTGCGGTCTGCTACCAGCATAACCATTGACTTAAGCAATGACGGGCAACATTGAGGATAACATGCTCGAGCTTCATACACTAAATCCGCAGCAGCTTGCCGCGGTAAAACAGACAGAGGGCGCTCTCCTGGTGCTTGCCGGCGCCGGTTCCGGGAAAACCCGCGTCATAACTTTTCGGATTGCCTATCTTATCCTGGTAAGGAAAATTGCGCCTGAAAACGTACTGGCGGTTACCTTTACCAATAAGGCGGCTAACGAGATGAAGGAAAGGGTACATGGACTGGTTGGAAAGGTGCCATCTGAAGGAGTAATAGTCTCCACTTTCCATTCACTCTGTGTCCGGATATTGCGTCGGGAGATCGAGAAGATAGGCTACAAGCGCAACTTCAGTATCTATTCATCCTCGGACCAGGTGGGTCTGATCAGGCAGATTATACGGGAGTTGAATCTGGATGGAAAGAAATACGATGCGGAATCGATTTTGTGGAAGATTTCTGCAGCGAAAAACAGCCTTCAAGGTCCAGACAGCTATAAACCCGGACGTGGTGACGAATACGAATTGGCAGCTGCGCGTGTTTATCCGAAATATCAGTCTGCACTGAAGGCTTTCAATGCCCTCGATTTTGACGATATTATCATGCTCCTGATACAACTTTTCCACGAACGGTCCGATGTGCTTGAACGATGGCAGGACCGTTTCCGCTATATTATGGTTGACGAATATCAGGATACCAACACGGCGCAGTATCAGCTCATAAAGCTCCTGGCGGCAAAGTATCGCAATCTTTGCGTAGTCGGCGACGACGATCAGAGCATCTACGGTTGGCGCGGGGCGGATGTGCGCAATATCCTCGATTTTGAAAAGGATTACGGAAATTGTCTTGTAATCAAGCTGGAACAGAATTACCGCTCCACCGGCAATATCCTGCAGGCGGCCAACAGTGTCATTAAAAATAATTCGAAACGGAAGCAAAAGACCTTGTGGACCGATACCGGGGCTGGAAGGCTGATCGATCTTGTCGTGGCAAACGACGACGAGGAGGAAGCATCCACGGTTGTCGAGAGAATCCAGTTCGAGTCTTTCAGGAACAAGCTCTCTTACGGGGATTTTGCCATTCTCTACCGTGCAAATGCCCAGAGCAGGGCCTTCGAGGAAAAGCTGCGTTACGAAGATATTCCTTATGTCCTGATCGGAGGGATGGAGTTTTACGAACGCAAGGAAGTGAAGGATGCAATTTCATATCTGAAGGTGATCAGCAATACAAGTGATGAGGTTGCTCTCCTGCGCATTGTGAATTTCCCCCGCCGGGGTATCGGCGACAGCACCGTGATCAGGATCAACCAGTGGTCCATGGAGCAGGAATGCCCGCTTATCGAAGCTTTCGGAAGGGTGAGCGAAATTTCCGGCATCACACCGGCCACGAAAGAACTGGTGCTCGGTTTTCACAATCTGCTGACCGGGGCGAGACAACGACTTTTGAAGAGGGGCAGACTGGCGGAAAAGATAGCCACACTATTTAAAGAAATTGGCATAGAGGAGGAATTGTATCGAACAGTCGATGATCGTGCTGCCGCCCGCCGGAGGGTGGAGAACGTCGAGCAGATCATCAACGCAGCGGCGGGATATGAGGAGAAAACGGCAAATCCTACGCTGGCAGGCTTCCTGGAAAAAATTTCCCTGATGGATGATGAGAGTTTCCCCGGTAAAGGCAAGAAAGAGCCGGGGAAAGACTCGGTTGTCCTCATGTCCCTGCATTCCAGTAAAGGACTGGAATTCCCACATGTTTTCATGGCCGGGATGGAGGAAGGGTTGTTGCCCCATGGCAAGTCCGTCGAAGAGGGAGGGGAGATCGATGAGGAGCGAAGACTCTGTTACGTAGGAATTACAAGAGCGCGCCGGCACCTGACCATAACCCGCTGTCTGTTCAGGAAGAAATACGGCAAGCTCCAGGAACGCTATCCCAGCCGGTTTCTGGAAGAACTTCCGGAGCATCTGCTGAACCAGATGAAAGGCAAAGATGCGGAGGCAGCAACCGAAGAAGAAACTGACCGGCTGGCAGGGGATTTCTTCTCCAGGATGCAGAGCATGCTGGACGGCTGATCTGTCATCACCATATAAGGACCCCAGATAATTCATAAACGGATCCGGTTTGCAGGGGCGAAGCAAGCTGCACCTGCTTCGCCGCCTTCACATGCAGCAAATATGACGACCAAGCAGATAAGTCGTTTGCGTCATCCCTGTGTTAAAATTGTATTTTGACATCGGCAATTCCGAGCATCAAAGAAGTTTCTTATAAAGGAGTACTTGTGGCACTGCTCACCATCAGAAACGTCAGCCTTGCCTTCGGCGGTCCACCGCTTTTCGACGGGGTAAACCTGCAGCTCGAGGCTGGCGACCGCCTCTGCCTTCTGGGGCGGAACGGTACCGGCAAATCAACCCTTCTCAAGCTCATTAACTCCGAACTGTCTGCCGGCGAGGGGGAAATTGTTCGGCAACCGGGGCTTCGGGTGGCGCTCGTCTCGCAGGATATCCCGGAAGGGCTTTCCGGGGCAGTCTTCGATGTAGTGGCTGCCGGAATGGGGAAGGCGGCCGAACTGCTGGCGGAATTCCACCATGTAAGTCACCTTCTTGCTATCGAAGGGGGTGAAGAACTTCTGAGCCGGTTGGATCGCCTGCAAAAAAAGCTGGAAGATGAAGGCGGCTGGCACCTCCACCAGGAGGTGGAAAGAATCCTTTCCCGTTTGCAGCTGAATCCGGATGAACAGTTCCAGTCCCTGTCCGGCGGAACGAAACGCCGTGTACTGCTGGCACGCGCCCTGGTCTCCACGCCCGACATCCTGCTCCTGGACGAACCGACCAACCACCTGGATATAGATACAATTGTATGGCTGGAAGAGTTCCTCCTCAAAAACGTCAAGACCTTTCTCTTCGTCACCCACGACCGGGCCTTTGCCCGCAAAATGGCCAACCGTGTCGCGGAACTGGACAGGGGCAGGCTGTATGCTTTCCAATGCGGCTACGATTCCTTTGTGGAACGCAGGGAAGCCCTCCTGGAGGCAGAAGCGGCCCGTCAGGCCCTGTTTGACAGGAAGCTTGCCCAGGAGGAAGCCTGGGTCAGGCAGGGGATCAAGGCGCGACGCACAAGGAACGAGGGACGCGTGAGGGCGCTGAAGAAGATGCGGGATGAGAGACGGCAGAGAAGGGAAAGGGTCGGAACGGCGAAGATCCAGCTCCAGGAAGCCGACCGTTCCGGGAAGCTGGTCGTCGAAGCGGAGGGTGTGACATTCTCCTATGACGGACGTCCAATCATCGGTAACCTCTCGACTACCATCATGCGCGGCGACCGGGTGGGTATCATCGGTCCCAACGGTTCGGGAAAGACAACCCTGCTTCGTCTCCTCCTCGGCGAACTGGAGCCCCGTGAGGGGAATATAGATCTCGGCACCCGGCGTGAGGTTGTTTATTTCGACCAGATGCGGGAGCAATTGGACCTGGAGAAGACGGTGCAGGAGAACGTGGGGGAGGGGAACGACAGCCTCGTAATCAACGGCAAAAGCCGTCATATTATCGGTTACCTGCAGGACTTCCTTTTCACCCCGGAACGGGCACGCACCCCGGTTCATGTCCTTTCAGGTGGAGAACGGAACCGCCTGCTTCTGGCAAAGCTTTTTACCCGTCCTTTCAATGTGCTGGTTATGGACGAACCCACCAACGACCTCGATGTCGAGACGCTTGACCTTCTGGAAGAACTGCTTCTCGACTATTCCGGAACCCTTCTCCTGGTCAGCCATGACAGGGAGTTTCTGAATAATGTGGTAACCAGCACTCTGGCAATATCCAAAGATGGAGAAGTCAGGGAGTATGTGGGAGGATACGACGACTGGCTCAGGCAATCAGCCGCGGAAACCGCATCACAGACTGAACAGGTGTCTCAGCCCCGGTCAAAACCGCGCAGAGAGGCGGAAAGGGCCAGGAAACTTTCCTTCAATGAGGCACGGGAGCTGGACGCATTGCCCGGGCGGATTGCCGCCCTGGAGGAAGAGCAGGAGAAGCTGCACAACGACCTGGCGGATCCCGCACTATACAAGACCGCCGGAACGGAAGTCACAAAGCTCAAATCCCGTCTTGAAGAGATTGAACAGGAACTCGAAGCAGCCTACCTGCGCTGGGAGGAACTGGAGTCTGTCAAAGGTTAGGGAAAATATTGTATTGATTGGAATATTGATATGACTCTGATTGTTATAGAGCTTTTCGACTAAAAGCTGAAGGAAGAATAACAGGTCTTCGTATGCATAATCAATGATGCACGCATAGAGCCTGACAAGTTTGACGTAATGCTGTTTAAAGTAAAAAGGAAACGGGTTCGTCCGCGCAGACCAGCTCCTCCAGAACGGCCAGCAGCCGATCGTTGAATGCCCCTTTCATCTCGTTTTTCATTATATGAAGTGCAAATTGCGATTGTAGCGTCTTGCGGCCGGTCCGATCAATGGTGATTGTGCAATAAAGGTCGCAAATGGCCGCGACCTGCGCGCTGCGGGGGATTTGCGCCTCTTTCAGTCCGTTGGGGAAACCATTGCCGTTATTCCGCTCATGGTGGTGGCGGACAATAGACAGGGAGACATCGCTGAGACTTGTCTTCTCTTTCAGGAATCGATATCCCTCCTCGGGGTGTCTCCCGAGTACAGCGAGTTCGTCTTCGGAGAATTTGCCTGTTTTGTTGAGTATCTCCGGGGCTATGAATATCTTGCCGAAATCATGGAGCAGGGTACCTATACCCACATCGACAAGTTCATCGCGGGAGAGAAGAAAGGCCTCCGAATGGATAAGCAGGGATAAAGTCGTTACCTGCAGGCTGTGGACGAAAGTCCAGTAATTGTGCGACATCACCGAATGTAAAGATGAAAGAGCCTGTTTGTCATTTGACAGATAAAGAAGCAGATTCTCCACAAGACGCTTTCCCCTCTCGAAATCGCCGACTTTATCGGGGTTATCGAAAATATCTCCAACGTAATTAACTGAAGTCTGGTAGATAATCTTGCCTTTGATCTTGTTTTCTATTGTCTCATCCCTGAGCACCCGACCGGCATTGCCTTCCATGAATTCATTGATAACTTCCTGGTCGCCCGGGCTCACATATAAAAATTCGATACAGTTTTCCATGAGGCGCTCGGTATCTTTTTTTGAAAACTCGCGGCCGTGACTCTTGTATAACACAAAGTTTTTGCCGCTCTTCAGGTAAAGGGCGACATCGGGGAAAATGCCACTTTCTATACTTTCAATAGCCACAGGCACATAAAACTCTCCCATATTTCCTCCATGAATTATTTATGGGCCTTAAATGCCGCACAAAATCCAATTTATATATGACTTATCGGCAGAAAAACCTATAACCTTATTTTTTTATGAACACCAGTTCCGGTTTTCTAAAAGCCTGATCGGGTTATACTGTATCTATCCGGAGATTCACGTCCGGACCCGAATCGGAACTTTCCCCTGTGCCATCTCAACTACCATTTGACAGTCCTGTCTTTACGCGGTAATAAAGACTGCAAACGCTCCGATCGTGATTGAAGATAGGGGAACAAAATGAGAATTGCTCCGGCACTGCTTGCCGCCATAACGCTCTTTAGCATTGGAGGCTGTGCCTGTCCGATGAGCAGCGGGCTTATCGTCCTCGGTGGGGAGCCTGTTGTATACCAATGCGAAAATGGCCTGCAGATTGTTGCGCGGTATTATTCCCTCTCGGACGGCAGTCTCAATTTCGCCAAAGTGAAATTGCCCGACGGCAAGGAGTTCACCCTGCCGAACGTTCTCTCTGCGTCCGGCGCACGATATACCAATGAAGTTGAAAAGGTATGGTGGACAAAGGGGGATTCGGCCTTTTTGCAAGCACGCGACCGGAATGGCGAATGGCGGACCGAGTACGACAACTGCCGGGAAAATCATCAAAAGTAGCTCTATGCAAAGCCCGGCCTGCGGGCGCGGATTCCTTGCACCAGTGTATCAAGGAGCAGATATGCACAATAACAATTCAATCAGCCGGTGCCCCTGGGTAGACCAGGCTAAACCGGAATATGTCGACTATCACGACAGGGAATGGGGCGTTCCGGTCCATGATGACCGTCTGCTGTTCGAGTTCCTCGTCCTGGAAGGCGCCCAGGCCGGACTGAGCTGGTATACCGTTTTGCGCAAACGGGAGAACTTCCGCATCGCCTTTGATAATTTCGAGCCCGAAAAGGTTGCCGGATATGACGAACACAAAATCCAGGAACTTCTCGGAAATACCGGGATTATCCGGAACCGGGCCAAGATCCTGGCCGCGGTGAACAACGCCCGGAGATTTCTGGAGATAAAAGAGGAATTCGGCAGTTTCGACGCATACATGTGGGCTTTTGTTGGCGACAGGCCGATTGTGAATGAACTGAAGGCGTTGAGTGATTACCCTGCGACGAGCCGGGAATCCGACGAGATGAGCAAGGACCTGCGCAAGAGAGGCTTCAAATTCGTCGGGTCGACCATATGTTATGCGCATATGCAGGCAACCGGCATGGTTAATGATCATTCAATGGACTGTTTCAGGAGAAAAGAAATAATTGAGGACTACCCAGAGAAATATTCTCGATGAATGTCCTGTTTGATCTATTCGCAATAAGTCGCGTATCGAACCTGATCGTCATTCCCGCGAAAGCGGGAATCCAAGGAATTGCAGGTGGTTGCAAACTGACCGGATACCGGCTTTCGCTGTATATTGCCTCTTTGCGAGGCCATCATATTTTGAAGAATCAGAACATTTAGATTTGGAAAAAGGAGTCGAGATGGGTTTAATCCTTGCCCTTGATCAGGGAACCACAAGTTCCCGGGCGCTGGTTTTCGATCACGATGGAAATGTGCGCAGCGTCGCCCAAAAAGAGTTCCGTCAGATATTTCCCCAGCCCGGCTGGGTCGAGCATGACGGGAACGAGATATGGGCATCCCAACTGGGAGTTGCGGTGGAGGCCATTGCCGGAGCAGGGCTGACCGCAGCGGACATTGCTGCCATCGGCATTACCAACCAGCGGGAAACCACGCTGGTCTGGGACAGGGGAACAGGCAGGCCGGTATGCAATGCCATCGTCTGGCAGGACCGGCGCACGGCGGTAAACTGCGACCGGTTGAAGGCCGATGGGCTGGAGCCGCTCTTCCGGGAACGGACGGGACTGGTGCTGGATCCGTACTTCTCCGGCACAAAGCTGGCCTGGATTCTTGATAATGTGCCGGGGGTTCGGGACAGGGCCGAACGGGGTGATCTGGCATTCGGAACGGTGGATTCGTGGCTGGTTTGGAACCTGACTGGAGGGGAACGCCACTTGACCGACGCCAGCAATGCCTCCCGTACCCTGTTGTACAACATCCACCGGGGGGGATGGGATGCCGACCTGCTGAAGGTCCTGGGAATACCTGCAGCACTGCTGCCCGAGATCGTTCCATCCAGCCAGGTATACTGTGAAACGGCGGCCCGCTTTCTCGCCTCCCGGGTTCCCATTGCCGGCATCGCTGGAGACCAGCAGGCGGCGCTCTTCGGCCAGGTCTGCGACCGGCCGGGAATGGTCAAGAATACCTATGGAACCGGATGCTTCATGCTCATGCACACGGGCGAGCGGCCGGTTGCTTCGAAACGCAACCTGCTGAGCACGGTGGTGTGCCGCATCGGAGGCAGGACCGAATTCGCTCTGGAGGGGAGTGTTTTCGTCGCGGGTGCCGCGGTGCAGTGGCTGCGCGATGGACTCGGCATTATACGCAGCTCCGGGGAGGTGGAGGCGCTGGCCGCCTCCGTCCCCGACAACGGCGGCGTTTACCTTGTGCCGGCCTTCACCGGTCTTGGCGCTCCCCATTGGGACCCGTATGCGCGTGGAGCACTGTTCGGCCTTACCCGGGGGTCCACTGCAGGTCACATTGCCCGCGCGGTGCTGGAAAGTATCGCCTTCCAGACCGCTGATCTGCTGACCGCAATGGAGGATGATGCTGAGGTCGGACTTCAAGAACTGCGGGTGGATGGCGGCGCCACTTCCAACGATCTGCTCATGCAGTTCCAGGCCGACCTGCTGGGCGTTCCCGTGGTACGGCCGAGAGTTCGGGAGACGACCGCCCTGGGCGCGGCCTACCTGGCAGGACTGGCAGTGGGCTATTGGCGGGACCGCTCGGAAATCGGCAGGCTCTGGCAGTCTGAACATACTTTTAGCCCTTCCATGGACAGGGGGCGTGCGGAGGAGCTGCGCAGCCGGTGGAGCAAGGCTCTGGAGAGGACAAAGGGATGGGCTCGGTCATGAAGAGGGAAGAACTTATTGAGCGTCTCGGTGACGGGACAGGGTGGGACATGATCGTGATCGGTGGCGGCGCCACCGGGCTCGGTGCTGCCGTGGAGGCGGCAAGCCGTGGCTATCGGACGATTCTCCTGGAACAGAGCGATTTCGCCAAGGGAACTTCCAGCCGGAGTACAAAACTTATCCATGGCGGGGTGCGCTACCTGCGCCAGGGGAATCTCTCCCTGGTCCTTGAGTCCCTCCACGAAAGGGGATTGCTGATCCGCAACGCACCTCATCTTGTGCATGACATGTCTTTCGTTGTTCCTCTTTACGATTGGTGGGAGGGACCGTTCTACGGAGTCGGCTTGAAGCTTTACGACGTGCTGGCCGGCAGGCTGGGGCTGGGTCCATCACAACTGCTTTCCGTGGATGAAACCCTTTGCCACATACCTACCGTGGAGAAGGAAGGGTTGAGGGGCGGGGTGATCTACCATGACGGTCAGTTCGACGATGCCCGGCTGGCCCTGAGCCTTGCTCTTACCCTGGCCGACCTTGGAGGGACTCCCCTGTCATACATGCAGGTAACCGGACTGTACAAGGAAGGAGGATTGACGGCGGGGGTAGATGTACAGGATATGGAAAGCGGACGCCGCTTCAGAGTGAAGGGACGGGTGGTCATCAATGCGGCCGGTCCGTTTGCCGACAGTGTGCGGCGAATGGCAGACCCCGAAGCGCGGAACATCATCACCCACAGCCAGGGTGTGCATCTTGTGCTGGACGGCTCATTCCTGCCCGGCGACAGTGCCATCATGGTGCCGCATACCGATGACGGACGGGTGCTGTTCGCTGTCCCATGGCACGGCCGGACTGTCGTCGGCACCACGGACACACCGCTGTCGGCTGCATGCCTCGAACCCCTCCCACTGCCCGAGGAGATCGATTTTCTGCTGACCCACGCCTCACGGTATCTCAGCCGGCATCCATCGCGCTCCGACGTGCTGAGCGTCTTCGCCGGCATAAGACCTCTGGTCCGCACCCAGGGTGAAGTCGATACAGCATCCCTGTCGCGAGACCATACTTTGATTGTCGACGATACCGGACTGGTTACCATAGCCGGAGGCAAGTGGACCACATACCGCAAAATGGGTGAGGACACGGTTAGCGTCGCGTCCCGGGTGGCCGGGCTGCATGACCGGCCATCCGTCACCGATGAACTCAGGGTCCATGGCTGGCGTGAGGGGACAGTACCTGGCGACCCGCTTCAGTATTACGGCACTGACGCTCCTCAACTGGAGAGGATGCTGGAGGAAAACCCTTCGTGGAATGAAGAGCTCCATCCATCGTTCCCTTACCGAAAGGGCGAGGTAATTTGGGCAGTGCGCCGGGAATGGGCAAGGACTGTGGAAGATGTCCTTGCACGGCGTACGCGGGCTCTGCTGCTGGATGCCAGGGCAAGTATGAGCGTGGCCCCGCTTGTTGCGGAGCTGATGGCCGCAGAGTTAGGCAGGGGGCAGGCCTGGCGGGAAACCCAGGTTGCCGGGTTCTGCAAATTGGCGAAAGGGTATCTGCCTTGATTCACTACTTTCTGAAACGGCATGAAAGTGTACTGGTCTTACATAAAATTAGTTGACTTGTAACTTTTGTAAAGGATAATAAAAAAATAAAAATATGACGGGTTGAATTCCGGGAGAGAAGCATGGTTTCTCGATTGGATCGAATGGAATAAATGGACAAACCGCTTCTGTCAGCCAGGCGCTGATGAAGCGGTTTTTTCAGTTTTAAGGGATCAGCCCGTTATCTGCTGAGAATCAAGGAGGATATCCATGGAATTCTTTCAATGCCCTTGCCGGGAAACGGGAAGGGTCATTCTTGACGGACAAGACCAGGGACCGAACAAGGACGGCGCAGGCAAAATGCTGACAAAAATGTGCAATGCCGGTCTTCACTGGATATCTCTGGAGTGCCAGGATGGTAAAAAATGTGGTCAGAAGCTTGTCCGGGTAGCAGATACCGATCCCATACTGCCCATGGAGGTGATATTTCAATGCGAGGATTGACCAGGCTGATTTATCTGTTTGTGGCGCTGATTTGCGCCGGATGCGCACATTACAACGACAATCCCCGCCTTTCTTCCATCAATCTGCGAACCGGATACAGGTACAGTGTCGTCAGGCCGCAGCCTATGGCCGGCCGGCCCTTCGTAATCCTGGCTTTTTCCGGCGGCGGTACACGTGCCGCGGCTTTTTCATTCGGTCTCATGGAAGAACTGCGTCGCGTTGAATATCTGGACAAGGACGGCTCGAAACGTCGGTTGCTGGACGATGTGGAAATTATCTCATCGGTCTCGGGAGGGAGTTTTACTTCCGCTTATTACGTGCTTTTCCCGGAGCGTTTCTTCACGGACTTCCCTGCACGATTCCTCTACCGTAACGTCCAGTCGGCGCTCGTTCTGAAGTTGTTCAATCCTTACAACTGGGTGCGGCTGGCCTCCCCGAATTTCAGCAGGATCGATATGGCTGACGAGTATTATAACGATAACATTTTCGAGGGAAAAACATTTTCCGATCTGCTGCGCAAACCGAAGGGAAGTGTCCCGTTCCTGGTGCTCAACGCGACCGATATCAGCATTACCCACAGGTTCGAATTTACCCAGGACCAGTTCGATCTTCTCTGTTCGGATCTGGGAGGGGTTAGAGTTTCGCGTGCCGTCGCCGCATCCTCCGATTTCCCGGTTGCGTTTGCCCCGTTGACCATCGATATCTACAAGGAAAACTGCGGGCCACTCCCGGAATGGATCGAGCCGGCCCTGATCAGGGAGGACAACCCGAAGCGCCGTTTTGCCGAAGCAGCTGCCGCCCAGTCATACCGTGCTCCCGACAGGCTTTTCGCCCATCTGCTGGATGGAGGACTGTCCGACAACCTGGGGCTGCGGGGTCCGTTCCAGGCGGTGACCACCACCGACAGCCCATGGAGTGTGCTGAAATTCGCCAACCTCGACAAACTGGATCGCCTGATGGTTATTTCCGTGAACGCCAAGACGACGAAACAGCGGACATGGGACATCTCAAGCGATCCGCCCGGGATCGGTGCAGTTCTGGATGTCGTAACCAGCGGTCCGATGGATGATGTCTCCTTCGACAGCACCGAGATGATCGACGGCCATTTCAAGCAGATGAAGCAACTGTCGCGGACCGTGGATTCATGCAACGGGCTTCTTGCCGCCAAATGTCCCGATGTGTCGCCCATCGACAATCCGATCAGAACGGATTTCACTTTTACCGAACTGACCTTCGACGATATCCCCGACCCGCACCTGCGCAGATGTCTGCAGGAGCTTCCCACTTCATTTTCGCTCACCGGAGAGACCGTGGACCTGCTTCGGGTTGTCGCAGGCTACATGCTCATGCATTCGGACGAATTCGTCAACGGAATGAAGCGTCTCGATCCTTCTTGGAAACCACGGGAAATAGTTATCGACCCGAAATTGGTGAATAACGTCTGCGGCAAGGCTCCCTGAACCGGTAATTAACCCCTTTCTCGGCCTATGGAAAAACCGTCATTTTTCTTTTTCGGGTTTGTCCACGTCTGTTATTTCCTTTTTATCACCCCGGTCCCCGGGGCTGCAGGAGTCGGACATTCAGGTGGGGACACCAAACCGCGGCAGAATGTATTTCTGCAGGACAATCCAGAAGACCAGAAAACCAATCAATAAAAGGATATCTTTCATAGCTTCTCTCCCTTGCGAAATATTATATATATAAATATAAATATATCAACTTGTTTCAGCTATTCTAAATTCATCCACACAATTCCCTGATTATTCTAAATTCCGTCCAAAATTCCAAGATATACTGAAATTCATATGTAAAACTTTCCGCTTCATTCGACATTTATAGAAAGTGAAAATCCGGCGCGTTGTCAACTGATAGATAATATATGCGTTTTTAATAAGGATATGATCCGGCAATATCTCGGAAACAGAGTCGAATGCAATACTTGAGAATTCGGAGTGACACCGCAATTTCAGCACTGAATATATGGAATGAAATCACCTCGTTCGAGACCTTTCAATAATACCAGTCAAATTGAAATTGCGGCCGCCCGCGTAATACGGGGTTCTTTAAAGTTGATGCATTCGCAAAAATCCGGAAGGACTCCCGATCGTCATTCCCCTTGAAAACGGGAATACAGGGATTTCAAATAATTACAAACAGGATGGATACCCGTTTTCAAGGGTGTAACGACTTATTGCAATACCATCAAAGTTGATTTTCTCGCAAATTTCGACACCCGGCAAAAGCGGGGTTCAGGGGGGCTTTAATAGATGAAGATACTCGATTCCGGCTTTGCACCACCGCGGGCAGCCACGGTCGCCGGAATGACGGGAAAGTACCTTTCAGGTCTTTTTTGTGACACCGCCATAGTTGTCCTGAATTATTTGTGAGGTAGACTTGATAATTGAGATTATACGCGGCCATATTCTGCATGGCTTTTTGAAAGGAGGAAGGCAAATGAGGAAAAATGTTCTGACAAAGGCTGTAAAGATTATCGTGCTGATATGCGCAACCAGCCTTATGCTGATTTCCCAGGGGGGATGTGAGAACAGGAATCATGTCGAAGAGGTGGGGTTCCCTAAATCCTTTGCAGATCTTGCCGAAAAAGTGAAGCCGGCAGTGGTAAACATCAGCACGACTTCCATAGTCACCGTGCCCGGAAATCCGTTCAGACAGTTTTTCGGGCATGACGAAGAAGGACCGTTCGGTGATTTTTTCCACAATTATTTCGGCAACGTGCCTGATCGCAAGATGAAACAGCAGAGTCTCGGCTCGGGCTTCATCGTCGACAAGGGTGGCTACATCCTGACCAACAATCACGTGGTGGAGAATGCCCAGGAAATCAAGGTGAAACTTTCGGACGGCAGGGAGTTCAAGGCGAAGGTGATCGGAAGGGATACGAGAACCGATCTGGCGCTGATCAAGATAACATCAATTTTCGAGAACCTCCCCGTTCTCGCTCTTGGCGATTCCGACGCAATGAGGGTTGGAGACTGGGTGATGGCGGTGGGCAATCCATTCGGCCTGGGGCAAACGGTTACCCAGGGCATCATCAGCGCCACCGGAAGGGTCATCGGATCAGGGCCATATGACGATTTTCTCCAGACCGATGCCCCCATCAATCCGGGCAACAGCGGCGGGCCCCTGGTAAACCTCAAAGGCGAGGTCATAGGTATCAATACAGCCATTATCTCCGGTGGCCAGGGACTCGGATTTGCTATTCCGAGCAACATGGCGAAATCGGTCATGAAGCAGCTGAGGGAAAAAGGAAAGGTCGTGCGCGGCTGGCTCGGAGTGGCGATCCAGTCGGTGACCCCCGAACTTGCCAAATCGTTCGGTCTAAAGGAGCCCCATGGTGCGCTGGTGAGCGATGTAACCCCCGGCGGACCGGCGGCCAAGGGAGGAATCCTCAGGGGCGATATCATCATGACCTTTGACGGGAAGAACGTCAAAAGCGCCAATGATCTTCCGATAATCGTGGCAGAGACTCCGGTAGGCAAATCGGTCGCCGTGACGGTCCTCCGTAACGGCAAGGAAATAAATGTAACTGTAAAGATAGAAGAGCTTACCGAACAGAGGATGGCCGCCCAGACCGGTACTCCGACACAAAGCTACGGGATGACCGTCGGGAATATTACTCCGGATTTGCGTCAACATCTGGGACTGGCGGAGAAAAGCGGTGTTGTCGTGGAGAGCGTGGAACCCGGAGGCCTGGCGGACCAGGCAGGAATACAGCCCGGAGATGTCATAAAAGAGGCAAACCGCAGGAAAATCACAAATGTTCAGGAGTATGACTCTGCGCTGGCAAGCGTTCCGGCAGGGCAGCCCCTGCTTCTGCTGATCAGGCGCGGCAATCAGTCACTTTTTGTGACAATGGAAGGGAGTTAGAGGCTCATCGCGATTTGGACGGAACTCTCGTTATCTGGCATGGGGCGGGCGATTGGTTGCCAGCCCCTGCTTTTTCAGTCTTTGTCCTGTAATTTGTTGTATTACAACTTCCCCCGAACATTTTTTGACAATAACAATGAAACGCAAAAATCAGAGTTTACAGGATTGCAGAAGGATCAGGATAAAAGGCAGGGGGGTAGCCTGTAAACGATTTATCTTTTTCCGGCATATCCCGTGCTCCCCGTTAAATTGGAAATTTCCCTCTGCTTCCGGAATTCCGGAAAAGCAGGACTACCTGTTGGCATTTCAATATGGTTTACGGACCAAGGCAAATTTAAATCTTGAGGTAACAAAGCATGCAAAATATATTTAAAAGACTGCTAATTCTGTTTGCTTGCGCAGTTGTTCTCGTGCCTGTCGCCGCCAGTGCCGCGGAAGACGGGAACATCGCCCGTGCCACCCTTGAAAACGGTCTGGAAGTGGTGATTGTGCGCAACTCCCTTGCTCCGGTGGTTTCCGTCCAGGTTAATTATAAGGCTGGTTCCAACGAGGCCCCGCATGGTTTTCCCGGCACGGCCCATGCGCAGGAACACATGATGTTTCGCGGCGCTCCCGGACTTTCCGGGGACCAGCTTGCTTCACTTATCGCGGCCCTGGGCGGCGAGTTCAATGCGGACACCCAGCAGACGGTTACCCAGTACTTTCTCACCGTGCCGTCCGATTACCTGGATGTTGCCCTGCACATCGAGGCGTTGAGAATGAAGGGGGTTCTCGACTCGGAAAAACTCTGGCGCAAGGAACGCGGGGCAATCGAGCAGGAAGTTGTCCAGGACCTTTCCAATCCCGAGTATATCCTGGAGACCAGGCTTCTCGCCTCGTTATTCGCCGGAACACCGTATGAACACGATGCCTTGGGCACACAGCCTTCGTTCGACAAGACGACCGGCAGGATGCTTAAAAAGTTTTATGACGACTGGTATGCTCCCAACAATGCGGTCCTGGTAATTGTCGGCGATATTGATCCGACAACAACCATGAAAAAGGTAAAAAAGCTATTTACTGCGATCCCTTCCCGCACTTTGCCCTCTCGCCCGCCGGTAAACCTGCAGCCTCTCAAGCCCTCGACAATTGAACTCAACTCGGATCTTCCCTATGGCCTTGCTATTGTGGCATACCGGCTACCGGGATATGACAGTCCCGACTATGCCGCCGGCCAGGTACTCTCGGATGTCCTGTCCAGCCAACGGGGTAACCTGTATGGGATGGTCCCCGAAGGGAAGGCTCTGTCAGCGGATTTTGACGATATACCGTTGCCGAAGATTGCCGCCGGCTATGCCTCGGCGGCGTTTCCCAAGGGAGGTGACGGCCATGCCCTCATCAAAAATATCAAGGGTATAATCGCCGATTATTTGAAAAAAGGGATTCCTTCCGAACTTGTGGAAGCTGCCAAGCGAAGGGAAATTGCCGACAAGGAGTTCAGGAAAAATTCGGTAACCGGTCTGGCCGATGCCTGGTCCCAGGCTGTTGCCATAGAAGGTCGCACTTCTCCCGACGATGATATTGAAGCGATCGGCAGGGTGACCCCTGCAGATGTGGACCGGGTTGCGCGGGAATACCTGGACAATGAAACGGCTGTTACCTCGATTCTGGAACCGCAGACGTCGGGCAAGCCTGTCACGGCTAAATCCATGCGAGGCAAGGAATCATTTGCTCCCGCACGCACTAAACCCGTAAAGCTTCCCGGTTGGGCGAAGAAGGCTTTTTCTCAACCGGAAAAAGTAACTTCCGCAACCAGACCGAGCGTTTTCATGCTTGCCAACGGTCTGCGCCTGATTGTCCGTCCTACCCGGATAAGCAGAACTGTCAGTGTGTACGGGCAGATAAGAAACAGACCGCAACTGCAGGAACCTGATGGAAAAGACGGCGTTTCGGATGTTCTCGATTCTCTCTTTTCCTACGGCACTACGACGCTGGACCGCCTCTCATACCGCAAGGCGCTTGATGATATCGCAGCTGACGCTTCGGCGGGCACGAGCTTTTCCCTTCAGGTTCTTTCCCGCTATTTTCCGCGCGGACTGCAGCTTCTTGCCGATAACATGCTGCATCCGGCGCTTCCCGACCAGGCTTTCAATATCGTTCGCAGGGAAACAGCGGCCGAACTTGCGGGCAGGATGCAAAGCCCCGACTACCTGGCCGGCCGCGCGCTGCGCAAGGGGCTTTATCCGCCGGGAGACCCGATGTTGAGGAAGGCCACTCCGCAAACCGTTTCGTCTCTTAGTCTCGCGGATGTCAAAAAATATTACGCCGGGGTGTTCCGTCCCGATCTCACAACCATCGTCGTTATTGGCGACATTTCGCCGAAACGGGCCAGAGAGGAAGTGGAGCGCTGTTTCGGAGGATGGAAGGCTGTAGGCCCCAGACCGGCTACCACTTTACCGAAAGTCCCGCTTAACAAGGCGTCTGTTGTTGCTGTTCCCGATTCAAGCAGGGTACAGGATGAAGTTCGGTTGGTCGAGACGCTCGGCCTGGATCGCCGTAATCCCGATTATTATCCTTTGCAGGTGGGTCTTCACGTGCTTTCCGGTGCCTTCTACGCCACCAGGCTCTATCGCGACCTCCGCGAGCAGACCGGCCTGGTGTACATGGTCGATGCGTTCATCGATGCGGGCAAGACCCGCTCACTGTTCGGGGTAGTGTACGGCTGCGACCCGCGGAATGTCTCGAAAGCCCGTTCCGTGATCAGGCGCAACCTCATTGAAATGCGCAAGCTGAATGTTACCGGTGAGGAATTGAAACAGGCCAGGACCCTCCTGCTGCGGCAGATCCCCCTGTCCAGGGCCAGCACCGGCAGCATAGCCCTGGGTATGCTGGGTCTGGTGGAAAAGGATCTCCCGCTTGATGAGCCCGAGAGGGCCGCGGCGCGATACCGGAAAATATCAGCGCAGCAGGTGAAGAAAGCTTTTGCCCGGTGGATCAGGCCTGACGCTTTTGTACAGGTGACAACGGGGCCGGAGCCGAAATAAGTAAATGAGATGATTTGTTTTAAATGATATGGAAAAGGCCGCATTTCACGGGAAATGCGGCCTTTATGTTATCTCAACCGGAAATATCAGTTATCACGGCCATGGTGTCGGTCGTAATTTCTTTCGTCCCTGGCGTAGTCCCTGTCTCTTTTCCAGTCATTCCGCTCAGCCTTGCGTTCTTCCTTCCATTCTCTCTTTTCGGCCTTGCGCTGGTCTTTCCAATCCCTGTCAGGATGGAAATGATGTCTTTCCCAATAGGGGTCGCCACCGGCTCTGTAGTGCCTGTAGCCTTCATCTCTGAAATAACGGATCCTTTCGTGGGGAAATCTGCGCAGGTTCCAGGGAAGCGCCCGGTAATGCACGGGGGCCCATGGTCCGTCATAGCGGGGAGCCGCATACCAGGTGTTTCCGCGGCACAGGTAGTATTGATTGGCGACGAAATAGAGGTCGTAAGGCACACCCACCGCAACATAGAAACCGAGTTGGGGCGGTGAGATGAATTCAGGCGGCTCCTCGATGGCCACCGGAGGGGCGTAAACGGGCGCAGGTGGGGGAGGCGCGGCTACAACAACATTAGGCCGGTTGCCTATGTTTATTCCCAGGCTGAAACCCACATCTGAGGCATACGACGTAAGGCTGGCGGAAGTGGCGACGAATACCAGGCAAAACAGAACTTTTTTCATGCGAAATCTCCTTTCATGTGCGATATCCGGTGCCCCGGGCCGAATAAAAAAGCCGGGCGCTGAATATCGTATCGATATTTCGGCAACCCGGCTGTCTTGCAACGTTCTGTTGGAGACCCTTTAGGCTTTCCGTCCCATCCTCGCGGATGGTTTAGTATTGTCGTCTATCTCGGTTGTTGAGAAAGTCTGTATCTTCTTTGGAGGGATTTTAGCAGAAAGCGTACCAGCTTTTCAAGCAAAACCAACGCTGCGTAATTATTCGATAATTTTGTTAAGTAATTTTTTGATTGTTTAACTTGTGCCGTAAATGGTCAATAGAATGACCGATCTCGGGTATGGGGATAATGTTCCGAAGGATATAATTTTTGTGTCCTGTCCCACCCGGCGGATATTTCCCGGTGGATAAGCCGGGTTTTCATCTTTCCTGTCTGAATCACCGCCTGGTTTCAGCTTTTTCCCCGGGTAGTGAGGATCAATCGCGTTTTTTCCCGCATACCGGGCAGCCTTGCATCGACAAGGGTTTTTCCAGCCTGCATTCCGCGAGAAGCGCCTCATCGCTGAAGATTTCAAGGGTGGGACCGTCCGCCTTGACCATGCCTTCATGCAGGACGATGGTTCTTTCACAAAGGTCTACAACCATGTCCAGATCGTGGGTTGTAAAGATCCTGGTGTGTTTGAATTCCTTCATAAGACCGATGAGCGTGCGCCTGGCAAAAGGGTCGAGGCCGGTGGTCGGTTCATCCATGACCAGTATATCAGGGGACATGGAAAGCACCGATGCGATGGCAACCCGTCTCTTCTCTCCGCCCGACAACCGGTAAGGCGGTTTGTTCGCCAGGTGTTCCACGCCTGCGATGCTCAACGCCCGCGACACCCGAGCATCCACCTCGTCAGCCGGCAAACCGAGGTTATACGGGCCGAAGGCTACGTCTTCGCGAACGGTGGGCATGAAAAGCTGATCGTCAGGGTCCTGGAAAACCATGCCGACCGTTCGCCGTACCTCCGGCAGGGTCTTCCTGGTAAGGGGGATGTCGCCGATCCTCACCGTTCCGCCTGAAGGAGCCAGAAAGCCGTTCAGGTGGAGCAACAGGGTGGACTTGCCGGCGCCGTTGGCTCCAACCACCGCAACCGATTCCCCATGGTGGATTTTGAACGTAACCCCTCTCAATGCCTGGGTTCCGTCGGGATAGGAATGTCGCAGATCAATAACTTCGACGATGTGGTGACTCATCTGATAACCTCGGTAAAAAGCCGCCCGATGAAGGCGGGGATATCAATCGTGCGGCACAGAATGAAGAATGCGGTCCAGCCAGTCATGAAGACTGCCTCGGGAACACCCATGCCGAGTGGACGCCTGAAATGGAACTCTCCCCGGAATCCCCTGCACAGCATTGCCGTATGGATGCGCTGTGCCCTGTCCCAGGTGCGGAGCAGGAGATTGCCGACGATGGAGGCGAAGACCTTCGGCTCTTTGCCGCGTTTGCCGAACGAACGGAGCTCCCTGGCCCTGGAAACACGCATCGCTTCCTCTCCAAGGACGAAAATGTAACGATATAAAAACAGCATCTGTACGGCAAATACCTTGGGAAGTCCCAGCTTTTCGCATGCCATGCAGACTTCGGAAAAACCTGTCGTTGCAATCAGGATGAACGCCGCGCCGACGGTGAGGACAAAACGGATAATGATGGAAATAAAAGATACCCACCCGCCGGAAACTGTAAAATTCCCGATATTGATGAACGGGGCAGTGTCGAACATCGGGTTGAATATGCCGACAAAGATAATAAATGGCGACAGGAGCAGGATTTTGCGGGCGATATAGCGGACCGGCAGTCCCCCCATCGAGACCATTACCGCCGGAAAAAAGAAGAAGGGAAGCAGGGAAGATATTTCATATTTACCCGAGGAAACAATGGTTATGATGAAAACAATGGTGGTTATTACCTTTGCCCTGGGGTCGATGCGGTGGATGGAACGTATTTCCGCCTGCAAGGATGTCCAGGTAATTGAAATCAAAAAACGTTCCGTCGTTTTTAACCATAGGGGGTGCCTGAATTTTTCATGAAGGAATCAAACGCAGATTAATTTCCTTACTGGTGCCGGTTTGAATCGATTGCCGCCGGAGGATACTTTTTGGAGTCCACTGTAAACGGGTTGGTAGCACAAAATGTACAAACGTAAAACCTGGCGAATAAAGATGATTATATCGTATGCGGAGATTTATTCAATATTTATATCAAGAGCGCGAGTGCTGAATATCATTTTTTTGTAATTTGTCCGGCAAACTACAAGTCCGAGATTTATCTTATTACCTGTTCAATCTTTTCTTTCAGTTCGGTCATCTGGAACGGCTTTTGAACGAAGCCTTCCGGTTTGTCATCCGCGAAGCGTTCCAATACCTTTTCCTCGCTATAGCCGCTGCTGAGGATAACAGCGACATCCTGCCTGATACGTTTAAGTTCATGGAATACACGTGCCCCGTCCATTACCGGCATGGTAAGATCGAGAATTATCAAACCGATCTCGTCGGCATTCTTGCTGAAAATATCGAGAGCCTCATGACCGTTTGCCGCGCTGACCGAGTGAAAACCAAGATGTTCCAGAAATGCGATGCACATATCGCGAACCTGTTCCTCGTCATCCACAACCAGTACTTTTCTATGTGCAGCAGTTGTCAGTTCCGATTGGCTTGCCGGTAAAATGAATTCCGGTTTATTGACGATGTCATTTTCATAAATAGGTAACAGTACGCAGAATCTGGATCCAAGTCCGGGTACGCTCTCGAGGAGTATGGCACCATTATGCGTCCGAACAATCCCCTGGACAGCGGACAATCCGAGGCCACGGCCCAGGAACTTGGTTGTGAAAAAAGGTTCGAAAACCCGCTGCAGGGTTTCATCGTCCATGCCGCATCCTGAGTCGGAGACTTCAAGATAAGCAAACCTGCCTGCCGGAGGTTTCTCTTCGACCCTGCTGGCAGCCAGATCGTTATCGTCGCAATCTTTTATGCCCGTGCACAGAGTTATGGCTCCGGTTCCGTCACCTATTGCTTCCGAAGCGTTTATAACCAGATTTATGATTATTTGCAGAATCTGGCTCTTGTCAGCTTCGATCAAAGGAATATCAGGGCCCAGGGAAATGTTAAACTCAACTTTTCTGTGGACGTATGCCAGAATAAATGGTTCATTTTCACAGATGACTTCGTTGAGGCGGATTTTTGCCGGAGCAGATACCCCCTTGCCGGTATAGGCCAGCATCATGCGAATAAGATCAGCTGCCCGATTGCAAGCTTTTATCGCAAGTTCGATTTTTTCGAGCACCGGCGTATCAACGGAAATCTTTAACCCGGCCAGCTCCAGGTTGCCCAGGATAATGGTAAGGATATTATTGAAGTCATGGGCGATACCGCCGGCAAGGACTCCAAGGCTTTCGAGCTTCTGGGAGTGCTGAAGTTTGCGTTCTAACTCCAGACGTTCTGTTTCTGCCCTCTTGATTGTTGTTATGTCACGGGAAATACCGAATAATCCGGTAACATTTCCCTGTTCGTCAAATAGAGGACCCTTTGTCGAAAGAAAAACCAGGTGCTCGCCGGTTGCCGAGGTTAGATACTCCTCGTAGGTCGATGTCGCGCCGGCATCCATGACTGAGCGGTCGCCCTCCATCATTGTTCTTGCTTCTTCCGCCGGGAAAATATAGGTATCGTCCCGGCCGATCACTTCGTCCGGCGACTTGCCGACCAGGCGCGAAGCAGCGCCATTCAATAGCCTGTAACGTCCCGCAAGGTCCTTGACAAAGACGGCGTCAGAAGTACCTTCTACCACGACACGCAACAATTCCCGGTTTTCCCTGAGTGACTCTTCGGCTTGTTTACGGTCCGTGATGTCCATAATCATTGCCTGTTTCAATATGGAACCGTCGTGTCGGTATACAGGGACGTTGACCACGTAATACCACCGCCTGTCCTTTGGACTCTGCAGCTCCCAACGTACCGTCCTGCCTGCTAAAACCTCGTCATTAACACACCATGGACAGACAGAATCTCTGTCGTGAAGGATCTCATAACACAATTTGCCCACTGCGTTGTAGCCGGTCCTTTCGATCAGCGCCCTGTTCATGTATTCGATTTTGAAATCGCTGGAACAGACATAGATCAAGCCGTCAAAAGCCTCAATTATCGCCTGGTATTTTCCCCTGCTTTCGCAAAGCTCTTCCTCGATCCGTTTCTGCTCGGTGATATCCACATGTGTTCCAACCATGAGAAGAGCTTTTCCGTCATTAGCCCTTTTTACGGCCTTACCCCTCCCGAGTATCCAGCGCCAATCGCCGTTTTGAGCCTTCATGCGGAATTCTACCTGAAAAGACTCCCTGCGGTTTTCGATACACTCCCTGTTAGCCAGAAGCGCATGTTCGCGGTCATCCGGGTGAACCAGATCTATCCAGTCTTGAATCGCGCCCGCGGTTTTTTCAAGCTCATAACCGAGCATGCGGAAAAAAGCCGGGCTGAAGTAGGTGTCGCCCGTTGTAATGTTCCATTCCCAGAGACCGTCTCTGGCTGCTTCCATCGCGATGCTGAATCGCTCTTCGTTTTTGTGAAGAGCTTCCAGGTTCTTCCGTTTCTCCCGCCAACGCCTCAAGGCAAAAATGAACATGGCAATGGAAAAATAGAACGACAAAAGCAATATTTCGTCAAGATTCCATTTTTCATATCTTTTGGACAGTTCGAGAAAGTGTTCCAGTGCGTCATAACGCGCCGATAAGGCAAAGACGATGTTGCCGAGGAAAATTATTATGATAAGCTCAATTATCGGAGTTAATCTGAATTGTTTAAATTTGTGCGTATCCCGTCCATTTTCCATGTTTTCTCCGCATGCCTAACAGCCCCTGTTCTTGCCTATTCATCATGTCGGGCCAAATAAGTCAGGGGATCGGCTTTTCTGCATCCATTACAGGGATATTTTTTAAACAGGCTAATATCCAGGCGCATATTCAGTTTGGGAGAAAGAAAGTAAATATGAATTCAATGCAGGGGCAAGTATACAGGTTCACGCATTGATTTGTCAGGCAGAGTAAATAAAGCCATGTGTTTCATCAATTTTACCAGTTTCCATATCGATTTCCATATGCAGTTCAATTTATCGAGTTAACCATCAAAGTCGCACTGCTTTGTCTCTTTAGAACCTTCTCCGGTGCTAAGCGACAATAAACTCCCAGCACAACTTCTGAAGTTTGCTTATATATATTGTGCAATAAAAGAGGCACCACCGATGAAAGGCTTTTTTTCCTGGTCAATCCGCACCCATCTGCTGCTTCTGGTTTTGCTTGCCACTCTGCCGGCGTTGGCAATCATATTCATGAGAGGCTCCGAACTTCGCGGACTTGCAATCGGGGAAGCAAAAGCAGATGCATTGAGAATGGAACAAAGCCTGGCCTTCCAGCAATTACGTGCCGTTGAAAATGCCCATCAGCTTGTCACAACCCTGTCCCACTTGCAGGAAGTTCAAAGACTTGACAAAACAGCATGCAACAAGCTCCTGCGCCGTCTTTTACAGCAAAACCCGTGTTATGCAAATATTATAGTCACAACTACAACAGGGATGTTATTTGCTTCCGCAGTGGCTACAAAACCCATCACCATCAAAGACCGCAAATACTTTCAGGAAATCCTGAGAACCCGCACCTTTGCTATAGGTGCCTATTCTTTGAGCAAAACAACCGGAAAACCGGTAATGCAATTCGCTAATCCCGTACTGAATGAAAGGACCGGCCGCCTGATGGCGGTCGTTGTTGCCTCGTATGATCTTGGCAGCCTCGGGAATATTTTTTCACAGGCGAACTTGCCGCAGGGTTCCGTATTGTCACTGACATCTCCAAATGGAATGCGGGTTTACAGGTTTCCGGAACCGGGAAAATACAGCGGAAAGCCCGATATCCCGGAAATGATCAGGGAAATGTCGGGAAAGACTGCCGAAGGGACTTTTCTCGGCACTGGAATTGATGGAGTATACCGCCTCTATGGATTTCAGCGGCTGTATTTAAGAGAAAATTTACCCCCCTTTTTCATCAGGGTAGGCATACCGTCCGATAAAGCGATCGAGAAAGTGCAGTTCCTGCTCCGCCAAAACCTGTTCTTTCTGGGCCTTGCCGCTTCATTGGCCATGATGCTAGCCTGGTTCTTTGGCGACTTGTTTATTGTACGCCGTCTGAACAAGCTTGTGGATGTCTCGCTCAAATTGGGCCGTGGAGAACTGCATGCTCGGACCGGCATCTCCCCCCATGAAGGAGAACTTGGAAGACTGGCCGCAAATTTCGATGATATGGCAGAAGCCCTCGAAAAAGAGAGAGGTGGAGCGACATGATGCTGATGTCTTGTTGCTGGAGCAGATGGAGATTCAAGAAGCCTTTCTCCTGAGTATTCCTGCCCTGGTCTATGTGAAAAATCGGGAATTTATGTATTTGCTGGCAAACAGGGCTTTTGCCGAGATGCTCGGATTGGCCGATAAAGATATCGTCGGGAAAACGGATTACGATCTTTTTCCGGATGATATGGCAGACATTTTCAGGAAAACAGACCGGATGGTCATGGAAAGCGACTGCCCAAGGTTGAATCTCGAAATGAAAATCAGGCGACCCGATGGGGGTACTCTCTGGGTTTCAACCAATAAAGCGCCTTTTCACGATGTGCATGGAAAAGTGGTCGGCATCGTCGGCATAAGTCTGGATATCACCGAGCGCAAGAATGCGGAAAATGCATTGAAAGAAAGCGAAAAACGATTGAACTTCGTTCTAGAGGGCAGCAACGACGGTTTTTGGGACTGGAACATGGTTACAGGCAGGGTTCAGCGCAATGTTCGATGGGCCGAAATGCTCGGTTACCGCTCCGGGGAAATCGGCGCGGGTGTAAACGGTTGGAAATGCCTGGTGCACCCTGAAGACCTGCCTGTCGTGAAAGAAATTTTCAGGGATCACATTTCAGGCAAAATTCCACAATACAGGGTGGAATACAGAATGTGCTGCAAGTCCGGCGTGTGGGCATGGATTGCAGATCGGGGCAAGGTGGTCGAGTGGGACGAATCCGGTAAGGCGCTGCGAATGGCGGGAACGGCCACCGACATTTCCGATCGAAAAGTGGCGGAACATGAAAAACAACAGCTTTCCGACCAGTTGCGCCAGGCGCAAAAGCTGGAGGCAATTGGTCAGTTAACAGGCGGAATAGCCCACGACTTCAATAATATCCTGACTGCAATAATAGGATATGGCCATCTCCTGTTGATGAATACCGGCGGGGATGACAAGACCCGGGGCTTTGTTGAACAAATTCTCATGTCTTCGGACCGGGCGGCAGGACTGACCCAGAGTCTCCTTGCCTTCAGCAGGAAGCAGGTCACAAACCTCAAACCTGTAGATCTTAATGAAATCATCAGAAAAATCGAAAAGCTTTTAAGAAGACTTATTGGCGAAGATGTACAACTTCTTACGACCTACTACAGGGAACCTCTTATTGTCATGGCGGACTGCGGCCAGATGGAGCAGATCCTGATGAATCTGGCGACAAATGCCCGTGATGCAATGCCTGATGGAGGTACTTTATCAATACGTACTGACACTATGGTTGTCGACGCGGGTGTACTTAATCCTGTTCTGTTAGCCTCTCCTTCAAAATATGCGTGCATGGCCGTGAGTGACAGCGGAACAGGCATGGATGCAGCTACCAGGGAACGAATTTTCGAACCCTTCTTCACAACCAAGGGAGTTGGGCAGGGAACCGGCCTGGGATTATCGATAGTACACGGCATCGTTGAACAGCACAAAGGATATGTCAGCGTCCAGAGTGAAGCCGGAACAGGAACTACTTTCAAGGTATACCTGCCGGTCAATATTGCAAAGGCAGGAGATGAAGATACAGCTACCATAACCATGGAGTCGATGCGTGGGACCGAAACAATTCTCCTGGCTGAAGACCAAAACGATGTAAGAGCAACAACCAGGAATACGCTTGAAATGTATGGGTACAAAGTTATCGAAGCATATGACGGCGAGAACGCCGTTGATTGTTTCATGGAACATAAAGAAAAGATTGAGTTCCTTATCATCGATATGATTATGCCCAAAAGGCACGGCAGGGACGTTTATGATTTTATCAGAGGCATGAGACCCGGAATAAAAACTCTCTTTATAAGCGGATATACGGCCGATATCCTTGACAAAAAGCAGGTGCTGAAAGGGGAGATCAACTTTCTGAAAAAACCCTTTTCGCCAAATGAACTTCTCATGAAAATCAGGGAAATCCTGGACAAATGACTGATAGAAGCTGAGGATTAGTATAAGAGTTTCCAATCTTTGCGCACATTCTTTCACCACTGTACCGTTTCATTTCATTATTCTTCCTTCATGGTAAGCAACCCAAAGCAAATTCCGGCTGCCCGGCCCTTTCTTCTCCATTCTATTCTGTAAATGTTATTTTAGGTTTTGTTGACGGTATTTTCTCTGTTAATATCCGGTCAATGATTTTATATTAAAGCTTTTCAAACAGAATCCGATGTAATTGTATTGATATGTGGGGGGGTGGATGACAAAGAAAGAAAAGTTGCTGCTTACCGCCGTTGCTGCAACCATGGTTACCCTGGTGTTGATTCTTTGTTTTGCTTCGAAGATAATCATTCAGGGAAGCTATGCCCGTATCGAGAGGGATCTTGTCAGGCAGGATATGGGAGGTGCACTGGATGCGCTTGCCAACGAAACCGAAAGCCTGAAAAGAACTGTTCTCGACTGGAGCGAATGGGACGATACCTACGCATTCGTTGCTGACAGGAATGACGCATACATCAGAAAAAACCTGCCGGCCAAAACCTTCGATGACCTCAAGCTCAATTTCATGATTTTTATCGATTCCCGGAATCGCATTGTTTTCGGGAAGAGTTACCGGCCCGCTGACGGTAGACTTGCACCGATACCGGAATATTTGCGTAATCAATTAACCCCGTCTTCGCCTCTCGTGAAGTTTCCCGGAACCAAAAAGAGCGTGACCGGCCTGTTGATGCTCCCCGAGGGTCCCGCGCTCGTGTCTTCACAGGCCGTACTGACCACCGAAGGAATGGGTCCGAGGCGGGGAACGGTTCTTTTCGGCCGCCTCCTGGATATGGCGGAAACCGGGACTCTGGCCCGTATAACCCATATGAAACTTTCATTCTCCGGAATGGATTCCACTGATATCCCAGCCGAATTCAAGTCCTCCTGGAAAAATCAATCATCACCTCCAGTCATAACAAAAATTAAAAACGAAAATGTAATTTCGGGATACGCCCTGGTAAAGGACATCTACGGCAGGCCTTTGGTCGTTGCCCATGCGGATTTTCCCCGGGTGATTTATACAAACGGAAAGCGGACAGTAACCTATTTCATGGGTTTTATTACAACCCTGGTTTTCCTGTCTGCGCTTATCGTTCTGATTCTTTTCAATAAACTTGCCCTCTCAAGGAAAGAACGCAGGGAAAGCGATGCGAGATATAAAGCCGTAGTCCGGCAGGCTTCAGACGTGTTTCTGCTTGTGGATCTGAAGGACAAGTCAATCCTCGAAGCAAATAACTCCATTGATGATCTTCTTGGATACATGCCCGACGAAGTCGCCGGACTGATGGTTTATGAGATAATCGGTGTTGACCGCCTGCCGTTCGACGAAATTTTGCGGCAATTACTCGACGGCCACGAGAAATATATCATAGGTGAAATTCGCTGCCGTCGTAAAAACGGCAGCTTTGTGGATGTCGAGGCGGGTGCCGGACTGATTTCACATGATGGAAGCACGGTCCTGTGTTTAACCCTTCGGGACATCACGTTGCGGAAACAGGCGGCGGAAAGACTTTCACGGCTCAATGAGTGCTTACTTGGATTCGGCCCGGACCCCGATGAAAATGCCGTTATGCTTACCTCTCTTTGCGGCGAAATGATGGAAGCCGCATGTGCCCTGTTCAACCGGCTGGAATCCGGGAAGCTTTGTACCAGGGCGCACTGGAACGCTCCGCCCGATCTCGAACTGGTGGATGATCCTCAAGGTCACCTGTGTCATGATGTGATCCGTTTCGGTTGTGACGATGTCGTTATCGTCCGTGACCTTCAGAACAGTGTATACGAGGAAAGTGACCCCAATGTCCGACGCTATGGCCTTCAGACATATATCGGAGCTCCGGTCAAATGCCTTGGAGAAAATGTCGGATCTCTTTGTCTTGTGTATACAAATGATTACCTGCCGACCGAATATGACCGGAAATTCATGGGCATACTGGCGTCGGCCATGGGTGTCGAGGAAGAGAGAAGGCTCGACATTGAAGCGCTTCGGAAATCCAATGAGGAACTTGAGGCGCGGGTCAGCGAGCGCACCATGGAGTTATACAGGGCAAACGAAGAACTGAGAATAGACATACAGGAGCGGCAAAAGGCGGAAGAAGCTCTCGCCACGTCCAGGACACTGCTCAACAATATCCTGGAATCGATCCCGGATCTTCTTCAGATTATAGACAAGGACATGCGCATCCTGCATTCCAACTGGCATGGCGGCTATGATTATGTTTCCGTCGATATCCGGGACAAGCAGCCCTTCTGTTACGAAGCATATTATCCCGGGCAGAGCAATCCTTGTGAAAATTGCCCGACGCAGGCAGTATTTAAAACCGGTAAAGCCGCTTACTGCGAAAAATACAACCCGAAGGCCGGATATGTGGAAATCCGTGCCTTTCCCATATTTGACGACTCCGGTAATGTTGTCATGGTTACCGAGCACCTTCGCAATATAACGGAACAGAAAAAGATGCAGCAGGAAGCGCAGAAGGCACAGAAACTTGAATCGCTCGGGGTACTGGCAGGAGGGATTGCCCACGACTTCAACAACCTTTTGACCGGGGTCCTGGGCAATATTTCCCTGGCAAAAATGTATCTTAGCCCCTCGAACAAGGCCTTCCAGCGGCTCCAAGAGGCTGAGAAGGCCTCTGAACGGGCCAGGGATCTGACCCAGCAGCTCCTGACCTTCTCCAAGGGTGGCGCGCCGGTCAGAAAAACGGCTCAAATTGCGCAAATGGTCACGGATTCGGCATCATTTGTTCTGCGAGGATCCAATGTCAGGTGCGATTTTTACCTGCCGGAAGGTCTGTGGCCCGTATCCGTAGACGAAGGGCAGATTAGCAGGGTTATCCAGAATCTGGTCATCAATGCCGATCAGGCAATGCCTGACGGAGGAATCATTGAAGTTGGTGCGGAAAATGTTGTCTTAGGAAACGACAGGACTCTCCCGCTCGAAGAGGGGAGGTATGTCAGGATAACCGTGGCTGACCGGGGTGTCGGTATCCCCGAAGAAAATCTGCAGAAAATATTTGATCCCTATTTTACAACCAGGAAGAAGGGAAGCGGCCTGGGGCTTGCCACAGTATATTCCATAATGAAAAACCACAACGGATACATTCACGCGGAATCCGGGGCCGGCAAGGGAGCCGTATTTTATGTGTATCTGCCGGCCTCGGATTGTTCGCCGGAGATCGAAGAAAAAAAAGCATGCAATAATATGATGCGGGTGTCGAAGGGCAGAATCCTGGTTATGGACGATGAGGAAATAATCTGCGAGATAGCGGCCGAGATACTTAATCATATCGGTTATGAGGTGTCGCTGTGCCGTGACGGTTCGGAGGCCCTGGCACTCTACCGGCAGTCGGTGGAGTCGCAAGAGCCTTTTGACGCGGTTATTATGGATCTGACCATACCGGGTGGAATGGGGGGAAGGGAGGCCATGGAGAAGCTTCTCAAAATCGACCCGGCTGTGAAAGGGATCGTTTCCAGCGGATATTCGAGCGACCCGATAATGGCCGATTACAGGAAATACGGATTCAGCGGAATGATAGCCAAACCGTACAAGGTTGAGGACCTGCAGGATGTTCTGCGAACACTGTAACGCTTAGGAAAGAGCCCGGGATGATCCGGTGTAAATTGATATCCAAAGGGTTATAATTAAAGTACCGCATAGCGGACATCAAGATCGGCTAAAAACTTCAGGTGGAGAAAGTTGCATGGCAAATGGCAGAAAAAAAGATTCTACGGCACTGGAAGATATCCGTCTGCTTGTCGCAACCCTGCCGGCCGGGCTGCAGGCCGTTCTGCAGAAGTTGCCCATCGAACACCTGATAGAAGTGGTAATGGATCTGGGGCGCACGCCGGAAGCGCGTTTTCCGGACAAAGTCGTCCGTTTGAGCGAAAAACCTGTGAGCCATGAAGATATATCCCATGTCCTTGCCATGTCGGGTGAGTTCACCGATGACAACCGGGCCGGAATCGAAAGGACCTTGCACCGCATATCCGGCATCAGGAACCGGAAGGGACAGATCATAGGTTTGACATTACGGGTGGGCAGGGCGGTTTACGGTACCATAGAAATATTGCGCGATCTGATCGAGACCGGGAAAAACATCCTGATACTCGGCCGTCCGGGCGTGGGGAAGACCACCAAGCTGCGCGAAATGGCCCGTGTCCTGGCGGACGACTTTCATAAGCGGGTTATCGTTATCGACACGTCGAATGAGATAGCCGGCGACGGCGACATTCCCCATGCGGGAATAGGCAGTGCGCGACGCATGCAGGTACCGCGACCGGACCGGCAGCATGCGGTAATGATCGAGGCGGTGGAGAACCACATGCCAGAAGTCATCATAGTCGACGAAATAGGAACCGAGGCCGAGGCCGCGGCGGCGCGCACTATCGCGGAGCGTGGCGTGCAGCTCATCGGTACCGCCCATGGCAACACACTGGAAAACCTGATCATGAACCCGACTCTCTCCGACCTGGTGGGAGGTGTGCAGACCGTAACCCTTGGGGACGATGAAGCACGGCGGCGCGGAACCACGAAAACGGTCAGTGAACGGAAGGCTCCGCCAACCTTCGATATCCTGGTGGAGATGGCGGACCGGAACGAGGTGAGCATTCACAGGGATACGGCAAAGGCCGTCGATACCATTTTGAGGGGCTTTCAGCCCCGGTGCGAACGGAGAAAACTGGCAACTGACGGCAGGGTCGAGGTCGACAAAGCCGAGGAGGAACCGGTCGAGGAACAGCAATATTTACCTGTTCCTTCCAGGTTACCGGAATATGGCGCAATGACCCGCGTCTATTCCCATGGCGTGAGTCGCGAACTTCTGGATCGGGCCGTTCGCGAAATGGGGCTCGATATCAGGATAGTTCCCAGGGTCGAACAGGCTGATATGATCATTGCGCTTCGATCCCGTGCCGAAGACCTTGGTTTGAAAAGAATATCCAGGATTTCGGAAGCGCCGCTGCACATGATCAAAAGGAATACCTCCGCTGAAATCCGCCGCCTGTTGCAAAAGGTGTTCAACGTTGTGCAAGGATATGAGGACGAGGACGTTCTCGATGCCGTGCAGGAAGCGGAAGAAGCCATCCACAGGGTACTGGATGAAGGGGTCGAGGTGGCGCTTCGCCCCAGGAAATCCGCCCTGCGCAAAGTCCAGCACAGGATGATCGCCGGACGCGGGCTGGTGGCAACCAGCGTCGGCAGGGAGCCGAAGCGCCACCTGGTGATATTTCCGGCGGAAGATTGAGCTGCCGGTGCAGGAACAGAACCGTAAGGGGTAGGGAAGGCGTTATTAATGGCGCGAAAAGTCAAGGCGGCACCGGTTATGGGCCGCCTTGACTTATAAAAGGGGTATAGCTTGATTCAGGCGTTGAGCGTGAGAGGAGGGGCGACGCGGAGTGCCGTTATCCTCAAGCCATGCGGTTCAGCTCCTCGAGAAGCTTGTCCATGTCGATTTTATGCATCCCGGCACTGTATTCCAGCTTCTCGAACTCGGCCAGCTGGCATTCCAGACAGTCCATACCGTACTTGCTGAATACTTCCATTGTCCGGGGATAAAGGCGGACGATTTCGGCCATGGTCATTTCTTTGGTAATCATCTTGTATTTCTCCCGTTCCGGTTGAATAATAGTGACTATATCCGGTCTCGCACCCGGATTTGATACAAAAATACTTGAAACAAAAAACCTTTTATTGAGCAGGGATGAAGGGGATTAAGGGAATAACGTAAAAAATGACTGAAAAACTGAATGAAGCTTTTTATGTTTCAGGGTTTTATCCCCTGTATCCCCTGTATCCCTGTTAATTTTGTTTTTGAAAGCTTCATTGTAAAGATCAGCTCAGCCTGCCGACCGCATCTTCAATCCTGTCGAGACCTTTCCGGATGGTTTCCAGGTCCGTTGCGTAGGACAGCCTGGCGTAATTGTCGGCTCCGAATGCGATACCCGGGACAAGGGCGACCTTGGCGTGCTCAAGGAGGTAGGCGGCGAACCCTGTCGAATTTCCGATCGGCTTACCCTGAAAACATTTGTCGAACAGCCGGGAAATATTCGGGAAGGCATAAAAAGCCCCGCTGGACTTGAAGCAGGTTATCCCTGGTATGCCGTTCAGGCGGTCTATGATATAGGTTCGACGTTTCTCGAATTCCACAACCATTTTTGCCACCGTATCCTGTGGACCGTTCAGAGCTTCCACGGCTGCCTTCTGGGCGACGGAACTCGGGTTGGACGTGGATTGGGATTGCATTTTCGTAATGGCCGAAATTATTTCAGCGGGGCCGGCGGCATAGCCGATACGCCAGCCGGTCATGGCGTAAGCCTTGGAGACGCCGTTAACGACCATGACTCTAGGCTGCAGGGCCGGGACTGCCGTGGCTATATTGCTGAAAACCAGGTTATCGTAAATAAGCTTTTCGTAAATGTCGTCGGAGATGATTATGAAATCGTGCTTCAGGCAGACTTCGCCGATCGCCTTAAGTTCATCTTCGCTGTAAGTGGCGCCGGTGGGGTTGCAGGGCGAGTTGAGGATCAGAGCCCTGGTTTTACCGGTTATGGCCCTCTCAAGTTTTTCCGGAGTGATTTTGAAATCGGTGTTCTCATCCGTTTCAATGAAAACCGGCCGCCCCCCCGCCAGAACGACCTGGTCCGGATAGGAGACCCAGTAAGGCGAAGGTATGATCAC
The DNA here is from genome assembly GCA_963815135.1 of uncultured delta proteobacterium. Taxonomy (GTDB): domain Bacteria; phylum Desulfobacterota; class Desulfuromonadia; order Geobacterales; family Geobacteraceae; genus CAIWTU01. The sequence goes on from CAWFFO010000005.1 coordinate 157,626, forward strand.
TTCATCGCCTTCCTGGATCAGAGCCTGCGAGATATTGTAAAGGGAATGCTTGGCGCCGCATGCCACCGAGATCTCGCTTCGTGTGTACTCGAGATTGTCGTCCCGCTTCAGCTTGGCTATGATCGCATCTTTCAGTTCATCCGTGCCGCCTACCGGTGTGTACTTGGTGAATCCCGCCTCAATGGCCTTTTTTGCTGCTTCCTTTATGTTATCCGGCGTATCGAAGTCAGGCTCACCCGCGCCGAAACCGACTATATCGATGCCTTGCGCCTTGAGCGCCTTGGCCTTGGCATCGATTGCCAGGGTGGGTGAAGGCTGTATCTTGTTTACGCGGTCTGCCAGTTTCATTTGTTGTTTCTCCTTGAAATTATAAGTGGATTAGAAAGATGAGATAAATGGTCACTTGTTGAATTTAGCTTCAAGGGCCTTCTTGACTATGGGCGGCACCAGCCCGTCCACAGGGCCGTTCAGGGAACTGACCTCCTTTACTATCGAGGAAGACAGAAAGCTGTAAAAAACTGAGGTCATCAGAAAAACGGTTTCAACGTCTTTTGAAATGCTGCGGTTGATCTGCGCCATCTGCAGTTCGTACTCGAAATCGGAAATTGCCCTCAGCCCGCGGATAATGGCCTGGGCCTTTCTCTCCCGCACGTAATCCACGAGCAGTCCGTCGAAAGTGTCAACTTTTACGCGATCGTTTCCCGCCATTACCGCATTGATCAGTTCGACCCGCTCCTCCACTGAAAACATGGGGGTTTTTTTCTGATTCCGGGAAACCGCAATGATGACTTCGTCGAAAACTTTCAAGGCTCGGTTGATGATGTCAAGATGTCCGAAGGTAATGGGGTCGAACGAACCCGGGTAGACGGCGGTTTTTCTGCTCATGATTTGTCCCTGTCTGTTAAGGTATAGAAAACCAGGGCTGTGTCGCCATAGGTTCTCATGTCGAATTGGTAAAGAGCGCCGAATTCTTTCCCGATCGTGTCCTTTGAAGAAATCTCGGCTACTATGACCGGCTTTTCGTCCAGAAGGGACGAGTTTGAAAGACTGTGCAGCACTTTTTCCGGTAAATCCTTGTTATAGGGCGGATCGATGAAAACGAGCCGGTAAGGACCGTCTGCCTTATCCAGTGTTTTCAGTGCCGCAACGGCATCTTTGCACAAAACCCTGCCCCTGTCCGAAAACCCCGACAATTGAAGATTCTTTTTCACCACGGTTACGGACTCGGGGTGATTGTCAATGAAAAGAGCCCTTTCAGCACCGCGGCTCAGCGCCTCTATCCCCAGGTTGCCGGTGCCCGCGAAGATGTCGAGGACCGCCACACCGGTGAAGGAGTCGATCATCCCGGTAATGATACTGAATAGTGCCTCTTTCACCCTGTCCGAGGTGGGCCTGACCCTGGAGCCCGCGGGGGACAGGAGTTTGCGCCCCTTTGCGTCGCCGGCGATTATTCTCACCCGCTATTCCGCAGGGCCTGGGCAAGTTTCGTGGCGCTGCCCTTGGCATAAAAGGCCGTCAGGAACTCGCGGGCTTCCCGGTAAGCCATCTCGTGTATCAGTTTAACATTTTTTTCCGGAATCGCGTCTATTTCGGACTTGAAAATACGGGTTGCGTATTTTATGTCTTTTTTGTTTTCCCTGGCCCATTGCCGCATGGCGTCCATCAGTTCCAGCGGGAGCCCGGCATGGGCCACATTCTGCCAGAGCGTTCCTATGTTCCCCTTGCGTATACCGTATTCGGCAAGCTTTCCGACCAGGTGGAGCGGAGTGCCGGTAATGCCGTGCTGCACAAGTCCCGACAGGCCGAAAGATACCGCGATATCGTATATCTCCCGGGTCCTGGACAGGTCGATTTTTATGACTTCGCCATCCAGGTAATTGCCCCTTTTCGAACCGTTGTTGATTGACAGCAGTTGCGGTCTGATTCCTTGCCCGGTTACCTTCGCGAGAAACTCCTCTGCCTCGGCTACCGTGGTCAAAGGAGGAGCTGCGGTTTCCGGCGGCGAATCGCCCAGTTCCAGTTCCAGTCCGAATTCGGGTTGAGAAACGAGTTTTGCCAGGGTAACGACAATTTTTATATTGTCAGACAGGGGATTGAATGAGGCATCGAGGGCAAAAGATGTATAACCTGCCTCGATCTGGGCGCGAATCAGGTCTGAAGCCGCGGCAATTTCTTCGCTCCCGGTGTTTTGAACGGTGATGTGATCACCGTGAATAAGAAAAGGTTTTGTGAAGTTGAAGCGGTCGGCGTATTCAAAAATCGTGTTGCAGAAATTTTCAGGAGTCTGGCCGGTATATCCGCCGTCAAGGCCGCCTTCACTCTTGGTCAGTTCGAAGGCGATTACGGCATCCAGTTCCTCAGCGGCCTGCATAATGCCGGGAACGGCGTGCCTGATCCTCGGATTGCAGCCCATGATGATAAGCTTCTCGTCTTTCATGGCCGAAAAAACATCCTTGCCGCCGAGAATGCAAACGGTACTACTGTTGCCGAGGATTTTCCGAACTTTTTCGGGTACTCTTTCCAGCAATTGCTTTTTCATGTCCTGGCCGGGTTAAAAGTATATATGAAGATGCCTGAAAACTACCATGATCGGCTTCCGCGAGTCAAGGTCAACTTTGGGGTTGACAGCCCCTCCCGCAAGGGTGTAATAGCGGGAGCGGAATCTGCCGCGCGCTACTGGCGACAGTATATTGTATTTTGAATTTTGGATTTTGAATTTTAAGCTTTAAACAAGACCTTAGAAGCTTGAACCAAGGAGGTTTGTCGACATGGATCGTATCGTTTCCAGGGAAAGACCCGACCTTGCCGGATATGCCGCGACAAGTTCCCTCTCGAGGGGCAGGAAATTCCCTGAAGAATTCAGGGACGACCGTCCCGCATATGAACGGGACCGGGACAGGATCATCCATTGTGCTGCTTTCCGCAGACTCGAATACAAGACCCAGGTTTTCGTCAATCATGAGGGAGATTATTACCGCACCAGGTTGACCCACTCCCTTGAAGTGGCGCAGATCGGCAAGGCAGTGGCGCGACGCCTCCGGCTGAATGAAGAACTGACTGAAGCGCTGGCCCTTTCCCACGATCTTGGTCATACGCCTTTCGGGCATACCGGTGAGGATGTGCGAACCGGCTGATGCAGGACTATGGCGGCTTCGAGCACAATCTTCAGTCTCTCCGCGTTGTGGACGAACTTGAGGAGCGTTATCCGGGTTTCAATGGACTGAATCTGACATGGGAGACAAGGGAGGGCATCATAAAGCATTCCTCTCCATATGACCGTCCGGCCGACATCATCGCGGAATTCCTGCCGGGAACGGTTCCCACCATTGAAGGTCAGATAATCAATTTTGCCGACGAAATCGCCTATAACAACCATGATATCGATGACGGCCTCAAATCGGGACTTATTACCGTGTACCAGCTTGAACAGATAGATTTGTGGAGAGAGGTCAGCGAGAGCGTGAAAGAGAAATACCCGGGAATAGATCCGGACAGGCATAAACATCAGACGATAAGTGCGCTGATCGGGCTTCTCATCAGTGATCTCAGCGGGACGACCCTGGAGAATATAGAAGCCCTGTCCATTGCCACGGTCGAGGACCTGAGGAAGGCTAACAAGCAGGTCGTCTGTTTTAGCCCCGAGGTTGCCGAAAAGAGCAGGGCCCTGAAAAAGTTTCTCAGGGAAAACCTTTACAGGCATTACAAGGTTGAAAGGATGCGGGTGAAGGCTGAAAGATACCTGTGCCAGCTCTTTGAAACCTATATAAAACACCCCATGCTTCTCCCGCGCAAATACCAGGCTAAAATGGAAATATCCGGAAGGGAAAGAGTTGTCTGCGATTACATTGCAGGTATGACGGACCGATTTGCACTGGACGAGTACAAGAGACTGTTCGAACCGTATGAAAGGGTCTGACGGGATTATGGCGAAGAAAATTCTGATAGGTGTGATTGGTGCGGGGGCGGCCGATGCCGCGACTCTGGAAACGGCCGAACAGGTAGGCCGGCTGGTTGCCGAAAGGGGGGCGGTCTTGGTCTGCGGCGGCTTGTCTGGCGTCATGGAGGCAGCCGCACGGGGAGCAAAAACAGGCGGAGGTGTTACCGTCGGCGTGCTTCCCCAATCTTCCGCCGAATATGCAAACCCGTATATCGATATCCCTGTCGCGACAGGCTTCGGCGAGGGACGGAATGTGGTCATAGTTCACACGGCGGATGTTCTTATTGCAATCAGCGGCGAATACGGAACTCTCTCGGAAATAGCCTTCGCCCTGAAGACCGGAAAAAAGGAGGTGGGCATTTCCACCTGGGACATTCCGGGGGTGGTGCAGGCCGGGGATGGCGCCGACGCGGTGGAAAAGGCCTTCAGCTTGTTGTGAATAGCAGCGTTTCTCGGCAAGTCTCCGGAAACCGGGAACCGGCGGGCATCAACTAAAGGAGAAACAGATGTCGAAACTGACGAAAAAGAGATCGGTCAAAACCGGGCTTCCACCCGGATCGCTGGTTTACGTGGGCGACAAAAAGGCGGAAGAGGCAAATATATCCGTCATTGAATACGACGAAAACCTGTTCAATGAAAGATCTCTCAGCAAGGTCAGTGAGTGCTTTACCTTCAAGAATAAAAGTGCCGTAACCTGGGTAGACGTGGACCTGGTTCACCAGGTGGACATCATAGAAAAAATCGGGCATTGTCACGGGTTCCATCCCCTGGTCCTCGAAGATATCCTCAATACCGACCAGCGGCCGAAGATGGAGGATTTCGGTGACTATATCTATGTGGTCCTGCGCATTCTCCTGTGCAACGGCAGCAATGACGGTGTGATCTCAGAGCAGGTAAGTATAATCCTCGGGCCGAATTACGTAATTTCGTTCCAGGAGAGGGAACTGGGTTTTTTTACCGCGCTGCGGGAAAGGCTCAAGGCCGGAAAAGGGCGGATACGGAAATTGGGTGCGGATTATCTCGCCTATGCCCTGCTCGATACCATCGTGGACAATTATTTCGTTGTTCTGGAAAAGCTCGGCGAGAGAATTGAGGACCTGGAGGAACAGCTTGTGGCCGCTCCGACACCGGCCGTGCTGCAGGCAATACATAAACTCAAAAGGGACATGATCTTCATGAGGAAATCGGTCTGGCCGCTGCGGGAGGTTATTGCCGCGCTGGCAAGGGGTGATTCTACGCTGATCGATGAGCCGACCAGGATATATCTTCGGGATGTGTACGATCATACAATCCAGGTAATAGATACCATGGAGACTTTCAGGGACATGATTTCCGGAATGCTCGATATTTATCTTTCCAGCGTCAGCAACAGGCTCAACGAAGTAATGAAGGTCCTTACTATTATAGCTACTATCTTCATCCCTCTTACCTTTATCGTTGGAGTGTACGGGATGAATTTCGAGTATATGCCGGAACTTGAATGGCGCTGGAGCTACCCCGCAGTAATGCTGGTTATGCTTGTCATCGGTCTATTTATGGTGGCTTTTTTCAGGAAAAAGAAATGGCTCTGAACTTTCCCGCCTGATCTTCCACGTTCTTAACCCCATTGATAATTCCGATATATTGAATTTGGTACCATTCCCTTTAGACCCGGAACGGGTGAACCATGCAGACGTTGCTCGACCTTTTACAAGCTTTTCCCAAACGGGGAGACAAGCCCGCCATATATTACCGTACCGGCGTGCGTCGCCTTGCCCACTCCTATGCGGACCTGTACGGTTTTTCAATGACGATGAATTCCCTTCTCTTCCGGTACGGGGTTGAAAAGGGCGACAGGGTTCTGCTCTGGGGACCTAACAGTCCGTGGTGGGCGGTCTCGTTCTGGGGCTGTACAGCCAGGGGGGCGATAATAGTCCCGGTCGATTTCATGTCCGGAAAGGAGAGGGCGGAAACGATAGCACGGCTGACCGGGGCGAAACTGGTGATACAGAGCCGGTACAAGCCCGATCGTATCAATGACCGGCCATTTGTCCTGCTGGAAGACCTGGAGAATCTGCTTGCCGACATGGATTCGCGTCGTGAGACGGCTGAGGTGAGTCCCGACGAAACAGCCCAGATCATCTACACTTCCGGAACCACCGGCAATCCCAAAGGGGTGGCGCTGACCCATGGCAACCTGATCTCCAATCTCAGGCAGGTCAATGAACATATCCCGGTAGTTGCGGAACAATTCAACTTTCTGTCACTGCTGCCGCTGTCGCACATGTTCGAGCAGATGGGCGGCTTCCTGACCCCCCTGTATCGGGGCGCGTCGATTATCTACCTGCGCACCCTGAAGCCTTCTGCGATTCTCGATGCCTTTCAGGAAGAGGACGTCTACGCGGCAATTGCCGTGCCCAGGCTGCTGCGCCTGCTCAGGGTTTCGATAGAGCGGGAGTTTGCAGTGAAACACCTTGACGGCGCCTTCCGGGTCATGCTTTCAGTGGGACGTAATCTGCCGTTGGCGTTGAGAAAGCTCCTGTTTTATCCGGTATGGAAAAAGTTCGGCTCGCATTTCAGCATGTTCGTTTCCGGCGGGGCGGCGTTGTCGTCTGATGACTTCCAATTCTGGAATTCCATGGGATTTACGGTCCTCGAAGGCTATGGCCTGACCGAATGCTCACCGGTGCTGGCGGCAAATACGATGGAGAGGCAGACGCCGGGGTCCGTGGGTAAAGCGCTCCCGGGCGTATCGTTGAGGATCGGCAACAATGAAATCCAGGCCAGGGGGGACAACATCTTCCCGGGCTATTATCAAAACGAGCAGGCAACACGCGACGCTTTCACCCCGGATGGATGGTTCAGGACCGGCGACCTGGGAGAGTTTGACCGGGAAGGCAACCTCTTTGTAAAAGGGCGGAGCAAGGAACTTATAGTCACCGGCGCGGGTATCAATGTCTACCCCGATGAAATAGAAGAAATACTTAACGGGACGGCCGGGGTCAGGGAGGCATGCGTCATTGGTATGGATCGCGGTTCCGGAGAAGAAGTATTCGCGGTAATCGTGCCTGACGGCACCGGCAGGAAACCTGAGGAGATTATCGAAGAAGCCAATTACGCCCTGGACGAGTTGCACCGCATCACGGGGTTTTCCGTGTGGCCGGAACCCGACTTTCCCAAGACGACCACCCTAAAGGTAAAGAAATTCAAGGTAAAAGAGACTCTTCTTCAGGGCACTTCATCCGGTACCGCCGTTTCGGCCGATCCCCTGATTAACCTTATCTCCCGGGTTACGGGAGTCGATGCGGCGAATATTCGCGAAGATTCGAATATCGTATCTGATCTCGGCCTGACCTCCATCGGGCGACTGGAACTGGTCAACTACCTGGAGCAGGAATTCAGGATGGATCTTGATGAGTCGGTCATTGACCGGGATACCAGGGTGGCAGGACTGAGAAAAATCGTAGAAGCCAGGAGCAGGATTAAAGCCGGAGGCAGGGGACGGTTCTGGACAAACAGGCCGTTGTTCCGCATGGTGAGAAGAATTGGCGACGCGTTCTTTCATTATCCGTTGACGCGCCTGTTCATGGAGCTGGAAGTGAAGGGACTCGAACTCCTCGAAGGAACAAAGCCCCCGGTCCTGTTCATAGCAAACCATATGAGCTATCTCGATTATGCTGCGGTGATGTTTTCGCTGCCCTCGAAATGGCGCTACAATACGGCCACCGCGGCATGGGAAGAGTTTTTCTTTCCGGAAAAAGCCTCTCCGGCGATGAGGCTATGGAAAAGGTTTGCCTACGAATACGGTACGATTGCCCTTAACCTTTTCCCGCTTCCCCAGACCGGAGGCGTCCGCCAGGCTTTCCGTTACATGGGCAGGCTTGCCGACAGCGGCTGCAATATCCTCCTTTTCCCGGAGGGGGAAAGGTCCCGCGATGGCAGGCTGCTCCCTTTCCGGGCGGGCCTCGGTTTCATGGTCGGGGAATTGCGCATACCGGTTGTGCCGGTGCATATAGCCGGGCTGGAAAAGGTATATCCACCGGGGAAGATCTGGCCGCAAAGGGGCAGGGTGACGGTCGTTTTCGGAAAACCGATCCGTTTCGGAAATGAGGCTCCTGAAGAAATAGTGGAAAAATCGAGGAAGGCCGTGGAGGATTTGACCCAAAAACAGCTATAACGCCACAGAGGCACGGAGCCTCGGAGGAAATCACAGAAAAAGCAATTTTACGCTTTCAAGTATATTCAAGAAGAGTTCTCGATGATAAGAATGAATCAGCATTTCATCATGAAAAAAGCATTTTAGCCACGAATTTTCACGAATTAGCACGAATTAGCAAATCTTTTTCCAATAAAAACAACCACCAAATTGGTGACAACAAAATGACAAATAAGGGTTTAATAACATTCGTATTTATTCGTGTAATTAGTGGCTAACTGCCTTATACAGGTTCATATATCCAGCACCACCGTCGCGGCCCACCCTTCATTCTCTCTTCGTAGTGAAAACCGGTAAAGTGTAACCGCTTTTACATCCACGATCAGGTCATGTTTGTCCGGATCCAATTCTTCTCCCCGGGCGGTGGCACGCGCGGTATAATGTGAGTCCGAATCGTCGATACGGACGGATGACACGCGCAGCAGAAGCCTTTTTGCATCCTTGAGAAAGACCAGTTCCTGGAGAAAATTGAACAGCAGCAGGTCCAGTTCGTCATGCTCCACGGCAAATTCGATTTCCTGCAACTCCCCGATGGTTTCCAGATCGGCAACCATGACGTTCATCAGGGCATCGGCCGCGGCGGTAAACAGTTGAGCAAGGTCCTTCCCGCCGGCTTCGAAGGCCACATCGGCGGTGGCGATGTCTTCAAGATATCGGTAGGGCATTTTCTCCCCGCTATTTGACATTTCTGCTTACGGTATGAGCTGACGTTTGCAGCTTCGGCAAGGGACTACAGATTCAGTTCCTGCTTTGTTTTTTCAAACAATTCCTGGAAAGCCTCGTCAAGGTATGAAGTGTTGTTGCGTATCTCCTCGGAGACGCGACGGGCATACAGGGACCGGGCTTCTTTGATGTCCTGTTCGAGCAGTTCCAGGAAATTGCCTTCCCTTACCCCGCGTTCCACATTCTTGCGGTTATACAGGGCTATGTCGGAAACGATCAGGCGGGCCAGTCGTCGCGCTTTTGCGTTGGCATCTTCGGAGGAGGGCGTTTGCTGTTTCGGCGGGGAAGCCGGGGCCTGTTGACCTGGATGTTGCGTCTTATCCTGAAGGCCTGCCTGGATCCCGGAGGTGCTTTCAGCCGGTCTGGCGGCATCTTGAGCGTATTGTTGCCGCAGGTCGGCAAATTGCGACGAAAGTGAATCGAACCTGCTCTTCTGCGCGGCATCGTTTTCGGAAATCTTTTTGATGATCGAATCGATATATGCTTTCAGGGCCGCCCGGATGTCTTCTTTAACCTGGGCGATTTTGCCGCTCATTTCTTCGGATTTTGCGGATGCCTGGGCGTCCAGGATTTTCCTGATATCTTCCGATTCCCTGTCCAGGGACATTTTCATTGCTTCCAGTTCACCTTTCACTGCCTGCTTCATTTCCTCAAGTTCCCTGTCTGCCGACATCAGACGTTCATAGACATCCGAAAGGGATTTTCTGAGATTGCGGACTACGAGAATAAGAGTTATGAAAAAAACAACGGCGAGCAGGCCGGTCAGGGCATATGGCAGCATCTGGTTCATATTTGTGCTCCTTTCGTGGATGTCTGCGCCCGAAGCGCAGGATACATTGAATTATATCAGGATGACGGGCCTGTGAAAATTCAACCGCCGAATTCGATCAGCCATTTGTTGAAAATATCTACCTTTTCTGTTCCATGCTTCGACAGGTTGGCCCGTACCTGATCGACGGATTTTTCCATGTGAAGAAAGCCGGGCTTTTTCGAGTAGAAAAGGTCCGCGAAACAGATGATTTTCTCTTCCGGGGAGACTGGACTCATGTCTCTTTCCGGCAGGTCCATCTGCTGGCGGACGATATCGTCCACAGTGATGCCGACTCCAATATGGCGTTCACAGACAAGCGCGTGTACGTGGTATCCTTCCTCTTCCAGGATTTGTCTCCCCAGGATTCCATGGCACAGATACGGTGCGGTCCCGGTGCATCCTATTTTCGGGGCACAGGTGAGCGATACGCCTATATCGTGCAGCAGGGCCGCTTCTTCCATAAATCGCAAATCAAGTGAGGGTTTGTCAATACCGGCGGCAATATGTAATGCCTTGTCGGCAACCTTCCTGCTGTGCTCGAGCACTATTTCGAACGCTCGGCTATTGGCCGAAAAATATTTCCTGAGGAGGGCAAGAGGGTCCATGGGTTATTTCCTGTCAATTTTTTTGCATTATGATATAAGGACTGGTGACTGTCAATTAAGGATTCACGGGAAGCCGCGAGAAAAACGAGTTAACGGCGGCCTGTTGCAGGCATTGGACTCTGCCGTCCGGGACCCCGCGAATCCGGCTGCTGTCGGATAATTCAGGAAACAGGTGATATGACGGCAAGGATAGAAGAAAACGACATTAAAATAGAGTTTTACAAGGCTTCCGGTCCCGGCGGTCAGCACAGGAATGTAACCGAGACGGCGGTGCGGATCCGCCATCTTCCAACCGGCATAGTGGTGCAGGCAAGTGAAAGCCGCTCCCAGGCGCGCAATCGGGAAATTGCCATGAAGAGACTTTTGATGGCCCTGGAGAAACGGGAGAAAAAAAGGAAAAAGCGTATCCCGACCAAAACTCCCCGGTCAGCCATAGAGAAAAGGCTGACCGAGAAGAAGCGCGAATCAATGAAAAAACGCAACCGTTCGGGCCGGGATGATGACTGACGAGCGGGATTGATGTGACAATTTTCCGGAAACCGGCTATCTTCTTGACCTCCCCTTGAATTATAGTTTATCCTTGGAGACACTGAAAACCAGACTTTTTGAGTCAAATACCCCTGCCCGGAGAATTACTTATGGCCCGGCCTTCCTGGGAAGAATACTTTATTGAAATAACACGGCTTGTCTCGCTGCGTTCCACCTGTCTGCGGAGAAAGGTGGGAGCGGTAATCGTCAAGGACAAGAACATCCTGGCAACCGGCTATAACGGCGCTCCTTCCGGGGTTGCCCATTGCCTGGAAGTCGGCTGCCTGAGGGAAAGACTCGGCATCAAATCCGGCGAAAGACATGAACTGTGCCGGGGGCTGCACGCCGAACAGAACGCGATTATCCAGGCCGCCAAGCACGGTACGAATATAAACGGGTCGACCCTGTTCTGTACGACCATGCCCTGCATCATCTGCTCGAAAATGATCATCAATGCCGGTATCAGGCGGGTTGTCTACGAAGAGGGATACCCGGACCGGCTGGCCGAAGAGATGATCGGGGAAGCCGGAGTGGATGTCGTGAGATTTTCCGAACTCGATGCGTCCGTGGAGGGGGTTGAATGAAGTGCCCGTTCTGCTCTCATTCCGAGAGCAAGGTTGTTGATTCGAGACCGGACAAGGACGGTTCATCGATCCGTCGCCGCAGGGAATGCGAGAATTGCGGCAAGAGATTCACTTCCCACGAACGGGTCGAAGAGATTCTGCCGGTGGTTCTGAAAAAGGATGGCCGCCGGGAATCTTTCGACCGGATGAAGCTGATAGCGGGGATCAAGAAGGCCTGCGAGAAGAGGCCGGTTTCCATTGAAACTATCGAGAAAATGGTGGACGGCCTGGAGTCGAGGTTCCAGGAAGGCAATGAAAGGGAGGTGCCAAGCACTACCCTTGGCGAATGGGTCATGAACGAACTGCATGATGTGGATGAGGTGGCCTATGTCCGTTTTGCCTCGGTCTACCGTTCGTTCAAGGACATCAACGAATTCATGGTCGAACTGCAGGACCTTTTGAAAAAATAGCCGGGATCAGCTGGTGGTTGGTACACGCATAATGACGATCTCCGCTCTCCGGTTCTCTGTGGCAGGTTTTTTCCATGAAGGATTTCCATACGAAAATGATGAGGCGCGCCCTTTCCCTGGCACGGAAGGGTACCGGCAGGACGGCGCCGAATCCTGCGGTGGGGTGTGTGATTACGCGGGAAGGGGCGATTGTGGTGAAGGCTGGCACAAAAAGGCCGGCACCCCCCATGCAGAGATTCACGCGCTGCGGCAGGCCGGGGACATGGCGCGCAATGCCGATGTGTACGTGACCCTTGAACCATGCGCCCATTTCGGCAAGACGCCACCCTGCGCCGATGCCCTTGTGGCGGCTGGTGTCGCCAGGGTTTTCGTCGGCATGACCGACCCGAATCCCCTTGTTTGCGGAAAAGGCATCGATATCCTGCGTGCCGCGGGTATCGAAGTGTATACCGGTATTCTGGAAAAGGAATGCTCCAGGATCAACGAGGGATTCATCAAGCATGTCACTACCGGTTTGCCTTTTGTCATACTGAAAAGTGCCCTGACGCTGGACGGAAAACGGCTACTACGGCAGGGGATTCCAAATGGATAACATCTGAAAAATCACGTAGATATGTGCACAGACTTAGAGAAATGGTTGACGGAATCATGGTGGGCGTGGGAACGGTGGTCGCCGATGATCCGATGCTGACGTGCAGGCTGCGGGGAAAGCGCAAAGACCCGGTGCGCATTATCGTTGACAGCCGTCTGCGTATTCCTGCCGGGGCCAGGGTCCTGCACAGCGAATCAGGATCGCCGACATGTATAGCAACAACCGTACGGAGTTCCGGCAGGATCATCGAACTGGAAAAATCCGGCGTCGAGATCCTAACCTGCCGCGAGGACAACGGCAGGGTCGACCTGTCCGACATGTTGAGGCAACTTGGCAAAAAGGGGATGCAATCCATCCTTCTCGAAGGCGGGCGCGAGCTTGCAGGTGAGATGATGCGGCTGGGCCTGATAGATAAATACCTGCTGTTTTATGCTCCGAAACTGGTCGGGGGCAGCGACGGATTCGGGCTTTTTGCCGGAAAGGGCGTTTCCCGCATGGCGGAAGCGCGCAAACTGGATGACATTTCCATAACCCGCTTTGGTGATGACTGGCTGGTTGAAGGATACCCGGAGAGAAAATGTTTACAGGCCTGATAGAAGATGTGGGGAAAATACTGAAAATTTCCAGGACCGGGGCTTCGGCGCGCATCGAAGTCGCATCGTCTTTTCCCGTCGCGGAAATTAAACTCGGGGACTCCATTGCCGTGAACGGGATCTGTCTGACCGTGGTGGAAAAAGGCGCGTCGCGGCTGGCATTCGATGTGTCTCCCGAAACCATCGAACGCTCATCGTTAAGCAGGCTGGGTCCGGGGCATCATGTGAACCTGGAGCGGGCGTTGCGTGTCGGAGACCGTCTGGGCGGACATATCGTGAGCGGACATGTGGACTGCATTGCGTCGCTTGTTTCACGTCGTGAATTATCGGGTAATCACATTTTCGAATTCAGGCTCCCGCGGAAATTTGCCCGGTATGTCATCGAAAAGGGTTCGGTCGCCATAGACGGTATCAGCCTCACCGTAAATACCATATCCGATGAAGGATTTACTGTGAACATCATCCCGCATACCATTGTTGAAACAAACCTCCAATACAGGAAACCGGGTGATGTGGTGAATATTGAAACCGATATCATAGGTAAGTATGTCGAAAGGCTCGTCACCGGAAAAACTTCCGATGATGGAGGAGGGGTGACCATGGATCTCCTCGGCAAATGTGGATTTGTTTGAGAATTCAATTCTCCGGAAATATGAGGATTATGCCGGGGACGGCTTTTTTTCCTTGCGATTGACGGAGAGTTGATATAATTGCATATATCATTCAGAACAAAGGGGGACATTTAAATGAACAAGGCTGACATCATCGATCGGGTTGCCGCTGAAGTGGAAATTCCCAAGGCACAGGCGGACAACGCCGTATCATCTATTCTGGAAGCTATCACCGGCGCCCTGCAGGAAGGCGAGAGGGTTACCCTGGTCGGCTTCGGCAGTTTCAGCGTTTCGGAAAGGGCTGAACGTACCGGTCGCAACCCGAGGACCGGCGCGGAATTGAAAATCCCGGCCAGTGTAGCGGTCAAGTTTTCCGCGGGCAAGGAACTGAAGGAGATCGTCAAGGGATAACCGGCGGCACGGGACAATTTGTTTACGAAATCGCAAAAGAGGAGGTCCTCAATTATGGATATCTCCTCTTTTGCCGTTTTAACATCCTTCCGGACTTTCCTTTCGTCCGCCCTGAAACTGCATCCTTCTTTTTACCTGCGAAATTCAGTCGTGATTGTTTTCAAATTCACGAATCCGCTTAATGATGGACCATTCCGCAAGAATTAGAGAACTCCTATATATTCAGGAAATTCTTGACTTTCCCGCCCATTAGATTATTAAATGACGAAATCCGGATCCGGCAGAGTCTCCGGATCTGCCATGCTCGCGCATCTTTGCGGGAATAAACGTGTTTGAAAGGCGATTATGCTTAAATCGATTCTGAAAAACAGAAAACTGATTTATATGAGCGCCGGCTTTTTTGTCGGTCTTGGTGCTCCGGTGTTATGGGCAGTTATAAACCTGGTGTTTTTCCGCGATCCGTCCCTCCGTATCTCCGACCAGATTATTTCGGACATCATCCGCAGCCCTTACAATTCCGCGTTATATCTTTACATGGGAGCCGGAACGGCATTGGTAATGGCGATCTTCGGCTATTTTGTCAGCAAGTCCGGAATGTCTCTGCACGAAAGGGCCGAAGAGCTGAACAGGCTGAACCAGGAGGTGGTTTCCCAGAAGGAGGAATTCGAAAGCCGCTACAGGATTCTCGATGCAAACATCAAGAACTTTCACAAGATAAGCAACCGGATTCAGACCTCGCTTGATATCGATGAGGTTTTGTCACTGTGTGCGAAAGGGCTTCATGACGTTCTGGGTTATGAAAGAGTGAATATCCTGATGGTTGATCCGAGGAAAAACTCCCTGTATTTCGCCATTGCCACGGGAAGCGAGGATTTCGATATTTCAGGTGTCTCGTTGCCCCTGGACGACCGCATCGGCATTATCTACAAATGTATGGCGGAGAAAAAGCGCTATCTGGTCGACGATATTGCCAAGTGCCCCGACGATTATTTTCTCAAACCCCCGTATGACAATATAAAGCCGCTCCGTTCGCGCAGTTTTGTCCTCTGTCCGATAGTGGTGAAGGGGGAAGCCGTCGGCCTGTTCGGCATCGACAACAAGCTCAGCCGGCGGATGAGCAACGAAAGCGACGTGGACACCATAAATCTCTTCGCCGACCAGGCTGCAACGGCTATCATGAGAATAAATCTGCTCAAGACCATTAACGCGCTCACTTCCGAACTGGAGACCACTTTCTCGACCATCCTCCAGAAAAAGGATCTCTATACGACCAATGTCAACAATCTGAAGATGTCGGTCGAATCGGTATTCCGGGAGACGGAGAAAATCGCTTCTTCGTCCGAAACGATAATGTCATCAGTGGATGAGACCAGTTCTGCGGTCAGCGAGATTTCCGTAGCCATCGACCAGGTCACAAAAAACATGGATTTCCTCGGTGAGAGTATCGATAAATCACTTTCGGCGATGGAAGAGATGCACGCCTCAATCAAGAACGTGGAAAAAAATGCCGCCGTTTCCCATGAGGTTTCCAGCGAGGTCAAGATCCAGGCGGACAAGGGAATGGTCGAGGTGGAAGAAACTATTGCCGCGCTCGCCGATATCCAGAAATCCGTGGAACTCTCCTATGATACGATAAAACATCTGAGTGAAAACAGCGGGCGTATCGGGAATATTGTCAAGGTAATCAAGGACATAACAAAGAGAACCAACCTGCTTGCCCTTAACGCCTCCATCATCGCCGCCCAGGCCGGCGAATACGGCCGGAACTTCGGTGTGGTCGCCGACGAAATACGCAATCTTTCTTTCCAGACCAGCCAATCCACCGGCGAGATAACCGGTATCATCGAAGACATCCTTTGCGAGTCCAGGAAGGCCGCCGAAAATGTTTCCTCGAGCAAGGAACTGGTGCAGAAAGGGGTGGAGACCGGCCGAGCCATGGGCGAATCGCTCAACGGGATTCTGGGCCGCGCCGTTCGTTCCATGGAGATGACCGCGGAAATCAGGGACGCCACGGAAGAACAGGTGCAGGGGGTCAAACTGGTAAACCGGTCCATCGAGGATGTCAGCACGATGACTTCGCAGATTTTCAGTGCCTCGAAAGAGCAGGCAAACGCCACGAAAAATATCCTTAAATACATACGATCAATTGAGGACATGACCCAGGCCATGACCAAAGCCACTGCGGCCCAGGTCATGGACGGAACGGAAATCGAGAAATCGGTGGTCTCCCATGTCGCCATGATCGAGGTCATTTTCGATATCATGGAAAAACGCAAACATGAAAGCAGCGCCGTAATCCGGGAGCTGGAACTGATGAAAAATTGATGGACATGCTTTTATAAATTGTGCTAATTTCTATTGATACAACCCGGCAAAATTACAACTTATATACCGCCTGGATTCCATTGCGAACCGGGACGGAAGGCAATAGCCGTAGTTGACGAGAGGCTCATATCTCTCGTACGTCGTGAAAAAACGCCCTCCGAACCGAGGGCTTTTTTTATTTCCGGAGGTTCACTTGTCAAGAAAAAAAACCATTCTCGATATTCACTCGATGAAGAGAAACGGTGAAAAGATCTGCGCCATTACCTGCTATGATTACCCCACCGCCCAGATCGTCAACAGTTGCGGGGTTGATCTGATCCTCGTCGGTGATTCGGTCGGCGTTGTCTTTTCCGGTTACGACAACACCCTCCCTGTCACCATGGAGGATATGATATACCACACCAGGGCTGTGGCGCGGACAAAGCCCAAAGCGCTGGTTGTCGCCGATATGCCTTTTCTCTCCTACCAGGTTGATGTGCGGGATGCCAGGCTCAATGCCGGACGCCTGGTCAAGGAGGGCAACACCGAGGCTGTGAAGCTCGAAGGCGGGGTGAATGTCGCAGACGTGATTCGATCAATTGTCGATATGGATGTTCCGGTCATGGGACACATTGGTCTCACGCCGCAGTCAATACACCGGATGGGTGGCTACAAGGTCCAGGGGAAAAAGGAAGAGCAGGGGGACAAGCTGCTGGAGGATGCCCTTGCCGTCCAATCCGCCGGTGCATTTGCCATCGTCCTGGAGGCTATACCGCTGGAGCTTGCACGCCGGATAACGGCCGAACTTTCCATTCCCACCATCGGGATCGGGGCGGGCCCCTATTGTGACGGGCAGATCCTGGTGATTCACGACATGCTGGGTATCTGCGACAAGTATTCGCCAAAATTCGTCAAGAAATACGCCGACGCCAAGGCACTGATTTCAACGGCCGTTTCGCAGTATTCCCGCGAGGTGAAGTCGGGCGAATTTCCCACTGAAGAGCATTCGTTTCACTAGACACGAATACAGGAGTCAGGAGTGAGAAGTGAGAAGTGAGAAGTGAGAAGTGAATTTGAACGGTTTTTATTCTGAATACTGAATTCCCGGTTTTTTTATGCAAATAATCACTTCAATAAAAGAGATGCGGGAAATATCTCGCAAGGCCGGGGCCGACGGTGGAACGATCGCCTTTGTCCCCACCATGGGCTTTCTCCATGAGGGACATGCCTCGCTTCTGCGGGAAGGCAGGAAACGCGGTGATCTGCTGGTGCTGAGCATCTTCGTCAACCCGACCCAGTTCGGAGCGGGCGAGGACTTCGAGGCTTATCCGCGCAATCTTGACCGTGATGCCGGGATAGCCGGGCAGGCTGGAGTCGATGTCATTTTTGCTCCCGATGCGCGTGAAATGTATCCCCGGGGTTACCAGACCTATGTGAATGTGGAAACTCTTACGCTTCCCCTCTGCGGCGCATCGCGGCCCGGGCATTTCCGCGGAGTGACGACGGTGGTGGCCAAGCTGTTCAATATCGTCGCGCCCCGGGTCGCGCTGTTCGGGGAAAAGGATTTCCAGCAGCTTGCCGTAATTCGAAGAATGGCCGCGGACCTGGACATGGCTGTCGATATTGTCGGCATGCCCATTGTCCGCGAGGCCGACGGTCTGGCCATGAGCTCCCGCAATGCTTATCTTTCTCCGGAAGAGAGAATGAGCGCATTATGTCTCAGCCGGTGTCTTGCCGCGGTGAGCAATGAATACGCTGAAGGGGTGAAACCGGTTGATATTCTTCGTAAAAAGGCCATCGAAATCCTTGGATCCGAGTCTGCCGCTGTTGTCGAATATGTTGACTTCCGCCACAAGGATACCCTCGAGGAAGTTGAAATCGCCGGCGACGACACTCTAATGGCTCTTGCGGTGAGGATTGGAAAAACTAGACTAATTGACAATATGGTAATAGGAAGGGGCTTTCCATGCAGAGAAAAATGCTGAAAAGCAAAATACACAGGGCGACTTTGACAGGTGCGGACCTCCAGTACGAGGGAAGCATAACCATTGACAGGGACCTCATGGACGCGGCGGATATCCTGCCGTACGAGGCGGTTTGCATCTGGGACGTCAATAACGGCAGCAGGTTCGAAACCTACGCCATCGAGGGCGAAAGGGGTTCCGGCTCGGTATGCGTCAACGGAGCCGCCGCAAGGCTGGTCGCACCCGGTGACCTTGTGATCATAGCAAGTTTTGTTAACATGGATAATAAGGAAGCGCTGCAACATGAGCCAAAACTGGTTTTTGTCGACGAGCGGAACCGCATTCTCCCGACCCGAAAAGAAGTTGCCGGGCAGGGGAAACTGAAAAAAGTCAACTGGTAACGGAGATGGGATAATGAGGATTTTTGCAGCGTCATATCTGATGCCGGTTTCAGGCCCTCCGATAGAAGGAGGGGCCGTGCTGGTTGAAGATGGACGGATTAAGGACGTGGGAAGGCTTTCCGACTTACGGAACTCTTTTCCCGCCCAGGTCCTGGAATTCCCGGGCTGCGTGATCCAACCAGGTTTTGTCAATGCACATTCCCACCTGGAACTTACCCATTTTCCTTCGTGGAAAATCAGAAAAGATATAGATTATTCCCCCCGCACCTACGTGGACTGGGTGGTCCAGGTGATAAAGATAAGCCGGGCCCTGACCATGGATGAAAGGGAGCATTCGCTCAGAGAGGGAATCCGCATTTCCCTTGAATCCGGGACGACTGCCATCGGAGAAATTGTCACGGGGGCGCGCTGATTCCCCTGTACTTGGAATCCGCCCTGTGCGGCAGGCTGTTCCTGGAGGCGATCGGACGGGACCCGCTGCACTGCGCATCCCTTACGGCACGGCTCGAAGCAGACCTGGCCGTCTTCAGCGGTTCGAAACTGGTTCCGGGACTGTCGCCCCATGCGCCGCATACCCTGTCCGAGACATTTTTGAGAGATATCGCGGATATGGCGGTAAAGAAATCACTTCCCATGGCGATACACCTTGCCGAATCCAGGGAAGAAATTGATTTCATCTTTGAATCAACCGGCAAAATCGCCGAACTCCTTTTCCCTTTTGTCGGTTGGGAGGGGTTTCTTCCTGCGCCGCAAAAAATGTCTCCGGTGGAATACCTGGACAAACTGGGAATCCTGGAAATGTCGCCGACGGTGATACACTGCGTGCATGTGAACCATGCCGACTCGGAGCTCCTTAAAAAACGCGGTTGCAGGGTAGTGCTCTGTCCGCGCAGCAATGACAGGCTGAATGTCGGGAAAGCCCCGGCTTTCCTGTTTAAAAAAATGGGCATACCCATGGCATTGGGAACCGATTCCCTGGCCAGCAACGATTCACTGTCCATGCTGGACGAGATGAGATACCTGCTGGCTGATTCTCCGGATGTGTTCACTCCCGGTGAACTTCTCCGCATGGCGACACTGGGAGGGGCTGAGGCGATCGGTTTCGACACGGAGACCGGTTCTCTCGAAAAAGGGAAGAGGGCGGATTTCCTGGTAATGGGTTTTAACGGCAACCCCATCGCGGGGGACATCTTGCGTGCAATAATCGAAGAGGGCAGAGTGCTGGAAGTTATCACCGGAGGTGAAATCCTGGGGCTTCCGGAGCGCCCCTGAGAAGTTGGGATAATCATCAGAAATTATTGATATTATTTATAGTTATTAAATAAACAATCTGGTAATATAATAAAAATGGGTGAAAAGCTGATCTGCAACAACAAGAAGGCCTACCACGATTATTTCATCGAGGAAAAATTCGAGGCGGGGATGGTGCTGATGGGAACCGAGGTGAAATCGCTCCGCCAGGGGAAGGCCAATCTGAACGACTCCTTCGCCCATGGTGAAGAACGGTGAGGCATTTCTCAATAACCTGCATATCTCACCCTACGACTTCGGCAACCGGGAAAACCACGATCCGGACCGGATGCGCAAGCTCCTGCTGCACAAAAAGGAGATCGTCAAGCTGTTCAGCAAGATCAGGGAACAGGGATACTCCTTCGTGCCGCTGCGGCTCTACTTCAAGAACGGCCTGGTCAAGGTGGAGATGGGGCTGGCCAAGGGCAAGAAGCTGTACGACAAGCGCGAGGACATGAAGAAAAAGGACATGGCCGCGAAGTCGCGCAGGCGTTCAAGGAAAGAAACAAATAAATCAGTAAGACGTGAAATGTGAGATGTAAGACGTAAAAAGCAAGACATCCAGTTTTTATACGTCTAACGTCTTCCGTCTCACTTCTCACTTTTTTCCAAACGGGGGTGTAAAGGTTTCGACGGGGATAATAAGCAAAGGTTGCATGCCGGGGATGCGGGTGGCCCGTAAAACAATCCAGGGCGAATTAAACGCCGACAATTATAACTACGCTTTAGCAGCTTAATAACTGCTAACGATCTGCCGACCCTCTCCCACGGGGAAGGACAGATCGTCATTAAGTGGGATAGCCGAAGGGAAGTGCCCGTGGCCCCGAGGCGAAATTGAAAGCAGAATCGCCGATCCGGGTATCCCGGCCAGTGGAGATTCATGACGGTTAAACCCAAATACTGATATAAGCATGTAGACGCCTTCTGTAGATGATTTTCGGACGCGGGTTCGATTCCCGCCACCTCCACCAGCCTTCGCCAAGGCTTCGGCTGGCACGCCAAGTGTCAGTCGAAGCCTTGTTATTTTTGGCGAAGGCTGTCCGCCGAAGCCTTGGCGAAGGAGGACCTGTTATTACCACCAATTCTATGGCCTGAACCACGTACGTTAAAACAACGCCAAGTGTCAGCCGGGGCCTTTTTTCTATCCCTTCCTCACAAAACTCTTTTAAATCTTATTATCTTGGGAAAAATTAATGTAAGCTCAACCCTGAGGTGATGCCATGAAATACGTCTATCTTATGCGCAGCATCAAATTCCCGGATCAGACCTATATCGGATTAACATCCGACATTCAAAAACGCCTGGCTGCGCATAACGCAGGACAATCGTCACATACCTCGAAATACGCCCCCTGGAATCTCGTGGCTATCACGGGATTCAAAGATGAAAGAAAAGCAGCCGATTTTGAAATATATCTTAAGTCAGGCTCCGGAAGGGCTTTTGCTGCAAAAAGGTTCTGGTGAGCTATTTACGTTTCAGCAAAAGAGACTGATCCTATTTTCCTCAAATTAGTGAAAATTTGAATTTTATCTATTAAACTATATGAGATATAGAAGGAAGATGAGCCAATCCGGATTGTTGAGGCTAAACGGATGAAAAAAACAAGGTTAATCTTCGGCGGCGCTGTTGCTCTCTATTTTATAATCGGGCTTGAGATAGTCATAATGATCAGCCCATTCGCCGCTTTCTTTTACGCTGCATTTAACCCTTTGCTGCTTTTCCTGGTGCAACATCCCGCTACCCGCTGGTTGACGGCCTTTTTTCTTCCCCACATGGTTTCGCCGCCGAATTTGTTACTGAAAAGCATTCGAGTTTCCGGCTCTATACTTTTCGTGGCCGGTTTCGCAATTTTCCTGATCTGTGCCGCCCAGGTTTACTTCAATAAATTCTTCAAAAAGGGAATAGCCCTGCGCGGGCTTTACTCATTTATCCGTCACCCTCAGTATCTGGGGCTCGGATTGACCGGCCTTGGTCTTGCCATACTCTGGCCCCGTTTTCTCGTAATCGCACTCTGGAACATCATGATGATTCTTTATTACCTGCTGGCTTTGGATGAAGAAAGAAGAATGCTCGGGCAGTTTGATGCAGAGTATCGGCAATACATGAACAGAACCGGCATGTTTTTGCCAAAAGGCCTGGAAAACATGCTTCCCCGGCTAAACTTTCCTCACGGATCTATTTTCAAAACGATTCTCGTGTTTGCCGTAATGTTTTCCATTACGCTTGGCAGTGCTTTTTTGCTGAGATCGTATACCATCAACAACTTGCCGCTGTGGCACGACCAATCGGTAACAGCCATGGCAATTCTGCCTGACGATCTGCCTATGCTGGAGCACAGAATGGCATCGGTTCTGGAACTGCCGGGAATCGCAAGTCGGCTCAAGGCTAAGCGCGGTCCGTTTCTCGTATACTTCATGCCCAAAGACTATGTCATGCAGGGAATGATTGCCGATACAGGCGGGCAATGGCAGCTTTACAAGCGCCATCACACAATTGCAATGATAGGCGACTGGATTTTCCATCCATTCCGCCACCTGGAGGGCGGACATGCCGGGATGCACCACGAAATGCCGGGCAGGAAAGAAGGTCATCCTGTTGCGGGAGGCATTGTCAGAAGGATGATTTTCCTGCAGGCCGAGATCCCGAAAAACCTTTCCGCACCTTACGGCTTGTTCGGCATTAATACACGGCGGCAGCCTCTCTTTGTGGCAGACGTGGATATTCATAATCTTGTCCTGAAAAACGTGCGGGACCTTGCGCCGGTTACCGGATGGGGCAAAGTTCCGACACCCGTTTTTTAACGTAAAGAATTTGACGCTGTCCGATGTCATCGAAACGGGGTAAGGTTATCTTTAATTCAAACTAAATAATTTCTGTACATATTGACACAATGCTTGCGCCGGGTGTAAAAATAGTTAATTTGTTATGCTTATGATTCAAATTTGAGGTCAGGATAGTGGGGGAAATAATCTTATTAACAAATGAAGCCGTCAGGGGCAGCGATCAGCTGTTTTGGCGGCTTTTTCTTTTTCCGAAGGGTGATATATAGTGGACGTTTCAATTCATGAATTAAAAGAGAAAGTCCGGGAATTTTGCGAAGCCCGCGACTGGGACCAGTTTCACGGACCCAAGGACCTCGCCATAGGGGTAATTACCGAGGCGTCGGAATTGCTGGAGCATTTCCGCTTCCTGTCGGAAGATCAGGCGATGGAGTTGTTGAAAAATCCGCAGCAGAGAGAGGAGATCGAAGATGAAATTGCCGATGTCCTCTTTTTTTTGCTCCGCTTTTGCCAGCGGTTCGAGGTTGACCTGGAGCGGGCGCTGATACGCAAGATGGAGAAGGGTGAGAAGAAGTATCCTGTCGATAAGGCGAAGGGGAATAATCTTAAGTATACCAAGCTGTAAAGATCTCTCAACCGATAGGAATTCCGAGTTTATGATCATATATCAGGATAAAACCGAACAGTTTATTCATGATATAAAAATGAACAGACTGACTGATATCATGAGCGAAAATTTTCAGGCACGGTGGGGCAGGATGCCCATTGCGAGTGAAAAGGCATCGTGGCAAAATTCTCTTCCTCGGGTTCGTGATTTGATCGAGATCGCCGGTCTGACGGAAAATATAATTGCGCTTGAATATGAAGTTCCTTACAGCAATCAGAGTCGGATCGACTGCCTGTTGTTCGGCAAGGGGAACGATGACAGCGCCAATGTGGTATTGATTGAATTGAAGCAATGGACTTCAGTCCGGGCCATTGAAGATGAAGGGAATTTTGTAGAAACCTATACGGGCGGTTCCGAAAAGCTTGTGCCCCATCCCGCACAGCAGGTCAAGGGTTACCACGACTACCTGAAGGGATTTGTTGCGGAATTTGATGAATCTCCTCCCATGGTGCTCTTCAGCTGTTCCTATTGCCATAATTATGAAGCAGTTCATCGAAGCGGACTTTTCAGTCCCTATTATCAGTCACTTGTCAGCGAATACCCCGTTTACTGTAAAAAGGATACAAAAGCACTGGCGGACAGGATAAAAGGGCTACTCGCAAAAGGTGACGGATTTGAAATCTTCAACCGTTTCATGCAGAGCCCGATCCGGCCAACGAAAAAGCTTCTCGATAATGTATCGAATCTCATCAAAAACGAGGCTGTATTTTCACTTCTAAATGAGCAGCTGGTTGCAAAAAACCTTATCTGGTCGAAAGTCAGGAAAACTGCGCGGTATAATGAAAAAGCCGTGGTTATCGTCCACGGCGGTCCCGGAACAGGGAAATCAGTCATCGCAATAAACATCCTCGCCGAAGCTGCGCAAAAAGGGAAAAAGGTCTTTTACGGCTGCAAGTCGAAGCCATTCACCGAAGGGCTGAAGAGCCTTGTAGGCAGGGATGGTTCGATGCTCTTTTCAAATCTGTACCGTTTCCTCCCCTCTGTTGTCTCTGAAAACGAATTGGATCTGCTCCTTGTTGATGAAGCCCACCGAATTGAGAAGAACAGTAATCATCAATACACCAGGCCAGCGGACAGAACAGACATGCCGCAAGTCGACCAACTAATACGGTGTTCAAAAACGTCGGTATTTTTTATTGATGACAGGCAGAACGTGCGATACCAGGAAATTGGCAACTCAAGCAGCATTAAGAGTGCAGCAGAGAAGTACGGCTGCAAGGTTTCCGAAGTAACCCTCAAGGCGCAATACCGCTGCATGGGGTCAAATGATTATCTCCTCTGGCTCGAATCGGTGCTCGGGTACACGGAGGAGCGGCGCATTCTACAAAAAAATGAAATATTCGATTTCAGGATTTTCGATTCGCCTAAGTCAATATATGACGAGTTGAGTAAAAGGGAAGAAGAGAAGCCGAATTCTGCACGTATGGTGGCCGGGTTCTGCTGGCCTTGGAGTCAGGAACTTGATTCAAATGGCGAACTGGTAAAGGACGTTAGAATTGGAGATTTTGCGTTGCCTTGGGAAACTCACGGTAAAATTACCAGACCCCCGAAGGGGTTTGTGAAATGGTACGAATGGGCATACCGGCCGGAAGGGTTCAAGCAGGTCGGCTGCATCTATACCGCTCAAGGCTTCGAATTCGACTACATCGGGGTCATCATCGGAAACGACTTGTGTTATGACGAGAGTACAGGTCGACTTGCTGCGGACATTACCGCGACCCAGGATCCTACGTTAAAAAAAGGGAAGGCAAAATTCGAGCATCATGTGAAGAATATATATAGGACTCTTCTTTCAAGAGGAATGAAAGGATGCTACGTCTATTTTACCGATAAGAAGTCGGAGCAGTTTTTCCGGGACCGGATGGAGCCTGCGGTAGCTGAGCTTGAACTTATTGGAATAGAAACATCCGACAATGCCGTTGTGTTGCCTTTCCGCCGTCTTTTGCCGACTGAGGTAAAACCGTTTGAGAACTGCGTTCCACTCTATGATCTGAAGGTCGCGGCGGGACAGTTCAGCGAGGAGCAGCAGGTTGAGGATGTTGAATGGGTGGAGTTGCCGGATGCGTTTCGACCGCAGGCAGGGTTGTTTGTCGCCCAGGTTGTCGGTGAGTCGATGAATCGCAGGATTCCGAATGGCGCGTGGTGTCTGTTTCGGAAGAACCCTGTGGGAACTCGTCGAGGTAAGGTTGTTCTTGTTCAGCATCGGGAAATTGCCGATGCTGATTCCGGCGGTCATTATACCGTCAAGGTTTATGAGAGTCGGAAGGAAATGGCGGCTGATGGTAGTTGGCAGCATGCGTCGATAGTTCTTCGTCCTGATTCTTCGATGCAGGGATATGAGGAAATTGTGCTCAGTGCAGACCAGGTAGAGGATTTGCGGGTGGTTGCGGAATTAGTGGCGGTGTTGGGGTAAAAATTAGCAAGGATCGATTGCACGTTCTACTTGTGTTGAAAATGGGGAAGAGTCCCTATTTTGCCTATTTTGCAAAAGGCTAGGAGTATGGTCAAGCCTACAGAATTCAAATTTGTAATTTGTAGACGTGACCCGTCTGGACTTGCTTTGGAGGTTTTATGAGTAACTACTCGCCTGTTGGGTCATTGTTGAACAAATGGGATTTGCATTTTCATACCCCAAGTTCCTTCGACTATACAAGCAAAGAGACCAGTAACCAAGAGATAATAGATATACTGGCTGCTTCCGGCATACGTGTCGTTGCAATTACTGATCATCACACAATGGATGTTTCCCGTATCCGCGAGCTACAAAAACTTGGCGAGGGGAAAATAACCGTTTTGCCCGGAATCGAGTTGCGTGGCGACCACGGCGGCGACCCGATTCACTATATATGTATTTTCCCCGAAGATGCCGATCTAGACCACGTCTGGACCACTCTCCAGGGATCTTGGGGGCTTACTGTAGCGGGAATTCTGCAAAAGGGTGGCGACGAAAAAGTCTACATCCCAATAGAGCAAGGTGCAGAAAAAGCGAGGGAACTCGGTGGCATTGTCACCATCCATGCTGGCGCTAAAAGCAATAGTATTGAAGGCATTAAAAACAAAGAGCAGTTTCAACATAGAATTAAGTTTGATATTTCAAATAAGTGGGTAGATATTTTTGAGATCGGTCAAATTAAGGACATTGATACTCATCTCAATTTAATATTTCCTGCAACTGGTCTGAATAAACCATTAATGATTTGTTCAGACAACCATAATGCCGCCAACTATGAATTGAAAACAAATCTGTGGTTGAGAGCAGATCCGACGTTCAGAGGATTGTTGATGGTTCTTCGGGAACCGCAGTCTCGTGTATATGTTGGCGATTGCCCACCTGAGCTTTCGCGGATTGAAAAAAACATGGAACCCATGGGTGTCAGGTCTCCACCCATGACATTGTCACAGGTGGAGACCTGACACCCCTATGCCTGCTTAGCAGGGGGAGATAAGCACTTATCAACGGTATTTCTCACACGTATAACCTGTTGACAGGTCATTAGCGTGAGATAAGCTTATCGTGGCTTTTGGAAAATTTTTGCAAACGATAATGAGGGGGCATCATGTCAAAACTAAAACGCAGTGTGAAATTTCTGGTCTGTATCTTGGTGGTAACCGCTTTCCAGGGGTGCGTACTCCCTCCAACCTACCAAAGTAACGGCCAATATGTTGATACGCAATATCAAGAATATGGTCAGTATGGATATGACTCGGCACTGCCACCGCCTATCGATTTTCAGTCGCCTCCAGATGTTATTGTGTTGCCTGATACGGACTTTGTGTATGTAGTTCCTGGCATATCGGTTGATTTGTTTTTTTGGGATGGTTGGTGGTGGCGTCCATGGGAAGGTCGTTGGTATCGCTCACAAAATTATAACCAGGGTTGGAGCTATTATAACAATGTCCCGAGTTTTTATTATGATGTAGACCCAGGTTGGAGGAGGTACTACAGAGACCGCAATTGGTATGGACATCGTTGGAACTATGAACGGATTCCTACGCAACGACTTCAACAGAACTGGAAGAGCTGGAATAATAATCGCTATTGGGAAAATCAAAGAACCTGGGGTGTTCAGGGCTATCAGCCTCGACCGCAACAACAGAGACAGGAACTGAGACAACAACGGCAACAGCAATATCAACAGCGGCCGGAGTTTCAGCGGAATCAGCAACGGATGCAACAAGACCAACAGCGGCAACTAGACCAGAAGAGACAACAAGAACAGCAGAGGCAAGTAGATCAGAAGAGACAGCAAGACCGGCAGAGGCAAGAAGATCAGAAGAGACAACAAGATCTGCAGAGGCAAGAAGATCAAAAGAGACAGCAAGATCTGCAGAGACAACAAGACCAGAAGAGACAGCAAGACCAGAAGAGACAGAAGACCAGAAGAGACAACAAGATTGGCAGAGGCAACAAGATCAAATGAGACAGCAAGATCGGCAGAGGCAAGAAGACCAGAAGAGACAACAAGACCAGCAGAGGCAAGTAGATCAGAAAAGGCAACAAGACCGGCAAAAACAAGAAGATCAGAAGAGACAACAAGGCCAACAGCGGCAACAAGATCAGAAGAGACAAGGATACCAGCAAGGACAACAGCAGAAGAAACAGAGGCAACAAGACCAGCAGAAACAGAAGGAAGACAAACAGAAGCTGGACAAGCAAGGAAGGAAGAACAAGCAGAAGGAAGACAAGCAGAAGGAAGACAAGCAGAAGCAGTCTCAAGAAGAATATGATAGATGGAATTCGGAACGGAGAAGGTAGGTAGCGGGTAGTTGTGGCTCTCACAAGAGATTTAAAGCAACGGGTTTAATCTGACTCGGATTTTGCCTGTCAATCGGAATTGCTCCATGAAGCAATTAACCTCATGCTGAATGGCGACTAAGCAACAGCCAAGCTGATCTAGCGCGACCTTATAAATGCAGCGGTCGGTTTTTAACGTCTGGCTGAGGAAGTTCATAAACCGAGTAAAAGCCTCCTCCGGATGCTTTCCGTATCTGGTAATCCGGCGATGGAGAATTTGTCGGCCATCTTCGCCACCATCAAAAAGGCCCTGCATGTCAGGAACGAAACGACCGTTACCGACGTATAAATATCATATAATCTCCATTTTACATTGTGTTATTGTAAGTTATTTATGATAACCTTCGAAAAAGGATTAATTACTATGCCATCAAAAACTGCTGCGGACATATCTCGGGAACTTTTGAAAAAGTACCGGCCTTTCCGGTCAAAACGCCACCAGCAGCCTTCTTTTGCTGTTGAGGAAGCCATGGCAACGGCAACCACACTGGCTTACGAGTTGAAGAGCCGTTTCAGGGCGAGCAGGGTGATGTTGTTTGGTTCCTTGGCCAGGGATGATTTCCATAGTTGGTCGGATATTGATCTCGCCGTATGGGACATTTCTTCTTCGGACTATTTCAGAGCAGTTGCATTTGCCAGTGGCTTCAGCAAGGTGTTCAAAGTCGACCTGGTAGATGCACAAGACTGCTCAGCATCATTATTGAAGCATATTTTGAAAGAGGGAGTCGAACTATGAGCAAGCCCGGTGCTGTCCTTGCTGCCCGAATAAGAACTGACCTTTCAGAGCTGACATTGCTGGTCGCGCGTGCAAAGCAAGGATGGGAAAGAGCAGAAAAAAAGGATGACGATTATTACCTTGATGGCGTTGCTCTTAATTTGCACGGCTTCTATTCCGGCCTGGAAAAGATATTTGAAAAAATTGCCGCAACAATTGATGGCAGTGTGCCGACGGCTGTAAACTGGCATCAGGAATTATTGAACCAGATGTGCATGGACATCCCGGGTGTGCGACCAGCTGTGATTTCCGAGGAATTGAGAGATTTGCTTGAAGATTATCGAGGCTTCCGGCATGTGGTTCGTAATGTCTACACTTTTCACCTGAACCCGGAAAAGATGGAACGATTGATAGCAAAAATTGATTTGGTGCTGGAAAAGTTGACCGCTGAAATGATGGCCTTTGCGACTTTTATTGTCGAGGCTGAATAAGATCTGGTGGATTTAGGAAATACAGGGACACCATACCGATTAATATTATTGAAACTGGAAAATAGGTATGACATCCCCTTAATTCCTCGGCAAGGGGCCGAATTGCTGCTATCCTCTACGTCCCTGAATAAGCTGGATCACAACCACGATGACGGCAATGACCAGCAGGATATGAATGAGTCCGCCACCATAGCCACCTATAAATCCCAACAGCCACAAAATCAGGATTATTACACATATAGTCCAAAGCATGCCCGACTCCTTTCCGGGGATACATCCACCCATTTCTATTTACTTTGAGGACCCTTATTACATCCTCCCGCAATTTGTTTCTTGTCCTCCTACCTATTATTTTTGTCATCTCCTCGATCAGATTTTCCTTGAGACTGTTGATATTGTGATTTCCCGCGATCTTGCTGGCCCTGAGGTTGAGAATGCTGTTGCCGGGGTTGCTGCTGACTCTGTACCTGTGGTTGATGTTGTTGTCGTTGCTGAGTTTGTGGCTGCCTTTGTTGTTGTTTTTGCTGCTGTTGTCTTTGTTGCTCTTGTTTCGGTTGATGTTGTTTTTGTTGCACCTGTGGTTGCCTTTGTTGTTGTCTTTGCATTTGTTGTTTTTGTTGTTCTTGTCTCTGTTGCGGCTGTCGTTGCTGAACCTGCGGTTGCTTTTGTTGTTGTCTCTGCTGCTGTTGCTGTTGCCTCTGTTGCTGATATCTTTGAACCTCAGGCCGCTGTTTGTATTGCTCTTGCCTTTGAATTCTCAGTTCCTGTCTCTGCTGTTGCGGTCGAGGTCGATAGTTCTGAACGCCCCAGGTTTTTTGCCTTTCCCAATATCGATTATTATTCCAGCTTTTCCAGTTCTGTTGAAGTTGCCGGTTGGGGATACGCTGGTAGTCCCAGCGGTGCCCGTGCCAATCACGGTCTCTGTAGTATCTTCTCCAACCCGGGTCCACATCATAATAAAAACTTGGGACATTATTATAATAACCCCAACCACGG
Organism: uncultured delta proteobacterium; assembly: GCA_963815135.1. Taxonomy (GTDB): domain Bacteria; phylum Desulfobacterota; class Desulfuromonadia; order Geobacterales; family Geobacteraceae; genus CAIWTU01. Next base: position 188,068 of record CAWFFO010000005.1, read on the forward strand.
TTATAATAATGTGAACGATACCAGCGACCTTCCCAGAAACGCCACCACCAGCCATTCCAGAAATACATGTCCGCATCTATATCCGGGACAGCATATACATAGTTTGTGTCAGGTATAACAATCACATCCGGAGGCGCCCGAAACTGGATGAGTGGAGGTAGAGAAATTCAAAGCTTATATTTACCTCTGCCATTGACGGGTTTGCAACGACAATTGACAATGCCAAAAGGATCGTCCCCATAAGTAACTTCTTCATGTTGTCACCTCTATGTTCGCTTTTTATCCGGAAACTTACATAGTCTCCATCCGGGTTTCCTGATGGAGACTATGTAGTGGCGGTTTTCAGCAGCGTTAGCAACTGCCGTTTACCATTTTATAGAATCTGAAAAAACCCCGGGAGCGGGTCGTGAATTCAACTGATCTTGCATGGCTATTTTACGACCAGGTCGTTTTTCACGTCTACGACGCCATTAACACTGCGGGCAACTTCCGCGGCCTTTGGCACATGGTCCGCGAATCGACAAATCCGCTTAACTGAACTACCCCTTTGAAGGTCTCGACATTGATCTGCATGACTTTCAACGCCGGGTCTCCAAAGATCGCGGCTTTTACCTTGGTTGTAATTGCAGAGTCGTCGACATACCCGCCGGTGCTTTCATGGGTACGCGTGGATGCACACCCCATGAACGAGATAGCCAGTACCAGGCAGGCCAGGAATTTCATAATGCGATGAAGTTTTAACATGATGTTTTCTCCTTTCTGTTTGTGGAACATTGTTATTGATCGGAAGCATTCCCAGGATGTAACTTTGATCCCATTATATTCTCCATGAGAACCGCTTCCCGGAACGTCCGGTTATTCTTGCTTCCGTGATCTACCTCCTTTTCAACCTATTTCTTGAAGCTGTCGATCCATTTCCACCCATCGATCAACTCCGGGAAGGCGGCGCCGAAATGGACCGTCTTGACCGGGTCGGTAGAGATGTTGATGATGGCGGTCTCTTCTACCAGTTCGACCCCGGGACCCTGGAAATGTGGTTCTTTGCACCGGCTGTGCTGAAGGCATCGAAGGCAACCTGGGAGTTTCCATAGGGAACAAGTTCGTCGCTCTTGTGGTGGATCATCCGCATCGGTACAGCCGGCACCCAGACGGAATTCAATTGCCCGGGCAACCGGTACGAGTCGTTCTGCTTCAGGAAAGCGACCACAGGGCTCGTGTCGAGGGTGAGCTGGTCAATGAACTGCTGGGTCAGGGTGCTCTTCGGCACGATCAGATGTCGGCGTAGTGAAGGTCATCCCCATCGCCTCGCTGATCGTATCCGATTGCGTATTGCCGTTGAAGAGCGGGGGAAGGGTGCTGTTGTAAGGTGGCAGCATGGCGAAGTCGGGACTGAAGACAGTCGTCTGCCCCCCATAGGCGTAGTTGTAGCTGGTGAGGAGCAATGGGACAAAGTAGGGGGCCTTGAAGGTGTTGCCCGACAGTGATTATCCCGCGCATGACGCCGGAGAGGTCATGGGGACCGGAGAGAGGGGCCGAGGCGGTAACGGTGAACCCAGGGACAGGATTGAGCTGCAGTTCCCGCGTCACCGCCATGGTCACGTACCCCCCCTCGGAATACCCCATGAGAAAGAGCTGGTTGTTCCACGTGCAGGGGGAGCTGCTGTTCCCGATAATGTCACGGCTTGCCTTGAGCAGATCGATCACCTGCTGCGCAAGAATGGCGCCAACGACATGGGGCTGGGAATCGGTGTTGTCCCCCATACCCTCATAATCGACCAGGGCAACGGCATAGCCGGTGGCGGCGATTGCAGCCGCGACCATCACTTCCGGATAGTCAGTGGGCTTGTCCTGGTGGGCCAGATACTGTGATGGCGAGAAGGGTCGGTAAACCTCTGTCCCGTGCTGATACATGAGGATCGGCACCGAAGGCTTGCCGCCTATTATTGCTTCCGGAAGGATCAGCAGGCCGGTCATGGAGTGTACCTTGCCGTCCGCCCCGGTGGATTGATAGGTAACCTTCTGCATATCGAGGGTATACCTGAAGTTGATCAGGAGAGTGCCGAAGTTGCTGATGTAACTATCCCAATCCCACCCGTCCAATGCTCGTGTAATCGGCTGTTGAATGCTGTTGTTGATGCCGGCCAAACAGTGCCGCGGGATTGATGTTTACGACGTTTCCCCCGCGGCGGCCTGCGAGGATGAGTTTGAACCGCAACCCGCCATAAAGATGGTTGCAGCCAAAATTGCCGCGCAAAGCGTGCGTAAGGTGTTAAAGACTCGAACCATTGCTTCGCCTCCTTTTCATAAAAAGTTTTGGGGACATATTCCAGTTTGTCAAACCAGTTGTTTTACTTCATTGTGCTCACCAGCCGAGGCGGCGCGCATCGACCAAAACGTGCCGGCGCTCACATCCCCGCGCCGCCTTTATCGCCTCCGCTCCCGCCGTGGAGGCAATGGTGTCGAACCTGATGTCCGGCTCTTTGTTGAGCAGTTTCATTGCTCCGATCAGAACTGCCGAAATGGCCGGATCTCAGATGGGTATCCAGGTCCTCACTGCTCTTCCACTCCTCCTTGAAGAAAATAATGTTTTCAGCCTCAACATCCACGTAGCAATTGCAGCTTATGCAGCCCTGTTCGCGCCGAATCGGTCCGAGTATCGCTTTAAAGGTTTGAAGGATCTCTTTCCGTTTTTCGGGTGGCACCGTTATCTTGATAGTGGCGTCGATCATGGGCTTTCCCCTTGAGATCTGAATTTGACGGTTTACTTCCCCATGTGGATCAGGGAGAGGTAACCGAAAATTCCAAAAACATTCAGAAGCCACAAAATCACGGCAATGACCACAACGGCATTCAAAATCGACTTTATGGATCCCGCCATCGGGATGAATCGGTTGATGAGCCATAGAAGAACACCCACCACGATCAGACCACTATCACTTGAATTAACGGCATGAGCTTAATACACCTCCCTGTTTCGTTTCCGGAAACAGGCCTCATCGGTCCGCTTCCGGTTGTGCCCTGTCAGGCGCGGCAGATTTGAGTTCAAGCCCGTGAGGTCTCTGCTTTCAAGGCCGTCTGAACCATCTTCTGCATATGACATCGGACTGTCTCGGCCGGCTAAAACCGGCCCATCAGTATCAGAATAATCAGAATCAAAAGGATAAAGCCAAGCACGCCACTCGGGTAGTATCCCCACTGCCGGCTGTGAGGCCATGTGGGAAGTGCGCCCATTAACAGTAAAACCACTATAACGATCAAAATAGTTCCCAACATCTCGTTTCTCCTTTTATCAGTGGACGTCCCGCCCGGCGCATGCGTTCAGCGGCTTTGCCCGCGCTCATGTTCTTCTGAGGAAATAAGTCGCAACTAACGTGCCAGAGAAGACCTGCGGATACAGTGAGTGCAAAAGGCTGATTATACAGGGGAAAATGGAAAGAGAGAGTGCGGGGTAAAGGGAAAACCGTCAGCGTCATCCGTCATATTTAACATAACTGCCATATATGACGGACTTCGTTGGGGGGAATTTAACCGGCCTCATTACGCCTGTTTACGCTGTAACTGCTCAAGTTCAGGAAGTATCCCGACCAATTCTTGCAGGCTCTCACGAAAATCGGGATTGATGTCTAGCTGGCGCTGGAACTCGGTTTTGGCAATACGGAGAACCACTCCATCGCCCACGACGGTTGCAGTCGGGAGAGTGAATTTACCCCAGTTTCGTGGACAGTAAGTTAAGCTGCGAGATTAAGTTCCTCGAACTCGCCGGGGGTTACATATCCGAGGGAAGAATGGATCCTTCGGCGGTTGTAGAATCGTTCAATGTAATCAAAGATACTCTGCCGTGCTTGAGCTCGGCTAAGATAGCGGTTGTGAAAGACAAGCTCTCGTTTCAGGATGCTGAAGAAGCTTTCCGCCGGGGCATTGTCCCAACAGTTGCCGGTGCGGCTCATGCTGCAGATCATGCCGTATGTGAGCAGCAGCTCCTGAAAGTCCTCACTGACAACTGTGAGCCCCGGTCGGAATGATGCAACAGCTCACAGGGCGGATTTCTCCTTTTTGCTGCCAGGATCAGGGCGTCCATGACAAGTTGACGAGTCATTCGCTCTGCCATGGACCAGCCAACGATAGTTCGGGAGTACAGGTCCATGACAACTGCCAGGTACAGCCACCCTTCGGTAGTCCAGATATAGGTTATGTCACTGACCCCACGCCTGGTTTGGCCGGGTCGGATTGAACTCCCGATTGAGTAAATTAGGCGCCACCGGTTGGCTATGATTTGAATCGGCAGTTACCTTGAATTTTCGTTTCGTCTTGGCGTACAGGCCATCTTTTCGCATCAGTCGGGCTACCCGGTTCTTGCCGTGCCGGTTGCCTCTGCGACGAAGTTCCCCATGAACCTTGGGGCTGCTGTGCCGGGAAATGCCTCCTCATGCTTGTCAGAGTATTGCCGAACCCATTTGCAGAGGGTATTGGGGTGAATTCCCATGTCTGCGGCAACCTGGGTCACGCTATTGTCACTGTCGGTGACCAGCTTGACCGTTTCGATTTTAAATTCGCGGGTAAAACGTTTTCTCCTTGATTCAATGGCTGTCCTCCGTGCTCTTTTGTAGCAGCTTTTCGGACTGTCCACAATTCGGGGGAAACTCATCCGTCATATGTGGTAGTTCTGTTAGGTATGACGGATGAGTTGATGGTTTTCTCTTCGCCACGCACTCACCCCCATCGCAGTCCTCGCTTATATTCCAATGATTCCGCAGTTTTAAAGAACAGTTCTTTCAGCACTGGTCTTGGCACAACCTATGCTCTTAAACTAATATAAGGAAAAATTTAATAGATAAAGGAGAAAAGCAATGTTAACCATAATTCTAATCATTGTTGTGCTTTTTATCCTCTTCGGTGGTGGCTTCTACTGGAGGAGGCGGGGCCGTTAGACTCTTAAAGTTAACTGAGGCTAAAGAGTCAGTAGACAAACGAAATAGTAAAGGATGAATACCATGAAATCAAGCATGAAGGACAAAGTGGAAGGCATGTTTCATGAAGCGAAGGGTAAGGCCAAGGAGGTAGCCGGGAAAATCACCGACGATCCCAAATTGGAAGCCGAAGGCACAAGTGAAAAGACAGCCGGGAAAGTTCAGGAAAAGATCGGTCAGGTCAAGAAGGTTTTGGGTAAATAGTGAAATAAGAGCTGCGTACTGTGCATCGGCGTGTCTTTGTATACCCGGCTGCGGTTGAATTATACATGACACACCATGCAAGGACTCCGAATGGCATGAGGTTTTCGGAGTAAAATGAGATAAAAAACAGCCGTACCAACAATAAAGGAGTGTGAATCGGTATGGATTTCTGACCCTCCATCGGCGCTCAATCCTGACCAAGCCTAATTGAAATATCCCTGCAAAATCAAACCATTGTCCGAAAACCCGGTGGGTCACCCTTCTACGCCGAAAACTGCCCAAAGTGGGTCAAAATTACATGCTGGTTCACAAACTTGCAACCAATACCTACCCGTGAGCGACGTTGATGGCTCGGGCTACAATCATCACAGCAACTGCGAAGGACATGGTGCTTTCGACACCCATAACGAGTTTGACCCGCTTAGAATATGGCATTGCGTCGGTCGGCGAGAACGCGGTTGCGGCCGTGAGCGACACGTACAGATAGTCGGGGAAGGTCGGCTTCCAGTTGGCGGGAGCCAGCCCTTGCTGGTCTGATTGCTGCTGCGGGAAGACGAGGTCAGGGAAGTCCCCGTAGCCATCTGCACGCGCCTCGGGTCCATCGCCGTCTAGTTCCCAGTACGCGAGAGCGAAGATGGCGATGTTGACGACCCACAGCACAATGCCCACGAGAAGCAGGCCGACCGGGTCGAGCCCCGATCTCCCGACAAAGATGCCCCGCACGAGCCAAAACAGACTGACGGCGTTCGCGATGACGAGAATACCGACAAGGCTCACCGCGAACGTGCGCATGAGCGGGCTAGGCTCCGTCCGCGTAGGCAGGTAGACAGCCACGGAAGCAGCCAGAAGAACCGCCGAGATGACAGGGAACAGCCAGACGGGCCTGAGCGAGAGGCTCACAGCCACCCACGCCTGGCCGGCTATGACCACTACGGCCGCGCCAAATGCAGGCCAGCGCGACTCGGGGACAGTCGGAATCTGCCACGATGGGATGTGCTCGCCGATGGACTGTCGTTTCGGCTTCCGATCAGCGTGCGGTCTGTAGACCATAGAATCCTCCTGCTGCAACCGTCTTTCAGGCAAAGAGAGTTCTTATAAATAGTCTTATCCCCGGCATCCGGAAAGAAACCACCACCGAGAAACTGCTTTCTATTAAAGCACGTAATAACAAATATTTCTCTTGCCCGATGTTCTCGCGAAAACTGTCTTCGAGAGATGGAATTACTTCGCTTGCGGTTCGCACAGTTCATAGCCATCGGCGTTTAACAACCAGACTCACCAAAAAGAGAAAAATACCCGATGCAATGCTGATAATGTAGAAGTGAATCGGCACAACTATTGTGTTTCGCCTCAGGATTAATGCTGTAGCCGTCATAAAGCCTCTGATGCCTGTATCGTTAAAGTCATTTTTGTCGTAACTTATTTTATAGTTGCCGCTTCTGTTGATATTTAAAATCCCTAAAAGTTCTATTGACTTATCTCCACCTGTAAGCATGTTCGCAAATGTTGTTTTTTCTGCTGTCAGATATTGGATACCTTTTTTCTCGAATGCAGCCACACCGTTCTTATCCATCAATCGTAAACTGTAGGTAAAATGGCGGTTTGGCAGTATTGAGGAGAACTGGAGGTGGGAAAACCTCAGTTCTATACGTATGGGATTCATTTCCGGTGAAATGAAAACGGTGCCGGCCGAGTCGGACAGGTTATTCCACTTCCAGGATTCTGTACCCGAACTACCGGCAATAATGGTTTTCGTTTCAGATAAATTCAGACACGCAACTTCTTTGCCTGACCACCTTTCGACCATGAAGCATGCTATCAGCGGCAGTATAGCTATTAATCCAATGATGACAATAGGTATAGCACGACAAATTATTTTCCAACATCCTTTGACAGTTATGTTCGCGAATCGATTACACCATTGAGCAAAGAGAAGCTTATCAGATGCTTGTCTTCTGGTATGGATTGCTATTTTCTCAAAAATTACCAAACATTTTTCACAGGTAGATGTTTTCTCTTGCACTGTCCCGCATTTTGGACACCTGATAAAGCTCTTCGTAACATGTGTTTGAGACCGATGTGGCAATTGGCTTACAGAATCACTCACTGGATCAATAATCGAAACAGCAACATTATTGTCTAACATATTCATGGGACTCCCCCTGAACAGATAACTGCTCAACTTTTGCAGAATGCACGACAGTGCTCATGTTCTGTCAAGGAGATAAAACGCAACTAATATGCCAGAAAGTCCTGCAGATACTGTAAATGCAAGGGTTTGATTGTACAGGGAAAAATGAAAAGAGAGAGTGCGGGATGAAGGAAAACGGTCAGCGGCATCCGTCATATTTAACATAACTGCAACATATGACGATTCACGCTGAGGAAACAAAGAAAAAAGACAGATCCTTTCGAATTCGACCTTTGTAATAGTTGGCTCCCCAACGCGTTCAAAAGTGGGCATAAAGAAGAACCGTCATTCTTATAACGGAAAATGGCTGAATGGCGCAGCCTCATCGTGGTGTCAGGCTTCACTCCTTAGACTAAACTTCTGGAGCAACACTGCTGCTTATGCGAGGCATAACTGCGCAACCGATGCACGGGCGAGTCCCCCGCTTATATCCGGAACAATGCCTAGTTCAAGCGATGTCAACCCGACAAGATCGACAGCATAGTCTTCTAATTCCAGGGTATTATCCGGAGAGTTGAAGTTGTACTGCTGACGCACAATCTCCCGGTACGATCGGCCGCCGTCCGAGGACCACCGCAACACGAACTCCTGCGTACGATCCTGCTCATCTTCATGAAACACCAGACGAATGCGCCTGACCCGCAACGGCTTGTCAAACAGTAAGCGGACTGTCTGCTGACCGGATTCTGACGCCTGCCAGCCAGGTCCCTCGCCGGGTTTCAACGCCGACTCGATCGGGTGTGACGCGTCCTCGGACGTAAGTTCCACCTCAGCCAGGTTTTCCAGGTCCAGCCAGTTTTGATCGGGGGGGATAACATCCTTAGTGCCCCGGGTGATTATACGTTTACGCATTTGATTGCCTCCTGTAGCTTTTAGCTCCAACGGAACATAACATTCTGATGCAGCGGGTTCGGCAGTTTGCTGCATCTCTATCGGGTGCTTAAACTCTGATTCCGGAAATATCACCGCCAATGCCTGTCTTTTTGATTATAACACTATAATTGCTTTTTAAGATTCCCTCGGAGTATTCCATTGCGACCCCGGGTCTTTCTAATGGGATAGTATACCTCATCGCTTTGAGGGGAAGGCAAGGGCTCAGGCCTTTGTATGTTATAATTCAGTATAGTGATAAAAATAATTCAGAGGTGTTCTTTATGTCCATGACAGGAGAAAGCTGGTTCACCGTTGAGGAAATCGAATCCAAATTCGGGGTAAGCAAGGATCTTGTCCTTGAGTGGGTCAGGGAAGGCATAGTGCGGAGCGAGGAGCAGGACGGAAAGGTTGTTCGTGTCAATATCGATGACCTGAAACTGAAAATAGGGGAAGACCTGGGATGACAGATGAGCATGAGCAGGAGATAAACAGGGAAGTGTCGTCGTTCCAGGTTGAGAGCATTATCAGGCATGGGAAAGTTGTGCCGGTGATAGCGACGCGGGAGATATTACGAAATTAATTTCATCAGACCTGAATCCGTGGCGCCTGAATGCCGTAGCGAGCAGAATGCCGGAGTTCAACGTCGCAGACGTCGTTACATGTCTGTTAAGGCGGATGAACTTCGTTGGGCCGCCTCAAATTTCCGAAATGCAAAAACCGAGGCGTTCCGCGCAAGCGAAGGCGTGAATGCGTCACGTATTCAGGTCAGAATCAATCCGGGGTCACCTTCACGAAACTGCTTGTCAACTCGTAAAGAGGGGGTTTTCATGAGAGATCTACTGGGGATTATTCTGGCAGGTGGAGTTGGAGAACGTTTGAAACCACTGACGGCAGTGAGAGCCAAGCCTGCGGTTTCGTTTGGCGGGAAATACCGGATTATTGATTTTGTTTTGAATAACTTTATCAACTCCGGCATTCATGATGTGAAAATCCTGGTGCAGACGTTATCGCAATCGCTGATTAATCACGTAAGCTCCATGTGGCCTTCCGTTCCAGTGTATAATTATTTCGTCCAATCGATTCCGGCACAGAAGAAGGTCGGCGCGGAATGGTATAAAAGCACGGCGGATGCGGTTTTCCAGAATCTGAACATGTTTCGAGATAATCCGCAGTTCAAAAGAGCGGCTATTTTTTCCGGTGACCATATTTTTAAAATGGATGCAAGTCAAATGGACCGGTTTCACTTGGAAATGAATTCTGATTTTACCATTTCATCCATTGTCATAAAAGCGGAAGATGCCAGCCGTTTCGGTATTCTTGAAGTTGATGAGCATAAACGGATAATCGGCTTCGAAGAAAAACCGAAACAGCCCAGGGAAATTCCGGGGAATCCCGGCTACTGCCTCACCTCGATGGGGAATTACATTGTAAATATACCGATTTTAGTGGAAATTCTTCAAGAAGATGCTAAATCGAAAGGATCTACGCACGATTTCGCGAAAGATGTAATTCCATTTATGCTGCAAAAAGGTTTCAGGTTGTTCGCATACGATTTTGCCGACAATAAGGTCCCCGGAGAGGACAACAGTTACTGGCGCGATGTAGGCACGATCAGATCATACTGGGAAGCCAACATGGATCTGGTGAGCATCAAACCTGAACTGAACTTGTACAATGAATTGTGGCCGATAAAAACTTCACCAGACTTTACACCACCGGCAAAATGCGTGTTCAGGCAATCCCTGGTGGATAATGCAATCATTAGCGGCGGGTGTATTATTACCCAGGCTGAAATCAGCAACTCGGTACTCAGTCAGAGAGTCTGCGTTGAAAAAGGGGCATTCGTCCGGGAAAGCGTACTATTTGCACGAGTAACGATCGGAGAGGGGGCAAAGGTGCAGAGGACGATAATCGACAAAAATGTGGAAGTTCCGCCGTTCACTCAGATCGGCTTCTCCGGAGAACTGGACGAAGCACGTGGTTTCAAAGTTTCGGAAGGCATCACTGTTGTTCCAAAAGGCTACGTTTTCACGCGTTAAATATATCCCTCCCCCCTTGCGGGGGAGGGGCAGGGTGGGGGGAATCGCCATGGAATCGCAAAGTTGCAGCTTCACCCGCCCCCCAGCCCCCTCACGTCAAGGGAGGGGGGGCTTGCGAACTAAAATGTGTTACGAGGCACTAGCGACTATTGTCATACCTTTGATCATTGTCATGACCTCCGGACCTGTCATAACTGCCACCCCTGTCATGACCTCCACCCCTGTCATATCCTCCGCCTCTTCCACCCCTGCCGCCATCATCCCACCCTACCCAGCAACCGCCAACGGATACAAGCATCATCATTAAAAACATTGCCCTCATAATAATTCTCTTCATCGTTTTCTTCTTTGACTGTTCATCGTACTGTCGGCTGTTGCATCGCAATACCAGCCTTCAATGAGCATACAGTCTACCAGGTATCGGGCCCGGACAACTCTCGCTTTATCGCGGAGTCTCGCATCCGCACCCCTCGGAGCCTGCGCCATGGGCTGCACCTTTTACTTCCAGCCGGTTGTACACACTCTGGACTCCGGGGAGATCTGCCACGGCATCCCGGGCCAATGACTTGTGGGATTCCTCCGAGACGGTCCCCGTCAGGGTGACGGCGCCGTCGCTGGATGCGATTTTGATATCATCATTATTAAGGAAAGTCTTGAACACATGCGACTGTCTGGCAGCTATTTCGATGCGGCCGTCCAGTTCCGACGCGTGCACCGGCATGCTGAACGCCAGTATGGCCGCCGCCAGCATTATTGATAAAGAATATTTTGTTTTCATGGAATGTTCTCCTTTTTCAGGGACCGGATTTTTTAACCTCGACGGTTACCTATAAAGAGGCTCCGAAGAGTTTGCCGACACCCGCCGTGATCCCCATTGCGAATGCTCCCCAGAAGGCAACACGCAATGCGCCCCTGGCAATAGATGCGCCGCCCGCGTATGCCGCGCTTCCCCCGAGAATAACTAAAACAACAAGTGCTGTCGCTGATGAGACTTCTGCAACCAGCGCTGAAGGCGCCAGCAGCACCGATGCAATCGGAACTGTCGCGCCCGCAACAAAAGAAATTGCGGAGACAAATGCGGCCTGGATTGGCCGTGCCCGCTAGCCTCCGTAATACCGAGTTCATCACGGGAATGTGCTCCAAGAGCATCATTCGACATAAGTCTTTCCGCTACGAGTCGCGCCAGCGGCAGTTCAAGTCCCCGGTTCACATATATTAAGGTCAGTTCCGCCAGTTCACGCTTTGGTTCAACCTCCAGACCACGTTTTTCTGTCTCGATGTCAGCCTCCTCGGTGTCGGCTTGCGACTGAACAGACACATACTCGCCTGCCGCCATAGCCATTGCGCCGGCCACCAGGCCTGCTACACCTGTTAACAGGATACTGCCATGTGGCGCACCGGCAGCGGCAACACCAACTATAAGGCTTGCCACCGAGATGGTTCCGTCATTCGCGCCAAGCACCGCGGCGCGAAGCCAGCCGATCCGGCCGGCCTTGTGGGACTCCCCGTGAACGTGCGGCATCATCAACGTCTCCTTTTGGCCCGACGGTGCGGTGCAGATCACGTGGAGTGAGGCGGAGGCAGCGTTTATCCGCTGGTTATCTGATAAACTGATTATTCTTTGCTTGACTGCCATTGTTAGATAAAACCTCGTCATCCTGTAATTGCGCCTTATTGCAAGCAGCGCGGGCTTAGACTGAAAAAACACCCTGACAAAAGTTTTGCCAGGGCAAATTTAAATCAAGTGTTATCTTCAAAAGCGGAAGAACAATTTGTCGTGCGAACCCGGCAACAGTCTTACAAGTTGAAAGCTTTCACTTGACGGGCATGAAGGCACTTTCCGATGAGCCGCATACCTTGCAGGAAACAACCGGTTTTTTATCTATGGTGTTGCCGCAGGATTCGCAGACGTAATAGTCAGCGCTCCTATTTTTGCCTGGATTATCAAGCGCTTTTTTAAAGAGCTTGCCGTGAATCTCATCAACAGCCCGGGCATAGGTGAAACACTGCCTGGCAAAGCTCCACCCGTCATTTTTCGCCTCCCGTATCATCGGGGGATACAACCCGGAAAATTGAGAGGCCACGTTGGCAATAGCCTCCTTCAGATTCTCGGCGGAACTTTCCTTAACCATCCTGGGGTCAAACCCTCCCGCCATCCAGAGATCGCATGTCGCTTTTGATGTCTCGCGCAACGCCATCAATAGTGAATGGGCAAGAATATCTTCTGACAAGGAAGCGGCACGGAACAGATTGGCAACCGGATGATTCCCTTCCGATTCGGCCTTTTCAGCAAAGGCTCTGTAAATTTCACAGTCGCGCGCCTCGGTCTGATAGGTATTCAGAATATTATTTTCCGTCCTGGTTTCACTGAAATTTCTCATTTTTTTCCACCTTTATTCTTGATTTTATTTGGCTCAATTTTCGCAGAAAGCAAGACAGTACGCATGTTCTGCTAAGAAGATACAACGCAACTAGCATGCCAGAGAATACCTGCGGAAACTGCGGGTGCAAGGGCTTGATTGTACAGGGTAAAAAGAAATGAGACGCTGAAGGGGGAGGAGAAATCCGTCAGCGGCATCCGTCACATTTGACATAACCACCATATATGGCGGACCGCGTCGGGCAAAACTTTCGACAGCCCGGAGCGGCTCAGATTGAGCGCCGGGCTGCCGACACGAAGCAATCCTCTCAGGGATGAATAATAATCGATGGTAAAAAGATACGGATGCCCGGCGGTGGAGGCGGTTCATAGATAACCGGCGGCGGGGTAATAATACCCGTTCACTAGTAGCCATAAGGGCGATACACGCGCCTGCCACCTTCATAGTAGTAGGCACGGCCTCTGTGGTCATAACGATCGCGATCATATCCGCGGCCTCTTTGCTCATAACGGCCGTTATCATGCTTTCCCCTAGTCCGCGGTTATCTTGTTTATGGCCGTCTCTGGCAAGGGCCGGCGCAACGTCCATACTGCCGATCATTGCAGCTAAAACAAGCCCCATCATAATCTTGCCCGCTATGGATCGAAAATTCCATGTACTTGATATTTTCATAAAGGAACTCCTTTCCGGAGATCAAATCGCCAGTCTGGCGTTAATTGTTTAGAATTCAATCACTCAGCGATGTATAAGATTATTGCCGATTATTTTCTCTTGTGTTTTTCATATTTTCCAGTCTGGAAAATTATGTCGGTTATTTTCTTCTGTTCATCCGACATACTTGCATATAGGGTCTCGAAAGGCGGGAGAAACCTGTTCAGTTGATCTAAATGAGCTTTGGTAATTTGTCCGTGGAATTTCAGATCGCTCGACAGCGTTCATGTCCTTGACTTTTTCAGCCCTTCCCTTGTAAGGGCGTCCATTTCTTTCGCATTTTCCCGCATCACCCGAGTAAGGTTATTCCATAATCCATCCTGGGCCTTGGTGATATTTAGCTCCCCTTGAAGCTGTTTGATCAGGGTCTCGGAATGGCTCGACCGCAGAGGTTCTGACAACTTCCGACGATTTCTTTTTGCCTGTGTCGGCAAAAGAAGGATTTGCGTTGACGAAAAAGAAAGTGGATAAAAACATCGCCATCACCAACTACGAGTGTAGCTGGAAAAACACGGTTTTATAAGCCTTATGATTCATGTCTGTCTCCTTATGAGTTTAATCCTGCCGCCTGCCGGTGCATCACCACAAAAACTGCGGCTGAATCAGCAAAAACGAGAGGGCCGTCTTTAAAGGGACGGCCCACCGAAAGGACTCCCGATTGTCATTCCCGTGGAAACGGGAATCCCGGAATTACAAATGGTTACATAGAGTCCGGATACCGGTTTTCACGGGTATGACGGCTAATTGCGAAACCATCACGATTACCTGAGCAAAAAACTTGTACCAAAGAAACAACCGTACTGTACTGCATCCGCTTCCCACCGCGGTTATCCAAGCCTACTTGACTGCAGCATGATAAGCCTGTACCCGGCGGTTATGATACCGCCCTTCGGCCGTTTTATTGGTGTCTATCGGTTTGGTTTCGCCATAACCGACCGTCTTGATCCGTTTGGCATCGATACCGAACTTTCTTACAATATACTGTCTTGACGGCTTCGGCACGTCGTTGGGAGAGCTTCTGATTATAGGCCTTTTTCCCCACGTTATCGGTATAGCCTTCAATAGTGATATTGGCCGTGGGGTATTTCTGCATGAACTCGCCTACCGCATTAACGTTGGCATAAAACTCAGGCTTGACCACCGACTTGTTGAAGTCAAACTCAATGAGCAGGTTGACGGTTTCTTCCTTTTCAGGACTGAGTACCACCGGTGCCGCTTGACCGGCACGGGTGGCGGCGGCATACGACGGCAAGGTTCACCATGCTGGTTGTTGACCCTCCCGGACCGCTGCAGTTCAGGGTATAGGAGCTGTCGGCAGCAGGAGTGATATTTGACACTCCCCTGTGGCTGGACCGGACCGATACCCGGCTGGACGTCACATTTTATGGCATTATGCGAGGTCCAGGCCAGTGTTGCCGCCTCACCCTTCGTGATGGAAAGGGGGGTGACCGACAAGCTGCTCGTCGGCGCGAGGGGGGCCGGCGCGGCGGCAACGGTGATGTTGGCGGTGTTGTTCGAAGTTCCGCCCGGGCCGTTACATGACAGGTAATAGTCAGTGTCAGCCAAAGGGGAGACAGTCATACTTCCTTGTGGATTGACTCTACCAATGTTCGGCTGGATATCACAGTTCGAGGCGTTATCTGATGTCCAGCTGAGTGTGGCCGACTCTCCCTTGGTGATCGATCCGGGAGTAACCGACACGTTGCTGGTTGGAGCGGACGGAGCCGGAGCGGGAGCCGTCTTGCCTCCGAAGAGGAAGGTGAGTCCGGCAGTGTATTCCCAGTTGTACATGACGCTGTTATGGTTTTCGAAAAGGAACAGCTGACGGGCATCGCCGCGCAGAGCAACCGAATCGGTCAGGAAATACTTGATTCCCAGGCCGGCATTGGCGGTGGCGTCGGTGTTGCTACCCCCCTGGTAACTTGAGCCGTGGCCGACCCGTGATGCCGCCGCCCCCCATGGCGAGATACGGCACCAGCGGTCCGTCCGGCACCAGGTTATAGAGAATGTCCAGGCGATAGGAAAGGGCGTTAATGCTCCTTTTTGAGTCCGTTCTTTCCGTCGCCAGGTAACTGCCTACCACTTCCACTCCCCAGTTCCTGGTCAGGTCGTAACCGATGCGCAGTCCATAGACAGGCGCAGTATCCAGATGCTGAACGCCATCAAAAGTGTACCCGCCGACATAAGGTGATAGAGAGAGCCCCCGGACGTTCTCCGGCGGCAACAGGCTGCTGCCGTGATACATAAGGCAACGAGGCCAATCGTCACTGCAGACAGTTTCTTCATCATAAATCCTCCTTTTAAAATAAGGAATCTTCAACACGCACCATGTTAAAGATTCCGAGTCGCATTGCGTAGAAAATTTGAAGTTAAAACAAGCCGGCTTGCAATATCGAACATGTCATCCTGCAACGGATCTGCAATCGGTTGAAACGCGTCCCGCTTGCAATGAAAATTTCGTTGCATTTCCTGCTTCATTTACTTAAATCCTGCTTCACCCACTTGAAGAATAGCTCTACCTTTTCTTCATCCTCTTTGCCGGCTTTTTCTCACCCATATTCATGGGCATCATCTTCTTCATTTTCTTAAACTGCTCGTCCGTCAAAATAGTCCGCATTTCTTTCATGTCTTTTAACATTTCCAAATGGAAGGCTGTTTTTATCGCTTCAATTTTTTTAACTGCAGCGCTGGCCTTGTCCAGGTCAAAATCTTTCACATCCATTATTCCCATAAGGTCGATCTCTGCAATTTTCAGATCAGCTTTGAACCGGGCCTGCTTTTTTTGCATTTCGCGATGCAGAGGCTTCATTTTCATGACCTGGTCCTCGGTAAGCCCTATCTTATCTGCATTTTCGATGCACATGCCCATCATATCGTCCATCTTGTCAGTGTCGCCCATGTACATCATCTGGCCATGTCCATCCCTATGCTGCTTCACGGACATATCCCTCATTTGTGAAAAAGCGGGCACAGGTATGCTGAGCGCCAGCATAGCCACCGCCGCAACCAATATAGATATGGAATTAATCACTTTCATTTCACATTCTCCTTTTATTGTTGTTTCTGTATTATTTAAATTTTTTGACTCCGAAGACCTCAAACCTTTCGGAGTCATGATCGTGGAGAATCAAGAAACCACAGCCGGGGATACAAGGACCTGCCGGCAAATGATGTGCCGCTCCCACTACTTCCCCAAAACCTTCTTGACCTGACCGATCTTTTCCTGAACTTTGCCGGCAAACTTTTCACCGGTGCCTTCAGCTTCCAACTTTGGATTATCGCTCAGTTTCCCGGCGACCTCCTTGACTTTGCCTTTTGCTTCGTGAAACGTTCCTTTTACTTTGTCCTTCGTGCTGGATTTCATAGGCCTTCCTCCTTTGGGGTTTCGCCAGTCCCGGTCGCTTGCCGCCGCGGCTCTGTTGTTCAATTGCCCTGGGCCATCTCTGCTTTGGCACTGTCAATGGCTGACAGTACGGGCTTAACCGTTTCTCTCAGGCTGTCGCCATCCATTATAGCCCTACGGGCGATCGGCTTGATGGCCTCGATACCTTGTGGTGAAAGATCGTTGGAGAGGTACATTTGGATTTCCCTGATATCCGTCAAATAGGATTTGAGAGCGCCCTTTACTCCTATGCTGGCCTCGGGTATTTTCGCGAAGACCTCCCTCATCTCGATGCGGCGCCGTTCACTGAGCTCCCGGATTTCGGGGTTTGTGTACGAACTTTCCCACTCCGCAAAGTATTCATTGCCCCGGGCTCTCATCTTTTCGGAATGCATTTCCAACTGTTTGCCCGACTTCTCCATCTTCACGGCATTTTCGGCGTAGGCGTCATAGGCCTTTTTCATATCTGTCTGGTCCGGTTTGATAAGATCCTCCAACGATGCGCTGGTGGCATCGATCTGCGCGGAGGCTTGTCTGTAATCTCCTTCCACCGTCTGCATCGAGTTGGTGGTTTTTGTGGCTCGATCCATGCCGGTAGTTGCGCAGCCGGTAAGGCAGGTGATTGCTCCCAAGAGCACCAAAGGGAAAAATACTGCAGGTTGAAATCTGATATTCATGGATGTTTTCCTTTTTTGAGATGAATTTATTTGCCATGTCTGCAAACGCAGTTTCCGGTGCACTGTAACCTTTAAATCAGAGCGGGGTGGGCACATGCAAAGCATTGCGCACCAGGCAGACACGGCGGTAATGTTGGGCACGGCATGAGACAGAGGCCTTTGCCCAGCCTGAGAAAATACATATTTTACAGATTGCCGGGTCCTCCGTCCCTGGTTGATCTGCACTTATTTCCATGTGCCCATGAGTTCCACGGGTGTTCATTTCCTTACCTCCTTGTCACATTTACAACCCGAATTTTGCGTATAGCTCGACATTACACATGTTCCGCCATGAAGGTTGATCGCAACTAGCGTGCCAGAGAAGTCCCGCAGATGTTGCGGGCGCAAGAGCCTGATTTTACAGTGGAAAAAAAATGGAAGGCGTGGGGTATGGAAAATAACTGTTAATTATATCCGTCATATTTAACATAACTGCCATATATGACGGACCACGACGATGTAAACATTTGCGTAACTGCTCCGGTTGACAGGCAGACCCGGCCGCTATGGACAGGGCTATTCAGGCGGAGTTTGCCGGCGGGGGGGCTTAAGCCTCGCGGGATCCCTTAGCCTGTATTTTCGCAGGTGATCTTTACCGTTATCATGTTGAGCTGGAAGCCCCTGCAAACGGTTGCGGATTATTCAGAGCTTTGAAATAACGTTTACGGGTAGAAAGATTGAGCCCGGCGTACAGCTGGCAGCCGAACAGAGTTCGTTTCCACGGGCTCATGCCAAAGAAGCGTTTTGTCATTGCGCCGAAAGAATAGGCTTGCCTGTTCAACCGGGCGAAACCGTTAATAAGTTCATCGGCAGTCATGCCCTTTGGTTGATAAAGGAGTGTATCGGGAGGATAACCCTTGAGCCACCAGTCAGTGTCGAACAGCCTGCCTTCGCTCAGAAGACGCTTGTATAAACGTGTTCCCGGATAAGGGGTGAGAATCCTCAACTGGACACAATCCATACGACTCCCCATTATGAACTCGAAGGTCTGCTCGAACACATCCTTGTTTTCGTAATCAAAGCCAAAAACAAAGGAGCCCAGTATACCGAAACCTTCACCATGGAATCGATGCATGGCCTCATAAAAATCGATCTTCAGGTTCTTTATTTTATTCACTTCATTCTGTGTGCCTCTCTGTACCGATTCGAATCCGATCAAAAGCCCCAGGCACCCCGCACGTTTCATCAATCCCAGCAGATCCGGATCCTCAGCCAGCGACACGGTACCTTGCGCCAGCCACTGCCGCCTGAGAGGTATCATTTCGGTAAAAAGTTTTTTAGCTGCATTCCGGTTCAAGTCCAAGGGCATCATCGACGAAGAAGAGGTGGGGGGAATCAATGGACTCTATTTCGGCAATCACCTCCTGTACCGGCCTGACCCGATACTGCTGCCCCAATGTCTGGCCAATGCAGCAGAATTCGCAATCGTTCGGACAGCCGCGTGATGTCTCTACGCCGACCGGGATCGGAGCATAACCAGGCCTTTGGTTCCGGGGACGAGATCCCGCCGTGGTATCGGCAGACCCTGAAGATCAGGTCGTTGTATCGGCCCGATATATTCTTTGCATCGCTCCCGAGACGGCATCTGCTACAAGTTGCGGCCAGATGCCCTCCGCTTCACCCACGACTACAGCGTCCGCATGCTCCAGGGCTTCGTCAGGCAATACCGTGGGGTGTATTCCTCCCATCACCACCTTCACACCCTTACAACGATAGATGTCGGCGATCTGATAGGCTCTTGGCGCGAGTTCGGTCAAGACGGTGATGCCCACCAGATCCACCTCCTGATTGATGTCATCAGGGGCAAAAGCTTCCTCGACTATGGTAATCGTGTGTCCGGGCGGGGTTAGCGCCGCCAGAAGAGGAAGATTTACCCTCTGCAGTTTGAAGGGGCTGGATATAGCGTCTTTCACGCTGTTCATGGGGTGCAATAAGTTTTATTTTCATAATAATTGGGCCCTTTGCCGGCAGGACTCGAAACGCCCCAGCCCGCATCCGGTGGTGAGGGTATACTCTTCACCACGTAATCGCCGAATCCATAAAGTGAACCGCTCATTTGATTGATGTCGATGTAGAAAACGGTAATCGCGGAACCTCAAAACGGAATCAATGAGTACTGCGAGCAACGCCGCTGCCAGGGCGGTCATGGCACGGGGACAGGGTGCCTGATTGATGACGCCAAGGAGGGACATTGTTATCACCGGCCCTCTACCCATTTGGTGGCTATTATGCCCAGGATGAAGACCACGGTTGCAAAAACACCTATGATCGCGGCGTTATGCAGAGAATCCATGTTGTCTTCAAAAACCATCGCTGCGCGGAGCCCCTCGTTCACGTAATAGAGCGGCAGCGTCTTGGCGAACGTCTGCAGGAAACCCGGCATCAGCTCGATGGGGAAGAAACTCCCCGAAAGGAACATCATCGGGAAACTGATGGCGTTTGCGGCGGCGGCGGCGCTCTGTGCCTCCTTGACGAAGCGGGTCAGTATCATCCCGATGCCGACGAACGCGAATACGTCCAGCAATACGAACGCTGGGAGCCAGGCGTTTATGTGCAGGTTGACATTAAACACGGCGTAGCTCACCAGCAGCATCGCAGTCGTGGATACGACCGCGATTGTGAACTGGTACAGAATGTCCGACAATATCCATTCAATACGGGTGATGGGCGTCGTGGACAGTTTCCTGATGATGCCCTTCTGTCGCAGTTCCGTGTTCAGGTTCACCGTGCCGAACAGGCTCAGAGTCATTACCGCCATGCCGATGATGCCTGGAATGAAATACTCGATGAACCGGTATTTCCTGGTGAGTATCGATTTCTTGACCGATTTGATGAACGGCGGCACCCCGGACAGCTCCTGGTTTACCCCGGCTAGCACTCCGTTCAGGATATCCATCTTCGTGGACACCGAAGAAGAGCTGGGATCGTATACATAGGTGATGGTGGCGGATGCCTGGAAGTCATTGAAAAACTTCCTCCGCATGAGCGACCTGTCCAGGCCTTTTGGAATAATGAGGACAAGATTCACCTTGTTATCCCTGATATACTGCGTGGCGTTGACGGCAGGGTCGACCCTGGTTATCTTGAACTTCCCGTTCAGTTCGAGGGCCTTGATTGCCTCCCTGGACGATTTCGTCTGGTCGAGATCCTGCACGCACAGGTGGAAGGCTATGTTGTCCTGGCTCATGAAGATCGTGCCGAACACGAGTATCAGGATTATCGGGAACGCAATCGTGAAGAACATGGTGGTCTTCTCGCGGTAGACGCTCAGCAGTTTCACGTAGAGATTTGCAGCGACGACACGCGGTTTCATTCCGACTCCCTTTCCCCGACGAGACCGCCGTGGAGCGCCTCTCCGGTGAGCTTCAGGAAAACCTCTTCAAGATTGGGTTTGCTGACATCCAGGCCATGGTACATCGCCCCGGCATCCGTGATGGCATTCAGTATCTTCTGCACATCGTCCGTGTGACCTACGCTGATCTTGATTTCCCGGTGCATGTCAAGGACCGGCTCGAAGCCCATCTTCCTGATTACTTCAAAGGTTTTTTCATCCACGGACTGTAAAGTGAGGACCAGGTACTTTGTATTGCTTTCGATGAGTTCCGCGGGAGAGCCCATTGCAATGATCTTCCCTTTCGAAATTATTGCGACAATGTCGGCAAGAAGCTCTGCCTCCTCCATGTAATGCGTAGTCAGAAACACCGTCTTCCCCTTCTTCTTCAGGCCCAGCAGAACTTCCCACACCTCGCGCCTTGCCCGGGGGTCGAGACCGGTTGTAGGCTCGTCGAGGAACACGATATCCGGGTCGTTCACGAGCGCAAGCGCAATGCCAAGGCGCTGCCTCAGGCCTCCGGAGAGGTTCTTGTACTGCTCTTTGGCCTTGTCTTTGAGGTTGACGAGCTCTATCAGCCCGTCGATATCGGTTTTTCTGCCACAGTAAAGCCGCGAGTAGTACTGCAGGGTCTCTCTGACCGTTATCCTGTCAAACGAGGTGAACCCCTGCGGGAGGACGCCGATGCGGGGAACGATGTCGTGCTTCTTTTTCGTGACGTCCATTCCAAGAAGGTTCACTTTGCCGGACGTGGGTGTGCGGATTGTGTCGATGATCTCGACGGTAGTGGTCTTTCCGGCGCCGTTCGGGCCCAGCATGGCGAACACTTCGCCTTTATTGACGGTGAACGATATCTCGTTGACCGCCAGTAAATCCCCGTAGCGCTTCGTCAGTTTCTCGACTTCGATGGCGTATTCAGTTTCTTTGGTCATGAATCTCCATTTTTGGCCAAAACCCTAGGCGGCTGAGGATCTTCCCGGTCATCGCCGGCGGCCAGACAAGAAGACGGTCAAACACCGGCCGGCGGTGCCTGAATAAAATAAAGCTCGGGATAAACGTCGCACCCAGGTGCGCTTTGGTCTTCTCCGTGCCCTGGCCCGCGTAATAGAGAGGAATTTTTCGCTCCACACAGGTGCGGACATTTTCAAGCCAGGACAAAACATAAAGATTGTATTTGCGGCCGAGTCCGTAATCCATGCAGAAAAATTATCCACCATCGCTGTCCTGATTTATGACGAGCAGGTTGAATGCGGCGAGTTCTTCCTGCACAAAATAGAGCGTATACTCGGCGCCCGGGATTCGCTCACAGATTTTTTCAAAAAACAAACGGTTGTGCCTGCCAAGCGCCATGGGACCCCGCGCTACTGTTTCCAGGTAAAGCGTGTATATCCTGTCCAGAAAAGGAGAAATAGAGCGGCTTCGAATTACCCGGACTTCGGGAGCAACCCGCATTTTACGGCGCAGGTCTTTTCTCGCGGCCCTTGAAAGGCGGCTCAGGTATTCCTCCATGCTGGTAAAATCGATCGGCAGTCGGGCACAGGACCGATATTGCACCCGGTTGAATTGTTCGAATACTTCACCGGGAAGTCTGCCGTACTGATTAAAGTTGTAAAACGCTATGATATCGCTGCTGCGTTCGGCCGCGCGAGTTTGCAAGGCGCAAAAGGCCATTTTTATTGCCCCGTCGAGGGTGTCCCGGTCGATTTGAGGATCAATGCCGATTTCGCTCCATTCCCCTTCCACCATCCCCACGCCCAGAATACGGGGGTGAAAAACCGAGGGCATGAGTCGAACAGCCGCTTTCAGCGGTGTCTTGATCCATCCCTTTACAAAGGCGGACAAATCCAGTCGCGTTTCGAACAACGGCAATAAGAGAACAGGAGCATCATCTTTCAACACTACGATGCTGCACAGATCAAAGCCGTCAACGCCTGATTCCTGCAAAAGAGAGATGAGGGCAGCAGTAATGGAAGGCTCCGGGAAAAGCCGTCCAAGCTCTGCCGCCGACACTCCGTCCAGCCGTGGCAGGTAATTGCAGGTAAGGTTATTCATGCCCTGTCGGTCTCCGATTCAAGCAGGCGATGGAAAGCCACATCTTGCCCCGAGGAAGTGAACGCACCCATAAGGACCGGCCGGCAGCCAGGGGAAACCTCTCCCGGGCCTTTCCTGTCAAGCCCACTGGAAAAGTATATCCATTACCATCCCCTGCCGCCACCCCTGCAGAGGGATAGACGTTTAGATGCCGCGGTTCCACGAGATGGAAGCCACATCCCAGTGCCTTGACAGCGGCTTCCTTGACAGACCAGAGCAGGGCTGAGGCATCTTCCAGATCTCCGCCCGTCAACCGCAAGGCATGCTGCAGCTCTTGCGGCTGGAAGACACGCTGAAAGGGGTATTCTCCGCGGAATTCATCGCTCCCTGCCACGTCAATGCCGATATCGGACTCATCTCCACAGAGAGCGGCCCAGACTTTTCCTCCACCCTCGCTGAAGGAGATGGCCGGCCCCTGATATTCCCCCACCAGCAGATGGGGCCTGCCAAGCAGGCCGCGTACCACCTGAATTGGCAAAGCAGCTCCGTTTGAAGATCGGCAGTGACTCCAAAGGGGACTTTCCATGGCCACAAGATGATCCCACAGGGTGGAGATGAGGAGGTCCCTGCAGTTTTCGGTGTCACATGTCAGGGATGTATGGAAAACCGGCCCTCCCTGATGAACGGAATTCAGCGTATGGACGGTTATCCCTTCGCGATCCTTTGAGATATTCGCTTCCATCTTACTCCGAAACCCATTGCATGCGCATGTTATGAACCTGCATGATGGTGCTTCCCTGATCGTCAATCCCTCTGGCGTCCCAGACGAGACCGTCCTTATCCTGCACCCGCAGGCGGGCCTCCAGGGTTATCTGTTCTCCTGCCCGGCATTTTCGCGAAAACCTCATCTCCCCGATTTCCATGGGAATCATCGATCGTCGCTCCGATGGGTCCGTTGCGGCGATGTGGAAGCCGGCCAACTGCAAAAGGGCTTCGAAAAGGTAGATCGAATATTGGTACCGGGTGTTTTGCAGATGTGCAAAGTCATGTGTCTCCCGGCAGATGGTTCGGCCCCGCACTGCCCCCGGACCTGCGCCGTCAAGGCTCTCCATTACACGATACCTGCCTTCAAGGCCGCTGCGGTCTTCGTACCATTTACGCACTTTTTTATGATCCATGGGCCTTGTCCGCAGTTCATCAGGTCGTACGGGAAAATCCGGGAACCCCTCCCCGGGATATCCTTCTCTGCCATCAAGGATTACCTGACCCATGTAGTGCGGGGTGAAGCGGCCGGTCAATCTCCCGGCGGGGGTGATCTCCTGTGCCGCGAGGGTGACCTCGCACACTACCTCCCGGAGACCGTTGCCGGCCCGGCGGCAGGAAATCCGGGCAGGCCGTGGAACCTTGGGCGGGCATTGGATCATGTCCATGAGCCGCACCTGGCGAACCCCTCTCACCTGCAGGTGGGGATACAGTATCCGGGCGGCTTCCATGAATGTCTCCAGCACCATGGCTGCCGAGACGAGGGGATACTTGATGAATTTGAAAGGTTTGTGATCTGTAATCCAAAGATCCTTTTCCAGGGAGAAGGACCTGAAGGCCTCAAGTTCTTCCCGGCGGATGTCGAGACTGGAAATACTTTCTATCATGGGAAAGTTCTCGGGACTCAAGGAAACGGTGCCACCGTCCAGCTCTCCACTGAGAGCGGGAAGGTTAGTGTCATTGAGAAGTGCCGTCTTCAAGGCCGGCAATTTCCGCATGAACATAACCCAAACGTCGTCGGCCGGGCTTGCAAAGAGCTCCCGGCAGAAAAGCCCTGCAAGCTCATTTGCATGAATGTACGCTACGCCCTTCAGCTTCAACAGCTCCCGGATCTCCGGATCATCCGCCATGCCGGCCCCTTCGACAGGGGGCAGCATCAAAGCCTTGAAGCGGATGGCGTTGTTTTTCCGGCGGAGGGATCCCAGTAACGCAGACATCATCCGGTTGGCCGCGGCGTAGTTGGCCTGGCCGGGATTACCCTGGATCGCGGCTGCCGAGGAGAGGCCCACGAAAAACCTCAAACCGGCACCCTCCGCGGCTGAGAACAGGTTCCAGGCCCCGAGGAATTTGACATCCGTGACGGTGGAGAAATCATCCGGGGTCATATGGCGCAAGAGGCCGTCCCTGAGGACTCCGGCGCCGTGAATGATTCCGTCGATCCTGCCGTAACGGCTTGCCACTTCGCCCATGATCGCGCGGACCGCTACGGGGTCGGTCACATCACAGGTATGGTAGGTTGCCTCGATCCCTGCGGCGTGCAAAACCGCCAGGGTCCGGCTGATCTCCGCTGCCCTGTCGATGCCTGAATCCGGAGACGTTCTCCCCAGGAAGACCAGACGGGGCATGAAGGGCACGAGACTAGCCGCCAGGTGGGCGCTGATCCCGGTTGCGCCCCCGGACATGACGATAACGTCTCCTGAGCTCAGCTTCAGGCCTGGCGATTCCCCGAAGACTGACGGAGCTGCGTGCCCCTCCGAAGTGAAGACCTTTCCATCACGATGAACGGTTTCCACAACGGTGCATCCTCTGTCCAGAGCACTGCGCAGCGCACCGTGAAGATCGGTATCTCTCTCGACTTCCACGGTGCGAAACCGGACCGATGGGTACTCCTGCGCCGCGCTCAGAAACAGCCCGAGCATCCCTTCCGCCAGAAGGGGTCCGAGAGTTCCGCTATCCTCCCCGGAGTGGATCAGTACCACGAATTTCTTTTCCGGTGATTGCAGAAAGGCCTTCAGCAGGAGAAAGAGTCCCCTGAGACAACGCGAAACATCCGCCATGCTTCTCAACTTTTCCGACCCGCCTTGCGGCAGGGTGATGACCATCCCGGCGAGGGAAGCCAGGCCGGAGATTCTCTCTGCCGCGCTGCCGGACCCTTCGTCAGTCAGGATGTCGCAGACCTCTTCGCCCGGATCGAAGTTCCCTTGCATGAACAGCATTGGAATCGTATCAACCCCGTAATCCCGCCGGAGGACGTCCTTTGCGCTTCCGGCAATCCGGTCATCCCTGTCGGGTGAGAGAAGCAGGACTGACTCGCCCGGGTTCAATTCCATGGGAACAGCGGCCGCCGACTCCAGCGCAACATGGTTGAACACGATCCGCTTCAGGCTCTCCTCATCCCCCGGGGACTTCTGGACTCCCGCCCGCACAGGATCGGTTTGCTGCTGCAGGCCGAGGCTCCCCTGTCTGGCGATAATAGCGGAAATCCTCTCGGCGATGTCCCTCACGGTACGGGCGCCGATAAAATCCTCCAGTTCGATAGTGATCCCGAATTGGCTTTCCGCGGCATCCATGATAATAGGGAGACGGCTGGACCGGATGGCTAGATCCTTCCTGAGATCCATGTCGGGTTGGATTTCCTCCCGCTCGTATCCTGTCGCATCCATGATGATCCGGATAAGCCGCTCCAAAAGATCCGGGCCTTCAGGCGCTCCCCCGGCGGCAGGTGAGGCCTGTCCCGGAACGGCCGGGGTGGAATCGGGAGCGCCGGCTTCCTGCTGCAGGCCGGTACCTCCCTGCCTGGCGATGATAGCGGTGATCCTCCCGGCGATGTCCTTCACGGTACGGGCGTCGATAAAATCCTCCAGCTCGATAGTGATCCCGAATTGGTTTTCCGCGGCATCCATGATGATGGGGAGGCGGCTGGACCGGATGGCAAGATCCTTCCTGAGATCCATATCGGGCTGGATTTCCTCCCGCTCGTATCCTGTCGCGTCCATGATGATCCGGATAAGCCGCTCCAAAAGGTCCAGGCCCTCAGGCGCCCCAGCGGCGGCAGGTGAGGCCTGTCCCGGAATGGATAGGGTGGAAGCGGGAGGAGGGGAGGCCGGTCTCCTGGTAGAGACCTGCTTTTCGCCTTCAGGAGGGCCGGAACCCGCAAGCATGGATTTGATAACGTCTGACAGATCGCCTTCCTGGAATGCCGGGTTATGCTCCCGGCGGATGGCATGCAGAATATTCGGTTTCAGGAGTTGACCGAAGGTTTCCATCACGAAGCGGTTGACTTCCCTTTGGATGATTTTCTCCACCGGGTTGGCGCCTGCAAACCCAGGTTCCGCAGGCCGTAACGCGGGTGCTGGAGCGATCCGGCGGGATTCCGGAGCTTTTCCGGATGCAGCGAGGGAAACAAACCTCGGTTCTCCCGGAACCTTCAGATGACCCTGGACATGGAGTTGAGCAAGAGCGGTCCGGTAGGTCAGGCCCTCCGCGGAGGGAAGGCAGGTCTGGATGCATGTTGCATCGGGGAGCGTGTCGGCAATGAGATTGCTAACGATATCGCCGGGGCCCACCTCTACGAAAAGGCGGACGCCTTGGTCATTCCAGAGGGCCTGAACATTATCCTGCCAATGAACGGTTGATTCCAGGTGGGCCATGAGGATGCGCCTGATCTCACCGGGATCTGCCGGATACAGGGCCATGGTCGTGTTCGACAGCACCGGGATCTGCGGGGGATGAAACGGGATAGTGGCAACGAACGCCTCGAGTTCGTCATGAATGGCCCTCATGATGGGAGAGTGGAAGGCCATACTGACCCGCAGGAGTGTGGACCGGTATCCCATTTCCTTCAGTCGGCAGCCAAGGTTTTTGACCGCCTCGGTGCCGCCGCTCAGGATGACCTGATTCGGTGCATTGATATTGCCGATGTAAATATCTTCCCTTCCCTGAATCATCTCTTTCAGCAGCTCCAGCGGAGCATCCACGGCCGCCATGACGCCGGGGTCGATGTTCCCGGCGGCGACCTTGTCCATGCAGCGGGCCCGTTCGTTCACGATGCGGAACCCGTCCTCCACGGAATAGACACCCGCAAGACATAAAGCGGTCAGTTCGCCCAGGCTGTGACCGGCCATGGCCACAGGGTGGATGCCAAGGCTGGTGAGGTAGCGGGCCATGGCGTGTTCCATGGCGAACAGGGCAGGTTGCTGCCAGCGGGTCTTCTGCAGGTTCTCTTCCCGGTCGTGGAACAACAGGTGAAGGAGGTCGAAGTCCGCTGCCGCCGCGGCCCGATCCATCCATTCCCTGATAACGGGGAAGGATTCGTAGAGATCCTGACCCATCCCTGCATAGTGTGCCCCCTGTCCGGGAAATACAAAAGCGAGCGGCGGCACCGGCAAATCCTCGGGGCTTACGAAGATCCCCTGCTGTGCCAGGGCTCTCAACACCTTGGGTGAGCCGACTCCGGCTTCGGCAAGGGCGGCCGACCTTCCGATAACCGTGAGAGCCTCTCCATCGGATCGTGCCGTAACAGCCATCCGATAGTTACGGCCGTCGATCTCCGTCCGGAAGAAAGAGATGCCCTGGATCGCGTGCGGTCCACCCGCCGTCTCTCCGGCGGGACAGGGTTTTCTGCCCGGTGAGACCAGGATGGTATCCGCCTCATCCATGGCCTGCTCGACCTGTACAACGTAATTGGAACCTCCAAACCCGAAGGCGTTGACCTGAAGCCTTCTTGGCTCGCCGTCCCCGGCCTGCCAATCAAGCGGCTCGGTCGGGATGAGCAGACCCGATCCTTCCAGGCCCATTTCCGGGTCGGGATGCCGGTAGTTGAGGGTTGCGGGGAAAATTCCCGCTTTCATGGCCATGGTTCCTCGAATGAGGTTGCTGATGCCAGAGGCGCCCAGCGTATGTCCAATCTGGGATTTTAGTGACGTGAGCACGGTGCGCCTGGAGGGCTTGAAGAACGTCTTCAGGGCACGAACCTCCTCAACGTCCCCCTGCCTGGTGCTGGTGGCATGGCATTCCACCAGGTCAACTGCTTCCGGCCCGTAGGGTACATCCTGAAATGAGGCGCGGATGGCAAGTTCCTGGCTGGCACTGTTGGACTCAACCATACCCAAAGTGTTGTTGCTCGCACCCATGCCGGTGATTATGGCATCGATGCGCGCCCCTCGTGCGCGGGCCAGGCTTTCCCGCTCGATGACGATCATCCCGCCGCCTTCACCAAGGACCATGCCGTCTCTTTCCGCATCAAAGGGGCGGGAGGTCTCGTGAGCGGGTCGTTCCCGCCCCGACAGCCCGTAAAGTGCGCCCACCGCGGCGAATTCGAGGAAATGCAGGTGCGTGAGATTATCCTCGCCCCCGCCGACAATGGCGGCATCGATGATGCCGTTCCTGATCATCTGGATGGCACTGTGCAATGCGACCAGGGAGGTCGAGCAGGCCGCGGAGACGGCATAGCTGGGCCCCATGAACCCATAGCGGTTGCAGATGAAGCCGGGAGCCGCGCAGTTGAGTCGGCCCAGGAGCGTGGTGTCATCCGGGGCCAGCCGCCCGGACTTCACCTCCCGTTCGACCGCGCTCGCCTGATCCGGTGTGAGGTGAACGGCCCTTTTGACGGCGGTGAGGATGTCGTGGACGTATGCCCTGATGATGATACTGTTAAGGGTTCCCGCCGCCTCTCCCGAATTCTGCGAGATGATGACCCCGATCCGCTCTCGCGGGATGTCCGACTCCAGGATGCCGGAAGCACGGATAGCCTTGTCCGCCAGCCACAGGGTGATCTTTGTGGCGTCGGTCATGGTCCGGAAATCCTGCGGGGGAATCCCGAGATCAGTGCGGGAGATAGAAAAATCCAGGAAGGCGCCCACCTTGCAATAGGTCTTGTCAGAAACGAGCGGTCGGGGATCATAAAATAACCCGTGATCCCACCGGGACGGCGGGACCAGGGTAATCCCGCTCTTCATGGCCAGGCTTGCGTCCCAGATTTCTTCCGGACTCTTGCCCAGGGAATTGAGAATACTCATCCCGGTGATGGCAATCCTTTCGTGAGCGTCATTTCGGGGAACGACTCTCCCGGCTCCATAACCGGCTCCGGTTTGCTTGTGCAGCGGCGTACCGGGTGAAGGTTCCGCGATAGTCCCGATCCCCCCCACAACCGGCTGATGCAGCACGAGAGGACCTTCGGCCAGTTCGCGGTGAAAGGACCGCAGCTTCCTGACCTCAGCGATGAGGCCGGCGCAGGCCCCGCTCATGAACTGCCCGCGTTCCAGACAGGTCTGCTCATCCAGAGGCGCATCGCCCGGCCTGCCCATGCCCCGGGCGGCGGCAAAGAGGCTTCCCGCGGCCATCTCCTCCATTCTCGTCCGGAAAGAGGCCTCGTCCTGCTGGCCTGCCGCATACTCCCTTTCCAGTGATAATATGGCTTCCACCCTCGGGGTACTCAGGGACCGCACCCGAAGCCCGGTGTGCTGGCCTGAAACGACTGTTCCCCCCGGGGGAGATTCCAGAATCATCCGCTGATAGAGTGCCGTCAAGGTGCCCGTTTCAACGATGTCCGGGGTGGCCAGATAGGCGGTGCCCATCTGGATGGCGTCCGCGCCGAGCATGGCAGCCATGAATGCGGTCTCCCGATTGAAAATTCCTCCGGCAAGGATCATGTGACAGTTCCGGAGCAGGGCAGGCAAGCGCCGCTTGAGATCCAGCGCCATTTGAGCAAGGGTGAGCGTGCTATGCTGCCCGACGTGGCCGCCGGCCTCATACCCCTCGCAGACCACGTATCTCACGCCCGCTTCAAGGGAGAGCCTCAACAGCGCTTCATCAGGCGCGATATAGATGACCTCCAGGCCGGATTCCAGCAATTCTTTTACCGGGGAGAGATCGCCGCCTGCGATTACGACAAAACGGGGTCTCAGTTTCTTGATCCATGTCAGATGCATCTCCCGAAAAGGGTTTTCCGCCAATGAGATGAAATTCACTGCATAAGGGCGCCCCCCCATGATCTCCGGCAGGCGTCCCAGCCTCCGGTCAAGGGTCTCCGCGTCCATCATGCCAAGGGCGAGGGTGGGCAAGCCGCCGGCATCGGCAACTCTTGCGGCAAACTCCGGGACATCAGTAATCCAGGACATGCCACCCTGGATAAAGGGGTATCGGGTTCCCATCTCTCCGGCTACAGGGCTGTCCAGAAAGCAGTCCTTTTTTGCCTCGGCCAGGCGGCATGCGTTACGAATTTCGTCCATGAAGGCCTTCACGGCCTCCCCGGTTCCGGTCCCGAAACGCTCCACGAACGATGCGGCAAAGGCAGCTTCCACTCCCAGGGGAATGACCTCGTCCTGACCGAAACGGCTCTCCAGGGGGTGGAGTGACCCGGCATGCACCCGGCTTGCGAAGGAGCGGCGGCTTTCCTCCCTGCTCTCTGCTCCGTACAGCGAGTCCTCGAACGTCTTGATCTCCTTGAACGCAAGCGAGTTTCCCTTGTTGAAAAGGCGACAGGGAACCTGCAGGTTCACGCCGACCAGTTCGCTGGAATCGAGGCGGAGCCTGGAAAGCCGCTGACGTTGAACATCATCAATGGCAACCAGATCCGTCAGCCAATGGACGCTCTCGAAAACGATCCCGGCTCGCCCCGGTCGACAGGAATGCCGCTGCCGCCTCAGGGGTGAAGACGCCTCCCCAGATGAGGATGTCGAGAGGCTTCGAGGATGTGGCCAGCATTTCCTTGACCATCGCATAGAGAGCCGTGGTCGTCTCACCGCTCACGAATCCGGCGGCCTCACATCCTTTCAGGACGATGCGCCCGATGCCCGGAGCTATCCTTGATAATTGCCGCCAGGAGATCCATGTCGCCGGTGATTGGAAAGCAACGGTGGTTTTCCGACAATTCCCTCAATCTCTGCAGAAAGATGGAAGGGTCTACCTTGAAAACATTGGGGGTGGCACTCTACCCAGATGTCCCGGACCCCTGTTTCCTTCAATAACTGCCCCAAAGATGGATCAAGGAGGGCAGGGACGGAAATCTTGATATCCCTGACATGGCCGGCAGGGTCGGCCTTTCGCAGGAAAGAACGTAACCCGTCCACCCCCATCATGGAAAAATCGAAGACAGCCCTGCTGCCTGTTCGCCGAGCCATTTGCATCACCGCCGGCGTGATCTCCTCGGGCCGCCAGACGAAACCGATGATGGAAACCCGCTGCTCGGCAGCTATGTCAGAACTCTGCTTCAATGCCATACGTTCTCCTATTAATGACAATTCTCCGGTTGGATCAGTGCGCCCGAGGTTTCAGCGCAATCGTCACTGCTTCAAAGCCAGGTACCACTCCGTGACATCACTCCCGATTCCCAACCGGGCAAGCTGGCGCAGGTCCGCTTCCAGAACATCGGGCGTGCCGTACTCCAGTATGCGGTATTGGGGATCCGTCCAGACACGCGCCGTCCGACCCCAAACCTTCGTTTCCGGCGGCAGGGTGAGGCGAATGCGGTGGATCAGGTTGATGCCCGCCAGCGCCGCTGTTTCTATCACCATATCGGTGCAGTTGTTGCTCCTCACGCCGAACTGGTCGTACTTCCGCTTCATCACGTATTCATGTATCAATTGATGCCGACGCCGGGTAATCGGCATTCGCCAGACGAACGAGGGGGGGCGATTGGGCTTGCCGATCTGGAATTGGCCATCGGACATCGTCTGCCACAAGTAGGCGATAGGATTCGGATGCCCCGTCCCGGATTCTCTGAAACACGCCGTCATGGTAACGCGGTTTACTGTGCCCCAGGTCGCCGGTGTGGCCGAATTCCAGACGATCCAGTGGGACTTTCCAGGATGAGCCAGCTATGCCCCCACGGACGCTGCCAGATTGAGAAGAGCAGCGACTTCGTAGTGCTGTAGTCCCAATTGGCGGCTTCGTTCAGGATATAGAGGTAATAGCCCTCGTCCCCCACGGGCGTTCCGGTGGCGGGATCCAGGTCGGCATCGGGGGCAAAACGGCACACGATCGCGACGGGCTGGGCGCTCCAGCCATCGGGTTGCATCGGAGCGAAGAGACTGGGCGTTCGACGGGCGCATCTGACCGCAATTCCCGCCAGCCATCTCATCACTGCGATGAGACGCGATTGATATCCTCGTCCGCTTGTTTTTCTACTCATAAGGACTTTCTGAATATTCGATATTTCTTGTATCTTTTTGCGCCCGTTTCCTCTATCAAAGCGTTGATCGACTCGTTGTCCTCCAGGGTCCAGCCCATCTCGAGATTCTGATAGTTCTTTTGTTCCCTCCCGATCTCATAGATGTGGTGGAAGGCCAACATGGGAAGCCCCAGTTGTCGGTACTTCTCCTTGATCCCGAACATCAGCAGCCTCAATCCCTTGATTTCCCTCCGATAGATGATCGCCTTGAGCAGACCCTGCAGGCCGATCCGGCCGTTGAGGCGTTTGAGCAATGGGTTGATGTCGGGAAAGATCACGCAGACAGCCGCGGGTTCATTATCATAATACATGAAAAACACCAGGTCCGGGTCTGCAAAGTGCTTCACACTTTTTTGAATGTCCCGCATCTCATTCTCGGTCAGGGGGACGAAACCCCAGTTGCCGGACCAGGAGTCATTGTAGATCTCCCTGATCAGGGCGAACTCGGCATCCATTTGCTTCGGATCAAAGTGCCTGATGTGGACACCCTTTTTTTGGGCGGTCCGTTCAGCAAGACGGTCCATCCAGTCCGGCAGCCGGTACTCGCCGTCTATCAGGAAAGCCAGCAGGTCCTTCTCCTTGGCGAAGCCGCACGATTCGACCAGCCTCAGGTAATACGGCGGGTTATAAGGCATCCCCACAACAGGCGGATAATCGAACCCCTCGATGAGCAATCCCGACTCGTTATTCATCGACGGGCTGAGCGGGCCTCTCATGAAGGTCATCCCTTTCCGGCGAATCCAAGTCTCCACGGAAGAGAAAAGGGCGGCCGCGGCCTCCGGATCATCAGCACATTCGAAAAATCCCCAAATGCCCATCTTTTCGTTGTGGCACTGGTTATAATGCTGATCTATGATGCCCGCGATCCTTCCCACCGCCTTCGAACCGCGTCGCGCCAGAAAGAGGATGCGCTCGGAAAACTCCCAGAAAGGGTGACTGCGGGGGTCCAGCAGCCGGCGAACCTCTTTCTTAAGGGGGGGAACCCAGTTGGGGTACTCGGCATAGATCCTCCATGGCAGGTCAATGAAGTCCTTTAAATCCGATCCTTTCTCCACTGCAATAATTTCTATTCCGGCCATAATCGTTCCCTTCGAGAGGTTAACTCCGAACCATTACATGCTGGCATGTGCATGGTAAATTTTAACACATCAAAATCTTGAGACAAATCTCCGGGGTGGTTCGGAAATCAGGCTGTGAGGCCGAAGGCTGAAGACTGTTAGGAAAAGCATCCTCTATTAGCGAATACATTCAGCCTTCTTTCTTCTATCTTCTATCTTCAGTCATCAGCCTATCAACCTTCAGCCAATCAACCTGAGTTACACTACGGTTGCAATTTCGCCGAAGGGAGTGATATATATCAATCACTATGCGCCCCGTCTTGAGACCCTATGATCTGCTGACGCTTTCTTTTCTTGCCCTGCTCTCCGGCCTTGCGGTTTTTTCCGCGCCTGCGAACCCCTCGTGGGCGGGGCTTTTAGCTACTTACGCGGCGCTGGCGGCCGCGATACTGGCGGCCGCCGTGTATCGCACGAGGGTGGACCCGGCAAAGAGGGGGGTCTATCTTTCGGTTGTCGCCACGGTGATTACGGTTCTCGTTATATTTAACAGTCTGGGGGCGCTCATCGCCGGCATTCATGACGACGACTTTCGATGCCCGCCTCATCGCCGTCGATCATGCGATCTTCGGCGTTAACCCCACGGTGTGGCTGGAGCGGTTGATCAACCCTCTGCTCACAGGCCTGCTCCAGTTCGCCTATATCAGTTACTATTTCATCCCTCTCTCGCTCGGCGTCGTCCTCATTGCCAGGGGCAGGTTCGGGGAATTCGAAGAGGTCCTGTTCGGCATCCTGCTCTGCTTCTATCTCTCCTACGTCGGCTACCTGCTCGTCCCGGCAATCGGGCCACGCTTTACGCTCAGCCATCTCCAGACCGCGGACCTGCAGGTTTCCCCGTTCATCGGAAAGATTCAGGATACGCTGAACGCTCTCGAAAAAAACAAGACCGATGCCTTCCCGAGCGGCCATACAGCCGTTTCGCTCATGAGTCTCTATTACGCATGGAAAGAACGGGAGAAAAAACTTTTTGCGGTTTTGATCCCGGTGGTAACGGGACTGATCATCTCGACGGTCTATCTCAGGTATCACTACGTCATCGACGTGATCGCGGGGATAGCGTTGACGGGCTTGACGATAGCGCTGGCGCCGGGTCTGCGGCGTCTGCTCTCAAAGCCCCGGGCCGCCCGCGAGATGAGGACTGCCTGCCGAGATGATTCATGAAATTTTCTTTTCGTAGATACGGTATTTCTTATAGAGCTTGCCGCCCATGAGTTCGCAGCCGCGCTGCATCAGGACGTTGTCCTCGAGGATCCACGACATCTCCGCCCGCTCGTAGCCTTTCTTCACGGCTGCCTTGAAGGATTCGAGATAGAGCAGGCCCTCAATCCCCTTTTTCCGGTACTCCTTCGTCACCCCCATGGCCATCACGCGGATGTCGCTGATCTTCCGGGAATACCAGAGGAATTTCGCGATTCCCACGGGTCCGAGCCTGCCGTTGATCTTTCCCAGGACCTGGTTGTAATCAGGAAGAGCAACGATGAACGCCGCCGGCTTCCCGTTGACCTCGGCCATGATCATCAGTTCCGGTACGATGAGAGGCTTGAGCTTTTTCGCCATGGACCCGGTCTCCGCGTCGGTCATGGGCACAAAGCCCCAGTTGCGGCTCCAGGCGGAGTTGTAGATGACCTTTACCGCTTCCACTTCTCGCGGGAACTGCTTCATGTTCGCCGGCCGCACGGTGAGCCCCGGGACCCGCGCCTTTACGGCTGATGCGAGCCTCTCGAGCCTTCCACCCGCCGCTACATCCCTGATGACTGCTATGTA
Source organism: uncultured delta proteobacterium (assembly GCA_963815135.1). Taxonomy (GTDB): domain Bacteria; phylum Desulfobacterota; class Desulfuromonadia; order Geobacterales; family Geobacteraceae; genus CAIWTU01. The sequence continues at coordinate 223,704 of CAWFFO010000005.1, forward strand.
AGCGTAGAGGTCCCTGGCCTTGGTCAGGCCGCAGCGCTCCATGTAGTCGAGGTAGTATGCCGGCGTGTAGGTCATCATGATCATGGGCGGGGAATCGAAGCCTTCGAGCAGAAAACCGCACTCGTCGTTCGTCGACGGGTTCACAGGGCCCCGCATGATCTCGATATCGCGCTCTTTGAGCCATTTCGCCGCCGTCTCCAGAAGTTCCCGGGCAATTGCATAATCGGGAAGGCATTCGAAGAAACCGAAAAAACCGGCCTGTTCATCATGGATAGTGATGTGGTTACGGTCGATGATCGCCGCGATCCTGCCGACCGTTTCTCCGTTCCTGCGTGCGAGGAAACAGGCGGCTTCGGCATGTTGAAAAAACGGGTTCTTCTTTGTGCTCAGGAGGAATTCTACATCGCTCTTGAGCGGCGGGACCCAGTAGGGGTTTCCCCGGTACACTTTCCACGGGAAGCGGATGAATTCGTTTTTGTCGCCCGCACCGTTGACCTCTTCGATGCTGCACTGAACTCCCCATGAGCCACTATGAGATCACGCCGAGCTTTCTGCCGGCTTTCTCGATCACGTCGAGCGCCCGGTCGAGCATTTCATCGGTATGGGTCGCCATGTAGCTCGTGCGGATGAGGCATCTGCCGGGCGTCGTGGCCGGAGGGACCACGGGATTCACGAACAGCCCCTCATCGTACAAGGACTTCCACATCATGAAAGGTCGCGCTCCATCTCGCCGATGACGAGCGGGATGATGGGAGTTTCGGCGATCCCCGTGTCGTAGCCCATCTGTTTGAAGGCCTTCATCATCTTGTTCGTATTGTGCCAGAGCCGCTCCCTTCGTTCCGGTTCCCGGTCGATGATATCGAGCGCTGCGATGACCGCCGCCACCGAGGCCGGCGGCGGGCTTGCGGAGAAAATGAGGGGCCGCGACGTGTGCTTGATGTAGTGGATCACCTCTTCGCTCGCCGCGACAAAGCCGCCGATGGACGCCAGTGACTTGCTGTAGGTGCCCATGATGATGTCGACTTCCTTCTCCAGCCCGAAGTGCTCCGCCGTGCCGCGTCCGGTCCTGCCGAGCACCCCGATGCCGTGAGCGTCGTCCACCATGAGCCGCGCCCCGTACTTCCTGCAGATCTTGACGATGTCGGGGAGCGGCGCGATATCCCCTTCCATGCTGTAGACGCCGTCCACGACCACCAGTTTGCCGCGGTTTCCGCTTTCCTTGAGGATGTATTCAAGGCTTCCCATATCGTTGTGCCTGAACTTTTTGACCTCGGCATAGGAGAGCCTGCACGCATCGATGATACTGGCGTGGTCGAGCTTGTCGATCACGACCACGATCGTGCTTGCCGGCAAGAGATGAAATGATCCCGAGGTTGGTTTGATACCCCGTGGAAAAAGTGAGCGCCGCCTCCTTGCGAAAGAACGAGGCCAGCTTCTCCTCGAGCTTCACATGGATGTCGAGGGTTCCATTGAGGAAGCGAGTACCCGCACAGCCGCTGCCGTACTTCTTCACGGCCTCGATGGCGGCTTCCTTCACCTTCGGGATGGCTGGTAAGCCCGAGATAATTGTTTGACCCGAGCATGATCATCTTTCTCCCCTCGACGATCACCTCCGGGTTCTGCTCCGATTCCACGACGTGAAAATAGGGATACAGCCCGGCGGCCATAACCTCTTTTGCGGTCGTGTACTTCCGGCATTTGTCGAATAAATCCGGCGCCACTGCCTCAAGAGCCCTCAGCGGAACCGGTGCCGCCCCTACAGCCATCTGTTTTTTCTGTACCATTTCCATGTAAGTTCCAGCCCTTTCTGAAGGGGATACTCCGCCCGGAAGCAGAGGTCATTCTCGATCTTGCCCACGTCGCACAGCCAATATCGCTGGACGGCTTCCCGCACCTTCTGCCTGTTCGCAAGCGCAGGCCTTTTGGTGAACAGGCTGCCGATTTCGGAAGCGAGGCCGATCAGGTAGGCCGCCCCGTAAGGAAGCTTGATCGTGCGCGCCTTCACTCCGCCCGTGGAGAGCAGCAAGGCCCTGAATTCCGCCCAGGAGTAGGATCCTGTTCTCCGCCACAAAATATACGCTGCCGCTCTCCGTGTCTGCAGCTCGGCTGACAGAAGCAGCGCCGCTGTCAGGTCTTCGACATAGCAGAGGTTGAGATACCGGTCTCCTCCGGTCATTTCGAGTGTCAGGCCGCGACTGGCCCAGCGGAACAGTTCATACACGTCCGCATCTCTCGGTCCGTAGACGCACGTCGGACGGAGAATCACGACGGGAAAACGGTCTTTGTAACCGCGCGCTTCGTCTTCGGCAAGCAGCTTGCTCCTGCCGTAATCAGACACAGGGTGCGGTGTGTTGCCTTCGTCGACCGGTCGGCCGTCCGGGCTCGGACCTGCCGCCGCCTGGCTGGACACCAGGATGAATTTCTCAATGCCGGGATTATAACGTGCGCATGCTTCCAAAAGATTCTTCGTGCCGAGGTGGTTCACGAGGTAATAGTCGCGGGCATGTTTGGCTTTGGTAAGCTCCGGCGCAATGGAATACGAGCGAGACGCCCTGCACAGCTGCGGCAAGCGATTCGGGCTGTGTGCAGTCGCCCTGTGACGAGCCGCACCTCCATGCCCTCAAGCCAGCGCAGATGCCGTGAGATCCCTCACCAGGCAGGTTACGTCATAACCGTTCCGGAGAAGCCGTTCGACAAGATGACTTCCTACAAAGCCGGTTCCGCCCGTGACCAGTACCCGTCGTGACACGCCCTGCGCCATCTCCTCTCCCCGTGCAACGCGTGTTCAAAAGTATAAGCCCAAATATTTCTATGTCAAGACACGTCATGGATAATGATTTAATTCTAATTAATTTAACCGTAGCCCGAAATAAAAAATGAAATATTGCATCAATCCTGAATCCGTGACGCCTTCGCGCCTTCGCTTGCGCGGAACGCCTCAGTTTTTGCATTTCGGTAACATGAGGCTGCCCGACGAAGTTCACCCCGCTTAACAGGCATGTTACTACGCCAGCAACGTTGAACTCAGGCATACTGCTCACTACGGCATTCAGGCATCACGGATTCAGGTCAATGTTGAAAGTTACCGAAAAAAATCTGAAAAATGGCGCTGAGTTTCAAAAAGGTCCGACAGTCTAGTCTGACTCACCGATGGTCATCAGGTTCCTTACGCTCCGCACACCTTTTATGCCGCTGACGAGTTTGGTGGCCAGATCCTTTTCGGCCCTGTTGCATGTCCTGCAATGTTCTGCCTGACGGATTCTACCCGACGTTTCGGTCTTTCGACCATGTGTGCCGTTTTTGCTCAGCTTCCAGTGCCAGCTTCCTGGCTTGGGTTAAGACAGTCAGTACCTTTTGCTGATTCAATCCCGTTATTATCTCCAGCTCTTTTGCTTCTGCAACTGCAACCTTGGCAATTGTGTCATAGCCGGCTTCAGCCAAGCGTCGCGACAGGACTTCACCTATCCCTTTGAGTTTTTGCAGCTCTTTTATTTTTTCTTTCATAGCATCCTCCTCTATGTCTCTTTCTTTTAAACAGGCTTCCATCTGCCGTATGCCGGTTTTTATGAAAATTCTAACGGAACCTGTTCAGATCCGATTCCAAGGAATCGAGCCGACCGGATATATCTTCTCTCTCCATGTGCGTTACATATCTGCCTTTGTCCGTCATCTGCATATAATCATTCCGGATAGAGTCCAGTCTGGTCTGAAATTCTCTTCCCTCTGCCTGAGGCAGGCGCCCGCTGTCTCTTTCAACATCAATTCTTCTTTGGAGCGCGAGAATCCTGTCCCCATTCCTTGTTCCCTTCAATTCGTGCGGTTCGGCCAACCGCCCTGTTTATTTCCTCTCCAAGCACGTCGAGTCTACTCTCAAGGTTGATCCATTCATCCTGTGAGACCTTTTTGTCTCTCAGTGCCGTATAGTCTGTTCGAATACCCTTCAGTGTCGTCAGAAACATCTGGGACTGATCGGGAGTAAGCGCTCCGCTTTTCAGCCCATCCCCAATATTTTCCTGGATTGCAACCATTTTGCTCTCTGAGTTTCTTTCAGCATCTGGCCAGGTGTGCATAGTGGCGCAGCCCGAAAGCAAGGCCAATCCGGAAACCATTAACACTGTCATAAAAATAACGTTCTTCATTTTGCTCCTCCAGTCTTTGGATTAGCAAGAATTGAGGCGCAAGCCCGCTGCTCTACGTTTAAAATTGCTTGGACCATCTTCTGCACGTTACAGCTGATGTTTCGGTCACCTGAAACCGGCCTGACTGTATCAGGATGATCATAAGCAGAAGTATCAACTCCGGGCGGCAACCCCACTGTAGACTGTTAGTCCAAGCGGGAAGGGCGCCCGGCAACAGCAAATCACGACGACTATCAAAATTGTTCCTGATATATTGTTTCAACTTTTATAAATATCCAACTTGGCGGATTCATTCAGCCGATTTGCTCATTTAATCTTCCTGACAGCATCGCGTAACATTGTTCTGATATCGCCCCATACTTGTTCCGCTCCTGTTTTCAGCTCTTCCCATTCATCATCGCCGGCGCTCGATATCCCTTTCAACTTTACCGCAGCCTCATCACGCTTTTGCTTCAACGCTGCTATTGCATTAGAATATTCAAGTCTCTCCTCTGGCTTGGCGCTTGTTGCCTTGATCTTGAGCTGTTCGATCTGCATATCCCATTCGACCATCTGTGAAGAGAGCCTTTCGACGTACTCTGTGCGCTTGTCCATGAAGCAACCTCCGTTATATTCTCCTGGAAACAAAACAATCCAAATAAACCAGAAAGCACGAATGTGCTCATGTTCTGCTTATAAATAATCCGCAACTAACGTGCCAGAGAAGACCTGCTGAAGCTGCGAGTGCAAGATGTTGATTGTACAGGGAAAAACAGGGAGAGAGAGTGCGGGGTGAAGGGAAAACGCCAACGTAACCCGTTATATCTGACATAACTGCAACATATGACGGAACTCGTTGAGGCAACCACGCAGAACTGGCCGTCCCAATCCACAGTTTTTCTTCGCCATGGTCTCTTTGAGGTTGCGTTTCTGCATGACGCCAAATGCTTGTTTTAGCGGGATTGCTCCTTCGCAGCCGGTTCATCGACCCAGTATCCCTGGCGATTATAATGTCGATGCAGTATGGTCTCATAATCCCGGGTCAGCGGGGACTCCTCCGTGTATTCCGGTGACTGCTTGATGGTCTCGCGGGAAAGATTGACGAAGACTTTCGACTCGATCCAGCTGACGCGCTCGATCCATTGCGGTGAAACCAGGACCTTTTTCCCGGCCACCAGTTCCGCGTATCGATGATCAGATAACGAATCGCCCAGGTCTCGTCATCGATGATAAAATCCTCGACATGGCCGATCTCGCCGTCTGAGGCCTGGATGTGATGGCCACGTCACATCGTGAGTGCTGCGCAAATGGGGATCCCAGGTTTTCTCACTTGGGTGGGTTCTTTCCATTTTTCAGGGTCATGTACAATGAAGGGATAAGCACCCCACATGTATGGGCCGCCCCAATACATCGGCCATCCATAATACCCGTAGTAGGCATCCTCGAATTGCCGCGAGACGGGCTTGTCGCTGTCCAGGGATGGACTGTCCTCAATCTGTTTTTTGGTCAAATTGATGTCGATGTTTTGCTTTTCTTTATTCACGGCGACCAGCGCATACGGGGAGATCAACACCTGCCTGCCCGTAAGCCAGTTTCCTGTGTCGGCGACCAGATAGCGAATCGCCCAGTGCTGGTCATCGAAGTAGAATTCTTTGACTTTCCCTATTTCCCCGTCGAGGCTGTCCAATTTGTAACCCTTTAGTGTTTTGGCTTTGTTTAGCATAATAGCGTCCTTTCGTTTTTTGAGTTTCTTTTTTATTCGCTGTTGTCGCATCAGTCGAGCTGACTTGCCTTTGCCATCGAACTGCCTGCACTGCGGAGTGACTCGGGACAGTCCAACCGCCCGGTGAGAATCTCGATGAATACAAGGCCGTCAGTTGTGGCAGTAATAATGGTGCTGATCTTGACTGAGCGGAGGTTGGCGCTGATTGTCTTCGAGTCGTCGAGGTTCGTTGTGAAGCCGCCCGAGTTAAGATCGGTCATCAAGGTTCCGAGTGGCAGAACGTAGTCGGCGGCATAGGCCGCGTTGAATTCATTGCATGTGCCGACATATTTTCGAGATATATTTCTCCATTATTATTCCACCCATGAAATTTGAAAAGACAGCTCTGATAATGGCTATTTTAGTCCAATGACAAAAATACCCGTGTGTAAATCAATTTTATAGTGTGACCATTATCTGCGTTAGCACTGTCAGGATCTACGTCCCCGGATGAACCCGAAAATCAGAACAATAATGGCAATCACCAGTATAATGTGAATTAATCCTCCCATCGTGTAACTGCTCACCATCCCCACTGCCCACAGAATGATCAGTATCACTGCTATCGTCCACAACATATGATCCTCCTTTCTGATTGTTTATTCCCGCTGCAGGCTATTACAACATCAAAACATCCTGCAGTGATCACTCAGTCTCTCTGGTACTGGCCCCGGACTGCTTGACGGACTCAACCCATAGCTTCAGTCCTTCGACCATGTGTGCCGGTGTTTCTCATCTTCCCCCGTCATCTTCCTGGCTTGGGTTACGATAGACCGTACCTTTTGCGGGTTCATCCCCGCAATTCTCTCCAGCCCTTTTTCTTCTGCTGCCGCAACCTTGGCAATTGTGTCATAGCTTGATTCAACCAGGCGCCGCGATAGGACTTCCCCTATCCCTTTGAGTTTTTGCAGCTCTTTCATTTGTGTCTTCATAGCATCCTCCCCTGATTTTTAATTTGTGCGCAAACTCACGTAAGAATTTGAACGCCAAGGTTCGAAGTCCTCTTCCCGGTAACTAACCGGATTGCCGTCAACCACCTCATCCCTACCTTCGTAAAACGCACAGGCGCTTTGAGTTCATCCAGCTGAGTCCGGCCCATAATTCATGATAGAGGATAGAGCAGTGCGCGAGATGAGCAATCTATATAAATAATCGGGTTTACATGGCTTGCTTGTCAGCGCCTGGCTGGGTAATAAAGCCCTGCCGTTGTGTGCTATCGAGCACGCCTTCAATCGTCTTCAACTCGTCGTGAGCTTCCTTAATACTCCCGCGTTGAATAAGGTCCGGAATCCTCAATTTCATGATCTCCCATTTGCCGACCAACTCCTGAACCTCGCTGGTTACCTTCGTTGGTGTATCCATCTCCGGTTTCGCAGACCTGATCTTCAATTCATCTACCCGCCGGTTGAAATCGCTGAGCATCCTTTCGGCCTCAGCTTTCAATTTTGCCTTGTTCCCCTCCACCGTCTTACTGGCCTGGCGAGCCTGTCCGCTGGCCTCCTCCAGCGCCTTCTTTGCTTTTGGATATTCCTTGGCGGCCATGAGGTGTGTCGCCATGGCAAGGGATTCTTCAGCTTTTTTGTATTCTTCCGGCGCGTAAATATCGGCTTCCTTCTGTTTAGCCTCCGCCAATGCCGTTTCCGCATTTTTCATTTCCTCGGTGGGCGGACCCATTCTCTTTTTCAGGAACATTATCCAAACGAGGTAGAGAATTGCGAGAAGAACGACAATGCCTGCAATGAGATAATAATATCTGATATCAATAGTCTTTATTGCTTCCATGAATTTTTCCATTGCTTCCTCCTATTCAGAATCGTTCCCATAACTTTCCTACTTCCCCAAAACCTTCTTGACCTTGCCGAGCTTTTCCTGAGCTTTTCCGGCTAACTTTTCGGCTTTGCCTTTGATCTCCAACTTGGGATTATCGGTGACTTTACCGGCCATTTCCTTGACCTTGCCCTTTGCTTCGTGAAATTTTCCTTCCGCCTTGTCCCTGATGCTCGATTTCATGGTATTCCTCCTCTCGGAATTCCCTTTGCTGCTTTTCCATAACTTATCTTCTTCGAATAACATCAACTCGACTTTCGCAGAAAGCACGGCAGTGCTCATGTTCTGTCAAGGAGATAAATCGCAACTAACATGCCAGAGACGTCGTGCGGATACTGTGAGTGCAACGATTTGATTATACGGGGGAAAATGGAAAGAGTGTGTGCGGGATGAAGGTAAAACCGTCAGCGGCTTCCGTTATATATAACATAACTGTCATATATGACGGACCACGTTTAGGCAAACAGTTACCGAGACGGCCCGTTCGACTCAGATTGATCGCCGGCAGTCGACTCGAGGCAATCCCCTTAGGGATGAAAGCGATGTATGGAAAAAAATTACTGATGCCCGGCGATGGAATTTCAAACTACACTCGCCAATTGAGTGTCCAGGATGTCATGGCGCGAAAATCTGCCTGCGATGTGTGGCACTCAACAATTGCACGCTACCTGCAACAGAATGTTGAACCCAAAAACGGCAGTTGGAGGTGTCCGCAGTAAGCAACTCGGGCCTGTTACGTTGCTGATCTTGGCGAAATGGAGTGTGGACAGCCGATATTGTCTGAACCCGGAGGGTGAGTTTATCGGCTGTAGCGAAATGAGCTTAGAGCAGCAGAAACAGGCCTCCTGAGCGAACGGAGGATGCCTGCAACTGCCGAATCAAGGTTGAAAGTCCTTGAAGAGGATGCTACAGGTCAAACGAAGGGGAATCAATTACCCGCCAGTGGATACATGGAATCGGACACAGACGCATGGCATATTTCTGAATTATATCCCCTGTGGCCCCATCAGGATCGTAACACTCAGCCCTCCCTCCATCGGTTAACCGGAAAACACTGGGAACATAGGAGATGCAAAGTCCACAACTTATACATTTTTTCATATTAACCCACGGAACTTTTGACATCTTTTTTTCCTCCTGGAACGACAATATTGAAGGGTAAGAGCTTCTGCGTATTCCACAGAAGTCGATCTGAAGTATAGCCATCGTGCCAACCATCGTTACGCCGCTATGACTACTTCCGGAAAAGCTCAAGTTCAGCTAGGAAGGTAAAGGCAACTAACGTGCCAGACTAAACTTACGGATACCCCGAGTGCAAGGGCTTGATTGTACTGGCAAATAGAAATGAGACAGTGGGGCAGGGAGGTGAAAGCCGTCAACGGTATCCGTCTCATTTAACATAACTGCCATATATGACGGACCACGTCAGGAGTTGAGGCTGAAGGCTGAAAACAGAAGGCTAAAACATACAAATCGACTTCTAAAGTTAGAATTATGCCTCGTTAGTCGCATTAAAAAACCAGAGAAATTGCAATTTATTCAGCAGTGTCCGGTTAGAAAGTTGCAGCAATTGTTTCCCGGCTGAAAATCACATCTTTGCACCCTCCCCCAACCCCTCCCATCGAAGGGAGGGGAGGTTTGAATTCCCTCTCCCCTTGTGGGAGAGGGCTAGGGAGAGGGGGAATTTATGTATGCATAATCCTAACCGGGCGCTGCTGAATTATATTTATTAATAAATTCCTTCAGCCTTCAGCCTGAGCACCGGGCATAGTTACTATTGACGAAATATACCGTATTTCCGCATCCGGGCGCGAAGGGTGCTGGGGTTGAGACCAAGGAGTACCGCCGCCCCGTTTTTCCCCTCGATGCGCCAACCGGTTTTCTGGAGCACCTGGAGGATGTGGTCCTGTTCCAGCTCGGCGAGGGCTTTGACGTCCTCCCCTGCCGGTTCCTCCGTCTTCCGGAACGTATCGAACCGGTCCAGTACCTGGAGCGCGGTCCCCTGGCTGGTGATTACCGCCCGCTCGATGACGCTTTCCAGCTCCCGCACGTTGCCGGGCCAGTGGTATTCCTGGAGGGCGTTCAGGGTCTCTTTTGGCACGGTATCGATCTTCTTGCCGATTTTCTTGTTGAATTTGGCGACAAAATGATTGACGAGCAGCGGGATGTCTTCCCTGCGCTGCCGGAGCGGCGGGATCGTGATGGGGAAGACATTGAGCCGGTAGAACAGGTCTTCCCGGAACCTGCCGTTCCTGATCTCTTCCTCCAGGTTCCGGTTGCTGGCCGCGATGATCCGGACATCGACCTTGATGGTGCGGGGACTGCCCAGGCGCTCGAACTCGCCGTCCTGAATGACCCGGAGCAGCTTGCTTTGCAGCTCCAGCGGCATCTCGCCGATTTCGTCGAGGAATATGGTGCCGCCGTCGGCCAGTTCGAAGCGCCCGATCTGCCGGGCATTGGCCCCGGTGAACGCACCCTTTTCCCGCCCGAAGAGCTCGCTTTCGATGAGGTTCGCCGGCAGTGCCGTGCAGTTGACCGTTATCATCGGCCGGTCCTTGCGGGCACTCCTGCTGTGGATGGCGCGGGCTACCACTCCCTTGCCGGTGCCGGTCTCGCCAAGGAGAAGAACCGTCGCATCCTGGGGCGCCACCTGCTCGACCCGGAAGAATACATACGAGATGGCATTGCTTTGCCCGATGATCTCGCCGAAGTTGTACTCCCGGGCAACCTCCTGCTGCAGGTAGATGTTCTCGGCCTGGAGCCGGTCTTTCAGCAGTTTTATTTCCTCAAGCGCTCCATGGAGTGACTCTTCCGCCTCCTTGCGTTCTTCTATTTCCTGCGTGAGCTGCACATTCGCCCTGGTCAGCTCTCCCGTCCGCTCACTGTACGGTTAACTCCAGTTTGTCATGGGCCATTTTGCAGCGCCTCTTCCAACTGCTTGCGGACCGTGCCGTCAACGATCGAGGTGAGGATATAAGCGGCCTTGCTTTCGATAGTGTCCACCGCGATGCTCTGAAGTTGGCCATGGATCACCGTGCCGTCTTTCCCTTGAGTCTGATTTCGCATCTCAGCATGACCTGTCGCTGCAAAACCATTTCGAGGTGACTGGAAAAAATCTCCCTCCCCTCCGCATCGGCAATAAGAGCGGCAAAGGGTGTGTTGACCAGCCGCTGCCGCTCGATTCCCAGCAGCTGCGCGCCGGCAAGATTTACCTCCCGTATCAGTCCGCGCGCATCAAAGGTGAAATAGCCGACGGGCGCAAAATCATAGAGTTCGGCATATTTGTTCCGCGATACCTCAAGCTCCTCCCGGGCCCGGCGCAGTTCTTCGTTCTGCATCTCCAGTTCGATCTGGTGGACCTGCAGTTCGTGGAGGAGCCGGCGCAGATCAGCCTCAGTCCGGGGAAGTTTTTCACCTGCTGCTTTCGACTTTGACCGCGCCTCAGCGCAGCGGCGAAGTTCAATAGCTTCGGCTGATTTGCTTTCTGTTTTTTTCATGCGTGACCTCATTTAGTCAGACAACAGGCTGATGCGCCGGTCCCGACAATGGGAGAGGGTACTCCCTCCTGTCGTAACGGCGCGTATTGTTGCGAAATCCCGGTAAAATCTTTACAACTGTGCTCCGGTTTTATTACTTTCTCATATCTATTAAGTGTACCAGTACTTTCATGCCCGTACAATGTTGAGGGTGATTGGAATTGGATATAATTATTTGCGGAAATTGCCGTTTATGGAATTCACAACCCCTCAATTTCCCTTGATCCCTGCCGGATGCGCTTTGACATGAATCGATCTTGTGGGAAAATTGACAAATCAACACTCTTCACATCAGGAACCTAAACGAATGGCGAGGGCTTCACGAAAAGGTGTCTGCGCCGCTTTGAGCGGAAATTGCCCGATGTCGCTAACAAAGTCCGGCGCGGCCCTCATGACCGGAAGTTCTCCCATGCTGTCGGAAACTATCCATTCTGGCACCGATACGGATAACTAAATCCTGCTTTTGTAGGGATTGAGGCGGACTGTGAGCCAATGAAAACCAATTTGACAAGAGAAATCCCGGTTTCGCCACCCGATGGCCGGAATGACGGACAGCGTGGACCAGGCGCCTACGTTCTTCTGCTTAGTCTGTCTGCCCTCGGTGTCGTCTATGGCGACATCGGGACGAGTCCGATCTATGCCCTGCGCGAATGTTTTCACGGCTCGCATCCGTTTCCGCCGACAGCGGCAAACGTCCTTGGCGTGCTCTCGCTCATCTTCTGGGCGCTCATGATCATCATTTCGCTCAAGTACCTGCTCTTCGTGATGAGAGCCGACAACCACGGGGAAGGGGGCATTCTGGCGCTGCTGGCCTTGCTTGCGCCCTGGCGAAATCTTTCGCACAAAAGCCGGGTAATTCTCTTCTTGGGGCTGTTCGGTGCTGCGCTCCTCTATGGTGATGGGGCTATTACCCCGGCAATATCGGTCCTCTCAGCCGTAGAAGGGGTCGAGATCGCGGCGCCGGGGTTGAAACCGTATGTACTCCCGATCACGGTTGCGGTCCTCATACTCCTTTTCCTCTTCCAGAAACGCGGCACCTCACGGATCGGCGCGGTTTTCGGTCCTGTCATGCTCCTCTGGTTCGCTACCCTCGCACTTCTCGGCATCAGCTGGATAGTCCGTGCGCCGAAGGTGCTCGCCGCCATCAACCCGGTCTATGGCGTCGATTTCTTTATCCGCAACGGCTGGCGCGGCTTCGCTGTCCTCGGGGCCGTCTTCCTGGTGGTGACCGGCGGGGAGGCCCTTTACGCCGACATGGGGCATTTCGGGCGTTTTCCCATCAGGCTCGCCTGGTTCGCACTGGTGCTCCCCGCTCTCCTCCTCAATTATTTCGGTCAGGCGGCCCTGATTCTGCTTAATCCCGGGCAGGCAATCCAACCGTTCTTCAATCTGGCGCCGGGATGGGCTCTCTACCCCCTGGTAGCGCTCGCCACCGTTGCGACTGTAATTGCCTCTCAGGCGGTAATTTCCGGGGCATTTTCCCTTACCCGGCAGGCCGTCCAGCTCGGGCAGTGTCCGCACGTCCACATTGTCCAGACCTCCCCGGAAGAAATAGGGCAGATCTACATTCCCAGCGTCAATTGGATACTCATGATCGTGACGATTTCCCTCGTGCTCGGCTTCGGTTCTTCGAGCAAACTTGCCGGCGCTTACGGGGTGGCGGTTTCGACCACCATGGTGATCACTGTGGTCCTGGCCTTTTTTGTCGCCATAGGCAAGTGGGGGTGGCATCCGGCAGCCACCGGTTTTATCGCATTGCTGTTCCTGACGGTGGACCTTACATTTTTCGGAGCGAACATGCTAAAAATAGAAGCCGGGGGATGGTTCCCCCTGGCAGCGGGCGGAATTATCTTCACCATGATGGTGACATGGCGCCGGGGCAGGGAAATCCTCGCTCAGCGCATTGCAGAAACCAGGGAAACTCTCGGAGTCTTCCTGCAGCGGATTGCCGCAGATCCTCCGTTGCGTGTACCGGGCTCGGCAGTATTCCTGGTTAAGAATATCCCGGGGACAGGGACGCCTCCCCAACTGCTCCATCATCTCGCCCACAACCAGGTGCTCCATGAGCAGGTCGTACTCCTCACTGTCGTTACCAGGGAAGTCCCGCGGGTAGCGGCAGCGGAGAGGCTCGAAGTTTCCATGATGGAACAGGGGTTCTCCAGGGTGATCGTCAACTACGGCTTCATGCAGATCCCCCATGTGCCGGTTGCATTACGGGGATGTGAATCATTCGGCCTGAAGGTGGATATCGACACCACCACGTTCTACCTTGCCCGCGAGACGCTGGTTCCATCACTGGAGCACCGCGGCATGATGCTCTGGCGGGAGAAGCTGTTCTCGTTGATGAACCGTAACGCCCTGCCGGCGACTGATTTCTTCAGGATACCACCGGAGCGGGTCGTCGAGTTGGGGATGCGGATCGAAATTTAGTTTTGCGGGAGTGAAATGTAACTCGCAAGCCGGCAAACCGTAGCCCATTACGGGTTGGACGAGCATCAGCGTCGGCCACGGTCACGGCGCATTGCTTTTATAGAAATGAAAATAGTGCCGAAAACCCCGGCGGCAACCATTGCTTCTCCGGCATTATGATGCCAGCCGATGTCCATCGGAGCAACCATTATCAACGCTCCGGCAACCATAAGCGCCGCGGAAATGATGGCGCCTGGAAGTTGCCCGAGATAGCGGGTGACGCGACCTCCCAGAGCCTCCACGGCAGGAGCCTGCAACCGTCCCAGATTGCCTTCGGCGATACGTCGGAGGATGCGTCGCGTGTCGCCGGGCGCTTCGCTCATCAAACGTTCCATATCGCGCGCCAGCTTGGTAGTCTTTTCCTTTATCCGCTCCAGTGAGAAGTGCTGTGCCGTCAGGCGTGAGATTTGTTCACGAAACGAATCCATGTAGTTATGGTCCGGATCGAGTTGGCGGATCATCGATTCCAGGATGACGAAAGCACGCGTCAGCAGGAAAAACTCGCCGGGATTGTGCACCCCGTGCCGGCTTCCGGCGCGCAGCAGCGAATCGAACGCATCACCGATTGAAACCTCCGCCAGGTCGCTCCGGTGGATTTCATAGAGCACGGCCTTGATGTCCACCAGCAGCGCCGCACGGTTGACCTTTTCACTCCCTAGCGGCGCCATTTCGAGATAAGCCTCTTTGGCGGCCCGCGCATCGCCTTTGACGACCGCTTCGAGCAGCAGTGTCAGCGAGTCGCGCATCGGCTCGTCAAGTTCGCCCGTCATTCCGAAATCGAGAAGGGAGAGCCGCCCGTCGGGCAGCACCAAAACATTGCCGGGATGCGGGTCGGCGTGAAACAACCCTCTTCGAAGATCGTTTGCAACATCAGCCTCACCAGGGTATTGATCACCCGCGGCATCGCTTCCGGGTGCTGCCTGGCGTAGAGATCCACCCGTTCGCCGGCCGAAAATTCCATCGTGAGCACGTTCCGCTCGAACACTCCGCCACGACATCCGGAATCCAGAGATCGGGGATATCCGCCAGCGCAGCGCGAAAGAGCACGATGGAACGCGCTTCGCGACTGAAATCGGTTTCCCGGTTCAGGCTGTTGGCAAATTCACGCACCAGAACAGGGAGATCGAGCGCGCGCAGTCGCGGGAAGAGCCTTTCCCCAAGCGCCACCAGGTAGGTCAGTGCCGCGATATCAGTGGTAATCATCTCTTCAAGGCCGGGCCGCTGCACCTTCACGGCCACGTGGCGCCCGTCATGCATTGTCGCTTCATGCACCTGGGCGATGGTGGCGGCAGCCAGCGGTGTTTCGCTGAATGAGGCGAACAGCTTTGTCAACGGGGCACCCAGTTCGGCTTCGACCGTCGCGCGCACCGCGTCAATACCCAGCGCCGGCAACTGGTCGTGCAGCAACTCCAACTCATCGATATAGGCGTCCGGCAGCAGGTCGCGCCGCATCGCGAGCACCTGCCCGAATTTGAGAAAGGTCAGCCCCAGTTCCTCGAAGGTTTCCCGTACCTCTTTCGGCGGCGGCCAATGTCTTTTGCCGCGCAGGGCGCCCAGGAACTTGTGTCGGCCGAGCACGCGCAGGATTTGCATAAGTCGCGGCGCCGCTCGCAGCAGGCTGCTTTTCTCCGGGTCGATCATTACAGCCATGCGCTCCTCCTCAAGGTGTTCAGTTTTCACCAGCCATGCCCCGGAAGAATGTCATCTGCGGGGAAATGACGCCATGCACATAAATCAGTTGCCGGATGCTCACAAGTTCCCGTCCTGCCTTGGCCATTCGATCCGGCTGATCCTGTAAATCGAGTGCCGGCAGGTCGTTTACCCGAAAATGCCTGGTCGTGAATGTACAAGTTTTCGCCACGACAACGCTTCTTCGGCATTTTTTGCAGGAACGTGCCGGGTTTTAAAGTCGGCTTGCACGGACTATCGCTATTCTCAATTGTATCATGTTTTCTTACGGGTATAATTTGTGAGGGGCCTCCAGAAGAGCGGGAACATTTACAGGGCGCCGGGTCGAGTTCGAGGCAGCGGCAGGGTAACCTCAGGGACGGTTGTGCGGAAAGTCTCACCAGTTGCTGATACCACGTGCTTTTTAACAAGGATGGACAGTATTTAAAATCTTTTAAACCCGAAGTGATGAAACAAAGAGGACATTACCATGAGCGATAAGACAAAGATCAAGGGCATGGGGGCGATCCCTCACGCGGGGGGAGTCGCGTTCCGCGTGTGGGCGCCCCATGCGCAGCGAGTATCCGTCATCGGATCGTTCAACGGATGGGACGGCGGCAAACATCCCATGCAAGCCGAGGAGAACGGCTACTGGTACGCCAGATGTGGCAGAGGCTCATGTCGGCGATCAGTACAAGTTCCTGCTGACCACGGAGCAGGGCGATTCAAGCGCATCGACCCGTATGCCCGCGAGGTGACCAGTTCGGTCGGCAACGCCATCGTCCACGATCCGGGCTTCGACTGGGAAGGGGACGACTTCCATCTCGCGCCATGGAACGAGCTGGTCATCTACGAACTGCATGTCGGCACGTTCAACGACGAGGAGGACGACAACCGGCCGGGCAAGTTCTCCTCGGTGTCGGCCCGTCTGGGGCATTTGAAAAAGCTCGGCGTCAATGCGATCCAGATCATGCCGGTGGGCGAGTTTGCGGGAGAACGGTCGTGGGGTTACAACCCTGCCCATATCTTCTCGGTGGAGACCGATTACGGAGGCCCGTTGGCGTTCAAGCGGTTCGTCAAGCGCGCCCACCAGGAGGGCATCGCGGTGATCCTGGACGTTGTCTACAACCACCTGGGCCCCAGCGACCTCGATCTTTGGCAGTTCGACGGCTGGTCCGAGAACAATCGCGGCGGGATCTACTTCTACAACGACGAACGGGCCATCACGCCGTGGGGGGAAACCCGGCCCGATTACGGACGCGGCGAAGTCCGTCAATATCTCCTCGATAACGCCTTCATGTGGCTCGAGGAATACCACGTTGACGGTCTCCGCTTCGACTGTACCCAGTTCATTCGCACCGTGCATGGTTCCCGACGCGCAGGACCTGCCCGAGGGCTGGAGCCTGCTCCAGTGGATCAACAGCCAGGTTGCGCAGAAATTCCCGGCCGGATCACCATCGCCGAGGACCTGCAGAACAACAAGTGGCTCACCAAGGACGTTGGCGCCGGCGGTGCCGGGTTCGGCTCGCAGTGGGACGCCATGTTCGTCCACCCCATCCGCCAGGCGGTGATCACGCCACAGGACGAGCAGCGCTCGCTCGCCGCCATCCGTGACGCCATCTGCTACCGCTACAACGATGACGCCTTCGACCGGGTCATCTACAGCGAATCGCACGACGAGGTGGCGAACGGCAAGGCGCGCGTGCCGCAAGAGATCAGCCCGGACGACCCCAAGGGCTGGTACGCGCGGAAACGTTCGACGCTGGCCGCCGCCATGGTGTTCACCGCGCCGGGCATCCCCATGCTCTTCCAGGGCCAGGAATTCCTCGAAGGAGGATGGTTCCGCGACACGGTCCCCGTCGATTGGGACCAAAAGGATGAGTTTCACGGCATCGTTCGGCTGTACCGCGACCTCATCCGGCTGCGGCTCAACCGCGACGGCTTCACGCGCGGCCTCTGCGGGCAGTTCACCCAGGTCTATCACCTGCACGACGGAACGCAAGGTCATCGCCTTCCACCGTTGGGAAAAGGGAGGGCCGGCGGACGACGTCGTGGTCGTCGCCAATTTTTCCACGAGCCGCAGGATGGCTACATCATCGGCTTCCCGGCCGCAGGGACCTGGAAGCTCCGGTTCAACAGCGATTGGCAGGGCTACAGCGACGACTTCCAGGGTCATCCGAGCACCGACGTCGGTAGCCGAACCGGGAGAGTACGAAGGCTTTCCCTTCCACGCCGCGCTTTCTATCGGCCCCTACAGCGTGCTGATCTTTTCACAATGATCGGCGAAAGGAAATTATGG
Organism: uncultured delta proteobacterium; assembly: GCA_963815135.1. GTDB lineage: Bacteria > Desulfobacterota > Desulfuromonadia > Geobacterales > Geobacteraceae > CAIWTU01. The sequence goes on from CAWFFO010000005.1 coordinate 241,383, forward strand.
ACAAAAGAACTATACTGAGCATCATGGCTGCTCTTGCCACGACCGCCGCTGTCTGGCTGTTTGCCCTGTTGGCGGCCCCGATAGCCAAGCCACTGGCGTGGGCGCTTGATCATCGGCATCGCGACAATTCCCCACCATGACCGGTTTGACCGAATGTTTCCCGACCACCCTAACCGCGCTGCCGGACTGATGGTTCTCGCCGATAACCGTCTGTTTCATCCTGCCGGTAGCAGCCCTGATTGTCTCTGATCGCCCAAAATGCCGCCGAATGGTACGCGGAAGGTGAGCGGCTCGTTCTGGCATTTACTACGATCGGGGCAGACACCCTCAACCATTTCCCGTTTGCCGGCAGAGATTTTCACCCTGAGAGAGCGGTTCGGCTTCGATCTCTCGGGGTTCGGCGCAAAATTGACTGCCGCTGTTTCGGCATATCTCCTTGATGCGGTGAAAAATACCGCCATAAACCTCGGGGAACTCCTGTTCACCCTGGCGGTGGCGCTCTTCATCCTCTTTTTCATCTACCGCGACGGCGAAAGGATTCTGTCCGCCGCCATCGACCGTTTTGCTCCCGACCAGGATAAAGCCCGCCATTATCTTTCCGAGATTCGCGCTACTACCACGGCCGTGACCGTCGGAACAATCTTCACCTGTTTTGTGCAGGGGATAACCGCCGGACTCGGATATTTTGTCGCCGGTGTCCCCGCTCCGGTTCTCTGCGGCGCGCTGACGGCTCTGGCGGCGCTCGTGCCGGTAGTCGGCACGGGCATTGTCTGGGTCCCCCTTGCAGCCCTTGTAGCCATCAACGGCGCCTATCTCAAGGCGGGTCTCCTGGCACTCTGGTGTATTTTTTTCGTGGGACTTGCCGATAATGCCATTCGTCCGCTTGCCATTGGCGCAAAGAGCAATATCCCCGTCCCGGCGATTGTGCTCGGTGCGATCGGCGGAGTATTTGCGATGGGGATTCTCGGCCTTATCCTGGGACCGGTTCTCTTTGCGATTCTCATAACTGTCTGGAGGGATGTAACGGGCTCCGTTCAGTTAACAGAGCCCGACGGAAATCACACGGAACCTTGCGAATGACCCATGCGAAAGAGGACTTCATCCGCAATCACCATCGGCATGTTCCAGTTTCACCTGACTCGAGGTGTGCGGTCGCCATCATAACAAACCTGCAAGCAAGGGGGAGGATAACGGATCAGTCCCTGCTGCGGGTACGGGTCACACCAGTCAAGATCGCGACGCCGACAGGAATGACGGCCGTTATCATCACGTAGAGGGTGCTAACTCCCGCGACAATAAGGCCCCACGCAATGCCGCCAATAACAAAAGCAAAACCGATGAGATAAATTATCAAGGATATGGATGTGCCTGTTGGCTGAAACAACGTCTTTAAGGATTGAATTATTTTAGGACAAAATGAAGTGGGTTAACGGCTGCTGTGGACAAATTTTTTTGCTCCTTCTTTTTTTTAGATTGGCATATATCCAGGAAAAGGCAATCGTCATTGCCTGGGCAGTTCTGCTCGTCGCAAAAGAGCATATCAGCGGGGCTGCCGCACGGCGCCGTTATAAAAGACCTTGCATTTACCTCCTTCAATAAAGCGTTTCGCCTTCCGGTAAAGATTGACAAAGGGGCCTGCGATGGACTCGACAGTGCTCACAGCACTGATCTGGGGCCTGCCGAAGGGACCGCTGATGCTTTGTTTGAATTTTGCGCATCCCTTGTCATCGAGAAGAGCAACTATGACATTATCATATCTTTCGCTGACAAGATCGAGCCTGCCTTTAAGGGCAATTCGATTATGGTGCGTAGCAAGGGCGCAGTCCGTTGCGTCCGCCACACCACCCTTGATCTTCCAGTGGGAAATAAAGTGTGTGATGACGCCCTGCCCACCCCGGGTCTGGCTGTAAAGATCCCCATAACTGTACCCTTTGAGTGCAACGGTACCGAGCGGTCCGGCGATGAAGAAAGCGCCTAGGTCAACGAGATTGAACTTCTGGCTGGTTTCATACGATGAGAGGACTTTGTCGAGGTCCATCGTATAAATGACGAGATTATCACCCCGGATAGACAAAGTACCGTTTATGCTGCTCAACAGATTGCGATTCCCTTTTTCTTTAATCGACAGGGAAGCAAAAAGATCACCCTTTCCCCCAATTATCTTTTTTGCACCGAAAGACTCCTCAAGTTTTGCGAAGTCCAGCTTCGACACCTTCAAATTGATTTCATATACAGCATCGGCTTTCGATTTGTCTGCCGTGGCATCTCCTTCACCCCTCCCACCAAATATATCCAAGTAAAGCGGTTTGAGATAGAATACCGCCTTCTCCACCTTTATGGAGCTCTTCACGTTGTCGACAATGAGGTTCTTTTTCCGAACTTCCTTGCAGTCCATGTTTCCCGTGAATGAGATGTTTTTTAAAGTCTCCCCCGAGGCATCCGCCAGCGAAAGATCCTTGATTGCCAGGTTGATTTCTTTCAGCTCGGTCTTTTCACCCGCCTTTCTGTCAAAGTAAACGAGGGAATCGATGGCAAGAGGCCGGAAATTGTAAATCCCCTTTACCGCCTTCACGGAAGCCTTGAGATTCACGATCCTGAGATCCTTTTGCAGTAACTCTTTGAAGTCGAAGTTTCCTGTAAGCGAGGTACTCTTTATGATGCCCTCCGAGGTATTCCCAATCGAGAGAGCCTTGATAGTCAGGTTGAAGTCTTTCAATTCGGTCTTTTTACCGGTCTTCTTGTCAAGATAGATAAGCGACCCATTGGACAGCTTGATTTTTTTCAAGCCGGCACCTGCTTTAAGCTTCCATTTCGTCGGTTTCTTTTCAAAATTTTCGAAATTATATCTCCCCTTAGTGTCCTTAACGATGTTGATTGCCGGTTTGACAAGCACGCAACCGGTGATCTCGAATTCCTTCTTCAGTAGGGGCATCAATTCCAGCCCCAGTTTCAAGTTTTGAAGGGAAAGGATTTCGCCATCCTTGCCGGCGACATGAATATCCTTGGCCGATATGCCGAAGGGAGAGAAAGAGAGCCCTATTTTCCCATTTATCCGGACGTCCAGGCCGGTCGCGCCGAAGGCGGCGGATTCGATATTCGACTTGAACTTATTGATGTCAAATAATAAGAAAGTGGTAATTGCGGCGATTATGATCAGGGCGACAATTCCGCCCGCAATCAGCAGACTTTTTCTCCTTTGCGCTCTCATAACTTTCATTCCTTGATAGACATCTGAAGACTCTTACACCGAAAAGATCACAGCCATTCTTATTCTTTTGATTATAACACTATAATTGCTGTTTTAAGATTCCCGCGGATTCCATGACGGTATAAGGTCTTTTAATAATGGGATAGTATGCCTTATCACTTTTGAGGGGAAGACAACTGCTCGGGTCTTTGTATACTAATAATAAGATAGGACGACAAAAATAATTGAGAGGTGTTCTTTATGTCCATGTTGGGAGATAGCTGGTGCACCGTAGAAGAAGCTGAATCAAAATTCGGCGTAAGCAGGGATCTTATCCTGGAGTGGGTCAGGGAAGGCATTGTGCGGAGCGAGGATCAGGACGGAAAGGTTGTTCGTGTCAACATCGATGACCTGGAACTTAAAATCGAGGAAGATCTTGGATGAGGAGATGAGTTTAAGCTGTAATAGTGCCCATCCGGAAACGTTGCCGGGAGCGGGTGTCGAGACTTCCCGGAACCAATTTCTCAGGCACGCTGCCAGCCGGGCGACTAAAGACAACAGAAACGAAACTCAAAGAACGAATGGAGTACTGCCATGCTAAGCAAAGCCAAAACCCTGAAGGGTTACAAACTGGAAAGCCTGAACGGAGAAATAGGGAGGGTCAAAGAATTCTACTTCGACGACCGGCACTGGGCGATTCGCTATCTTGTCGCAGACACGGGAAACTGGCTTACGGGCAGGCAGGTTTTGATCTCCCCGTATGCGCTGGTCTCAGTGGTTAAAGAACAGCATCACATCGAAGTCAATTTGACTAAAAAACAGATTGAGGACAGTCCATCGTTGAACAGTGACCAGCCTGTCTCGCGACAATTCGAGGAGTCCTATTATGGCTATTATGCCTGGCCGAAGTATTGGGATGGCCCATACATGTGGGGGGCTAATCCCTATCTCATTCGTGACAGTGAAAAACAGAGGGGAACCAATCAAGGCACAAAAGCCTGGGATCCCCATTTGCGCAGTACCCATGCTGTGCGAGGCTACCACATCCAGGCCACAGACGGCGAGATTGGCCATGTCGATGATTTTATTATCGATGACGAGACGTGGGCGATTCGTTATCTGATTATCGATACACAAGACTGGTGGCCGGGGAAAAAAGTCCTGGTTTCCCCTCAATGGATCGAGCGTGTCAGCTGGACCGAGTCGAAAGTCTTTGTCAATCTTTCTCTCGAGGGCATCAGGCAGTCGCCGGAATACACGGAGGAGTCTCTGCTGACCCGGGATTATGAGGCCGGACTGCATCGACATTACAATCGCACTGGATACTGGGTCGATGAGACGGCTGACAAGAAGTAAGTCCTGTTGCAAGAAACACAAGGAAGGCCAGATGAAAGCCGTCATCACAGTCTCCCCGCAGGACTGCGACGCGGTTCTGTTCGATTTTGACGGGGTGTTGGACAGTACTGCGAGTGTACATGCCTCGGCCTGGAAAAAGCTTTTCGTCAGCTTTCCCGAGCAGCGTTCCACTCAGGCCGGAGTGCCGTTCGTCCCATGGCCCCGCACTGAGCCGGGTAGCGTTCAAGAACAAGACCTGGGCTGCCAAAAGCAGACCAACGACCTCGAGCCCTCCGAACACATACATATGGTATAATTCAAGAAAAAGACTCACCATGTTGTACTTTTTCAGTAACAAGGTGCCGGTGAATTCCGGGGAAGCCATAAATTCAACCGTCGAGCTTGATCAGATAGCCGACCCAGAAGGGAGAACACCATGCAGATCCAAATCAATACAGCTCATAACATTGATGGTAACGAGGCGCTGGCTGCTTATGTCAGAAACGAAACTGAGCATACCTTGAGCCGCTTTAGCGATCACATCACGCGGGTGGAGGTCCACCTGAGCGATGAAAACAGCGACAAAAAGGTCGGTAACGACACCATGCGGTGCGTGATGGAAGCCCGGCTCGAAGGCCGCCATCCCATTGCGGTCACTCACCAGGCCGCAACCCTGGAGCAGGCCGTCAACGGCGCAGCAAACAAGTTAACCAGATTGATCGAGAGCACCATTGGGCGGATAAAAGATAAGCGGGGTCGCAGGGTTGAGCCGAGTCAGTCCAAACTGGATGAACCGGAGGAGTGATGTGCAGTGCACAACGAAACCGCGCCAGAGGATCTAACATCAAGCGATTGCATTGTGTCAATAACCAAAGGAACACAGGAGGTTTGACATGACCCAAGACCCAGGAGATTCAGAAAAAAAACTCGATCCCGTCGCAAGCGTCGAACAACAACCGGAACAGGGCACCAACAAATCCTTTATCGCTACCCATTGGAGCCTCATTATCATTTTGCTTCTGGTCCTTGCCGTCGCAGGTATGTATGGGTGGAAAAACGTTGCCGTCAACAGTGCCAGAACACAAGTGTCGGAAAGTGCGAACCGGATTATTACAGAGCAGAACAAGTCGTATCTCCGGCTTGTTGCAGTGCCACTGGCCTGGGCGGTGCGCAGCGAGATGATCAGGGATAACTACGACCAGATTAATCAGTACCTAAACCAGTTCGTTAAAGAGAAGAATATGAAGGAAATCGTCGTCGCAAGACCTGACGGCACCATCGTGGTGGCAACGAACAAGAAACTGGAAGGCACCTCTGTTAGCGGCGCCTTTTCTCCATCGGTGCTTCAGGAGGAGAAAACAACGGTCAGTACCCTGGAAAACGGTGACATTATGGTTGTGTCGCCTATCATGGGGCTGAGCGCAAAACAGGGGATTTTGATTCTGCTCTATACACCGCCAAACTACACCATGCAAACCCCTTGACCCTGGCAGCAAATCGATTTCTTCTTCAGCCATTTGCAGATGGCTGCCATATCCATGGCTGTGATCAGGGAAACGGGTATATGTTATGTCCAACGGGAAAGAACTTCGCGAAAAATTACATCAAGCTATCATGCCCGCGGGCTTGTCGCGCTATATTCCGGGCAATCAGGTTACCCTGTTACATAACGGAGAAGACTATTTCCCCGCCATCGAAGCGGCGTTCGACCGGGCAAGGCATGAAATTTATCTTGAAACATATATCTACGAAAATGACGCCACCGGACGGCGGATTGCGGACGCGCTGAAGCGGGCTGCCCTGCGCGGCGTGAACGTATATCTGCTGATCGACGGTTACGGGTCCAAGGACCTGCCGCGGAGCATGCTGGACTACCTGCGGGCGGGCGGTGTGAAGGTGCTCATCTTCCGGCCCAAGATTTCCCCCTGGACGTTCCGGCGCGAGCGCCTGCGCCGGATGCATCGGAAAATCGCGGTCGTGGACCGGGAGATTGCCTTTGTCGGGGGGATCAACATTATTGATGACAGGGAATCAACGGCTGACGTGCCCCCCCGCTACGATTACGCAGTAGCCGTGGAAGGTCCGCTGGTGGAAGAGATCCGCCTTTCCGCCCGGCGCCTCTGGTCAATGGTGGCATGGAGTCGTTTTCGTAAAGGGACGGTCCACGGCGGGGTACTGCCTGTTTCAACCTTTGCCGGGGGGAAGATGAGCGCGGCATTCCTGGTGCGGGACAATTTCCGCCATCGCCGTGACATTGAAGCGGCGTATTTGCGGGCGATCGAACGGGCAAAATCAGAGATTATTCTTGCCCATGCCTATTTTTTGCCGGGACTTGATTTTCGTCATGCCCTTATCAATGCGGCCGGGCGTGGCGTACGGGTGGTTTTGCTGCTGCAGGGGAAAGTGGAATATTTTATCCAGCATTATGCCTCGCGGGCGCTCTACGGCAATCTTCTCGATGCGGGAATCGAAATTTATGAATACCGCAAGAGTTTCCTGCACGCCAAAGTGGCGGTGATTGACGGGCATTGGGCGACGGTGGGGTCTTCAAATCTAGACCCCTTCAGCCTGCTTCTTTCCCGGGAAGCAAATGTTGTCGTTGAAGACGAGGAATTCGGCGCCACTCTCAGGCAAAGCCTGAAACAGACTGTGGAGACCGATGGCAGGCGGATCCTGGCAGACAACTGGAAACAGCAGCCCACGAGCGTCCGGTTAATGAGCTGGCTCAGTTATGGTTTGTTGCGATTGATGATGGGAATATCCGGGTATGTCGGTGAAAACAGCCCCGACAAGAAAGTACGAAAGTCAGCGCCTGAGGAATGATCCTCCGTGGTGGGCCGGTCGAAGCTCAACGAAAGGAGATCTAAGATGAGCCATACAACTGGATGAATGGGCGGCTGGATGTGGCTCTGGACGGTGATCTGCGTACTGGTGGTGGTCCTGCTGGTAGTCCTGATTATGAAGGTGCCCAAGAAATAATCCTGTATTCACGACCTGCCTTTGCAGTGAGCTGTTAGCGCGACAAGCTTTACGAGCACAAACACTATGGCCAAGACCTGCATAAATCCGGAACTGGAAAGGATGATACCGCTATGGCACTGCGATTGATTGAGATGGTGTTGCGGGAGAAAGACGGCGACGAAGTCCGCGAGCTTCTCAAGGAGCAAAATGTGCTGGAACACCGGCAGCTCCGGCTCCCGGACGGTGAAGTGCTGGTGCGTATTTTGTTGGATGTTGAACATAGCGAAGGGGTGCTGGATTTATTGGAAAAACGCTACGCCGATGGGGAGGGCAACCGGGTGGTGATTCTGCCTGTCGAAGCCACATTACCGCACCCCAAGCCGGAGCCGGCCGCCTCGCCCGAACAGCAGCCACCCGAGGAAAAACCGCCGGAGCGGATCAGCCGGCATGAGTTGTACGAGGACATCAAAAATGGCGCGCGGTGTTCGCGGGTCTATCTGGCGATGGCGTTGTTGGCCACCTTCGTGGCAGCTATCGGTCTGCAGCAAAACAGCGTGGCAATCATCATCGGGGCGATGGTGATTGCGCCGTTGCTCGGGCCGAACGTGGCATTGTCGCTCAGCACGACGTTGGGTGACATGTCACTGCTTCGGAGCGCGCTTCTGACGGCCCTGGCCGGGATTGCGGCGTCAATGGCGTTGTCGGTGCTCTTCGGCGTGCTGGTGCATGTGGACCCGGCATTGTCCGAGGTGGCTTCTCGCACACAAGTCAGGCTGGGCGATGTCGCGGTGGCATTGGCGTCGGGCTGCGCTGGCGCACTGGCGTTCACGACCGGTGTCTCGGCGGCTTTGATCGGCGTGATGGTGGCGGTGGCGTTACTGCCGCCGCTGGTGGCGTCTGGGCTGATGCTGGGCGGCGGGCATCCGGGGCCGGCATTGGGCGCGTTGTCGCTGTTTTTGCTGAACCTGATTTGCGTGAACCTTGCCGGAGTGATAACGTTTCTGGTGCAGGGCATTCGCCCGGCGAGTTGGTGGGAGAAAGATCAGGCGAAGAAAGCCACGCGCATCGCCATTGTGCTGTGGGTGGTACTGTTGGCAGGGTTGATCGGCATGATCCTGCTGTTACGAAAAAGCTGAATACGGTCAGAAAAAAACAGTGGGTATCCAATTCCCTGACGCGGCGGGATGCGCGCCGTGGCGAATACAATGCCTGGAGGGAAGGGACATGAGCACGACAATTAGTATCTCTCGACTCCAGGATACCTTTGGCAAAGTAAAGACAGGAGAATGCCCATGATGGAACCCAATACCGACAAGTCTAAGGCTGCCGAATCGAAGCCCGAAGACGAAGGACGATTTGAAATCCCTGTCCGCTGCCGGATGTGGAGAAAATACTTGGGTCGTCACCGGACGGCCTCACTCAGGCTGAAGCACAGAAACGGTTTATCCAATATGGGCCTAACGAGATTGAAGAAAAGAAAGCCTATCCTTTCCTGAAATTCCTCACCTATTTCTGGGGTCCAATCCCGTGGATGATCGAAGTGGCCGTGATCCTTTCGGCGGTAGCCCGGCATTGGCCGGACTTTGCCATCATACTCCTTCTGCTGGTGGCCAACGCCGTGGTCGGATTCTGGGAAGAACACCAGGCGGGCAACGCCATCGCCGCCCTGAAGGCCAAGCTGGCGATCAAGGCCCGGGTGAAGCGCGATGGAAAGTGGATCACCCCGGCGGCGCGTGAGTTGGTGCCGGGCGATGTCATCCGCATGCGCATGGGGGACATCGTGCCGGCGGATGCGCGCCTGCTGGAGGGTGACCCGATAGAAGTGGATCAGTCCGCACTGACGGGAGAGTCATTGCCTGCTACGCGAAAAGCCGGCGATGCGGTTTTTTCCGGCTCAATCGTTCGCCAGGGCGAAATCGGCGCACTGGTCTATGCCACGGGTGCGAATACCTACTTCGGCAAGACGGCGCAACTGGTGCAGGAGGCGCACACCGTCAGCCACTTTCAGCGTGCGGTGTTAAAGATCGGAAATTACCTGATTGTCCTCGCAGTTGCCATGGTGGTGTTGATCCTGTGTGTCGCGCTCTTTCGCGGCGACCCGATGCTCACCACGCTTCAGTTCGCCTTGGTGTTGACGGTGGCCGCGATACCCGTGGCGATGCCGACGGTGCTGTCCGTGACCATGGCGGTCGGCGCGCGCCTGCTGGCCAAAAAAGAGGCGATTGTGACGCGGTTGGCGGCCATCGAGGAATTGGCGGGCATGGACGTGCTCTGTTCGGACAAGACCGGCACCCTGACCCAGAACAAGCTGACACTGGGCGATCCGTTCAGTGTGAACGGCATCCCCGCCGATCAGGTCATCCTCAACGCTGCGCTGGCCTCGCGCGCAGAGAATTCGGATACCATCGACCTGGCCGTGCTTGGCGGCCTGCAAGATGATCAGGCCTTGAAAGGCTTCCAGGTAGTTCATTTTCAGCCGTTCGACCCGGTGCATAAGCGTACCGAGGCCACCGTCAGGGGCACCGACGGAAAAGAATTCAAGGTTACCAAAGGTGCGCCGCAGGTGATTCTGGAGTTGTCTGCCGATGCGGAGCAGATAACGCCTGCCGTTGATAAGGCGGTCAACGAATTTGCGGCGCGCGGCTTCCGTTCGCTGGCTGTGGCACGGGCCGAGGGAGAAGGCGGGTGGCGGTTTCTGGGCGTATTGCCGCTTTTTGACCCGCCACGGGAAGAAGCCGAAGCGACCATCTCGACCGCCCGACAGATGGGAGTAAGCGTCAAGATGGTTACGGGCGATGCACTGGCCATCGCTCGGGAAACCGCCGGGAAATTGGGGCTGGGCACAAATATACTCGATGCCGCCGGCTTCGGCGACACGAAGCATCACGAGACGGCGCAGTTGGCGGAATCCATCGAGAAAGCGGACGGCTTCGCCCAGGTGTTCCCCGAACACAAGTTCCACATTGTGGATGTCCTGCAGCAGCGCGGCCACATTGTCGGTATGACGGGTGACGGGGTGAACGATGCGCCTGCACTGAAGAAAGCCGACTGCGGCATCGCCGTTTCGGGTGCGACGGACGCGGCGCGCGCGGCGGCGGACATCGTGCTGATGACGTCCGGCCTGTCGGTGATTATTGACGCGATCAAGGAGAGCCGGAATATTTTCCAGCGGATGAACAGTTATGCCATATACCGCATCGCCGAGACGTTGCGTGTGCTGTTGTTCATGACGCTGGCAATCCTGATCTTTAACTTTTATCCATTGACAGCAGTGATGATCGTGATGCTGGCGCTCCTCAATGACGGAGCAATACTGTCAATCGCCTATGACAAGGTTCATTACAAGGACAAGCCCGAAGCATGGAACATGCACATGGTGCTGGGGATCGCCACAGTGCTGGGCGTCGTCGGCCCGGTGGCTGCGTTCGGCCTGTTTTACCTCGGTGACCGCGTTTTTCACCTCGACCGTCCGCATCTTCAGACGCTGATGTATTTGTTGCTGTCCGTGGCCGGACATCTGACGATTTTCCTGGCGCGCACGCGCGGCCCGTTCTGGTCCATACGCCCCGCGCCGAATTTTATTGGGCGCCGGTGCTCGGCACGCAAATAGCTTGCGACATTGATTGCAGTTTATGGACTGTTCATGACACCCCTCGGCTGGGGTTGGGCGCTGTTTGTCTGGGGCTATGCGCTGGTATGGTTCCTGGTGAGCGACCGGGTGAAACTGGTCGCGTATAGGGTGTTCGATCCAACTGCCGCGCCCCTGTTGGCCAGGAAACCCGTCGATATGACATCGCAGATTTCCAAGCGAGCCTATGAACTATATGAGCGGCAAGGCCGCCGCGAAGGCCATGCGGTTCAGAACTGGGTGCAGGCGGAGCGACAGATCCGGGAAGAAGAGTCCCCCAAATGGATCGACGCGAACAGCACAGCGGGCATTTCCGGAAAATCGAAGGAGAAACCATGAGCAAACAAACACGTGTCATCCATCCGATATACAACCTCCTGCCCACGGAAATCGAGGGATTCGATTCCCTTGCCGAGCTGGCCCTGGATATGCGCTGGTCGTGGAATCATGCTACCGACGAAGTATGGCGCTTGCTAGATCCTGCGCTGTGGGAACTCACACAGAACCCTTGGGTTGTCCTGCAGACGGTCTCGCGCGACCAGATCGAGCGCGTGTTGGCCGATCCAGTTTTTCGCAAAAACGTTGATGTCCTGGTGCAAACCAGGCGGCAAGCGGTGGAGGCGCCTGCGTGGTTTCAGCAGAGTCATTCACAGGCTCCCTTGACCTGCGTCGCTTATTTCAGCATGGAATTCATGTTGAGCGAAGCTTTGCCCATCTATTCGGGCGGACTTGGCAATGTGGCCGGTGATCAGCTCAAAGCCGCCAGCGACCTCGGCGTGCCGGTAGTCGGAGTGGGGCTACTCTACCAGCAAGGCTATTTTCGCCAGGTGATTGACAAGGACGGAGCGCAACAGGCCCTTTTCCCTTATAACGACCCCGGACAGTTGCCGATCATGCCGTTGCGCCAAGCGAACGGCGAGTGGTTGCGGTTGGAGATCGCCTTACCCGGTTACTCGGTCTGGCTGCGCGCCTGGCAGGCCCAGGTCGGCAGAGTGAAGCTTTACCTGCTGGACAGCAATGACGCGGCGAACTTCCCCGCTCATCGAGGGATCACCAGCGAGCTGTACGGGGGCGGGCCGGAGCTGCGCCTTAAACAAGAACTGCTTCTCGGGATCGGCGGCTGGCGGCTGCTCGAAGCCCTCGGAATCAAGCCTGAAGTCTGCCACCTGAATGAAGGACATGCAGCCTTTGCGGTACTGGAACGGGCGCGCAGCTTTATGGAAGAGACAGGGCAATCTTTCAAAGTCGCGCTGGCCGTCACGCGGGCAGGCAACCTCTTCACCACCCATACGGCAGTGGCCGCCGGTTTTGATCGTTTCGCACCGACCCTCATCGATCAATACCTCGGTGGTTATGCCGAGCAGAAACTCGGCATGACACTTCACGATTTGCTGGCCCTGGGCCGCCGGAACCCGAACGACTCGTCGGAGAGTTTCAATATGGCTTATCTGGCAATCCGGGGAAGCGGGGCGGTAAATGGCGTGAGTCGCTTGCATGGAAATGTCAGCCGGCATCTCTTTGAACCCCTCTTTCCGCACTGGCCGGCGGACGAAGTGCCCGTCGGACACGTGACCAACGGAGTTCACATGCCGAGCTGGGACTCGGCGGCAGCCGACGATCTTTGGACGGAAGCCTGTGGAAAAGACCGCTGGCTGGGGACGACGGAAACCCTGGAGCAGGACATCAGCCGCCTCTCCAACGCCGGGCTCTGGCAATTTCGCCTTGCCGCGAGCAAGTCTTTTGTTGAATATGCCCGCGAGCGATTGTCCCGGCAACTGGCCGCCTCCGGGGCGTCGCCCGAGGCGGTTGACGGGGCGAAACAACTATTTGATCCCAACACATTGACACTGGGCTTTGCGCGCCGCTTCGCGACATACAAGAGACCGAACCTGCTGCTGCACGACCCGGAGCGACTGCTTCGTCTGTTAACCAATCGAGAGCGACCGGTGCAACTCATCATCGCCGGCAAGGCCCATCCGGAGGACCTGGCGGGGCAGGCCTTGATCCATGAATGGATAAATTTCATCCGCCAGCCAGAGACCCGACCCCACATCGTCTTCCTGAGTGACTACGACATGCTGTTAACGGAGCACTTGGTGCAAGGGGTGGACGTCTGGATCAACACGCCACGTCGACCCTGGGAGGCGTGCGGGACCAGCGGCATGAAAGTGCTCGTCAATGGCGGGCTCAACCTGTCGGAGCTGGATGGCTGGTGGGCCGAGGCGTACACCACTGAGGTGGGGTGGGCGTTGGGCGATGGTCAGGAGCATGGCGACGATCCCGATTGGGATGCTGTTGAAGCCGACGCGCTCTACAACCTGCTCGAGCGGGAGGTAATCCCGGAGTTTTATACCCGCGACGAACAGGGAATTCCCACGGCCTGGGTCAAGCGGATGCGGGAAAGCATGGCGCGGTTGACACCGTGCTTCTCCGCCAGCCGCACGGTGCGGGAATATACCGAGCGCTACTACATCCCAGCCGCTACCGCCTACCGCGAGCGCGCCGCCGATAAAGGCAGCGGCAGGTGTGCAGGTGGTAAATTGGCGGCATGCACTGGAACAAAAGTGGGCGAATCTGCGTTTCGGTGAAGCGAGAGTTGCGACTAACGGGGGACAGCACGTATTTGAGGTTCAGGTCTATCTCAACGGCCTCCAACCGGATGCGGTCCGGGTCGAGTTATATGCTGAAGGAGCTAACGGCGGCGGGCCCGTACGCAAGGAGATGACGCGCGGCGCAAAACTGGTAGGCGCGGAAAACGGCTACGTCTATGGCGTGCAGGTACAGGCGACAAGGCCAGCCACGGACTATACGGCGCGCGTGATACCACACCGCACAGGCATTGCGGTTCCCCTGGAAGCCGCCCAAATCCTGTGGCAAAGGTGAGGAGTCAGGTCATGGGTCGTCTCTTCAGATTCCTGCTGAGGGTGTTGCGTGGTTTCAAACGTAATCAGGGGCTGCTGTTGTCCGGTGCTGTTGCCTATTATACCCTGTTGTCAGTCATACCCATGACAATACTCTCCCTCATTGTGCTGACTCATTTTACTGAAGAGCAGCAATTGATTTACACCTTATCAACATATCTGGGAATGGTGATACCCGGTTATGCAGCAACTTTGACCGAACAGGTGCGGGTATTTCTTGAGCACCGCAAGGCAGTCGGTTTTATCGGCTTCCTGGTCATGCTGTTCTTCAGTTCCATGGCCTTTTCCATACTTGGGAAAACCATTTCGTTGATCTTTTCCCAACGTCACGTAATTCACCGCCGTAACTTTCTCGCTTCCGCAATTATTCCCTATGTGTATATCTTTATATTGGGCATCGGAATAGTGCTGGTGTCTTTTATAACGGGCGCGGTTGAGACACTGAAGAGCCGTCAATTGATAATTTTCGGATTGAATTTGAATTTTGAGAGGCTCTACCTTTGTGGTGCTGCATATAATGGCCATACTCGCCGAGATGCTCATGCTCACGTCCTTCTACCTGGTCATGCCCCCGGTGCGTATCAGGTTTCGCCACGCACTCGTCGGAGGGATAATCGCAACGATTTTATGGGAGATAACCCGCCGTGTGCTGGTCTGGTATTATGCGGTCGTCTCCTTGGTAAATGTAATTTATGGCTCCATCGCCACCGTAGTGGTGGCTCTTCTCAGTATAGAGGTTGTAGCGATAATCCTGTTGCTGGGCGCCCAGGTCATCGCGGAACTTGAGAGCAGATCAGACGTATCTCCCAAAGAGGAGAGGTCAGACATTGAGGAATGATTCAGTACTCTTCAAGGTTGCTGAACTCGCCCCAGGCGAGGAAGTTTTTCGGCGACTCGACAAAGGAGTAAATGTTCTCGACGATATTGAGGTGCTTACGCTCCTCTTTCGAAATCATGAGGAGGATCTCGCGGATGCTCTCGTCCTTCACCTGTGCGGCCAGCTGTTCGTAAAACATTATTGATTCCTCCCCTTGCTTCACCACGTGTTTGTACGCGTCGAGGTCATCCTTTAATTCAGCCATGAGGCCGCGTTTTGCGAGGAGAGGTTTGAAGACGCACGCCGTCTCCTGCAAAGCCTTGAAACGAGCCTTATGGGGTTCGATGCTCAGTTTCATCTTGACCAGAGTGTCGTGATGCTCCAACTCGGCTGCAGCCAGTATGCCATGATCCAACCCTGCCACAATTCCGCTGTTCGACCGCAAGCGTCACAGATTTCGGGTTTGCCTTTAAGGGCAACCAGATTTTGGGGCGCAGCCAAAACACAGTCTGTTGCGTCCGCCACTCCACTTTTGAATTTTCATTAGGAAATGAAGTGCGTTAGCCCGTCATATTTGACGATACTGCTAAATATGACGGCTGATTCTGACAGATTCCCCTTTACCAGTGTCTCTCGCTCTCCATTTTATCTCGCATAATCCAGCCGTTGCCCTCACAGTATCCACGGTTCTCATCTGGCACAATAGTTGTAC
Source organism: uncultured delta proteobacterium (assembly GCA_963815135.1). Lineage (GTDB taxonomy): Bacteria > Desulfobacterota > Desulfuromonadia > Geobacterales > Geobacteraceae > CAIWTU01. Next base: position 256,944 of record CAWFFO010000005.1, read on the forward strand.
CATGCTTTAGAGGAACATCAGCATTGCGATGCATGGTTCCATTACCGGGTAACCCTTAAAGCAACATCAAATTAAATTACATAATGCTGAATTATGAAAACCATCAAGTCTTTCTTCTTTTTCTTTTTGTCTGTTTCCGTCTTGTGCCTGGGCGGTGGATGCGCGACTTTGCCGGACGTTTCCGAAATGATTAATGAAGCGCCAGCAACCGGGACCCCTCGGCAAATAAGCTCGGTCAGGGGTTTGCTGTCTCCCGAAAAAAGCAGGCTTATCATGCAGCGACTGAAGCAGTCGGTCGAAACTACGGACATTCTGCAACGTTATAATGTGGTAATGGAATCCGTGACCGAAAGCCCGCTGAGCAAGGGAAACAAAGTCACACTACTCGTTGATGGTCCGGCTACCTATGCCGCGATGTTCGAAGCCATACGGAACGCAAAAGTCCATATCAACCTGGAAACCTTCATCCTCGAAGATGATGAAATCGGGCGAAAATTTACCGATTTGCTGTTGCGAAAACAGACGGAAGGCGTTCAGGTAAATATCATATACGACAGCGTGGGAAGTATCAAAACCCCCGAATCCTTTTTCAAACGCTTGCGGGACAGGGGGATTCAGGTGGTCGAATTCAATCCGGTAAATCCGCTGAAGGGCCACGGGGAAAGGTTCCTGATACACCCGGATCATCGCAAGATTTTGATCGCTGACGGCAAAGTCGCCATTATAGGAGGCATCAATATCAGCAAGGTTTATTCGGGCAGGCTATCCGGAAGGAAAAAAGTGAAAGGAGAGCCTCTGCCCTGGCGTGACACAGACGTTCAAATTGAGGGACCCGCGGTTACTGAAGCCCAAAAGCTTTTTCTTGAAACCTGGGTGAAGCAGAAAGGACCGAAACTCGACGAACGCAACTATTTACCCGATCAGAAAGAATACGGAAAGGCGCTGGTGGGGGTAGTCGGCAGCACCCCGGGACAGAGCAACAGGATTACTTTTATTGTGTATGTGTCCGCCATCACGTTTGCCGAGCATTCCATTCATCTGACGAATGCCTATTTTATCCCCGACGACCAGATACTGGATGCCTTCATTGATGCCGCCAGGCGCGGTGTTGACGTAAAGATTATTCTCCCCGCACACAGCGATGAATCGCTGGTCTTGAATGCCGCGCGGTATAATTATTCCGGGCTTCTGAAAGCGGGGGTTAAAATATATGAGCGCCGCAATGCCATACTGCATGCGAAAACCGCGGTAATTGACGGGGTCTGGTCGACGGTAGGCTCCACAAACCTTGACTACTGGAGCCTTTTAAGTGATGACGAGGTGAACGCTGTAGTTTTGAGCCGTGAGTTTGCGGTAGAAATGGAGATCATGTTTGCCAGGGACCTTGCGGAATCCGACCAGATTCAATGGGATAAGTGGAAAAAAAGGCCTTTATTGCAAAAGATCGAGGAGGCGTTTGCGCATTTATTTGTCCGATGGTTGTGAGCTGCGGACAGTATGAAGGAATATATTTATGGCCCTCAAAAAACAGTTCATCTGCCTTGCAAGTATTGCCCTCGTCATATTGGCAACGGTTCTTTGCCGGGTTCATCCGGCACCGGCCGCCGAGCCGTTATCCATCAACGGTAATATTTTACTTGTCAAATACTTCGCAATCAAAACCAGACTGGAGAAAAATCAATTCGGAATACCGCTCTATCTGGAGTCCAAAGAGGAATCCGGTTCCATGCACGTCGATGTCTACGGTATGTTTGATTACCCTTTCGACAGTGTCAGAGATGCACTCCGCACGCCGGGCAATTGGTGTGATATCGACTCTCTGCTCATCAACATAAAAGCATGCACCTTCAGCAAAGTGTCCGGCCAATGGATGCTGACACTCTACAGCGGCCGTAAATACTACCAGCCTCCCGAGGATGCATATAAACTGGAATTCAGGTTCACCATTGCCGCAATCCAGCCTGAATACATGGATATCGTACTTACCGCGAAAAATGGACCCCTTTTCACCAGTGACTACCGGATAAGGCTCGAAGCAGTACCGCTGGATAAGGCAAGGACATTCATTCATTTCAGTTATGATTACAGCTATGGTGTACTGGCGCGTGCGGCCATGAAAACCTATTTTGCAACCATAGGCCGCGACAAGAAAGGTTTCAGCATTATTGCCACCGACAAAAAAGGAGATCCCGTTTATGTGGGTGGGGCAAGAGGGGCCGTGGAACGTAATGCGGTCCGTTATTATCTTGCCATCCAGGCGTATATGGATACGCTTGGAATTCCCTCAAACCAGAGATTTGAGAAAATGATCAGCCACTGGTACAAGTTGACGGAGCGGTTTCCACTGCAACTGCACGAATTGGACAAGGGGGAATACCTTGCCAATAAGAGTCGGGAGCATGAGAATCAGCTCTTGCTTCAGATTGAGGCGGGCAAATGATTTTATCGGGCCTGTCTACGTCAGGCGGAACAAAGACATTGCCCGGATGCGGACCGGTGTGAGAGCAACCCCTCGCCGGGATTAACATTGTAATCATAAAGCATTTATTGGTATAAGTGATACTTATGAAAAAAATAATTAAAACTACGGGCAGCGTTAAAGATTCTGCCAGGATTTCACAACAAACCGGGCCGTCACGAAATGAGAGCGTCCCCTTCCCCATAGTCGGCATCGGCGCCTCCGCCGGCGGACTGGAGGCGCTGGAGCAGTTCCTGCGGCATGTGCCGGAAAAAAGCGGCATGGCCTTTGTCATCGTCCAGCACCTGGACCCGACCCACAAGGGGATCATGCCCGAACTGCTTCAGCGCGCCACCGCGCATGGAGGTTTTCCAGGTCAGGGACCGGATGCGGGTCAAGCCGAACTGCGTCTATGTGATCCCCCCCAACAAGGACATGTCCATTCTGCACGGGGTGCTGCACCTGTTCGAGCCGACGGCGCCCCGCGGCCTGCGTCTCCCCATCGATTTCTTCCTCCGCTCCCTGGCCGAGGACCGGCAGGAGCGCAGCATCGGTGTCATCCTCTCCGGCATGGGCTCGGACGGCACGATGGGGCTCAGGGCCATCAAGGAAAAGGCGGGAGTGGCGCTGGTGCAGGAGCCTGCCTCGGCCAAGTTCGACAGCATGCCCAGGAGCGCCATTGATGCCGGGCTGGCCGACCTGGTAGCCCCGGCGGAGGAGCTGCCCGGAAAGATCATCGACTATCTCCGGCATGCCCTGATCATCGCCAAGACCGAGCTCCCACTGGAAGAGAAGGACCAGAGCGCCCTGGAGAAAGTCCTCATCCTGCTGCGGGCCAAGACCGGCCACGACTTCTCATTGTACAAGAAGAACACCGTCTACCGCCGGATCGAGCGGCGCATGGGCATTCACCAGATCGACCGGATCGCCTCTTACGTCCGCTATCTGCAGGAGAATCCCCAGGAGGTGGAACTCCTCTTCAAGGAACTTCTGATCGGCGTGACCAGCTTTTTCCGCGACCCGGCGGCATGGGAGCAACTGCAGGGAGAGGCTATCCCGGCGCTCCTGGCGGGCCGCCCGGACGGCGGGATGCTGCGGGCCTGGTCGGCAGGCTGCTCGACCGGAGAGGAGGCGTATTCGCTGGCCATTGCCTTCAAGGAGGCGCTGGAACAGGTCAAGCCCAAGGAGAATTTCACACTGCAGATCTTTGCCACCGACCTGGACCGGGACGCGATCGACAAGGCCCGCCAGGGGGTCTATCCGGCCAACATCGCCGCGGACGTTTCTCCCGAGCGCCTGCGCCGGTTTTTTATCAAGGAAGAGAACGGCTACCGGGTCGGCAAGGAGATCCGGGAGATGGTGACCTTCGCCACGCAGAACGTCATCATGGACCCTCCCTTTACCAGGCTGGATATCCTCATCTGCCGCAACCTTTTGATCTATCTGACGCCGGAACTGCAGAAAAAGCTCCTGCCGCTCTTTCACTACAGCCTGAACCCGGGCGGCGTCCTGTTTCTGGGGAGCGCGGAGACCATCAGCACCTTCACCGATCTCTTCGCGCCGCTGAACATCAAGTCGAGACTTTTCCGGCGGCGCGAATCGCTCCTGCCGGCCGAACCGCTGGCGTTTCCAGCCTCGTTTGTCCCCGCCCTGCCGGGAGTTTCCAAGGAGTTAACGATGTTGAAACCTGCGGCCAATCTCCAGTCGCTGGCGGACCAGCTGCTCCTGCAGCACTTTTCCCCGCCTGCCGTGCTGGTCAACGACAAGGGGGATATCCTCTATATCAGCGGGCGGACCGGCAAATATCTTGAGCCGGCGGCCGGCAAGGCCAACTGGAATATTTTCGCCATGGCCCGTGAAGGGCTCCGTTTTGATCTGGGCAGCGCCTTCCAGAAGGCGCTCCGGCAAAAAGAGGCGGTCACCGTCAAGGGGCTCAAGGTCGGGACTAACGGCGGCACGCAGACCGTTGATATCACGGTCCAGGCGATCGAAGAGCCGGAGGCGCTGCGGGGGATGGTGATGATCGTCTTCACGGACGTGGCAACGCCCCCGGAAAAGAAAGCGCCGAGCCGCTCCAAGACCCGGCTCGGCCGGCAGCGCCAGGGTTCTCGAACTGGAGCAGGAACTCCGGCAGGTGCGCGAAGAGCTGCAGACTACCCGCGAGGAGATGCAATCCTCGCAGGAAGAGCTCAAATCCACCAACGAGGAGCTGCAGTCCACCAACGAGGAGCTGCAGTCCACCAACGAGGAGCTGACCACCTCCAGGGAAGAGATGCAGTCCCTGAACGAAGAACTGCAGACGGTGAACGCCGAGCAGCAGTCCAAAATGGATGAGCTTTCGCGGGTGAACAACGATATGAGGAACCTGCTCAACAGCACGGAAATAGTCACCGTGTTCCTGGACAACGAACTCCATGTCCGGCGGTTCACCACCGGGGCGAACAAACTCTTCAAGCTGATCCCGGGCGATGTGGGGCGGCCGCTTTCCGACATCGCGAGCGACCTGCTCTATCCCGAGATGACCGAAGAGGCGCGGGAGGTGCTGCGGACACTGGTCTTTTCGGAGAAGCAGATCGCCGCCACCGATGGGCGCTGGTTTTCGGTGCGCATCATGCCCTACCGCACCATGGAGGATGTTATCGGCGGGGTGGTGATCACCTTTGCGGACATCACCGCGGCCAAGGAACTGGAGGCGGAACTGCGGGCCGAGATTTCAAGGCTGAAGACTGAAGGCAGAAGGTAAAAACCATACTAATCGTAACGAATGGTTTGTTCCTAACATTCTTCAGCCTTCAGTCTATCAACCTGAATTACGAGGTAGTAATGGGAATCGACAAGGACAAGAGCCTGGCAACGACGGCCGACGAACTGCGACGCATTGCCGAAGAGCGGTTGAGTGCGAAAAACATTGTAGGCGGGCCTTCCCTCACAGATGAGGAGTCACGGAAGCTTTTCCACGAGTTGCAGGTCCATCAGATCGAGCTGGAAATGCAGAACGAAGAACTCCGGCAGACCAGGGATGATCTTGATGCTATGCTGGGAAAATTCACTGATCTCTTCGATTTCGCTCCAGTTGGCTACTATAAGCTGGACCGCGCCGGATCCATCCGCACAGCCAACCTTGCCGGCGCCGATCTCCTTGGGGTCGAGCGGTCCCTGCTTGCCAACCGACGCCTGGACCATTTCCTCTCCGTTGAAAGCCGTCCGGTTTTCCATGACTTCCTCGACAAGGTATTTGCAAGCAAGACCAGAGAGAAGTGCGAGGCAGTAATCCATAAGGAAAGACATTCTCCGCTCTTTGTGCAGATCGAGGCGGCAGCCATAGAATCAGGGGAGGAGTGTCGTGTTGCTATCATTGATATTTCAGAGCGCAAGCGATTGGGGAATGAACTGCAACAAGCCCATGATGCCCTGGAAATTAAAGTTGCGGAACGAACCAGGGATCTGGCGCAAACCGTGGAATCATTGCAGAAGGAGATGACAGAGCGTCTGCGGGTACTGGAAGAACTGCGCGAGAAAGAGCGGCTGCTCATACTGCAGAGCCGGCAGGCGGCAATGGGGGAGATGATCGATTATATCGCCCATCAGTGGCGCCAGCCGCTCAATACCTTGTGCCTCATCGTGCAATCCTTCCGTGACAACTATCATGATGGTAAGTGCAGCAGCGAATATGTGGATGAAACGGTCGAGCAGAGCATGAATCTGATCATGCACATGTCCCGGACAATCGATGATTTCCAGAATTTTTCCAGACCTGACCGGGAAATAAAACCGTTTGATCTGAAGGACACGGTCAGCAAGACGCTTTTGCTGGTTGGCGGCAGTTTCAAGACAGGAAACATAAAAGTTGATATGCAGGCGCAGGAAGATCTCATGGTCACAGGTTATCCAAATGAATATTCCCAGGTGCTGCTAATTATACTCAATAACGCCAGGGATGCTCTGACAGAACGCAATGTTGCTTCGCCACGAATTCTAATCAATCTGTTCAGGGAGGGCAATAAGGCGGTGGCCACCATCTCGGACAACGCCGGCGGTATACCGGCAACAATAATAGACAGGATTTTTGACCCTTACTTTACGACCAAAGATGTCGGGAAAGGCTCCGGGATCGGGCTTTTCATGTCCAAGGCCATCATCGAGAAGCGCCTGAACGGCAAGATATCGGTACGCAATACCGACCAGGGCGCGGAATTCCGGATTGAAGTGTAACATGGAGGAACAGGCTTGCCTGCACTGTCACTTCATCATCAATCTCTTTCCCAGAAAGAAAAGAAAGGATCGTAAAATGACAAAGATTGAGTTAACGGAAAAAGAGGCTGCTATTCTGATCGAAATACTTGAGTCGTTCCTCTCCGATCTGAAGACGGAGAGAGTGGGTACCGACAACAAGGAGTTGCATGCAGCATTTGTTGAACGTGAAATTTTCGTCGGTGATCTCATTAAACGCCTGGGGAAATAGAAATGAAACAGGGCGAATTGAGGCGTTCAGCCATAGCGTTTTCGGCATTGCCATATTCACGCGAGACAGGTGATGTCGGAGACGTTTGAAAGTAAAGAGACAGGAAGAATCGAGACCTTCAGCGATGGCGTTTTTGCCATTGCCATAACGCTGCTGGTTCTTGGAATCAAGGTGCCAACGGCTTCCGACCTTGGTAGGAGCGGCAGCCTAATCTCTGCTTTGATAGCACTGTGGCCTCATTACCTTGCATTCGTGACGAGCTTCGCCACAATATTTGCCATGTGGGTAAACCATCACCGTATTTTCAGCTTTATTCATAGATGTGATCATTTTTTCTTGTACTGGAACGGTTTACTGCTTCTGCTGGTAACGTTTATGCCGTTTCCGACAACTCTGCTGGCCGAATACCTGTTGCACCCGGAAGCGAAGGTTGCGGGAGGTGTCTTTGCCGGCACATTGGTCGCAATCGCACTGACGTTCAAGGGCTTGTGGCGCTACGCGTCAAAAAACGGAAGGCTTCTTGCCCGAAGCGCCGGACCTGCGGCAATTGGGCAAATAACAAAGCAGCACCGGTTTAGTCCATTTTTGTACTTAACGGCGTTTGCCGTCTCTTTCATGTCGGTCTGGCTGAGCGCGGTTATATGCCTGTGTTTGGCTGTGTACTTTGGCTTTAAGGGCTGGCCAACAAGGGATTGAGTGGGATGAAAATCGCCGGAATCGCTACCGCGTTTTGAACCATACCGGCAGAGATATGAATTATAAGATAATGCTTGTTTACGGACGAGCTCTTCACTCCTGTTTTAATTTCATTCTTCAATATGTCTTGGAAGCCTTGGTTCTGGGATGTGGTTGTTGTGATTCTTTTAAGCTGCGGAATATTTTTTTATATTTATCCCATTCGACGGCCGTCCAGATTTCAGTGTTGGCATGTGCATAAGTACGGATTATGGTTGCAACTTTCATGGCCGTTTCAGTATCTGGAGCCAGGAAAATATCCAGGTAGTCACAGGGTCCGAGTATGGCGTAATTGTGCAGCCATTCCACCTTGGGACACTCTGCGCTGATATGTTCCATTGCCGTGCGTGCCAATTCGTCCAGAGATGCCGGTGAACTCAACGAATCGGGTGAAAGACGAGTTATCATGACGAATGTTTGCATAAAACGATTCCTCCAGTCGGAAAAAATTAATTTCTGGATAATTTAAGTTTAACCTTCGATTTCCCAAGGTCAATGGCGTTTAAATGCTCCCTTAATTCTCTTTGAGGGACGTCTTGTCAGATCGTCCGATATATAGAGTGTGACACAAATCCTCCTTAAAAACATAACAATAATCAGAACTGTACCCTTCCGCAGTGGAGAAATTTTTGTTAAATTTACATATATAGGGAAAAGACGGGCCATATTTCAGCCACCTGAGAGCTTGTTATGCCAATTAACCCTATTTTTGTTGTAACTTACGTCGAAAAACCGGATTGGTACGAGTCAACTGCGAAGTACGCCCGGCGGGACCATGGTAAAGCAATCCTGAAAATCCTCGATACATTCATCCCGTATTTTCTCCTTCCGGTACTGATGGCTTATACGGTCCGCCACGGCTATTCCTACTGGATCACTCTTGTGCTGACCGTGGCGGCGGCAGCGATTCTTGCCCGTATCTTCATCATTTTTCATGATTGCACCCATGGTTCCTTCCTGACGTCGCCATGATTGAACAGAAACCTGGGATATGTCTGCGGGATTCTCACTTTCACGGCATTTCACGACTGGCGGAGTGCCCACTCGGGACATCACATCAGGGCCGGAGATCTTGACCGTCGCGGCTTCGGGGACATCTGGACGCTTACAGTGGATGAGTACCTGCCCTCACCGGCACTGACGCGTTTAGCTTACCGGCTGTACCGGAATCCCCTTATCATGTTCGGACTCGGTCCCGGTTACTACTTTTTGCTGAGAAACCGGATTCCCACAAAAGGGGCCAAAAATCGAGATGTCTATGGCATTATTTTCACTAACCTGGCAATTCTGGCCATTGCCGCAGTGGCCAGCCTGGCCACAGGATTCAAGCCAAATGTTCTGGTCCAGTTGCCTGTCCTTCTGATTGCCGCGACTATCGGTGTCTGGCTGTTCTATATTCAACACCAGTTCGAGGGGGGTGTATTGGGCTCGCCATGAAGAGTGGGACCCAATGCGGGCGGCGCTGGAAGGGGCTTCGTACTATAAGCTGCCGAAGGTTCTCCAATGGATAACCGGCAGCATCGGCATTCATCACGTTCACCACGTTGTTCGACCCGGCATCCCCAATTACCATCTGCAACAGTGCCGCAACGACATACCCGCCCTGCAAGCGGTCAGGCCGCTTAACATCCGTAACAGCCTGAAGTCCCTGCGGTTAAACCTGTGGGATGAAAGACGGAAAAAGCTGGTCAGCTTCCGCTCACTAAAGGCACTCGGCAAATTCAATAAACCCTCCAGTCCATAACTTCACATACTGCACAGGAAAAGCGTGGACACTGTTTCGTATACATCATGTGTCTGGATTGGCCTGAAATTCTTTTGCGGTATCCATACGATGGAAGGTATTCACTGACGCGTGCCGGAGGAAGGAGACTTCTTTATCAATCATGCTATGCTGACAGGTGAAGCGCACCAGGAATTGTCAAAATAGTCGGTCATTGAGAATAAATATAACGAGATATAGAATAATATCAAAACGTGCTAAACCACTGTGGTTAAGGGGTGTGCCCCATGAACAAGATATTTTTCATACTTATCCTGCTGCTTGCCGGGTGTGCCGCATACAGGCCAATACCGCCCGGGGAAACTAACATCGTGACGAATATGGAAGTTCCGGGCATGTCAAAAGAGGAGATTTTCAGCAAATCCAAGACCTGGCTGGAAAGCCACCTGTATTCCAGAGGGAAAATAATCCACGAGGCCGACGGGAGAACCGGCGTTATAGTCGCGAACGGTTATATCGATTACCCGGCGGTGGGCAAGTTGGAGGAGATGGAGAGGATTCAGTATACGATAACTTTCGACATAAAGGAGGAAATCAACAACTCCCTGGTAACGCTGACATTCTATAATCTTTTGCTGGACATTCCGAAGTCTTACAACATTCACTGGAATACTTTGTACTTGCCTGAATACACGGGAGGCTATTCGGTCCCGATTCAACGCCGGGAAGATTTCGACGCGGCAAAAAGGGGTGCATTGGGGATTGCCGGCCGACTGGAGGAATGCCTGACGCGAAACCGGTGTGAATAGTCGGAAGAGGGGACGCCCAGGATTTCATGCGTTTCTCATTTCGGGGAGGCGGCAGGGGCAGGCTTGTATCATTTGGGAAAAAAAATATATCAAAGTCTGAGCCCGACCAATCTCCCTGTTTGAAAGTCCTTGCAGCATCCTTTTTTGTCCGGTTGTTGCCTGGTGGTTATAGAAACCTGAAAAGTTGTTTTCATTGGAAATTTTTGGAGGAATGCGCTATATAGATAATCATATTTCGATGGCTGGTGCCGACCGGCTTATTGCCGGCCGTAAAATATCGCTGAAAAGGAGATGCTTATGAAAAACTGTCGTAGTTACCTGGTTCTTGTTGCAATTCTTATCCTGTCGATACCATTGTCCGCATCGGCCGGGTCCCTGACGCTTTATGCCGCAGGGAGTCTGAAATCTGCCATGGGAGATATCGCAGCGTCTTACGAGAAGGCCTACAAAACGAAGGTTGCCACCAAATTCGGTCCGAGCGGGCTTCTCAGAAAGGCAATCGAGTCGGGCGAGAAACCGGATGTTTTTGCTTCCGCCGATATGGGGCATCCGGAAAAACTGGCCGCCGCCGGCTGGGGGAGCCCGGTCGTTTTGTTCACCCGCAATCAGCTGTGTGCCATGGCCCAGCCCGGCGTAAAGGTAACCACCGATACTCTGCTCGATACGATGCTGGAGAAAAAGATCCGATTGGGTACTTCCACCCCCAAGGCCGATCCGAGCGGTGACTATGCATGGGATCTTTTCAAAAAGGCCGATGCCGTCAAAAAGGGAAGCTTCGACATACTTTCGAACAAGGCTCTGCAGCTGACCGGCGGACCGAAAAGCGAAAAAGCTCCCAAGGGACGCAATCAGTACGGCTGGGTAATGGGCGAGAAGAAAGCCGATGTTTTCCTGACCTACTGCACCAATGCCGTATTGGCACAAAAAGAAGTTCCGGGTCTTCAGATCGTCAATATTCCAGAAGATCTTTCCGTGGGCGCGAATTACGGCCTGTTGGTACGGGGTGACGCACCTGCTGACGCCTGGCGGCTTGCCATGTATATCCTGTCTCCCGAGGGACAAAAAATTCTGAAGAGTTATGGATTCGAAGCTATGGCTATTCCCAAGTAGTACGGAGTATTCTTAGGGAAAATAGGGATACTTCCCTATTTTCCTTATGTCCCAATTTTCCCTCCTGTTAAATGGGGAAGTGTCCCTGTTTTTCCTTTTCCTTTCGTCATACCTTGCCACTTTTTCAGGATAGAACAAATCGAATGCGGCGCGGAAGTTCTCCCTTTCCCGCAGTATTGTATACCAGCTCAAACCCGCCTGGGCCGCTTCCGGCGGCAGAAATTCGAACAGGAGCCGGTCGTCAGGCACGGGGACCCACCCATCCCACGTCGTGATACTCGATGAAGTCCGGTTTCGGGAGATCCTCACAGGGACAGCGGCACGGGTGCGACAGCAATTTCACTGCAAGCGGTTGCTATTTTATAAAAAGTTCTTGAAAACCAACCAAAAGCAAATAAACTCTTATTGTAAAACATTCATAAAAAAAGTACTATCCGCCTGTCGAAATGTGGAAGAGTGTGCAGGAGATTTTCAGCCGGTAATGAAGCGTTCGGCATTGGAGGCAAAAAATGTTAAATGAATTCATGAAAGTAGATAACCTCGCACAGGAAAAGCTGTTGCGTCTGAACGACGATTTTCGGTATTTCGTCTCTCCGCAAACCGGGCAGGCAGGCCCGAAGAAATGGAAGGTATTGCCGTACCACAACTCACATGTCCCTCAGTCGCTGCTGCTCGCGACATACCCGCTCGGCACGGTGAAGCTGCAAGTCTGGAAGAAAATCGTCCGTTTCAGGCAGGGATCAAATGATCTCTGGGTGATCGATACGGGACGTTTTGCCGGAAATCCGAAGCTGTCGGTTAAAAGAGAAGACGAAAACATCCGCATAACGCTTGTCGGGGCCCGTTTTCCCGGGACCTCCATTCCGGCTGACTGCGATCTGCTGATCTTCTCCGGTGTGGGTGGCTACCGCATCAAAATCTCGTTCTCGTGGGGAGGCTTCCAGACGGAGGTCAATCTTGAACAGTGGCTGACGGGAGCGCAGGAAGCCGTCTCCACGCTTCTCATGATCGATATAGTCTGTCCCCTCTCCGAAGCGGAGAGCATTCACCTGAACGGATCGCCTGTCGCAAAATTCTACCCGTCCTGGATTTTCGTGGTTTCGGGAGACGGTGCGGCAGGCTTCCGGGGGGACTCCGTCGAAATAACGGTCAATATGCTTGCGCTGGGTCTGCTTGGGGAGGGAATGCCGAGTCTCATCCCCAATCATCCCGTACGCCGCACCTGGATCGGAATCTGGAATGCCCAATTCCAGAAGCAGTTTTCATTTCCTCTCTGGCCCGGTAGAGAGGACGGATGGAGTTTCAGCAGCAATGCCCCACTTCATAATGCGATGGCGGTGGAGGCGGGAGAGTGGCTCGAGAAGGATAACCCGATACGGCGGGTACTTGTCGTTACCGGTTCCCAATCTGCGGTTCTCGAATTTCTGCCGGGAGCCGATCCGGTTGGCGACGACGGCGAGCCTTTTGCCCTGCCGCTGGAGAACTCCGTTTATGCCGCCGGATACGACGGTGAGGGAAATCGGCTTGCGGCGGGTCTGCTCGGCCGTCTTGTCAAGAATCGGCACTGGCTTCACACGAAGTTCTGCAGCCTCCTGCTCGGCCCTTCGCCCCGTGACTGGTTTCTCCTGGCCGAAATAAACGGTGCTGTCTTCCTGGGGCATCCACAGTTGATGTTGCAGAAAATATTCGGCCTGGGGTTTCCTCTGCTGTCTACGGTCGTCCGGCCTGGCGGAGTGACCTCGGATCCTGCTCCATGCCCGTCGCCCGTTTTTGTCGGCCTGACCCTGGCAGCTCCCTCAAGCCCGCTCCCGCCTGATTTCGGAGAGGTGCGCTTCGAACCGGAGAAAACGTCTGTGCTGATCAGATTTCCCGCCGCCTTCTGGACGATTTTCGTGCGTCCCCGCGACCTGCTGGTCGTTGCCTGCCGTTTCATGAACCTCCGGCTCGTCTCTTCCGGGGACTCTATCCCGCGGCTGGTGTGTGAAGGTTCAACATCTCCGGTCATGGTTGTCTATTTTCCGCCGCAAAGTATTGGAGAAGAGGCCTTCGACGAATCCGAAGGGGGCGGGCCGCTGCCGGGAGCCCCGCCGATCGAAGCGCGCATCGCCGGTTTCAGCAGGCTTGCCTTCAATGTCGTGAAAAATGAAATGCCCTTTACCCTTGAAAATCTTCTCGACTGGGGAGGATCGAGCCAATACCTGACGCCCAGGCTTGCGACGACCGCCCAGAACACGCCTGCCTTGCCCGGTCCTGGTGAGGACTACCCTGAGCCGGCGCCCGGGGAAACAGCCATCGAAGCGCCGTTCCGGCTATTTGTCTCTCCGGATCAGAACGGAGTCTGGAAAAGCCGTGCCCTGCCGTTTGAAACGAATGGCCGGGCCGAACTCTGGCACACGAGGCTTGAGGAAAATAATGGCGATACCCCCTGGATGCGGGCCATCTGGACCTCCGGCGGTCAAATAACACCCTTGTCAAATCCATTTGTCATGTCGCTTGAACCCGATCAGCGGGCGACCCTGGTGCGTCAGTCGGTGCCCGAGCCCTTCAGGGCGAAACGTTTCATGCTGAGCGCCCTCGGTGCCTGGCTCGATCTGGACGGCAAGTGGGACAATACCCTGGAATCGTGGGAACACAGGGCAACTCTCGGACGCGATCATTATGTGAAGGTCGTAGAAAGAGGGTATCTTTTGCCGTTCGGCCATCGCGCCGTCCTGATCACCATAACCGAGCGGAAGTTCCAGGAGAGGAATCCGGGCATGAAGGGGGCATGGCTGCGCAAACGGCGGTTCATCGTGGTTCGCGAGCCGGAGCGTTCCTATCCTCTCCCTCCGGAGTCCGCCGGCTTTCAGACTGCCGACTTCAGGAGGCAGATGCCCTTAGGCTCCGTACGGATGGTCACCAGGGTCACGCCTTTGCTGGAACCGCCTGCACTCATGGAGAAGGTAAAGAACTGCCCGGATACTGCGAACGTGGACGGCAGATTCGCTTTCTGGCCGATGGTGAAAGTGGCGAGCGGAGCTGCCGCAGAGCGGTTCCGTTTCCATCTGATCGGAACCGACGCCGACGGCGGCAATGTCGAATTTACTGCTCCATTGGCCTTCATCAGGGCAAAGGAGAAGAGTCTTAATCCGAAGGACCCGGCGCCGCCGATCTCTGACTCGGATTATGCCAAACTGGTCGGCCTGGCAATAGATGACCTCGCTTCCGATGGCCAGAAGGAAAATTATCCCTTCGGCGGGGCAGGCGTTGCCTTTGTCAAAAGCATGCCCGGCGCATCCGCGGAGACTGACCTGGAGTGCGCAAGTATGACATTCTCCGCGGTTTCCGCGCTTGAGGGGACCCGCCCGAAGTATCCGGGTGATCCGATCCGAACCGCCCATTCAACCCGGTAGTCGCTGGGGCGGAGGTGATGCTGGGAGTACTTCGTAAGCTCGGAGGACTAGACAAAACCGTGAAAGTGGTTTACAGCGATCACTACCTTGCCGGCGGATTCGGTAGCGGTAATAAGGGGCAGGTTTTTCTCCGTCTGCCTGATGGCGCGGACCTTGCCTTCGATGCTTCAAACCGTCCGGACAAGGTCGGGGGGGTTGTTTCGCCCGGCATGAAAGTCTGCGGCTTGTCGCGAACCATCGGGGCAGTGGGCGGAAATCCGTCCGGAAGCGGCGGGATATCCGTCGCGGACACCGATCTTGCCGATATCGCTTCCGGCAGTTTCAATCCCTCCAGTTACTTCGGCCAGGGGATGCCGAAGCTTCTCGGGGCTGTCAGTCTGGCCGAGATTCTCAATACAGTGCCGTTTTTCGGAGACTTGAACGAGTTGAAGAATTCCCCGAAGGCCCCGAGATGGGTCTGTGCCGGTGACGGGGACGGAAAAGTCTATCGTCTGCACTGGGTCTCGACGGACTTAAGGTCAGACCCGCTCAATGTTTTCATACCCCGTGCGGGCGCGGTGCTCGAGCTGAATGTCGAAGCCAGGGTCAAGGGAAGCGGCGAAACAGTATCGGTCCTGACAGGTTCCCTGAAGAGTTTCGCCATCAGCCTGGGCGGGGTCATTATGATCAAATTCAAGGAACTGACTTTCAGTGTTCCATCCGGAGGCAAACCGGACGTGACGGTCAAAATAGCCGAACCCGGTGTCACTTTCGACGGTGCCCTGCGGTTTATTTCTGCGATCCAGTCGAAGCTCGGCCTGGAAAATTTCGGCGACCCGCCAAGCCTCGATGTGACTGCGGACGGCATAACAGCCGGCTACGGCATCCGCGTACCTTCAGTGGCGATCGGGGCGTTCGCGCTTCAGAACCTGGCCATTTCCGCCGGGATGAATCTCCCCTTTACCGGTCAGCCTTTGCGGGCGAATTTCGACATCTCTGAGCGGCATGATCCTTTTCTGGTCTCCGTGTCACTATTTACCGGAGGCGGGTTTCTGGGGCTGATGATCGGGCCTGACGGCGTACAGCAACTCGAAGTCTCCCTGGAATTCGGCGGCAGTTTTTCCCTGAACCTGGGGGTTGCCAGCGGCGGCGTCTATGTCATGGCCGGCATCTATTTCAAGTACGGCTGGGATGACAAGCTCCTGCCGGCTCCCGGCAACGCGGCCGTCCTGAGCGGCTATTTCCGGGCGGGCGGAGCGCTGGAGGTGCTCTGCCTCATCACCGTCAGCGTCGAGTTCTACCTGGCGTTCACCTACGAAACCGGCGCAAACAAAGTTTGGGGCGAAGCGAGCATGACTGTGAAAGTGGAGGTTCTGTTTTTCAGCAAGAGCGTGTCGCTCACAGTTCGCCGCGAGATAGCAGGTGGATCGAGGGATATCCCCTTCCAGGATATGATGGGGGTCCAGGATTGGAATGATTACTGGCAAGCCTTTGCGGCGTAGGAGGAAATGACGATGGGACAGAAAGTTATCTGGACGGTGCTGCCGAAAAGTGTCGATTTGAACAAAAGAGAACTCTGCCTCTCGGTCCGCGTCTCGCCGCGTCTCACCACAGGTGGAGTCGACAGTACCCTCGAAAAGTTCGCCGACTTCGCCGAATGGAGTTCGAAGCAGATCGCCTTCGAGCTTCAGTTCGGAGATACCACGGAGCGCTGGACTGCTGAGATCGTCGACGACAGGAGGGATCCCGCCCTTTGGTCGGCTGTTTTTCCGGCCCATGCGACAGCCGTAAAGAGCCACCAGCCCGACGACTTCCGCAACCGCAGGATCCGATCCTTTCCGGCGGCGAATGTCCTGGCTTTCCTGCGGGGCTGCTACCAGGAGGCAGGGCTGAATTTCCCGGACGACCTTCCCTCCCTGGAGTGGCTCATCGGTGGCAGGCAGGGGGAAATAGAAGGGGTGCTTTCGGAACTCTCAAAAACCGCGATCACGATTCCCGAATTGCGGAGGCATCTTGTGGCGGAGTTCGAAAAAAACCGGTATGACAGTCAACGGAAAATCGTGCCTTCTTATCCTCCGCATCCCTCATACGATTTCCTGCAAGCCGTTCAGTTCCACGAACCGAAAGGGGGAGATTACCATCAGCCTCCCGGCAAGCCTGCACTGGATTTTCACGAGAAAGTCTCGATGGTCGAGGAATACTCGCCACTTATGCGCCGCCTCGGGCTGGTTTTCGATCTCAGGTGCGCCATGCCGTCCGGCCTCGAGAATCTGATCAAGGCTCTCCCGCCGTCGAAGCGGACGGTGCGGGTCTGGTCCAGTTGGACGCCGAAAATGCCCGGGAATCCGCCCGACGTCCGCCCCTCTACCGTTTTCGAATTCAATGCGGTCTCCGGGGTTTTCCGTGCGGCCCCTGCCGGCAATGAATTGAAAGGCGGCCTCCTGGACCTCTCCTCGGACTCATTCGAAACGGTTCAGGTGGATCTGGACGGAGCGGCGATCAAGCTGGTGGATTTTACCGGCAATCTCCTGACCCTGCAGAACACGGAGCAGACTCCTGCAACACCCGACAAGGCAGGCCTTCCGGCACTCAGGTCCGCAGGATTATCCGTCATCAGAACGGGACGTTCCGAAGAGTTCTGGAGCAGGTTCCAGAAAGCGGGAACCCTGAACGACAGCCTGGGCGACAATCTTCTCCTTTATGCCGAGGATGTGACGCGCGGCTTCATCGTCGACGTGCTGGACTCCGAAGCCGGTTTCTGGCGCTCCCTATGCATGAGAAGGGAAATTTACGGCCTGAGAAGGAAGCATGGAGAAACTCCCGGTAAATATGAAGAGGCCGACCGGGAGGCAACCGTAATCACTTCGGTCACCTCCAGGGTAAACCAGAGCGAGCCGGACCTCTATCTTCACGAGTCTCTTTTTCATTGGGAGGGTTGGAGCCTGGCGGTGCGCCGGCCCGGCAAGACGGTTCCCGACCCGCGCAGCGATCCCCACGGCAATGATCCCGATTACCAGTATGTGGGCGACAGCGGACCCGAGGACGATCTGGAACCGGGACTGGTCGTTCTGACCGATCTGGTAAGGGAAAAGGACTTGAATACTGGGAAGATGTTGGTAAAGGGGACCCTCCCCCGGCTGCGCTTCGGCCGTACCTACCGGTTAAGGGCAAGAACCGTCGACCTTGCGGGGAACGGCCCGGAGTTGAAGGAAAAGGACGCGCTTCAGGACTGTGCAACCCCTTCCGTCACATACCGCCGTTTCGAGCCGGTCGCCTCGCCCGTGCTGGCAAGGGGACCCGAGAAGGATCCGTACCTGCCGGGAGAGTCCATGGAGCGGCTGGTAATCAGGAGTTTCAATCCGAACCCTGCTGATAATGTAACGCCTTCGGTCGATAAATCGGAGCGTTACGTGGCTCCGCCGCGCATCTCGCAGCAGGCCGCCGAGCAGCACGGTATGTTCGATGTCCCGCCTCCCTCCGGGCTGGGAGAATCATGGTATGAAATCCTCGTTGAAAAGCATGGGGAGAAAGCCCATCTGCCCGACCCCCTGAAGGCACCCCTAACGGATGTTCCGTATCTTCCCGATCCGTTGGCCGGCGGCGTTTCCATCCACGGGTTGCCGGGAGAGGCCGAGCCGAGGATGATAGAGTTCAATGGCGGGGATAACTGGCCTTCGTCTGCGCCGTGCAGGGTCCGACTGGTGGAAGGATGCGGTCCTGCGACCTGGGATGAAAAGGTACGGATACTTACAGTTTATCTCCCCAAGGCAGGCAGGGCTTTGCTCCGCCTCAGCTGTCACCTCCCTTCCGCCGGGAAGCTGGACCTGCTGGGCGTCTGGGACTGGATCAGGCAGGCGGCTTCCACGCCACGCCTGGCCATGCTGGAAAAAATTGCCGTTATGGGCGGACACTGGATGCTGACACCATTCAGGGAGGTTACCCTTGTCCATGCGGTGCAGAAACCTTTGGAGCCTCCGCGATTCGAGGGACCTGCCGCGGCAAGAGAGAAGGGGGAGACATTCGTAAAAGTGAACGGCAAGATTCAGGTTCACGGCGCCAGTACGGGAAAGGTTGAGATATGGGCTTCGTGGCGGGACAGGGTTGACAACGCTCCCATCGGCACTGGTGACGACTGGTCGCCCCCTACGCCCGATGAATACCATTCCGGTCATGCATTTGACCTGGTAAATGGCGAGGAGCGGAAGGATGAACTTGACTGCGGCGGGAACCGGCACGAATTCGGCGACACCCGCTACCGTCTCGTCAGGTACAGGGCCAGGGCGGCCTCCCGTTTCCGGGATTATTTCGATCCCGGACTTTCATTTGACATCGACGGCGAGGAAACCGAAATCCAAATCCTGAATTCGGCGCGTCCGGCGGCACCCGAGATCGAATACGTGGTGCCGCTGTTCGACTGGAAGCTTTCGGAAGAACCGGACGGTACCTTCAGCCGCCGCGGCGGGGGAGGAGTCCGGGTTTATCTCCGCCGACCGTGGTATTCCTCAGGCGACGGCGAACTGCTCGGCGTCGTGATTGCGCACGGGCCACAGAAAGGAGCCAAGACACCCGATCTTCCGAATTCCCTGGCGGGGCATGTGACCCAATGGGGATTCGATCCGATCTGGTTGTCGTATCCCGTTTACCCCGCCCCGTCGGTACACCATTTTCCCCTGGCCGTTGCCCAGGAGACCGGCGTCACGATCGAAGAGGCGCAGACTTTGCCGTCCAAACCCGATTCATGGTGGCTTTCGGTCGCCGGTCACGACGTCTTCTTCGACGCGGAGCGCCAGCTCTGGTACTGCGACATCGCCATGGACGCAGGTCCATCCTATTATCCGTTCGTTCGCCTGGCTGTGGCCCGCTATCAGCCCCGTTCCGTGTGGGGCGTCCAACTGTCGCGGGTGGTGACCGCCGACTTCATACAACTGACTCCGGACCGGCTGGCGTGGATCGCCGTCGCACCGGACGATCCCGCCCTGGTCAAGGTTTCAGTCTCCGGCCCCTCCACCTGGTACGAGAAGGGCTCGAGCACACCGACAGTCATGATCGTAAGACCGGAGATGCAACATCCCGGAGATGAAGACGGCGACATCTGGCTGCCGGTCGAGCCGGGGTGGCAGTTCATGAGCCGCACCCAGATAACAACCGCGGTTACGGTCTGGAGCGGGCTGGTTCGCCTTCCTGCTTCGCGCGGCACACGCCGCTTCCGGCTGGTCGTGGAGGAATACGAGGTAATGCGCAGCGATCCGCAAAGTGACTCCGCTCTTGGTTTACTTTTCAATTCAAGGAGCAGGACCGGTGCAAGGCTCGTATATGCCGACACCATAGAGATTTAACAGTTATGGGGAAGAGTGGGTGGAGGTGCCGATCGTGGGTGTGGGGAATATTCAAACCCGAAAAGGTGCTTATCACGCGAAGCTGCAAAGCTTGCTATATTCCAGAAAGAGTCAAGGCCTCTGGAAAATATATAAAAAGGCTATACCTTTTCTTGAGCGAAACCAGCACAAAGAAAAAAAGTTTGCTTCGATAGATCAAGACTTGAAGTCGGTGGGTGATGCCAGTCTGGCAAGACATCGATTTGTTTGTATCCTGGTCTAATACATGAATTATGCAATCAAAGGAGGAAACAGGCGTGCGGCGGACTATTTCCCTCTGCCGGCCCCTGATTTTCACAGCCATACCGGTTCTCTGCGCTGCCCAGGCCGAAATTTTAACACGTCGGGCTCTTGAGAATCGGCTCATGGCAAGAGTCTCGTCGTCACCTTAACGGATGGTATAGTGGCGGTATATGAGTGTATAATATATATATTATAAATGAGGTTAAGATCAGAGACTTGAATTGATGTAGGTGGATCGAGCCCTTCCAACGGAACTGGAAAGGTCCAGCCTACCGCAAGAACACGAATGCGTTGGAGGATATCATGAAGGTTGAATTGCTGTGTACCAGCTGTGCGAGATGCAGATACCTCTACGAAAACACCAAAAAAGCCATTGAAGAAAGCGGCAAGAGCATCGAACTGGTAAAGGTGGAGGATATTCCCTCTATCGTGAAATATGGTGTCGTTAGCATGCCGGCATTGGTAATAGACGGTCAGATAAAGATTTCCGGGAAAGTGGCATCCGTTGCCGAGATCAAGCAGATGCTGTAGCACTGCTGTTTGACAAATACCTGTTCCACGTACTTTCCTGATTTGCAAATAAAATGTTTCTGATATAGTCTATGCAAGACAGGAATACCGAAAATGTTATGCATCGACCGCATATTTCAATTTATGATAATTGTGATGTTTTCCTTTTTTATCGTTCTCAGTACGATAGGAGGACCGGGCATTGCAAAGACCTTCAAAAACAAGGTCAGCCATTACACCGTCTCTGTAATACTGGTAAAAGAAACTGAAGGAGGAGCAAATAAAGCCGGCCAGATGGCCGAGTTCTGTTCCCCTTCATGCTCATTCATACCAACCGCGTCTCACATCGCAAGTTTTCGCCATGAAACCCGTATTGCCCCCACTCACGAGACAACCCGGATTCCTGCCCGATCTCCCCCCTTTGTCGGCTGAACTGCCGGAATATATTTTTGTCTTTTTGGCGGAAATTCCGTTCAGCCGGGACCTGTCGACTTGAAGAAAATCGGCTTCGTTCCATTCTTCATGGCTGCATTGAATAACCGTAATGCACAAGGACAAAGAAGACGCGCTTCAAAAAGTTAATGGATCGGCAACAGCAATCGAGGAAACCTTAACCTATCTTATGACCATTAGTCCGTTTGGATCACGGTTAAATCTCGACCATTCGCCTCAATATGTGAAACTGAGAGGTGGTATTTGACAAATTCTCTAAAATGTCTCAGGAGACACGGTAATGGAAGAATCCCAACTTGAAAAAAGGCATTGCAGCCGGCTTAAATTAAAAGAAAATTGTACAATCCAGATAAATAACCAAACCATAGAAGTCAAATTGCTGGAGCTCTCTCCGAAAGGAGCTTTAATAGAATGTCAGAAAGGCATCATATTGCCCGAGAACGAGAAATTGAAGCTCTCGGTCAAGCCCGACAATTCAGTCGTCAGTTTACACTTTGAAGGAGAGGTAGTTTATTGTCATGAAAATCAGGCAGGGATCAGCTTTTTCCCGATCACGGCAATGCCGGAGGCTCATAAATAGGCAATGACGGGATAAAAGCAAAATAACCATAATCATGCAAGAAGTTCCTTGTAAATCTGCATAGCAGTTGAGAAATTTGGGGTTTTAAGGATATGGTCGATTTTTTGATAATACGCAAAACAGCGCGAAAAACTGCAGATATATTTTTGATAATGAGAGAATAATATATCTGTTTCGGATCTTCCGAAAGGAGGTACAGATGGACTGGATCCAAAATTTCAGAGGTCTCGGTGAATGGCCTGCTGCATCCTTTTCGGTATTTGCACTGGTGGTTGCTGTACTGCTCGGCCTGCTTGGTTACGCAATCCTTTTCAAGGTGTTGTTTCGCTTTGCCGCCCGGGCCGATACATCTTTACAGCAAACCCTGGTGCGGCGGTGGCGGCATCCGACCAAAATGCTGTTTCCACTGTTGGCTGCACTCTTGACATTGCCTTCGCTACGATTCCCGAATGAACTGGCCGAATTGCTGCGGCACCTGGGAAGCCTGGCTTTGATTGCTGCCGTTACCTGGCTGCTGACCTCCACCGTTTATGGCTTACGGGAACTGGTTCTGCAGCACTACGACGTAACTGCTGCCGATAACCTCAAGGCGCGGGCGGTCTCCACCCAGGTCAACGTGCTGGTGAAGATCACCGTGGTGGTTATCCTCATAATGGCCGGGGCGACCATGCTTATGACCTTTGACAAAGTGCGGCAGGTGGGGGTAAGTCTTCTGGCCTCGGCCGGGGTTATCGGGATTATTGTCGGTTTCGCCGCACAGCACAGCCTGGCAACTCTCTTCGCCGGCATCCAGATTGCCATTACGCAACCGATAAGGATCGACGACGTGGTGATCGTAGAAGGGGAGTGGGGGCGCATTGAGGAAATAACCCTGACTTACGTTGTTGTCTGCATCTGGGATTTGCGGCGGCTTGTGCTGCCGATTACATATTTTCTGCAAAAGCCTTTCCAGAACTGGACACGGGTTTCGGCTGACCTGCTCGGTACAGTGACCCTGCATTGCGACTACCGCGTACCGGTGTCGGCGGTTCGCGCCGAACTGAAAAACATCCTCGCAGGCAATGATCTCTGGGATGGCAAGGCATCCGGGCTTATTGTCCTCGATGCGAATGATAAAACGGTTGTCCTTCGGGCCTTGATAAGCGCCAGTGATTCAGGCAAAGCCTGGGACCTGCGATGTCAAGTGCGTGAAAAACTGGTCGAATTCCTGCAACGCGAGTTCCCCGACTGTCTGCCGCGGCTGAGGGCTGAGGTGGATTCAACATCAAACAGAATTCTGCCGGATAACTGAATACATTTCCGAGCATATTATTGCCGCGAAAAACAGGAACAGATCTAACGTTATCGTCATATTAGGATTTCCATGGTTACTTTCCCAATGCCCAAACAAATTTTCGACCTGGTCCCGTCAATATCCATCATGCTGTCAGTGCTGAAGCTCTTCCTTCTGCCTGTCGGGGGCGGAATTCCAGCCGGTGTCCTGCTCGCTCATGTCAAGGGCTTGGCCTGGCCCATCACCATAGCGCTCTACCTGGTTTCCGATATTGTCCTGGCCCTTGCTTTTGAACCGATCCTTCGGATTCTCACAACTTTGTGCGGAAAAATCCCCTTATTGGTTCGTCTCAGCAGAGTCTTGAAGACCGCATCGGCTCGCAGCGTGTCACATTTCAGCGGTACCGGTGCAGGCCCTATTTCGCTGGTTATGATTGCCTTTGGGGTTGATCCGATGACCGGGCGCGCCTCGGCGCTCGCTGCCGGTCACGGATTCCTAGCCGGCTGGGCCTTTGCAATAACTGGAGATATGCTTTATTTCGGCGTTATCGCGCTCACGACTTTACGCTTGAATTCATACTTCCGAGACCCAAACACTACAATGCTGATTGTACTTGGCGCTATGTTCGGCTTACCCATGCTTGTACGTTATTTTCGATCCACACGATTGCACTCCAATCACCAGTTAACATCTCATAAAAGGTCTTGAATGATTTTAGGAACAAAAACCCAGTTCAGCAGCCAATTAATTCATCGTGGAAATTCGGGATATATTTAACCCAAAAACGGCAGTTGGAGGTGTCCGCAGTAAGCAACTCAGGCCTGTTTCGTTGCTGCTCTTGGCGAAATGGAGTGTGGACAGCCGATATTGTCTGAACCCGAAGGGTGAGTTTATCGGCTGTAGCGAAATGAGCCTAGAGCAGCAGAAACAGGCCTCCGGAGCGAACGGAGGATGCCTGCAACTGCCGAATATAGGTTTATTGTTAATTATAGAGAAATAGATCTGTCCCGGAAGGATACGTTGGTAGTGCTACCTGTGCTTGTAATGGCCGTACTTGTTACCGTGGCCCTTGTGATGCCTGCCGTGTTTTTTCTCTTTAAGATAAACCCGGCGCCCATGTTCGACATAGTACGGACGCCCTCCGTAGATCTGAACGCTCACCCCTGGCGGTGCCGGCAGGTAGCCATCGATGCTGATATTCACGTTGGGAGTGGGTGGAGCCGGCAGCCCGGGAAGGCCGGGAAGCCCCGCATTGGCATCTTTGAAACCGAAGGTGCTGGCGACTGCTGTCATTATCAGCAGGGAAAGAACAATTTTTTTACGCATCATGACTCCTTTTCCAATTGGAAGTTGTTTTCGTCACTTGCCAGATTTCCCAGCCTGTCCACAGGTTCCGGACTGTAAGAACAGAAAAGCCGGGGCTGAAATATACATGATATTTCGGCATCCCGGCTATCTCGTTGAGACCCTGTAGGCTTTCCGCCCCATCCTCACGGATGGTTGAGTATTATCGTCTACCACAAGTGATAAAATTTTGCCTTATGTTATCTCATGCTAAATAAATGTCAACGGAAAATAACCTCCAATGGACGGGAACAGCCTTGTAAGCGACTGACATGTTGTACTGCTTTACGGAAACATTCGTGCGTGGTACAAAAAGCAGCGGAAAACTTTACGGAGGCAGAGCAGTTTATGACGGATAAAGACCTTTTGTTAAATCTTCTGGACAGCTGGAATAAACCGGTGGTTTTGGTGGATACGAATCATACGATTGTGTACGTAAATGAGCCCGGCAGAAAAAATTATGCAAAATGGGGGGACATAGTCGGAAAGAGTATTTTCCACTGTCACAATGAGCAGTCTTGCCAAATTATCAGGGAGGTCTGCAAAGAACTGGAAAACGGCCGGGAAGAGGTACTGATTGCCGACAATGAAAGGCACAGGGTTTACATGCGTGCCGTTCGCGACAAAGACGGCAAGCTGGTTGGCTATTACGAAAGGTACGATCCACCTGTGGGAAAATGATGCCGGGGAAAATATTTCTTATTTCTCCGCTACGCCTGCTCCCGTTATCGCGCCAAGCGAAGCTTGGCGTATCTAGCAGGGTGAAAGTCCCTGTCGGGTAAGGGTTAGCCACCCACCTGTATCGAGCCTTGCGCCTGTTGCGGAGTCGGGAAGGATTCCGGCGAACAAAACAGGTGAAGCGTAGACAGAGAATCCTGTAGGCCGTAGGGGAGACCGCGCTCCCTGAAGTGCTGGTACAGCTTCGAAATAGGGGTTGTTGCGGATGCCGAGGGTCTTAACGGTCCCGAAGGCAACACAAGATCAACCGTAATGGCAAGGTTGATTGCGATCTGTCGGAGTCCACAGGCCGTGGCATGCAGGAAGAGATACGTCAGGAACTTGGGAAGCCCCATAGACTCCTGCCGGTTGGAAGGTTGCAGCAAGGTATACGGATATTGAGGCACGTATCGGGGAAACCCTGAAACACGCTAGGCCGGAACCTGACGAGCGACACGGAACACCGAAACAGGGAGGCGAGGTATAACCGTGAAAGGGGAAGCCCGCCGTATGTCATTGGGGTGTCTTATCAGGCATAGTACTCAGAGCGTGGGAAAGCCACGTACACGCCTGCTGATGCAGGCATGGGGAAGGACCTGACGGAAGTACGCAGCCCGTAAAGGAAACTTATGCCGGACACAGTTGGACTGGAAAAACATAAGCCAACCTCACTGCGGGGAATAGCAGAGAAGGCGAAAGCAGACAAGCAACACCGCTTTCGGGACCTCTACCGGGAACTGAACGCCGGATTTCTTCTTACCTGCTGGCGCGATCTGAACAAGAACGCCGCCAGCGGGGTAGACAGGGTAACGGCGGAAGAATATGCGAAAACCTGCATGACAACATTCAGAACTTGGCCGAGCGACTGAAAGAAAAGAGGTACCGGGCGAAACTGGTAAGGCGGTGCTGGATTCCCAAGGAAAACGGGAAAGAA
The DNA here is from genome assembly GCA_963815135.1 of uncultured delta proteobacterium. Lineage (GTDB taxonomy): Bacteria > Desulfobacterota > Desulfuromonadia > Geobacterales > Geobacteraceae > CAIWTU01. The sequence goes on from CAWFFO010000005.1 coordinate 283,041, forward strand.
AGACCGCTGGGGATACCGGCGCTGGAAGACAAACTCGTGCAGCTGGCCTGTGCGAAGCTGTTGACTGCAATCTATGAGCAGGACTTTCTGGACAGCAGTTACGGCTATCGGCCCGAACGAGGTGCGAAGCATGCGGTCCAAGACCTCACCTTCGACCTTCAGTACGGGAGCTATGGTTACATCGTCGAAGCGGACATCAAAGGCTTCTTCGATCATATGGACCATGACTGGCTGCTGAAGATGCTGAGTTTGCGGATAGACGACCGGGCCTTCCTCAATCTGATCCGGAAATGGCTGAAAGCCGGCATACTGGAAACCGAGGGCACGATCATCCACCCGGACACCGGCACCCCCCAAGGGGGGATTGTCTCACCGGTCCTGGCTAACGTGTATCTGCACTTTGCCATGGATCTATGGTTCGAAAAGGTCGTCAAACCCAAGTGCAAGGGCGATGCGCGCATCTGCCGCTATGCCGATGATTGGGTTTGCGCCTTTCAGCTACAAGAGGATGCGCAGCGGTTTTACCGGGTGCTGCCGAAAAGGCTGGAGAAATTCCACCTTGAGACAGCCGCCGAGAAAACCAAAATACTGCGATTCAGTCGTTTCCATCCGGGCATGAAGCGGCGGTTCACTTTCTTGGTTTTGAATTCTTCTGGATAAAAGACCGGGAAGGGGAACCACGCGTCAAGCGCCGCACGTCCCGCAAGAAGCTGCAAGGGGCATGCAAACGGATAAAAGCATGGATCAAGTCGAACCGACATCTGCCGGGAGGTGAATTCTTCAAAGGATTGAATGCAAGGTTAATGGGTCACTACAACTACTACGGGGTGAGAGGAAACTTCTGGTCGCTGAAAGACTTCTTCAAGACAGTAAGAGAGTCAGCATACAAATGGCTCAATCGGAGAGGTGGCAAGCGGAAAAGTTTCACCTGGGAAAAGTTTGACCAGATTCTCGAACGGGTAAAGATAGCCTGGCCACGGATAACTGAAGTCAGCCGACGAAGATACGCTTGAAAGCACGCGCTTCACGCGGAAGCGAGTACGACCGAGGAACCGGATGCGGGAAAACCGCACGTCCGGGACTGTGCGGGGGGTGCCGGGTAACCGGCATTCCTACCGCGGAATCGGATGCAAAATCGAAAACAAAAGTAAGCAAAGTATTTACCGCCGCCCGGACAATAAACATTCCGGGTCGGACGAATCGGTTTTCCCGTTCCCTATAACGCGGCTTCATCCCGGTCAAGTTTCAGCGGATCCTGGAAAAATTCTTCCTTTACCCCGGCGGCATCCCACAAAGGCATGATCCGGGCAACGGATAACAGCGCCAGCGAATGCCGCAGGCGGCCTTCCCGGATGTAGCTGTGAATTTCCTCCGGTAAAAGTGTTTCGACCATTACATCCTCGCCCGCATCCAATTGGGGAGCATGGGTTTGCCGGGCATCCCTGGCCAGCCACTGGTGCAGACGGTTGTTTTGGTAGGCCGGGTTGGGCTCGACCCATCCCAGGTATACCCAGTCCGGGGAGGTATAGCCGGTTTCCTCCAGGAGTTCCGTTCGGCGGCGGCCCGGTGTGGTTCGCCGGGGTGGATCAGGCCGGCCGGCAGTTCGGTAGTGAAATGCTCGACGCCGAACCGGTACTGCCTGACAGTCACTATGCGGTTGTCGGAGGTAATGGCGGCAATGCTGACCCAGTCGGGAAAATCCAGCACCACCGCTTTCAGGACGTTGCTGTTGCGGGGATTCTCCAGCCAGTCGTAACGCACCTTGAAGATGGGCAACTCGGGTCCAGGTTCGGAGCGCAGCCGTTTCCATGGTTTTTGGTCTGATTTATCGGGCATATTCCATCCAGCTCCCTGGGTATTGATCATATACTGACACGGATTACATAATGCTGCATCCTTCGACATGCCATAAGCGCAGCAAATCTGACGTTCGAGACTGGATGGCTGTACCACCCCTATTCACGCACATAGGTATCCATGTCCGATTCGTGGACCATCCCCATTAACCTGGCGTATTCGGACTCTATCATGAGATAGTGGTTATGTGTTTCCCTGATGTTCAACTCGAATACCGCCTTGACTGCAGGGTCAGGTATCCGTTCAGCCATCCTGGTCAAAGCTTCCTCGAGTTTCTTTTCCTTTTGCATGGCCAGTTCAAGAGCTTTCTGCTCGTTGAAACCTGTGTCGATGATCATGTTCAAGGCTGTGAGCCAGTCGGATTCGTGTTGTGGGGGCTGGTCGAGAAACTCTTCCAGAGACGGTATATCGGTACCCGAGTAAATATTGTAGAAGATGCGTGCATGGTCCCGCTCTTCCCCCTCAAGGATTGTAAAAACCCTTCGGGCATCGGTGTCTTGCATTTTTTCGGCGCTAAGCCGGTAAAAATCCATTGCATTCTTTTCAGTTTGCAGCGAGCGCCGAACAGCATCCTGGACAGTTAAGTATTCAGTGTTCATCAATTCCTCCATTTGATTTAGTCTTAAATTCTAACGCTGCTCCAGGGTCAATGCAAACTTGCCGGCGATTTTCTTTTCCTGCAGGGAACCCCATGGGGGCAGGTTTGATTTTTTGATATTAGCTGGTATATATCAGCAATGGCAAGAAATTCACGCATCCATTTTCCCGGAGATGTCCGGGATGTCATTCTTCGCGGCAACGCAGGATAACCGCTCTACTTTGAAGACCGGGACCGACACAGGCCATGGGGGCAACCATGTCGGAAGGCCATGGTCAACAGGGATGGGGTAGAAAATAAAGGCAGATTTCGCATGGGGAAGAGGAAAGGGACATAGTCGCCATGAACTTGACTTATATTTTTATGCTGGTGTTCGTGTTGATCGCAGCCGACCAGTCATGGGCTGTCACCCCTTGCAGCCGGGGTGCTGATGCCCGTATCTGGACCGCGCCGCTCGTGGCGCAACCGGGCGAGAAACTGGATATCATGGCGGTCGCGACCGGCGGCGAACTGTCGGAACTGCTCGTCACCGATCCCGCGGGCCGCCGGACCAGGATGGACGCCGTGCGGGATGGCGGACCTCCCTGGAGCCTGAGGGCTGCACTCCCGGCGCCTGCACGCGGCAGCTACCGGATCGAGGCGATGCGGGATGGGAAAATGGCGGCCTGTACCGAGATCCAGGTCGGGAAGGGTGCCGGTAACCGGGGAAGCGGGGAGTGGGACCAGTCAACGCAGGCGCTATTCGCCGCCTGGGTCGAGCATCTGTTCGATGCCCCGCCCGAGGAATCTCTCAGTTTCCCCTCACTTGAGCCCGTGCTGCGCGACCCGCAGCGCAACTTCCTCCATGACTATCTGCGCAGGGGGGAGGACAGTCAGTTTCCCGCCGAGCCTGATTGTGCCGACTTTCCCTACTTCCTGCGTGCCTACTTCGCCTGGAAGCTCGGTCTCCCCGTCAGCTATCGTCTCTGCAGCCGCGGTAGTGCCTCCACCCCCCCGCGCTGCGGCCCTCCCGAGATCGACCAAACTTTTGTCGGCACCACCGCCAGTGCCGGTGCCTTCCGGAAAACGAGCCGCAGGATCATGGACCGGGTAACCTCCGGCAACGGACGTACGGCGCTTCGAGACAACGCCACCGATTTCTATCCGCTGCCGCTTGAGCGCGCGACCCTCTGGCCCGGCACCGTCTTTGCCGATCCCTACGGGCACACTCTGGTAATCGTCAAGTGGGTCCCGCAAACGAAGGAGCACAGTGGGCTGCTCCTTGCGGCAGATGCCCAGCCCGACAATACGGTAGCCCGCAAGCGCTTCTGGGAGGGGAACTTCCTCTTCGCGTTAACCCCCAATGCCGGACCAGGTTTCAAGGCCTACCGTGCTCCGGTCGCCGGCGGCGGGAAGAAGAGGTGGGTCATGCCGACCAACGCCGAACTGGATCAGCGGTCCGTCTTCCTCCCCTGTTCGGCCGATCAGGCGAATCTGACGCCCGGGGACTTTTATGCCCGCATGGAGCGCATCATCAACCCGCGCGGGCTCGATCCGGCCGAGGCTTACGAGGCCACCCTGGATGCACTGATGGAACAGCTCGAAACCCGCGTCCGCTCGGTCGCCAACGGAGAAAATTACATGCAGGCCCATCCGGGGACGGTCATCCCCATGCCGCACGGCCCGGCCATCTTCGAGACCGCCGGTCCCTGGGAGGATTATGCGACCCCCTCCCGCGACCTGCGACTGCTGATAGCATTGAGGGTGCTCGCCGACCTGCCCGAGCGCATCCGCCGCCATCCTGAACTCTATCTGCTGAAGGGCGAAAGCGCGGCCGCGGCAGCCGCTCGCATCGAACAGCTCCATGCCCGGCTTTCACGGGAGCGCTTCATCACCTACACCCGCAGCGATGGTACCCCCTGGCGGCTCAGCCTGGCCGAGATCTACGCCCGCCGGTCGGGGCTGGAGATCGCCTACAATCCCAACGACTGCGTGGAGCGGCGCTGGGGCGCGGCTCCCGGCTCACCGGACTTCGATACCTGCCGCCGCCGCTCTCCGGCCGGGCAGCGGGAACGGATGCAGGAGTACCGGCCCTGGTTCCGCGAGGCCCGCCGGCCCCCGCGCTAGTTTCCATATGAACTTTCGGTACCTTCACGTCCCTGTCATATTAGAAGTAACCAGGGACATATCGGTTTTACTTAATGGATTTAACCCGATTGCCTGTTTGAATGTCTGACACTCTGACCCTGTCAGTCAGAGGTTCAAGCTGCTGCCCTGAATGGGCCTGAGCGCAGCGGCGAGATCTGGAGAGTAAGTAGCCATGAACATCGGCGTCATATCTGACACACATGGACTGATTCGACCTGAGGTCGTGGAGGCACTCATTGGATGCGGCCTGATCCTGCACGCGGGCGATATCGGCTCAAGATCTGTCCTGGACGCGTTAAGGGCAATCGCACCCGTGGTTGCGGTGCGGGGTAACTGTGACAGGGGGCCGTGGGCGCAGGAATTTCAAGAGACAGAGGTGGTCGAGGCTGATGGCCATTTGATCTACCTCTTGCACAATCTGAATGAAATAGACCTCGACCCGGCGGCTTCCGGGTTCAGGGTTGTAATCAGCGGTCATTCGCACAATCCGTCCCGGCAGGAACGGAATGGAATACTTTACCTGAACCCGGGGAGTGCCGGGCATCGACGGTTCAAGCTTCCGGTAACGGTTGCACGACTGCGAATCGACACGATCCACGTGGAAGCTGAGATTATTGAACTGCAAGTTTGAGGCGGCCGAAACTGTCGCCGTGGATTAACCTTCACACCACCCGGAATGCGGGTCCGCAGCGGGGGCATGCTGAATTGCGGGGAGTTCATAAGGTAATGGCCGGACAGCCGGTGAGTTTCCTATAGGACTAATTTCTTGAATCCCGGGACAAAAGTATTTACATTGTCCTACAAATTACCAATGAGATGGAAAAACCTTGGGAATAACAAGAGGTAACTGTGTCTGAACTACGGCAAAATCTTTTGAATGGCAATTGGACGCTGATCGCACCGGAGAGGAACGGTAAACCCGCCGCCCAGGATTATCCGGAGACCGCTTCGACGGATATTCCCGAGCATGACCCTTTATGTCCTTTCTGCCCGGGCAACGAGGAAATATTCCCCCTGGAGATACTTGATGAAACTACCGACGGGCAAGGTAATTGGATAACCCGGACCATTGACAACAAATACAAACTCTTTAGCAATTTTAATACATGTCCCAGGCAACCGGAACCATACAGCAAACATGGGATCTTTACATTTCACGAGGGGTGTGGAAGCCATTATCTGGTCATCGAGAGCAGGAAGCATAATAAAGTCATGGGCCTCATGGATGAAGCGGAAATTCACGATACCCTGACAAGTTACCAGAGGGTTGGCCGGAAATTCAGGGAAAACCCCAATAACCACATAACGATATATTTCAAAAACCAGGGGCCCCGTTCAGGAGCTTCTCAACCCCATGCCCACTCGCAAATTGTCGGCAGCCGTATCGTCCCTCCCTGGATCAGGAACGCCATGTTTGTCCAGGACAATTATTTCAACGATAACGGGGTGTGTCCACTATGTGCCATGGTGAATTATGAACTGGATGCGAATGTGAGGGTTATTCTGAATACCAGCCACACCGTTGTTTTGTCTCCCTATGCGGCCAGTGCTCCCTATGAGTTATGGATAATCCCTAAACACCACACGGCTTGTTATGAGAATATCCATGCAGAAGTGATTGCCGACATAACGAAGGTAATGAAAAAGGTTCTTGGAGCATACATTTCAAAGCTGAACAATCCCGATTTCAATTATTTCATCCATACCGCTCCACATTCCATGGAGAAAGTCCCGCACTACCATACCTACATCCAGATTCTGCCGAGACTCGATATTCCCGGAGGATTTGAGACCGGAACACAGATCCCGGTCAATACCATCTGGCCGGAAGATGTCCCGCCACTCTTGATGGAACATATCTGAATTTTTAAACTGCTGATAGTTGCATGGAACCAATGCAGGTAATCTTTCTTTAGCCGAAATGCTTGAAGCCTTCGATAACCGTGAATTTGTGCGATATGAAATACCATATTTCGTTCCTGAAGTTTCCGGTCTTCCCCACATAGCGCATGCTCGTGATATCTCCTATTCCCACGCCAAGCACCTCACCGGTTATCAATTCGCCGTCATTCTTCAAAACCCTGATCTTCACCGGAGCAAGGCCGCCATCAACGAAGCCGAAGTTCATGCCGCTGTGAAAGTCGCTGACGAGGATATCGCCGGACTTGATCTCAGTGTAATGGATGACTCTCCTGACGCCCGGAAACAGATATGAAATTGACCGAAATCGTTCGTCGATTTTCAGGTAGCACTGAAACACGGCGCTCCAGAAGTTATGCATATTGTTGCGGAAAACCGCTTTCTCCGATGCCCGCTCGGCCACGGCGATTACTTTCTTCGAGGCTATTTCCCTGAGCTTTTCCATTATAAAATTCTCCCGGCAATACGGAAACAACTTCAAGGGGACTGAATATAAACATACCTGATATATCAATTTTATCATTTTGGCGGGCAAAGGCTTCTGCTTTCATTGGCATTTCAATTCAATTTATATGGTTTCTCTCATATTGACACGAGACTGGCGAATTGCCTGAAAATACATAATTTGTTTGGGTTACTGTTCCCCTGAGCCAAGGAACTTGCCACAGGTATTATTACCGGGGCGTCGTAACTGCTCGAGTCCAATTGTTTCCTGTCGGCAGGGCAGGCTAAAAATCTTTCCTGATTTTACTTGCAAATGAATGCAGGTTATACTTGTCCCTGGTTTTCCTCCTGATTAAAAGCTGATCCGATCCTCAGTTGTATAGGCTTAAAAAATGACCCGGGAAATTCTCATTAACATAATTGTGATTGCACCGATAATTCTGGCTGCGGTGCTGCTGTTTCATCCCCGCATGATAAGGTCCGAAAACTGGCGGGCTACGGTCACTCCCCTCGCTTCAATTATCGGGAGCGGCTTTCTCGTTCTGGCCCCGATCCTGATACGCGATTTCGGGAACTGGGCGTTACTGGTGATGGCCGGACTCTGCCTGACGACATATGCCATAGGCGCCGCAATCAGGTGGAACATCCTGATTCTGGACGGCGCCTTCGGATTGCTTCCCCTGTCCCGCTGGGAGGTGGGGCTGGAGCGCCTCTCCTCCATGGCGCTTTCCTTTGCCTACGTAATCTCGGTCTGTTATTACATGAACCTGTATGGTGCTTTTTCCGTGAGCCTCACACGATTCAACGATGTCGTTTACGGAAAGCTTGTCACGACTGCAACCCTGGTGGTGATCGCGATCATCGGCTGGTTGCGGGGGCTAAGGGGGATGGAAAGGGCGGAAGAAATTTCGGTGGGGGTCAAGCTAGCCATCATCACCGGCCTGCTGGTTGGAATGGGACATTATGCCGTGGGACTCGTGTCAGCGGGGACAGTCGTGCACAATGATGTGCAGGTGGGATGGGGGTCTCTCAGGATCGCATTCGGGCTCCTCATAACGGTCCAGGGCTTCGAGACATCCCGCTATCTGGAGGAAGAGCACGATGCGGCGACCCGGATAAAGACCATGCGTTATGCGCAATGGATCTCCGCGGCCATTTACATCGTGTTTATAGGACTTGCAAGCGTGAGCTTCCCAGCTGCGGTTATCGGCCCGCGCGAAACAGCAGTAATACAGATGACCAGACAGGTTGCGACACTCCTTCCCGTCCTGCTCGTTGTGGCAGCGCTGGCAGCTCAGTTCAGTGCTGCAGTGGCAGACACCAATGGCGGCGGCGGACTGATGCAGGAGATGAGCAGGGGGCGAATTTCTTCCCGCACTTCATACGTGATCCTGGTAGCGGCTTCCATTGCTCTAACCTGGATGGCTGACATATATGAGATCATCAGTTTTGCGTCGCGGGCTTTCGCGATCTATTACGGTCTGCAAAGCACCCTCTCAACATTCCTGAGCGGCAGGACTTCCGGCTTTTCTCCCAGGACGCTGGGATTTGCACTTCTCGCACTCTTTTCATTCGCTGTTGCCTTGCTGGGTGTCCCTGCCGGTTAACTCACTCCATTTTCAGCCATCTTTCACACCTTAATTGAACGAATTATAATGGAAATGAATTGTTGCTTCTGCTATTAATGATTTCGATGCCACTAAAGTTGCGAAAGGAGCAGAAATGCACATCTATCGAAATTGCCCCAATTGTTTCCGCGTCGCCGACAGCAGTTCTTCCAATCCTTCCGACAGGTCCTTTTCAGTATATAAATGTGGCGACTGCGGAGCCAAGTATTGTACGCATTGCGGCGGCGATGATTGCCCGTCGTGCGGAGGTTCAAAACGCTCCCTTATAGGCAGGGTTTCTTCATAAAAAAAGCATAAAGGGTCAACCTTCTCCAAAAAGCAATAAATGTAGACTCAACTCCGGTGTATTCCCTGGAAAATGCCGGTTCAAGAGGCCGCCAGCAATCCAAATTCCACCGGGGGAGTTGCCGGACGGAGAGCCTTGCGGCTGGTGGCACCTGTTTTTATCCAGGAGATAAATGCCTGAGCTTGAAATCAAGGGATAGGGAGAAGAATCGAAACACTACATACTCTCGTTCATGTGACAAAGGAGACAAAAATGAAAAGAATATTTCTTGCAGTCATCTGTATTGTCATGCTTACCTCGACAGTCGCGACGGCTGATCAGGCAGGAGAAAAGAAAGCGGTCCTGAAGATGCTGGAAATTACAAATGCCCGGAACATGTCGGTTCAGATCATGAAATCCATGGAAGCGATGATGGACAGGCAGTTTCAGACCGAAACCGTTAAATTGTCTCCGAAGGGTCAGGAGGCACTGATGGCGATACGGAAAGATACTGTTAAGTGGCTGCAAGAGAATTTTTCCTGGGACCAGATGAAAGACATGTATGTCGACATCTATACACAGGTTTTTACCGAGGATGAAATAAACCAGCTTGTTCAATTCTATCAATCGCCGTTGGGTAAAAAAATGCTTGCGAAAATGCCGGAACTGATTCGGCTTACTTTCGAGAAAAGCCAGGCTCTGGTACAAAAGAAAATGCCTTTATTCCAGGAAAAGCTGCAAAAAAGCTTGTCGAATCTGGAAGCGAAGTACGGCAATAAAACGGCACAAAATCAGATGGACCCGGAATCTCCGGAAAATCAGCAAAAATGATACTTGAAGAATAATCTCCGGATCCCGTCATTCTAATGCCGGCCTCCTCTCCAGTGTCCGCCACCATGGTAGCCGTGTCCACCGCTATGGAAACCGTGACCGCCACCACGGAAGTCGTGACCGCCACCACGGAAGTCGTGACCACCACCACGGAAGTCGTGACCACCACTATGAAAGCCGTGTTCACCGCCATGGAAATCGTGCCCACCCCGGAATCCATGACCGCCGTGAAAGTCCGAAACGAAGAGGTTTACGTTCGGTCCAACATAACCGTATGGGTACGGACCGTAGTCAGGATAATAATTCCCGTCATCATATGCCGGAAAGGCTACGCAGCCTGCCAGCATAAGGATCAGAGGTATAAAAAGAAGTTTTTTCATAGGGCACCTCCTTCAAGGCCCTTTTGTTTCGAATCATTCAACCTTTTATAATATTAGACGCTTGGGAACATAAGGTGGTTACAAAGACTGAACGGAGAGGTAGAGGGGAAAACAGGGCCACCCGGCCTGTTCATGTTAAACGAGGCGAATGGAAAGCAGATCCGGCAAAAGGGTGCATTTAATGTCACGCTGACTATAATGGAATCAGGAGGTGGCGTATGAACCCATCAACAGATCGCATTGAGAGAGAAATTCTGCTCAAGGCACCGGTTTCACGGGTGTGGCGCGCGCTGTCGAATGCCGAGGAATTCGGTGACTGGTTCGGTGTCGCACTCACGGGAAATACATTTAAAGCCGGTGCTCACGTGCAGGGGCGTATAACCTATCCCGGTTACGAACACATCATGTTCGATGTGATGATCGAACGGATTGAACCGGAGCGATTGCTTTCCTTTCGCTGGCATCCCTACGCAGTTGATCCAACGGTTGATTATTCAAAGGAGCCGACCACGCTGGTGATTTTCGAATTGAAGGAATCAGAGGGCGGCACCCTGCTGAGAGTCGTCGAGTCCGGCTTTGATAAAATTCCGTCGTCGCGCCGCCTGGAAGCGTTCCGCATGAACAGCGGAGGATGGGACGAGCAGATGATAAATATTGAAAAACATGTCGGGACGGCATAGCGGGTAGGACCGCGAAGACACATCTCAAGTGCCGTCATTGTCCTCTCCGTCGGCCCCGGCCATTTGCAGGACCTGGCCCGGATGCAGGATCTCGCCCGGCTGCATGTTGTTCCAGGATCGCAGCTGGCTGGGCGACACATCGAAACGCCGCGATATTCTCCATAAATTGTCGCCGTTGCGAACCTTATAGGTATTATCCCGATTGCGGACATGGTTCTCGCTTGCCACGGCGACAAACGGGGTTGCGTCGGGACGCAGAGGCAGAATCAGGTTGCGGCCGACCTTCAGAGACCTCTTGTTGCGGATTTTGTTCAAAGCAACGATATCCCTTACATTTATGCCGTAGTGTCGGGCCACCCTGAAAAGGGTGTCTCCGGACTTGATTCGATACCGTCGGAAATTCGCCCTGTGATCGGGGTCAATTTTCGCATAAAGTCGCCTGAAAGTTTTTGCCTCACCATCCGGAAGACGTACCGGATATCCCGCCATGCCGGGAGGGGTACACCAACGCTTGAGTTCCGGGTTGAGATCGCGGATATCTTCAAGGGAAACGCTTGACAGACGGGCGATAATATCCAGGTCCGTCGAGCTGGGCAGATGGACTACGTCAAATTCGAGAGGAGGCTGATAATCCAGGTTTGAAAAACCGTATTTTTCAGGATCCTTGGCGATGAGAAGCGCCGCAAAAAATTTGGGCAGATAGAGGCGGGTTTCCTTCTTCAGATATCCGTCGTGACTCAGTTTCCAGAAATCCCGGCTTCCGGACTCCCTGATGGCTCGCTCAACTGCGCCCGAGCCGGCATTATAGGCGGCTATTGCCAGAGACCAGTCGTTGAAATGCCGATGGAGTTCGTCCAGATAACGAGCCGCGGCCCGGGTTGCCTTGAGCGGGTCACGCCTTTCATCACGCCACCAGTCATTGTCCAATCCGAAGATGTGACCGGTTCCTTCCATGAACTGCCAGGGACCGACTGCCCGGGCACTGCTGACGACACGTGTTTCAAATCCGGACTCGATCATCGGCAGATAACACAGATCAAGCGGCAGTCCTTCTTCGGCTATTATCTTGCGCATCAAGGGAAGAAAACGCGTGGAACGCTCAAGCCAGCCTTTGAATTCCCGGCGGGCCGGCCCGGTGTAATAATCAACGAATTGTTGGACATCTGCATTTTTTACCATGGGCAGATCAAAGTTGCACCCGTCAACCACAGTCGTTCCACCTTCATTCCCCGATGGAACCTGATCCGCTCCAGGAAGCAATCGGTTATCCTTCGCGGTATTTTTGACTTGGTCGGACTTCGCGAATCCGATCGAATCGGTTTGGATAATTTCTTTTTTACCGGCGGCGCAACCGGTCAGTGTTATCAGTGCAAAACATATCAGATACCTGAACAAATCACCCTCCTGATAAATTTTTTTGACGGCTCTTTTCTGCTTCCTCACCTTGGCGGTTTGCCTGAGCCCGGAATCGCTTTTGCTGTATTTCGAACTGTTGGCTGAACATTACGGCACTCTGTAACGCAAGATTCGCTCCATCAAGTCCTCTTCCTCGACGAAACGGACAAATCGACGAAGAGTTGCGACAGGTTTCCTCCTCGCGAAAGCATCCACCAGCGCAGTTTTATCCGTCGTTTCAGCAATGCTGGAAAAGTGTCCCATGAAGTTGAAAATTTTTTAAAGAAGACCTGCGGCTGCAAATTAAAACGTTTCGGTAACAAAAAATGGCAGCAGTTTTGACAAGATCAGAACTTATGGGAGGGTTAGGGGCACATGCGAATTTATGCGTTACCCGGCGTTCCAGGCATAAAACCATGGGCGTTCCTGTGCCATCATCCAAAGTCTATTTGTTTTTTAAACCATTCACGATTGACTATGGAACACCCCATACGCTACCATTAACCTTCCTGTTTTTATAAAAACTTAACCCGATAAAGGAAATTCAGACAATGAAACCGGCTAAGTTTGGCATTTCCTCCTTTATGGCGCTTATGATTCTCCTTGCGGGATCTGCCTCTCGAGGAGCGACCTTCGATCATCCCGCGCCTCCGGTCCCGTCGTCGGTCATTTCGCCCCGTGTCGTTCTGAAGAACAAACTGGACGGGATGATTGGCCGGGAGCTGCTCCCTTACTCCCTGGCATCCATCAAGGTAGTCTCGCTTGAAAGCGGTTCGACCCTGTACGAATCCAACCCATACCTGCTAATGCCCGCGGCTTCGGTGCAAAAACTGTTCACCGCCGCCGCCGCGCTGTCTTTCCTGGGTCCTGACCATACCATTGAAACCTCCATTTCCGTGGACCCGGACAACACCACACTCTACCTGAGGGGTTGCGGCGACCCTCTTCTGAAAACAGCCGACCTGGCGGGGATGGTTGGCGAACTTGCCGGAAAGCTCTCCCCGGGCGTGCATTACAGGCTTGTCGGCGACACGGGTTGTTTTGATGATGCCTATTGGGGCAACGGCTGGATGTGGGACGATGAACCCGACCCTGATGCAATGTACATTTCCCCGCTTTCGGTGAACGGCAACACGGTTCGCGTAACTGTATCTCCCGGGAAGAAAGCATCCTCGGCATTGGATGTCTCGGTTGATCCGTCCATCGGATATGTGTCTATTGAAAACGCCGGAATAACCGGGAAGGCCGGTGGGCCATGCAATGTTTCCCTGACCAGGCCGGCAGGTGATCGTGACAATCATATTCTGGTTTCAGGCACGCTTGCCCCCGGCTGCAAGGCCGTAAGCGAAAGATTGACTGTCTGGCGGCCCGAACTTTATACCCTGACACTGCTGGAGAAGCTACTGGAGAGGTCCGGCATAATGGCGGGTCCTCCGGCACCGGGAGTGGTCCCGGCGGATGCGAAAATGCTTGCCTCAACTCGGCATACTGTCGGTGAGATTGTTTCGGTAATGCTGAAAAAGAGTGACAACCTTTGTGCCGAGAACCTTCTGAAGTACCTTGCGCATGCGCAGTCCGGTCAAAAAGGAACCTCTGCGGGGGGGGTGAAAGCAATCAGGGAGTATCTCCGCATGCAGGGGATACCAACTGACAGGCTGGTGATAGCGGACGGGTCTGGGGTGTCACGCTATAATCTGACCAATGCCGATACCGTTACCCGGCTTCTGGTTGCGGCATATAAGGATAAAGCGAACTTTCCCGTTTTTGTCGACTCCCTGCCGCTTGCGGGGATTGACGGCACCCTTGAGTACCGGATGAAAGGAACGCCTGCCGTGGGGAGGGTCAAAGCCAAGACTGGGACGATGAAGGGGGTGTCCGCGCTGGCAGGCTATACCGTTACCGCTGACGGAGAGCCCCTGGCGTTTTCCATGATAATGGAGAACTATGTCGGACCGTGCCGAAAGGTGCGCGACCTTCAGGACCGGATAGCCGTGCTTCTGAGCACCTTTTCCGCAACCCCGCCCGTAAAGGCAACCCGCGGGACAAGGGTTGTCGGTGAACACGCGGAAAATAAACAGTAATGGTATCAGATCCACACAATTGCCAAATAAATAATATGAAGGTCTTACCTTATGCCTTCGTCACCATCCTCGACTCAACTGATAATCCGGATGATAATCCGAATAGACACTTACGTATGAGAATTTTCCGTTCGGACTGATGTCGTAAAATGCCGACATCAGTAATCTGAACAAACTGCCTGCCTTATGTTTCACACCAACCCACTACGGATCCTTTTTTGCACAAAAAATCTATTGGAGCTTCTACGGTTCGTCTCTGAAACTGTGCATAGAGAACAGGATAAGGGTAAAGGCGTTCAGGAAAGAAAATTGTCGGCGGGAGAATTTCAATAAAATTGTCTCTGATGGTTCTCAGCACCTTCATGCTGCCTCCATACTTATGCAAGCAACAGCTATGTTACGGCCCAGGCGAATAACCCGGGTGCCGCTCACTCAATGCCCGGACGTCACGAACTCGGGTAGGAGTTGACAGAATCGATAATCGCCTGCTCCTCCATGTTTCCAATACCGCTCCAGTAAACCGGCCAGGTCGAGTCGGTAATTGGACTGTAGGAATTGCCAAGAGGATAAGTGACGGGAGTCAAGGAATTGTTCCCGGAAAAATAATGGCCTCTGTAAAGCGTCTGTTTTGCATTATCAGTTACAAGTGACGGAGTAAGTTGCGTCAAAGATGCGTCCAGAAGACCCTGGCTGGAATACGCCGCTGAAAAAGTATAATAGGTGTTGAACTTTACCGGAATGGCGGCAAGGTCAAAGTTCAGGGAACTGTAATCAACGGGTTTGAGTGTATCGGAGGAAATTGTAAATACCTTGAAAGCAGGGTTATTGCCAAACCACGGGCTAATGGCGGGCGTTATTTCAATTGCTTCGGAAGACGGCAGGATACGGTATTCGTCCATATGGGTATGCCCGGCAAGCATCAGGGATATCATTCCCGGATAGTTGGCAAGTATCTGCAGGAACCTTGCCTGATAATCCGGCTCCCACATCATCACGGCGCTTTGGATCTGTCCGCCGCTGACATGGTTGGCTGTCGGCACGAGAAGCGCGCCAGGAGGCGCATGCATCAGGAGCCACACCTTCTTGCCTTTAACTTCGGCCGCAGCGAGTCTTGAATCAAGCCAGTCAAGTTCGGCGGCTGCCATGCTGTCGTTCGCGTCCGGTCCGGAAGAAAAGCCCTGGCAAAAAATGATGCTATTCAGCCCGATCACCATCAGGTTTGTTCCGGAAGGCTCCGCGGAATAATATCCCGCTGTTGTGAAAGTATTGAGAAATGACTGATGATCTACCGTGCCATTCAAAAATTTTGTGTAAAAAAGTTCTGCCGTGTTTACAAGGAAACTGTTATCGGGACTCATACTGCTATCCAGAATATTCGGACCATAGCCCGAGTATGAATCGCCGTTACCAACCGCGAACATGACGGGAACATTTCCTACTGCTGCCCTCACCTGATCCATAAAAAAGGAAACCACCTTGTCGGTGAAGGCCTTCATCGCGGCAACGGCTGCATCGTCCGGAGTCGGTGGCGGGTCTGACACTCCCATGAGCTGATAATACAGAGGGTAAAAGAATTGCGGGATGCCGTGTCCGAGAATATCACCGGTATAAATAACGAGCGGACTCGCTCCCAGATTCTGTTTCAAACCCGAGAGTGCGAGCGCGAGCAAGGGGTAGTTGGTATCGCCCCCCCGTGACGAAGGTGCGGTTATGCTCGATGTCTGAAAAATACCCGGCCACTTGCCGGTATCATTCTCATTGAAAAGGGAGGGAAAAAGAGCCGGATCATAAAAAGGATTGAAATGAACATCCGAGAAAACGACAACCGGGAAGCTGGCGCTCGTGGTGGCGGCGGTTCTGTCGCCGCAACCGGCGTTCAACGCACAAAGGTAAAGACACGCCATCGTCCCGGCGGAATATTTCACGAAATCACGCCGGGTCATACCGCGGACCATTCCTGCATCGATGTCCATGAGGATCTCGTCGCTTTCTTTCATAACACTCTCCTTTAACTCTAGACCGGTGTTCCCGCATTGGCGATTACTGCCTGCATGGCGGGGGTCAACTGCACCACGAGCTCGGCATTGATCGCGTGGGACGTGGCATCGTTGACGGTAACGGCGGCGGATATCCGTGCGGCGGCGACTGCGCTCCCCCGCGATGTTGTCGCCGGAGACACGGCCGCAACAGCGGGGTCAACGTTGGTAATGATGATCGATATGGTGTTGTCGCTGTTGCGGTAAATGTCGAAGGTCCGGAACTGCTGCGGGAAATCACGCAGTGACGAAGTCTCTACCTCCCAGAAGCTGAGCGTGGGATCGGTGGGATGAATTTGCGGAGTGACAGTGTTCATGTGGCGGTGTCCGGCGATCCACATGATGAGATTGGGATAATTCTGGAGAACCGCGAGCAGCGATGAATCATCAACGACAGAGGTGGCCCCCTCATAGGGTGCCGGGATAAAAAGGGGCATGAATGGCGGGGGCGGAGACGCCGTGGCCTGACTTGGATCAGTAACGAGATTCCTGTACGTGTTAAACGGAATATGCGCTGCGATAATCATCAGCTGGTGGTTGTCCTGTCCGGCCTGAAGCTCAGCTGTGAGCCAGTCGAGGCGGGCCTGGTCAAGGCACCCCGCCGCATAGTTCGGCTGACCGGGCCCCTTGACCGTGTCGTCGAGCACGATTACCTTGATCGGTATATCCGCCTTCGGTACGAAGCTGTAACAGGCCGGCGGATCGCCCGGCTCGACCAGGTTGAAGCCATGGCCGACCGGGGTCGATGTCGTATTGAAGAACTCGTTGATCCAATTCCGGCTTGAGGATGTAAGGGTGGAGAGCGAACGGCGATTCGGGTCGGCAACCACCGTCGGTGGAGTGGAAAAGTTTCCCTCCGGTCCCGAATGGATGACCGCCCCCAAAGGATCCGCGCCGTCAACCACCCCCATAAAGAAGCCGGTTTCATCCACGGAAACCGTCGGATCAGGACCAACACCCATATTGAGAACAGTGCCGGAGGTATGGGCAGCCAGGGTTTTCGCGTCTTCATAACACGCACCCGACCAGAACTGATCGTGGTTGCCCATAACCTGGTACCAGGGGATCGACTTATCGAGCCCGGCGGCCTGGAACGGTTTCTGATAATCGATCGTGGCGGCGCCGATATTGGCGCCGGAGCCGGGGGTGATGACCTTGCCGTCAATGACGTCGATATACCATCTCAGTTCGTTATACTGGGTGTTGTTGCAGGCATCACCAAGGGCGATCCCGAAATCGAACGGCGATTTTTTATGCAAAGCGTTGATCGTCTGCACCGCGGCATCGAGGACCTGGGCCGTCGCCAGCACGACCGGCGAATAGGCCGACGTATTGTAGTTCGGGCCGTTCTGCGCCATCCAACCGATATAGAGCGGCTCTGCCGGCGATTCCTTGTCGGTGATATGAACGTCGGTCATGGTAAAGAACGAGAGAAGGTGAGCGGCATTGGGCGCTTCGTTGTAGTCGGGCGCATGAGGGTTTCCCACACCGTGTGAGTCAGACCCGGCCCTGCCTGCCAGGCGGTGTAACCGAATTCGGAGTATAATGCCAGGTCCCGCGGATTGATCTGCGGCGCGCTTGCCGAAATCGGGACGGGAAGGATCTGCTGCTGGGCCGTGGTATAGACATCTTTCGCGATCGGCCATTGCGCGGCCTGCGCGCTCGCTGTATTGCCGCCGCTTCCACATCCGGTGATCAGCGTCCCCATGTAGAGGCATGCAACCGTGCCGGCTGAATATTTTACGAAATCCCGTCTGGTTATACCTCTCACCATTTTCAGGTCTTCATTGCCCCGGACCAATTGCAAATCGTCGGCACTAAGAATTTCGTTACCCTTTTTAAAATCGATGTCATCCATGTGACACTCCTTTGACCGGTTATGAATATTACGTATTCAGCAAACGCGGAAATTTTGAACCCGGTACGTGATGGCTGTTTTTCAGCACAGTAGATCAAAAACGGCATCGGAGATCAGGCCGCAAATTGATCGAAATAAATTTGGGGCCTTACATTGAGACTTTTAATAACTGGTTCAATAGCACCGGGTACAGGAAAAGTTTTGAAAATGGGTTGATTCGCACGAGAATTAGGGGAAATGAATTGTATCAAGGGCAAACATTCATATTTCCTTAAGGTAGTAATGGATAATTTGAACCGGACCCGTTTTCCCGATTTACATTATGTAATTGAATATTTGGAAATTTTATTTTCTTATCGACATAAATGGAAAATGCTTGAGGGAATTTGAAAGGCGTAACTGCTGTGGGGGTAGCAGGTTTAGCGAATCGAATTCACCTCTCACCGCAACCTCCCGGACTTTCCCGCGCGTTGACTAAGTACCGTGCGCGGCTAAACTTTATGTGAACATGAAAGCCACACACAAAACGTTGTTGAACAGAGGTGAAAATCCTTGGACCGTATGATATCCGGATTATCTCTTGTCGTGCAACCCAACAGGCTGCCGGGTCTTTTCTTCATGGTTTCCGTTCTGCCGGTTGACGTGGCCAGATTACAGTCACTTTTCGCCTTCAGCGGTAGCGGATTCACGACCGGCGAAACGGAATCCGTCGTGGACACTCCGGCGCGGCGCAGAGTCGTCAGCATGCTTATTCGGTTGGGTAAGTGGGCACCACATGTACGCAATGGAGAAATGCTGTGAACAGGAACAGGCTGGAAGCGTTCAGCGACGGGGTACTTGCCATCATCATCACGATCATGGTGCTGGAGATGAAAGTCCCGCGGGGAGCCGACCTTGACTCTCTGCGACCGCTGCTGCCCGTTTTCATGAGCTATGTGCTGAGCTTCTCGTATATCGGCATTTACTGGAACAACCATCATCATATGCTCCATACGAGCAGTAATGTAACAGGCGCAATGCTTTGGGCAAACCTGAATCTCCTCTTCTGGCTTTCGCTTTTTCCCTTCGCCACCGGATGGATGGGGGAAAATCATTTTGCGGCTTTGCCGACGGCGCTTTATGGAGTCGTCCTGTTGATGGCCGCGATGGCATATTGGCTTTTGCAGACCGTGATTATAAGGTCGCAGGGTAAAGATTCCCTGCTCGGAAAAGCGGTGGGAAGCGACTGGAAGGGAAAACTTTCACCCGTCCTGTACGTTGCGGGAATTTTCGCCACCATCATATCTCCGGGAATCGCCCAGGCAATATATGCCTTCGTAGCCCTGATCTGGCTGGTGCCGGACAAGCGCATCGAGAAGGTCATTGACGATAAAGAATAATTCGTGCTTGACTAAATGGAGGTCCCTCCATGAATCTATTGGTTTTTTGAGATCAATACCTGGAAACCCGGTTTTTCCTGCGAGAGTCGCGTCTTCTTTTGTATTTTTGTCAAAGCCGGGCCCTTCTCTGCTTTCCCTGGTGAGCCGTTTCTCAATATTAGCTTGCAATCCGAAGCCTTTGCCGATTAAAATCCCAAACATCCATGCTGATGGAGATTTCTTCAGGGATTTAAAATGACCTGAATCCGTGGTGCCTGAATGCCGGAGTTCAACGCCGCTGACGCCGTAACATGCCTGCTAAGCCGGATCAACTTCGTCGGGACGCTTCATATTACTGAAATGCAAAAAACTGAGGCGTTCCGTGCAAGCAAAGGCTTGAAGGCTCCACGAATTCAGATATGAGAGTATTATATGATTGAATTGAAAACCGTTACCAAACGATACGATTCCCTTACGGCTGTTGACGATGTCTCCTTCTCCGTCAAGGCAGGCGAGTCTTTCGCTCTGCTTGGGCCCAATGGTGCGGGGAAGACGACAATAGTCAAGATGCTGCTCGATTTTACCCGCCCGACATCGGGAAGCGTATCCATAAACGGCATACCGAGTGCGCATGCAGAATGCCGATCGGCAATCGGTTATCTTGCCGAAAACCACCATATTCCATCATCCCTTTCAGGGTGGCAATACCTCCTGCGTTGTGCTGAATTGCTGGATATAAGCCGGTCCGATGCTGTGGATCAATGCAGGCACATTGTCGAGCTGATCGGAATGCAGGGCAGGGAACATGCAAAGTCCGGCACATATTCCAAGGGCATGATTCAACGGTTCGGATTGGGCGCTGCACTCATGGGAGATCCGAAACTGCTGATTCTCGACGAGCCCACCTCCGGTCTGGATCCCATCGGTATCAGGGAAATACGCCGGCTCCTGGAGTCGCTTAAAGGTCAAGGCATGACTATCTTTCTGAATTCACACCTGCTTGTCGGAAGTTGAAAAAATATGCGATACCGCGGCTATAATCAACCATGGCAGGCTTTTGGTAAAAGACGCAATTTCCGCCATTGTCAAGGAAGGTGATACCCTGGAAGATGTGTTTGTAAGACTTGTGGAAGGTTGACATGGAAACTTCGAAAGCGCTTCCCTCCATTACCAGAATAGCCAAATATACGCTTATTGATGAAGTGCGGCATAAAAGTTTCGTCATCATGTTCGTTGTCTGCGCCATGTTGCGTATTTCTTATTCGTGGTTGTTATCAGGGCAACTTACATGGTGAACGGACATAATCTTGACGCCGCAACCGTTGTCAGGGCTTTATCGAAAGTGACCTTCCATATCATCGGCGCAGGCGTGATGGTCATAGCGGCTTTACTTTCGATGCGAATATTCAGGCGCGACCGGAACGAGGGGATGCAAGCGTGTGTTTTGTCCAAGCCGATAGCCCGGTGGCAGTATGTTACGGGAAAGATCATCGGATTATGGGTCTTGTCGGTACTATTCATGTTCATCCTGCATGGCATCGTGTTCCTGATTGCATCCATCAATTTGAAAGTTTTCATGCCGGAATACCTCGCTGCCTCGCTGCTCTGTTCCGTCAACCTGCTTTTTGTGGTTATTGCCGTGCTGCTTTTGTCGCTCCTGATGCCCGATATCGTCGCTTTTCTTTGTGTCCTGGGCGTCGGTATCGTTGGCTTTGTGGCCGACGGCATAGCTGCTGCCGGCCACAGCCAGATGGTGCAGGCGATGATGCAGCAATCGGGCTCCCGTCCAGAGTCGGATCTGACATGGTGGAAAGTCGTTTATTATTTATGGCCAAAGCTCCTGGGCGTTCAGCAGACGGCAACTACGTTGATCGGGGGCGAACCTTCCCATGGCTTCGGCGCTGTATATCCACTCATCAATGTCCTTCTTTACTGCCTTATTCTCGGCGCATTGCTTTTCCGTCGCTTCAGGAATGAAGACATTATCTAGATTCCATGGATGATTGAATGACAAAATTACCTTGTCATTTTCGCAAAAGAACAAAACAGGGCTCCTGAAAACAAGAAAACAAAGTGTAAAGGGGAGCATCGTGGGTAACAAAAAAATACGGAGCTTTTTCCAGTGAACAATGTCTTTATAATTACCCCGAGTTACCTGATGAAGAAGAAAGCTCCCTTTACACGAGGGATCTCGCAGCTCTCGAAGCTGGGTTTCAACGTGATGAACCCGGAATTTCCGCAGGTGCTCCCATCGCCGCGGGAGAAGGCGGATCAGATCCACAAGGCCTTTGCCGACCCTGACATAGATATTATCCTGGCCCAGCGGGGCGGTTACAGCGCCATGAAGTCCCTGCCATTCATCGATTTCGATCTGATCGGAAACCACCCTAAAATCGTAGCCGGCTTCAGCGACCTGAGCGCATTGCTCAATCCGATTTATGAGCGGACCGGTCTGGTAACCCTGCATGCCCCGATGGTCATCAACCTGGATGCGCCGACGCCGTTTACGGTCAACTCATTCATGAACGCAGTAAAAGGTTATCCGGAGATGGATCTGCTCAAGGATGCCCCGGTGATCGTCTATAATCCCGGTATCGCCTCCGGTATTCTCAAGGGCGGCAATCTCATTACCATTACGGCCCTGATTCATACGGATTGGGATGTCGATATGGAAAATGCCATTCTTTTCCTCGAAGACGTTGATGAGAAACTGCATCAGGTCGATCGTTACCTGACGCAGTGGATTCTTGCCGGAAAATTCAGGGGAGTCAAGGCGGTCATCCTCGGCGATTTCCGCGGAATCGAAAGCGATAAGGTCTATGATATCCTGGCCTCGCAGATGAAACTTGATTTCCCGGTTATCCATTGCCCTTTTGTCGGCCATGTGAAGAACAAGATAACCATGCCCGTGGGAGCGGAGGTCGAGCTGAATACGGATACCGGGCAACTGGTGATTAAACAGATATCCTTTCCGGGGACGAAGTTATGAATGTCATATGGGTGATACTGCTTTCGGTCAGCATTGTTTTTGCCATATTCACCGGCAACCTGGAGCCCTTCACCAAATCGATTTTCGAAGGGGCCAAATCCGCGGTAGAAATATCCCTTTTTCTGCTCGGCATAGTGTCGGTCTGGATGGGGATAACAAGGATCCTGGAAGACTCAGGGCTGATCTACCGGATCTCGCACCTGTTCAGGCCGATCATCTCGAGGTTGTTCCGGAACATCCCCGGCGATCATCCATCGATCTCGGTCATCACTCTCAATGTGCTGGCCAATCTTTTCGGCCTCGGGAATGCAGCCACACCTCTGGGGATCAAGGCCATGCAGGAACTGGATTCACTCAACGAGGAAAAGGGAACAGTAACATATGAAATGATGATCTTCATCGTCATAAATACCGCCAGCATCCAGTTGATCCCGTTTTCGGTAATTGGAATTCTCGCTAGCTACGGTGCCCGGGAGCCGGCCGCGATTGTACTTCCGGTGCTGATTGCCACCGTTATTTCCGCGATAACGGCTTTATCGATACTGTTTACTTTCAGGAAAATCCTCAAATGATCCGGTACATAAATTACATATCGCTGCTGATAATACCGCTATTTATCCTGTTTACGATACTGTACGGAACTTTCAAAAAGGTCAGGGTATATGATTCCTTTGTCGCCGGGGCCAAAGAAGGACCGGTTATTGTTCTCAAAATATTTCCTTATCTCCTGGCCATTTTCATCGCCATCAAGGGTTTCCAGGCATCAGGCGCTTTCGAATTTTTCCGGAATATTTTTTCCTACGTGTTCGGTTTTCTGCATATCCCGATAGAAGTGTTTTCCATGGCGATGATCAAGCCCCTCTCCGGCAGTGCCTCGACCGCCCTGTTTACCGACATAGTAAAAACCACCGGTCCCGACTCCATCGCCACCAAAATGACGGCGGTCATCATGGGCAGCGCCGAGACAACTTTCTATGTGCTGGCGGTATATCTCGGCGCCGTGAGTATAAGGAAAACCCGGTATCTGGTGCCGGTTTGCCTGCTAGCGGATTTTGTCGGAATAGTCGTAGCTGTCGCGGTTGTGAGGTGGATATTCTGATGTGCAGACTTCTCGGCATCACCAACTTTGATTTTTCCAGGCACGAAAAAATAATCGAAAATTTTTGCGAGCTTGCCCACTCCGGCAATGTCATGGCCGGTGATCCTCCCGGGCACCGGGACGGCTGGGGGCTGGCTTTCTATCGGGACGGGGAATTGACGGTCCACAAGAGCGGGGCCGATCTCCTGGAGGAAAAGCAGAAAGTCATTGGCATATTAAGCAGGGCCGGAAGATCACCGGTGGTGATCCTCCACCTGCGCAAGTCCGCATGGAAAGACTCCACCTCCACCCGCCATGCGCATCCCTTCCATCACGATAATGTGGTATTTGCCCATAACGGGGTCGTATATGGTTACCAGGGGTTGATTCCGGACGTAACAATTCCTGACCTCCGGGAAGACGCCCTGGATACGGAAGTTTTCTTCTATCATTTCATGAGTGCCGGGTCTCTTGACCTTGACCGGGCTTTTCTTGGCACGGTTTCCCTGATCAAGAGGGAATACGAATTTTCTTCACTCAACTGTCTTTTCAGCGACGGGGAGAGATTATTCGCTTATCGTGATTACTCCAAAGAACCCGGCTACTATTCGTTATACAAGGCATCTTCAGAAGGTTCCCGGTTTATTTCTTCCCAGCCGCTCGATCAAAACATGGAATGGGAGATGATGGAAAAGGAAGAATTTCTGGTTCTCCCCTGAGGAATAGCGACATGAATATCAAGGATTCCATCGTGGAGATTCTGCCTTGTCGCTTCAGGGCCACATAATTATTTACAGGGTAGATTATGAAACTGACAGACGAACTGGCTAAACTCGCCGAATTACGCCGGGAAGGCTACCTCACGGAGGAAGAATTTGCCGAGGCGAAGCGACAGATTCTCTCAACCGGCAATGTGGAGATTACCCCCCCGACATCCGGCCAATACGAAGAAGAGGTTGAAGAAATAGATCAAATCGAAGAGATGATGTATATCTCAAGTCGTATGACTTCCGGGAATATTTTCTTCCCGGATGCCTTGATTCTGGAAAGCGATGGCATTGTCTTCCGGAAAAGAAGTTTCTTCGGTTCAAGAGAAGAGCATATAAACTACCAGGCTGTAGCTTCCTTTCGTGTCACAAACGGCATTTTTTTCTCAACCATATCCATTGAGACCTCAGGAGGCAGCCAGCCCATCGTGGTCAACGGTCTTTGGAAATCCGACGCGAAAGAAATTCAGGACCTTTTCCGGGAATACCAGATACAGGCACAACGTTAAAAATCATTAGATCGGTGCCGGAGAACATATAACCCAAAAACGGCAGTTGGAGGTGTCCGCAGCAATCAACTCAGGCCTGTTTCGTTGCCGAATCCGGGATAAAGGGATGTCCAGGTCTTGAAGGGACGAATTGCCGGTCGACATGCTTCCCGAAGCTTACCGAATATGACCCTGGAGGATTGAAATGGGATGCTGTGAAGGAACTCCCGGTAGGGAATTGCTCCGGGCAATTGAGGAATTCAATCGCCATGACTGGTTCGAATGTCATGAGACCCTTGAAGAATTATGGAAGGAAGAGAAGGGCGAAATGAGGGATTTCTACCAGGGGATCCTGCTGGTAGCCGCGGGATTCCTCCACTGGCGAAAAGGAAATTTCAATGGAGCGGTTTCCGTCCTGAAGCGGGGATCGGGGTATCTTCGCCGGGTGCGACCGGACTGCCGGGGGGTGGATGTGTCGGGCTTGATTTCCGACACCGGGACGGCCCTGGATGCCTTGACGGCACTTGGACCATCCCGCATGGGAAAGCCGGCACCGCGACTGATCCCTGTGCTGCGCAACGCGCCGGAGCCGGCCGGGGAAGAATAGGGTAAAGCGTCCGGAAATTCTTTATATGAAGGAGTCCTGAAATGTCACAACATGATGTCATAATTGTCGGCGGGGGAATCAGCGGCATGTCTCTTGCCCATTATTGCGCAAAAGCCGGCCTGAAACCGCTCGTCATGGATAAAAGCGGCAGCATGGGAGGCACATTCAACACCTGCCGCAAGGATGATTTCTGGTTCGAACTCGGCGCCCACACCTGCTACAACTCCTATGGGACACTGGTGGACCTCCTCCGTGAGACCGGCAGCCTGGACAAGATCATGAAGCCCGCCAATGCCGGCTACAAGCTGTTTACCAAAGACGGCATCAAGTCTATCATGTCGCAGATGAGCATTCCCGAACTCCTTTTTTCTCTACCGAAAATGATCGGCGCAAAGATGGACGGCGAAACTGTTGAATCCTACTATTCGAAAATCGCCGGAAGGAGAAATTTCGAGCGGGCAGTCGGGCCGATGTTCAACGCTGTTATCTGTCAGAAGTCTGATGAATTCCCGGCGGACATGCTCTTCAAGAAGAGAGAGCGGCGCAAGGAAGTGATAAAGAAGTTCAGCCTGCAGGGCGGACTCCGGTCGATCATTGACGCTGTCGCTGCCGAGCCGGCCATTGAAACGGTCGCAGGCAAGGAAGTAAAAGAGATCGAATTCTCTGCGAATGTTTTCAAAGTAACGGCAACCGACGGCAGTTCCTTTGAAGCGAAATTCCTCGCCCTTGCCATCCCTTCGGAGCCGGCCGCCATTCTGTTGCAAAAATCGTTTCCGCAGATTGCCGAAAAACTCGGTACCCTGAAAGCAGAGAAAGTCGAGACGCTTGGAGTAATCGTCAGGAAAGAGGAAACAAAGATCGGGCCGATAGCGGCACTTGCCGCAACGGATGACATCTTCTACTCCTTTGTTTCGAGAGACACCTTCCCCCATCCCGTTTACAGGGGGTTTGCCTTTCACTTCAAGGCAGGTGCTGGCAGCCGTGAAGCCAGACTTGAACGCATGGCCCAGGTCCTCGGGACGAAAAATTTCGAGCATATTGCCAGTGCCGGGCATGTCGTCTCCTCTCTGCGTCTCGGCCACAAGGAAACAATTGCCGGGATAGACGGCCTTCTCGCAGGCACGCCCCTTCTGCTCACCGGCAACTACTTCACCGGCCTTGCAATCGAGGATTGTGTCTCCCGCTCGCTTCAGGAGAGCGGGAGATTGCCGCGTTAAATCCGGACGATGCCTTCGCCACCGGTACAGGAAATGGAAGTCGATTCAGACTCCATTCGTGTTTCAAATGGGGCGATATCCTTAGAAGTTCACCCTCGATCTCGTGATCAACGGCAAGGGAACAGGCTGGATTGACGCTGTTGTTCTGTCAAAAGCACCCTTGGGATGATTTGATAAATCATGAAAATCCATATTGCCCTTTTAAGAGGTATCAATGTCGGCGGGAAAAATGCTTTGCCAATGAAAGCTCTCGTTGACCTTCTTGAAGAACTCGGTTGTCGAAACGTCAGGACCTATATCCAAAGCGGTAATGCAGTGTTCGAGAGCAGGGGACAGGATACTTCACACCTTTCGGACATGATAAGCGCCGAAATCAGAAAACGCCACGGATTCGAACCCTGCGTCCTGCTGTTGAGGCCCGAAGATATGGAAAAGGCGATCGAGATGAATCCGTTCCCCGATGCGGAAGCCGATCCCAAAGCTTTGCACGTGGGTTTTCTTGCATCAACACCGAAAAATCCTGATCTGAAAACACTGGAACATCTCAAAAAAGACAGTGAACGGTTTCAACTGGTCGATAACCTGTTTTATCTGCACGCACCTGAAGGGGTAGGCAGGTCCAGGCTCGCTGCCAATGCCGAGAGGTTGCTCGGCGTCGCAATGACTGACCGCAATTGGATAACCGTATGCAAAATAATGGTAATGGCAAAAGAATCAGAAGGCATGTAGTCATGCCCTCGATGGCATCAGTCGCGCTTGTCGGACTGTACTTTACCCCGAAAGGCGTATTCGGCTGCGCCAACCGCGGTTACATGGCCTTGGGGGTTGTGCTCCTGTCGACCATCGGCGCCGTCCTGACAACCTGGAAAGGCGTTTGCGCAAGAAGGCGGGGGGAGAGTGACGCAACCGGTTGGTGGCTGGTATCAACGCTGATCCTCCTGTTGCCGATAATCCTGCTGTTCGGCCCGCTGGGCTGAAAAACCGGAGTCAGATCCGGGGGGGCAATGAAACTGGATTCGGCAGCCAAGCCGTTTAATGATCAAAGCAGGCTGTTCAACACTTCGCTTATTTCCTGAATGCGGTAGGGTTTCGTCAAGACGGAGCAAAATCCGTATTTTCTGAAATTGGCCATGACCGGGTCCGAAGAGTACCCGCTGGAGACAATTCCCTTTACATCGGGATCTATCTCCAGGAGTGACGCGATTGTTTCCTTTCCCCCGATCCCGCAGGGTATTGTGAGGTCCAGAATTACTGCGGTGAAAGATTTTCCCTCGTCTTTACTTTTCCTGTAAATATCGAGCGTTTCCGCCCCGTCACTGGCACACTCAACCTCGTAACCCAGGGCTTCCAGCATCGCCTTCACAACGGTCCTGACCTGCTCCTCGTCATCCATCACCAGAATACGGCCATGACCAAAGGACAGCTTCGAAGGCAATACCGCTTCAGATTTCCTGACCTCATCCAACGCAGGAAGGTAAACATGGAAAGTGCTTCCCGAGTCTTTGTTCGATGACACGGTAATTTGTCCCCCATGTTTATTGACTATCGAATAACAGGTGGTCAGCCCAAGCCCCGTACCGTTTTCTTTTGTGGTAAAATAAGGGTCAAAGATCTTTTCCAGGTGCTCTTCGGGAATACCGGCACCCGAATCGGTAACCGATATCTCCACAAATTTTTTTCTCTCGGTCTTGTGGAGGTTTTTTGCATTCAGCCTGATCGTTCCGCCTTGCGGCATGGCCTGAACGGCATTGACAACGAGGTTATGTATTACCTGGTTGAGCTGAGCCTTGTCAGCCTCGACAGGCCACAGGTCGTCAGCCAGTTTGAGTTCAATTTTTACCTTTGGATCATGAAACGTGTAGCAGGCTCCTTCCTTCAGCAGGCTGCCAATCTCGATGACACTTTTGACGGGTTCTCCGCCCCGGGCAAATGTCAGAAGCTGCCGGGTCAGGTCTGTGGCGCGAAGAGCGGCTTTTTCAGCAGCCACCAGCCTGTCTTTTATTTTCTCCGCATCATGAATTTGAAACTGCGCCAGTGAGACATTGCCGAGGATCGCTGACAGGATGTTGTTGAAATCATGGGCTATCCCGCCGGCCAGAACTCCGAGGGACTCGAGCTTTTGAGCCTTCAACATCTCCTGCTTGGCCTCCTGCAATTCGGTGATGTCTTCGATCGTCCCGACATACCCCGTAACCTGACCATCCGGATTTTTCAGGGGACTTCCCAGAATACGAACCCGAACGGTTTTACCATCAGGCGTGATAATTCGGCATTCAAGTGAAAACGGCATTTCTTTAACTGCATTTTTACGGCTTTGCAAAAGTATCTCGCGGTCTTCCGGATGTAACGCTCTGAGCCATCCCTGACCAAGGCTCTCCGCTGAAGTAAGGCCGGAAATCTGTTCCCAGCGCTGATTGGTATAGAGGTTGTTCCATCCACAGTCAGACTTGAATATGCCTAACGGGGCGGCTTCGCAGAGGGTGTGAAATAATTCCTCACTCTCTTGCAGAGACTTTTCCATCCTTTTCCGCCCGGTTATATCACGGGCAATTCCGAACAGGCCCAGGATATTTCCGGACGAGTCCCGGTAGGCTCCTTTAGTGGAAAGATAGGTACGGGTTGATCCGGCAGCCGTAAGTTCCTCTTCTGAAGTCAGGGGTTTATCGCTTTCCATTGCCTGGCGGTCCAATTCGAAAATTTTCCCGGCGGAATCGGGTTGAAAAAGCTCACTGTCGTCCCGGCCCAGTATTTCTTCCATGCTCCGGCCGACGAAAGCTGCGCCTGCCTGGTTGATCATCAGGTAACGTCCCTTGCTGTCTTTCACATAAACCGCATCGGTGGTGTTTTCGACTACAGTTTTCAGAAGCGCTTTTCTTTCCTGCAGGTCATTGAGCATGTTTTCGTTGGACAGCGCACCATGAAGCAGGTGCTCAAGCATGAAGCCGCGTCGCTCGGGACTGAAGAATTCTTCGGGTGGGAGATATGAGTGATTTCTGCAAATCACCCCGTTGTAAATTACTTTTGGATGGGCACGAATAACCTTGATCAATGTTTCAGGGGTGAAATGGTCACGATTGTACATGCAAAGAGCCAGTATGTTTTTTGCTGGCAAATAATAGTTCAGCCTGGAATCATACTCTATGAGACGCTGCACGAAGAAGTCGCTATGGAAGGAGTTCACGATCTCCCCGGCAGCCCTTAGGCCGGTAAATCCGGCAGTATATGTTGTGACAAGCTCTTTTTCGAATAAAGCAAATATTTTGTCGGTTTCAAATGCTTCCTCAGCGGGATAGAAGTCTTTTGCGGCAATGAGAACAAGAGCTCCTTTTGCGACGGCAGCGGATGCATCAATTCCTTCTCCGGCTAATGTGTCCAGAATGATTTCCAGGGTATTGCCGTCGTGGATATAGAAACATCTTTCACCCCGGTCGAGGCCGGTTTTCAAAAAAGGAACCACAACAGCGTTTTTTTCCGAAACGCTCTGGTAAATCAAACAGGGATGGTCTTGTGGATTGAGCCTGGCTATAGCTTCTTTGAGGCGCAGATCCGGAGATCTTTTCACATACATGATATTTGCCTTTCGATGCAAAATACCGGCAACCTCTCTGAGGTTATTTGATTAAGCTTTATTCCTCACGGAAAGCCGGACCTAATTATTCAAGTCTTATTTCTCGACCCGATTCAACTTATTAAAAAGGGTTTTCTGAAAGTATGCAAGTGCATAAATATGCATATCATCAGGAGAAAATTCTATCAGACAATTATTTCATTTCAAACAGATACAACCGATATCAATTTGATATTATATTGATACCAGATTTATCAAGCCAGATTCAGGCTTTAATAGCGCTCATAAACAGTCCCGATTTTCATTCCCGGACTTTATATTCTAAACGTTGGCAAGGGGGTGTTGCATGACAAGTGAAGAAATAACCATTCGTCGCATGAACAGAGATGACATCGGACTGGCTGTTGAATGGGCCGCCGGGGAAGGATGGAACCCGGGCCTTTATGATGCAGACGCATTTCATGCCGCGGATCCGAACGGCTTTTTCATTGCGGAGCTGAACAGCGAGCCGGTCGGCTGTATCTCTGCCGTGGCTTATGACGATAACTTCGGTTTCATGGGTTTCTATATTGTGAAGAAGGAACTGCGTCACCTGGGCATAGGCATGAAGCTTTGGAATGCTTCGCTTGATTACATGGGCAGCCGGACCATAGGGGGAGATGGTGTTGTCACCATGCTGGAGAAGTATGCACGGTTCGATTTCAGGATTGCCCACTACAACGCGCGCTATGAGGGGATCGGCAGGGAGGCAAAGTCAGCTCTTACTGATATTTCAAGGGTGCCGTTTCCAGAGCTTGAGCAGTATGACCGCCGCATTTTTCATGCTCCCCGGACTGCATTCCTGAAAAGCTGGATCAGCCGTCCGGGGAGCTTTGGACGGGTGAAATATGATAAAAGCGACATTACAGGTTACGGAGTAATTCGCCCGTGTTACCGTGGATTCAAGATCGCGCCTGTCTTTGCGGATACGCCGGAGATTGCCGGGGAATTGTTTACCTCTCTTTCCGGGCTGGCCGCAGGTCAGGCGGTCTTTCTTGATATCCCGGTCTGCAATGGGGCTGCAGTTCAGCTTGTCGAAAGGCAGGGCATGAACAAAGTATTCGAAACAGCCAGAATCTATCGCGGGACTCCACCTGATCTGCCGTTGGACAGCATTTACGGGATCACCAGCTTTGAGCTTGGGTAATGATCCGGTAAAGTAACAGGGCCACCAATTTCGGGAGCACCTGCCGTCCGGAGACAAATGGCAGCAGATATTCCGTTCGAGGAGTAATGAAGAACGGAAATAATAGTCAGATGGGGTAGCCATAAGAGTCCCTGGACGACACATTCCATTTCCTGATTATCACCAATCTTCCGCTTCCCCCTCATCCGCCCCTTTGGGGCACCTTCAACCTTATGGAGAAGGGTTAGTATGGTATTGGGGACGCCCAAGTATTTATGCGTTTATGATTTTGCATGATTCAATGGGCGTCCCTGTTGATGGCACTGATAAGGCACCCCGCCTTGAAAACGATCAGAATTGAGGGGCCGTGGCCGGCAGCCGCGCGGAGTCTATGCCTTCGAAAAGATCGTTGTCCACTGTCAGGTTGCCCTGGGCGTCGAGCTTTACGGTCCAGATGGTGTCGTAGTCGGCGCTCGGCCATGTCGTCGGGAGGAGCGGGAGGTTGCTGCCGCCATAGCTGTTAAGAAGCGCATTTATCAGCGGTTTGATACGCGAGGATTCCCACGCCAGGAGTATGGTTTGATTGGAGAACCTGCCGCCGGTAAAGAAATAGTCACTGGCGAGCTGAGGTTCGTTCGGATCCATAAGTTGAATGCCCGAGACCAGATAATAAGGCAGATTATTGGCAATGGCATAGGGCAGTACCGTTAATGAGGGCCTGACGTACGAAGCATTTATAACGCCCGTGGAGAACCACTGTGCAGGGTCGATGGAATAAACCATGTTGGGACTTATTTTGCCGCGCAGAGCGTTGGCCAGGTCCAGCGCGCGCCATTGCCCCGCACCCACGAAGTTGCCGTCTTCAAATCTGAACCCCGGATCAGGATGCGCTTCCGCATGCCGGACAATGTAAATTCTTTCGTTGGTATTGATGTTCGCCGGAATTTCCGCGCCATCAACCCCTCCTGTCCGCACGGTGCTGAAATAGGGCTGCAACGTGTTGGCGCTTGCGGCGCCCGGCACCGGCGAGGGGAGCACGGGGTAAGTGACGGGCGGATTCAGATTGCTGTTGTAGGTAACCAGACCGGCGTTTCCGGACGACGGGATTGAAATGGCAAAGACATAGTTCGGCCCCTTGTAGGTCGCCGGAAGGTTCAGTTTATATCCATAAATATCGTTTATTTTCGCCAACAGGGCGCTGATCGTCTCCCAAGGCGCCGAAAAGACGTAATAACCTGGGATTTTACTATTGATGATGCCTGATACCAGCGCATCGTTGTCACCTCCGGTATTGTTGAAATCCAGTCCATTACAATCCGGGCAGTAAGAAGCCGGCGCGGCAACTCCCGCAGGAACGGCTCCCTGGACATAAGCAGTATTGATCGGGTAGCTGTAGGCAGTATAGGTGGATCCCGCGGCATCAACTGGTAGAGTTTTCCGGTTGAGCAGGGCGAACTGCTGAATGTAGCCGATTGCCGTCATGTCGGGATAATTGTTTGCGGTTTGCAGATGGGTCATCGGCTCGAGAACGTAAATGCCGTTTACATTGTTGCCCCCGAGCACGTTTCGTTTCAGGTAGGCGGCCATGAGGAGCGAGCGCTGTAAACCCTGACTGGTGAGGTTTGCGGTGCCCGGATCGATGTCGCCGGGAGCCTGGTAAGCCAGATCAGGGCTTACCACGAAGATCAGGTTGACGTTATCGGAGCTCAACGCGGCGGTTGTTTCCGGGGCAGACCCGCCTCCGCATCCTGCGAGCAGCGTCAGTGCAAAAGCCAGTAGCAGCGACCGTACAACGGAAATTCCAATCATATTCATGACCCTCCTTGAATTTCTAATTGCTCGAACTTTTCCTGCTTACAGTTCAGGCGGAGATAGGGAACACCAACACCCGGCGGCCAGACCCCGGTTCGCCTAAGGAATCAGCCCCTGTTGCTTAATTCATACTTGATGCCTGTGTCAGAAGCAAAGCATTCATGGCAATAAAAGTGACAATTGAAAATGCTGCCGCCCATCTATCTATTTGTCTAAGTTTATGTTCAGAGCTTCCTTTAGTCAGCATTGTTCGATTAAACACCGCCAGAATAGCTGCCAGCACGATATAGACCAGTACCAGGATGTGGACCTTGTCGACCAGGGTAATGCCGTCGTCCGCCCCCAGTACTGAGCTGCTATAGGTCATATTCAGGACGCAGGAAAAGAGCGAGCCACCCAGCAGGTTGATCCTGATGCCCAGAGAGTCCAACACCCTGTCCTGGTTGTCCATGTGGATAAAACAGGTGATCAACATGAGCAGAAAAGCCACATACGCGACGGCAGTCAGTTTGAAATAGCTCGTCAACTCGGTCCGTTCAATTGTGATGCGGAGCTTGGCGCCGGTATACTCACTTCTGCTTCCGGGCTTTAATCCCGGATCACCGAAAGTGGATGAATAAACAACGGGAGTACGGTCGATCTCGAACTTGGTAATTTTCCAGCCGTCGAGTTGCATATCCTTGTAGTACGACGAGTTTTGTGTATCCGGCACATACATCATGGCCGAAGTATCTGCCGTCGACTCCTCGAATCGGACTTCGAGCGTGTGACGGTCAAAGGGAAAATTCCGAAAGTCCCAGAGGTGGCGGAATGTGCCGTGTACTTTTTGTTGTGCCCAGCGGACTCCTTCTTTGTCGGTTGTGCTGTCCAAGGCTGAAGATATGCGGACTGCATTGGTGAATTCGATTGTCTTCAGCGGCTTACGGTGCTGAGCCGGCGAGGTGTGAGTCCACAGCCACAGATCCGCGTTGAATGTATGAGATGAAAAGTTGAAGTCAGAAAGGTTCACCAGGTAAGCACCAACCAGGCATCGATCAGGCCGGTGTTTCTCTGAATCATGCTGGTACGTGGATCTTTCCTGAGCTGTACACGTGGTCACAACAAACAGCACAGCGAGGCAGCAAAATAAAATAAAGCTCACAATTCTGGTTTTGGACATTCATATCTCCCTTAAACTATAACTGTGTCCCTGCATTGGCGATGATCGATTGCATTTACCCGTGAAGCTGATGCGAGTGAGTTCGTCGCAACCGCCGGGTTAACTTGGGTTATGAATACTTTAAAAAATCCTGGCAGGTTAAGCCCGGGACCTTTCTCAAGTCGTGGTTCCCGCGGATCATTTACATATCGTCTCCAGCCGGAATCCCGTTGCCTTTTTTTGAATCGACGTCATCCATTTCACTTTCAACTATCGGTCAATATCATGTTTCAATTGATGTGCTTTCAGATAATTCAGGTGATGGCGGGTTCTTCAAGCGTTCAGAGACTTAAGTTTCCGGCAGCCACGGCCGCAATATTTATCAAAAAGTTTCCGGAATAACTAATTTATCGGCACCGGGGATTTTTTCTTGAATATTTTCGGGAATGCGTATTAACGTGATGAAGCCAACAATATTCCACTTGACAAAGGCTTGCATCAATGTGATGTGTTCATTGATGTTCGGGGTAACCTGCATTTCTTCAGAGGAATAATAATCAACAGGAATATGACAGTATGACAGTATCTTGGAAGTGCTTTCTTGTAGTATTACTTTTATTTCCGGTACAGGTTCGGGCAGGGGTTGATATTCATTCCAGGAACCTGCATTGCGATGATTATGAACTTGCGCGAACGAGAACCATTTGCCTCGCGCTGGAACGGGAAATGAAATGGACCTGGTTTGGACATGCCATAATCGCTCCCGGATTTCGACCCACTTTCGAGGGGGCAGCGCATGTGTTTTGCATTCTTCCGGTTAACGCAGCCGACGTCCCCGCGATCATCCCCATGACCGGCTGGTCCGGCAAAATTAATAAATCGCCGGACTGGCGACTGGAAAGCGGGGCGCAATGGCTGCTCTTTCTTCTTGGCGACAGGGCTTTGGAATACCTGCCATCCGCCGAAATGAAGAATGAAATAAAGCGGGCTATCTCTGATTCCACGTCCATCTGGAACCCTTCCAACTCCGCATACCCCCTTCGCAAAGGATGTCGATAGAATCAATTGCAATGATACGCGGTCCCGGTTCTTCTCCGGAAATAATAGTCAGGTTAGGTAGTAATAAGAGCCCCGGGACGACACATTCCATTTTGTGATGAATATTGTAATAACACCTGAACATCGCATTTAATAAATTCCCGCTTTTAAATAAGAGTTTCACAAATCAATTGACAGAATATGTAAAAAGCGATTAGTTAGTGTCCATCCGGAAATCACCTGCATGGAAACGTTCTGTCTGCTCCGGTAACGCACCAACAAAACCGTCTTGATAAATTATCGGTGATTCCGGATGGACAGCGTTCAAAATGACCGGATTTTACGGGAAGGGAACTGACCAGAAACATGGCCGGCAACAACGAAAACGGAAAAGAAAAAAAGAGGCGACCCGGCTGGGTACAGGCATTGGACCTTGTTTTGCGCACCTGGCATATAGGAGTGACCAGCGTTCTTTTCGGCGGAGTTGTCTTTGCCGAGCCGTTCGTACGGCTCTTTACCTGGCATTACCTGGCCATCGGCTCCGGAGGCGCCCTGATTATTTCCAGGATATGCCAGAGTCGTCATTGGCCGTACCAGGTACGCGGCCTCGTTGCTCTGACGCATGTGGGGTTGCTCGGGATCGTCCATATCCACCCGGAATATTCGATTCCGGTTCTCACCGCCGTATTGATACTCGGTGTTTTAGCCGCCAATCTGCCGGGTTACATAAAGCAGTGGTCAATTATTCATCGATGCAGAGTTGATTAGAATGGGATTCTGAAGCGGAAAATGTCCAGATACATATATCATCCAACCAAACATTTCACCACGAAGCTGGACAAGATCAGTCATTACGATCCGACCGGCCACGAGCGCATTCAGCAGGTAATCGGAAGATTGCTGGAAAACCCCGGCGATGCCGACGGCTGGATGCATGGCGTGTACCACGGGCGGTTGAAAAAGTATGTGGGGCGGCGCGACTACCGGCTCATCTATCACTGGTGCGAGCATTGCCGCAAGGAGGCGCAAAAGCTGGAACATTGCGGTGCCTGCGGCGACGTAAACGACCACAGTGTCGTGTTCATCGATATCTACCATAAGAACGAGCAGGATGCCCACTTAAGGAATCTGGGATGAAAGTGCAGGGTTTTTCCGGTCATTCAAATGCCGAAATGGAGCTCCTGTTACCTGTTCGGGGAGGTTGTAAATGAAATTTTCCATTGTGATTGCAGCTTTGCTCATGGTTGTTCTGGCCGGGACGGCACAGGGGGAAATCTACCGATATACGGACAGCAAGGGAACTTTGCATTTTGTCGATGATCTTTCCAGGGTGCCGAAAAAATACCGCAACCAGCTCGGAAAGAACAGACCCATAAAGGACATTTCCGTCATAAACGACGGCCGGGTTTCTTTGCCGCGCGAAGCTGATCATCCTGCGTCGCGCGGACCCTTATATTCGGGCGGAGATAAAGTCGACATATATGTCACCTCCTGGTGCGGATACTGCAAGAAAATGAAGAGGTTTCTTGATGAAAAGGGAATTCCTTACACTGCCCACGATATAGAGAATGACAGCGATGCGGAAAGGACATACAAGCAGTTGGGAGGGGACGGAGTTCCGCTTGTCCGGATCGGCTCCCATGTCGTTCACGGCTATAATCCGGATGCAGTGATGTCATACCTCGGCCGATAAGGAGTCATAGTTGTCAAGAATCACCGCATGCACAGATTGACGCTGGAATATCTCCGGAATATTAACTTGTCATGCATATGTATTCACTTTTGTTCCCTTGCCGTCGACTCCGGCCGATGCAATCAGTTCGGCATTTGCGGCGCCTTGCTGCCGCTGAATATCCATTGCCTTTTTTGCCATGAGTACACCAGCGGTATTATCCGCATTTAAGTTTGCCACCACCCCTGTCAAATTAGATACACCCGAAATTTCCATTTAGCGCCCCTTGTATGGATTTAAGCAGCAATGTTTTCGAATCTGACAAGGAGGCTGGGAGGAAATCGGAACCGTGATTAGAGATGTCCCGGGCCGAGCATTAATCTCCCTTTTTACCTTTGCAAATGCTGAAAATATATATCGGCATTTCACGGAAAAACTTGAATTGTTTCCGAATATCCTCGAATAATCCTCCAGTCAAGTCTCATCTTCCATCCCAGGCCTTCATGCTCAACGAACAGATGGAGGCGGCTCTGCCCATTGTGATTAGATCGCTGAATAAATTGAAACGGCATCGGAAGATGCCTGCAACTGCCGAATACAGGATTGAAGAATCACAGATACAATTTATATCTTTTTCTCAGGGATTTTCCGTACCTTCTTTACGTTCCTGCAATCGGGAAGTAGACTTGGATTATAAGAAAAATCCAGCTAAGGAGGTATTGTCATGAAGTCAGACGAGGTTTTACGGAGAGAGCTCCTGGCCCTTCTTGATGGGGGAAATGCCCATATGGGTTTTGATGAAGTGGTTGCCGGTTTCCCCGTTGAGCATATCAACAGCAAACCTCCAAACACCCCCTATTCATTCTGGCATTTTGTCGAACACATCCGCATAACCCAACGGGATATCCTGGAGTTTGTCAGGAACCCTCGTCATGTCTCGCCACAGTATCCGGTAGGCTACCGTCCCCGCCCTGATCAGACAACTGATGAAGAAGGCTGGCTGAAAAGCTGCAAAGGCGTCATCGATGACCTGAATGCCCTGAAAGAAATAGTCCGAAATCCCGCCACCGGATTCTTCACTCCGATCCCGCATGCTCCGGAATACACCATCTTCAGGGAAATTATTCTTGCAGCAGATCACAACGCCTACCACATAGGCGAATTGGCGATCATGCGCCAGGTGATGGGAATCTGGCCTGAGGGAATGGAGTATCTTACCGGCAGGCCCTGAGTGGTAAATGAAGAAAATTGGCAAAAATATTAGATCACAAAAAAGCCCGCTAAAGCGGGCTTTTCCGTTATATGGGCAAGCAGTGTTCGACTGCTTCAGGTTATACCGCCTGGCGTACCGGGGCGGCAGCGAAGGCCTTGGCGAATATTGCGGCAAAGTCTTCGATTGAGGTCCGGGTGGTATTCTCTTTTGTCCGAGGGACGTCGACACAAAGAAGTCCGTCGTTCATGGCCTTGTTCATTTCGACTAGCTGGTGGCATAAGTCCTCGCTGATGCCCATCTCCGCCATCCATTTAGCGGCGTCATCGTATGAAAACTGAGCGTATTTAAGATCCGGCCTGCCGATTGAGCGGCCGATGACTGAAGTCGCTTCATCGAGTGACAAATCCCGCTGCCCGAGCAGATCCCGGACCTGTTTGCCCTGAAAATCCCGTTTGACGAGCTGGTCGGCGACACATGAGGCGATGTCCCGGGTGGCGATCATGGCGAATTTCAGATCACCCCGCACCGCCGATCCTGCGATTCCTTTCTGTTTGATCAGGGGTATGTTCATGAGCAGGTTCTCCATGAAGTACGTAGGGCGAAGATGAAGCACATGAACCCCGGATATTCCGTTGAGCCGCACTTCCTGGTCGTGGAGACCCTTGATCGGGCCTGTCCCTTCGGACAGATGAGCACCCTGGCTGCTGAGGTTCACCACATGACCGACCCCGGAGTTTTTCAACGCATTGGCTATGCTTGTTCCTATCTCGTTCTGGTATGCCCTGAAATCCCCGGCTGAATAATGCGGCGGGATCATGGTAAATACTGCTGTCGCACCGCTAAAGGCTTTTCTCAGAAAACCCCAGTCTTTCAGGTCCCCGGTTGCCGCTTCGGCGCCTCTGTCGACAAATCGCTGCAACCTGGCTGTGTCCCTGCCGATCACCCGCACCTTCTCACCACGGTCAAGCAGGAGATCGACCGCCTTGCTGCCTATATTACCCGTTGCTCCGGTTATGACGTACATGGTTCGACTCCTTTCCACTTATGGCATTTGATTTCAGTTTATTGCCCGGCAAC
This sequence comes from uncultured delta proteobacterium, assembly GCA_963815135.1. GTDB lineage: Bacteria > Desulfobacterota > Desulfuromonadia > Geobacterales > Geobacteraceae > CAIWTU01. The sequence goes on from CAWFFO010000005.1 coordinate 322,328, forward strand.
CCTACCAGCAAACGTTGCCGTTTTTCATAGTCAACATTATACACCCTGACGGGAATAGGAGGCAAAGATATAAAAAATTCAAAAAACCTGGATATGCTTTTTAATGTTAGTTAAGGGGGGCTTAACCTTTTAACTCGTTTTTTTGCAAACATCAGGGGGCCTTACTCTTGATCAGGCTGCCCCAAATATTTTTTTGCCAGTTCCCTTTTTGTTTCCGTATGCGAAAGCTCGCAAGACCAGTCAACAAACAGCTCCAGATCATTCGCCAATTTGTCCGGCACCGTTTTTGTCCCGAGGCAGAAGGCTTCCACATCAGCGACATCAATGTTGAACATCTTTGAAATGCGCAGATTATCATAACCGACCAGATCACGCAGGTGGATGAATCGCTTGCTGTCCATTCCGATTTCTCCCTTTTGAATAAATATTGTAAAACATATGTTTCAAATAAACGTATCAAACAAATGTTTTAATTGCAACGTGCATCAGAATTACCGAAGCGTCAAGCAATTAAACCCAAAAACGGCAGTTGGAGGTGTCCGCAGTAAGCAACTCAGGCCTGTTTCGTTGCAGCTCTTGGCGAAATGGAGTGTGGACAGCCGATATTGTCTGAACCCGAAGGGGGAGTTTATCGGCTGTAGCGAAATGAGCTTAGAACAGCAGAAACAGGCCTCCGGAGCGAACGGAGGATGCCTGCAACTGCCGAATATAGGTTAAATCATGATGTCAGAAATTATGGGGAAGGATGTTCTCCATGTTCCTGGACGTTCCCGGCTTTACGGAAACTTGTGGTGCAAGCGACATATGGTAGTGTTATGTCAATTGATGGTGACGCAAATCTGTCATGGGAAACTTCATGTCAAAAATCCTGCACGATGTCGGCAATAAAAAGTATGTGGCTGTCGCGATGGGCCTGGATGTTCTCCGGGGCCTGACTCTCGATTCGAGCGGCTTTGAAAATGTTGAACGGTTTGATATGATGCGGTTCAGGCATAAACATACATTGATACTCTGATATACCCCGCTGTTTGAGGCGGAGTTGTTCATCAAGGGAGGGGAATCATGAAAGAAATAAAGCGTTTTTTTGCCAGGGAGGACCTGTTTGCCCGTCATAGCGGAATAGAACTTCTCGAGGTGGAGCCGGGCTTTGCCAAAGCCAGCATGAAGATTGAATCGTACCATTTGAACGCGGCCAAAACGGTTCATGGTGGCGCCATCTTTACACTTGGCGATTTTGCTTTCGCCGCTGCCTCAAACTCACACGGCACCCTGGCATTGGGAATCAATACCAGCGTCTCTTTCGTAAAGTCAGCCACCGGTGGAACTCTATACGCTGTGGCCAGAGAGCAGTCGCGGAACCCCAGACTGGCATCGTACCTGGTTCATATTACCGATGACGACGATGATGTCGTGGCCATTTTTCAGGGTATGGCATATCGAAAGAAAGAATCTATCATACCGGCAAATTATAATGACGAGGTATAAGCAAAACAGCCGATGCAATGTCAGTCGGGTGAGGCAGTTGCGACAAAAACACTCGCTGCGGGACTGAAAAAACAGAGAAATGTGATAGTTTATATATAGGATCATCGGTCGCCATGGCAGTCTGGATTGAGGATTTTATAACTGGTTGAAAATAATGGATTCCGGCTTTGCGCCACCGCTAAAGCTAAGGCGACACGCGGTCGCCGGAATGACGAATAATAGCGTTTCAGGACTTTTTGCGAATTCATCAAAAATGGACTGGTCGGGATGGTCCGATACAGTAATTCAGAAGGAGCCTTGAAAATGGACACTGGCAAAGAGTCATATCTGGTGAAATGCCCTTCCTGCGGTGCATCAAACCGGGTGGCGGCGAAGATGGCCGGGAAGGCAGGCAGGTGCGGAGAATGCCATGCAAATCTTCCCGTTCTCTACACGGAGCCGATTACGCTGGGGGATTCCAGCTTTCGTGAATTCCTGCACGGCTATCCGGGACCCGTGCTCGCCGAATTCTGGGCGTCCTGGTGACCGCACTGCCAAAACCTCGCACCGGTGGTGCGGGAAGTCGCAAGAGAGCTGGCGGGCAGGGCGGCAGTGGTGCAGGTCAATACCGATCTGAATCCCGGCTTGGCATCAAGTTACCAGATACAGGGCATTCCGGCGCTTCTGGCGATAAAAGGGGGGCAGGTTGTCGACAGGACCAGCGGCGGGAGGAGCAAGGAAGCGCTGCTTGACTGGATGCTCAGGTATATCTGAGACTGGTGCAGATACTGACCGCAATCCGTGGTGCCTTCACGCCTTCGTTTGTGCGGAACGCCTCCTGCCAGATAATATCACTAGCGGTTTTTTCAATTTTTGATTTTCATTACTTTCCTGTATAGCGCAATTTCAGAATCGCATATCATCGCATTCGATAAGCGGGGAGTGCTAATTGCGGCTTGATTTGGCCGGGTGTAGCAGGTTTTCTTTCCAGTATCCGCAAAGAGCGCAGGTGATACCTTGTGCAATACTGTTCTGGGTTACGGCTTTCAAACGGTATAAACCGATTTTTGCTCGGCACTTGGGACAAAGCATGACATTTCCTCCTTCATTTATCAACTTGGGGTAATTGGATCAGACATATTTCGTTGTATATACACGACTTATTTCAGGATGTTGTTACAACCCTGAAAAAACTGTCTTGCAATGGCGGTTACCTGGAATAAATATTTTTGAAATACTCACCGGAAAAGGCTTTCCAATCCGAGAATCCTTCGGAAATCCCAGATGTTCATGAAAAAGGCGTCGAAACGGCGCTTTCTTACCTGTTCTTCCTCCCGAGCCCAGAAAAAAAGTGAGCTGACCGGGTAAAGATAGCCGAAACCATAGGCGGTTAGACTCTTTCTTCGCCGGGCAAGATGTTCGACCGGGTAACGATAATGCTTTTCCTGCTGCCGCACCAGTTTCAAAGCATCATGCCTTATCAGGGCGGCCTGCTTCAGCAGTTCGCCGACCTTTTCTTTTTTACGTGAATCCTTGCTTGCGGCCGCCATCAGCGCCAGCATGGTCGTCCTTTTGTGTCTGGCCCGCAAAACTGTAACCTGCAGTCCCGATTTCAGTTCACCATGGATCAGCAGCCGATCAGGAATTTCCGGCCATATAAAACCGGCGATTTCTTCTTCAAGTCCGGAGATGATCCGTTCCATGCCGCTTGCATAATCTTCAAGGTCGTCAATAACGCGGTTCAGAACTTCAGCATAGTTGTCCCCCGATCCGGAGAGCCTTGCCGGGGAGACCTCCGGAACCGGCTGAAACGGCTTGTTAAAGGGGGGGAAGAGTTCGGCGAAAGGGGGGAGGGCGGACATGTCCTGCAACAGCTTGCGTTCTTTCAGAAAGAGGTTCTGCAGGCCGAGCGCTTCCTTCCATAATTTTTTCATACGACCGGTGGGAAAAATGTCATTCAGGCAGTCGAGGGGACCGGTAGCCGCGACTTTGCCGTTTTCGGCATAACGCCAGGACCAGCGTGCCACGCTCCAGTCGGTCAGCCAGTAGCCCCATTCCCAGCCCGAACTGAAGGTCAGATGGCCGGGCACCCCGATCTCTTCCATGGCCTCCATGTCCGACCGGCGCGCGTCGAGATAGGGAAGCAGCAAAAGCGGCACGGAACTGTCGAATGTTATCCAGTAGGACGATTCCGGCCAGTACCAGGTTTCCCTGCAGCTGTTTTCCGCCTTTGCCCTGTCCAGCATGAACCGCTGGTTCCGGTTGCCGTACACCGGTGCTTCCGGCTCGGTAACCGAATAGCACATAACGGTATGGATCATGATTCCCGTACTGTCCGGTGATGACGGCCGCTTGCATGCGGCCGGACTTGATTCCGGAGAGTTCGAGGAAGCAGAGTCAATTTCCCTCCTGCTGCGGATTACGTGGGTGGATTCGAAAACCTTTATTCCGAATTTATCGGCCGCCTGTTGCGCGAGATACGCTGAAGTTGACGGCAGAAGCCTGGAAAGGTCGGGAAGATGCTCTGCCATGGTATGTTCAATGGTAACAAAATCCCATTTTGCCTGGAAAAGCCAGTCGAGAGTGTGATCGATCTGCCTTTTATACGAAGGGAAGGGGCGCAACAGGTTTATCGCCTGGAAAGCCTGCTGCTGCAACATGGAAAGGGAAATCTGTATTCCGACGAGGATGCCCCTTGCATGGGCATTTTCAATGATTTTTTGCGCATGGGGTATCCAGCTGTTGCGGTCTACGCCCCGCACCAGGAAAAACTGGATGACATTCTGCTGGTTCCGCGCCAGCCAGTCCAGGTATTCCTTGACATCGGAGAGAGCGCCGGGATGATCGGGATCGAGTATCTGTTCTGCCAGTTCGGTGGGATGAAGGGTATGCAGGTGAAAGCCCTTCTTCTCGAACCGCGGTTCTGCCTCCATAATGAAGGATGCGGGAAGCGGCCAGGAAGTATACTCCGGTGTGATGGTCCTGCGCGGATGATAAAACCTGAAGCCGAGCTTCTCCTGCAAAAGCCCGTATAATGCGCAGCTGACTCCCTGGAACGAGGCTGTCTGCAAATGCAGAACTATCCCGCATTCATGCCGGGAGGATGTCCATTTATAGGAATGTTCAGGGTAATGTAGACGCGCGTGGAGTTTGTGTTTGACCGTGTGATCGCGGTTGCGTACTGTCTGATTCGTGTGCCGGTGGAAGAATTATCTGAACGGAAGCTGCATGTCCATTCATGTTGATCGCGGATCGCGGGAAGCCTTTTCTCAAGAGATGAAGCACATCATTCAATGCGTTAAGCGATACTGGATTTAAGAGTAAAGCCCGGGGTGCGATTATGCTAATCGAATCCGTTTCGGAACTGACCGACGCTGCAATGTCAGGGTGCGGCGATGAAACATCTTTCAATAATTTGCCGCCCTGCCTTGGCCGTGGAGAATCGTGCTGTATGTTTCTCCGACTTCAAGCTCTCCCTGTTCGGCGTATTTTCTGGCCTGCTCTCCCATTGTCCTTATGGCGTCCCGGTCTTCGAGAAAAAAGCACATGGCGTCAACCAGGGAAACCTTATCGTCCGCCCTGACCACGATGCCTGTCTCCCGGTCCCGCATGAGTTCCTTCGGTCCGCCTTCATCGGAGACTATGACCGGCAGACCCGATGCCTGCGCTTCCAGGACCACGTTGCCAAAGGTGTCTGTTGTGCTTGGGAAGACGAACACATCCGAAGACGCATATCCGGTCGAAAGGTCGTTGCCTTCGAGAAACCCGGCAAAGGTTGCGGGGCAGCCGAGCAGTATTTCCTCCATCTCTTTTCTGTAAGGACCGTCGCCGATAATCACCAGGTGGGCCGAAAATCCCGCTTGTAGAACATCCTTGAAGGCATCGGCAAGTAGTTCCAGATTTTTCTCTCTCGACACTCTTCCCACATAGAGGAACTTTGTCACTTCCCTGATGCAGGATTTTCTCCAGAAGCCTTCATCGCGCACGGCCGGGGTGAAACGGCGCGTATCAACCCAGCGCGGCAGAGGTTTGGTTTTTTCCGCGGGCAGGCCATGTTCGATAAGCTGTTTCCTGGTGCTTGTTGACGGCACCATGACCTCTTCCAACTGGTTGTAGAACCAGATCATGAACTGCCAGGCGGCATTCTCCAGGAGCTCGTCGGAAGTCAGGCTCTTTACATAGCGGGGGATATCAGTGTGATAGGTCCCGGAAATGGGGATATCCATGAGTTTTGCGATCAGCAGGGCTATGAGACCGATGCTGCCCGGAGTACTGACATGGATGCGGGTGAAGCCTTCCCGTTCGAAATATTCGATCACATCGAGCAGCGGCGGGAAAGAGAGCTTCAGTTCCGGATATTCGGGCAGAACGAAGTCACCCACCTGTTTGAAGTTCATGACCCCGTTCTCATATGATGTTTCACGGGTGGAAGAGGTAATGACCGTCAGCTCCACGCCCCTGTTTTTTGCCGTTTCAACTAGGCGCCTGATGGTAATGGCGACACCGTTTATTTCATGGAGGGTATCGGTAAACAGAGCGATTTTTTCCTTTTTCTCATCGCAGGTTTTAAGGCCGAACCGGCCGTCCAGTTCAACCATCAGGGCCTTGCCCCTGTGCTGGTGGTGAAAGGCGAGGTAATAAGGAGAGGCCAGCAGATGAACCAGGCCGATGGTGGAGAGGGAATTCACCAGGTCGAAGAAACCCTTCTGGTATGAGATCCTGGTCAGACGCTCCGTGTAGATGTAGATCAGGCGGTTGGCAAGATAGCTGGTTACGGCAAAAATCTTCCTGTTCCTGTCCCCGGTGCCGATACCGGCCAGGAATTCCCGGTCATTGAGAAGCCGTCTTGCCTCCTTTTCCAGCACTTCCTCGAAGCTTCTTCCTTCGTATCCGGACGAGAATCCGGGCAGGTTCTTCCTGATGAAAAATCTCACCTTGTCACGAAGGGTCAGGCTCTCGTTTCCGGCATCGAAATAGTTGTTAAGAAGGACCTTCATGAACGGCGTGGGACCGGATTTGCGGGAGTTGACCCTGCTGCGGTAAAAACTGTGCCCAATGCCGTAGAGACTGTGTGCAAGGGTAAGGGGGTCTCCGTCCTCTCCGGCTGCATAGGTCTGGAAGCCGGCGATCGAACCGATAAAATCATCCTTCGTTTTACCTTCAGGCGCAACCGTATGTGCCCTGGCAATAAAGAAGCCGCTGTGATCGTCTGAGCCTCCCACTTTAGCCTTGTACCATGGCTGCAGGCCTACGGGTTCGAGGTTGTGCCTGTCCGCGAGGCTGTTGACCTTTTCCGGGGTGAGCCCGTCGAGGACTCTTTCCATGAAACGGTTGAATCGGGGGGCTCTCGAGCCGTTCTTTACCTCGAACACCTGGAACAGAAGAATAAGCTTTTCTATATGCCCTGCGTTGAGTTTCTCGTTCTGTGCGTAAAGCGGATGGGCGATGAAATGAACGATTTTGCTGCTGCTCAGGTAGGAGACCAGTTCGTAGATATTTTTCCGCAGCCGCATGATGTCCTGGTAAACTGCTTCGGAGATGTCCAGCACAACCACATGGACCTTGCAGCCATCTTCCGGGAAGTAGGCCGTTACCTCGACGCTGATGAATACATCCGGCAGATGGGCGATCTCCAGGGCGCCGTTGATGGTGTTGTGGTCGGTAATGGTGATGAAATCCATGCCTGCCTGCCTGGCGGTCTTGTAGATGAATTCGGGAGAGGTGAAGCTCTCCGGGCAGTTGAATTTGCGCAATGCCCAGTAGGTAGGCTTGTTGGAAAAACTGGAATGAACGTGCAGGTCCGCTTTGAATATTTTCATGGTAGTGATTGTACCCCTTGTAAATTGCAGCATGATGAAGATTTTGTGAATTCTGTGTTAACACCGTCGGTCGTGAATTGCCGGCAATATCCAAGAAGGCTCTTTATCATTTCTCCGTCTACGGTCGGGTCGATATGGGGTATCTTGCTCTGGCCGCCGAGCTTGCCGCGGACATCTTTCGACCACCGGTAGATGACATCTTTACCGACCGGAAGCACATACGGCGGATTGATGCGGCCCTGGAAGCGGAACGCGGCGTAATCGGCATTCATATATCGCAATGTGTTGTCAAGACGCATGGCCAATTCCGATGTGTCCGGGCTATGTCCGTCACCAAGGGCGAGTACCCAGGCATGACGCCGTCCGGCTATGTCCGGGCCGACCATGAATTCGTTCACCATCATTCCGTGGAGCCTGTTCAGGGTGGCGACAGCCTCTTCCACCTCGCTCTGGGTGACCTTTTCCTCGAAACGGTCGAGAAACCTGTCCCTTCCCGTGAATTCGATGAACATGGGCGAACGGGAGACGAACCTGATGGTGTCGCCGATATGGTAGCGCCAGAGTCCGGCACAGGTCGAAAGAATGACCGCATACCTCCTCCCGGTCTCTATTTCCTCAAGCGGCACCGCTTCGGCGTCGGCAGCGGGAACCCCTTTCCCGTCAAGAGACCCGAACGGTACAAATTCGAAAAAAACGCCGTAATACGGGGCAAAACGCATCAACTCTTCACCTGATACCTGAAAGGCCATGAATGCCTCGGAAGAGGGCAGGAGTTCCAGAAAACGGGGAGGGCGTGTACCGAAAAGCTGGTCAAACTCTCTCTGGTAAGGTTTCATGCTCGCACCGCCGTGGATGATCAGTTCCAGATTCGGCAACAGTTCCGGTAGCGATTTGCCCCCGGATTCCACGCATCGCTGTAGAAGAAGCAGATATCCAGGGCGGCACTCCGGAAATGCCCCTGATGTCGTCCCCGGCCAGGAGCAGGCGTACCATGGCATCGAGTTTTTCTTCCCAGGGAAGGGCTGAAGTTTCCGGGTCGGGCGCTATGAATGATTTAAGATAGAACGGCCGGTGACAGAGGGTGATTGCGCTCATGTCACCGCTTTTAACGCCGTCTCCCAGCTCGGACAGGGCCGTATTGCCCGCCATGTAGAGGAGCTTGCCCGAGAGGAGCATGCTTTTCGGGTTTTTGGCCAGATAGCAGGCGGTCAGGTCCAGTGCGGCACGTTTGTTCGCGGCAAACATTTCGTTACTGAAAGGAATATATTTGGTCGGCGCGGTTGTGCCCGAAGTTTCGCAGAAAAGAGGTATTTTCCCCGGCCAGGTGACGTTATCCAGGATCAGGCTTTTCTTCCCGGCGTTGTCGCTGAAGCGGGGGGAGAAGTACTTATCCCAGAAATCCCGGTAAGTTCGAATGGGAACTTTCTGCCGGTATTCCGCATAGGCTTGCGCGAAAGGCAGTCCTGCAAAAGAGGAGAATCCGTGATCTTTGCCGAATTCCGTCGCTGCGGCTTTTTGCAGCAGCTTGCGGAAAATATCGCGCTGTTCCTGTAGCGGGTCTTTAGAGAGAAAACGACCCGACCATAGCGCGGCCAGAGGATTTACAATGAAATTCATTTAGTTTTGCCTTTGTCCTGAATCTGTGACTCCATCACGCCTTCGACTGCGCGGAGCGCCCCGGTTTTTGCATTTCCGCGGTATGAGGCAGCCCGGCGAAGTTCACCCGACGTAAATGGCATAGCGCGCTGTCGGCGGCGTTGAACCACGGCATTTCGCTTGCTCGACGTTCAGGCGTCACGCATGCAGGTTTGTGATTCCGGACTATAACGCCGTGCGGAGTTCAGTTGCCTGAAGCCCGTCGTACCAAGACTCCAGATGACAGTTGTAATATTTGTAATGAAAGATGAGTGAGGCATGTACAACCGGGTCTCCCTCTGCTGCCGACTTTACGGTACGTACGGTGGCATGTGGAAAAACTGCCCTGAATCTTTTTTCATCGCTGAAGGCGGCCATGGTGGGAGACCTGGCTACCATGACATTTTCTTCCGCTTCGGCGAACAGCACAAGGGCCGGCCCGCTGAAAACGGGTTTCCCGATATCCGGAGCATCGAACTGCTTCAGCGCCAGGACCCTCTCGTAACCACCGAGGAAAGTCGTATTCTGTAATGCGTCCATGATTTTCCTGCGAATGGAAAGATGTCTGCTGTTGAGGTCGCGGTTTTCGGCCCCGGCTTCGAAAAGCGCCAGGAAACTGCGCCTTGCACGTTCGATCTGGCGGTTGATTTCGTCGGCATAGTCGGGGTCTGCCCTGAAAATCCTGCTCAGGTTGCTTTCCAGCATCCTGACTCCGCCGGTCCTTTCTTCCTTCGGCCTGACCAGGTCTTCCTTGCAGAGAACCGGACTGGCCATCACAATCCCCCGGATCCTCAATTTCGACGTCAAACCGGACTTGAGAAAATCGGCGAGCAGTCCTGAACCGAAGCTGATGCTGAACAGGACCGGCTGTTCTCCCCTGTTGTTGAGATTTTCAATAAGGTCGGCTAACTGAGCGTAAAACATCTGAACCGAGAACCCGCTTCTCGGGTAGTTCACATAGTATATATCGCCGAATTTTTTGAAAAGCGGCCGCTGGAACTCGGTGACCTCGGTCGCATCGGGGACGAATCCGGCTATTACGATGGTGGGAATGGGTCCTGACCCTTTTTCCCTGAAGATGCTGGAGTGAACCGAATGAATGCTTGGAATGTTTTTCAGCAGGGACAGTTCGCGGTTTCGGACATTGTGTGCATACGGTTTTATGGACATCTGGCGAAACAGACCGGTGGCCTTGGATGCAACATTCATGACGGCGGCATTGTTTTGAATCGACCTGTGAACGAGCGGCAGAACGGATTCCGGTTTCATAGCCTCTCCTTGAGATGGAATTTTATGCATTATCCACCATGAGAGTCACAACCACGTTGCAACAGGGCAAAATGTACGTTGAGAAGTGGAATCCGTTATTTTAAATGCAAATCGCTGCCGCTTCTCTCGATCAGCAGAAAGTCAACGTTGCGATCATATCATCCATGACCGATGCACTGCAGATGGGCAATGATATGGTCGATGCGGTACGGGAGGTTTCCATCGGAATTACCGGCTTTTACCGGGAACTCGAACGGTTGAGGGAAGAAATGAAGTTTTTCAGGACCGAATAGGAAGAAAACAGGCTTTTGGCGGATACGGAAAATGAAGAACAGGTATCATCCAGTTGCGTTCCAGACCGAGCCCACAAGCCCGGATATGTCATTCCATTGTCGACTTTCGATCCATTCAGCCAGATATTTGGCGACATCGGGATAATTGGCCGGTTTTGCCGCTGGATCCCCTGCGCCATCCAGCCAGTCGCTGACCTGCTTCCCGTTCAATCTTCCCGAAACTGGTCGCCAGTCCAAGTTGCCCGAGCGCAAGTGCGTTGGACTTCTGTTCGATCTGGCCGGAGAGAGGTTTCGCCAGAATCCTTTTCCCCAGGTGCAGCGCCTCGCTGGGCAGTTCGAACCCGGCGTTGCAGATGACTCCGCCGCATTCACACAGGTCACGAAGGAAACCTTCGCGGGAAAAGGGCCGCAAGTGCAGATTCCCCTTGTCTTCAGGTTGATTACATGATCCGTGATAGATGTGGAAATTATTAGTATCGAATTCCCGCAGCATATTTTCAATTTCATCCAGGTCCTCGAAGGGCAGGTAGACCAGGATCTTCTTATCATTAACGGCACGGTCACTTTTGAAGTGGTCCGGTACAATGGGAGGCAGAATGGGCCGGTCGAAATGATGCCAGTGAAGCCCGAGCATGTGATCGGCCGGGGCGAAGTTCCTGAGGATGAAAAGGCCGAGCGGATTGCCTTTCGCCATGGGAATGTCGTACATGAAAGCGTACTGATGCCCGATGCCGATACTGGGAATGCCGTGGCGTTTCGCGATCCGGGCCGATATCGGTTCGAAATCGGTGATTACAAGATCGAAGCCGGAAGCGTCGAAGGATCGAATGTCCCAGAGGAATTTCGCAAAGTTCAGCTGTGCCGCAGTTTTCAGATATCGATCCCGCCTTTCCTTGTGATGAAAGTCAGCCCCCGGCGAACCGTGTAGGGTTCGAATATCTGTGATTCCTGAACAAGGCCGGGAACCCTTCCGCTGAAAAGAACCTGGACTTCGTGTCCTCGTCCTTTCAGGTTCCTGATTACTTCCCTGGAACGGCAAATGTGACCGTTTCCGGTAGCCTGCACTCCGAATAGTATTTTCATTGCTGTCCTTCCTCAATTTGCATTTCATAAACACGGTCAAAGTCCACTCCTATCTTATGATTCCTTCTGTTCGACCTCATGGAGTTGATGGTCACACCATGATAAAAAGAAGACAGAAATAAGTGGATTATTCTTGCACCGGAAAGTTAAGGATGTGATACAGGCAGGTAAAAAGTATGTGGGGTTATGGATTGAGGTATTGCGGGTTCAGAAAAAATTTGCCTTAAAAGGAATGAAACTGCATTTTCATTCATTACATTAAGCCGTGCGATAATATTAACCAAATGTACTGGGCCCTGTAACAGTTCTAAGCTATTTTTATGAAAAATGATTTTATCCGGTTCCATACAACACAGTCTGCGGTATGCCGCGCCGCCCGGTCGCCGGAAAGGAGCATGACATGTATTTCATTACCGGTCTTCGTGAAGAAGGCAATCAGTTCATTGCAAGACGCTGTTTCGGATTCTATCCCCGTAAGCACTATGCCGTGAATGCAATATCAGATAATAGTGATGAACTGCACGAAGATACATTTACGCACCTGGTTGTTGAAAAATGTACTTCGGGAATATATCCCCCGGCACAGGATATAGCCTGGTTCAGGTTTGACAGCTCATCATCGCAGTGGGTTAGCTGCGCGCGTCCCGAATCGGCGAAAAACTATTTTCATTTTTCCCTCGGGTAGGCAGATTTGGAATAAAAATAAAGGGGGCATGTCATGGCAAAAGGAAGCAGTTGGGCCGAATGCATATCGAGTCTGCAAAAATGTGCCGGAGGGAACGAATCGTTTTGAAAAATTGCTCAGCACAACAATTGAGTGCGGGGAGGAAGGAATAAACGTTACGGAGACTTATTATATCCCGGAAAATGATATGGTTTTCAATCTGCGAACAAAACACGGTTTTTTCCGCTTTGCTTGGCCAGGTACATGGCTGCATCGACTCTTTTAACGAATGTGTCTTCTTTTTCGCCGGGCAGATACTGTCCCGCTCCGATGCTTACGGTCATATGGACTTCGACTCCGGGAAGCGGATACAAAGCTGTTTCCGCAAAACTTTCCCTCACTCTTTCAGCTGCTGAAAGCGCGTTTTCCCTCTCCGTCTGTGGCAGCAGCACGGTGAACTCCTCGCCTCCGTAGCGAAATCCGGTATCGGAGCTTCTGAGGCTTTTTCTGATCACTTCCGCAAGCATCGCCAACGCCCGGTCTCCTTCCATATGACCATAGGTATCGTTGTATCTCTTGAAATTATCGATATCGAGGAGTATCAGCGAGAGTGGCTGATGATAGCGTTCCGCCCGCTCCACTTCATGTTTCAGCAGTTTGAAAAAATGCCTGGAATTATACAATTTGGTCAGAGAGTCCGTAATACTCATTTCCCTGTACCGGTTCTCGCTATGCCTCAACTCTTCTTCCGCCAGCCTGCGCTCGGTTATGTCCTGCAGGGTCTGTACAGCCCCGATGACAGCTCCATCAGGACCCGGTATCGGCGCCGCGGTGATAATCATCCATTTCCCCCCGTTGTGCATGTCGGGGAAAAATACTTCGGCTTCATAGGCATCTTCCACATGTAAGGACTTTCGGGCGTTTCCATTATAGTGGGTGGTTATGAGGGATTCTTCAGTCCGGTCTACCACGAGGTCGGCCATTAACGGCCTTTCCGAACGGTAAAAGGCACTCCAGTGGTATCCGGTACCCAGTATCTTCGATGACGGGAAACCCGTCAATTTTTCCAAGGCCGGATTCCAATGGGTTACCGTATGGTTCTGATCGATTACAAAGGTCGGAACTGGTATTCGCTGGAGAATTTCAGCCGACAGCTCCAGTTCCCCTGTTTTAACTCTTGTCTTCATTCTGTCCGGCCGGCTGCCTTAAGCCAACCGGCACCTCCACATCTATTTAATTTTTGCAAAAGGCGAATTTTTAACAGAAAGCCATTCCGAAGTCAAGGTTTGAGGTGATTCCGGATGATAAAATGCACTAGCACCGATATTCAGATATGCAGTTTGAAGAGACGACCTTCGGCATTCTCAGAGAGGAAAAACTTCCTGTCGGCAAATCTCCAGGCACAGGGATGCATAGATGCGGGCCGCGGAGAGAACCTCGCTGAAAATCACCTGTTCTTCAGGAGTGTGTGCAGTTTCGAGGGAACCAGGTCCAAGAATAAGAGGCCTTGTTCCCGCCGCGAAAAAGAGATTGCCGTCCGAATGGGAGCGAAAGGCGTCCAGGTGCAGCGGGATTCCAAGCCTTTCATAGATCTTCGGCAGGATTCCGGCAAGAATGTTGCCTGTTCCGAGGTTATAGCCACTGGATTCGTAGAAAAAATCCACTTTAAGATCAAGGTCGGGAATTAACCTTTCTGCTGTTGACACTATCTGCAGAATTTTCTCTTGAACCAGGAACGGGTCCTTGTCAGGCGGAAGGTGCAGATCGATCCATGTTTCGCAACGGTCCGGGACGACGAAGCCTTCACGTGAAGATATCATTTCCCTGATCGAATAGACTATATCGGATTCTTCCCGTCTGAAATACGGGTCGTTGCCCAACTGCAAAAGAACCCTGAGCATCGATTCCACCGCATTGTGCCCCAACTCCGGCAAAGACGAGTGACTCCTCCGGCCACGGGTGACGAGATCCGCTTCGAGATAACCGTAATGCGCGAAACATGCAACCAGTCCCGTCGGTTCTCCGATGACTACCCATGGAGGACGGCAGGTATCGAGAAAAACGGAGCTGCCATCTCCGTTTTCTTCCTCGCCCACAACCAGCAAAAGCCCAACGGGTGGAAGCTCGGATGAAGAAAGAGCCCCGGAAATCGCCAGCCAGGCCTCGACCATGGCGGCACAGCCCCCTTTCATATCGGCGCTGCCGACCCCCCGGATGACACTTCCTGATTCGATCGGGCCGAAATTATCAAGATCCCAGGCGGCTACGGTATCCACATGCCCGACCAGGTATAGCCGGGGAGCCTCTTGCCCCATTGTTACAATGAGGTTGTAGCGGTCTTCCTCAACTTCCTGCCGCACCACGGCAAAACCCGCCCCTTTGAGCACTCCTTCAAGGTATAGCTGGATATCCTCTTCCTTGCCGGACGGCGAATAGATATCGAGCAGGTCGAACAGAGTCTTCCTCAGCCTTTCGGCGTTAATTGCCTTCAGAACTTTTTCCCTGTTATTGATCATGGTTTTTTCCCGGACTCTCTTTTCGTCTTGCGGGTCAGGTTAAGCGTCATATAGACATGCTGCTGGATATTGCCGAACCCCTGTTTTTTGAAAAAACTGATTGCGGCATCGTTGTCGGCCGATGTATCGATGATGATCATCCGCGCTCCCTGTTCCTTCATGCGTCTTTTGATCTCCCTGAACAGCCTGCTGCCCACGTGCTTTTGCTGAATATTGCCCCGTACGCCCAGCCAGACGAGATAGCCGTATTTCCAAGGGGAGTTGTGCTTGCTCACCGTGGTACCCAGGGCAAACCCGAGAATTTCTTCGCCCTGTTCCGCAACGAGGCAAAGCTCATTGTCCGAGTTGAAGAGGGTGGTTATTTCATATTCATCCCAGGTGCGGTATAGGCTTTGTGAATATTCGGCTGTGAAAACCTCCTCGCCGATATGAAAGACTTCGGAGAAATCATCTATGGTCATCTCGCGAATCCGCGGTTTTTCTTCGTTTGTTACTGGTTCTTCCGGCATATCGTTATCCTCATTTGAACCGCATTCGAATGTTGATGCAGCAGTGATATTGCAATCATTATCTTATCATATCGGCAAGATTAAGATTAAATGCGGCCATAAACAATTAATATCCGAATCCTGCCCGACATTTTCCCTCTTGCAGGAAGAAAGTTTCGTTCTCACAAGAGAAATATTAATGCGTTTTGCCATATAAGCAAGGCAAGTCAGACAACGGCAAATGTCTGCCGTCGAAGTGAACGAGTTTCTCTTTACTATTGCGGTCTGAGATGCCGCACATTAAAAGCGCGACGCCTTTCCGGATAACATCCATCGGAGGTTAGTCAGGATTTCAAGTCCCTCTCCCCTTGTGGGAGAGGGTGGCAGCAGGCCGGGAGAGTGGGGATGGCATGTATCAAATCCTTAACCGGACACTGAGTAATTTGAATGGTATTTTTGATATTAAATCTTTTACTTCCGGCAATATTAATGCTTGTCCGCCCGATGAAGCAGATATGGGTATAACGGAACAGGTCGGTTCGTAGGGAGATAGTGTAATGAAAATTTTATCTAATTGAGTTGAGAAATTGCATGACACCGAGGAGATTGACCAGCCTGCGAAATATGACATTCTTCTCGTGCATGTTGTGAGTAGACTTGAGTTTTTCCCTGAGCTGATTGTATTGCTCGGAAACAGTTTCGATCGGATTTATTTTCTTCATATGTCCACTTTCTGATTGCTTGAATAATTTCAGTATATCAATCTGAAAACTGCTGAAAATGCATATATTAAAATCAGAGTGTTGCGCATGCGTTACAAGCGTTAATATTGTTTGCAACAATGTTCGAGGGAAGTTGGATTAATCCATATAACCTGGAGAAATTCTTGTTCCTGAGTGTGGAAATAAGATTGGATGACTCGCTTGATCTGTCAATAAAATGTCATATTTATAAAAAAACGCAAAAAAGTTGATAACTTTTTCCCATACTCGCAGATATCCGCTTCATTTCGACCGTTGCATCCACAAAGGTTGTGGATAACCATGTTAAAAAAACGCTTCGTTTTCAGAAAACAGACGTGGAAAGACTTGCCTTTTAGCTGTTTGCACAAAAATTCATCAAAAATTTAGTTGTCGTAACTCATATTCTATATAAAAGGTTGTACTTCGTTGGATGATGAAATATCGATTACATATCAATAAAATATTGATACGGAGATTATGATACTGACTCTAATGATTTCAGATAATGACGGGTGAGGTGATACATTGGATATTTTGTATTTTTTCATAAATTCATGATTTTCTCAATGGGCGCCGCACGTTTATTTTAATGACTTATTCATGGGATACGCATAATTTCATGGGCATCACTCTTGATGCTCACGATTATTGGAAACTACAGGCATTTTACTCTTCCGGTCCCGGCCACTCCCCGCTCTCCCATCGCTCAATTGCTATCCGGGCCCGAAATCCCAGCAAACCCGGCATCGCTGCCACACGTTTCAAGGCAGACAGGCAACGCTTGTTGTCGTAGCGGATCGAGTAGACTGCTGCCATTCCGGCAACAGCCGGGTCGCTGTCGTCAACCAGCTCCAGCAGGGCCTGTCTGCCGCTCTCCCCGGTGGCGATAATCGACCGGTAGAGCCCGGCAATCATATGTGTGTGGGTATTGGCCCGTTCTTCATCCATTTCTTCCAGCGCCCGGTGGTGCGCCGCGGCTGCTGTGGCAAACCGGTGCAGCAGTCGTGTCAGTTTATCGTCCTGCATGGTGCTCCTGTCTGGTGATGGTTGTAGGGGCCAGACCCCTTACTTATCCCTGGTTATATCCTGCTTTCAATGACTTCTGAAGTTGAAATTACTTTGGCATATGGGACGGATAAAGCTGCCATAAAGGATGCATGAACATCTGATGCCTTTATGGTCTGGTTTTTGAAAATCAGGTCTTTAGTGGCGCAAGCATCTTCGGCAACAATACAGTTGAAACCGAGATCGAAAGCGGCACGAGTTGTTGCGTCTATACACATGTGGCTCATTGCGCCACAGATAACAAGATTCTCTATTTTTTCTTTTTTCAGTATTTCCAACAGAGAGGTGCCGCGAAAACTGTTTGGAAAGTTTTTTATGACAACAATTTCATCCTCTTGGGGAGTAACTATCTGATTTATTTTTGCCCCATCAGTTTCAGACAGGAAAAACGTTGCGTCTGGACGTGCGGAAATGTGCTGGATATGGATGACTGGTGATTTTGCCATTCTGAATTCTTTCAAAAGAATCCGTGCATTTGCTGCAGCTTTTTCAATGCCGACGAGCTCCATGTTGCCGCCGGGGAAATAATCATTCTGAAAGTCAACCAGCATCAGGCAGGTGTTCATTTTTGCTCCTTGTAGTTTTATTGGCGATAACTCTCAAACTCAGCCGCGCGTTTCCTCGTCGACTGGAGCGCCTGGATGTGTTAGGCCAAGCAACCCTGCATGGAGTGTGCTTGATTGAAGACAGAACTTAGAAATTTTCAATGTTCATACAGCGGGCGCTCAGTAATTCAACCTAATCGTCATATCTATGTTTCGCCCATCGTAAAGGAAGCTGGCGGCAGAGAATGAAGGCGCGCCCAGTAATGCTTTGGCGTCATTTGAAAAACCGTAGCCTTCCGTAGGGATACCCATCCAGTTGGTATCTAGCTTGCCGTTCATATTCTCATCATGAACGACGGCCAACGCATACCTACCGGGCGGGATGTCTTCAAAGTCGCAACGCGCCTGGGACTTCCGAATTCTAATGCTCATAATATTCGTTGCAAAGTGCAGGTATTCTTTAGGGAAGCCCTCCGGCGATTCGAACAGCGCGCACGCAACGGTTCCAGTGCTGTTTTTTATGTTCAGAATCTTCACGTGAATTCCGGGGCATGGTGGTTGGGCAAAGGCGAGGACGGGAAGTTTCGCAAATATCAGCACTACAAACAATGCTGCGCATCGAACTCCCTTTGGGACCCGTATCTGCGGACCCCTAAAGGTGGAGGCCGCCGCCGACTTCCGAATGGTTGACTCATTCATAATCTTCCTCCCAGCTCCAACCTGGATACTCTGAGTTGATCATAGTGGAGTCCGAGTGACGCGCTTTGTAAGCATCGGGTCCTGTTTAAATCAGCAAAAAAAGCTTCAATTACCTTACAGTCGCCAGTATAGCATACATTAGTGTTATAAATCTTGTCTAAGGACTTCTTTTTTAGAAATTTACACCATGCTTTATCAGTAATGAATAGATCCGAGTAAGGCATCATGGTAGCAATATGTGTGATGTTCATTGGGTCACCTGTTCTGATTGAATGAGGATCTATCATTATCTTTGCGTAAAGGTTGCAACTCAAGTTAACATACGGACACTTTGTGTTGTAATCAGAATTATAAAATTTCACCAAGCCTTCCAGGTCAAATGACTTGCCATAAATATATTCCCAATCTGAAAACTGCCCCTGTAGATTTATAGTCGCCCAGAAAGCATTGTATTTATCCTCTTCATCTTGGACTTCGCCATTGAAAAATGCTTTTGCCGTTTGAATAACTGTCGAGATTTCGCAACGAATTCGGAATGGAGCTGTGTCACAAAGTAAGTTCCAGCAGCCACATTATTTGCACGATTAAGATTTAGTTCCTCAAGAAGCACTTTATTCTTTTTACGGCAGTATTCTTCGCCTAAAATAATCCCATAATTAAGAGTGACAAAGTATGGCTGCCTAAGCGTCTCCTTCAATTCTTCAACTGGGTCAGCATAAAAAGCATCCAAGTAGCTCAGCGTTATAGTGGGTGAATTTGCGAAATAAGCAGCCATTGCTTTTTGCCGCTGGTTGTCCTGTATTGACGTTACGGGAGGATATGCTCGAAGTAGGAATTCCTTAAGATTCTCCCCAGGATTCTTTCTCCAAAGAATCTTTTCCCATCGTTCAGTGCTTTCATGGCTTTGAGCAAATGGTGTATATCATATTGCGAAGCAAATATTTCGGGTACCTGTTTATTTGAATTGAGCAAGGTATAGACCGTGATTCTGCCTGTTCGTACCGATGTCTCCACGGTAAAGACGATATGCTTCGGAAATGCGCAGACCGCAGGCATAGATGATGGTCAGGGCCATGTGGTAAATCGGGTTTTCAATCTCCTTCAGAATGAGGTGAACTTCCTCCGATGACAGAACTACCGGCAGCTTTTTGGTCCTGAGCGGCCTGATAAGGCCGAATACCTGCCAGGTCCGCTTCAGGGTGGTTTCATAAAAGAACTTGATGCCGCACAGATACACGGTAATCGAACTGGCGGAGGTCTTGCGTTCGTTGATCATGTGGAGGAAGAAGCGCCGGATTTCATCCTCGGTGATCAGGTCGGGCGAGCGGTGGTAATGGTTCGCCAGCACCCGCACGGTGTCGAAGTAGCCGGCAACGGTGCGGGGCGAATACCGGCAAGCTGCATGTCTTCCTTCTTCTTTCTACTCAACTCGGTCATGGTTCTTTCTCCTTTTCTTTCGGAATTTCCGGCTCTCTGGTCGTCAACTCCGCAGAATGTAAGGAGAAGTCTCTTCTTGGCAATAAAAAAGGCAGCCTCCGAAGAGTCTGCCCTGGATGATCCTTGTGCAGATACCTGTTTCTTTGTTTCTATAGCCTTTTTATGCTTAATGGTTTTTGAGTTGCCGCGAAGCGGTTTAGTGCACCTGTGGCTTATACCACTGCAGAGCACAGGTGCGACATTACATAACCTACAGTGAAATAGTTTTCCAGTAAGATATTTATACCAAGTTGAGAATTTCCTGTATTATACTATGAACGCTTTCAGTCATACTCGTCTCTAATTCCTGTCTGGGTTGTCGGACATACTTATCTGTTCCAGTTGACCCTTACGAAGTTGTTGTCTTTACTCCACTGGTATTCCAGATTACCGCTATGCGCCCTATAGATGTTTTTCCCAAGCTTCTGGGCCAGTTTGTCATCCGTGGTGCGGATGGTCATTACATTCCCTTCCTGCCTGATTTCCATGATCCTGGCCAGGGGGTTCTTTGCCCGGGCTTTTTCAGCTTCATTTTTTATCGTATTTAGTATCTCGACTTCATGTTCAACCAGATAGTCGCCGGTGATACTGACAATGCCCGCTGGATTATCGTCCCGAATTCGCTGGCAGGCGGGACAGACTACTTCATTCGTTGCCATTTCACTACTTATCTTTGTTAATTCATCCCCCTCCAGGTACCATCGTTTGTTTTTGTAAAGTGACTTGCACCCTGTGCAGACCGCAATTTCTTTTCTTCCTTCATCGGGTATGTATACATCAGTGCTGCGTGCGGCCATCTGCCCCTTTTCTTTGTAGCGGCTCCTGGATTGACCCCTTTCTTTTGCCATTGCGGTTCCTCCTCTTTTTAAAGGGAGTTTAGCGGAAAATTCCTTTTTTGCAGGTTTTTTGCCGCATACTCTCGGCTGATTTCTTGTTTTGCCGATAGAGGTTCCTGACCCTATATTATCAGTTTGTATCGTGTTACAGTTTTGTCAAGTAGTATCGCAAGCCCATAGTGAACATGCTCCCTGAGTTGTTATGTCGGGCATTGCATTTATGTGAGTCAATTCGCTGATCTTCCTGGCTGCTTTACACTTCACGACCCGATGTTACAATATTAGAAAAGAATCTAAAACGAGGAGGGCGTCATGTACGGAGCGGACAGAGTTTACAAGAAAATCGAAGTTATCGGGGTTTCGAAAAAAGGTATTGAAGCTGCTGTTGATGCAGCTCTGGTCAAAGCGGGAAAAACTGTTCACAAATTGTCATGGTTTGAAGTCGAGGAAATACACGGGCACGTGGGAGAAGACGGTAAAGTCTCAGAATACCAGGTGCTTGTCAAAATTGCTTTCGAGATAGAAGGATGATCATTTTTATCTTTGTGGCGGAATGTCCATATTAAAGTAATTCCTGTCACAGGAAATAATCAGGAGGGAGTTCTTTTTTTCTTCTATCTTGTCCTTTGTAAGATGCTGATTTCCAGCGTTCCCTTACCGGGTCCCGGCCAATTTTTGCCCAGCCCCCCGAACGGCGGAAGGCTTTTATCTTATCTTCTTTTATGAGCTCTTCAAGAAGATATTCATCAATCATCCCCCGCCTGTTGTTTTTGTAGATCACGCCTATTAGCATATCTTTCTCCTCCCTCGGCTTTTTCATGGATGGACTGGAAATATTTCTCTCCTCTGTCTTGCCATTTATAATATTGTCTGTTTTTAAATCTTCAGGTGTCTTATCAAATTTATCAACTATTTCATTTACCGGGTCATTACAGATTTTAACCCAGTAATCCGACCTTTTGTAAGCAACTATCTTGCCCTGTCTTATCAGCTCGTCGAGGAGGTATATCTCAATCATTCCGGCGGTACTGTTGCTGAAAACAACCGGTATGGCCATAGGACGCTCCAATCCTGGCAAATTATTATACTTTTAAAAGTATATATCTTGAAGCTGAATTGTCATCCCGATTGGAAGAAAAAAATGTGATTATGAAGCAGCAGTAACTTCAAGGGTTTTTGTGTTTTACAAGCATTGATGATTTTGTTAGGATTGATGGCCGAAAAGCGAGATTTAAAGGGTTTATATGTCTGAGCCAACACCAATGATGCGTCAATACATGGAGATCAAAACTCAATATCCGGATGCCGTTCTCTTCTTCCGCCTGGGAGATTTTTACGAGATGTTTCTCGATGATGCCGTCAAGGCATCGCGAATTCTGGATATCACATTGACTTCCCGCAACCGCAATACGGACGGAGCCGATGTCCCGCTTTGCGGAATCCCATATCACTCGGCGGGTCCATACATCGCAAAACTGATCGAGGCCGGAGAAAAGGTTGCCATATGCGAGCAGGTGGAAAATCCCAGGCTTGCCAAAGGGATTGTAAAACGCGAAGTGGTGAAAGTGATAACTCCAGGTCTGGTGGTCGATGCCGAAAGTCTTTCCCCTAAAGAGAACAACTATCTCTTCAGTCTCTCCGAGGGGAAAAAGGGCAGGTGGGGGCTATCCCACCTGGATATATCCACAGGTGAATTCCGGGTAACCGAGGTCGAGGGGGTAGATGCCTTGACTGCGGAACTCGTTTGCATCAACCCCCGGGAGGTTCTGCTGCCTTCTTCCATGCGAAATGTGGTGACCAGGGGTGAAATCGGGTCCTGTCTCGACGGACGGGTCATTTCCTTTCTCGACGAATGGATATACGACGAGGATTATTGCAGAAGACTGCTTATCAGTCACTTCTCGGTTGGATCTGCGGATGCTCTGGGATGCGGCGCTCTGGAGGAAGGATTGCTGGCGGCCGGTGCCGTCCTTCATTATCTGAATGAAACACAAAAGAGTGCTGTCAGCCATATCCGGCAGATAATACCTTACAAAATCCGCGAACATCTGGTTCTTGACGAATCGACCCGGAAAAACCTTGAACTTACAGTGACAATTGCCGAAGGCAAAAGAAAAGGGTCATTGCTGGGACTGATGGATCGGACAAAAACGGCCATGGGTGCCAGATTGTTACGCCATTGGATTAACTATCCACTGGTAAATATCGAAAAGATAAAAGAACGACTTGACGCCGTCGAAGAGCTGGTCGGGGAGCCGGAATTAAGGAACGAGATCGCATTGTTGCTGGAAGGAATATATGATCTGGAGCGGTTGAACGGTCGCATCAGTATGGCGGGGGCTGGAGCAAAAGATCTTGTTGCCCTGAAGAATTCACTGCTTCGTATTCCCCCGCTTCTCGAACTACTTGCCGGTTGCGTCTCTCCCATGGTCCGTTCACTATACGGGCAGATCGATCCGATGGTTGACATTACGGAGCTTGTGATGCGGGGGATTGTGGATGATCCCCCTTTCGTTCTGCGTGAAGGGGGCATAATAGCCAGGGGCTATAATGCGGAACTTGATGAACTCCATACTCTGAGCAGTGAGGGGAAAAACTTCATTGCCAGGCTTGAGGCGGGGGAAAGGGCTCGTACCGGAATAAATTCCCTTAAAATTCGTTATAATAAGGTCTTCGGTTATTATATAGAAGTTACGCGTGCCAACCTGGCGGGAATCCCGGAAAACTACATCAGGAAACAGACCCTTGCCAATGCAGAGAGATTCATAACTCCTGAACTGAAGGAATACGAAGAAAAAGTCCTGAACGCTGAAGAACGTATTTGCTCTCTCGAGTATGAACTGTTTCAGAATATCAGGGAACAGATTGCCGCGCAGGGGGAACGCATATCAGGTACCGCCGGTCGCCTAGCAGTCCTCGATGTACTGGTTTCCCTGGCCGGGCTTGCCCATGAAAGAGGCTATTGCCGTCCTGTCATAGATGAAGATAATCAGATCCGCATCATTGACGGCCGGCATCCGGTGATCGAGGCCATGAGCCTCTCCGAACGTTTCGTGTCCAACGACACCCTGCTGGACAACGAACAGAACCAGCTGATAATTATAACCGGACCGAACATGGCGGGAAAGTCCACTTACATGCGCCAGGTCGCCCTGATCACTCTCATGGCTCAGATGGGGTCTTATGTTCCTGCCTCGGAAGCGGAGATCGGGGTGGTTGACCGGATATTCACCCGCGTCGGGGCGGCGGACAATCTGGCCCGGGGGCAATCCACCTTCATGGTTGAAATGATGGAGACGGCCCACATCCTGCGTAATGCCACAGCGAAAAGTCTGGTTATTCTGGACGAAATCGGCCGCGGCACGTCCACCTTCGACGGCGTTTCCATAGCCTGGGCAGTTGCCGAATACCTCCACGATACCGAGCGCTGTTCCGCCAAGACCCTTTTTGCCACTCATTATCACGAACTTACCGAATTGTCGGTAACAAGGGGAAAAATCAAGAACTGCAACATTGCTGTAAGGGAATGGAACGATCAAATTGTTTTTCTTAGAAAAATTGTCGACGGAGCTACATCACATTCCTACGGTATCCAGGTGGCGAGACTTGCCGGCCTGCCTTCGGAAGTGATAGAACGGGCAAAGGAAATCCTTCGCAACCTGGAAAAGGGCGAATTCGCCGAAGGCGGAATGCCGCGCATCGCCAGAGGAAAGAAGAATGTTTCTGTCCTGCCATCACCGCAGCTTTCCCTTTTTGCTGAAGATATCGATCCTGTGCGGCAGAAACTGAAAGAAATCGATGTGACTGCCATGACACCCATTGAGGCAATAACTCTTTTGGATGAACTGAAAAGGATGGTTTAACGTGAGTATCGGAAAACTGAACTATATTTTGACTTTCATCGTTATTGTATTGCTCGGACTGATAACCACGGGTCCACTGTCGGCCCATGCGAGTGTGCACAATAAAAAGCTGCAGAAGCTGATAGAGGAGATTCATGATGCAGACAACATGGCCAATGATCAGAATACCGCTCTGAACCATGTTACAGGTCTGAAGTACTGGTCGAATCCCAGACTATACGAGAATTGCCATAACCCTGGACAGGGAGGCACCCTTCGAATACCATCAGTTGAAAAAGAATGAAGCGGCTAAACTTCCACCGCGCCTCTACTTGGACATCAAAGGGGTGAAAATGGCGAGTGGGGTGAAGGATACACCTATCGGAGACGGGCTGTTACGTATGGCTCGTGTTTCCCAGTTCCGTTCGGATATAGTAAGAGTAGTTCTCGATATCGACAATATAAAGGATTTCAAGATATTTTCGTTATCAGACCCCTACCGTATAATTATCGATGTGAAGGGTGAAAGGAAACAGGAAATTTCACGGCTGGACGAGAGCATCAACACCCTTCCTCCACAACCGAAAGAAATTGCTCAGGTTCGAAAAATAGAACAGGACAGAGAACCTGCTGCAGTTTTCAAGCCGGGAAAGATACGCAGGATTGTGATTGATCCGGGCCATGGCGGCCATGATCCTGGTGCCATGAACTCAGACGGGACCCGGGAGAAAGACGTTGTTCTCGATATAGGCCTGAAGCTGGCGAAAAAGATCAGGGACGACCTTGGAATTGATGTGGTTATGACACGCTCCACCGATGTGTTCATTCCTCTCGAAGAAAGGACTGCCATCGCCAACAAGGTCAATGCGGACCTGTTCGTATCCATACACGCCAATGCCTCCCTGAACAAATCGGCTTCGGGGATAGAGACTTACTACCTGAATCTGGCAAAGAGTGAAAAGGCTGCCCGTGTTGCGGCAAGGGAAAACAATACGACTCTCGACAAGGTAAACCTGCTTCAGGCAACCCTGTTCGATCTGATGGCCAACAGCAAGATAAATGACTCGGCTCGTCTGGCGGACGATGTGCAGAAATCTCTTTTCAGAAAAATCGATAAACAATACAAGGGGGCGAGGAATCTGGGTGTCAAGCAGGGGCCCTTTTACGTACTGCTGGGAGCAACAATGCCGAGCATTCTTGTCGAAACCGCCTTTGTAAGCAACGAGACGGAAGCGGAAAGACTGAAGAATCCCGAATACCAGGATGCAACAGTATCCGGGATAGTAGAAGGTATAAAAACTTATATAAACGGTCTCAATTGAATATGAAATTGAAATTTGACATAGAAAGATTCTTCCCTGACGAAAATCAGGATTTCGGTGATTCCGGCAAGGCGTCTTTCGAGGAAAAAAGGCCCCTTTACCTTTCCGCCGGCCGTCATTTTCTCAGTCGCTACGGCGAAGAAATAAAAGCTGCTCATCTCGCCGGGGCTTCGGGAGAATGGGTAGTCAAGTGCATTTCCGACATGACGGACACTCTCATCGTAAAACTGTTCCACAGTACGGACAGCGATCTTAACAGGGTCAGCAAAAGCAAGGAATCGATCGCTCTGGTGGCCACCGGAGGTTACGGTCGGGGTGAGATGAATCCCTATTCCGACATCGACCTGA
>CAWFFO010000006.1:0-617500 GCA_963815135.1 uncultured delta proteobacterium
ACGGCAGATTCGGAATGGCGGAGGAGACCGGTCGTGATATCAACCGGGCGCTGAAAAAGGGCGTTGCCCGGGGCATGGGTTTCGGTGAATCGGTGGGCCGCTGCATTATCGACAACAATAACCCGCACCGGGACAGCAGTCTGATTGCAACCTGCGTCGAACGCGAAATTCCGATAACCGTCCATGTAGCCCTCGGCACGGACATCATCCACCAGCATCCCGAGGCGGACGGCGCCGTAATCGGCGAGGCATCCTATACCGACTTCAGGATTTTCGCCTCGGTGGTCTCCGAACTCGGCGACGGTGGCGTTTATCTCAATATAGGCAGTGCTGTGCTGCTTCCGGAGGTTTTCCTCAAAGCGCTGTCCATTGTCCAGAATCTCGGGTATCATGTGGATGATTTCACCACCGCCAATTTTGACATGCAGCAGCATTACAGGCCTCTGCAGAATGTCGTGAAACGACCCACGTCCGGCAAGGGACGCGGTTATACCATAACCGGACATCACGAGATAATGCTGCCGCTCCTCGCGGCCGGCATACTGGACAGAATGAAGAGAGAAGACAGAAGACAGAAGACAGAAGACAGAAGACAGAAGACAGAAGACAGAAGACAGAAGACAGAAGACAGAAGACAGAAGACAGAAGACAGAAGACAGAAGACAGAAAAGCTGCCTTCACTTGAAATCTTCCTGACTCCTGACTCCTGAATTCTGACTCCTGAATTCTGAATTTTTTCCCGGGGAATTGATATGGAACGAAAAGACGCCGAATCCGTTTTCAACAGAGCCAGGCAGATAAACGCCCTGGTCATAGGCGACCTGATGCTTGACGAGTATTTGTGGGGGAAGGCCGAAAGGATATCGCCCGAGGCTCCGGTTCAGGTCGTTGATGTGAATCGCGAAGACCTGAGGCTGGGCGGAGCGGGGAACGTGGCCAACAATCTGCTGGCGATAGGCTGCAAGGTGAGCGTGTGCAGCGTCATCGGCGGTGATGAGAACGGAACCGTGCTGAGGCGTGCGTTTACCGGGAAAGGCATCAACATTGACGGGGTTTTCGAAGACCCGATGCGGGCCACCAGCAAAAAAACCCGGGTCCTTGCCGCGAATCAGCAGATTGTCCGGATCGACCGCGAAACCAGGGACGAAGTGCACGGAGAATACGAAGATAAGATCATTGATTTTGTCATGGACCGCGCCGATGACTGGGATGTTATCCTTATCTCCGATTATCTGAAAGGGATACTGACGCAACGGGTTCTTTCCACGGTCATCGAGGCCGGAAAACGTCTCGGCATTCCGGTGGTAATTGATCCGAAGGGAAATGATTATTCGAAATACAGAGGAGCGACCATAATCACCCCCAACCGCAAAGAGGCCGAAACTGCTTCCCGGATTCCGATCATCGATGAAAAAAGCCTCGATGCGGCAGCTTCCTTCCTGCTGAACAACGGGGAGCACGATGCGCTTCTGGTTACAAGAAGTGCGGAGGGAATGTCGCTTTATATGAGAGGCGGCGCAATAACCCATATTCCCACCGTGGCCAGAGAGGTCTATGATGTGACCGGCGCCGGTGATACTGTCATGGCCAATCTTGCACTCGGTCTCGCATGCGGTCTCGGCTTCGCGGAATCGGCGCGGCTGGCCAATGTCGCAGCGGGGATTGCGGTTGGCAAGGTCGGAACTTCTACGGTTTCGCCGCTTGAAATCATAGGCTCCATCAGCCATGAACACGCGGACAGCGACGTCAAGATCAAGAATCTCGATGTGCTGGTAACAATTGTGGATGCGGAGAAGGAGCGGGGCAGGAAGGTGGTTTTCACCAACGGTTGCTTCGACCTGCTCCATGCCGGTCATGTCCGGTATCTGCAGAAGGCGCGGAAATTCGGCGACCTGCTGGTCCTCGGCCTGAACAGTGATGATTCCGTGCGGCGGTTGAAAGGAAAAAAACGCCCTCTTATCGGAGAAAAGGAGCGGGCTCATATTCTGGCCGCGCTCGATTGCATCGATTACGTGGTTATTTTCGAAGAAGATACGCCGATCAAACTTCTGGAGGCGATCAAGCCTTCCGTGCTGGTAAAGGGCGGTGATTACACTCCGGAAGCAGTGGTCGGCAGGGATCTTGTCGAGTCATACGGCGGCCGGGTGGAACTGGTCGAGTTCGTGGACGGTAAATCAACCACGAACATAATAGAGAAAATTTTGCAGACTTATACCGAATCATGAACTGGTAATTGCTGATTCGGACATGATTCGAGGTCTTCAGTGGAAAGAAAAAACAGGGCTGTGTTTCTTGACCGCGACGGTACCATTAATGTGGAAAAAGGTTATGTCCACAAGATAGAGGACTTCGAGTTCATACCGGGCGTGCCGCGCGCCATAAAACTTCTGAAGAATGCAGGTTTTGTCGTGATAGTGGTGACGAACCAGTCGGGCGTTGCCAGGGGCTACTACACGATCGATGCGGTCATGAGGCTGCACAGCCACATGGATGGCGAACTGGCCCGCCATGGAACCTCGGTTGATGCATATTACATCTGCCCTCACCATCCGCAGGGAATCATTGACGAGTATGCGAAAGTCTGTGAATGCCGCAAGCCGCAGCCGGGCATGCTCCTGAGGGCGGCTGAAGAATTTTCCCTGGACCTGGTTTCCTCATATATGATCGGTGATAAGCAGATTGATGTCGATGCAGCCTTGAATGCCGGTTGTCGTCCCATGCTCGTGGAAACAGGGGGTTGACATGCGGCCCAGCTTCCGCGTTCCCCAGGATTCCCTGTTTTGCCACCCTTCTCGAAGCCTCAAAGGCGATAACCGGCAAGAAAGGCCGTGCGTCGTAAATCTGTTACCGGTAACGAGCCATCGGTCACTTGACACTTTTCACATGAACCCGCCGTCAGGCGAGACCGTCAATATTGTTTGACGGCCCAGCTTTGCCTGTGGTAATAAAAAGATTGATTTTCATATGATTTTACCAGGAAATTTACAGAGGAAAAACAAATGATTGCACGCAGTGAGGGGATTCAGAAAGCCATCATTCTTGCCGGCGGCTCGGGCAGCAGGCTCTATCCGCTTAACCTGGTGGCCAGCAAGCAATTGCAGCCGGTATACGATAAGCCGATGATTTACTACCCCCTCGCGACACTGATGACCGCCGGACTCAAGGATATCCTGATCATTTCCACTCCGCAGGACACCCCGCGTTTCCAGGCGCTTCTCGGTGATGGTTCCAGGTGGGGAATTCAGCTGAGCTACCAGGTCCAGCCCGAACCGAAGGGGATCGCGCAGGCCTTCATTATCGGAGAGAATTTCATCGGCGGCAATTCCGTTTGTCTCATCCTGGGTGATAATATCTTTTACGGCAAGATGGGGCTTGACTCCATCGTGGCGAACTTCGGAAACGGTGCGCGAATTTTCGGCTACCATGTCCCCGACCCGGAGCGTTACGGCGTAGTGGAATTTGACGAAAGCGGCATTGTAAAGGGAATAGAGGAGAAGCCGGTCCGGCCGAAGACCAATTATGCGGTTCCGGGCCTTTACCTGTACGATAATAAAGTAGTTGAAATAACCAGAGATATCAGACCTTCTGCCCGGGGAGAACTGGAAATTACCGATGTGAATCTGGAATACCTGCGTCGTGGCGAACTGATGGTAGAGAAGCTGGGAAGAGGGATAGCCTGGCTGGATACGGGCACCCACCAGAGTCTCCTGGAGGCCAGCCATTTCATCGGCACCCTGGAGGCGCGTCAGGGGCTGAAAATAGCCTGCCTCGAAGAGATTGCCCTGCGAAAGGGTTTCATAGGGGTCGATTTTATGGAAAAGGTGATAGCAGAAACACCCAGGTCAGGCTACCGCGATTACCTTGCCCGTGTCTTGAATGAAATGGGCAGGGAAGGACTGGTCGCCCGGTAACTCTTGCAATGCTTGCATTAATAATATAAAGGGGAGGGGAGGTTAAGCCTCCCCTTGCCTGTTTATGGTTCGAATGATCATATGGGCGGCCGGAGTGGCGGATGTTTGATTTTTTAGGAAAATTCAGAATTAGAATACTGGCGGGTATTGCCCTTCTGGCGGCCCTGGTTTTCTTTTCTCTCAACCTCAGGCAGAAGGAGAAGACCAATGTTTTCGAAAGGGCGGTGATAACCGTAACCACTCCCGCCACGGAGCTTGTCTACCGGGTGGACGGATTCTTTTCATCGCTCTGGGATAATTACATAAATCTTGTCGATGTGGAGAAAGAAAACCGCAAGCTGCGTGAAACGGTAAAGATACTCAACAAGAGATTGATCGAGAACAGGGAAGCGGTGCTGGAGAATGAAAGGCTGAAAAAGCTCACCGGTCTGCGGGAGGAACTCCCGGTTCACTCAGTTGCGGCATCGGTTATCAGTGAAGACAGCTCACCCTGGTTCAAGACCGTCATTATAGACCGCGGTGAGGCTGACGGCATCAGGGAAGGCATGCCGGTCATCGGTACGGCAGGCGTTGTGGGCAGAATCGTCAAGACGGCCCGTTCCAGTTCCCGTGTGCTATTGCTGACAGATCACGCGAGCGGAATTGCCGCCGTTGTGCAAAGGTCGAGGGCCCGGGGTGTTGTGAAAGGCAAGGGGGGGGACACCTGTTCTCTCGAATTTCTGCAGCGTGGAGAAGATGTGAAAATCGGTGATGTGGTAATCACTTCCGGCATCGGCGGGATATTCCCCAAAGGGCTTCCGGTCGGTGAAATTACCATGGTCAAAAAGGGTGAATTCGGTATTTTCCAGACCGTAGAAATCCGTCCATTCGTGTATATCCCGAAATTGGAAGAAGTCCTGGTAGTTTTGCAGAAAAACGAATTCTGACGTTTTGCCGGCCAGTGGTGCAGAAAATATTGCTTTACATTTAACATATCATCCGTGAATTCGCAGGTTTGTCATAAATTTCACGGATTCAGGTTTTATCGATGACCGTTCAAATCAGGTTAATCTTTCTTGTCATTGTGTCGATCATTCTCCAGACTGCATTTTTCCCCGACCATCTTGCAGACTCTTTCAAGCCAGACCTCCTGATCATATTCGTCGTGTACATGGGATTCAGGGGAAGAATCCTCTGGGGAGGGGCGGGTTGCTTTTTGCTGGGGCTTGTCCAGGATTCCCTGAGCGGTCTGTTCTTCGGTTTGAACGGGTTTTCGTTTTTATTTATCTTTATTATCCTCAAGGCTGTTTCACACCGCTTATATACCGACAGCCGATGGCTCATGGTACTTGGCGTATTCCTGGCGTCGCTCATAAACGGGATGCTTGATATCCTGCTGCTGACCGTTTTCTCGGTTTCCAACGGTTTATATTCGACAATATTTTCGAATATCCTTCCGCACAGCGTCATGAATGCGATTTTGGCATATATGTTTTTTACTGTTGTTCCCCTTGGGAAAAGAGAAGAAATGGTATGAAATATCTGCGTTTCGTAAAGGATAATTCCGGGTCTAACAGGAACCTGTTATGGCTTTCCGTTTTTGTCTCGGTCGTATTCTTTCTGCTTATCATGCGGCTCTGGTATCTGCAGATAATAAAAGTGGAAAATTTCCAGGATCTTTCGGAAAGCAATCGTCTGCGCGTGGTTCCGGTTGCGGCGTCACGGGGCACAATCTTCGACAGAAACGGCAAGATCCTGGTCAGCAACCGTCCCTCATTCAGCGTTGCCGCCATTCCCCAGGAGGTCCATGACAAGGAAGTCCTGATCGATCGACTGTCGCGCGTGATGGGGATAGACCGTTCGGAGTTCCTGGATAGATGGAACAAGGGCAAGGGGCGCGCAAAATACTTTCCGATAATTCTCGCTTCGGGCATCAGTCGTGATCAACTGGAAAAGCTTGAAGAGAACCAGTTCGAACTGCCGGGTGTCGATATACAGATGCATCCCGTGCGTGATTATCCTAACGGAACGCTGGCTTCCCACCTCCTGGGATATCTCGGCCAGATGTCGGAACGGGAAATGGACAGCGACCAGTTCAGCAGTTACAATCCCGGTGATTATGTGGGGAAAAGCGGTATCGAGCGCAGCTGGGAGAAGGAGCTGCATGGCGTGGACGGGGGCAGGCAGCTCGAAGTGGATGCAATGGGAAGGGTCCTGAAAACCGTCAGCGAGACGAACCCGACCATGGGCAACAGCCTGGAACTGACAATAGACCTGGATATGCAGAAAGCTGCGGAAAGTGCCTTCGGTGAACAGGCCGGAGCGGCGGTTGCCATGAACGTAAATACCGGGGAGATCCTTGCTTTTGTCAGTAAACCTGATTTCGACCCTTCGCTTTTCTCCGAAGGATTGTCCTCCAAACAGTGGAAAGATTACCTGGATGATAAACGGCACCCTCTGGAAAACAAGGCGCTGAAAGGCCAGTATCCCCCCGGTTCGACCTTCAAGATCCTCACTGCCCTGGCCGGTCTCGGAGAAGGATTGATCGACGGAAGTAGTACGGTAGTCTGCACCGGTTCCTACAAAGTTGGCAACAGGACATTCCACTGCTGGAAAAGGAGCGGTCACGGGACGGTCAACCTGCGCAAGGCCCTGCAGGAATCTTGCGATGTGTATTTTTACAAACTCGGCGAACGGCTCGGGGTGGACAAGATAGCCCTGTACGCTAAAAAATTCGGTCTCGGCTCTCCGATGGGGATTGGACTTGAAAACGAGAAAGGCGGGCTTATCCCCACTTCAGAGTGGAAGGAAAAGAGATTCAAGAAGAAATGGATGCGCGGGGAAACCCTGCCGGTCGCGATCGGCCAGGGGTATGTACTGATGACACCCATCCAGCTCGCTTCCATGATTTCCACCGTTGCAAATCAGGGGACGGTCTACAAACCGTTTCTTGTCAAGCGTATAGCCGATCCCGACGGAAAAGTGATCAAGGAGTTTCATCCCGAAATCCTGAGCCATGTAACAGGGATAAGCCCGGAAAACTACCGCCTGGTCAAGGAAGGCTTGTTTTCCGTGGTTAATGATCCCGGCGGCACGGGAGCTGCGGCGAGACTTTACGAAGTCAAGGTCGCTGGAAAATCGGGAACCTCCCAGGTGATCAAGCTGGGAGGCAAAAAGGGAAATATTCCATATCAATTCCGGGATCACGCGCTCTTTGTCGCCTTTGCCCCCTATGACAATCCTGAAGTGGCGGTAGCAGTGGTTGTGGAACACGGAGAACACGGCGGTTCCGCGGCCGCACCCATTGCCCGAGCCATTTTGAAGAAATATTTCGAGGAAAAAGGGGTAATCAAGGTACCTGTTGAACAGGTCAAAAACGGTGTGCCGGCCGGCGACAATCAGGAACCTGCCGCTCCAGAGGCCGCAGACGGACAAACGGATACGGAACAAAGTAATGAAACCGGAGGGGCGACTGGTGATTGACAGGAGGCTGATCACTCATTTTGACTGGGGGTTTCTGGGGCTGGTCCTTTTGATTGCCGGTATAGGGACGGTAAACATTGCCAGTGCGACGGCATCCTACCATCTCACGGGAACGCCTTACTATTTGAAGCAGATTTACTGGATCATTGCCGGTATGTTTCTGGTTGTGACGGTCTGCAGTATCGATTATCACATTCTTGAGGATTTTTCCTATTGGCTGTATGGAATCCTCATGGTGCTGCTGCTGGCCGTTCTGTTCGTCGGCAGGAGTTCCATGGGCGCCACCCGCTGGCTCAACCTGGGTATATTCAGCTTCCAGCCGTCCGAACTGATGAAGATAGTGATCATCCTGGTTTTTGCCCACTATTTCACCAATGCTCCGGAACAGAAGGGGCTCGGACTGAGAGATCTCCTTTATCCCTTCCTGATGCTCGCCGGCCCGCTGCTGCTGATCATGAAACAGCCGGATCTCGGCACGGCTACTCTGGTATTCCTTATCGCCTCGTCAATCCTGATTTTTGTCGGAATTCGTCCGGGCACTTTCATATCGATCGTTCTGGCGACGATTCCTCTCTTTTATTTCGGATGGAACTACCATCTGCGGGATTACCAGAAAGAACGGCTCCTGAATTTTCTCAATCCCGAAAGGGACCCTCTCGGAAGCGGTTATCACATAATACAGAGCAAGATTGCGGTCGGTTCCGGTGGGTTGCTGGGCAAGGGGTTCATGATGGGAACGCAGACCCAGCTGCATTTCCTCCCGGAGCAGCATACCGATTTCGCGTTCTCGGTTTTTTCCGAAGAATGGGGATTCATCGGCTGCCTGGTCGTGTTGCTTCTTTATCTCCTTCTGGTTTTCTGGGGGCTTTCGGTGGCGAAAAAATGCAACGACAAATTCGGAAAGCTGCTGGCCGTGGGTGTGACCGCCATGCTTTTCTGGCATATCGTGATCAATATCGGCATGGTGATCGGGCTCTTTCCGGTGGTCGGTGTCCCGCTGCCGTTTTTTTCCTACGGTGGAACGTCGATGATTACTTCCATGATCGGTGTTGCCATCCTGCTCAACATCCGGATGCGCAGGTTCATGTTCTAACGGGGTGTTCAGGCGGAATACGCCGTCTGGAAATCTCCCGGTGAGGTGGTGTCGGGCATTGCGGTGAAGATTTCGTCGAACGCCCGGGCAGTTTCCCTGAAAGCGTTCAGGATTTCAGGGTCGAAATGCGAGGGCATGGTCCTGCCGTCCCCATCGAGAATGATTCTGCATGCGGTTTCGTGACTGAAAGGCGGCTTGTAAGGGCGTCTGCTTCTCAACGCGTCATACTGGTCCACCAGCATGACGATTCTTCCCTCGATCGGTATATCTTTCCCCCCGATACCATTCGGGTATCCCGTGCCGTCCCATCTTTCATGATGGGTTAGAGCGATGGAGGCCGCCATCTGGATACTGCGGTGGTCCGATCCATAGAGAATTTTTTCCCCGATTGCCGCATGGGATTTCATGATTTCGAATTCTTCAGGGGTGAGCGCCGCCGGTTTCAGCAGGATTGTGTCGGAAAGGGCGATTTTGCCGATGTCGTGCATGCTGCTCGCATATGTAATCGAATCGGTGAATTCGGCGGTCATGCCCAATGTGCCGGCGAGTTTTTTCGAATAGAGACCGATTCGTCTGATGTGGTTCCCCGTATAATCGTCCCGGTATTCCGCTGCGGCCATGAGTCTCAGTATCATCTCCTTGCCGGCGTCCTTAACCTGGTGCAGCACTTCGTTGACCTTGGTCAGTGCCTCGGATAATTCCTGTGTTCTCTTCTGCACCATGGTTTCCAGTGTCTGTTTGTAATTCCTTTCAAGTTCGATGAGCTTGTGGTGTTTGATCGCTTTCTCAAGTGAATGGAACAACTGCTCAGGCTTGTGTGGCTTGACGATGAAATCGAATGCGCCTTTTTTGATTGCATCAACAGCGGTGTCCAGATCGGCATATGCCGTCATCAGGATTACTGGAATATCCGGTTTATTGTTGTGGATTATCTCCAGAAGATCAAGCCCTGTAACAGCAGGCATCCTGATATCCGTCAGAACCGCGTCTATCCTGTTGCTCCCCATGGCTTCAAGCGCGTTGGAGGCGTTATCGCAGGGCAAGACCCCATAACCCGCCTGGGTCAGCAGAAGAGTGATCAGTTCGAGGTTTTGTCTTTCATCATCTACCAGTAAGATACATGCGCCGGTTTTCATAATTAATTCTCACTCGATGGTTTTTATTTGACAGTGGCCGTCCGGAAGGCCTCGAATTTCCCGCTCTGACTGGATCTCCCGCAATAAGTTTTCAGTGTCCAGTCCAACCGGATTATGTAAATATAACAGGATTCGAAGTAGTTTCAAATGAAACAAATAAAAGGTAATCCGATGCTGGTTAATTCGGACAATAGTAGAAAGCGCCGTTAAATCAAGGGCTGGTTTCCGGAATGGGGCTGAAGTATTTCACCCGCGAACTTGACACCGTAAGTGCATACCGATAACTTTTTGTAATATCACTGATTCTCGATTGATTACCATGTACCGACCAAGTGGAATTGCCGAGGGTATGGAATCGATTTTTTCCGGAGCGATTGGCAATGGAACTGGCAAAGAACCTGGAAACAGGCAAAATAAATATTCAGTTGCTTCTCAGGGCCTTTCGCTACAGGAATTATCGCCTCTATTTCGCAGGCCAGGGCTTCTCCCTGCTCGGTACCTGGATGCAGACTACCGCCCTTAGCTGGCTGGTTTACCGCCTGACCGGTTCTGCCTTGCTGCTCGGGGTCACCGGATTCGCCTCGCAGTTGCCGGCCATGCTGTTCACCTCCCTTGCGGGAGTGTTTGCCGACAGACTCGACCGGCGCCGGCTTCTCATCTGGACGCAGGTCCTTGCCATGTTTCAGGCTGCGGCACTTGCCGTCCTGGTGTTGGAAGGTGTTATTACCGTCTGGCAAATCATAGCATTGAGCTTTATTCTCGGTGTCATAAACGCGTTCGATGTTCCTGCCCGTCATTCGTTTCTGGTGGAAATGGTAGATGACAGAGATGATATCGGCAACGCGGTTGCCCTCAATTCATCAATGTTCCACGGCTCCCGACTTGTGGGCCCTGCCCTGGCGGGGCTCCTCATCAGCTCATTCGGCGAGGGTATCTGTTTTGTAGTAAATGCAGTCAGTTATCTGGCGGTTATCGCGGCCCTTTTCGCCATGAGGATAAAATCTGTAGAAAGGAGACCTTCCGGAAACGCTGTCTACAGCGAACTGAAAGAAGGTCTTAAATATGCCCTTGCATCTGCACCGATCAGGAATGTGCTGTTACTGGTCGGACTGGTGAGCCTGGCGGGAATGCCTTATTTAGTGCTTATGCCGGTCATAGCCAGGGATATCCTCGGGGGAGGTCCCGGCACCCTCGGCCTTCTCATGGCGGCATCAGGCTTCGGCGCCTTTGCAGGAACAATTTTTCTTGCTACCCGCAGGGATTCCGCAGCTTTTGGCAAAGTTATCCATGGAGCAGTGATCCTTTTCTTTGCGGGGATATTCGCCTTCTCCCTGTCCCGCAGTTTCTGGTTCTCCCTTTTGTGCCTTTTTGTTGCCGGATTCGGTATAGTGAGCCAGGTCGCAGCCGGTAATGCTATCCTCCAGATGATCGTGGATGAGGACAAAAGGGGCAGGATAATGAGCCTTTTCAACCTGGCTTTCCTGGGTATGGCGCCGTTCGGCAACCTTCTCGCAGGCGGGCTGGCAAGCGGAATCGGTGTGCCCGCAACCCTGATGCTCTGCTCTGTTGTTTGCCTGGCAGGGTCCCTCCGGTTTGCAGGTAAGCTCCGCTTTCCCGATACATTGACTGGCAAATAGGGCGTGCATTGACCCTTTTACGGGATTACAGCTGATTCACCGCATAACCTTTTTTCCTGAGCAATGAAATTATTCCCTGATCTCCGATCAGGTGTGCGGCCCCGACAACGATGAAATAAGTATTTCCTGAATGCAGAAATTGCTCGACCTTTCCTGCCATTTCCCGGTTTCTTCTATAATAGAGTTTTTCGTAAACCGGTTGCAGCTCCGGAGATTCGTTCATGGTCTCCAGAAGGATCGATTCCATGGTTTTTGCATCCCCCGTCCGCCATGAAAGGACCATCCGGTCCATATCTTTCTCCATGTTTTTCGTGTCCAGGATGGTGTAGAGAAGAAAAAGCTCCTGTTCGTGGTCGGTAAAACCGTTCAGAAGATTTATCTGGTAATCGAACGATTCCAGCTGGATGATCTTCTTTCCTCCCGCTTTTCCGGCAAAGTACTTGTCAATCCCGTAATTCTGGTTGTAGCCGAGACGCTGCAGTTCGAGTATGCCGATGGTGAGCGCGAGAAACCATGGCTTGGCCTTGCTGAAAGCTTCGAGCGGCAGGCCGATCCGCTGCATTTCTCCTGCTGCGATATCATAGGTCTGTTGCGAGAGATGCTTTTTCAGGGTATCGTCGCCGGTATATAAAGCAGCCTGCAGCATCCTTCGCTGCAAGTCCGGGTCATCTCCCTTCCCGGGGTCTGCTTCAAGTGCCAGCACATCAGATTTCCGGAAGCATTTCTCTATTGCCGGGGCAAGGGGATAGAAATCGGGTTTTGCCAGGTGAATGGAGCCGAAGAGATAGGCAGTTGAGCTTTTCGAGCTGACCTGCCAGAGAAAATCCTTTTTGCCTGTTTCGACGCTTTCCGCGGCTGCGCTTATGGAAATGTGAGCGAAAAATGTTATGCAGAGAAGCAGCACGACAGAAATGGATTTTGTGTTCATATCATACCTTTCATTGATGCTAAAAAAGATGATTATCACACAAAGCCAGAAAGTTCACCAAGGAAAACAAGAGCTTGCTTTGATTCATACGAACACCAGAATGGTTCTAATTCGACAAGGCCTTGATCTCTTCGTGCTTTGTGTGAGTCAACTGCTTTTCCAGGTTGATTGATCCACCGATTGGTCAGTTGCCGGTTACCTGCCCGGCGTGAGTTGCGAGAGTTCCGATTCAGCTCCGCCGATGCGGGCTTCGAGCCGGTTTATGTAATCGGTGTACCTTTGCCGCCTGTCCATGTAGAAATCCGAAAGCTCCTCCGAACGGTCCAGGTCCCGGAACGTTCCAACCTGCGAAACCCCGGAACGCTTCCGGTCAAGTTCATCGATTTTCCTGCCGAGCTGCTTTGTCTCGTTTTCGTAACCGCGAATTATTCCACGGTAAGCTTCCGCCAGTTGAAAGGAATCTTTCCGATCCCCCGTGGCCGCTTTGGACAAATTGGCCAGCAGCCGGTATTCTCCCTGTTTCAGCCCCAGCCAGAATGCCTGGTCCCGGCTCATCTCGATCATCACCACGTAGTGTTTCAGGAGTTCCTCTTTTATGTCAACCAGGGAGATTAATTCGGTCTGAACTGTGCTGATATTCGCTTTCACATTCCTTGCCCTCTTTTCGTCTCGGGACCTTAGGGCGTCTTGCGGCTGGCGATCCTTCAATTTTTCCTCGATTTCGGACAAACGGACGTGGAGGGAACGCAGTCTTTCGTTCAGGAATTGACGTCTGTCCAGGATGGTAAAAAGCTTTTTCAATTCCTCCCGGTAATTCCGGACCATGTCGTTAACTTCCTTTTCCGAATTTCTGCTGTTATCCGCGAGGCCGGCATAGAAGGAGGATAGGTCGGCATATGATGGACGGGTGTCCAGCATATCCTGACATTCCGATGCCATATCTTTGTTCCAGTCCGAATACCTGAAATACCAGTCGAGCAGGCTCCTGATATCGTATTCCCTTTTCGGCGATTCGAGTGGAGTCATGGCGTCGACGAGGCTGCTCAGCCTGTTAATGTCTTCTGTCGAAAGTGAAGTGGAATAGTTCAGGTCATCGAGAGCATCATTGATAAGCCTCACTTGTCTGTCTTTGCTTTTTTCGCGTAAAGAGGATGAACGGGCACCGTTGGCGGAAGTATCCGCCATTGCGACGATACTGTCGGCCGGATTCACGTTGCTGTTTTCCAGTGTCCGGTAATTTTGAGTTTTTTGGTAAATACCTGCCGCATATGTCAAAGATGCATATGCGGAGAGACTCAGGATTGTGGTGAATAAAAGCAGTTTTGCCCTGAAATCATCATGTTTCATGATTAACCTCCGTTCCGGATGATACGATTTTTGCGTAAAGCAGGTTTCATTTAGCAGGGATGGTTTGTTTTATCGATGAGGGATGATGAAGCCTGCTTGTCTGGCGGGATTCGCGTTCGGCTATTTTGATCCGGCAAGGTCCATTCGTACTTTCAGAATGCCGGGATAGGGGTAGTTGTAACCGGGCACTTTCACAACCACGTCGCTTTTGATCAGTTCGCTCCTGGGGATCCACCTGACTCCGTCCATGCTTGCCCAATCCTTATAAACCATGATCTCCCTGGCAGGAGTCACCATAAGTTCCGCGCCGGCGGTTTTGGCAAAGAGGCTTCCCTCGATCGAAACCGAAATTGTTACCGGTTTTCCGGCGGGGAAGAGCAGGATATAATCAGTGGATGGAACCGGGTCTCCGAAGCGTATGACCGGGAGCTTGGCCAGTTCTTTGTACGACGGCGGGGCCGCGGTTGCCATCCCGGCTGAAAGCAGGCAAAAAATAAATACCGTTACCATGAGTTTCATATCGTTCTCCTTGCAAGAGGTGTTTGCATATTTCACTCGGGCGGCAAATTCTCCAGACCGAGAAAATCCAGCAGCCGTTCGAGGGAAGAATTGACAACCTGTTCGGCAGGAATGCCGGCCTTTACCAGCAGGGCCACAGCGTCGGCGAATTCGCCCACGCCCTGTGCGATATGGGCGTCGCTACCCACGATAACCGGCGCTCCTGACCGGACGAGCAGTTCCGCAAGTCGTTCGCAGTTTGGTCTGCTTCCGCCCCGGCTTATGGAAAAAGAAGAGTTATTGATCTCGATGGCTGTTTTCGTCTCCAATGCTCCCTGTACCAGGTCTTCATAGCTGACTGGGAATTCCGGGTTGCCCGAATGGGAGATCGCCCTGACGCGCGGGTTTGCCATTGCCCCGAGTACCGCCCTGGTATTCTGCCTGATGTTCCAGTCGTCGAGCCCACACCCCTCGTGCAAACCCGCCATGACAAAATCCAGCCTGGCCAGGTACTGCTCAGGCATATCCAGGGCTCCGTCCTCTCCAAGAATATTAGCTTCCACCCCGCGAAGGATACGGACGCCGTCTATCCATGCCGGGATAAATCGCATGGCGCCAAAGTGATAAAGGTGCGGCCCCCCCGGCAGTGCCGGACCGTGGTCGGTGATGGCCAGCGCTTCGAGGCCCTTGTCGCGCGCGGCGCGGGCAAGCTCATTGACGGTCGAGTATGCGTGGCCCGATGCCACGGTGTGGGTGTGCATATCTGCAATGATTTTCATGGCAGAACTATTTCACAGCCCGGATTAATTGTCAAGACGGAGGCTTGCGTAATCAATTTGACTATAATTGATTCCTGGCCGGCAGGATATGAATCTAACCAAAGGCATAATTTTATGTATACTCATTAAGCTAAAATGGTCGAGTTATTAATTATAAGATCTTCTTGACCTCGACCGAATGTGAATATATATTCACGGATATTGAATGGCCGGTAGTTACCAGAGGGGCTTTTTCCCCTGCGGACAAGGAGCGGAGCATGTTTCCTGCCAGATCACTTTTCAGCAAACCGGAGGTCCTTCTCGGTACGGCGGGCTTCGTGCTGCTTGTTCTGGCCGGACGGATAAACTACACCCTGTTCCACTCGGTGGCCGAATTTTACTCGATCCTGGTTGCCTGTTGCATTTTCGTAATTGCCTGGAATTCACGCGAATTACATAAAAACGGTTTTTTCACCTTCCTTGGTGTCGCCTCCCTATCGGTGGCGGCCGTGGACTTTCTTCATACGTTTGCCTTCAGGGGAATGACGCTCCTGCCCGGCGGAGGAGCGCCGCTCGCTACCCAGCTCTGGATCGGCGGACGCTACCTGCAGGCGGTTTCCGGCATCCTCGCCTTTTTATTCCTGCGCAGACGGCTCAGGGACACTCCTCTTGTTGCGGCATTCGTTGCTGTTACAGGGGTGCTCCTTGCCACCATATTCATCTGGCGGATATTCCCCGCCTGCTATGTTGAGGGGGTGGGTCTTACCCCGTTCAAGATTTACAGCGAATACATTATTACCCTGATGTTTGCCCTTTCGCTTTTTTTGCTTTACCGGGAAAGGAAATCCTTCGATCTCCGGGTGGCCCGGCTCATTGGCTTGTCGTTTGGCGCTTTTATCGCCGGAGAGATTGCCTTCACGCGGTATGTCAGCGTGTTCGGCCTAGCCAACGAGTTCGGCCATATTTTCAAAATTGCCGGTTTCTTCTGCCTGTACCGGGGGGTGATTGTCACCGGGCTCAGCCGGCCGATCGATCTCCTGTTTCGTGACTTGAGGGATAGCGAGGAACGTTACCGTAATCTCTACAACAATACCCCCGTCATGCTCCACTCCATAGACCTTGACGGGCGGCTGGTGGGTGTTAGCGCCTACTGGCTCGAATACCTCGGTTATGACCGGGAGGAAGCGATCGGGCGTAAGCTTGTCGATTTTTTATCGGAGGAGTCCAGCGCCCGCGCAGAAAAGGTTGTATTCCCCGAATTTTTCAGGGTCGGGTTCTGCTCTAATGTGCCCTACCGGATACTCAGGAAAAATGGCGAGACGATCGATGTTTTGCTCAGTGCCGCCGCCGAACGAAATGAAAGGGGCGAAATCGTCCGTTCGCTTGCGGTAATGGTCGATGTGACCGACAGAAAACGCGCAGATGAGAAGATAGAACTTCTTAACGTGAACCTTGCCGCCAGGGCTTATCAACTCAGTATCGCAAACAGTGAGCTGGCTGATCTGACGCGCACCCTCGAGGACCGTGTCTGCCTCGAAGTGGCAAAGAACAGGGAAAAAGACAGCCTGCTGGTTCAGCAAAGCCGACAGGCGGCCATGGGGGAGATGATCGGCAACATTGCCCATCAGTGGCGCCAGCCGCTGAACGCCATTTC
Organism: uncultured delta proteobacterium; assembly: GCA_963815135.1. Classification (GTDB taxonomy): domain Bacteria; phylum Desulfobacterota; class Desulfuromonadia; order Geobacterales; family Geobacteraceae; genus CAIWTU01. The sequence continues at coordinate 16,425 of CAWFFO010000006.1, forward strand.
CCTGCTCGTCCAGGATCTGTCGCTATGCTGCGAAAACGGCGCACTTTCAAACGAATATCTGAACAGTTCTGTTGCCAGCGTGGTTGAGCTGGTAATGCACATGTCCCAGACTATTGAAGATTTCAGGGATTTTTTCCGACCGGACAGGGAGAAAGTGCCTTTCGTGCTGAGGGAGGTGGTCGGAAAATCGCTGTCGCTTGTCGAAGGAAGTCTGCGCGAGCATGGCATCTCGGTCGATCTTGCCGAACGGGAGGAACTGATGGCGGTCGGATACCCCAACCAGTTTGCCCAGGTCATCATAAACATCGTTAACAACGCCCGTGACGTCTTCGTGGAACGGGGTACCTCTGAGCCGAATGTACGGATAGAGCTGCTTCAGGAAGAAAACCGGCCGGTGGTGATTATCCGGGACAACGCGGGAGGAATCCCGGATGAGATCATCCACAGGATTTTCGAGCCGTATTTTACAACCAAGGAAACGGGCAAGGGTACCGGGATCGGCCTATCCATGTGCAGGACCATTATGGAACAGAACATGGGAGGGAGGATCAGTGTACGTAACGGGGATGAAGGGGCCGTGTTCCGGTTGGAGCTTTGACTTGATTGCGAAAGTTATCGGGACTGCCGCGCAAAAAGACGGGTGAAGAGCTCGAATTCCATTTTTTTCAGACCATGCGCGAAACAACCGGAGTTGAGTATCTTGCAGGTACAGCCATATGAAAATAACAGCTATTATAGGCAGTTATCGTAAGGGTGGTATCATTGACACCGCGGTTGACGAGATCCTGGATTCAGCAGGTGAAGAGGATGCGGAAACTGTAAAAATATACCTGATCGACAGGAATATCGAGTTTTGTACCAATTGCCGTGAGTGCGAGCAGCAGGATGGGCACATCCGCGGAGTCTGCCGTATCGTCGACGACATGAACTGCATTCTGGATGATATAGAAAACTCGGACGCAATCGTTCTTGCTTCTCCCGTAAACTTCGGTACCGTGACGGCGGTCATGAAGAAATTCATTGAAAGGCTGGCCTGTTACGCCTATTGGCCCTGGGGAGCGAACGCCCCGAAGATGCGGATCGAAAAGAGAGACAAAATCGCAGTCTTGATAGCATCTTCGGCCGCTCCCTCCTTTATCGCCCGTCCTGCAACACGGATTATCGGTCTGCTGAAGAAATCTGCCAAGATTCTCGGAGCGAAGGTGACCGGTGTGCTGTTCATCGGCCTCGCTGCAGGTAGGCCGGATCAGGCACTCGGAGAACGGAGCCGACGCAAGGCGCGACGTCTGGGAAAAAAGCTGGTCTCGGACTGTCGCGTGCGTGCGACACGTGAATCGGAATAAAGAATTTGCGGACCCTGCACGTCTGCGAAGGCCTCATCGGGTAACGCCAATATGGAGAATATCGTGACTGCTAAAGATTATGAAAACCTGGACCTTCAGGAAATCCGGGGCCGGTGGCCGGGTTTGTGTTTCGCCTGTTCTCAGACAAACCCACATGGTTTGAAACTCCGCTTCATGCATGCGGAACAGGGTTGCATCGCAAAATTTATCATTCCCGATACAATGTGTGGTTTTGATGGAATGGCACATGGTGGAATTATTTCAACAATTCTGGACGAAGCCGCGGCATGGGCCCTTTTTGCAAATCCGGGCCGTTTCGGTGTCACCCGGGAAATGACTACCCGCTACCTGAAAGCCGTATCAACCGGCGCCGAACTTGTTGTTGAAGGCCGTGTAGACAGTTGCGACGGTAGAAAAGCCGTTGTGTGTTCATCTCTGCGTTCGACCGACGGCACATTGCTGGCTGAGGCGGAGAGCAGATGGGTTCTGCTCAGCACCGCGCGCATATCCGCTCTGTCCGGGGTTGAGGAAGAGACCCTGCAGAGCTTTCTTGAAGATTGCCGGAGGGAAACACTTTAGTCTGTCATCATTCGTCAAGCAAAACGCCGGAGGCATAATGAACATCGTCGTGCTCGACGGTCATACTCTGAATCCGGGTGACCATACCTGGGATGAGGTGGCTGCTCAGGGTGAACTCTCCGTTTTTGACCGGACTTCACCGCTGTCAATTATCGAAAGGGCGGGGGATGCGGACATCCTGCTGGTGAACAAGGCCGTTATTACCGCGGACAGTATCGCTTCGCTGCCGAAGCTGCGCTTTATTACCCTGCTTGCCACCGGTTATGATAATGTTGATGTCGCCGCCGCGAGGAATCGCGGCATTCCCGTTTCAAATGTGCCGGATTATGCCACGGATGCCGTTGCTCAACATGTTTTCGCACTTCTTCTGGAACTTGTCAGCCACGTTGCGCTGCACGACCGGGCCGTCAAGGCGGGGGAATGGACATCATCTCCGGACTTTTCCTTCTGGAAATCAACAATAGTAGAGCTTTCCGGGCTGAAAATGGGGATCGTCGGTTTCGGCAGGATAGGGATACGGGTGGCCCGGATAGCACACTCCTTCGGCATGGAAGTGCTTGCTTACACGCCTCGTCCCAAGGAAGCCCCGCATGGTGTCAAGGTTGCGTGGAAGGGCTTACGCGAACTTTTCTCGGAATCGGACGTGGTTTCCCTCAATACCCGCCAGACTCCCGACAATATCGGTTTTGTCAATCGCGACCTTATTTCGCTCATGAAGAGAACGGCTTATCTGATCAATACCGCGCGCGGCACACTGATAAATGAGCCGGATCTGGCCCGGGCCCTGAACTCTGGGGAACTCGCCGGAGCGGCGCTGGATGTCGTGTCCCGTGAGCCGATCCGGCCTGACAATCCCCTTCTTGCGGCCTGCAATTGTATAATCACCCCGCACGTTGCCTGGGCAAGCCTTGCCGCCCGCAAACGGCTCATGGCCCAAACCGCATTAAATATACATGCTTTCCTTGAGGGAAATCCCATCAATGTCGTAAATTGAGTATATATTTTTACCAGTTGTCCCCGGTTTCCGGCGCCAGCAGGAAATCTCCCAGTCTGTCGGCCAGCCCGATCAGTACCGGAGTTGCTGCGGCCAGGTCTTCAGCATCCGTCAGCGGTTTATCGTAGGCGCCCAGCCATTCGCTGTAAATGTTGCCGCACCAGATTTTGGGGACGTATATACCCAAGTTGCTGAAAGTCACCCTGACCCTGCCTTCCTTTATGTCTTCTTCCATGGTGAAGGTCACTTCCCAATATCGTTTGTAGCCTTCCGTGGCGCTGAAAGCCGTGCCCGGGTAATTTATGGTTCCGGTGGCAATCAATATGCCTTTGGTTTCATTCGCGTACTCAACGACTGGTGTTTCCCGGTTTTCGTAATGCCTGACAGCCTTGTACGGTTTGAAATTTCTTGCTATCCAGAGCTTTGATTTGTCGAAAATATGGCCTTTTGTCATGCCGGGAACTTCCAGCACTTTCCGCACGGTCAACTGCTGTGGCGGCAGTGTCTGCACGCCGGCGCACCCGGCCGCCGCGAGAGCCATGATTGCTGCGATCAACGTATTTTTCAACATAATGCCTCCCATGAGGAAAGTTGTCCTGTCGATGAACCTGGTTGAAAGCTACCCCGTTTCCGACCAACCTCTCATACGCAATTCCTTCTTGAGCGCAAGCATTTCCTGACGCAGCTTCAGCACCTCCGCATGGGTCGGCAGTCCCTTGAACTTGTAACGAAGCAGCATATACTCGCCGTGCAAATCCTGGAGCCTCTGTTCCAGTTGGGTATTCTGACTGCGCAACTCCGTATTTTCCGCTTTAAGCTCATCGTTTTCTTTTTTATAGCGGGCAAAAATATCCATTTCGACTGTTTTCATGGCAGGTCCCCCTGTATTTGATAATTATAACAGAAACTTATTGTCTGAAACCGGTTTTGTTGTGATTGCCCAGATGTCGGCCTGCTGATATAATCTCAGAAAGCCCGGGAGGTGAAAGCATGAAAGAAGCGATGTTTTACCAGAAGATGGATGATTTGAAAGTCAAATGCGGCCTTTGCAGGTTCCGCTGCCTGATTGCGGAAGGGGGGAGGGGCATCTGCGGGGTGCGGGAAAACCGTCAGGGCATACTCTATTCACTGGTGTACGGAAAGGCTGTAGCCGAACATGTGGATCCCATAGAAAAGAAGCCTCTTTACCATTTCCTGCCGGGGAGCAAATCTTTCTCCATCGCCACGGCAGGATGTAATTTCCGCTGCCTGCACTGCCAGAATTTCAGCATCTCCCAGGCCCCGCGCGAATTGCGGGAAATCCCGGGTTTAGAGCTGTCTCCGGAGACGATTGTCAACAAAGCCGTTGCTGCCGGTTGCCGGTCCATCTCGTATACCTACACCGAGCCGACAATCTTTTACGAATATGCATATGATACCGCCATACTGGCAAGCAAGGCGGGTCTGAAAAACGTTTTCGTCACCAATGGCTACATTACGCCTGAAGCGCTGGCCATGATCAGGCCTTATCTTCATGCCGCAAACATCGACCTCAAGGGCTTTTCTGAAAAATTTTACGGTGAAGTCGTACACGCCATGCTGGACGAGGTGCTGGAATCCATTCTGGAATTCAAAAAACTGGGGATCTGGCTGGAAATTACGACGCTGATAATACCCAACTACAATGATTCGGACGAGGAACTACGGGCAATTGCTCAATTCATCGCCGACAAGGTGGGAGTGGAGACCCCCTGGCATGTGACACAGTTTCACCCGACTTACAAGCTGACCGACCAGCCCCGCACCCCGGTCGCAACCCTCCGCCGGGCGCGCCAGATCGGACTGGACGCAGGATTGCGATATGTTTATGAAGGGAACATACCGGGAGAGGGCGGAGAGAACACTTATTGCCCGAACTGTTCTGAGATGCTGATCAAAAGGTATGGTTATTTTAACGAGTCGTCACGTATCGAAAAAGGGATTTGTCCGGAATGCAGTTGCGTTCTTGACGGGGTGTGGGGATAAAGAGTGCAGAATACGCCACAATGTAAATGAAAGACATTACAACTGTATTATGGTTGCCGTGTGAAGGTAAAAAATGCTATAAAAACTCAACGGGATTCATGATCCCTGAAAAAGCGTTCTCCTGTGGAGACATGAGAAGCGTGGCCGAAAAGCAAATCTTTATCAATTCTATCCGATCACCATCCCGTTTGCTTGTACGGGATTGCCAGGATTTGTCCGAAGCCGCGACCAAATGCTTTTTTATATAATCCGTACCGAGGAGTTCTTTTGAAGGTTACATTTCTGCGCCGTTTATGGGTCACGTTCTCTGCACACGTCATAGGTATTTACGCTTCCCGTATCAACCGGTTCCTCATCGAAGGGGATGAAAACATCCCCCGCGCAGGGGGCGTGCTCATTGCCTCCAACCACATATCCGCTTACGATACGATTTTTCTCCCATGGGCTTTCATCAGAAGGCATCCCATGCAAATGATCTGGGCTCCTGCCAAGGAAGAGCTGTTCAGAAAGCGTTTCCAGGGATGGCTCTATTCCTCATGGGGGGCGTTTCCGGTGAAGCGCGGCAGGGATGTGCGTGCCGGAAAGGTGATCACCGATCTCCTTACGGACCAGAAGGTTATGCTCTTTCCGGAGGGGACCAGGAACAAGGACGGAGTTCTGGGAAAGGGTAACAGGGGCGTCGGCAAGCTGATTTACGACAGCCGGCCGGTGGTTATCCCTACGGCTCTGGTCGGGCTTAACCGGTGGAAATTTCCCGGCGCCGGGCAGCGCGCGGTGGCCATGTTCGGAACCCCACTCGAATTCTCCGATCTTTTTGAAATGGAAGACTGCAAGGAAACCCATGTTCGGATTGTCGAGAGAGTGATGGATGCCATAGCCTCCCTCCAGCGCGACGGGAGGAAATACACCGATGAAGGTTGAAATATTCAGCGACGGGGCATGCAGCGGCAACCCCGGTGTCGGCGGTTACGGGGCCATTCTCCGCTGCGGGGAAAAAGAAAAGGAGATTTCCGGCGCGGAGGAGATGACCACCAACAACAGAATGGAGCTCATGGCGGCCATAGCGGCGCTGGAATCCCTGAAACGTCCCTGTGATGTGGTTCTGACCACGGATTCCCAGTATCTGCATAAAGGAATAACCGAATGGATACACAGCTGGCTGAAAAAAGGATGGGTGAACAGCAAGAAAGAGCCGGTTTTGAACCGTGACCTCTGGGAACGATTGCTGGAGCTGTCCAAAATCCACAGAATCAAATGGCACTGGGTCCGCGGACATAATGGACATACTGAGAATGAGCGTTGTGATGTCCTTGCCAGGGCCGCAATTGAGGACTGCCGGAATAGGATGGGGAACCGGGGACTCAAGTGAGCCAGTTTATTATTGAAGTATCGGAACAGGAAGTCAGGCGGGAAAAAGATAAAGCCCGGGAGTTGCGCAAGACCCGCTGGTGGAAAAACAGGGTGGCCCAAGGGGTATGTCATTATTGCGGTAAGATATTCCCACCTGAAGAATTGACCATGGACCATATCGTACCGATAGCTCGCGGCGGAAAAAGCTCGCGGGGCAATGTGGCGCCTGCCTGCAGGGAGTGCAACAGCAGGAAGAAATATCTACTGCCAATCGAATGGGAGGATTATCTGCAATCATTGGGGAAGGACGAGTGAATCAGCTGGGACGGAACGGATATAAAGCTGTTATTTATGATTGTGACGGAGTGATCTTCGATTCTCTGGAAGCTAATTACGTTTTTTATTCCAAGGTGATGGAACATTTCGGCAAATCTCCCCTCGACAGGAAGAACGATGAGATCATGAACCTTCTGCATACCTATTCGAGCAGGGATGTTCTGGCAAGGTTTTTTACGGAAGATGACGATTATGATGCAGCACTCGGTTTTGCCGGTTCCATAGATTACCGCGAACTCCTGCCGTTCATGCGCATGGAGGAAGGGTTCCGCGAAACGCTTGAAGCCCTGCGCGGCGACATGCTGCTGGCAATATGCACCAATCGTTCGACTTCCATGGAAATGGTGCTGGAACATTTCGGTCTCACGGAGTATTTCAGTTGCGTGATGACCGCTTCCCGGGTCAGAAACCCCAAGCCACATCCGGAACCACTTTTGAAGATACTGGAACAGTTCGCCATCCTGCCAGGCGAAGCGCTGTTCGTGGGTGACTCCGAGCTTGACCGGTTGGCTTCGGAAGCCGCGGGGGTGCCTTTTATTGCATACAGGTCGGAAATGCAATGTCTGGCAAAAATTGAACGGCATGCAGATTTACTTCAAATATTTGAAAGTAGTGAAGGGGAATGCCAATGATCAAAAGCATGACCGGATATGGTAAAGGGGAATCTACCTACGGCGGCGGATGTATAACCGTCGAAATACGCTCGGTCAATCACCGGTATGGAGAGGTTTTTGTCAAGCTGCCGAGGAATCTTATCGTCTTTGAGAATGATGTGAGAAAACTCGTATCTGAACGTCTTAAAAGAGGGAAAATAGAGGTTTTCGTCCAACACGACCAGGTAACGGCCGGTGTGTCGCTCGCCGTCAACATCCCTCTTGCCAAGGAATACCATGAAGCGCTGATAGGCCTGAAGAACGAGCTGGGTCTTGCCGGAGAAGTTACGCTGCCGCTTATCGCCTCACAAAAAGACGTACTGTCTTCGGATGAGAACCGGGTTATGGACGAGTCCCTGGGTGATGCCCTTATGGCGGCCGTGAGGACCGGGGTGGAAAACCTGGAGTCAATGAGAAGCAAGGAAGGGGAGGCCCTTCTGGATGAACTGCTGAAGCGCAAGGAAGCTGTCGCAGTACTTGCCGGCGAGGTTGCACGCCGTGCGCCGGGTGTAGTTTCCGATTATGCGGTCAGGTTGAAAGAAAGACTGGCGCAACTGGTGGCCGACAGTACTGTCGGAGAAGAGCGATTGGCGCAGGAAGTAGCCATTATGGCCGATCGCTGCGATATAACAGAAGAGCTGGTGAGGCTTGACAGCCATCTGAAGCAATTCGGCTCCGCCCTTGCTCTTGGTGAACCAGTGGGAAGAAAGCTGGATTTTCTTCTCCAGGAGATGAGCAGGGAAGTGAATACCGTGGGATCGAAGGCCAACGACGCGGAGATTGCTTATCGCGTGGTCGAAATGAAAACCGAGATCGAGAAAATTCGGGAACAGGTGCAGAATATAGAATAACATCGGGTAAAAGGCTGAGGGTTTGAAGCTTGACACCTAACATTTAAAACTTGAAACCTGAAATTGACTATGGGAGTTATCGGTTAGTGACAAAGGAAGGTTTACTTTATATAGTCTCAGCGCCTTCCGGCGCCGGCAAGACCTCGCTGTGCAAGGAAATAATTGACATTTTCCCGAACTTGCGGCATTCTGTGAGCTACACGACCCGTCCCGCAAGGCCCGGCGAAGTGCATGGAAAAGACTACTTCTTTGTTTCCGTGGAAGAGTTTGAAAAGATGGTAGCAGACGGTGAGTTCGCCGAGTGGGCGGAAGTGCACGGCAACTTCTATGGTACTTCTCTGAAACAACTCGACGAGTACCGCCGTAGCGGGACTGACGTTATCCTCGATATAGACTGCCAGGGGGCGCGACAGTTGAAAGATCGCTGCCGGGGCGGCGTCTACATATTTATCCTCCCTCCCGATTTGCAGGAACTCAGACGAAGACTTACCGGAAGAAATTCCGACTCGGAAGAGACCATTCAACGGCGCATCAATGTCGCTTCTCTTGAGATCAAGGAATCGCGATGGTATGATTACATTATTGTCAACGATGTCTTTTCCAGGGCGGTAGAGGAACTGAAATCGGTACTGATCGCTGAAACATGCCGTACTGAGAGGGCCTTTAAAACTGTTTCGGAATTGTTTGAAATATAAATAAGAGCTAAAAGCAGCCTCAAGCCGCTTCCGTCGGCAAAAGGCAAACAGCTGCAAGCCAGTTTGGGAGGTTTTCTCCTGATGACTGAAAGGAGTTTATAAAATGGCAAGAGTAACAGTTGAAGATTGTCTGGACAAGGTAGAAAACAGGTTCTTGCTGGTAATGCTGGCGGCAAAAAGGGTGAAGCAGCTGTTCAAGGGGTCCAAGCCTTTAATAGAGAACAAGGCCGGCAACAAGAATATTGTTATTTCGCTGCGTGAAATTGCTGCGGGCAAGCTTACCTATGAGATGACATCCAGAAAAAGCCGCTAAATGCGCGGATGGGAAGGGTGGGGCTTGAGGGCTGCCGCCCTTTTTTTATTTAAAGCCCGACAGTTCGCACTCCTTTACCTCCCTTCGACGGTTTCCGGAACCAGGCAGATATGATCAGATTAAACGATATTCTCGACAAGGTCGCCGCCTATAACCCCGCAGCCGACTTTGATATGATAAGAAAGGCATACGTCTTCAGCGCCAAGGTGCATCAGGGACAAATCCGCCTGTCGGGAGAACCCTATCTTGTGCATCCCATGGAGGTGGCTGCAATCCTGGCTGACCTGAAGCTGGATGTCGCCACCGTGGTGACCGGACTTTTGCACGATACGCTGGAAGACACCCTGACCACCTACGATGAGCTGGTGAACATATTCGGCTCCGAAGTGGCCAACCTGGTTGACGGCGTTACCAAGATCAGCAAGATATATTTCAAGACCAAAGAGGAAAGCCAGGCGGAGAATTTTCGCAAGATGCTCCTCGCCATGGCCAATGATATCCGGGTCATTCTCGTCAAGCTGGCGGACCGGTTGCACAATATGCGCACTCTTCAGCATCACCCTGAACCGAAGCAGCGCAGTATCGCCAAGGAAACACTCGACATTTACGCCCCCATGGCCCACAGGCTCGGCATCGCATGGATCAAGAGCGAGCTGGAGGATTTATCGTTTCGCTACGTGAATCCGCAGCTCTACTACGATCTTGCTTCCAAAGTGGCCAAGAAGAAGAAGGAAAGGGAAATCTATGTGGAGGAGGTCAAGGCGATTATAGTTCAGAAGATCGCTGAACACGGAATCCCTGGAGATGTGTACGGCAGGAGCAAGCATCTCTATTCCATATACAACAAGATGGAGAGCCGCAACGTCGATATCGATGAGATATACGACCTGGTCGCCATTCGCGTTCTGGTGCAGAACATCCGCGAGTGCTACGAAGTACTGGGTATCATCCATTCCACCTGGAAGCCGATTCCCGGCCGGTTCAAGGATTATATCGCCATTCCCAAGGGAAATATGTACCAGTCTCTCCACACCACGGTAATAGGGCCGCACGGAGAAAGAATGGAAGTCCAGATAAGGACCGGCGAGATGCACCGGGTTGCCGAGGCGGGTATTGCCGCGCACTGGCAGTACAAGGAAGGAAAAGGGTATGACGAGCGCGATGTGAAGAGGTTTGCCTGGCTCAGGCAACTTCTCGAATGGCAGCACGAACTGCAGGACTCGCAGGAATTCATGAACACCGTCAAGGTGGAACTTTTCCCCGAAGAAGTCTATGTCTTCACTCCCAAAGGGGATGTGAAAGGGTTTCCCAAGGGTGCGACTCCCATAGATTTTGCCTACAGTGTTCATACCGATGTCGGCCATCGCTGCGTGGGGGCAAAGGTGAACGGCAGGCTGGTTCCTCTCAAATACGAGATGAAAACCGGGGACATCATCGAAATAGTAACTTCTCCTCACCATACGCCGAGCAAGGATTGGCTGAAGGTTGTAAAAAGCACCAGGGCCAGGAACAAGATTCGCGCATGGATCAAGACCGAGGAGCGGAAACGCAGCATAACCCTCGGCAAGGAAATTTGCGAAAAGGAATTTCGCCGCTATAATCTGAGCCTGGGTCGGCTGCAGAAAAGTGGTGAATTTAAAAGGGTTGCGGTGGAGTTCGGTTTTGTCGGGGAAGACGACCTGATGGCAGCTGTTGGTTACGGGAAGCTTTCCTGCAACCAGATCATCGGCAAGTTGCTACCCGACCAGAAACTCGAAGAACAGAGGGAGCAAAGGCAGACCAAGCTTGCCAAGGTCATCGACAAGCTTACCCGCAAATCGTCCAGTGCCATCCAGATCAGCGGTGTGGATGATGTGCTGGTGCGTTTCGGCAAATGTTGCAACCCCGTGCCGGGAGATGAAGTCGTCGGGTTTATTACCAGGGGACGCGGGGTCACCGTTCATACCTCGGATTGTCCCATCGCGCTCTCAAATGATCCGGAACGGCGCATCGACGTGGACTGGAACAGGGACAAGGGCACGGCTTTGCCGGTAAAAATCAGGGTTTCCTGTTATGATCAGAAAGGAATGCTCGCCAATATCACCCAGGCCATCACCAATTGTGAAGCAAACATTACTACGGCTTCAGTGTATAGTACTGTGGACAAGAGAGGCGTGAATATTTTCCAGGTCGAAGTCACCGATCTCGATCATCTGAACAGGGTTATAAACAGTGTCATGAAGCTTAAGGGCGTGATCAAGGTGGACAGGATGAAAAGCTAGGAGCCGGGATTCAGGGGTGAGGGGATGGTTCCGGAAAACTCCAACATAAAAGCATTTACACGAAGAGGGGGAATCCATGTCTAAGCAGATATTGGTTACAGATAACGCGCTGCAGGCGATCGGGCCATATTCACAGGGGGTTAAAGCCGGTGGATTTATCTTTTTTTCCGGCCAGATACCCCTGGATCCGAAAACCGGCCGGATGAATGAGGGGGACATAACCAGGCAGACCGAACAGGTCATGGAGAATCTAGCGGCTTTACTCGACGCGGCAGGACTCGGCTTTGCCGATGTGGTAAAAAGCACAATCTATTTGACTGACCTGTCAGATTTCGTGACCGTAAACGAAATTTACGGACGACGATTCCCGACCGATCCGCCGGCCCGTTCAACCGTGGAGGTAAAAAGCCTGCCGAAAGGTGCGGCTATCGAAATAGAAGTTATAGCTTTGAACAGGTAAGGTGTCTGCGCGACATACCGGCAACTTCCAGTAAATATGGATAATTTCGCGTCGTCCGACAAAAACAAAAGCCGCACTTTGCACGGTGCGGCTCATCACTTCTTTCAATTGTCCAGGGCCGCAGTTACAGGGCCTTAGTTACATGGCCCGAACGGATACAACGGGTGCAAACCTTGATGGATTTGACACTACCGTTCCTGATTGCCTTGATTTTCTGAAGGTTAGGGTACCAGGTTTTCTTGGTTTTATTGTTGGCGTGGCTAACGTTATTGCCGAAGTTGGGCCCTTTACCGCAAATTTCACAAACTTTTGACATATTGTTATCTCCTTCCGAGTAGATTAGTCTAAAAGATAAATATTTAACAAATAGTCTCCTGATATGCAAGAGAAATATTAAGGAACGGGAAAGTTCCGGACTGGGGAATGACCACAGTGTCTGTTATAAAAGGAATATTATTTTTGCTGATCGTATTTATGATTGCCACCTCCGTGCTATTCATAGATTTCGTCTATCAGACTTTTTCAGTCCGTCAACGGGATGTCAAGACTGATGCAATTGTCGTCCTTACCGGGGGCAGAGGACGTGTTGACGAGGGAATCAGGCTCTACCGTGATCATCAGGCCGTCTGGCTTTTTCTCATCGGCGTCGATCCTTCGGTGCGCAAATCCGATCTTTACCGGGAAATCCCGGGGGAGAGGGGAGGCGACGGCGTTTTTCTGGAGAAACTGTCACGCAACACACTGGAAAATGCTCTCCAGGCAAGGCAATTTATCATCGACAGGAAAGTCGGCTCGATAAAATTGATTACCTCACGTTATCACATGAAGCGGGCAATGCTGATATTTAATAATGTCCTGCCGAAGAACGTGGTCATTTATCCGTATCCGGTGGACACAAGGAATCTGAAGGAGAACTGGTGGAGCCATGGCGGAAGCTTCCGCCTGCTCATGGGAGAGTTCTACAAGTATTGCCTGTTCAAGGCCTTCTTCATGTTCGCCCCCGGAGAGTTGCGCCCGGTAACCATGTCGTAGCATAATGTGCAAGCAAGCGGCATCAGCAAAGGGCAGACACTAAGGTCTGCCCCGGATATCCCCTACATTTCTCCCTTTTCATCTATCCTCGGGAAAAGCGGTTCGGCTTTAATAATTTTCGTGCCGGTCTGCAGGCAACCCCATTTCAGCTGACCATTGTCGGACTTACCCTCGTATCCCAGATATTTCAGGCCCTTTTCCGCGGTTTCGGCATGAACGCGGCAAGAATAGTGTATACGATCCGCTGTGACTCAAGCATGCAGTACATGACGGTGCCGAGACGCCCCTTCAGGTCCGGATTTTTTGCCAGAGTCCAGGGGGCGGTTTCGTCGATATATTTGTTCCCGGCGGAAATGACTTCCCAGATGGCCTGCAGAGCCTTGCTGAAGGCCAGATCGTCCATGTGGCCTCCACCAGGCGCACCATATCCTCGGTTTTGACCCGGTAGACGCTGTCGATCTCCTGCTCGTCTCGCCGGTTCCTGGACGATGCCGCCGAAATATTTGTTGAGCATGGCGGTGGACCGGTTCAGGAGGTTGCCCAGATCATTGGCGAGGTCGGAATTGATCCGGTGGACAAGGGCGGTATGGGAGAAGTCGCCGTCCAGGCCGAAGGGGACCTCGCGCAGCAGGAAATAGCGGACGGCGTCGACGCCGTACCTGTCGATGAGCATGTTCGGCTCGACGACGTTCTGCAGGCTTTTGCTCATTTTCTGCCCTTCCACGGTCCACCAGCCATGGGCGAAGACCTTTTCGGCAGCGGCAGTCCCGCGGCCATCAGAAAGGTGGGCCAGTAGACGGCATGAAAGCGGAGGATGTCCTTGCCGATCAGGTGGACATCCACCGGCCAGTAATTCTCGTAGTTTCCCGTGTCGTCCGGATAGCCGAGGGCGGTAATGTAGTTGGTCAGGGCGTCGAACCAGACGTAAATGACGTGATCGTTCGTTACCCGGCACCGGGATCCCCCATTTGAAGGAGGTGCGGGAGACGGAGAGGTCGCGCAGACCTTCCTTGACGAAAGAGAGGATTTCGTTCCGCCTCGATTTCGGCTGGATGAAGTCGGGGTTGGCCTCGATATGGGCCAGAAGAGCATCCTGATATTTGCTCATCCGGAAGAAATATGACTCTTCCTTCAGTTTTTCCGTGGGGCGGTTGCAGTCGGGGCATTTGTAGTCGATGAGCTGGGTTTCGGTCCAGAAGGTTTCGCAGGGAGTGCAGTACCAGTCTTCGTACTCTCCAAGGTAGATGTCGCCCTTTTCCAGAACATTGGTGAAGAGGTGGGCAACCCCTTCTTGTGCCGTTCCTGGGTGGTGCGGATGAAGTCGCTGTAGGAGATGTCGAGCTTTTCCCAGAGCGCCTGGAAGCGTTTCACCACCCGGTCCGCCAGCTCCAGCGGTGTTTCTCCGGCGGCATTGGCGGCCTTTTCCACCTTCTGGCCATGCTCGTCGGTGCCGGTAAGAAAGAAGACGTCATATCCCTTGATCCGCTTGTAGCGGGCGAGTACGTCGGCGGCCAGCGTGGTGTAGGCGTGGCCGATGTGCGGGACGTCGTTGACATAGTAGATGGGGGTGGTGACGTAAAATGTGCGGCTCATCGTATCTCCTTTACTTCCCGGTTTCTCCCGCGGTATTTTCGGACGCGGTGGTTTCTTGTTTCTGTCCGGCGTTCCGCGGGCGGTGGCGTTTCGGCTTTTGGGGCCTGGCCCGGGGATCCTCACCTGCCTTTTCAATTTCTTTTGCCGGTTTCTGGCCGGTCCGATATGTTTTCCGGCTTGATATCGTCACCCTTGAGGACGACTTCCTGGGCGTCGTCGGTCCTGATGGTAACGGTTGCTGTAAAGGATCGAGCTTGATCACTTCACCCTTCGACGTTTCCGCTTCTGCACCCTTTTACCGCATTTGGGGAGACATTTCCGGAGACTGCAGTAAGTTTCGTATTCATACCCGAGACAGCAGAGCAGTCTGCCGCATTGGCCGGAGATCTTCGTGGGGTTGAGCGCCAGGTTCTGTTCTTTCGCCATCTTTACCGAAACCGGTTCGAAATCCCGCAGGAACGAAGAGCAGCAGAGTTCCCTGCCGCAGATGCCGATGCCGCCGACCATTTTTGCTTCGTCACGAACCCCGATCTGGCGCATCTCGATCCGGGTATGGAAGGTATGGGCCAGGTCCTTCACCAGTTCACGGAAGTCGACCCGGCCGTCGGCGGTGAAATAGAAAATTGCCTTGCTGCCGTCGAACAGGTATTCGACCCTGACCAGCTTCATGTCCATGCCCCGCTCCTTGATCCTGGCGAGGCAGAAGTCGAACGCCTCCTTTTCCCTGCTGGCATTCCCTTCAGCCGCAAGGATGTCTTCCGGTTGAGCTTTTCTTAAAATGTTTTTCAACCCGTCAGGGACGACTTCCATATCAATTGGTCCCTTGATCACTGTGCCGATGCTTTTTCCCCGTTCGGTTTCGACTATAACCCTGTCACCCGGGCGCAGTTCTGTGTCTCCGGCGGCGAAGTCATATAATTTGCCTGCGGTCTGGAACTGTATTTTTACGACTTTTGTCAATGATACCTCCGTGTTGCTATGAATGCCCCGCTCCGGCAAGGCCCATAAATAGAACTTCCAGGGCAAGGCGGGGATTGACGTTTCTTTTCAGCGCCTGTCTGGCCCTGAAAACGAGTTCAATTTTGTCGATTGTATTTTGCCGGTCCGATCCGGCAACCGCCTTTGTCAGCAGTGGGAGTACGTCCCTGTTTGCCGGCTTTTCGCCGCCGCATTGAATAATCAGGGCATCCCGCCAGAACAGGGTGAGCAGGTCGAGAACTTCGACCGCTTTGTCCTTGTCGCTCCCCAGCTCTTCGGCAAGGGTGAATAACGGTGCGATATCACCGAGAGAAAGAGAGATTGTCCGTTCCAGCAACTCTCCGCGCCTCTGCAGAGCATCATCCTCGGTTGCCAGCATGGCCTTTTTCATGCTTCCTCCGGAGAGTGCGGCGGCTATTCCCGCCATTTCCTCAGGAACCCCCATCTTATGGAGATAATTTTCTATGGAGTCAGTGGGAAGGGGGGAGAAGGCAAGACGCTGGCACCTGGACAGTATAGTCGGCAGAACCGCCCCGATGTCCGTTGTCAGCAGGATCAGCAGGGCGTCTCCGGGCGGCTCCTCGAGAGTCTTCAGAAAAGCGTTGGCGGCGGCCTGGTTCATCCTGTCGGCAGCCTCCATGATGCAGACCTTCTTTTTTGCCTCGAAAGGCCTGAAGGAAAGCTCCTTCTGCAGTTCCCTCACCTGGTCAATTTTGATAAAAGCGCCGTCAGGCTCTACCATATGCAGATCGGGATGCTGGAGCGCAGCCACCTTGCGGCATGGGGGACATTTGCCGCAGCCTTCCCCGTTGTCGCAGAAAACCGCCTCTACCAGTGCCAGGGCAGTCTTTTTCCTGCCGCACCCTTCCAAGCCTTCGAAGATATATGCGTGGGCAAGTTTCCCGGCTGCCAGCGAGCGCTTCAGTACTGCAACGGGAGCGGTCTGGCCGATTATATCGGAAAAGGACATTTTTCTTTTACCCTTGAGCGAACCGGGCAAGAACGGCGTTCGCTATCGATGTATCCACATCCTCCACGCTTCGGTCGCCGTTTATGACGATAAACCGGTCCGGGTTGTCCGCCGCGATTTTCAGATACCCCTCCCTGATTCTCTGGTGAAACTGGATGGATTCCAGCTCGAAACGTTCTTCCCTTGCGCCGGAGGTGGCTTTATCCGGGAGATCGCCCGGTCAGGCCGGTTTCCGCAGGACAATCGATGAGCACTGTAAAATCCGGCCGGATGCTTCCTGCCGCAAGAGAGTTCAATTCGTCGATCAGCGACCGGTCAAGCTGTCTGCCGTATCCCTGGTAAGCAAGGGTGGCGTCGGTAAAGCGGTCACAAAGCACGATTTTACCTGCATCGAGAGCCGGCCTGATTACTTCCGAGACGTGTTGCGCTCGTGCTGCTGCGTAAAGGAGCAGTTCCGCCAGGGGAACCATGCCCCTGTTGTCGGCATCAAGCAATATGCTTCGTATCTGGTCGGCAATGGCGCAGCCTCCCGGCTCGCGTGTGATGAGTCACCGGCAGGCCTTTCTCGGACAGACGTCGTGAAAGGAGTTTCATCTGGGTGGTTTTGCCGCACCCCTCGATTCCTTCGAAAGTTATGAAACAGGCCATCGGCAACGCTCCGGCAAAATAGTTTTAAATTCAAAATTATATGTGAGCGCCGTGAATATATCAAGTCAAAAATCCTGTCAAGTCGCATATATATTGATAAAATAGGATTACTCCGGTATACTCGAACCCGGTTTAAATTCAAGGCCTTTCATTGCTTGTTGTTGCCCCGGATAAATGCGCAAAACTATCATCTATGGAACAAAGAAACAGTAATTCTGATTTGTTGATTGAACTGGAAATCGCGATAAATTACCGGTTCGTGAAAAAGGATATTCTTCTCGAAGCCTTGACCCACAGGTCCTTTGTCCACGAATCGGCGGACAGCCGGGACAGGGACAACCAGAGGCTGGAGTTTTTCGGGGATGCGGTTATAGGGTTACATGTAAGCGAGAAGCTTCTCGGTCTCTTTCCGGAAGCGGATGAAGGACAGTTGTCCAAACTCAGGGCCTTTCTGGTCAGTGAAAACACCTTGTCGCGTCTCGCCGGAAATATCGGTCTCGGAAAATATCTTCGCCTCGGGCGCGGGGAAGAGAAAACCGGGGGCAGGGAAAAAAAATCGGTGCTGGCCGATGCCTATGAAGCGCTCGTTGCCGCCGTTTATCTCGATGGAGGCGCGGCCGCTGCTGAAGAACTGGTGGAAAGGGATTTCGGACCCCTGTTGATCCATGATGCAGACCTGTATGCCGGAAAGGATTACAAAACGAGATTGCAGGAAAAAGCTCAGGAACTTTATGGTGCTCCTCCCCGCTATATCCTTGAAAAACAGGCCGGTCCGCCCCACGACCGGATTTTCTCCGTGGCGGTTCTGGCTGGTGAAAAGCGTCTCGGGGAGGGGACCGGAAAAAGTAAAAAAGAGGCGGAGCAGGCAGCCGCGCGTGTCGCTCTGGTCAGCCTGAGTTCGGAAAACGCGGCGGAATCCGTATGAAAAAGCTGACGGTTCCCTTTTTTATTTCCCACCGTGGATGTCCACACCGGTGCGTTTTTTGCGATCAGGTGAAAATTTCCGGTTCCGCGGAAGAGCTCCCCGAAGAATCCGAGTTAAGGGAAAAAATCGCCGAATACAGAAATTCCGGCAAGCGGAGACTCACTGAAGTCGCCTTTTTCGGCGGAAGTTTTACAGCTCTTCCCCTGATGGTCCAGGAGCGACTGCTCCGTCCCCTCCAGTCGCTGATTGACGCCGGGGATGTCGATGGTATCAGGGTTTCCACCAGACCAGATTGCATTGATGCCGCTGCAACCGTTTTTCTGAAAAAGCAGGGGGTTACCACGGTGGAGCTGGGAGCCCAGTCCATGGATGATGATGTTCTGTTTTCATCGGGGCGAGGTCACGGGAGCAGGGAAACGGAAGCCGCCGTTTCCTGTCTTAAAGAATCTGGGATAACCGTTGGCGTCCAATTGATGCCGGGCCTGCCTGGAGACACGCCGGCGAAATCTCTCGCTTCGCTGCACCGGGTCCTGGCCCTGAAGCCCGACTTCCTGCGCATCTATCCGACGCTGGTAATTGCCGGTACGCCACTGGAAGAGTCTTACCGGCAGAGTTCTTACATTCCCATGACACTCGATGAGGCTGTCCGGCTGTGCAAGGTCATGCTCCTTGAATCCATGCGACAGAATGTTCCGATTATCCGGATGGGTCTGCAGCCCACGGATGAGCTGCAAAAATGCGGGGTTATCGTTGCCGGGCCGTATCATCCCGCTTTCCGGCAGTTGGTTGATGCGGAGCTTTGTCTGGATCTTCTGTCGCAAATTATCAGTTATGCGCCGCATTCTGCTGATCCGGTTACGGTTTTCTGCTCCCCTTCAAGAATTTCCGATGTGATCGGACAGAATAAATCTAATAAAAGGCTGCTCAAGATGCGATTTGGATTAAACTTCACCGGAGTTCTTCCCGACACGGAGATGTCACAGGTGGAGTTGCGGGTCGAGTTCGGTGGTCGGAAAATGACAGGGAACATGCTGCATGATTTGCAGTACGGTCCGGAGGTTTGTGAAAATGCCTGAAAACAAGTTCAGATCGGGTTTTGTGTCGATTGTCGGCCGCCCGAACGTTGGGAAATCGACCCTGTTGAACCGTCTGCTGGGAGATAAAATCGCCATTACTTCGGACAAGCCCCAGACAACTCGCAACCGTGTCCAGGGAATTTACAACAGGCCCGGCGCGCAGATAATTTTCATCGATACACCGGGCATTCATCAGCCCAAATCCGGCCTCAACAGGTATATGGTTGAGACTGCGCTCGCCACCTTGAAAGGAGTGGATGCCATCCTGTTGCTCGTGGAGGCGGACAAAACTTCCGCCACCAGGGAAAAGTCGCTGCTGGATCTCCTGGAAGACGTTGAGGCGCCGGTGGTGCTGGTGTTGAACAAGATTGACCTGGTAAAGAAAGAGGCTCTCCTGGAACTGATTTCATCCTTTTCAAAACTTTATCCGTTCAGGGAGATCGTTCCGGTTTCGGCCCTCCAGGGCGATGGCGTTGAACGGCTGGCGGACGTGGTATGCGGGTGCCTTCCGGAAGGTCCTTCCTATTATCCCGACGATATCCTGACTGATCTGCCGGAAAGATTTATCGTGGCGGAAATTATCCGGGAAAAAGTATTCCGGGCGACAAGGGACGAAATTCCCTACTCGGTGGCTGTGACCGTGGACAGTTTCAAGGAGCGCAAAGACGGGAAACTGGTTTCCATCTCCGCCACCATCAATGTGGAAAGGGACTCACAGAAGGGGATCATAATAGGGAAAAAAGGCGACATGCTGAAAAAGATCGGCATCCAGGCCCGCAAGGATATCGAGATTCTCCTCGGTACAAAAGTTTTTCTCGAACTGTTCGTCAGGGTCAGCAAGGACTGGAGCGAAAGCAAAAAAATGCTGAAGGAGTTCGGGTACGAATAACCGTAAAGTAATTGGTTTAAATAGATACGCAGCCTGTTATCAGATGTAAAGCAATTAATGCAATACAGAAGGGACGTTAATACCATTAAAGCATGTTTATGGCGGCAGTCATTTAGAATAATGCGTAAAATTATAAAATAGCCATACAGCAAGTCCCGCCAGGAATATGAATACACCCAGAACCAAAAATAAAATGCGAAATCCTGACTTGGTGACTTCTTCTGATTCATCGACAAATCTGATTTCCGGATTAAGACTCAATAGAATTGATTTCAGTTGAGGTAGATTGTTAATGTAAGTCCACAAAATAATGTTTCTGCCTTTAACAACGACTCGGATGAAGCGCAGCCATTCCTGAAATGATAAAATTTCTTCAGGGATTACAGTTGTTTTTCTTAAAATACCGCGAAAAACAACGGTCTTGTCATCCGTTATTTCAAATTGCCAGACTTTGAATAAGACAATTAACCAGGCCGCAGAAATACTCGGGACATCAATTGTCTTGAGGGAGAGTGAGTGTGTTCCGGTAAAAGCATCATATGTCAGAAAAAGTAATCCTCCTATTGCAAACCAGGCAAGCGCAGGATCATACAATTTAAATACTCTGTTTTGATTATTTGACACGATGATTTGCTCCTGTATGCATGGAATTTTACAGCTACAGGTTCTCCAAACGGGACGACGGATGACTTGTCGCAGCCCTAAACTATTGCAGTTATTTCAGCTTTACCTTTACTATCTCATTCTCAACTCGTCTGAAAACTGCATCGTCTCCCTTCGCTTGCTTATTCAAACAGAATGCGAAGAAATAGTCCCCGTTCATAGTCATCCAATATCTTTCAAGTGCAACAATGCAACCCTTCTCGTTGCTTTTTTGAAAATAATAGCCTTTTCGACCTGCTATGTATGTTTCCGTCAATTCTGATGTTTGGCTTCGACATTCAGAATGACTTGCGGCAGAGTCTCGGAGACCATTTGCTATTTCCTTCAGAGCAATCGGCTGCGGGTTATTGATTCTGCCCAGGTTGACTATTAACGCGATTCTTTTCTTCCTGACCTTGGTAGACTCAATAAAAGTATATATGCGACTCTTTTTGTCATTTATGGGCTTTAATAGCTTCATCTGGGCAGGCAGATTAATTATGAAGTGATCAGTCTTAAAAACCCTCAAACTATTTTCAGATGCAAGACAAGGAGAGCAAATAAACAAAAGGGCCGCAATTACACTGTAAAAGCATTCTATTCTGCGAATCATATTAGCTCCTCTCATTTGGTTCAATCAGGCTTAAACGCTCGACTTCTGGCTTCTCTAATTCCACTATCAAAATACTCTCCTGTTTCGCGGTACCCATGACCCATATCCTCCTTAATGTCGTGATCTTTTTTGATTTTTTGATAGTCCTCATATGCTTCCTTTACGTACCAGGGCGCTTTTATAAATTCAAGGAACCGGGCTAAAGCAACATCAATCAGAACATCTTTTGCTTTTTCCACTGCCATTATTTTGCAGCCATATACGAATCCCGGTACAGCCAGCGCAACAAATTTCGCTGCTTTCAGCGGATTCCCGTACTCGTTCATATATGGGTTGGCCTCTTCAGCCTCGATGCCTTTGGGTTCGTAGGTCCATCTGATATACCTATAAGAAAAGGACACCTTTTCCATGTAAGGAAGGTGCGCGGTATAAGGTGATATGGTGTTGGGCATGAAAGATTCGATTCTGGTTATGACGGCGTCTTCCAGGTAATGGGTGAAATAGTGTTCTTCATGTCCGTATTTGTTTACCCTGTACCACTTGATTTCAACGCGCTTGAAGTGCTCTCCGGTGCATAGCGCCTGATGCAGTTTGGGTGAGCATGGTCATGCGATATGATAATGGAAAGCGGGGAATGGCCGGGCTTGGCGGTGGGAAACCCGTCCATCGGGTTGTGCGGCATTTCGATTTGATGTGCAAACCAATAGCCGATAAGGCTTCCCTCCCGTCCCTCCATATCACAGAAGCCTTCTATTTTCCCCTGGTTTTTGCCCTCCATGGTGAAATGACAAGCCAGTGCCATATCAACTCCCTCCTTTCCAATATACGAATTAATTAGCTGATTGATTTCTTGTCCCACAAATAAAATTAATACTATAAGATATTTAATTTGACAAATATCATGTAAGTGCGTCCCTTGTCAACGCGCAAACCGGATTGTCTACTTGCCTGATGAAACAGTTCTTCCCGGTTTGTCCGATAATATCCCCACCTCCAGATGACCGACTTGTTTTGTTGAAAATTGTTATCAAAACTGTTACACATAGATGTTAAACAAAATCAAAATTGAAAGGATGAAAATGCCGGATTTTGGCTTGCTTTGATAAGGGCATTTTCTCTTCGGATACGAATGAAACCGATTGTTGCGATTGTGGGAAGGCCGAACGTGGGGAAGTCCACCCTGTTCAACAGGCTGTATGGACGGCGCAAGGCCATTGTCGATGATTTTCCGGGTGTCACCCGGGATCGCAATTATGCCGATGTGGACCGTTTCGACGTACCGTTCACTCTGATAGACACCGGCGGGTTCGAGCCAGCAAGCAGTGACCGGCTGCTGCAGCAGATGCGGGAGCAGTCGAGGCTTGCCATGGAAGAGGCGGATGTAATCCTGTTCGTTATGGATGCCAGGGAGGGTCTCACCCCGGCGGACCGTGAGGTCGTCGACATGCTGCGCAAAGTCGAAAAGCCGGTGTTTTTTCTTGCCAACAAGGTGGAAAGTGAAAAGCAGGTTGCCGATCTGAGTGATTTTTATTCGTTGGGGATCGAGCATGTTTTCCCGGTCTCCGCGGAACATAACAGGGGCGTCGACGACCTGATGGATGAAGTCATCGCCTCATTCCCACGGTCATCTACGACAAAAGAAGATGATGATATTACGAGGATTGCGGTTGTCGGCCGGCCGAATGTGGGCAAATCGTCGCTGGTGAACCGTCTCCTGGGCTTTGAGCGGGTGGTAGCCAATCCGGTTGCAGGTACTACCAGGGACTCGATCGATACCTCTTTCACCTGCAATAGCAAACGCTATCTGCTGATCGATACCGCCGGTATCCGGCGCAAGGGGAGAATCAGCCTTCAGGTGGAAACCTACAGCGTGGTGGACGCCTTGCGCAGCATCGAACGGGCTGATGTCGTTCTCATAGTTCTCAACGCGGAAGAGGGCGTGGTGGAGCATGACGCCAAGATAGCCGGCTATGCCTACGAGGCGGGTAAGGCATGTATCTTCGTTGTTAACAAGTGGGACACACTGAAAAAAGACAATTTGACTACGGGCAAATTCATCGAGCAGATAAGGATGCAGTTCAAGTACCTGAATTTTGCCCCCGTAGTTTTCGTCTCCGCCGTTACCGGCCAGCGTACCGGCAAGATCATGACCGAAGTGGAAAAAGTCATGGCCCAGTTCTCGAAACGTATTTCCACATCCGATCTGAATAGGGTGCTGAAGGACGCAACAGAGCGGCACCACCCGCCCCTTGTCCGTGGAAAAAGGGTAAAATTCTACTATGCCTCCCAGGTGGGCAGCAAGCCCCCAACCTTTGTCTTTTTTACCAACAGTCCGGAAGGGGTGCATTTTTCCTATGAACGGTATCTGTCCAAC
Organism: uncultured delta proteobacterium; assembly: GCA_963815135.1. Taxonomy (GTDB): domain Bacteria; phylum Desulfobacterota; class Desulfuromonadia; order Geobacterales; family Geobacteraceae; genus CAIWTU01. The sequence continues at coordinate 40,004 of CAWFFO010000006.1, forward strand.
AAGCTGCGGGAAGCTTTCGATTTTTCCGGCGCCCCTTTACGTCTCCTGTTCAGGGGGAGAGAGACATGATTGGGGAGCAAATAACTTTACTTGAATTCATGGATAGTTTATGATGGGCGCGTTTTTCTCCATGATTTCCCCATGATGGGAGCCTTTACGGACCGGGGGAATTTCTTCGGCAAACTTCCTTTGAGTCGGGCACAATGATTGCTTGACTGTTACCGTCCGGTGATCCGGGTTGTTGCCGACCTTTTTGGCTGGAAATTTTTCTTAATTTTTGCGAGAGAGTTTTTTGCATGAGTCTTGTCGGTAATCTGGAAGATCTGGGTCTTGGTGAAATCCTGCAGATAGTCAGTCTGAGCAGGAAATCGGGACACCTATCCCTGAGTAGCGGAGGGCGCGAAGGGAAAATCGTTTTCCGCCACGGCCAGGTTGTCCGCGCTTCCTCAACCAGCTTTCGTCGCGATATGGGAGAAATCCTTGTCGATAAGATGGTAATTGACAAGGGAACCCTGGAAAAAGCTCTGACTGCCCAGCAACGGATGGACTCCAGGGAGCGGCTCGGTTCCATACTGGTAAAGCAGTTCGGCATCGATGCAGAGGTAATAGAAGATGTGGTACGCGAGCAGATCGAAAAAATAGTCTACTCGCTATTTACCTGGTCGGAAGGAACTTTCGATTTCGAACTGCAGGATAATGACGTCAACCTCGATGTTACCAGTCTCGATCCGCTGCAATTCAGACTGGATCAGGGTCTGAACCCGCAGTTTCTGGCAATGGAAGGGTCGAGAATCGTTGATGAAATGCGACATCGGGGTGAACCGTTTGTCGATGGCGATTCTGCTGAATACGAAGATGACTCCGCCGGTGAAGACAATGTGGACCTCGCCTTCGATCTTTTGCAACAAAAGAATGAGGCGCCGGAAACAGAGGATAACACGGGACGGGAAGACCGTTTTGTTGTTTTGGTTGATGATGACGAATCAACGCGGGAAGTGATGGAACGGCTTCTCAGTGACAACGGGTATACCTGTTCACCTTTCGAAAAAAGCGAAGACGCTCTGATTTATATCGATACCATTTACCGCGCCGGCAGACGGCCGGTCGTCCTCGTCGATCTGATAATGCCGAGAATGGACGGGTCGGGCATCCTCGGGGGGCTGGAACTTCTTGAGTTGATCCATAATAATTTTCAGGACCTGCATGTTCTCGTCGTCGCGGATTACAACAACACCGACGCTGAACGAAACGTCCGCGAAATGGGATATCCGTTCCTTGTAAAACCTCGCAAATCTAATCTTGATGATGCCGACACCATGCGGTCTTTCGGATCGGCCTTGTCCTCGGAACTGAAGCGTATAACCGGCGGGCAACTGCCCGCGGATTCCGCAGATACGGTCAATCTTGGTGACGAACTGCGTCTGGAGATGGGAGAAGATCCGGATTACTCCCCCGAAACTTCGGAACGCGACACCGGTATTTCCCTGTTGCGGGGAATCCTGGCGGAATTGAACAATCCGGCTCTGGGCGGCGGAATAATTCTCCTCGCTCTACGCTTTGCGTCAGAATTCATGAACAGGGCCGTTATATTCATCATCAGGCAGGATGAAGTGGTCGGCCTGGGACAATTCGGCATTGTCGATGCTCCGGGCAAGGCCGATGCGAGGGTGCGGAACATACGTATTCCTCTCAACGAGGAATCGCCATTTCGACAGGTCGTCGAAAAACAAATGACTGTCAAATCTCCGCCGGACGGTTCGCAATGGAACACGCATCTGTTTGAACGTCTGGCCGGAGGGGTTCCTGTCGAATTTTTCCTTGGTCCGATAATCAGTGAAGGAAAGGTTGTAGCGCTCCTGTATGGAGACAATCTGCCTGAAAAGCGGAATATCGGCGACACCGATACCCTGGAGATATTCCTCTCGCAGGCCGGAATGGCGATGGAGAAAGCGCTGTTGCAGCGCAGACTAAAGGAAAAAAATCAGGAGGGGCATTGAAAAAGATTCTGATAACCGAAGATTCTCCCACCATGCGTTCCCTTCTCGTTTCGACCATAGAATCCCTTGAAGGATACAGTATCGTGGAGGCAAACAGCGGTTTCGAAGCGCTGCGTCTCCTGCCGCGTGAAAATGTGGATCTGATCATTACCGATATTAATATGCCCGATATAAACGGACTGGAATTGATCAGCTATGTCAGGAACAATCCAAATTACCAGTCCATACCGCTTTTCATCATCTCCACGGAGGGCGGCGAGAAGGATTTTGAACGGGGAATTTCGCTGGGAGCCGATGAATACCTTGTGAAACCTTTTGATCCCGGCAGGCTTCTCGATCTGATTCGCAGATACCTGGGGTAGGCAGGAAGACATCCTTCCAAAAAAGCAAATGAGCCACAGGCCTCCGCGTCTCTGTGACAAACCGTTTTTTTCAAGATTATTCCACTGTTTAGCGGAGCGGGGTTATCCGTATGAACGAAAAAGACAATCCATCGGGGAAGGCCCTCAAGGATTTTCTGGCCGAGAGCGAAGAGATCATCAACCAGTTGAGCATGGAACTGGTTTCGCTCGGCGACTGCGCAGAAAAGGGTGACTGCGATCCGGATGTGGTTAATTCGATATTCCGCGGCGCCCATTCGCTCAAGGGACTTGCCGGGATGCTGGGCTTGTCCGAAATTGCGGAACTGGCTCATAATCTGGAGAGTCTTCTGGATCTTCTCCGTCTGGGTAAAATTCCCATCACACAGTCTGTGGTTAATGTCCTGTTCGATTCCATGGAGCTGCTGGGAGCTCTTGTCCGGGCTGCCGGAACGAAAGATTCACCGGCACCGGGAATATCGTCTGCCGTGGACAGGATAAACCACTGTATCGCCGGGGCCGACAAGGCTGCAAAAGTCTCGCCGCTGGAAGACCTGGGGCTGCCGGATAAGATCCTCAATGCATTCACCGAATACGAAGAGCACAGGCTTCTGGAAAATATCAGAAAGGGAAGAAGTATTTATTCCCTTTCCGTTTCGTACAGTCTCGCCACTTTTGACAGGGAACTTGCCGAGCTGATAGATTCCCTGAAAAAAAACGGCGAGGTGATAAGTACCCTGCCAAGCGCCGAAGGGAATATGGAAAATTCCATATCCTTCATGATCCTGGTCGGATCGGATATGGATATCTCCGGTTTCCGCACCATGAAGGACAGTAGTGTATTTACCGTTACCAGGCTCGGCTCTCCTTCGGGCAATGATCTCCCTGCCGTGCGGACTTCCCTGCCCGCCGAAAAATCACCGGAAAATCTGTCCGGAATTTCTTCCGTCCTCGAAGAACAGTCACTGACCGCCAAGAGCGTAAGCCGCACCATGCGCGTCGATATTGGCAAGCTCGACGACCTCATGAATATCGTCGGAGAGCTGATCCTGTCCCACTCCAACATTGCCGATATTTCGGTCCGCCTGCGCGGCCAGGGGTTTTCCGGTATTGCCGTTGAACTGGGCAAGGTCGCCAAGGGACTCGAAAGAAAACTGAACGAACTGCAAAAGGGGGTTATGGAGATAAGGATGACTCCCGTGGGACAACTGTTCGAGAAGATGTCCCGGATAGTCCGGAAAATCTCCCGTGAGCAGGGGAAAAAGATCGAACTGAGAATTTTCGGGGCGGATACGGAGCTGGACCGGATGATCATAGAGGATATATCCGACCCGTTGATGCATATCATACGAAATTCCATCGATCACGGCATAGAAACTCCCGAAGAGCGGATGAAGAGAGGCAAGGAAGAAAAGGGAATCATACGGCTGGCTTCCTGCCAGAAGGGAAACCATGTCGTCATCGAGGTCAGGGATGACGGCAGGGGCGTAGATACGGAAAAAGTAAAACACAAGGCGGTAGAAGCGGGTCATATCAGGGACGGCGAAAGCCTTTCCGATAAAGAGGCCCTGGACCTGCTGTTTCTCCCCGGTCTCTCAACAGCGGATCAGATAAGCGAAATATCGGGGCGCGGAGTAGGGATGGATGTTGTGAGAAACAACATCGAGGCACTTTCCGGCATGGTCGATATAGAAAGTGAAAAGGGTCTCGGGACCTGTGTAACCATAACTCTTCCCATCACTCTTGCAATAATCAAGGCGCTTCTCATCACCGCGGCCGGGCGCTCCTACGCGGTTCCCATTACCTCGGTCCAGGAAACCCTGTTCCTTGAAAACGACCAGATTCTTACCGTGGAACGGAAGGAAGTCATGCAGCTTCGCGATATGACTCTTCCGCTTCTCCGCCTGTCCAGGTTCTTTGGCACCGGCGGAAGCGGACCGGCACCCGAGTGCTATTACGTTATTGTCGTAGGCCTTGCTGAAAAGAGGGTAGGAATCGTGGTGGACGACCTTCTCGGGCAGCAGGATATCGTTATAAAACCACTCGGGGAGACCCTGCGCGGAATAAAGGGTGTGTCGGGAGCTGCAGACCTGGGTGATCAGCGTACAATTCTCGTCCTTGACGTGGGCGGCATCATTAATGAAGCGACAAGGAGCAACGCCTAAGGATGTTCAGACGGTTCTACGGTCTCACTGAGAAGCCTTTCAGCAAAACGCCGGACCCGCGTTTTCTCTACCTGAGCAGAGGACACCGGGAGGCCCTTGCCAGGCTCCAGTATGCCGTCGAGGAACGTGAAACTGCCCTGCTGACCGGTGAGATCGGCAGCGGCAAGACTACAATTTCCAGGGCCGTGATGGATTCCCTTGATGATTCATACCGTTTCTGCTTTATCTTCAATCCCGTTCTCACTCCGATTGAGTTCCTTAGGGTTGTAGCCGGCGGATTGGGCCTTGAAAAACCGGCCGGGGCGAAGGATGAACTGCTCAGGGATATAACCGGTGAATTGTACAGGCTGCACGGCGAAGGCGGTTGCCCGGTGATCGTGGTTGACGAGGCGCAGCTGATTCCACAAAGGGAAATATTTGACGAAATCAGACTCCTGACCAATTTCCAGCTGGATGACAAAAATCTGCTGAGCGTTATTATCATGGGGCAGCCGGAACTGCGGAAAAATCTGGCGCATCCGGTCTTCGAGCCGCTGCGGCAAAGAATCGGCATCCAGTTCCATCTGGGGCCGCTCGATCTCGAGGAGACCATGGAATACATAGATTTCCGGGTCGGAGTGGCCGGAGGAAGAGCCGGACTGTTCTCGCCGGAGGCCATCCAGATGATTTTCGAGATTTCCGGGGGCGTCCCGAGAAAAATTAACTCCGTGGCCACCAATGCCCTCCTTGTCGGCTACGGAAAAGAAGCCGCCTGGATCGACGATACCATAATCGAAGAAGTCAGGAACGAAATGGTAGTGTAAGGCGGCAAATGGCGGGGCGATAGCCCCCAGCCCTTAGCAGAGGTTTGAAGAATGAATCTGGCTGATATCAGGAAAAAGGCGCAAAAAGAAAAAGACACCCGTAATTCCGTTTCCGTGCCCATGCGGATTATACCGGAAGAAATGTCGCCGGAAGATTTCCCGGCCCGCGAGGATCAGCCGCCTAAAGAAGAAGCCGGCTCCGTGGAGCGTCTTGATGTGGTGCCGTATGCCGCACAGGAAGTCCGGCGGCGCAATTTTGATCCGCTTGCGGTTTTGCTCGCCGGCCGCCTTGCCTCCGCGGGTAATGAAGAGTCAACGGATATCATCGACGCCGAGGTTTCCTCCGATAGCCAGGCACCCTGCAAATATCTCTGTTTCCGGGTTGCCGCCGAAGAATACGCAATCAGTTTGATGGAAATAAAGGAAATCGTAAAGCCCCGCGCGGTTACCGAGGTCCCCCATGCTCCGGATTTCATAAAGGGGATTATTTCTCTGAGGGGCATGGTTATGCCGGTTTTCGATTTGAGGCTTAGACTCGGATTTCCCGAATCAGATCCGACCGGCATGGAGAGGTTCATCATTGTCAAGAAAGGGGAAGGTTTTTGCGGACTTATCGTCGACGAAGTCTATCAGGTGATTTCCCTGGATCGGAATCCGATCGAAAAGCCCCCTGCTGTTCTCGAAGGGGCTGACCGTGAATTCGTGGCCGGTATCGGACGTCGTGACGAGCATGTTTTTATCCTGATGGACCTGGAGAAGGTCCTTGATATTTCCCTGATCTGATTCCTGTCTCTCCTTTTTGAAATAAGCCGGTACGGAGCGATTTTTTACCTGGGCAATGCGCTGTGGCTGCTCTTTATGTGAACGGGCACAGCTGCCGGCCCCCGATTCGAGGAATTTGAATGACTGCAGATATTCAGGAGATCAAATTAGTATGCTTCCGGCTTGGCCGGGATATGTACGCCGCGGACATCATGCGTGTAAAAGAGATTATCAAGCCGCTGCCGATGGCCGGTCTGCCCGATGCCCCGGATTACATCGAGGGAGCGATAAATCTCCGCGGTTCCGTTATTCCGGTACTGAGCCTGCGCAAAAGGGTCAGGCTAGCGGAGCCTGCCAATGTCGACGATGCCAGGCTTTTGATCGTTTCCCTTGCCGGACAGGCGTTCGCTCTGGTGGTGGACGATGTCACGGAAGTAATCTCCGTGCCGGTCAAGGATCTTCGTCCTCCTCCCCACTTTGAAGACAAGGTCGGTTCCGAATATCTCGTCGCGGTTTGCCTGGTGGATGGTTCGCTCGTCATGCTGCTGAACCTCGATTCGATATTGCGCCCCAATGAGGTGGAAGAGGTCCGTAAACTGGAAATGTGAACAGTATCTGCCCCGAAAGGATTCGTATGCTGGCTGGATGCCCGAAATGCAAGACAAAATACAAAATCGGCGATAAAGTGCCCGGAAGCGAAGGGATCGTGCTGAGATGCGGCAAATGCCGCACCCTGTTCCGGATTTCGGCGAAGCCCGGCTCGCAACCGCCTTCAAGCAATATCGCCGGTTGTCCGGATAAAAGAATCAAGGTCCTGGTGGCAAACGAAAGCGCAACGTTCTGCGCTACCGTGGAGAAGGTCCTTTCCACTGAACCTTTCGACGTTTTTGCCTGCAATGACGGTATATCAGCCCTGTCCGCAATTGAAAATATGGCTCCCGACGTTGTGCTGATTGATGTGGCGCTGCCAGGCATGTATGGATTCGAGGTCTGTGAAGCCGTAAGAAAAAACCCTGCCACCGCATCGATAAAAATCATCCTCATTGCAGCCATATACGACAAAACCAGGTATAAAAGGGAACCCAATTCCCTTTATGGCGCCGATGACTATATTGAAAAACACAATATTCCCGATGCACTGGCCGCCAAGATATACCGGCTGGTTGCCGGCGTGAAACCGCCCGAAAAGGTAGATAAAGCTGTCTTAGGAGAGGAGGATTCCATGCAGGCGGATACCAGGGAGCTTTCCCCCCGGGAAAAGGAGGAGCTGGAAATCTCTCGCGATGCGATAAGGCATGACGAAGAGCGGGAACCCGGTCCGACTGCCCTCGCGCAGGAGGATGAGGCCCACTTCAAGGCAAAGAGGTTTGCCCGGCTGATAGTGTCCGACATAGCATTGTACAATGAGGAACTGGTGGAAGAAGGGGTTCTCAACGACAGTTTCTACAAGCTTCTTGAAGACGATGTCAGGGAAGGAAGAAACCTCTACGAGGAACGGATTCCGGAAGCGGTGAGAAAGGTTTCATCTTATCTGGAAGATGCTTTCGAAGAGTTGATTTCGCGGAAAAAGCGGGAAATGAATCTGTCGATTAAATCCGGGGTGCATGGTGCATAAGCTTCAAAAACTGAAGGAAAATCTTTATTCGCCGTGTGAAGAAACCCGCAGACTGGCGGTAGCTGGTCTGAACGGTTACCCGGTGCCGGAAATAAAAGGGTGTCTTTTCCGCGCACTCGGGGATGAAAGCTGGCGTGTCCGTAAAGAAGCTGTCGAAATGATTTCCGCAATTCCCGCTGCCGCGGATATGACGGAAGAGCTGATTGAGCTGCTCAGGTCACAGGACAATGCCGGCCTGCGCAACGCTGCGGTGGAGATACTGGTCCGGCTGGGGGCGAAAGCAGTCTCGGTCCTTCACTCATATGCCGGAGACGATGATCACGATGTCCGCAAATTCATAATCGATATTATGGGAAGTATCGGCGACGCCTCTTTTGTTCCTGATCTCATCAGTGCGCTTGATGACCCGGACCCTAATGTGCGCGCCTCCGCAGCGGAGAATCTCGGCAAGATCGGAGACCAGCGGGCTCTGGAGCCGTTGCTCGATATCCTTGAAAACGCCGATGTGTGGCTGCAGTACACGATTCTCGAAGCCCTCGGCAGGATAGGTGCGCCGATTCCCGTTTCCTGTATTGCGCCGCTGGCAGACCATGAATTGTTGAAAAAAGCCGTCTATGAATGCCTGGGAGTTGTGGGAAACGAGGATGTGATTCCGGTCCTGCTGAAAGGGCTTGGGGAAAAAACGAAGAATGCCCGCCTGTCCGCAGTCTGTGCGCTGGATAAAATCCGGCAGAAGCTGCCGGGGGAAGTTGCGGAGGACACGGTCGATTCGCCACTCAGGGCTTTCAAAGGTTCGCCGGTTGTCGACCTGCTGCTGGATTGTCTTTCCACCTCCGACACGTCCGTGCGCAAGTCTGTTATCAGGATACTGGGAATAATCGGCGATGAGCGGGCGGCGGGAGCGCTTTTGCAAGGATGCGGCGATGATCGTCTGCGCAGTTGCTGCCTTCAGGCTTTCAAGATAATGGGAAGGACCGTTACTCCGTTTCTGGAAAGTGAATTCCCATTGGCCGATGAGCCCGAACGATGCATAATTACATACCTGTGCGGAGAGATGAACCTGGATGGATGCGAATATCTTCTGGAACGGGGAATTGTCGATCCTGCGCCCTCGGTACGAAAAGAGGCGGCAATCGCTTGCGGAAAGCTGGGTCTGATTTCTTTGATCCCCGCTATTGCCGGCATCCTGAATGATTCCGATGAAGATGTCAGGGAAGGGGCAATCATTGCCCTTGCCCGTCTTGCGGAATATGAGCGTAACGGCGTTTCTCGTGTCGCCGAGGCCCTTGCCTCTTCGGAGGATCCGGATAAGAGACGTAATTCCGCCCACCTGTTCGGTGCGCTGCATGAGATGGAAGAACTTTCCCTGCTGATGAAGGACGTGGATGCCGGGGTAAGGAAAACAGCCGTTTCCGCTCTGGCGGACCTCAGGGACGTGGAGAGTGTCGGGTATCTCCTGATGGCTCTGGTCGACGAGGACCCCGAAGTCCGGATTATCTCGGCTTCGACTCTCGGGGACATCGGGGGTGAAGAGTCGATAGATTCGCTTCTGCTGCTTCTTAAAGACGCGGACCAGTGGGTCCGGTGCGCAGCTTTGAAAAGTCTCGGCAGGCTCAAAAGCGGCAAAGCCGTCCCGGTAATTGAAATCCTTCTGAAAGACGCCGGGGGAGCGGTAATGATCGCGGCCCTGGAGGCGCTTGATTCCATCGGTGGCTGCAGGGCTCAGCATCTTCTGGAACGCGCCCTGAAGAACGACGACGAAGAGGTTGTCAGGGCAGCCATGGAATTGCTTGCCGGCAAGGGAGACTCATGGGTCGAAAAGTACGAAGAAGAACTCATGAACCATCCGCACTGGGGGGTCCGCAGCCGTTTTGCGGTTTTAATGCATGATTTGCAGGGGAAAAAAGCGCTTCCCCGTCTAAGAAAAGCGCTTTCCATGGAAACTGACGCCATGGTCAGGGAACAGGTTAGTGAACTGGTGGAAAAAATCCGATGATTTTTTGCGCCGAACCACAAGTGACGATGTCCGAAGAGGAGTTCCGTCTCATCAGGGATCTCATTCATACCCATTGCGGACTTTTTTTCGATCATGATACAAAATATCTTCTGGAAAAAAGGCTTTGCAGAAGACTGGCCCATCATCGGATGGACAATTTCAGGGAGTATTACCACTTTCTGAAGTACAGCAGGGACAGGGACCAGGAATTATCAGACATCATGGATGTCCTTACCACCAACGAAACCTATTTTTTCCGTGAGGGCTTCCAGTTGAAGGCGTTTACTGAAGAGATACTCCCGGAATTAAAGACGGCCAAAGAAAAGAAGGGGGAGCGGGAACTGCGTATCTGGAGTGCTGGCTGCTCGAGCGGTGAAGAACCATATACCATCGCCATGCTCCTCCTCGATATGCACTGCTTCCATGGATGGAAACTGGAAATAGTCGGTACCGACATCAGCCACAGGGTGCTGCAGCAGGCGCGGAAGGCGGTATACGGCAAGTCCTCCTTCAGAACCACCGATGAACGGTATATGCGACGTTATTTTACAGATCAAGAGGGGGCTTTCAGGGTTGCGGACGAAGTCAAAAAACTGGTTACAATCAGCCATCTGAACCTCTTCGATGAAAACCGGATCATACTCCTCGGCAAAATGGACATTGTTTTCTGTCGAAATGTCATTATATATTTCGATCAACTGGCCAAAAAGAAAGTGGTTGATACATTTTACAGATCAATGCGTGAAGGTGGGTTTCTTTTGCTCGGACATGCGGAATCACTTCTCAATACAACGACCGCTTTCGCTCTCCGCCACCTGAAGAACGACATGGTGTACCAGAAGCCGTATCCCGCAGAAAAAACCGGAGGCAGTTTTTGAGAAAGATTCGTGTTGTCGTCATTGACGATTCGGCTTACAATCGCAGGGCGATCATCAGGATGCTCGAAGGTCTCCCCGAGATCGAAGTGGTCGGCTACGCGGTCGACGGTGAACAGGGGATACGTACGATACTGGATCTGAAGCCGGACCTTGTTACGCTTGACATCGAAATGCCGAAAATGGACGGTTTTACCCTCCTCCGCATAATCATGAACCAGCGTCCCACGCCGATTATCGTGGTAAGTTCCCAGGGTGGTGACGACAGGGTTTTCAAGGCACTGGAGCTGGGTGCGCTGGATTTTATCGTCAAGCCGACCTCGAATATATCCGACGAACTTCTGCAGATCAGGGAAAGTCTGCATGAAAAAGTCAGAAGCGTTTTGAAACTGAACATGGCCGGCATCAAGATGCGTGAGTCTCTCATTGCGGGTACGCGCACCGCCGCGGAAAAAAGAAAGACTTCGGTCGCGCCTTTGAACCGCGGCAAGTCGGGGATTCAGGTGGTGGCAATCGGCGCTTCCACCGGCGGGCCTCCGGCACTGCAGAGCATATTGTGTGCCTTCAACGAACAACCTCCTTTTGCCGTCGTGATATCTCAGCATATGCCGCCAGGGTTTACCCGTACCTTTGCGGAGAGGCTGAACAGATCGTCTGTTTTCGAGATAAGCGAAGCCTCGAACGGTGACGTGCTCCGGCCCGGGAGGGTGCTTGTCGCTCCGGGCGGACGCAATATGATCTTTCAGAAAATATCAGGTGATGTTGTGGCAAAAATAGTGGGACCGGAACGAGGAGATAATTATGTCCCTTCCGTGGACCGGATGTTTTCCTCATGTTCAAGCATATTCGGGCCCCATCTTCTGGGCATCGTGCTGACAGGGATGGGAAATGACGGCCGGAAAGGGGTCAGGGAAATAAAAGCCGCAGGGGGGCAGGTTCTTGCCGAATCGGAGGATTCGGCGGTAATTTTCGGAATGCCGCGCGAGGCGATTGCCACGGGGATGGTTGACAAAATTGTTCCTCTTGACGAAATTCCCGAGGAGATTATGCAGCGTTGTGCTGTAGTCTGAAGAAACGCAAAGATGTTTTTTGCTGTCGATTCATATAAACGAACAGGAGCGGGATATGTCCATAGACGATGAAAAGACTTTTTCCAGCAGGGCCGAGGAATTTCTGCAGGTCTTCAAAAAAGGCGCGGAATTTACCCAGGAACTGATGAAGGAGAATGAAAGACTGCGTTTCCAGGTACTGCAGCTTCAGGAAAGACCCCGGTGCGAGCCCGAATCGCATTCAGCCCTGAGTGAATACGGCAAACTCAAGGACCGTATTGACGAGCTGGAGAAAGAAAAAATGGAGATCCTCGACAGGGTCCGGCAGGTTGAGAAGGAAAACCAGGACTTTGCCGCCCGTTACGTGGAGATTGAGACAGAGAATAACAACCTTGCCAATCTCTACATTGCAAGTTATCAGCTCCATTCAACGCTCGATTTCAGGGAAGTCCTGCAGATAATCACCGAAATCATCATTAATCTCATCGGGGCCGAAGAATTCGCAATCATGCTTCTCGATGAAAAGGTCAACGAGCTGAGGGCGGTCGCGACCGAAGGGGTCGACAGGGATGAAATTCCTCCGGTCCGGTTCGGTAAGGGGATAATCGGCGAGGTGGCCAAGACCGGCGACAATTATTTCATTGATGACATTTCCGTTTACCAGAGGGATTTTGTCAGTCCAATGGTCTGTATCCCCCTGAAAATAAAGGAACATGTGATAGGGGTCATCGTAATCTACAAACTGCTGGTGCAGAAAAAGAATTTTGCCGATCTCGACTATGAACTGTTCACGCTGCTGGCAGGGCACTCAGCCACCGCAATTTTCAGTTCGAAACTCTATTCGGAATCGGAACGCAAACTTTCAACCATTCAGGGCTTTATAGACATGTTGACCAAGTAGCCGGCCGGTGGCAGCAGACCGGAAGCTTCGGTTTTCCGGCCGCTGATAAACTGGACATGACGTTTGCCGGACGGAGAACAGGTAACCGGAAACTTTTTTTGGAGGGGACATTGTGATGCCGGAACACAAGATACTGATTATCGAGGATTCGCCGACAATGAGGCAGCTTATCTGTTTTGCCCTGAAAAGGCTGCAGGGAGTTCACATTGTTGAGGCTAATGACGGGGTCGACGGACTGAAAAAACTTTCCACCGATAAGTTTGATCTCATCCTGACAGATATCAACATGCCGATTATGGATGGACTCAAACTGGTCAGCATGGTAAGGAATGACGCGAATTACCGTGATACGCCGATAGTGGTTATTACGACGGAAGGTGCGCTGGAAGACCGGGAACGGGCCCTCGCCCTGGGTGCCAACGATTATATTACGAAGCCGATCCAGGCGGGCAGGATACTCGACATGGCGAAGACCATGCTGAAAATTGTCAGGTAATATCACGGTTTATAATGATTTATATAATTCATCAAATCTGATAAAACAAAAAAACGCATTCTTTTCCGAATTAAGTTCAGAGTGCGGTTTCATATACGAAAGATATCCGGAGGTACATGGTGGAGGAAAAATACAATCCCCAGAAAGTGGAAGAAAAATGGCGCAAGCTCTGGGAAGACGAAAAGAAATTCAAAGCGACCGAGGATGAAGGGCGGGAGAAGTACTACCTGCTGGAAATGTTTCCCTATCCTTCGGGACGTATCCATATGGGACATGTGCGCAACTATTCCATCGGAGATGTATTGGCGCGCTTCAAGAGGATGAGGGGGTTCAACGTCCTTCATCCCATGGGGTGGGACGCCTTCGGCATGCCCGCTGAAAATGCCGCAATCCAGAACAAAAGCCATCCGGCCAGGTGGACTTATGAAAATATCGACTACATGCGCAGCCAGCTGAAAAAGATGGGGCTTTCCTATGACTGGGACCGGGAAATAGCCACCTGCGATGTGGAATACTACAAATGGGAGCAGCTCATATTCCTGCAAATGTTCAAAAAAGGGCTCTCCTACAAGAAAACCTCTTTCGTAAACTGGTGTCCGAAATGCGAGACGGTTCTCGCCAACGAACAGGTGGAGGACGGCTGCTGCTGGAGATGCGACAGTGAAGTGCAGCAGAAGGAGCTGGACCAGTGGTTCTTTCGTATAACGGAATACGCTGAGGAACTGCTCGACTTTACTGAAAAGCTTCCCGGATGGCCGGAGCGGGTCCTTACCATGCAGCGCAACTGGATCGGCAAGAGCTACGGCTGCGAGATAGACTTTCCACTGGAAGGTCGGAAATCCACGATCAAGGTTTTTACCACAAGGCAGGACACCCTTTACGGGGCTACTTTCATGTCACTGGCCCCGGAACACCCCATGGCCATGGAACTGGCGACCGATGAATGCAGGGAGAAAGTATCAGAATTCATCGAAAAAGTCAGGAAAACCGACAAGCAGAAACGGACCGCTGAAGACTTGGAAAAAGAAGGGGTTTTTACCGGATCCTACTGCATAAATCCGGTTACCGGATGTCGCATGCCGGTTTTTCTCGCCAATTTCGTCCTGACCGATTACGGGACCGGGGCGGTCATGGCGGTTCCCACCCACGACCAGCGCGATTTCGAGTTTGCCCGTAAATACAATCTGGCGCTTCGGGTGGTGATTCAGCCCGAGGGGGAAAGCCTTGATCCCGCCGTTATGAACGAGGCCTTCACCGGTGAGGGCATCATGGTGAATTCGGAGCAGTTCGACGGGATGAAGAGCAGCGAGGCGAAAGAGTGTATTGCCGACTACCTGGAAAAGAAGGGTGTCGGCAGGAAAACCGTAAATTTCAGACTGCGCGACTGGGGCATATCCCGCCAGCGATACTGGGGCAATCCGATCCCGATAATATACTGCGATGTGTGCGGTGTGGTGCCGGTTCCGGAAGACGACCTGCCGGTGGTGCTGCCCAAGGATGCAGTCTTCAGCGGCGAGGGTGGCAATCCCCTGGCAAAGGTGGCCCGGCTTTGTGAATGTGACATGTCCTTTGTGCGGCATTATGGCGCGTCGCGAGACCGATACCATGGATACCTTTGTCCAGTCGTCCTGGTATTTCCTCCGGTACTGCTGTCCCGATTATGTGGGAGGGCCCCTGCACAAGAAAGAGTCGGAATACTGGATGCCGGTGGACCAGTACATAGGCGGGATAGAGCACGCGGTCCTTCATCTCCTGTACGCCCGCTTTTTCACCAAGGTCCTGCGTGACCTGGGTTACGTGGATATAGACGAGCCGTTCGCCAACCTGCTCACCCAGGGTATGGTCATCAAGGACGGGGCCAAGATGAGCAAGTCAAAGGGGAACGTGGTGGACCCAGATGCACTGATCAACGCCTATGGCGCCGATACCGCCAGGCTGTTCTCCCTGTTCGCCGCGCCGCCGGAAAAGGATCTCGACTGGAGCGACCAGGGTGTCGACGGCAGCTTCCGTTTCCTCAACAGGGTATGGAAACTGGCTTATGAGAGCGCTCCGTTCGATAGCCAGTGCAGGCAAGGTAAAGCCTGAATCGCTGACCGAAGAGGGTAAAAAACTCAGGCGGATTATCCACAAAACCATCAGGAAAGTTACCGAAGACATCGAAGACCGCTTCCATTTCAATACTGCCATTGCCGCGGTAATGGAACTGGTGAATTCCATAAACGCCTTCGAGCCGAAGAACCATCCGGCAAACGCCGCCGTCCTGAAGGAGGCCGTGGAAAGCGTGGTGCTGTTGCTTGCACCCTTTGTCCCCCATATTTCCGAAGAGCTGTGGGAATGTCTCGGACACCGGGAGGGGCTTGAAGACTCCGGCTGGCCGGCATTTGACCCGGCTGCGGCAGTAGAGGACGAGCTGCTTATCGTAGTCCAGGTGAACGGCAAGCTGCGCGGTAAAATCACCGTCGATGCTACCGCTGCTGAAGATGAAGTCAAGAACACCGCCCTTTCCGACGACAAGGTGAAATCCTTCATCGACGGCAGGACGGTGAAAAAGGTCATCTATGTGCCCGGCAAACTTGTCAATATCGTGGTAGCCGGCAGCTAGCGGCTTTTTCAAAGGGGTTCCGGTGAAGAAAAGATTATCGTGTTTTGCTTTCATTATAATATCCGCCTTCTGCCTGTTCGGGTGCGGATATC
Source organism: uncultured delta proteobacterium (assembly GCA_963815135.1). GTDB lineage: Bacteria > Desulfobacterota > Desulfuromonadia > Geobacterales > Geobacteraceae > CAIWTU01. The sequence continues at coordinate 55,716 of CAWFFO010000006.1, forward strand.
ACGCGATGAACTGGGATAACGGACCTTTTGCCGGTGACGGCAAGACCGTTGCTATTCCGCTCTTCGTGAACAAGACCTTCAAGCCGAACCTGGAGGGTGTCCTGGCCAATGCCCTGATCGACGAATTCGCGAAGAAAAAAGGTCTCCAGGTGGAGGCATCGAACGCCGACCTGACCCTTTCCGGGGAAATCCTCGACTACAGCACCACGGCGATTTCATATTCGGCAGCCGATACGGTCAAGGAATATTCTGCATCCATGAAGATCTCGGCAACCCTGCGCAAAAACAGCACCAACAAGGTACTTTGGAAGGGCCAACTGTCCTGGGACCAGTCATTCCCGGCAAATACGGATATCGCACTCCAGCAAAATGCGGAAGACGCGGCGATACGGGAAATATGCGGCAAGCTTGCCCAGGAGTTGTTTGTAACCATTTCCAGCGATTTTTGAACGGGAAAAGCTTTTAACCCGGAAACAGCAATATTAACTCACACGAAGAAATACACCCGCCTCTGGTGATAAAAATTGCTTTACTTTGTGACTGGTTTGGCGTGATCAACTGGATTTTATGATTAGATTGCATAACATAAGGACCGGATTTCATGAAACCGGAAGAATTTACAAAATCGATCGAAAGGGGGGACTCAGGTCCCCTTTATTTTCTCTGCGGTGATGAGGGCTACCTGGTTGAGAGGGCCGTGAAAAAGCTGCTCGATCTCATCGTCCCCGTCGATATGCGCGATTTCAATCTGAATGTTTTCTATGGCAACGAGACCTCGGGGGAAGAAATAGCCTCCTGTGCGCAGACCCTGCCGATGTTTGCCGACCGGCGCGCCGTGCTGGTGAAAAACGCCGACAAGCTGCCCGCCGCTTCCCTGGAAGCGCTTTTGCCGTACGTTCAGGACCCGTCTCCATCCACCTGTGTCATTTTCCAGGGGGAAAAAATCGACCAGAGAAAGAAATTCTTCACAGAGTTCAAAAAAAGGGGGGACGTGGTAGAATTCAGGCGCCTCTATGAAAACCAGCTCCCAGTCTTCATCCGCAACGAAGCTGCAAGCCTCGGCAGAAAATTCAGGCCGGCAGCCGCTGAAATGCTCCTGTACCTTTCCGGCAATAACCTGCGCGAACTCGTGTCGCAGATAGAAAAAGCGGCCCTTCACGCCGGCGAAAGGGATATCATCGAGGTTGAGGACATAAAAGCCGTCGTCTCGGATACGAGAGTGGACAGTGTTTTCGAGCTTGCCAATTCACTCGGTGAAAAGAACCTGAACAAGGCCTTGAAGAACCTTCACACCCTTCTGGGTGATGGTGAGGCGCCTCTTCTCATCCTCGCCATGCTCGCCAGGCACTTCCGTCAGATCTGGCGGGTCCGCGAGCTGCTGGAAAAGAAGACCGCGGCCCAGGAAATAAGCAAGCTGGCCGGCATCAACCCGTATTTCCTCCAGGGAATCATCCGCCAGTCGAAAAACTATGTGATTATGGAATTGAGAGAGGTTTTCGAAAGATTCTTCAGCATCGACCTCGCCCTCAAATCGGGCGGCGGAAAACCGGAATTGCTTCTGGAACGGATGGTGATGGACCTCTGTGAAAAGCGGGGATAATAGTTGAGTTGGCCTGCCGGGCAATAAAAAAGGAACTTCGAGCGAAGTTCCTTTTTATATGAAAATGAAAGCCCCTCGGGGCTCTCGGGTATGCGTAGAGTTCTGTCTGGATCTTAAGACAGGGTATTGACCAGTTTCGTCAGACGGGAAACGTCACGCGAGGCCTTGTTGCGGTGAATCACGCCTTTCGAAGCAGCGGTATCGATAACGGGTATTGCGGCTGCCAGAGATTCCTTTGCAAGTGTATCGTCTTTGGCGGCGACGGCTTCGCGAACCCGCTTGATGAAAGTTCTTAGTGTGGAGCGAACATGTCTGTTCCTGTCAGCTCTCTTCTTGTTCTGCTTGATTCTCTTCAGTGCCGATTTATGTTGTGCCAACTTGAACCTCCATATATTTGTGAAAAGTACTTATTGATTTATTCGAAAGTTAACTTTTTACCACCTGACGGGTGTAAGTGTCAAGGAAAATTTATCTCATAAATATGAGTTCCGCAACAAATAGGTTGTAAAAAGACTTTACCCGTAGGGATCGGACTGACCATCCTCCATATGGATGATTTCCCCCTGGCCGATGGGTGAGTGGTCCTTCACGGAGAAGACTTCGATTCCCGATTTCCCTTCGAGCGGGCAGACATTTTCGCAGATGCCGCATCCATTGCATAGCTCCGTGACAACATAGGGCAGTTTGACCGTTACCGGGCGCCCTCTGAAGTCGGTCATCTTTACGCTTTCCGAGCGGATCGCCTTTTGCGGAATGGGGCAATGTTCTTCGCAGACGATGCAGGGGGTGCGCTTCGCGAACGGGATGCAATGGTTCTTGTCCAGGACCGCCTTGCCGATCACCTCTTTCTTTTTCGCTTCTTTTGCCAGCTCGGGTATCGCGCCGGTGGGACATACCTGTCCGCACAGGGTGCAATTGTATTCGCAGTACCCGAGGCGCGGGATTACAACCGGCGTAAAGACACCTTCCACTCCCGCCTGCATGACCGCAGGGTAGAGAGCGCTTTTCAGGCATACCTTCATGCATTCGCCGCACCTTACGCATTTTTTCAGGAATTCACCCTCGTCCCTGACTCCCGGCGGGCGCAACAGCCGGGAGCGGGCCTCGGGATCCCTGAAGCGGAAAAAGCGCGCCAGGAAAAAACCGGACAGCAGTCCGCCGAGCAGGACCCGCCTCTCGGGAAAATACGGTTGCCCGTCCCGGAAAAATGATTTTATCCTGAAACCCGCCCTTGCGTGGGAGCATTTGAAAACGCATTCCATGCAGCGAATGCACTCCCCGGATTGCAGCAAGTCGCGGTCGAATGAAGTCGGGCATAGATCGCGGCAGTCTCGACAATCTTCGCATAACCGTTCCGGGATGCGCCTGAACGGGGAAAAACGGCCGATTATCCCCAGCAGCGTTCCCAGTGGACAGAGGTTCCTGCACCAGTTTCTTTTTTCATAGCGTTCCAGGAAAATGATGAACAGGAATAAAAGCAGTGAAATGAAGGCCAGGGGATAGAAGGTTTCCCTGAACGGAAGGAGGTGGTCGCGCGCCACCACATAAACCGGTTCAAGATGGTCACGGCTGTCGCCCATGACCCTGTACAGGCCGACCCACCCCTGGCGGACGGAATCCCCCAACAAGGGATAAAGGAAAAAAGTCAGAGCGCGGACAAGAACAGCAATCGGGTCGAGAATCCCTGCCAGGTTTATGTTGAAAAGTGCTGCAAACAACAAGGGAAAGAGAAGCCAGTATTTGAGCCTGCCTTTAAAGAAGCGTATGGGCGCGGTCTTACTGATCCTGCCGGTAACAAGGTCGAGGATCGTGCCGAGCGGGCAGATCCATCCGCAGAAAAAACGTCCCAGAACAAGAGTGAATACCAGCATCAGGAGGGCGGGGAGCAGAATTATGGTAAAAGTTTTGGCCGCCAGGACATAACAGGCAAGCACCAGCGGGTCGCCCCGGAAAAAGCTGTTCACGGCTACGGATATCTGATCACTGCCGCGATATTCCGTCTGGACGAACAGGTACAGGAACAGGATGAGGAAAATGATCTGGCTGATTCGTGCGGTCGTTACTTTTTTCATAGTTTGATTACTTTCGGAAAGTATAAGCAGGGAGCAGGGCCGGGTCTTTCCCGGAACAAACAGTAATCCTGAACCATTGCCGCTCGAATCAAGTAAAAACTGTCAGTTCGGGCACTTTCCCTCGAACTTACTGCTTGCATGAAAGCCGTACTATTTGCTCCGGTAAAGCCCCGGCCCTGCTCTTCGGAATTTTTCCCGGTTTTCGCATGGACACCAGTTAACCGATAAACTGCATTTGAACCGCAGGATGCAGAGTCCCGCTGAGAAATCATAACATTAACTGCTTTTTTGGATCAACTTTAAGAGTGGAATATCATACAAGAGATTGTAGCTGAAAATCTTCAACGTCCTGGTAAACTGTTTTTTCCAACATTTTAAAAAACCGGAACCGGACTACGCCTTCACAATTTTCACCCTGTTCAGGTTCATCTCGCCCAGACCTCTCCGGTAGGCGGCAGTGGTGGTCGCTATGTCCGCGGGCTTCAATCCGAACAGGGTGGTGGCGTATGCATCAGCTGCCACTATGTCGGTTGAGGCGATGACCTTGTTCAGTATCCTGACATCTCTCAGGTCGCCACCCTGCGGCCCGTGGGCGGTCAGTATGCGGGTGGCGTCAATGACCACCAGGTGACTTTTAAGGACGGCATTGATGTCTGCCAGCGCTGGTGCGATGATTCCGTGGATTTTGCCGCGATTGCCACCCATGACGCCCATGATGTTCTTTACTGCCAGGGACAATCCGGTGAGACCGTGATGTTTGGCAACCGGGACATTGATGAAGACATTCGCCGAAAGGGCCTCGCCGTACAGCTCCCATTCCCTGAGTGCCGCGCCGTTTATGGCGACTTTTCTGAAACGCTCGTCCTCGACATATTTCAGGTCGACTTTTTTCAGGTCGCCCAGGGCCGCGGCGATTCCGCTGTTCACGTAGCAGCGTCTCTCGTCATTGCAGGGACGGTCGAATACCTTGACTTTTCCTGCTCCTGCCCGCAGGCATTCCTCGACGATGGCCCGCACGACCAGCGGGTGGGTGTTGGCTGCCTGCTCCGGCTTCCTGTCCCAGCCGATATTAGGTTTGACCGCTACAGTGTCGCCTGCTTTGACGAATCTTTTCATTCCTCCCAGCGCCCGGACTGCATTGCGGGTAATCGCCGCGTAGTCTCTTCCCTCGGAAACGGCCAGAACCGGCGTCTGGGCGGCCGACAAATCGCGCAGGAGCCCCTGGTAAAAAAGGGACGTCAAACCGAGAAACTTGAGAAATGCTCTTCTGTCCATATCGATACCTCCCTATTTGCCTGTTTATTCACTGTCCGTTGGCGTAGGCGGTTTCTCCTGTTCCGGTGGCGTTTCAGATACGGTTTTTTTAATCCTGAAGTAGAATATCATAATTACGAGAATGAATACCGCGAAGAAAGTCACCGTCGCAACAAGGAACGCCATGCTGCCCGACGAACCGGCAGGTGGCTTCGCATCTCCTTCCGCAGCTTTTCCCGCCTGCTTCACCCCACCCGGTACGAGCGGTATCTGAATAACTTCGGAGGCCGTCGGCGCCGCCAGATACATGGTACCGCAATTTTCCGCGTATGTGCGCACCATGTAGAAATCCTTCGGCTGATCGAGATTCATTCTCTCATAAATTACAACAACATTGTCCGCTGGACTGAAATTTGTCCCGCTCAGTTTTTCAGGGTATTCCCCTTTTGCGGAAAAAAATGTCCGCAAGGCATTCCGGGCATTCAGCGCGGCGTCTCTCGCATCGGCGCAGGTGTCCGTTTCCGCGGCAAGACAGGGAAAGGCCATTGCCAGAAGCAGGACCGCCATGAAGCAGTAAATAAAGATATTTTTCCTCATCTCCGATTCCCCCCCTTTATAACTTCATCACCACCAGAGTTTCTGCGAGCATGTCGTGCAGGGCCTGTTTTTTCTTCGTCATCCCGGCCATGATGAAGCCGATCCCGAAGAACAGCGCCGAGAGAAATTTGCCGAAATATCTGCCGTTTGCCCTGGGGAACGATATTCTTTTTCCATCGTATCCGGTGACGATGATACCGATGGCCATTTTGCCGACAGTCGCCTGCTTCGGGGAGCTTTCCATGAGCGTGAAATAAAGCCAGTGAAGCAGTACCCGGAATATCCAGCTGCCCAGTGCGGTTATCTCCAATCCTTCCAGACCCTGACCGGACATGACTGTCAGCAGGTATGAAGTGGTGAAGATCAGGGCGATGATCCCCAGCAGAATCTCGTCGATAACAATTGCAAGAAATCTTCTCCAGAACCCGGCATAAAGAGGCTCCTCCGTTGCCGGCGCAACCTCCGGCAGTCCCGGTTCGGCGCCGGGTTGAGCCCCGGACTGCCAGCCGATCAGCCTGCTGCCGCAATGCCGGCACAATTCGGTCTGTGCGTCGTTTTCCTTTCCACATGTGAGGCAGATCATGCTTCTTGCTCCTGATGAAACTCCCGGGGATGAAAGAAGTATACTTCATAAAAATACAAAAACACCGCCTCTCGCAATGCCGCGGAGCCGCAAAGAGAATTTAAATCGCCTGGATCATTTAATTTGCGCATGGATTCAGGTTCTTAAATCTGTATATCGTGAGTTATTTTGTCCTGAAGTAATTACCACAATCTTTGCGGCCTTGCGTGAGAACCGGTCCTGATTCTGCCCGCCCTTTTCAGGCTTGCGCTTTCTGCTCCCTGCTGCCCGGCCTGATCAATGCGACCAGCATGAAAGCGGCTATGGCGGCAAACAGTGCGCCCATGTCAAAGGCGATATGTGCGCCCGCCTTCTGCCAGACGAAACCGAACAGCAGGCTGGCGGGCAGCGCTCCGGCACCGATGGCGAAGTTGTACCAGCCGAAGGCCCCGCCCCGTTCCTCCGGCCTGGCAATGTCGGCTATGAAGGCCTTTTCCACCCCTTCGGTCAGTCCGTAGAAGAGCCCGTAAAAGGCGAACAGCAGCCATACATGTAGCTCGCTTGTCGCATGGGCGAAACCGATATAGGTCAGCACGTAGACGCTCCACCCGGCGAGAATCACGCTCCTTCTGCCGACACGGTCGGACAGCGCCCCGAACGGCATGGTGGACACTGTTTTCACCACGTTGAAAAAGGCCCAGAGCAGCGGGATGCGGATCTCGGAGACGCCCAGGTGATTGGCCCTGAGCAGCAGAAAGGTGTCGGAGGAGTTACCCAGCGTAAAGACAAACAGGATGAAAAGCAGGGTCCGGAGCCTGCCCTTGGGTAAAATTCCCAACATCCTGCCGTCGCTTTGTCTTTTTCTCTCCACTTCCTTGACCTTGAAAATGATGAGCAGCACTGTCAGGGCGCCTGGAATGGCGGCCAGCCAGAAGATGGTACGCAGGTCCTTGGTGAACCAGAGCAGAAGGCCGGTTGCGGCCAGGGGGCCGACAATTGCGCCGGCGTTGTCCATGGAGCGGTGGAAGCCGTAGGCCTTGCCGCGCATCGAGGGGTCGGTGGAGTCGGCGATCAGGGCGTCTCGGGGGGAACTCCTCACTCCCTTGCCGATGCGGTCGGCGAAGCGGATGAACAGGACCGCCAGCGGACCGGTTGCCGCGGCAATCAGCGGTCGGACCAGGGAAGAAAGCCCGTAGCCGGACAGCACCAGTTTTTTCCTGTCACTGACCCGGTCGGAAACGATGCCGGATATGAGTTTAAGAAGAGATGCGGTAGATTCCGCGATCCCTTCGATGACACCCAGGAAAGCCGGGCCCGCGTGGAGTACTGTGGTCAGGAACAGCGGCAGGAGAGGATAGATCATTTCGCTGGAAAAATCGGTCAGAAAGCTGACCAGGCCGAGAATAAGGATGTTGCCGGTTATACCCGAGAAAAACACATGCGCCTCCATTTATAATTAAATTGCATGGCCGGTTTGAGCTGCGGCCCGATTTTTTCGTTACATTGTACAGGATATTCAATAATAAGAAAGTCTGTATAAATGGCAGATGTCCGGTTCACCCCAGTATTGTTTTCAGCACGGAGCGGGCGGCTTCCGGCCTGCCGATGAGAAGGGAGTTAACTCGCAATGCCGCGAGCTTGTCGGGATCGTGGAGGAGCTTTTCAACCCTGTAGGCAAGGGCCTCCGTTCCGCAAGCCTTCAGCGCCGCGCCGTATTCCAGGAGAAAGTCGGCGTTCCGCTCTTCCTGCCCCGGTATTGGCGAAATCAGGATCATCGGCAGACCGACCGCCAGGCATTCGGAAGTGGTTAGTCCGCCCGGCTTGGTTACGGCCAGGTCGCTCGACGCCATCACCCTTTCTATCGTATTGGTGAAACCGAGGGGAAAGAGACGGCCCTGATGCCGTGTGGCCAGCCGCCGGAGATCGGCCAGCAGCCGTTCGTTCCGGCCCGCCAGTGCCAGCAGCTGAAAATCACCGTCGAGTTCCATGAGGCGTGCGGCCAGTGTTTCTATGCCGCCGACTCCCGCGCCCCCCGACATCATCAGTACTGTTTTCCTGCCCGGGTCCAGTCCCAGCTCCATGGCACACTCACCACGCGAGCGCAACTCGCTGAAAACAGGCATGACCGGGATGCCGGTGACATGGATGGTGTTTCCCGGGATGCCGCTTTTTCTCATGCGCCAGGCCACCTCGTCATTGGCCGCGAAATAACCGCTCATATGTTCGTGGACCCACAGGGCGTGAAGGTCGAAATCGGTAACCTGCACCCAGACCGGTTTGCCGAATGTCCCATGGGCGATTTTTCTCGACAGCAATTGCGCCGGCAGGAAATGGGTACAGATGACATGATCCGGATCGATCTCCTTCAGCACCTTGGCCAGTTTGCGGGTGTTCAGTCGTTCGATGGCAATGCGCAGCCGGTTCAGGGACGAATCGGCCTTTTCCCGGTCCGACCTGTCGTACAGGTATCCCCACAGCGCCGGATGGCGTTCGATAATCTTGATGTAGGTGTCCGTGTACACCTTGCGGAAAAGTTTCGACACATGTTCCATCAGGTCTATATGGACCGTTTCCGTATCCGGGTACCATCTGGCAGCCGCCGCCTGCAGTGCCTGGGCCGCCCGCACGTGTCCCGCACCCGCGGAAACACTGAAAATGGCGATTTTACGCGGTTTTGCCGTTGCTGAGCTCATTTCGTATCCTCCGGGGCTTTCCGGGTAAGGGCATGCCACTTGGGGCGCTTCCAGCTTTGACGGAATTCGGCGACATCCGCTTCTCCGGTGATTTCGACACTGAGAAAGCGGAACCTTAACCGGCTGTAGCTGTCTTCTGGAAGTCCCGGGTTGGTGACGGGATCAATCAGTATGGCAAACACATTTGTCCTTTCCCGCAGTCTTATTGATTAATCCTGTGGAGAAACGCTAGGAGGATGAGGAACCGTTATCGGGAGGTCTGACCCGGAGCATTTCGTTTCCTCCCTTCTGGAACTCGTAATCCACCCGCTCGACCGCTAAACGGTATCCTTCGGCGGAAAGCATCTTGATCACGGCATTCAGATGCCGGGATCTGCGCGAGCCCAGTTCCATCAGGGGGAAAATCCGTGTTTCTCCGGCGATGCGGCAGAGTTCCCTTATGGATTTGATATGAAAGCCGAGGTCAAAATGCCGGCTGTAAAGAAACAGGAAATGGGAGCAGAGGGCGATATCGAAGGCGCCGTCCGCGAACGGCAAAGCGGGCAGTTCCCCGAACACGTACCTTTTTTCGATCACTCCCTGCGGATAGTCGGCAAGAAATTCGTTCATTGCGCCAATGCGGAGTTGTCCGAGCTCTTTCGGCGACCGGATGCGGGCCCAGGTAAATTCGACGGCGTTGCGCCGCGTCTGTTCCATCACCAGGTCGAACGTATCGTCAATACGGCTCTCGATCTCTTCCACCGTGAACCGGTAGAGCGGATCAACTGAAACAATCGAGCCGCCCAGCCGGCTCAAGGCTGCATTGAAGGCGGCAGGCCCGTCGGCACAACCGACGATCTTTTTCCCCAGATCCTCTCCGTCGAGGGCGAACATGGCTGAGTACTCGTCGAACGTCCGCCCCCAGGGAACTACTTCATCAAGACAGAACGTCATTTCCTATCCCCGTGATGTATATGAGCATGGTTATTTCAATGTTTTTGGCAAGTCCAGCCACAACCCTTTTCTGCTTTTGTGCTTCACAAGTTTATCAACTACATTGCTTGCAGGCGAGCTGAAAACAGTATCATATATGAATTCACCGGACAAAGCGTCCATTTGAAACGCAAGCTGCTCTTTCTCCGTGTCGAACCTGGCGTTGATTCCCCCGGTATTGCCCAGCGCGTCCAATCGAATCCACCTGTCGATGCCGGAAAGATAGATACCGTTAAGGCCATGCAATACAAGCTTGTTGTCAACGGGCGGATCGAGCCGCAGAACCTGGTAACAAAAACCCGCAGGGATACTGACTGCCCGCAGAAACGCCGCCAGGAGATGACTTTTCGCAAAACAGGTTCCCGTGCCGTGCCGCAACACTTCACTCGCCGTGCAGGTGACCAGATCCAGCCCGGCATCGTTGCAATGTGGAATATTGTCTCTTACCCATTCATACAGAAGGCGGGCTTTTGAGATTTCATCAGACACTGACTTCGTGAGATCAGTTGCCGTCTGCCGAACCTCCGGCGTTTTCCAGTCAACGATCGTGTCTGAAACCAGATAATCTTCCAAAATTTGCGATTCCAGGTTCATGTCTTCCTCGCTTTGCGGTTTCGGGCGTGACCCGCGCGGCGCTTGTTGCCGCACCGGAGTCTACACCGATGTTGGCTGTCGTTATGTTCCCTTGAACAACTCCATGAGGGCGGGCTTTGTTTTCCTGACCTCCCACCAGAATGCGCCTGAAGTCATGGCAATTCCGAACAGAAGCATCCCCAGCGGGACAAGGAACGTCGGAAGAGGTTCAACCCTGCCTTTCATTGCCGCTACGAAAAAAGAAACCAATCCAATGCTGACTCCGCCAAGCCAGAACAGCATAAAGGCAGCTACAAGCCTGTGCAGCCTCATGGTTATTGCTATCCGGCTTCCAGAAGGAGATGGTTCGATTTGGCCTTCAATAATCGGCAGGAAGGAATTTCTGTAGCTGATGATTCTCCAAATCCTGAAATTAGTGAAGGAAAATTCGCCCCGGTATTTCTTGCCGTTTGCCGACCGCCATCGAAACCACTTGGGTGGCTCTACCACTGCATCAAGCGCAGAATATATCTCACTTGCTGACAGCGTTGAATCAATTTCAAACTTATCTTGAGGATAAATTTTCATTTCTTTTTCCAGCCAACTGCTCAATGGGTCACGGGACTGGTTTTTATATTCCGCGTATCCACTTGTTGGCCTGTTTGATCGAGGTATTCAATAGTTGCATCACAGGTAAAAGGGCCATCGAAGGGCTGCCGCATTATAAAACGGGCAACTCCAGGCTTATTCGCAAAAATACGGGCAAACGTCTCCTTGTCTCTTATGCGAATGACAACTCTACCGTCAATTAACTTTGAAGTAATTATCAGGTCTTCGCGAATTTTTGCGCCCGTTCTACCATTAGATCTAGCCTCTTGCTCAAACACTGAAAATTGTGCTTCATTCAAAAGCTGCTCCAGTGAACCCTTTACCTCTTTCTCGCCCGGGAATTTAAAAAGATAAACGCCGAAATCCAATGGATTATGTCCATCTTGTAATTGTACTTCCCACGAGTACTCCAGCACATTATCCTTAATTTCTTTATTGAACCACGTCCACTGTTTTTTGACCGTCCTCGGAAAGACAAAGTCAGCATTGTTGTCCTGTACAATCGCATAACAGTTTTTATTTTCCACCTGGCCGGGTTCCGAAAAAGCATACGCTCCAGTTGCATACAGAATGAGAGCGATAAGGGCAGCAGATTTTATCTTCATTTATTTCTCTCCTGTCGGACCCATGATATTGGGTGCAGCAGATTGCCCGTCTGCCGATCTTTATTGGTTGCCACTCCAGAGTTCATGGCACCTGATGTCCTCACTCTTTCAACCTCCTTGAAACCGCCCTGATCCTTTCAATCGATTCCCTGGGAAGGGGAGAAGCCTTGTTGAGCCTCTTTTTCCCGCTCAGGAGAAACCATAACCCGACCACGGCAAAGAGCGAGCCGACTGAAAGGGACGCCAGCCACAGAGGAAGGACGATGGCAAGGGCGGCGACAGCCGAGCAGATCAGGAGGAGAAGAGCCAGCAGGAGCAGGAACAGACCGATGGCTATCTGGATGACCCCTCGTTTGGTGGATCCGATATTCCTCCTGACCTCGTTGATGGCCAGCTTCAATTCGAGATCGATGAAAACCGTTATGTCTCGAAGCAGCTCAAAGAGCAAAATCAGCGTTGACCTTCTCTTCTTTGTTTCCGTCATCCGATTTCCTTAGTTTACATGTCCCTCTCCGCTGGAGGCATAAATAAGGAGAGGTTACCTGAACACTCTAAAGAATTGTTACTGTTAATTTACAGCACAACGGCTCGGCCGGTGACCCGGCGCAGTTTTATCGCGACCGGGTCCACTGGACACTTTGGGAATACATTTTTATTTTTCCACTTGCAAGGGCAGACCCCTCTTGGGTCCCTTTTATATTCTCCTTACCCTTTTACCCCTGGCTTAATGGGGATAGTCTAAGATCCTCCCAAATCGCTTGGTTCCACCTTGAATGCGTGGAAACATTTAGGGCAAGTAGCTTCTATGGAAGAAGACTTTTGGTTGATCCGATTATAAAATTCCTGCAAGTAGGCTAGATCAGCGTCGTAGAATCCCTCGATGATTTTTGTGGTTATCTTCTTAAATGATCCGAGTTTCGTTATTACTCGTGACAAGAGAATGATAGGCAAATATTTTGGATTCCTCTGCACGCGTGGGTCTTTAAGAGGAAGAATCTCATCTGCCGCAGTGGCAAGACGCATTGCCCCTTCACGATGTAAGGTTCCTTCTGTGTCCACATAGCCTAATGGCAAGGTAAATTCAAATTCTGTTTGGAGCATAACGCACCTCCCGATGGTCAAAAATATTTCGAAATTGAATTGCCTGCGTCCCACGTAACTTACTGGAACCTAATTGCTTTTACTATTTGCACACGAATAAGTGAATATCGCAAGGCTGACCGGCAGATTTAGGGCCGGTCCAGCCGTGAGTGTACGCCCGGCATGGGCGTGAACTTATGGGGTGCAAGTCCCCTGTACAAGAATCCAATCACTGTCGTGAGACAGGGTAAACAAGTACTAGCCGAAGGCAAGGGCGTCTCCGCGAGGAGGGGTCTGGAGGAAGCCGGAGCGCAAAGCTATGAGCCGACGAACAGAAACAGCATACAAGGCCAGTCTCCGGGCAAGTCAGCACAACATGACGAAGTCCCACGGATTCAGGAGAAATGGTAAATGCTGCGGTTGTGTAGCGACAGTTCACGTTCTTATCCGGGGAGACCTGTCCCGCTTGCCGCTTTCGATGTCTGAAAGCTGCGCCCTGCATGGCAACATGCCGGTGATGGGGCAGGAGTCAGCAGAAGCCATAGTAGGCGTAGGACGTTGCCGCAAGCGATCCGGCAACTGGAAACAAGCCCGGCAAGAAGCCGGAAGCCTTACCCCGCCGAAGGGCCGAACGAAGAAGAGGAGGAGCCCCAATGAGCTTTCATGACACAACGAACCCGACCGGGGGAGTGCCCATGGAGCGCGTCATTGACCAGCCAACTCCGGAGCAACACCTACTGGAGCGGATACTGGCCCGCGAGAACATGGAACTGGCGTGGAAACGGGTACGGGCCAACAAGGGCGCACCCGGCGTCGATGGCATCACTATCGAACAGTTCCCCGACCATACCGGCCGCTCTGGGCGACATCCGCGCATCGCTTGCGACAGGCAGTTACCTGCCAAACCGGTCTTGCGGGTGGAGATACCGAAACCCACGGGCGGCTTCCGTCCGCTGGGCATCCCCACCGTACTGGACCGGCTGATCCAACAGTCCATTGCCCAGATCCTCACGCCGATCTTCGACCCTGATTTCTCCGAATCGAGTTTCGGTTTCCGGCCCAACCGGTCAGCGCATGAGGCTGTCCGGCAACTGCGGGAGTATCTCCGGCAGGGCTACCGGATTGCCGTGGACATCGACCTTGCCAAGTTCTTCGACACGGTCAATCACGATCTGCTCATGCACTTCGTGGGCAGGAAGGTCCGCGACAAACGGGTACTGGCCCTGATCGGCAAGTACCTCCGGGCCGGGGTGGAGGTGAACGGGCGGCTGGAAAAGACCCGTCTGGGTGTTCCCCAGGGCGGTCCTCTTTCGCCGCTGCTTGCCAACATCCTCCTCGATCATCTGGACAAGGAGCTTGAGAAACGTGGCCACAAGTTCGTCCGTTACGCCGACGACTTCGTCATCCTCGTGAAGAGTCAGCGTGCCGGAGAACGGGTCATGGGGAGCGTCAGGAAGTATCTGACCTCCCAACTCAAGCTCACGGTCAACGAAGACAAGAGCCAGGTCGCCAGAAGCGACCAGATCAGCTTTCTTGGCTTCGTCTTCAAGGGAACCAAAATCCTCTGGTCCGACAAGGCGTACAAGGAATTCCGCCGCCGCGTCAAGAAGTACACCGGAAGAAGCTGGTTCGTCTCCATGGAGTACCGGCTGAACAAGCTGTCTACCTACCTCCGCGGCTGGATGGGGTACTTCGGCATTTCCGAAGCCTACCGCGACATCCCGGAAATAGACGGCTGGATACGGCGCCGGGTGCGGCATGTGCTACTGGAAACAGTGGCGGTGGTGCCGCACCAAGATTCGGAACTTGCTGAAACTGGGTAGTCCAACTTGGAACATCCATCAGGGCAGGACTGAACCGAGGCGGTCCGTGGGCCATGTCCCGCAGGCTGGCCGCCCAGCACGGTATGACCAACCAATGGCTGAAGGATCAAGGTCTCATATCTGTCAAAGAACTGTGGGTGAAGACTCATTACCCGGCTACGGCCCGGTAACTTCAGCGAACCGCCCGGTGCGGACCCGCATGCCGGGTGGTGTGGGGGCCGGGGGACAAAGACCCCCGGCTACCCGATTATGCTCAATGCCTTTTGTTAGATTCACTTTTCGTGTTTGTTAGAGTCAAGACTCTCCTCAATATACACAGTTTTCTGTACGTTTTGACCACTGCCAATAGTAATAATTATTGCTTTATTTTTGCATTTAAAAATAATGGAGTCATCCCTTAGATTAGACTTCGCATACGAATTCGCTTCTGAAACAACTTCTCCTGACTTTTGTAGGTTGGATAGCGCCTGGTGCAATGCTTCTGCAAATTCAAAAGAGTTCTTTCCTTCGTACGTACCAATGTTTCGGGAGACAGAGGAGACATTTCCTTCTTTAAAAGAGATACTTCCAACATACTTAAATTTGGATCCTTTTTCAAAGATAACCCAATAATCTGCCAAACCCTTTACTATTTTGAGATCATATATTTGCGATAACACCTTCATAGTTGTTTTTTCAGGCATTCCAAGCTTCAATTGTATCTTATGAATAATAATGGAATCTTGGTCTGCATAAACGCTTGTGGATAACAAGCTCAAAACCAGATACAGATATAAAACTCTCACTATACGCTCCATTACTTATTTTTTGTGTGTATAACAACTTGTTGATGATCCCCTGCTCAACTACCAATTTTTCACAAAAGTAATTCAAAACAATTTAACAATAAACGCAACTATCCGTAAATTATAGTATATTGCTTCGGCATAATATTCCAAACCGGCAGTTGAGAGTTTAAGGATAAACATTCCATTTCGGCTTTTTTTCTTTTTTTCGAAAAAGTGCGCAGGCCAGATTCAACATTTAGCTATTCATTAGAATTGGGACAACTTCCATAATTACCATCCATCAACAACAGGAAAAAGAAAAAGCCGCCCGATCAGCCAAAGCTGATACGAACGGCTTTATTCGCCAGATGAAGAATCTACCTTCTCCATTCTCAATCCTCAAATTAAAATGAAAGCAAAAACAAATTAGCTCCTTTTTACACCGGGCCTCATTCTGGTGTCAATAATCCAAAAATTATTTTGAACAAATTAAAATTATGGATCGGCTGACGTTTTTCAGGAATTAAATAGGGTATTGATGAGGGTTTGTTTTCCGACATTGGGTATCCCGACAACCTTCGCCCGTGACGTTCTGCCCAGTTTGCCGCGGGTCGGTGCCAGTTGCCTGCAATGCTCAGCCCGCTTTTTGCACCCATTTTCAGTTTTGGTAATATGTTGAAGCGGGAGAGTACCGATACGTTAATCTGAGCCGAATTGACAAATAGGAATTAGTACGATATAGGCTATTGTACGCCATGGTGCTGAAAACCGGATAAACGAGGGTTTTAACAGGTCGATTTCAATATAAAATGTACTGGCCAAAAGTGGATATGAGTAGCGAACCAAATAAAAAAGAAGAGAAGCTTCAATCTTTCGAAAGTATTTGCCGCGAGCATGGTCTGAGTATCACCCCGCAGCGATCAGCTATTTTCAGGGAACTGATTTCATCCGTGGAGCATCCGTCGGCTGTCACGATCTTTAACAAGGTAAGGGAGTATTTTTCGAATATTTCTCTGGACACGGTAAACCGGACCCTGCTGACTTTTCAGGAGATCGGCCTGGCCAAGGTACTGGAAAGCTCAGGCGATGCAAAGCGTTTCGATCCGAACCTGGAACCGCATCATCATTTCAGATGTATCAAGTGCGGAAAGATAGTGGATTTCAGGAACGAATCATATGATGCTCTTGAGGTTCCTGCTGACATAAAGAGTAAATTTATCGTCACCGACAAGCGGGTGCATCTGGAAGGCTACTGTGATGAGTGCAGAAAGGGCAGCTGAATAGAGGCCTTTTTTTTGGGGACAAAATAGGAGTTACTACTATATAATAAATAATATAAACAGTAGTTGCTCAAATGTTTGCTTTGTAGGGGACTTGATGATCCAAACTCAATTTACAGAATGCATCAATTATATTGTCTGAAAGGGAGTGACAACGATAGCGGGGGCGTTCCCGAATGACGAGGCCATGTTCGAGGAACGATTGCCGAGCTTCCGAAGGTCGGCAGCGGCAGTTTCTGATTTCAATGGATTTTATGCCGGACATAAAATATTCGTTACTATGCAACTGCGGTATAATTTCTATTTAGCTGTAAAAATCCAAACCTGAAAGGAAAGGAGAGCAGAGATGAGCAAAGATAGCAAGTGCCCGGTAACGGGAAGAACTAACAAACACGTAGTGGGCGGCAGGTCGAATCGCGAATGGTGGCCGAACCGGTTGAATCTGGATGTTCTGCGCCAACATTCCTCCAAGTCCAATCCGATGGGCGAGGATTTTAACTACGCCGAAGAATTCAAGAGCCTGGACCTCGAAGCGGTGAAGAAGGATCTCCATGAACTGATGACCGATTCGCAGGACTGGTGGCCAGCGGATTACGGCCACTACGGACCTTTTTTCATTCGCATGGCATGGCACAGTGCGGGTACCTACCGCACCGGCGACGGCCGCGGCGGCGCAGGGACCGGCAACCAGCGCTTTGCGCCCGTCAACAGTTGGCCCGACAACGTCAACCTCGATAAGGCGCGCAGGCTGCTTTGGCCGATCAAGCAGAAGTATGGCCGGAAAATCTCCTGGGCCGACCTGATGATTCTCACCGGCAATGTCGCTATGGAATCGATGGGATTCAAGACCTTCGGTTTCGCCGGCGGACGTGAGGATATATGGGAGCCGGAGAAAGACATCTACTGGGGTGCGAGAAGAATGGCTGGCTACGAGCGACAAGCCCAAGAGCCGTTACACCGGTGAGCGCGATCTCGAAGACCCCCTGGCGGCCGTGCAGATGGGTCTGATCTACGTGAACCCGGAAGGGCCCGAACGGCAACCCGGATCCGATCGCGTCCGGGCGGGACGTTCGGGAGACGTTTGCGCGCATGGCAATGAACGACGAGGAGACAGTCGCGCTCACCGCCGGCGGACACACCTTTGGCAAATGCCACGGTGCCGGCGATGCGGCGCTGGTTGGGCCTGAACCCGAGGCTGCCGGTATCGAAGAGCAGGGACTCGGCTGGAAGTGCAGTCATGGCAGCGGCAAAGGTGGCGATCAGATCGGCAGCGGTTTGGAAGGAGCATGGAACCCGACCCCGACGAAGTGGGACATGAACTATTTGGACATGCTGTTCGGCAACGAGTGGGTACTGACAAAAAGCCCGGCGGGCGCAAACCAATGGACGCCGAAGGAGGCGACTGACAAAAATCTTGCTCCGGCCGCTCACGATCCGAAAAAGCGGGTGCCGATCATGATGACCACCGCCGACATGGCGATGCGGATGGACCCGATCTATGAACCGATTGCGCGGCGCTTCCATGAAAATCCGGAAGAGTTCGCAGATGCCTTCGCCCGCGCATGGTTCAAGTTGACGCACCGGGACATGGGCCCTCGCGCACGCTATCTCGGCCCGGAAGTTCCTAGCAGAAGAGCTGATTTGGCAGGATCCGATCCCTGCAGTCGATCATGAACTGATCAATGAGAGTGACATCGCCACCCTTAAGGGCAAGATCCTTGATTCCGGCCTGTCTGTCTCCGAACTGGTTTCAACCGCCTGGGCATCAGCTTCGACCTTCCGTGGTTCCGACATGCGCGGCGGCGCGAACGGTGCCCGCATCCGTCTGGCACCTCAGAAGGATTGGCAAGTCAACCAGCCGGATCAATTGGCGAAAGTGTTGAAGACACTGGAAGGTATCCAGAGCGGGTTCGGCAAGAAGGTCTCCATGGCTGACCTGATCGTGTTGGCAGGTTGTGCGGGTGTTGAGCAAGCGGCGAAGAATGCTGGTCACGATGTGACGGTTCCCTTCACGCCGGGCCGTATGGACGCCTCGCAGGAGCAAACCGATGTCGAGTCCTTTTCCGTTCTGGAACCCGAAGCAGATGGCTTCCGCAACTACCTCAAGACCAAATACACCGTATCGGCTGAGGAGATGCTGGTCGATCGGGCACAATTGCTGACGCTGACCCCGCCTGAGATGACGGTTCTCGTTGGCGGCATGCGCGTCTTGAACGCCAACTTCGGACAGTCCCGGCACGGTGTCTTCACCAAGCGGCCGGAGACGCTCACCAATGACTTCTTTGTGAATCTGCTCGATATGCGCACCACGTGGAAGGCGAGCCTCGGAAGACAAAGACCTGTTTGAAGGCAGTGATCGCGCAACGGGCGAACTCAAGTGGACCGGCACCCGTGTCGACCTGATCTTCGGTTCAAACTCCGAACTCCGCGCCCTGGCTGAAGTCTACGCAAGTGCGGACTCCCAGGAGAAGTTTGTCCATGACTTCGTGGCGGCCTGGAACAAGGTAATGAACCTTGACCGTTTCGACCTCGCCTGATCGTGGCATCGATTAAAAAGGGACACTTCCTCATTTCTCCAGGAAATGCAGGGAAGCGTCCCTTTTTTTCTATTTTTCCCTATTTTCCCGTTAACTCAATTTGCACCCCTTGATGAATGAAAGTTTTGTTAAAGGTTTTGACTCTCCTGGCGCCTCTGCGGCTTTGCGTGTTCAAGTGCAGTTTTTGATTTATATTCTATTTTCCGAAAATCCCCCGGATTGTCTTTTCCAGATTCTGCTCTTCCGGTTTCTGTCCGGTCCCCTTTTTTTCCCCGGGTGGCCCGCCCGTAAGAGTCGGCGTCCACTCGCGTGATCGGTTCGGAAAATCACCTGATGGCTTTTGGTCAGGTGATTTTACCTCGTTATTCGTTATCCTCTGATTTATTCTCTTCGTCGTCACCCTCAAAATAAACATCCCACCACACCATAAGGTTTAGTTTTGCAAGTCGAGACATTTGCTCTGGTGATATTGCAGGCCCGCCGTTTCCCCAAGCCGATCCCCAGTAACAACTAATATCCATAGAAAATCCATTTTCTTGTAACTCTTTTATCTCTTTTGAAAGGTTTTCTACCTTGTCCAAAATCCAATCAATGTGCCTTCTTGTATCTTTCGATCTAAGTTTCCCTTTAGTAGAAAGAAACCATCCATTCACAGATCTACGCCCTTTAGCGACAATAGTGCCAGACACAATTATTCTTGTTGGTTTAAGTTTTAATTTGCTGGTTATTACATCAGGATGTAGGTCTTTTAAATAAATTCTCAGCGTCGAATAGGTTCTGGAACATGATGGATATTTATGATCGTATTTCATCTATGTCCTTACGTATTTGTGGCTTGATGGGGGGTTTATGCTCGGTATGGTCTGAGCGCCTGGTTGGACATCGCATCTACTTTCTGTCGGGAACTTGCATTTTCATGAAATACGACAGCGCAAACAGAAGAAGTGTGTAGGCCGATATATGTGGCCACGCTGTCGCAGAACGTGTTATTTCCTTGTATTGGCCCATCTTTGTTTCTATTGAGTCTGGGTGCCTGTCGGACTTTTCCGACGTAATGTGTTATACTCGCTCAGCTTTGAAACCTTGCTACATCAGGAGTTGAGCGAGATGTCAGTAAAATTTGTCGAATGTGACCGGGAGACACAGTACCTGCTTCCACCATCATTGCAGGACTGGCTGCCCGAAGGGCACCTGGCCCGTTTTGTGGTCGAGATCGTAGAGCAACTCGACCTTAGCTCTTTGAAAAAGTCCTATGCTGGTCGTGGCTCTCAACCATATAACCCGGAAATGCTGGTTGCTCTTCTGTTTTACGGCTATGCCACCGGAGTCTTCTCCAGTCGCAAGCTGGAGCGCAATACGTACGACTCAGTAGCGTTTCGCTATGTTGCTGCCAATACCCATCCGGACCATGACACCATTGCCAATTTTCGGCGGCGTTTTTCACCGCAACTCAAAGAATGTTTCGTCCAGATTCTGCTGATAGCGAACCAGATGAAATTATTGAAACTGGGAAGCGTCAGCCTGGACGGGAGCAAGATCAACGCAAATGCTTCCAAGCACAAAGCCCTGAGTTACGAACATGCTTGCAAGCTGGAGGCACAGTTAAAGACCGAAGTTGCCGAACTGCTCAAGAAAGCGGAAGATGCCGACCATAGCGATACCCCGGACGGGATGAGCATTCCCGAGGAACTTGAGCATCGCGAGAAGCGCCTTTCAGCAATTGCCGCCGCCAAGGCCGAGATCGAGCGCCGAGCTGCCGAACGTCATGACCGTGAACAGAAAGAGTACGAAGAAAAGCTCGCCAAGCGGGCCAAAAAAGAACAACAAACCGGCAAGAAACCACGTGGCAAAGAGCCCAAGCCTCCGAAACCAGGCCCCATGGCCAAGGACCAAGTCAATCTGACTGATGAAGAGTCCCGCATCATGCCAGTCTCCGGTGGCGGTTTCGAGCAAGCTTACAATGCCCAGGCGGGCGTTGATACAACATCCAAACTGATTCTCTCTGCCCATGTCACGCAGCAACCAAACGACAAGCAGGAACTGAAGCCGACCCTGGAGAATCTTGCGGCGTTGCCGAAAGAGCTTGGCATCGTCACGGAACTGATTGCCGATAGCGGCTATTTCAGCGAAAACAACGTAACGGCCTGTGAGAACAAGGAAATAACTCCATACATTGCCGCGGACCGGGAGCATCACAACCAGTCTTTATGGGACCGATTTCGTGAGCCTCACCATTACCGGAGAACGCAGATTCAGTGGCCAGGATGACGCACCGGCTAAAGACAACGGCAGGCAAGACAGTTTACAGGCTGCGCAAGGTTACATCAGAGCCGGTCTTCGGCATCATCAAGGAAGTGATGAGCTTCCGGCGTTTTATGATGCGCGGGCTTGAAGCTGCACAAGGTGAATGGAACCTTGTCTGCATGGCCTGGAACATCAAAAGGCTGCATACATTGAAATTGGCTTTGACCGCATAGATTGACAAAGAACATTTTCCCTCCTCTAATTGGGAGGATTGTCTGCACGGACCTCCAGAAAATGGGGTGGTGCAGGTGAAACTATGAACCAAATAAATTGTATCAGCTCGGGCTTGCTACCTGTTCAGGTCAGTCAGCGGAGGAGTCAAGTCCGACAGACTCCTAGAGTCAGCCTGTATATGAGGGGCGCAGTCTCGACTGGTTTGGGTTCTTTATCCCCATAGAGTGTCACCGGCTGAACCGTTTCACGGCCTAGAAGATGCTCCTGAAAATGGTCGGCAATTTTCTTTATCTTTGTTTCCTTTGTTTCAGGATGAAACCAGAACGTAAAACGTGTTGACCCATTTTGCATGGCAGCAGTAATTTCAGTTAGGAAGATTTGTTGGGTGACTTTTATTCTGATAGATTTCATTCTTTCCCTCTGTCAACTCAAGGGGTGTGTGGAGCCGCGTCATTTGCGGCATTCAACACCACCTCGTTGTTCGTAGATATTTCTTCCTCAAACATTTCCGGGTCTATGATCCCTTCACAGACACGCACTACCGGCCCTGTCATGGTAGCTGCAAAAGCCTGAGAAAGTCGAATGTTGAGATTTCCTCCGGGCATATGAACGACAATATCCGGATCGCACAGATCGAGTCTGTATGCGACAGCCGCCGCTGCGGTACTGCTGCTGCCGGAGGCCAAAGTATAGCCCGCCCCGCGTTCCCATATTTCGATCTGGATGTTCTGCCGGTCAATGATTTTTAGGAATTGAACGTTCGTCCGATTGGGAAAACGTGAGTCCCTCTCGATGAGTGGCCCATAATGCCGGGCAAGTTGCGCGGATGGTTCGTCACAATGAACCACGCAGTGAGGATTACCGACCGTTGCGGCGCAGTACTGAAAGGAAGTACCGTCAATCTCTATGTTCTCGCGCAGGACCTCCCGTTCTTTCCCTGTGACTGGTATTTTTGTACTCAAGAAACTCACCTCGCCCATTTCCACCATCACAATCTTCCCGCCTTCATCGACACGACATGTCACCAGCCCGCCTGATGTTTCGATGGTAAATGGTGTCTTGCTCACCAAACCATTGTCCCAGAGAAAGCGTGAGAAGATGCGAAGACCGTTGCCGCTTTTTTCGGCTTCGCTGCCATCGGGGTTGAATATCCGAAGACGGAAGTCGCACGTGCTACTTTCAAAAGGGCCAAGGAGAATACCGTCCGATCCAACACCATAATTGCGATGGCAAATCAGTTGAACATGCCTCAGGTCCGGATTACCGTTGAGATCAGTCGGACGCATCACTATATAGTCATTCCCGAGAGCGTGGTACTTGACGTATTTCATATTCTTCTTTCGAACTAGTTATTCACCGGAATTCCGGTGATCTTCCATTCTGTATACCTGTCGTGAAAAAACTGAAAAATAGGTATCTGTCTAACTGATAGATAAATAACAGTTTTGTAAATGTATAACATTCCATTTGGCATATTGTCCGGTTTTCCGGTCAACACTTTTAGGATTCTTTTCAGTGCCTTCTTCCATCGGTTTTTAAAGTTCGGTGGCCAGGTTTTACTTTATTCTACTCATGAGATTTAAGAGCCTATCCTGATTTCTAGTAATTCACTCGACTTAAAATGAAAAAGCCGCCCGATCAGCAGAAGCTGACACGAACGGCTTTATTCGCCAGATGAAGAATTTACCATTTCCATTCCCAATCCTCAAAATTAAAATAAAAACAAATTAATTCATTTTTACACATCACCTGGTTCCGGTGTCAACCGCCCAAATATTATTTTGCATGAATTAAAAACCGGGGTATCTGTCGGATTTTAAAATAAAAGCGAAGTTGCTTCCATTCTGCTTGTAATGAGTTAATGAAATTAATAAATAAAATACTCCGCCTTTTTACTCCCTGACAGAGAATGTCCGGGGAGCTCATTCTTTGTCTTGAGTCCCTGTCGGACCCTAAACGCACTCGTTGTGAAAATAAGCTGAGCTATTACAAATCTATCTTGTAGTGGTAAGAGGGCTCTCAGGCACCTGCTTTCACCGTCGGAGAAAGCAGGTGCCTAAGACCGTTCAAACATCAGTCGGTCAAGCTGTCCGGCAGCTGCACCAAGCTGCTTGATGCGGGTAATCGGAAGGATGGACGTAGTTCTCAGGGGGCAACGACCAGGATCGTTGACGCACCCGCGATTGAGGAAATATTTCCTATTTGATTCCCACCTGCATCAAATACGCTCACGGAATTCAAGGTTGCCACGAAAACCCGGCCGGTCAGATAGTCAACGCCAATTCCGCTGTTGAAAATGGAGCTCGTAGTGATGGAAACCCGGTTAACAACCCCTGTCGGCCTGGCCACGGTTACCAGTTCGCTTTCAGAATCGCTTTTTGTTCGCACTGAGTATATTCGTGTTGCACTTGCGTTGATGGCGATGTTGCCTTTCAGGTTGTCCGCGCCGGTTTTGTAAGACTCGATAATAGAAGGATTGCTGGCCTGAAAGACGTAAATATCATTTTCGTCAGATGAGCTATGGATTCCGCCGACAAGCACCTCTGATCCATTCACGGTTGTGCGGTCAACAGCTGTCGGGTATGCGCCGGTATCGAACGTCGTACCGTCGAGCTGAATATCAGATGTTCTTAATTCTGCTATATAGTATGGCGCCCCCCAAGCCGACCAGATTTTCGACCCATCCGCAGAGATTTTAAAGTCACCGAGGTTGCTCCCGGCATCGTCAGTTTTCGCAAGAAGAACCGGAGGGTCAACCGAAATATCATACTTCATGATGTCACCCGGGCTGAGCCCCTGCTGCCCCACGTACAGAATCCCTTGTTGTGCGGGCGCTGCCCGCAGTAGACCTTCATAGATAGAATCGATGACCTGTGTTTCATTCTCACCGGTTGTCAGGTTATAACGGCCGATAGAGCCCCATTGGTCACCCCAGGAGTACCAGAGCGTATCACCGATTACGGCGATGCTGTTGAGTAAGCTCACTCCAAGGTTGATCGTCTTTTCGACCGCGAGAGTGTTGGCATTGATACACATTACCGAACCGAGGGACTTGGCGATTACGTACACTTTGGCTGCCGGGAGGACTGTCGCCGCAAAGTCATTAATGGTTGCATCCGCTCCATTTACCACGATGGACTGATTTTCCGGTGTGAAAGAATAGCCGACAAGCGCCGGAGTTGCCGTGTAACTGCCGTCCGGAACACTGGTGGTATATTTGCCGTTGCTGTCGGTAGTTCCGGTATATGTGCCGCCGCTGCCTGAAAGTGTAACTTTGATACCGCTTAATCCGACGCCATTGAGCGTAGCAGACCCTGAAATGGTATAAGTGGGGATGGCTGTCGCCGTAAAGTCATTAATGGTTGCATCTGCTCCATTCACCGCGATTGTCTGTTCTTCCGGGGTGAAGGTATAGCCGTAAAGTGCCGGTCTTGCAGTATAATTGCCGTTCTTAACCCTGGTAATAGTATAATTGCCGCTACTGTCGGTAGTTCCGGAATATGAACCGCCGCTGCCTGAAAGGGTAACGGTAACACCGCCTAATCCGACACCGTTGTCCGTAACAGTGCCTGAAATAGTAAACGATGGCGTAGACAGATTCACCACACTCCCGTTCCAGCCTCCACTGCCACTTCCGCTTCCACAGCCGCCCAAGGCCATAAACACCATAACAATCAGCACTGTCGGAATGAAACGCCATTGACTCTTCATTGTATAATCCCCCCTCTTAAGAAAAATTGCCTGTCAAGGCATGAACATAAAAACTTCTTGAATTTACTCGTAAAGAAATGCCGGTTTCGTTTAATAATTAATATTGTAATTATTGGACTGAGTTTCTTGGAAAAAATCTGTTAGAGGCTCGGAAATCATCAAGAATCATATGCTAATCCTGATTCTGGCTTAATTGACATCTGATTCCGTAGATTGTTTAATATGTTTCACTGTTAGATAATAATTAAAATTAACAGCCTCCTCCTGATGGCTAATCCCTCACGAAACGCAAAAATGAAAAAGCCGTCCGATCAGCCAAAGCTGATGCGGACGGCTTTCATTGCAATTTGAAGAACTTTCCCTCTCCATTCACAATCCTCGCATTAAAATTAGAGTAAAAACAAATTAACTCCTTTTTACAACGAGCCTTGTTTAACTGTCAATAACCTAAAAATTATTTTGAAATAATTAAAGGCAGGAATCGTCTTTCGGTATTTAACGGTAAAGGCAAATGTTTACACATTTGAGGTCAATATGCCCTGGATCACCACTCACCGATCCGCAGCACCGGCTTGATGGTAACTCCGCGCCGCGAATCGTCCATGGCCATGTTGATGTCTTCGAAGTCGTAATACCTGATGAGGCGATCAAAGGGAAAGCGCCCCTGCTTGCAGAATTCGATCAGTTGCGGTATGAATTGTTGCGGGACCGCGTTTCCCTGGATTATGCCGATGGTTCTACGTCCTTCGGGCAGGGAGTCGGTTCCGCTCTCGCCGGTGAGGAGAGCGACGCAGCCGTGGGGATTGAGCGCATCAACGGCCAGCCGGTGCATTTGCGGATTGCCGGTTGTTTCCACTACATAATCGACACCGCTGCCTGTGATTGCATTGATGGTGGTTTTTATATCTTCGCGGCGGCTGTCGATTGTATGAGTTGCGTTCAGTTCCATTGCCATTTCCAGCCGCGCGGGTATGATATCCACGCCGATAATCGGCTGGGCGCCGATGATGCTTGCGGCCATGACTGCCGCAAGGCCGACGGCCCCGGTGCCGAACACGGCAATGCTTGCTCCCTCAGGAACCGCCAGGGAATTCATTACCGTGCCCGCCCCGGTCTGCAGGCCGCAGCCCAGCGGGGCCAGAAGCTCCAGGGGCAGTTCTTTCGGGACTTTGACGATATTCCGTTCAGTGGCAAGAGCATGGGTGGCGAAAGAAGATTGTCCGAAGAAATGTCCGCGCACGCCGCTTCGGGACAGGGCATTGCTGCCGTCCAGGCGTGCGAAGTCGAAGTTGGCTTCGTAGAATTGTTCGCAGTCGAAGGGATGTCCGGCGAGACATTGACTGCAGAGCCCGCAGGACTGGTAGGAGAGAACGACATGGTCGTTGGGGCTGATTTTCTTCACTTTACTGCCGACCCGCTCGACCACTCCCGCGCCTTCATGACCCGGAACGACAGCTTCTCCGCCCTCAAACCAGTGGTCGCAGAAGTCGATATCCGTGTGGCAGATGCCGGAGGCGACTATGCGTACCAGCACCTCGTCGTCCCGCGGGCCTTCCATCTCCAGGGATTCGATCTTCAGGGGGCCGCCCCGCCTGCGCAGGACGGCCGCCCGAATGCGGTATGTGTCGGGAATTAATGGCATTTTGCCTGCCGTTTTCTTTAATCCGGTAAAAGGCCGGACAGGGGCTTACAGCCCATGCTCCATTCTTCTAAACCCTACAAGCAGAACCAAAGAGGAAAAAAAACATTTAATTTTCCCCTCTCCCTGACCCTCTCCCATATGGGGAGAGAAAATTTAAAGCGCATAAATATCATCGGGTGCATATTGTCGGTTACCGGGTGCCGGACACCTACTTTCCGAAAATCCCCCGGATTGTCTTTTCCAGATTCTGCTCTTCCGGTTTCTGTCCGGTCCCCGTGCCTTTCTCCAGTTTTTTACGGATGGTCTCTTCGAGTTTCTCGCCGATCCGTTTACCGAGATTTTTGCCGCTCAGGGAAAAACGGGGTGAACCGACGGTTCCGGTTGCCTTGAGGGGGAGAACTCCCCAGCCCTGGTCGTTGGTGATGAAGCTGCCCACCACGCCGCTTGCCACCTTGCCGGTGAAGCGCGGGGCGATGAGGGTGTCGATTTCCATGTCGAGGCTCTTATCGAAACCGATTCTTCCCTTCGGTTTCATTCTCAGGTCCGTACCGTCGAGAGCGGAATCGAGGAAGACCTGTTCTTTACTGATACGGTAGGTTCCGGCAAAAGAACTGAAGCGGATGTTCCGCAGCTCTTCGCTGCCGAGGAAACGGGACAGTTCGCTGATGAAGCCTTTGCCGGTGAGTACGCCGTTTTTCACTTCAAAAGAACCGGATCCTGCCAGGTTTCGTTTTATAGCGTCGGTTTTTGTCCCGTTGCCTGTAATATCGGCCTTCGCCGCCAAAACGCCGGAGATGCTGCCTGCCGCCTTGGGTGCGAACACGTTGACAATCTTTTCCACCCGGACTCCCTGCAATGAAAGCCTGGTGGAGTAGGTAAAGCCGCGGACGCCCAGATTGATCCTGGAATTATCGAGAAAAGAGCCGCCGGCAGTGCTCCCCTTGAGGTCCTGAATATCGAGAATGTTGTCGGCCAGCCTGTAGTGGAGAGAAAGGCCGGACAGGGCAAGGCCCTTGACGGTGGCGGCTTTCACATTGACGGCGCCGCTGATGGAGAGCGGCAGTTTGACGGGGCCCGGCTCGGCTCCGCCGCTTTTGGTCGCGCTCGAAGTAGAGGTCGTCCCGGGTTTATTCGAAGTCAAGGAATCCATATCGAGCGATTCGCTGTTCGCGCTGACTTCCATGGCAAGCGGTTTCTTGTCCAGGGGGGATGTCTTTATCTGCAAGTTGAGTTTGTTTTTTCCCAGGGCAACGGACAGGTCCTTGGATGAAAGCGTTCCGTTGGAGATGTCGACTGTACCTGAAAGAACCGGGTTCTTTCCGCCCGCTGCGAGGCCGACGTCCTTCAACCGGACTTCCCCATCCTTGAGCATCGCCAGGGGCGACTTGATGTCGCCCGCGGCGTGGATCTTCGCATTGATCGCGCCGGAAGGGGAGAACTTTACGAATTTGGCCGAGATGGCCGGAGGCAGACCGGCAACCATCTTCGCCAGGTCGGCTATACCGATAGTGACCTGGCCGTCCGCCTTGGGACCGTCCTTGATCCTATCCACGGTGCCGTCGAATCCCACATCGGCGCCAGGCACTGCTGCAGTGAGTTTAAGGGAGAAAGGATGGTCCAAAGTGAGATTCTTGACGTCGATGGTTATATCTTGCGCCTTGTAAAGGAACGGGGAGCCGGAAATTCCTTTTTTGTCGTCGTAGGCAACCCGGCCGTCGCTGACTTCAATCCGGGAAACGGCAAACGTGAAGGGAGTCTTTTCTTCCTTGACGGGGGTCTCCGGCTTTTCTTTCTGCAGAAGATCGCTGAAGTTGAATGACCCGTCGGCATTGCGGATGATATTGATGTCAGGGTTGTCAAGGACGATCCTGTCGATGACAATCCGGCGGGAAAGCAGCGGCAGCAGCTGATAACGGAGCCGCGCTTCCTTGAGTGAGACGAAAGTTCCCTGCCCGTCCTTTGTGTAGACCTTCAGTCCGGTCAGCGCTATGCCGGAAAAGAGCCTGATCTTCGCGTCAGCCATATCAATACGGCGATGCATGGCCTTTTCCACCCGTGGCAGGACGTTTTTGCGGATCATTTCCGGGGTGACGAGTATCTTGACCAATATCAGCGCGCCGCCGGCCAGCAGGACCAGAACGCCGATGACTATTGCGCAGATGATGAACGGTTTCCTTGATTTCATGTTATGTCCTCCGTAAAGACCGGGTAACCCGGAGTCGACGGTCGACACTTCCTGATCCGTCAGTTTCCCGTGTCATGCGGATTGAATGTTTGCGGTTTATCTACTTGCAGTCTCCCAGACGCTTTGCTTTCATTGTCGTGGTCATGCTGTATCCCTTGAGATTGGTATGCATGACCGTTGTGTAGGAATCGTTGCCGAAGGTTGTCTCGCCGGTTATGGTTCCGGAGTTTTCACCGGTGCATTTCATGGTCCAGTTCATCTTGTTTCCGGTGGTTTTCATATCGGTGACGGTGCAGTTCTTGTCAGCTGAGATGACATTTTTCCGGTCTTTGACGTCTTCCTTGCTATAACAATGCTTAATGACCGAGTTCGGGGTTTTCATCGGCATTCCGGGAAACTCCATCTGGGAGGTTATCTCCCAGAGCCCTTCGCGCATGCCGGTTGCGGCATGGGATAAAGCGGGAAAAACCATGGTGAAGGTCAATGCGGCGATCGGTATCAGGGTGGTTATTTTCTTTTTCAAGAGCATTTCTCCTTTTTTCGGGTTTTAATTTTGTTAAGCATACCCTTGTTTGGTTGACTCTCAAACTATTTGATCAAAAAAATCAATTAGCCACAGAGTTCACTGATTAAAAACAACAAGTTGCAAAAGCCAGGAACTTTACATGAAACGTTGTTGAGAATTATTGAATAACTACTTGATTTCTCTGTGCTCTCTGAGTCCTCTGTGGCAGAAAATGCCGGTTTAAGGCTTATTCCATTCAGCCGGCCTTTTCAATCAGGCAAGGCAGAAAAAAATTACAATGAAATGGTGACAATTATCAACAACAAAATTGGCATCTTTTCGATTCGGCATGGCCCTGCATAAAGACCTAAGGCATACCGGCGACCGCATTCTTCGCCAGTTCCATGAAGCCCTGTGGAAGGACTCCCGTCAGAATGATCGAAGCGATGAAGAAGATGCCGAGTGCCGCGGCCGGTATGCCGAGTGAAACCGCCTCGCCGGGGGAATCCGACCTGCTGTAGGCGGCCCTGACCATTTTCAGGTAGAAGAACGCCGAGATTGCGGTGTTAATAACGGCCAAAATGATCAGGGCATAATAACCCTCCCGGATGGCGGCGGCGAAGACCAGAAACTTGGCGGTGAACCCGATGGTCGGTGGGATGCCTGTCAGGCCGAACGCCCCGGCGGCCAGTGTGAATGCCAGCAGCGGCGACCTGCGGTACAGACCGTTGAGATCGTCGAAGGAGACGTTTTTCCCGTCCGGGGCAAGGTGGTAGATAACGTAGAAGCAGGCAAGAGTCATCAGAAGGTAACCGAGCATATAGTAGATAGAGGCCGACAGGCCCAGTTGATTGACGCACAAAACTCCGATCGTGACATATCCGGCGTGGGCGATGCTGGAATAGGCGAGGAGGCGCTTCAGGTCATTCTGGACCAGGGCTGCCAGGTTGCCCGCTGTCATCGAGAGGATGGAGAACACTGCCAGCGCCCATGTCAGGCGTCCTGCCTCCGGACCTGCCAGGATCACCAGCCTGATAATTACCGCAACTGCGCCGACTTTAGGCAGGGTGGCGATGAAAGCGGTCGTTTCGTTGGCCGAGCCTTCGTAGACATCGGGAGTCAAAAAGTGCATCGGGAACAGGGCCAGCTTGTAGAAAAAGCCGCAGAGCATCATGATCATGCCGACCACTGCCAGCGGTTCTGTCCTTACCAGCGCCGGAAGGGAAACCGCCAGTTCATTCAGGTAGGTGGAATTGCCGAGGCCGAAGAGGTAGCTCATGCCGTAGAGCATGATGCCGGTGGCGATGAATCCGAACAGGAAATATTTTATGGCGGCTTCCATGTGTGTTCGCTGCAAGTGCAAGTGGCGGAACGGGATTATAACATACAGGGCAAAGGCGGCGATCTCGAGGCTCATGACGATGGTCAGCAGCTCATAGGAACTGCTGAGCAGAACCAGTCCCAGGACTCCCACGGTGAGGAACAGGAAATATTCGGCATGCAGCCTCGGTTCCACGCCGCGCAATCCGGGCCCCGCGCACAACACCAGGAAAAGACCGAGGATGATGATTGCCTTGAAAAGCTGGGAAAACATATCCACCCGGTAGGTGCCGTAGAAAAGCGTGCCTTCCTGGCCGAAGGCCGCGACAGCCGCCGCCAGGGAGACCAGGGAAAAAGTTATGGCAATTGCCTGGAGTGTCCCGGTCTTCGGTTTGCCGAGGGTACAGAAGAAAAGTACCAGGGACATGAGTGATAAAGACAGTTCGGGCAGTAATTGAATTATTAACATGTCTGTTCCCGTTGTAGGTTTTGTCCGTAAAGTCTCTAAAATACTGATTCGATTTGCGGAATCTCAAGCATTTAACCATAAAGGTGATTGAAATGAATGGGCTTAAGATTGAGAAATATTCGTGATCATTCGTGTTATTCGTGGCTGACTGCCTTTAAAGCCCCGACCGGGAAGGATTGTGCCCGGTTCCCGCCTCCACCTGATTTACCAGATGTTTCACGCTGCTGTCCATGATGCTCAAAAACGGTTTCGGATAGAACCCGAGCCAGAAAACGAATAAAGTCAGCAGACCCAGGGTTGCCGTTTCACGTGGGCTCAGGTCCCAAAGTTTATGGCGGCTTTCTTTTTCATTATCTTCGTTGTGCACATGTCCGTCAGATCCGGCCCACGCCATTTTCTGCAGCAGCCTCAGCATGTAGGCGGCCGCCAGGACCGCACCGAGGGTGGCACCGGCACCGACCAGGGGATTCCCGGCAAAGGCCGCGATCAGCACCAGGAATTCGCTGACGAAGTTGTTCGTTCCCGGGAAACCGAAGGACGCCAGGGAGAAGATCCCGAGGAAGGTCAGGTAAACCGGCATCATCATGCCCAAAGCAGAGTTGTCGCCGATTTCCCGGCTGTGGGTACGTTCGTAAATGATGCCGACGCAGATAAACAGTGCGCCGGTTGATATGCCGTGGTTTATCATCTGCAGGACCGCGCCGGTGATCCCCCTGCCGCTGAGAAGAAAGATTCCCAGGGTGACGAATCCCATGTGGCCGACGCTGGAATAGGCGATCAGCTTCTTGATGTCCGACTGTCCGAGGGCCAGGTAACCGCCGAAGATATGGAGACCAGCGATATGGCGATCATGTACGGCATGCAGGCGATGGTGGCGGCAGGCACCATGGGCAGGCAGAAACGGAGGAAGCCGTAGCCTCCCATTTTCAGCAGGATGCTCGCCAGTATCACGCTTCCCGCGGTCGGCGCCTCGACGTGGGCGGCGGGCAGCCAGGTATGCAGCGGGTACATGGGAACCTTTACCGCGAAGGAAAGGGAGAAGGCGAGGAATATCCATAGCTGGAACATGAACGGGTAGCCGCGGTCCATGAGCGCCGGGATGAAGAATGTGCCGGTGGTCGATGTAGAGGGCGATGATGGCGACCAGCAGGAAGATGCTCCCGGTGAAGGTATAGAGGAAAAATTTGATGGATGCGTAGTCCCTGCGCGGCCCGCCCCAGACGGCGATGAACAGGTACATGGGGACCAGCATGCCTTCCCAGAAGATATAGAAGAGGACCGTGTTCAGGCTGACGAAGACGCCGATCATTGCAGTTTCCATGAGCAGGGTTACGACGATGAATTCCCTGACGCGGTTGTCGACCGAGCGCCAGGAACAGAGGATGCAGAGCGGCATGATGAAGGTGGTGAGGAGTACCAGCAGGACACTGATGCCGTCAACCCCGACCACGTAGTGCAGGTTGAGGGCCGGGAACCACTGGCGCAGTTCGGAGAACTGGTATTTTGCCGTCGTCGTGTCGAAGCCGGTAAAAAGCGGACATGAGATGGCGGCAACGATCAGGGTGACGACCAGTCCCCAGATCTTCAGCGCCCTGTCGCTCTTGAGAAAGAGGCAGAGGAGCGCGCCCACCGCCGGGATGCTCATCGCCAGCGACAGGACCGGATAGCCCAGGTTATTGAGGATGAGATAATTTTCCATTTGCTCCCGAAGTATCGAATTTAATCATGAACAAGCTGTTGCCACGGAGACACGGAGTTATTCTTGAAAATAAATATTTGATTTTAGTTTAGAAGGCGTTTTTGCACTTCACCTTTTCAGTCATTGCTGCAAATAATGTTTTTCATTGCGGTTTCCACCTGCTCTCCGTGTCTCTGTGGCGCTGTTGTTAATACTCACCACAGCACAACCACCGCCAATATCACGAACAGCACTACTACCGCCCAGCCGATGTAATGCTGCAGCTTGCCGCTGATGTGCAGCCGCACCTTGTCGCCCGCGGCCACAACTTCCCTGGCTGATCCGTCGATAACCCGGTCGATCCCGTCCCGGTCGAAATGCGACCATCCACGGGCCGCCGCCATGGTGAAGCGGAGTCCGGCGGTCTTGTACAGGTTGCTGACGAACTCGTTGCAGGCGCTCACCGGTCCGCGGGCAAAACTGATAAAGACCAGCGCGCCCTTGCGGTAGAACCAGTCCATATCCAGGCTGATGACTGGTTCCGGCACCAGCCATTTGAGGAAAATGAAGAACCCCGCGGCGGTGAAAAGCAGGATCTGCAGTGTTTCCGATATGTGGTAGGCGGTGTACGGATGAAAATTCACCGGATAGGGCAGCATATTGTAGAGGTACGGGGTATAGCAGCCAATGAAGATGCAGAGAAGAGCGGTTATAGCCATGGCGGCTATCATGTTCCACGGAGGATCCGAGGCCTTTTCCCATGTTTCCGCGCTGCAGTTGTTTTTGCCGAACCAGATGAAATAGGGCACCTTCAGTCCCGTGTGCAGGAACGTTCCGGAAGAGGCCAGCAGCAGTCCGAAGCCAGCCAGGGTCCGTCCGTCCCCGAAACCTGCGGCAATGATCATCGACTTGCTGACAAAGCCGCTGAAAAGGGGAAACGCCGAGATGGACAATCCCCCGATCAGGGTAAAGACGAAGGTCCAGGGCATTTTACTTGTAAATCCCCCCAGTTCGGTGAACTTGCTCTTGCCGGTCATGTGCAGGACGGAGCCGGTTCCCATGAACAGGAGCCCCTTGTAGAGGATATGGGCAAAGGCATGGGCGCAGGCGCCGTTGATCGCCATCTGCGTGCCGATCCCCACTCCGGCCACCATGTAGCCCACCTGGCTGATGATGTGATAGGCCAGCAGCTTGCGGGCGTCGTTCTCCAGCACCGCGTAGACGACGCCGTAGACGGCCATGACCGTCCCCAGCGCCACAAGTATGTCCAACCCGGCGAATCCCCGGCATAGGGTGTAGACCGCCGTCTTGGTGGTCAAGGCGCAGAGGAACACGGCGCCCGTGACCGTACCCTCGCTGTAGGCGTCGGGAAGCCAGGCGTGCAGGGGAGGTACTGCTGCGTTGAGGATGAAGCCGCACAGAATGAGCCAGGTGGAGGCGTCCGGGTGGGCGACATCGAGCAGGTTGAAGGAGAGGTCGCCGCCCGTGGCCGAGTAATGGAGGATGATTCCGGCCGAGAAGAATCAGCACCGCCCGCCACGTGCACCAGCAGGTAGCGGAAGCCGGCACGGAGGGATTGCCGCCGCCTGCGCAGCCAGATCAGGAAGACCGACGAGAAGGCCATCATCTCCCAGGAAGAGGAAGAGGGTAAGGTAGTCGCCGGCGAAGATGGCCCCCAGCGAACCCGCCGCATACGTCCAGGCAGCCGCATGCTCCGCCGGGTCCTTGACGTGCAGCGCGTAAAGGGTGCCGATGAAGCACATGAGCGCCATGATATAGCCGAAGATCCGGCTCAGCCGGTCGACCCTGCCGAAGGTCAGCTGCCAGTCGAGAAAGCGGAACACTCCGTGGTTCCCGGGCTCCATGGAGACTACCACGAGAAATGTCAGAACCGGCACCGCGACGAGCAGGGCCGTCCTGGCGCGCCCCTTGAGAAGCGGAACCAGCAGCGCGCCTGCCAGCAGGACCAGCGAAGGATGCAGCCAGATATCAGTCATCCCATAGTAGTCTTCCCGTTTCATAATTCCGAGATGGCCGTACCATTTGGAAAAGAAGATGATGACCACGCAGAGACAAACCCGAACAGGGACCAGAATCCGAACAGGCGCTCAATGGCGGTATGCGCGTGCTCCTTGCCCGACGAAGAACCAGTCCGACAGGACCAGTAATGCCAACGAGGATCCAGCAGAGCCGGACGACCGTCTTCAGATGTCTCCGTGAGAAATTCGATCAGCCGGACGATGATCCATCGGAACACCTCCTTGATGATGCGGACGAACAGGTCGGGGTACAGGCCAGCCGCAATCGGACAGGACCGCCGTGACCAGAAGCGGCGCGACCAGGGCGGGAGGAGGCCTCGCGCACTCCCGTCAGGTCTTCGCCGGGGGCCGGTTTGCCGAAATATGCAATGAAGACCACCGGGGCGAAATAGCCGGCGTTCAGAAGGGTGCTGGCCAGGAGCACGGCAACGAGGATCCCGACTGCTGGGCGTCGATAGCCCCGGTCAGCAGGTACCATTTGGTGACGAACCCGGCCACCGGCGGGGCGCCGATCATGCTGAGGGACGCCACGGCAAAGGCGGCGAAGGTCAACGGCATGGCCCGTCCCAGTCCCCTCAGTCTCGGAGATGTCCTTCTTGCCGCGAAGCGACGAAGATGGCCCCGGCGCAGAAGAACAGGGTAATCTTGGCGAAGGCGTGGTTGGCGATATGGATCAGCCCGCCGGTAATGGCGCGGGGGGTGAGCATCGCCACCCCGAGGATGATATAGGAGAGCTGGCTGACCGTGGAGTAGGCGAGCCTCGCCTTCAGGTTGTCCTTGGTCAGGGCGATGATGGAGGCGGTAATTATGGTGAACGAAACGAAGTAGGCGGTGAAGAGTCCAAGGCCGGTCTGTTCCAGGAGTCGGACTCCGAACAGGGAGAGCATGATCCGGCAGATGGAGAAGACCCCGACCTTGACCACCACCACCGCGTGGAGCAGCGCGCTGACCGGAGTGGGCGCGACCATGGCGTCCGGGAGCCAGTTGTGCAGCGGCATGACCGCCGCCTTGGCAAAGCCGAACAGGAAGCAGGAGGATAGGTTATGGTCACCATGGTTCTGTCGGCGCTTGCCGGGAAAAATTCCGTTCATGATGCCTGCGGTTGAGAAATCGAGGGTGCCGCACATGACGTAGGTCATGGCCATGGCGGGCAGAAGCAAGGCCTTGGAGGCGAACATCAGGTAAATGATGTACTTGCGGCCGCCGCAATATCCTTCCGCATCCTGGTGATGCATGACCAGGGGATAGGTGAAGATGGAGATGATCTCGTAGAACAGGTAGAGGGTGAAGAGGCTTCCGGCAAAGGCGGCGCCCACCCCAGCCCCGACCGCAACCGCATAGCAGAGGTAAAAACGGGTCTGGGCGTGCTCGTTGAGCCCGCGCATGTAGCCGATGCAGTAGACGGCGGCCAGAATCCAGAGCAGGGAGGCGGTGCCGGAAAAGATCGCGCCGAGCCCGTCCATGCGGAAATTGAGAGATATCCCCGGGATAGATGGTGACCAGGTTGTATTCCCATGTGCCGCCAGCAACGATATGGGGAATCAGGGATGCGACGGTCAGCGAAGGTCAGGATCGACCCGGCTATCGAGAAAGTCTCCCGCAGGTTCGGCCGCCTGCGGGAGGCCATGATGAGGAGCGCGGTGACCATAGGGATCAGCGGCGCGATCAGGAGTTTGCAGGAGATGACAGTGTTCATGCATATACCTTTGACTGCTAACTAAGGACGTTGTTCAGTGTTTCAGATCGTTCACTTCATCGGGGTCAATCGTGCGGTACCTGTGATAGACCATCAGGATCAGGCTGACTACCACTGCCGACTCCGCTGCCGCAATGCCCATGATGAACAGGGTGAATATCTGGCCGACGGCCGGGTTCGGCGCCAGGAAACGGTTGAAGGCCATGAAGTTGAGGGCGGCGCCGTTGAGGATGAATTCGCCCGAGATCAGCATGCCGATGAAGGTGGGGTGCCGGACCATGCCGTAGATGCCGACCATCAGGAGCAGTAGATCCGATCAGCAGGTAAGTGGAGAGATTGTCACTGGGTAACATCAATCGGTTTCCTCCCTGCCGATTACGGCTATGATCAGAGCCCCGACGATGGCGGTCAGGAGCACCACCGAGATCAGCTCGAAGGGGAGACAGAACTGGTTGAGAAGATTTTCCCCCAGGAACTTCACGGAGAAGTCGCCGGTTCTGACCGCCGCCGCTTTCCATGGCGCCATTACGATTGCCGGGATGAGAAGCGCTGATCCGGCAAGGCAGGCGGAAATGCCGAGAAAAGCATTTCTCCTGACTTTAACCTCCTTTTCCTTTTCATGTTTCGGTTTGGGGCCGACCATGATGCCGAAGGCGATGATCACGCAGACCGCGCCGATGCCGATCAGAATCTGCATCAGGGCGATGAAAGGGCTGCCCAGGTGATAGAACAGCCCTGCGACGCCGAACAGTGACAGGGCAAGGCCGAGCACGGCGTTCATCAGGTAGCGGGCCCGTATCGCCACAATTCCGCCTAAAAAAACGAGTGCTGATAAATCGAAAAAAATTGCCTCGGCCAGATATCTGTAGAAAATCATGCCTTTTTCTCCAGTCTTTCGAGCAGATCGAAATGGTACTCTTCCCGGGTGAAACTGGCGAGTTCGTACTCATGGGAATAGCAAAGCGCGCCGGTCGGGCAGACTTCGACGCAGATTCCGCACAGGCTGCATTTGGTGAAGTCGAGCCGGTATGACGTAAGGACCTTCCCTTTCACTCCCTCCCGTGCTTCCCCGACCACGGTGATGCAGTTGGAGGGGCAATCCCGGTCGCAGGCCATGCAGACGATGCACCGGTGGGTGCCGCTTTCCGGGTCCCTGACCAGTTCGGTGTGGCCGCGGAAATTGCTGCTTATGTCGATCTTTTCCCGCGGGTACTGGACAGTCACAGCCGGCCTGAGAAGCTCCCTGAATGTGACGCCGAGGCCGACAAGGAGGCTTTTTGCACCGGTGAACAATAATAAGAAATATTCTTTCATAGCACCCTTAATTCACAGGGAAATTCAGAATTTAAACCGAATCAGCAAAATCACTCACACAAAGGCGCAAAGTTACAAAGGAAAGCATACAACCGCAAATGGGTTTTAAAAAATTGCATTGATTTACTTCTTTGTGCCTTTGTGTCTTTGTGAGAGAAAAATATTAATTCTCGGGTTATCAGCTTTCACAGTTTCACCACCAGGGCCGTAACCAGAAGATTGACCAGCGAAAACGGAATCAGGTACTTCCAGCAGAAATTGAGCAGCTGGTCGAAGCGGACCCGCGGGTAAGTCCAACGGACCCAGATCATGACGAACAGCAGGAAGTATACCTTCAGCATAAACCAGACAATGCCGGAATAATCCATGTATGGAAGGGGAGGGCCCGACCATCCGCCGAGAAAGAGAATAACCGCGATGGCGCAGACAAAAAACATGTTGGTGTACTCGGCGATGAAAAAGAAACTGAAGCAGATCCCGCTGAATTCGGTATGGAACCCGGCGGTCAGCTCGCTTTCGGCTTCGGGAAGATCGAACGGAGTGCGCCTGGTTTCAGCCATTCCGGCTATGAAGTAGATAATGAAGGCGACCGGCTGGACCACGACGTACCAGACCGGATGCTGGGCCCTGACGATCCCCTGCATGCTGAAGGTGTTGGTCATGAGCACCACCGCCAGCAGGGAAAGGAGCATCGGTATTTCGTAGGCGACGGTCTGGGCGACAGCGCGGATGGCGCCGAACAGGGAGTACTTGTTGTTGGATGCCCATCCCGCGATCAGGATGGCGATCTCGTTGAAGGACATGATGGCAATGATGAAGATGAGCCCCACATCCAGGTCGCGGACCTGCAGCTTTCTGCTGAACGGCACCACTATGAACGAAACTGCGACAGGGATAAAGGCCAGGAGGGGAGTCAGCCGGAAAAGGGGCGGGTTGGCCTCCTTCGGGATGATGAACTGTTTGCCGATCAGCTTTGCCCCGTCGATGATCATCTGGAGAATACCATGTGGACCGACCTCCATCGGCCCGGGCCGCCGCTGGAACCAGCCCGCCAGCTTCCGCTCCAGGTAGCCCAGGACCATCGTATTGAGGAATACGAAAGTGATGATGACTATGGAAGTCACGACAATGCGGATCAGTTGTGGGGGGAGTGAAGCGGCCATCAGCATATCCTCACCTGTCTATTTCCGGGATGACCAGGTCCAGAACACCCAGCACCATCACCAGGTCGGAAAGAAGCATGTTGCGGCCGAGTTCCTGCAGCATGCTCACGTTGGAGAAGGAGGGAGACCTGATCTTGAGCCGGTATGGGACGTCGCTGCCGTCGCTGACGAGGTAGCAGGCAAGCTCGCCCCGTGCCGCTTCCACTGAAAATGAAGCGTCCCCCTGCGGCAGTTTCAGTCTTCTCGGAACCTTGTTACGGTATGGTCCTTCCGGCAGCCGGTCTATGGCCTGTTCGATGATCCGCAGGCTCTGTTCCATCTCCCGGACCCGCACCAGGTAAACATCCATGCAGTCGCCGGTCTCTCCAACCGGAATTTCGAAGTCCATCTCGGGATAGACGGAATATGGCTCGCTCCTGCGGATGTCGTATGCCACTCCGGTACTGCGCAGGATCGGTCCGGTCGCACCGTAGCGCATGGCCATGTCCGGTGTGAAACGGGCGATGTCCTTGACGCGCTTGATGAAGATTATGTTGCCTGTTACGAGATCATGGTAGATCCTGAACCTGCTCCGGAGTCTTTTGACGAAAGCGCGGCAGCCGCTGATAAACTTTTCGTCCACGTCGCGGCTGACGCCGCCAACCCTGAAGTAGCAGTATGTCAGCCTTGAGCCGGTGATGTCCTCGAGGATGTCGAGGATCTGCTCGCGGTCGTCGAAGGTGTACATGATGGGCGTGAAGGCACCGAGGTCGAGCAGGAAGGCGCCGAGCCACAGGAGGTGACTGGCGATACGGTTCAGCTCGGAGGTGATCACCCGGATGTATTCGGCCCTGGGAGGGGCTTCGATGCCGGCCATCCGTTCGATCAGACCGACAAAACAGTGGCTGTAGATCAGGGGGCCGGCGTAATCGATGCGGGCGGTGTTCGGCAGAAAGGCGTTCCAG
Source organism: uncultured delta proteobacterium (assembly GCA_963815135.1). GTDB lineage: Bacteria > Desulfobacterota > Desulfuromonadia > Geobacterales > Geobacteraceae > CAIWTU01. Next base: position 95,884 of record CAWFFO010000006.1, read on the forward strand.
GTTCTCGATTCGGCCATCTTCTCCTGGATGCGGTGGCCGTAACCGATCACCGGCTCCGGATCCAGGACGTACTCGCCGTCCATCTCCAGCAGCACCCGCAGGACCCCGTGGGTGCTCGGATGCTGGGGGCCCATGTTCAGGTAGAAGCTCTGCCTGTCCTGATGGTTCGATTCAAGTGTCATACACCATCCTGTCCCGGCTCCGGGGGAGAACTCCGCAGATTGTTCCTGGTCTTAACGGCATCTTCCTTTTTAAGCAGAGGTTTGAGACCGGCGTTATCCTCTGGCAGCAGCAGAGGCTCCAGGTACGGATGGCCCGGGAAAATTATGCCGAACATATCCTTGGTTTCCCGCTCATGCCAGTTGGCGCCGTCGAAGATATCGGAAATGGTCGGGACCAGGCCGTCGTCCGACACCGGCGCCCGGCCCAGTATCCGGCAAGGGCGGGAATATTCGGCGAACTGGTAGATTACCTCCGGGGTGGGCGATACATGGATCGCGCTGACGAAAACCAGGTAGAATCCATGTTGCCGAAGCAGGGAGGCGAAGGGGCGCACCTGTTCGGAGCCCAGTTCGACTTCCAGGTGATAGCCCCGCTTCCGGTAGTCGACCTCGTTAACCCCTGCCGGGAGACTGCGCAGGTCATTGATCAGCTGATCTTGTATCCCCATGGAAAATCCTGTAGTCACTCACGAAAAGCCGCAAAGAAAAGCAATAACCGAATTAATTGCAGTTTTTTAAATACCGGAAATATCGGTCACTCAAAAGTTTTGAAGAGCCGGGACTAAGAATATCATGAATCCGTAACTCCATCACGCCTTCGACTGCACGGAGCGCCTCGGTTTTTGCATTTTCGCGGTATTAGGCAGCCCGGCGAAGTTCGCCCGACGTAAATGGCATGTCGCGTTGTCGGCGGCGTTGAACCACGGCATTCCGCTTGCTCGACGTTCAGGCGTCACGGATACATGAATATATAAAGCCAAGCACTCTTTTTTTATTTTTTCGTCCTTCTTTGCGTGAGAATTCTGTTTGCCGGGTTTTATCCTGTTAATCCCGTTAATCTCCGCCTTGCGTATCTTCCCGTGGCGGCCTGTACTGCGGGAAGGGGTATCGTGAACCGGTTATCTTCTCCTGTAGCTTGAGTATTCCCTCCAGCAGGCCTTCAGGCCGCGGCGGGCAGCCCGGTACGTAGACATCCACGGGAATCAGCCGGTCGACACCCTCCACAACGTTATAATTTTCTTCAACGGCGAACGGGCCGCCCGAGATGGCGCAGTTGCCCATGGCGATCACCCATTTGGGCGGCGCCATCTGCTCGTAGAGGGTGATGACCGCAGGCGCCATCTTCCTGTTCACCGTGCCGGCCACGATCATCAGGTCGCACTGGCGGGGGGAAGGACGGAACACCTCCGCCCCGTAGCGTGACATATCAAACCGGGCCATACCGAGGCACATCATCTCGATGGCACAGCAGGCGAGGCCGAATGTCATCGGCCAGAGGGAATTGGCCCGGCAGAGATCCAGGAATTTTTCTGCAAGTTCAAGCCGCAAAAGCGGCTGTTCTTCACCGTCTGGAGAGTGATAAAGTTCTCCGCTTTCTTCCCGGCGACGCGCCAGCTCCGCATAGGTATGGACACTCAGAACGCTTTTCTTTTTTTTGTCCACGAGAAGACCCCTTTGACCCACGCATAAATGATTGCCAGGGAAAGTATTGCTATAAATAAGAACAGTTCGAGCACGCCACGCAGGCCGGAGACCTTGTCGAAGGCGGCGGCGACCGGAAACAGGTAGAGAATGTCCACGTCGAAGGCAAGGAAGATAAGGGTGTAGAGGAAATAGGAGATGTTGAAGCGTATGTCCCAGGCCGAACCATAGGGGTCCATGCCGCATTCGTAAGGATCGAGTGTCTTTTTCTGGACGGTCGGAGGGCTGATCAGCCTGGAGATGAATAACAGGGCGAGCGCCGCTGTCAGGCTTACCAGGAAGAAAATGAAAACGTACATGTAATCGAGCAGGTTCGTTTCCGACATGGTGTAAAGTCTCCATGATAACCCGGGAGGCGGGCCTTACACAACGCCCGGACGGTTTTGCCGGGGGAGTGCGGATAAAGGCGTCCTGCAGCCGGAAGGAATCAATATTGAATGGGAACGTCGAGAAACGTCGGGTTTCATTAAGCTTTCAAAATTCAGTTAAAAATTAACATCGATTCCCCATAAGTCAAGCCTGGCAATGTTTAAACACAGGCTTACACGGCGTGGCAAAAATTTAACGAGAAGTCGTCTGACATTGAAAAACAGGGGACATGAGGTCCGGAATGGGTGCGAATCGGGCGGACTTCGGGCAAAATCCGGTAAAGCAATTGTTTCAAGAGTATGTTTGCCAGTGAATATAGTTCTCTGCAAGAGCTGAAAAAGGCTGTCAATCAAGGATTTGCATGAATATGGTAACAAAATGTTGATGTATGGATACAGAAAAAATACGTATCACTTGACAATGTGGGTGGTGTCCGGTATCGTATCCGGTATTCAATAACATCGATCCATAGAATAAAAGCAGGACTAGATAGCCGACACTACTAAACCATCCGCAAGGATGGGGCGGAAAGCCTACAGGGTCTCCAGAAGACAGCCGGGTTGCCGAAATATCTGAAAGATATGAGGCCCCGGCTGTTTTTGTTTCATCTTCCGCCGGATAACGATCCATCCCGGAATGGCTGTTTTCCCATGTCCAGCCGGGCGAGAAAGAAATCAGGAGGATTAGCATGAAAAGAAAAATTACCTGTTTATTGGCGGCATGCGCCGCAAGTATGGTCCTGTTCATCTCCGGATGCGGGAGCGAAGGAACAGTGGCCGATTCATCTACTGCAATCACGAAGGTTTCCGGTGTCGCGGCTGATGGGGCCCCGGTAGTCGGGCAGGCGTTTTTGAAAGATTCGACAAACTCCGCGGAAAAGACGGCAATGATAGGTGTTGACGGTTCATATTCCTTTGACGTAGATGGCATGACGCCGCCCTTTATTATCAAGGCGGAATGGACGGCAAACGGAACCGTTCATGACCTCTATTCTTTTGCGCCCAGACCGGGCACCGCAAATATCAATCCCCTGGCGAATGCCGCGGTTGCAGGAGCAGCCGCCAACATCGACCTTGCATCTATTTATGCAAACCCCGACCCTGCCGTCATGAAAATGGTTGCCACCAATCTTCCGGCAAGTATGGCCGATTTGCAGTCCAGGCTGAAAACGCTTCTGGATCAGTACCAGGTTTCATCGGATCCGCTGGATGGTTACTACAAAGCGGATCATACTGGTCTTGACGCCCTGTTCGACGCTGTGCGAATCGAAGTGGCGGGCGGAAGCATCATTGTATCCAATACCAAGGACGGTTCAACCGTATTTACCTGCCAGACAAACGATATAAAAGACGGCGTTTTCACTGCCGCAAATATGCCGGCTGCCACTTCAATGCCGGCTCAGGCGACTTCATCCATGTCCGGACGGTCGATATATGACGGAAATTGCGCCGGTTGTCATAGTCTCGGCACATATGACGGCACGGGATCGGCTCCCGACCTGTCGGGTAAAGGCTCGATGCTCGATACCAGGTTTTCCGCCGGAGTTGCCGGGCATCAGGGTATTACCCTTTCAGCTCAACAGATTATGGATGTAAAGGGGTTTCTTGATGTAAATTGAGAAATGCTTCTTCCAGCCTGTAAAAAGCCCCCTGAAATATGAAAAATGCAGGGGGCTTTTCATATGGAGCTGATTTGTTTCCAGAGAAGATTGCTAGATGCGCCGCATGGCCTCTTTCAATTGCCCTGCCGAAAAACCTTCAGGTACCTTTCCGTCGCGTGCGAACACGTAAATCACGGCATTGAAGATGGTCTGCAGGGCCGACTGGAAAATGCCGAGGATGATAAAATAGATAATTGCAATTGCGAATATTGGAAGAAGCGATGGGGTGCCCCATTTCATATTCATCAGAAATATCAGCGGGAACACGGGCAATGAGAAAAGGGTGAATATCAGGCCGAAGCTGAAGTTTCCGATCACCTGTTCTCCCCAGGTGCGGCGCATCATTTCCATGGAATAGTCCATGGCAAAGAAGGGGTTTGTTTTTTCCACCACGATGAGGGGGATGGCGAGATAGGTGACCACCGACCAGGCAATTCCCAGGATTGCCGTAATAATGCTCCTTCCCCTTCGTGAACCGGACTCTACCATGCCCAGGAGAAACCCGACCGTCGCCGCTATGAGCGCCCATAGCGCAATCTGGGGAAACCGGTTGACGGCCGCCTGGAGACCGTCAGACACAGTTGGATTGCCCCCGTCCATGCGGATTACCGCGCAGGCAATGATGGCCGAATTGAAAAATATGATGATGAGGTAATTGCAATAGTAAAAGAGGAACATGAGCCAGTACAGAGTGTTTTTCTGTCCGGTGGCCAAATGTCCTGCAATGGGCTTCAGCCAACCGTGATCGAGTGTCTGGACGATGAATATCGCCATCAGCGACAGGCAGCATATGCCCGAAAGCACAGGGAACAGAAGCAGCTCACGGTCCCTCTTCAATATTTGCCAGGATGATTTCATCAGCGACAGTGTTGTGGCGATTTTGCCCACGGAACTGCTCCTTCATGCAGTCTGTTCGCCTGCCCACTTCATGGCGGCTTCAATTTCGTCGTTGTGGAATATTTTCACCTGCCCCGGCATGACGAAGCCGAAGGCCGTTACCATCACCCGAAGCCAGGTGATGTCGGAGACCACGGCTACGCGCTCCCATGCCGTGAAGTGCCGCAAGCCGACTTTCGCATCGTCCCACATGGCCTTTGCATCGAATCCCGTGAAATCCTCGCCGAGATGATAGAGGAGACGTATCTTCGGGTGCGTGGCGAGCGCTTGCTCAACAGCCGGTATCAACACCGTCTCGTAGTCAGTCCCGGTAACTTCCCCCTTTGCCCTGAAACCCAGCACGTTGCCAGGTAAGCCCTCGATGCGTTCGATCATAAAGCACCCCCTTGTCTCTGGTATAGCCGTTTCCGCCCTCGTACACATGCTCGAAAAGCCAGACAATCAGTTTTTGTTGGATAGATGCTATGCCTGCATGAACTTGCGGCTGTCGCTAAACAAATTATACGGCGATTGCTGGTTGTTACAACCCGGCCCCGTTCCGGCAGCTCTTTCCTGATGGTCTCAGGCTAAATAAAGGGTATCTTTTCGATGAGGCGTGAAAACAGGGCGTCCGGACAGCTTTCCGGGAACTCGTTGAGAACAGAATCCCTTTGGAGATACCAGATCAGTGCCAGGAAAGGCGCAATCCAGGGGATAATCATGAAGAGGGAACTGATGGCTCCGACCGCATAATAGGAGAATGACGGAGATAATGAAGAAACCCTGACCCAGTTGATGAACTCGGCAACTTCATTGATTACGCCCAGGGCGACGCCGCCCCATGCACATTGGGTCAGCCACCTGTGTGCCTGCCTGCGCAGCATGAGGAACAGGATTGCCATCGTGACAAAAGTTGCGCCGTAAAGCAGTCGCAGCCAGGGAAGGAAACCGAGCATGAAAAAAACCCTGGTTTTGGAGACCGGTTCGAGAAGCGGTTCGGAGAGGATAACCTGCCAGTCTCTGGAATAATAGTGTACCAGCCCTGCCAATCCGTAAATAAGGAATGCCGCCCCGGCTGCAACGCAGACGGCACCGGTTATCCGGATCGGGTCAGGGAGCCGTGGCTTCGGCGCGGCAGCATCCTCCATCGGGGGCGGGATGAAAAGATCGGGATTGCGCAGCGAGCGGGCTCGAGGAAATTGGCTTTCAGCAATCGTTGGTGGTGGCGCGATTGAGAGGTCGGGATTGCGCAAAGAACGATTCAGTATCTCATGGTCGCGTTTGATCCGCTCCCGCTCCGTCTTTTTCTTCAGCATTTCCTGGTAGTTGGTTCCCGTTGTCCCGCATTTCGGGCATTCGGAAAACATTTCATCGGTAAAGGTCGAATACTGGCATACCGGACAGGTGTTCATCATGTGGCCGCTTTTTGCGGCGGGGGCCGGTTTGGCCACATGGAACTGCTCTTTGCAGCGCGGGCAATTGATAAGACTTCCTTCGGGAGGAAGTTCCACTTCATTGATATTGCCGGCAAGGCGGCAGGAGGGGCATTCGATTTTCATGGGTGTAATGTTACCTCTTCACGGCAAGCCGGAATCCGGTCGATGGATTGCCGGCACTGCGGACATATGGCTTTGTCTTAGTCCATTTGTGCTTATCATTCAATGCCGGGGAAAGTCAATTGCGGAGAGACGAATTTCGGCAATATTGTGCGTCAAATTATGAAAATAAAGTAACGACAATCTCTGCGGATTTTAAGCTTATAGTTTTTGTTACCCGACTAAAAATCTCTGAGCAAAAATAACCGGCCGGAATCATTCATTAAATTTTCGATGATGCGAATATGCCCCTGATTTTACAGGATCGTATGTTACTAAAACAGAGCAAGCTTTGTGCCAGCCGGTCCAATTGCGCAGGACAGCTGAAGAAGCTCCCAGCCGCCATGCCGCACCAATTTTGAATCCATGAAACCGGCGCATAAAGAATATTCAACGCTCATGTTTCGCCCGCGCCAGTACGGCGGCGTAACGGTGGAGGAATTTCCTCAGGTTGATCCAGACCTTGTTGAAGCCGAAGGTGTCCATTTCCTTCTCGGCGAGAGAAAGGGGCCAACCCTGGATCTTCATGCGGTAGGCGGCAATCACTATTCCGGTCCGGTCTTCTCCAAGCCTGCAGTGCACGAACACCGGCCGGTTCGACGGGTCGGCCATGACGGCTATGACCCTGTCAACCTTGTCCCTGTTTCCGTTGCTGAGCATACTCAAGGGGATTTCAACCGACCGCATTCCTGCTGCTTCCACCTTACTGCGCTCGCTTTCGCTGGTGCGGAGATTTATCACCGTCCTGATCCCCATCTCCTTCAGGGTTGCGTAGCCTTCCAGAGAGGGCTGCGCGCCGCGATACACATCGGATTCGATCCTGCCCACATTTTTCAGCCCGCGAAGTCCCAGGAGATGTTCGGAGAAACGGGCACCTGCGGGCAATGAAGGTTGACGTGATGCCTCGCCCGGGGAAACTGCAGGCAGCAGGTTTTGCGAAGATGAAGATGGTGCGGATTGCCCCGTTGCCGGCGCAAAGGAAGGCACTGCTGTGAGCAGGCAAAAGATGACAAGGAAGAGGATTCGCCTGTACGGGGTGAAATATTTTTCCATGTTTTTCATATTTTGTCCTCTCTGAATATTTCAAGTGGTCCCGAGCCGGTACGTTCGGAATCGAAAAGTAAAAATCAAAATTATGTTTTATCTTTGAGGGGTTCATTTCTGTTTTTCTTTTGCCCGGGCAAAAAGAGAAGCTATAAGTTTCAGTCGTATTTCCTTATAAAGGATTTATGTTACGTAAGACATGATACATAAAAAAAACGCCGACCGGTATTGGACCGATTGGCGGTTTTTATTTTCATCGATTTTGTTGATTTTCAGCAATCATCTGCCTGCTCCATGAACTGATGCGAATGAGCAGATTTTATTACACGCAAAGCTAAAGCACGTCAATTGAAAAAGTGGTGTCCGAGACTTGAACCTGATCCCGGAGGCTATTCCCCCAGGTAGGTATATGCCTTCAGGGTCCTGTCCAGAAGCTCAAGGAAGTGGCTGCTCTCCTCGATGGAGATTTTGCGCAGGGCGACACCCTTTTCCAGGTTGTTGCGGACCTGCTTCAGAATTTCCTGGCCGTCGTACTGGACGTATTTCAGGCTTTCCCATGTGGCGTCACCGTTGATGACCGTATCGATCTTGTAGTTGGTCTTTTTGCTGAAGGTTATGTGGACCGCATTGGTGTCGCCGAACAGGTTGTGCATATCGCCCAGGATTTCCTGATATGCGCCGATCAGGAAAAAGCCGATGAAATAGTCTTCGTCAGAGCGTATCTTGTGGATCGGCAGAAATTTCGTCCGGCCGTTTTCGCCAACGAAACTGGTGACTTCGCCGTCCGAATCGCAGGTGATGTCCGCTATGGAGGCCATGACGTCCGGTTTCTGGTGCAGCCGCTGGATCGGTACGATGGGGAAGAGCTGGTCAATGGCCCAGGAGTCCGGTACCGACTGGAACAGGGAAAAATTGGCGAAGTGCGTCTGGCGTGTACCGAGCTGGAAATTCTGCAGCTCATCGGGAATGGTTTTCATTTTTTCGAGAATGCCGCTGATTTTCCGGATTATTTTCGAACAGATCCATTCAGCCACCGCCCTGTCGTGCAGGTTCAGGTATCCCAGGTTGAAAAGGCTGACCGCTTCCTGGATGAGCTGGATGGTGTCGTGATAGTCCTCGCGCAGGGAGTGGCGGTCGATGCTTGTGTAGATGTCCACAAGTTTCTTGACGGTCGGCGACAGTTTTTCCTTCTGGGAGAGAATCTCTTCAAAGTCCGGCATCAGGCTCTGGGCGTTGGTGTTCAGAACATTGGTGATAAGCACCGAATAATGGGCTACGGTCGCCCGTCCGGATTCGGAAATGATGTTCGGGCAGCTGACGCCGGCCTCGTCGCAGATGTTTTTTACCTGGTAGATGACGTCGTTCGCGTATTCCTCGGGTGAATAGTTGACGCTGGAAAAATAGCTGGATTTTGAGCCGTCATAATCGACACCCAGCCCGCCTCCTATGTCGAGATATTCGAGGTTGATCCCCATTTTCCTCATCTCGACGTAAATGCGGGTTCCTTCGATCAGGGCGTTTTTTATCTTGTCGATCTTGGTGATCTGGCTGCCGATATGAAAATGGAGCAGCTTGAGGCTGTCTATGAGGCCATTCTCTTTCAGTATGTCCGTGGCGGCGATCAACTCGGAAATGCGCAGGCCGAACTTGGCGTCTTCTCCGCCTGAAGTGGCCCATTTGCCCGTCCCCTTCGACGACAGCTTTACCCTGATGCCGAGTTTCGGAACGATTTTCGTCTTCCTGGAAAGTTCGATTATCTTTTCCAGTTCGAACAGCTTTTCGACGACGATGGTTATGTCGTAGCCGATCTTGGTGGCATAAAGGATCGTTTCAATGAACTCAGTGTCTTTATAGCCGTTGCAGATAATCGGCAGACCGTTGCCGGTGGACAGTGAAATTGCCGCGACCAGTTCGGGTTTGGAACCGACTTCCAGGCCGATGTCGAATTTTTTGCCGAATTTGGTTATCGCCTCTACCACCTGCCGTTGCTGGTTTACCTTGATCGGGTAAAATGTCTGGTATTTCGCGGGATAGTCGTTTTGCTGGATGGCGTTCCTGAAGACGCGGTTGATGGCTGCGATACGCCCTTCCAGGACGTTCATGAACCTGAGCAGGATGGGCGGCTTGATTTTCCGCTTTATGAGATCATCCACGAGCACGCGCAGGTCGATGGACTGTTTCGAATTGGAGGAAGGGTGAACGCAGACGTTCCCTTTCTTGTTGATGGAGAACAGATCGGCTCCCCAGTTGTTCAGGTTGTAAATTTTTGCGGACTCGTTAACGGACCAGCGTTCCATGTGTTATTTACCATCTTTCTGTTGTTATTTTTGAGAATTCAGGAGACAGAAGTCGGAATGCAGAATTAATTCAAATTCTGCGATGGCTGATTAATGCTCAAGAGTCGTGCATTTATCCGCCCATCTACCCGATTCTTTCTCCTGACTTCTGACTCCTGACTCCTGACTCCTGACTTTCTCACGACAGCCGGTTGCGGAAATCCTCGTAAGTAAAGCTCCGTACGACTTTCAATTCCCCGCTGTCCGGTTCGAACGTGCAGATGTGCGGATGCCGGATACCGTTGAACGTGGTGGTCTTGACCATGGTGTAGTGGGCCATGTCCAGGAAAACAAGCCTGTCACCGGGGGTCAGGGGTTTTTCGAACGACCAGTCGCCGATGATGTCTCCGGCAAGGCAGGACGGCCCGCCGAGCCGGTAGGAATGTGGCTTTTCACCGGGACCGAAACCCTCATGTATTTCCGGCCGGTAGGGCATCTCCAGCACATCGGGCATGTGGCAGGTAGCCGAGACGTCGAGGATTGCGATGTCGGCGACATTTCTCACCACGTCCATTACTTCGCTTACCAGGACACCGGTGCCGATGGCAATGGCCTCGCCGGGTTCCAGGTAGATTTCGAGACCGTATTTCCCCTTGAGATATTTTATCAGCTCAACCAGGGCGTCGATATCGTAGCCTTCACGGGTTATATGGTGGCCTCCGCCGAGGTTCAGCCATTTCATGTGCGGCAGGAATTCGCCGAATTTCTCCTCGAAAACGCGCACGGTGCGTTCCAGCGGCTCGAAAAGCTGCTCGCAAAGGGTATGAAAATGCAGTCCTTCCACTCCTTCCAGGGAGCGTCCCTCGAATTCAGAGCGCCGGATGCCGAGACGCGACTTCGGAGAGCAGGGATCATAGAGTTCGGTGTGTCCCTCGGAATGCTCGGGATTTACCCTGAGGCCGATGGAAACCCGCCCGCTGTGTTTTTCCCACAGGGAACGGAAGCGCTCCAGTTGCCCGAAGGAGTTGAAAACGATGTGGTTGGATATCCCGAGGAGTTCCACAATGTCGCTTTCCTTGAAAGCGGCTGCGAAGCTGTGCACCTCGCGGCCGAATTCCTCCCGTCCGAGGCGGGCTTCCCATGGCGAGCTGGCGCAGACTCCATGCAGGGTCTCACGGATGAGAGGGAATACGCTCCACATGGAAAACGCCTTGAGGGCCATCAGAATCCTGGCGCCGCTCCGTTTCTGCACCGAGTCGAGCACCGCGAGATTTTCCCGCAGCTTCCCGAGATCGACCACATAGGACGGAGAGGGGGCAAGCTCTTTGATTTTTTCGATCTGAATTCCAGCCAATTCAACTCCCTGCCTGTTGATATTAAACCGCTCTGTTTCGAAAGAGAGGGAAAGGGATTACAGTTCCGTCCACCCGTCGAACTCCACCGCTTCATGCGGCAGTCCCATCTGCGAAAGCCTTGCCAGGAAAGGATCCGGGTCGAACTGCTCCATGTTGAAGACCCCCTTGCCCCGCCATTGACCGGTGAGCATCATGATGCCGCCGACCGCGGCCGGCACGCCTGTGGTATAGCTGATGGCCTGGGAGTTGACCTCTTTGAAGCATTGCTCGTGATCGCAGATGTTGTAGATATAAACCGACCTTTTCTTCCCGTCCTTGATTCCCCTGGCAACAACCCCGATGCAGGTCCTGCCCTTGGTGAGCGCTCCCAGGCTGCCTGGGTCGGGAAGTACGGCCTTCAGGAACTGCAAGGGAACGATCTTCTGCCCGTTGAATTCCACTTCGTCGATCCGGGTCATGCCCACGTTCTGCAACACCTCCAGGTGTTTCAGGTAGTTGTCGGAGAAGGTCATCCAGAACTGCGCCTTGCGAATGGTGGGGATATGCTTGACCAGCGACTCCATTTCCTCGTGATACATGCGGTAGATGTTCATGGGACCGATTCCATCCGGGAAGTCATAGCTCTGTTTGGTTGAAAGCGCCGGAGTTTCGATCCATTTCCCGTTTTCCCAGTGGCGGCACGGCGCCGTTACCTCGCGGATGTTGATCTCGGGGTTGAAGTTGGTGGCGAACGGCTGGCCGTGACTACCCGCGTTGGCGTCGATGATGTCGATCTCCTGAATTTCGTCAAGATAATGTTTCGCAGCAAGGGCGGTGTACACATTGGTCACGCCGGGGTCGAAACCGCTGCCCAGAAGCGCCATCAGGCCCTTCTCCCGGAAACGGTCATGATATGCCCATTGCCAGCTGTACTCGAACTTGGCGGTCTCGAGCGGTTCGTAGTTTGCCGTGTCCAGGTAGTCCACACCCGTTGCCAGGCAGGCGTCCATGATGGTCAGATCCTGGTAGGGGAGGGCGACGTTGATGACGAGTCGGGGCTTTTCCTTTTGAATGAGTTCGATCATCTCCGGGACGTTGTCCGCATCGACCTGTGCCGTATTGACCGGACGGTCGATCTCCGCAGCAATGGCCTTGCACTTGGATTCAGTACGCGAGGCGAGTGTTATCGCCGTAAAAACGTCCGACGCCTGGGCGCATTTATGCGTGACAACTCTGCCGACTCCCCCCGCTCCGATTATCAAAACTTTGCTCATATTATTTGTCTCCCTCATTTTCCGTATTGTTACAGCAGTTGGCTGCCAATTTCCAGCCATCATACCCTGACGCCCGGCCTCTGCTTTAATAGTCAAACGTCGGCGGGGTTACTACCCAGAGGATTTTCGCGTCGGTTTTGCCGATATTCTTCACCGAGTGCCTTTTGCCCGAACTGAAATAAAAGCATTCGCCTTTCCTGACGGTGTAAAACTGGTCGTCGAGCTGCAGCTGTATCTTGCCGAGGAGGAGATAGCCGAATTCCTCTCCCTCGTGGTAGTCCTGCTGCTTCATTTCCTCGCCTGGTCTGATTGTTACCAGGGCCGGGTCCATCTCCCGGTTCTGTGCCCCGGGAACCAGCAGTTCGACCATCACTCCATCGCCATCCGCGGTTGATTGAATACGAGCTTTTTCGCCGAAAACGATATCTTCTCCTTGTGTGGGTTCGGAGAAAAATTCCTGCATGGTTATGCCGAAAACATCGACTATGTATTTAAGTGTGGCGATGGATGGAGATGTGGCATCGTTTTCCAGCTGGGAAATGTATCCCTTGGTAAGGTCCGCGCGGCCGGCCAGTTCTTCCTGTGTCAGGGAGTTGGTCATTCTCAGCCGTTTCAACCTTTCACCGATTTTCAAGAAATCCTCCGAGTTTAGTAATTCTAAACTTTTTGTTTAAAATGTAGTTTAGCATTCCTAAACTTTTTGTCAACGACGTTGTTTAGTAATTCTAAACTTTATGTTTATTTGCATAAGCCGGCTGTGCTTTATAATACAAGAGCCGGGCCATGTCAAATATTTTTTTCATATAACACAAATTTTTAACGATGTTCTGAATCCGGTCTTCCGGTGCGGTTGGAAGACCTGTTGAATTTTTAATAGTATCGAATGTTCTATTGCCTATCGGATTACCATGATATATAAATTGATAATGCGACACCGAAATTGATCATTTCGCAATAAGGGGGTTAAAATGCTCGCTGGGCAAAAAGTAGGATTCATAGGCGGGGGAAATATGGCCGAAGCAATCATCAAGGGACTTCTGTCCGGAGGAGTGCCTTCGTCCGCAATAACGGTATGCGAACCGGTTGAAGCGCGCAGGGAGTATCTGCGAGCCAAATATTCGGTTGATGTGCACAGTGACTGTGGGGCTGTTGTTTCGTCCGCTGAGACCGTCATACTGGCGGTGAAACCCCAGGTGTGCGGCGCGGTGCTGAACGAAATAACAACCGGCGATGTCCAGGGAAAATTATTTGTTTCCATAATGGCGGGCGTAAAAACGGAAACCATAGAAACCGCGCTCAAGCGGTCAGCCAGGGTGGTGCGGGTCATGCCGAATACCCCTGCACTGGTTCTTGCCGCTGCGTCGGCGATAAGTCCGGGCGCGCATGCAACGGGCGAAGACCTTTCCCTGGTGCGCGAAATATTCGATCTGCTCGGAACCACCTGCCAGGCGGATGAAAAGCTGCTGGACGCCGTTACCGGCCTGTCCGGGAGCGGTCCGGCGTATGTGTTCACTTTCATAGAGGCGCTTTCCGATGCCGGAGTGAAAAACGGCCTGCCCCGTGATGTGGCTTCGAGGCTTGCGGCCCAGACGGTTTTCGGGTCGGCGAAAATGGTCATGGAGACAGGAGAACATCCGGCCGTGCTCCGTGAAAAGGTCACTTCTCCCGGCGGGACGACCATTGCCGCCCTTCATGTGCTGGAGCAGGAAGGATTCAGTGGAACGGTCATGACGGCGGTTGATGCTGCGACGAAACGTTCCATGGAATTGGGGAAAAAATAGGGAAAGGCAGCAGCTGGCAGTTGGCAAAAGGCAACGGGGGAAATAGCTAACGGTCAGCTTCCAGCGGCTAACCATGGTATTCCGGCACCGTCGTTAGAGTGTTTTCAAAACAAACCGTACTCGCGCTCGTAATGCTGAAACGCCCTTTTAATCCTGGTTATGAGGGTCACATCTCTTACCGGTTTGGTAAGAAAATCGAAAAAACCTTTTTCGAACGCCCTGGCCTCTTCCTCCGGGTCCGTGCTCGATGTCATCAGTATGACCGGGATGAACCTTTTCTCCGGGAGGTTCTTAAGTGCAGTGTAAAAACCGTATCCGTCAAGTTTCGGAATGCCTTTGTCGATGATGACCACCGTAGGGTTTTCCGAAATCGCCATTTTATAGGCCTCCATTCCTTCGGAGGCGGTTACAACCCGGTAACCTTCTTTTGACAGCAGATGTCCGAGCATGGTGCACAGAAGGCTGTCTTCTTCCGCCACGAGAATGGTTTTATCCTGGGAAGAGGTGAGTTCCTTGTTCAGATAGTGCCTGCAGATGGCCGCGGTTATGTCCGTTCTCGTAGCAATGAACGGCACCACTTTCAGGCCCTTGTTCTTGGCAAGATTGGATACGATCCGCGTATTAGTGGGGTCCGCCATTGCAAGGGCCAGTCTGTCACCCTCGATTTTCAGGGGAAACAGCATGTTTTCCATGGCAACATCGGCCGGTACCAGTTTGAGCAGTTCGGGCGGGAAAGGATGCCTGGCAAAATCCCCTACCACCTGGCAATTGTATTGAATCGCCAGGGAGGCGGCGAGTTCCTCGCCGGTTATCAGCTCGCTTTCCTCAAGCATGGTTCCCAGCCTTTTGTTCAACCTTTTTGCCCGGGCCAGCGTCCTCTGCAGGGTGCTCTCCGTGATGATTCCCTTTTCGATCAGAATTTCACCGAGCAACTTTCTTTTATCGTTCATACCATCTCTCTCCGGATAAGTTTGGCGGAACAACTGAAATTGGACACCTTGGGTCTGCCGGCATTGTTGATTTCATGGCAGGCGGCATTTGGCCGGTTTCTCCTTAGCCGTCTTTAGAATCAATCAAGTAGTCATTTCAATCCGTTGTCATGCTCCTGTATCTTTATCTTTCTGCCTGTTCAGGTTTTCATACAATTCTATCTGTTCCTGCATGGAGAGTTTCTTTTTCCCCGCACATTTTTGCCCCAGGCACATTCTGCAGCGGTCGTCGCTGCACCATTGGCAATAGGAGCAATCGGGGCAGGGATGCTTCTTGTCACAGTTATTTTTGGTCATTTGCCCTTCAATAGACGATATTCCTTTTCGGGGCAGTCCCTTCCAGTATTCTGGCAAAGGCTTTACCCTGGTCCGAGTTGATCATCAGGTAGCGGGGAATCTCCATCGGTTTGTCTTCAGGGCCGGCGTGGCGGCTGATGATGGTGAATGCCGCCCGGTAACCGTCCTCAGATGCCTTTCTTTCGAGGTAGTCGTTATGGATGCCGAAAGGCCAGGCAAGCAGGTCAACTTTGCCGCCCAGTTCCTTTTCCAGTTTTGCCTTCGATTTCACGAATTGGAAATCGACGAATTTAGCGTATTCCGCCGGCTTGAGCCGCTTTTTTTCATGATTGAAGTTTGGGTGCCAGTAAGTATGGGACTGAATGTCGAACAAACCCGTTTTCTTCATTTCGCGCAGTTGCTGCCAGGTCATGGCATAGCTGGCGTTTGAGATCGCCGAGGGGTATATGAACAAAGTTACCGGTATATTGTATTTTTTTGCCAGGGGCAGCATATAAGTATACATGGAAATATGCCCGTCGTCAGCTACGATGACAACCGATTTTGGTGGCGGTGCGGGACCCTTTTTCAGGCAGTAGTTTACCAGCCGGCTGAGCGGAATCACCTTGTATCCGTTATCCCTGAGGTATTGCAGGTTGGACTCGAAAACCTTTGTGGTGACGGTCATGCCGTCCTTTACGGTCGGTCCCAGCCTGTGGTAAAGGAGAATCGGGACATGCGGTGTCATTGCAGCCGCCGTGGACTTACCGGCGGGTTGCTGCTGCGCGCATGCCACAGTGACCGAGGCGAAGAGGGCGGCAAAAATTGCCGGAATGATGAAAAGAGTCAAAAAAAGTCTGTTCGGAGAGAGATGGTTCTTGTTGTTCATTCTATGATGTTTCCCTTGTGAGTTTATTTATGATCTCCGAGTGGAGCGGAAATCTGTCCAGGAGTTCCGTCCTGTCCGCCATTTCAAAGTCCCAGTAGTCGAAGCCGGGCGCCACCGTACATCCAACCAGGGCGAAAGACTGATTGTCCGCCAGTTCCGCCCCGAACCAGCAGCCCGCCATTACCGCGGCCTGGAAAGTTTCTCCATTTTCCGGATTATCGCCAAGTCCTATGAGCTGATAATCCCCCTGTGGATCTATTACATGAATATTGAGCCGTGATCCGGCGTAAAAATGCCACAACTCGTCCGACCTGATGCGATGGAAGGCAGAGAAATCATGTCCATCGAGGAGGTAATAAATCGCAGTAGAGAAACTCCGGGCACCTGGCCGGTCTCCCGGCAATACGCTCTCCGGAATGTTTCCCGCGGACCGGTACGTTTCGCGGAAAAAACCGCCTTCGGGATGTTTCTCCAAACCGAGTTTTTCTATCCAGAACCGTGCGTTAGCCGACATGATTTTCAAGATACTATCACTCTCCCCTCTCCCTGTGCAACATCTAAAATGGTGATGACATGCGGGGAGGCCATGAGATCAGATTCTTGACATTAAATGCGTTGTGGGTTAGTTTTGGGGCGAAATAAAGAATCCGTTTTTACCGGATCCAGGAAGGTTTCCAGCGAGATTATCCGACCATGTCTGCAGGCCGTCTGCCGCTCTGGAAATCTCGTTAATCAGATTATGCCGTGCGTAAAAGGGGGGTAAATGTCGATTGTTCTGTCCATAGCAATTTGCGGCGCAATGGGTTGTCTGTCCCGCTATTTTATTTCCGGGTGGGTTTACCAGATTTTCGGCAAGAATTTTCCCTATGGTACTTTTGCCGTAAACATCATCGGGGCATTCATCCTCGGACTTTTGATGGAGTTCGGCCTCAGGAGCACCCTTATCCCGCCGACACTCCGTATTGGTCTTACGGTGGGTTTCATGGGTGGACTGACAACCTTTTCCACCTTCAGTTACGAGACCTTCAGGCTGCTCGAAGATGGCGAATTTCTCATAGCGTCTACAAACATAGTGGTGAGTGTTATCATATGTCTTCTGTTCACCTGGTTGGGTATAGTGACGGCACGGCAACTGTAGGAGGGGGAAAATGACTAAATTTATCGGTGAAAAAGTCCTGATGCGGATACACATCAGCGAAAACGACAGGCATGGACACAGACCCTTGTATGAAGCACTGATCGATCTGCTGATGGATGAAGGCATTGCCGGAGCGACCGTACTGCGCGGAGTTTCCGGATTCGGCCCTCATCTCGTGTATCATACCGACAAACTTCTTGAACTCGCCAAAGACCTGCCCATGATTGTCGAGGTGGTGGCCTCCGAGGATAAACTGGATGCACTTATGCCCAAGATCGATGTTATGATGCAAGGGGGATTGATAACCTTCGAAAAAGTGCGGGTTGTGCGCTACTGCGACAAGAATGACAAGACGTGCGAATTGAAGGAACCGTAAAACCGTATGGGGCGGTTCGTAACTTCACGGACTCAGGAAAAGCTTGAGCGGCATAATTGAATTTCGGAAAGGCGGTTTTGGAAAATGAAGAACAGTATCGGGAACCTATTTCTGGAAATGGCGGTGATTGTCCTGGTTGCCTCGGCCATAGGGCTGATCTGGAATCACCGGATGCTGTCCGCCGTCTGGTCCGGAAAATCCGTCCCCGTCCCATCTTCTCCTGTATCCGCCGACTCTGCCAATCTTCCTCTTCCTGCAGGTCTGGCGCAGGCAAAGTACCTCTACGACCACAAGCAGGCGGTTTTTGTGGATGCCAGAGACGAACTGACATTCAGCCGGGGCAGGATAAAAGGTGCAATTTCGCTTCCTGTCGGCAAATTCGAAGAAAAACTGGCTGAATTCAAAAACAAAGTCCCTTTGTCGGACACCCTGGTGGTTTATTGTAACGGCTATGGATGTAACGATAGCATGACAGACGGGAAAAAGTTGATGTCGAACGGATACCGCCAGGTTCTGGTTTTCGAGGGGGGCTTCCCGGAATGGAAAGATGCCGGCTATCCGCTGGAGGGTGAACATCAATGACTTCCTCTTTGAAAAAATATCTGTATGTTGTTGTGAGGATAGGCCTGGGTCTGGTTTTCATTTATGCCGGGATTCTCAAGATCAGTGACCCGACTGCCTTTGCCGGTAGCGTGGCCGCTTACAAAATCCTTCCCTATTCACTCAATTACCTTGTTGCCGCCGTACTGCCCTGGATCGAGACGATCTGCGGCCTGCTGCTTGTCATCGGCTATCGCACCAGGGCTGCGGCTTTCATCATTATCTCCATGAACCTGGTCTTCATGGTTGCACTGGCCTCAACTATCATCCGAGGACTCAATATTGACTGTGGTTGTTTTCGTCAGGGAGGTGAGAAAACTCCAGCCTGGATGGCGATCCTGAGGGATGTGCTGTTCCTTGCGGCAGCTGTCTTCCTTTTCCGTCACGGAGGCAAATCCGCCGCAGCTTCCGGCGATATCAGGTTGCGGTGCGAGATAGATTGATCCGGTCCTTGTGGAAATTGCCGGGATTTTGCTTGGCAATACCTAATTTTATCTGAACTTTTACGGAGTGAAAATTGCTGAGAGAAATAATCGTTGTCATTTTTGCATACCTCGTCGGTTCCATCCCCACCGGGCTCCTGCTGGCAAAAGCTTTCGGCGGGGTCGATATCCGCGAATCGGGTAGCGGTAATATCGGCGCGACCAATGTCTATCGCACACTGGGGCGAAAGGTCGGTCTGTTGACCCTGGTCGGCGATTGTCTGAAAGGGGTTGTGCCGGTCGTCTTGGCGTATGCACTGGGGTTTACCGCACTATGGGTGGCGATAGTCGGGCTTGCCGCTTTCCTCGGGCATGTCTATACCGTATTCCTGGGGTTCAAGGGGGGAAAGGGGGTTGCCACTGCGCTGGGGGTATTTCTCGCGGTGTCTTACCCGTCCGTTCTGATCGCCCTGGCGGTTTTCATCCTGGTCCTGCTGAAATGGCGGTATGTCTCTCTCGCTTCCGTAACGGCGGCCGCAGTAATGCCATTACTGGTTGCGCTAATTGACCGAAGACCCGAGACTGTAGCCATGACCATCATAATCGCGGCCATGGTCATATACAGGCACAAGGAAAACATAAGAAGGTTGAAGGCGGGTACTGAAAATAAATTCAGGGCATAAGGAACCCGGTATATCCCGTTTGTTCCAAGTTCCCCAAAAAAAAGAGCCGTTCACGGCTCTTTTTTATCGGGTGAAGATTTCGTTGTTACATGTCGGTAAGTACCTTGTCGTCATACATTGACTCAAGGTAAAATTTATGTTTCTTCTCCTCATCGGCAAGCATGCGGAAAAGCTTTTTCAACTCCGGCTCATCGGTCATTGTTTCCGCCTCTGCATAAAGCCTGTATGCTTTTTCCTCGCATTTCATCGCGTAAACCAGGATTTCCTGGTAAGTCATGTCTTCTCGATAAGGCATTTCCACAAGATAATCGCTGATCTTCAGGTCTGGAATGTTTCTTAGTTTGTACCTGGCAATTTTTTCCCGGTCCAGTTGCACGATGAACCTTTTGTGATTTGCCTCCTGCACGGCCATTTCTTCGAAAAGTTTCTTTGCGGAAGAGCTGATTGAAGCTTTCGCGGCGGATTTATATAATCTGAAAGAAGCATCTTCCTTTTCAAGGGCAAATTCCAGGATATCCTCAATTGTACTGAATTCCACCTGTTTGTCTCCTCTTTGCTTGAATCTCCGCTCCGGGCAAAAATACCGAAGGGACCATAACCTTGTAACAACAAATAAGTGCAATGTCAAGGAAGGGGTTAAGTGCTTGACATGCAGGCCGCTATGTCATAGAAATACAATTTGATGAATCAATAACGCAAGGATGTGAAAGTGAAACGGTTTCCTTTTTCCATAAAATTGCCTTTCTCCAGAAAAAAATCAAGAAGAACAGCCATTGCAATTATCCTCATGTTTACCTTTCTGCTCGCCGCCCCCTGCATCCGCTACGGCATTTTTCTGAAGGTTCCGCCGGGAAGTGGAAAAACTTCAAAAATCGTCGACTTCAAGGAAGGGTCTCCCCTGAAGAAAATCGCCGAAGATCTTGCGAAGTCGCGGGTCATCAGCAGTGAGGAGCTTTTCATCCTCTATGCCCGTATCGAGGGTGCGGAGGGCAGGATCAAGGCGGGCACGTACCTGCTCAACGACGGCATGACTCCCCATGTAATACTACACAAATTACTCACCGGGGATGTTTATGTACGCCGGTTTGCGGTCCCGGAAGGCTATTCGATTTACCAGCTCGCGGTTATGCTGGAGCGACGCGGCTTTTTCAGCAGGGATGCATTTCTTGATCAATGCACGAATCAGTCATTACTGGCGGAACTGGGAATCAATGCGCCCAGCGTGGAGGGATATCTTTATCCAAGCACTTACGAAATAAAGCCCAATGCCACTGCAGCCGACCTGATCAGGGAAATGGTTGCACAATTCAGAAAACACTATTCTCGGGAATTCGCGGCAAGGGCGAAAGCGATGCGGATGAGCCCCCGCGAGGTTCTTACCCTCGCATCAATGGTGGAAAAAGAGGCCATGACCTCCCGTGAAAAGCCGCTGATAGCCTCGGTTTTTCTTAATCGGCTGAAGAAGAACATGCCGCTGCAGAGCGACCCGACGGCGGTTTACAAAGTGCGTGCTTTTGCGGGAAAAGTATCGAAAGAGGACATCATGCGTGATTCCCCCTACAATACCTATAAAGTGAACGGACTCCCGCCCGGGCCGATAGGCAATCCCGGCAGTGATGCCATAAAAGCCGTTCTCAATCCCGTCAGTACGAATTATCTATATTTTGTCGCCAAAATGGACGGCACCCACTATTTTTCCAGGACTCTTGAAGAGCACAACCGGGCTGTCCAGAAATACCTCAAGTCAAGACCCTCCTCCGACGATTCGGAGTCTGCGTCATCTCTCCATCACCGGGACTTCAAGGGCGCCCGGTTCGACGCGCCGCCATCAGCTGCCGAGTATTTCCGCCATCCTGAACATTTCGGCATCCGGCGCTCTGACTCCGCCGATTACTTCGGCCAGGGGGACGGCTATGATCGCTCCGCCTGAAAGGCCGACCATTTTTCCCCGCTCACCGCTTAGAAGCATCTCAACAGCCCTTTTCCCGAAACGGCTGGCCAGGAGCCTGTCGAAAACGGATGGGCTGCCTCCGCGCTGGTAATGGCCCAGGACGGTAACCCTGGTCTCGAAGCCTATTTCGTCTTTTATCCTGTCGGCAATTTCCTGTCCGCTGGTGACCCCTTCTGCGACGATGATGATGGCATTGCTGCGGCCTTCGGCATAGCGGTTGCGGAGCCTGCCGCAGATATCGAAGATGTCGAAGGGAACTTCCGGCACGAGCGCAAATTCGGCACCGACCGCGATTGCGCACATGCTGGCGAGGTATCCGCAGTTCCGTCCCATGATTTCGACGACAAAGGCCCGTTCATGGGAGCTTGCCGTGTCTTTTATGCAGTCTACGGCGTAAATGATATTGTTCATGGCCGTATCCACGCCCAGGGCCATGTCGGTCCGTGGGATGTCGTTATCTATGCTGGCGGGAATGCCGATAACCGGGAAACCGAGAGAGCCCAGGGCCATGGCACCGTTCAGGGAGCCGTCGCCGCCAATGACGATCAGCCCATCAACCCCAAGTTCGAGGAGGTTCTCCAGCGCGCTTTTCCGGCCGTCTTCTTTTTTGAATTCGGGGCAACGCGCGGAGTGGAGAACAGTCCCTCCCTTCTGCAAAATGCCCGCGACCGACTTGGAATCCAGTCGAAGAAAATTTCGGGAAATCAGCCCATGAAAACCCTTGCGGAATCCGATGACTTCCACTCCGCAGTTCAGGGCGGTCCTCGCCACGCTCCTGATGGCTGCGTTCATCCCCGAACAATCCCCTCCGCTGGTCAATATGCCTATTTTTTTCATTTTTATCTCCCCACGATTAAATCAATCAGGACTTTACCGGTTAACCATTACAGTATCCATTCGGAAAGCAGCTCCACCTTGTGGCTGACAACCCGCCATGCCGCTGATTATCCACTTCATATCCTGCCCGGACTTAAGGTGCGGGTTTTTTCGCAGGCTTCGGTCTAATGTCCGCTTCCGTTCGTTCCGGCTGCGCTGAGGGTCAGTCCCAGGCGGGATATCCGGTCAGGGTGCAATTCCGGTGAATGCTACGGAAACATTACCATGTCCGGGAATGACCGGCAATCTCGAAAGAGGGCCCCGTCGGCAAAGTCCCCGCGAATCCGGGTTCGAGGTTCGCCGGTAGTCCGGGGGGAGCCGGTACTGTTCAGATAACAGGCCGAATTTTAGGCAAATTGATCAATTTCATCCGCTTTATATGCAGGGATTTAAAATTGTTGTTAAATTACATGCGGGGATAAACATCTCAACTCACACGGTCATTATTGTTTTCTGGCAGGACCGGAGAACTTTCCCTGAAATCTGGCAGGAAAATCCTCATGTTTCCTGATAACGGTCCCTTATCTCGTTTATATATGCTGAATAAATATCGTAATTATTGCAGGAATACAGGACAAAAATAACTTTATGGATGGAGTCGTTGTTTTCGAGAAATTCGATGGTAGTATCCAGCGCGATCCTGCATGCCTCTTCGGCCGGGTAGCCATACATCCCGCAACTGATGGCCGGAAAGGCTATCGAGTGAATATCATGACTGGCTGCCAGATTCAGGCTGTTCCTGTAGCAGGACGAAAGAAGGCGCGGTGCTTCCTCTTTATCTATGCTGTAGACCGGTCCCACGGTGTGTATAATATGCCGGGCGGGAAGACTGTAGCCGCCGGTTATTCTGGCTTCTCCCGTCGGGCATCCGCCGATTTTCAGGCACTCCTCCAGGAGTCCTGATCCGGCTGCCCAGTGGATCATGCCGTCTACACCTGCACCTCCCAGCAAGGTGGGGTTAGCCGCATTGACCACTGCATCGACCTCAACCTGTGTTAAATCGGCCATCCTTATGGAAATTCTCTCCATCGTTTCTCGTTTCATAGGTTTTCCTTTTCAAACGGGGTTGTCTCCAATTATAACTGAATGATTCATTATGCTTCGATAAAAAC
The DNA here is from genome assembly GCA_963815135.1 of uncultured delta proteobacterium. GTDB lineage: Bacteria > Desulfobacterota > Desulfuromonadia > Geobacterales > Geobacteraceae > CAIWTU01. Next base: position 119,108 of record CAWFFO010000006.1, read on the forward strand.
TGTATCATCTACGCAAATAGGGGTAGAACCAACAGCACATAATACTCTTTCCTCTCGGGTGAGAGTCTGAGGGCTTGATAGAAAGTAAAAAGCATCACCGTCTTGTTTGTACTTATAGCTTTATTTCCTGAGATATTTTTCGAAGAATTCCTCCCTGGCACCGAAAAATCGAACTGATTTTCCTCATTATGAAAACCGTGTCCCTCGTTATCTTTTACCATGTACTGAACCTTGACACCGCGTTTCCTTAACGCATCGACCATTTGGTCGTATTCATTTTTGTTCACACGGGGGTCGTTGGTCCCCTGGGCGATGAATTGCGGTGTTTTTATCTTGTCGGCATGGAAGGCGGGAGAAGCAGCGTTAAGAAGTTCCCCGTCCTTTTCAGGATCACCCACCATTTCATGCATCTTCGTAAGATATGGCTTCCAGTAAGGGGGAATTGTTTTCATGAAAGCGAAAAGATTCGCGACGCCAATGTAATCGACAGCGGCGGCATAGAGGCCGTGGGTAAAGGTCACGCCGGCCAATGTAGCGTAACCTCCATAGCTTCCGCCAAAGATGCCCACACGTTTGGGACCGGTAATACCTTCATAGGAGTTGAGGGTCTATCGTCGGATTATTGCAGATGACAGCCACCCCTTAAAAAGATAATATCCACTTTGTAATTGCAAAATAGGGGTTGCGTCTCAACACATTATTCATCCAGGGATGATTGTCAAGATAGAGGGCATTTCAGAAGGGAAATCTGACCTCTCGAAGATCGCTTGAATGTCCACGGTTTGGACATATAATCTGAACCTGTACAATTATGGCGTAATATTGGACAGATTTACCCTTTAAGTAGCTCGATTAGCCTCGGATTTAGAGTAAACCTTTTCCCTCCCCGAAATTCCCTCCGTAGAAAGAATTCCGGAATTAAACAATCTATTCATGCATCCATTTGAAATATAGCTACAATAAAATTGGATACTGTGAAGTTTTTAAATGTACGGAAAAGGCCGACATTTCCATAGTGCTTATTTAAGCGTAGCACGGTTCATTATCATGAAATAGCAGCATTTGTGTATGGCTGGCTCCAGATTTCTCATTTTCCTGAGTAGCTTTTTTGCAGTCTGTTATAATAAAAATCAGTAGATTCGCTGTTGTTTACAGGTAAGTCTTACTGAAAGTGATTCTTTCGGCGGTGCAACAATTGGGGTCAGGTACCTTCCTGGTTACTTCTTGTCAAGATGGTATGTAACTCTAATGATTCCCAACTTTGACAAAACTCCCCTTTTGCGAATTTGGTTTAAGGTGAACTACTTTGGATATGACCAGGAAAACTTTCGGAACTTTCGCAGGGGTTTTTACACCGACGACGTTAACAATCCTTGGTGTGATTATGTATATCCGTCAACCGTGGGTGGTTGGCAATGCCGGTGTTATAGGTGCTCTGGCGATAGTGCTGCTGTCAGTATCAATTACCTTGACTACTGCCCTGAGCTTGTCTTCCATCACTACCAACGTGAGAATCGGGGCAGGCGGAGCGTTCAGCATCATTTCAAAATCGCTGGGTCTGGAAATCGGTGGCGCCATAGGGATTCCGTTTTACATTGCACAGGCGTTAGCCGTAGCTATGTATATTTTCGGTTTCAGGGAGGGTTTGGTCTCACAGTTGCCCGATTTGAATCCTCTAGTGGTTGATTTATGCGTTTTCATGCTTGTAATGGCCATCGCTTTTGTCAGCACAAGTTTTGCGGTTAAATTCCAGTACGTAATTCTTGGCATTATTGTGCTTTCCTTGATTTCAATTTATGGCTCTCTTTTCGTAAATAAACTGCACTACAATTTCGTACTGTTTGGCACGTATCCCGGCTCTGTGGAAAACAACTTTGCCGGAACATCCTTTTGGGTGGTTTTTGCCGTATTTTTTCCAGCGGTAACCGGGGTAATGGCCGGTGCCAATATGTCCGGAGACCTCACCAATCCTGGCAAGAGCATTCCCCGGGGGACCATCTCCTCTGTGATTTTAACCACCCTCATTTACGTCAGTCTGATTTTTGTAGCGGCAATGATTGCTACTCCTGAAGAAATGACTTCAAACTACTATGTTTTTATAGATAAGGCGCTCTACGGGCCAATCGTGGTCGCTGGCTTGTTGGGAGCGACACTGTCATCAGCTTTAGGGTCTTTTATAGGGGCGCCACGGATATTGCTGGCGCTGGGTGAGAAAGGGATTCTGCCGAAAAGTAAGGACTTTGCCAAAACATCAACAAAGGGAGAACCGGTCAACGCGATGCTGATGACCGCAGTTATCGTATTCATCGGAATATCTTTGCGTGATTTAAACAGGATCGCTCCCATCCTCACCATGTTTTTTATGATCACCTACGCAATGGTCAATATTGTCGTGCTTGTTGAACAATCATTGGCCCTGCCCAGCTACAGGCCCACCCTGAAAGTTCCCTTGATTGTACCTGCCTTGGGAGCCTTCGGCTCAATAGCTATAATGTTCGTTATTAACGTCATAGTTGCGCTATTTTCACTTATCTTTATTTTTGTATTCTACTTTTATCTGGTGAAGCTGAATTTGAAGTCTGATATTGGCGATTCCCGTAGTGGTCTTTTTACCGCACTCGCCGAGTGGGCAACCAAAAAATCGAGTAACCTGAGCCCGCAAAGAGAAGTCAGGTCATGGCGTCCCGATCTTCTGATACCGATGACAATGCCAAAGGAAATCAGAAGCTCGTATAAGCTTATCCATTCCATTGTTCACCCAAAAGGCTCGATTAAAATATTGTCGCTGATCAATGAAGATCCGGTAGAGCAAAGAAATATTGAGTTGTTTTTGAGAAATGCAGCTCTCAAGTTCAAAGAAAGTCGGATTTCAGCTTCATATGCATTTATTGAAAACAAGGAATTCAACACGACTGTCAACATAAGCATGCAATCGCTAAATGCGGCATTTTTTAAGCCGAACGTTATTTTTGCCAGCATTGATATGGGGGATGTTAACCCTGAGCATTACGACAGACTCCTATCGGATGCCAAAAAGAACGATTTCGGAATGATTATTTATATTCCATTTTCAACTGCAAGTCTGGCTATTGAAAAAAGTATAAATCTTTGGCTGACTGATATCCCGCAGAAATGGAAAACATCGTTTAATATAGGCAACAACGATCTGTCGACGCTTCTGGCATTATTGATTTGCAAGAACTGGAAAGGAACAATTGACGTTTTTATTTTTGATAATGAAAGGCCATCGATGTTTACAGAAGAAGATGTTGATGATTTTCGGACTATGATCAGATTTCCAGAGAATACGACAATTCACGTCAGGCAGGGCGAACTTATTGATAATACAAAAATGTATCGTAACAGTGATGTGAATATATTTGGCATAGAGCCTGGCATGTCAACAGTAGAAATGATTAAAATTGTAAAAGAATCAAGGATATCGGCAGTTTTTTGCCTAGATTCTCTTAAGGAGAATGTCCTGGTGTAGCACAGTGCTCGCTCAGATGATCAGCTAAGCGAAGTTAGAGTTGGGGGTCACCCATAAAGTGCGTCGGAGGAAGTGGCGGCGGTTACGAGGTCATATACCGGGCAGTTTTTGAGGAAGATGCTATAGGCCTATGGTCGCCACATGTAAAGAAGCTGAGGCGATGGAAGCATCTCGAGGCCGCCTGTGTCTATGTTGATCAGATTGATCGCGGACGGCGAACCGGGTGCCACGGCGGAGTATATCGATCCTTTGTAGCCGTCTGGACGATAGCAGGTTATGATTTTCGCCTCCTTGATTCCGATCGCCTTTTTCATGTCTTTGATTGCGTCGTCCAGGTATTCCACCGTGATCGGCCTCGAAGAAGCCTGGTTGTGAGACATTCCAGTGATCGGTCTTGATCGGGATCTGATTTTTGAGCAGCGTTCCCGGCTTGGTGGTACAGCTCCCTTCTTGTAAAGGGCCCTATAGGGCTTGAGCAGCCGATCGATCGTGGCGGGACTTGCTCGCAGCAACTTTTCAATTGTTGCTTTCTCCAGCGGCTCAAATTCCATCTCATAGAAAGGGAGCCACAGGGGGAGAGCGGCCTTGAGCTTCTTCGAGCACATCTGGTCCGTGGCGAACCAGATGCGCTTCAGCGCCTTAATGAGCTTCGCCTCGTGGTAAATCACTTTGGGATCAGGACGGCTGCCGGTTTTTCCCGATGCACTCACCATGTTGCTTGGACTCTTGCAGGCAGTGATCAAGGGACTCCCGGCTTCCGTGGCAACAAAATTACAGTCGCTGCTTGATTCCTTCCTGGATGGTATTCCTGACATTACGCGCAGGATTTTGCTGATTCCGCCATGGTGCTACTGACAATTTTGATTCAGTGTGTATAGTAAAATGAGTCTTCTTATTCGGTAGTTAGTGCAGTATTCGTTCCCTACATCAAGATTGGGAAAGCACGTCATGAATAATCTTGAAAATGATGCAGCGATAGCCGACCAGCACCATATCCCCCTAGCAGAACTCGAACAGCGTCTGAACTGCACAAACGCAGGACTCAGCAATGCCGATGCGGCTCAACGTCTAACTGAATTTGGAAGTAACGAACTGCATGTCCGCAAAGAGACGCCGGAATTCATCAAGTTCCTCCGCCAGTTCACTAATTTCTTTGCCCTCCTGCTAATTGCTGGCTCCGCACTGGCGTTCTTCGCAGACTACCTGAAGCCTGGTGAGGGCAACTTCTACATCGGTGTGGCATTGCTGGCAGTGGTGCAGCTCAATGCACTGTTTACCTACATTCAGGAGCATGAAAGCGAACGCATTATGGAGAGTTTCCGCCATATGCTGCCGCAAATGATATCAGTACTGCGCGAAGGGCAGATATCGCGTATCGAAGCCAAGTTGCTGGTGCCGGGTGATGTTATCCTGCTGGAAGAGGGTGACCGTGTTCCGGCCGATGGTCGTTTGATCGAAGTTAACCAACTCAAGGTCGATCACTCCTCTCTGACCGGCGAGAGCGAACCGCAACTGCGCAAGCTGGCCTGCACCCATGACAACTTGCAGGAAAGCCGCAACATGGTGTTTTCCGGCACGCTGGTGCAAAGCGGCAATGGCAGAGCGCTGATCTATGGCACCGGCATGAACACGCAGATCGGTCGGATCGTCCGGCTCACCAAGGAAGCTGGTACGGTTGAGACCCCTATGCGCAAAGAGCTGCGCCGTTTCATCCGGATCATCTCCGGGATTGCCATCTCTTTGGGTGTGCTGTTTTTCGCTCTCAGCGTATTCCTGGGCAACCCGTTCATCGGCAGCCTGATCTTTGCGATCGGCATCATCGTCGCGAATGTGCCGGAAGGTCTGTTACCCACCGTGACTCTTGCGTTATCCATGGCGTCCAAACGCATGGCCAGGAAGAACGCGCTGATCAAGAACCTGGAAGCTGTCGAGACACTGGGCTCGACCACAGTGATCTGTACCGACAAGACCGGAACGATCACCCAGAACCAGATGAGAGTTTCCACGCTGGTACTGGGTGAACACGAATGGTCGGCCTATCAGAGCGGGTTGGCGCAGGCGGTAGGCTTTGCCGAGGTCTGGGCCGCAATGGTGCTGTGTAACAACGCACGCTTGACCGACCATCACTATCTGGGCGACCCGACCGAGGGGGCACTGCTGGTCCTGGCGCAACGTTTGCAGCCAATCGGCGATCTACTGGTTCGTTTTCCGCGCATACACGAAAGTCCGTTCGAATCCGCCACAAAGCGCATGATCACTACGCACAAAAACGAAAACGGCCAGGCCAATCTCGCCTATATGAAGGGCGCGCCGGAAATCGTCTTCAGAAAATGCACCCATTGCCTGCTTCAGGGCGCTCTGGTCGAGTTCGATGCGGCTGCCCGTCGTCGCGCGCTGGAGCTTTACGAAGTACTGGCCGCGCGCGGCGAACGTGTGCTCGCACTAGCCTACAAGATGACTGAGGCCGATGCGGCAAGTGAGGAAGGCTTCACCTATCTGGGGCTGGTGGGCATGCTCGATCCGCCGCGAGCGGAGATTTCCGATGCGATCGAAAAGTGTCGCAGCGCGGGCATCCGGGTTTTCATGATCACCGGCGATTACCACACCACCGCCGAGTCCATCGCCCGCCAGGTTGGACTGTTTACTGGCGACGGTCAGGTGATTGTGGGCGAGCAGTTGCAGCAGATGGGTGAGACGGATCTGTCAATTTTGCTCGACAGTCGTGAACTGATTTTCGCCCGCACCACGCCCTTGCAGAAGTTGCAGATCGTCAAGGCATTACAGAAAAAAGGCGCGATCGTCACCGTTACCGGCGATGGCGTCAACGATGCGCCAGCGTTGAAGAATGCGGACATGGGCGTGGCCATGGGGGTATCCGGCACCGAGGTGGCGAAAGAGGCTGCGGACATGGTGCTGATGGACGACAACTTCGCCACCATCGTGCACGCCATCGAAGAAGGGCGCACCATCTTCTTCAACATCAAGAAATTCATCGCCTACATCCTTACCAGCAATGTCCCCGAGATCCTGCCTTTTATTGCCTTCGTGGTCATTGATGCACCGTTGGCGCTCACGGTTGTGCTGATCCTGGCCATCGACCTGGGCACCGATTTGCTGCCTGCATTGGGCCTGGGCTGTGAAAAGCCCGAGCAAGACGTGATGAAACAACCGCCGCGACGCTACGATGAAAGGTTGCTCACTTGGCCACTCCTTGGCATGAGTTACGGCATCATCGGGATGATACAGGCGACCGCCGGATTCCTCGCCTTTTTTGTCGTGCTGCATCACGGCGGCTGGGTATGGGGAGCTGAATTGCCGACGTCAGGTTTACTCTATCAAACGGCGGTCACATCCTTCTTCGCATCGGTGGTGATCTGCCAGGTTGCGGATGTGCTGATCTGCCGGACCCGGCGCCAAAGCATCTTGTCCGCAGGCATCTTTGCCAACAAACTCATCTTGCTCGGGATCGCAGTGGAGTTGGGCCTGGTCGCTGCGATTTCTCATATTCCGTTCTTGCAGCCCTTTTTCGGAACAGCGCCGATAGGCTGGTTCGAGGTGTCGCTGGCATTGCCTTTTGCAGCTGCGATTTTGCTTGGAGATGAGTTCCGACGCTGGATGATCAGAAGGGAGAATCGCTTTGTGCAGCGTTGGTTCTCTTGGTAACGAGTTGGCTTTCGTGGGACAAAGCCATTTTAACCCAGTCTGCGACGCTATATAATCAATAATTACAATATCATATATGTTTTTATCAACTTATAAAGTTGAGTGGGTAAGATGCAAAGCAGCCTGCATTAATGTGCTTCTGTTCGGTGATAACGCTCGTTTTCGGCGTGCAATCAGTGATGTTCCTTCCGAATTCTATCTCTCTAGTATCATTTTCTCCCCTTCTGTTGATGCACCTCATGCTCCTTATTTTGCCAGAAAGCTCAACCTTAGACATGTCTAATTTTAAGGGAAGTTTACGAATGACTTAGAGGCACATGGTCGGCTATTTCATCAAATCTTATGGTATTTTTATCATTCACCATACAATTTCATTTATACTTTCAGAAGATTACCGCTCATCAATTGACGCAACCGCCCGTATGAGGGGTCACCCCAAATATGAAATTTCATGCTGTATGCTGGTGTCTGCCGTTTTTTTAGACAAAAAGCTAAAAACTGTTACGTTATAACTTTATCTATATAGTGGCCAAATGTTTTCAACATGGTTATCCACAACTGTTGTTGATGCAACTCCTTTAACTATGCGTATTTGCAATGTATACGCTAAAAGTTATCCACCGGCCTGAAATTTATTGAACTTTTTTTCGCAAATTGGATCAATGAAAATGTATACTTTCAAGGGAATCTACATGGAAAGGGGATTGGTATGAACAGGCTGGAAGAAGCATTGACATCACTTTTTGAAACTAACATGGGCGTAAAAAAAGGGGATAGAATCCTGGTTTTCAGCGATACGGTACGGCCGGATGAAACTCCTTCGCCTGAGGATATGGACAGGCGGGAGAGGCTTCATCGGACTGCCAAACAGGCCGCCCGGTTTGCATCTGAGGCATATGGAAATTCTTCCTTTATTTCCTATCCCGCAACTGCTGCGCCCGGGGCGGAGCCTCCGGAACCTTTATGGCGAGCGGCCCTGGGAGACAAGGTAGTGGACGGTTTGGCGGCGGCCGGCATCTTTTCCGCTTTGCTGAAAAAAACAGCTAGCGCAAAGCAGTTGGCTTCAGCCGAAGAAATTGTCCTTGAGGGAAAGGACTCTGCGGCAGAAGTTATTATTGCCATGGCCAACAACTCCACCAGTCATACGAGATTCCGCGCCCTGGCGAATGTGGCGGGCGCCCGTTTCGCAAGCCTGCCCAATTTCGATCCGGAAATGTTCTTCACTTCCATGCGCGTAGACTGGCGTCAGCTGGCGGAGAGGACGGCCCGACTGGCCGACGCAATGAACGCGGCTGTCGAAATAACAGTGGAATGCCCGAACGGCACAAGAATGCGGTTCGACAAAAGCGGACGCACCGCGAAGGGGGACGACGGCCTGCTGACCGCTCCCGGAAGTTTCGGCAACCTGCCCGCCGGTGAAGTATATCTCGCCCCATTGGAAGGAAACAGCGAAGGGGTGATGGTGCTAGAATATGCCCCTACCAGGAAACTGGCGACTCCACTGGAACTGGTGATACGTTCGGGGACGGTGGCCGAAATACACGGGGACGAGCCGCACCGCAAGAAGCTCGAGGACAAATTCGCCGAAAGCGAAAGCAACCGCAACATCGCCGAACTCGGCATCGGCACCAACGACCGGGCCACCCGGCCGGATAATATCCTGGAGGCGGAAAAGATCCTGGGCACCATCCATATTGCCCTCGGCGATAATACCGGTTTCGGCGGCATGGTCAGCACTCCGTTTCATGAAGACTATGTATTTTACCAGCCCACCCTGACGGTGCACATGGAAGACGGAACCAGCAGGGTCCTCCTGAAAGGCGGAAAGCTTCTCTTGTAATGGCTTGCAGAGGGCTATGCACCGACCCGCCTTGACAGTGGTGGAGGGCGTAATTATTCTTTCACTAAAGAATGATGTGAAGGAGACAGTCCATGATCAGACCGGAAAAGATGACCATAAAAACCCAGGAGGCACTCGGCGCTGCACAGCAACTGGCCGCAAGCAGGCAAAACAGTTCTCTTGAGCCCGAGCACCTTTTGCTGGCCCTTCTCGAACAGGAAGGAGGGCTTGTTCCCTCTCTGCTGCAGAAGATCGGCTCGAATACCGGCTATATAAAATCGAAAACGGATACCGATCTCAAGCGACTTCCCCAGGCAACCGGCGAAGGAGTCCAACTCCACCTTTCGGCGGCCCTGAACCGTGCTCTCGATATAGCGCAAAAAGAAGCCGATACCTTGAAGGACGAATTCGTTTCCACGGAACACCTGCTTCTGGGACTGGTGGGGGAAAAGGGCAGCAATGCCGCAAAGACGCTTGCCGAAAACGGGGTTACAAGGGATGCCATTCTTGCGGCACTGAAAGATATCCGGGGAGATGAAAGAGTGACCGACCAGAATCCCGAGGAGAAGTACCAGGCCCTGGCCAAGTACAGCCGGGATCTCACTGAGCTCGCCCGCCAGGGGAAGCTTGACCCTGTCATAGGCAGGGACGACGAGATCCGCCGGGTGATCCAGGTCCTTTCGCGCAGAACCAAAAATAACCCGGTTCTGATCGGTGAGCCGGGGGTCGGCAAAACGGCCATCGTCGAAGGCCTGGCGCAGAGGATTGTATCCGGGGACGTTCCCGAAACCCTGAAAAACAAGCGCGTCGTGGCGCTCGATATGGGCGCGCTGATCGCCGGCACCAAATTCCGCGGCGAATTCGAGGAGCGCCTGAAGGCGGTGATCAAGGAGGTCAGCAAGTCGGAAGGGAATATAATTCTTTTTATCGATGAAATGCATACCCTGGTGGGGGCCGGGGCCGCGGAAGGGGCCATGGATGCTTCCAACCTCCTGAAACCGGCGCTGGCAAGGGGCGAACTGCATTGCATAGGCGCAACCACCCTTAATGAATTCCGTAAGCATATCGAAAAGGATGCCGCGCTGGAGCGTCGCTTCCAGCAGGTTTTTACCGGCGAGCCCAGCGTTGAGGATACCATTTCCATCCTGCGCGGCCTCAAGGAAAAGTACGAAGCCTATCACGGCATCCGCATCCAGGACAGCGCCATTGTCGCCGCCGCGACCTTGTCCGACCGGTATATTACCGACCGGTTCCTGCCGGACAAGGCCATCGACCTGATTGACGAGGCGGCTTCGCGATTGCGCATCGAAATAGATTCCATGCCGACCGAGATAGACGAGATCGAAAGGCGCATCATCCAGCTGGAGATTGAAAAACAGGCGCTGCTCAAGGAGCATGACCCCCATTCTGAAGAGCGGATGCGCAAGCTTGCCGAACGAACTTGAATCTCTGAAGGCAGAATCCGCTCGGTCTGAAAAGCCATTGGCAGAAGGAAAAAGAGATTATTAAGGTACAGCGCGATCTGAAAAACAGGCTGGAGGACAAGAAGGAAGAAGCGAAGAAGACGGAGCGGGAAGGGAACCTTGCCCGAACCGCCGAGATCCGCTACGGGGAAATTCCGGCCATCGAAAAGGAAATGGCGGAAAAGAACCGTGATCTGGAGGAAATTCAGCGGGAAGGGAAGATGCTGTCCGAAGAGGTGGACGGTGAAATGGTGGCGGAGATCGTCGCCAAATGGACCGGTATCCCGGTATCCCGACTGCAGGAGAGCGAGTCCGCCAAACTGGTCAGCATGGAGGACCGGCTCAGGTCCCGCGTGGTGGGACAGGACGAAGCACTGGTGCTGGTGTCGAACGCAATTCGACGTGCCAGGTCAGGCCTTTCCGACCCGAACCGACCCATCGGCTCGTTTATCTTCCTCGGCCCAACCGGGGTCGGGAAGACCGAAACGGCGCGAGCCCTGGCCGAGTTCCTGTTTGACGACGACCAGGCGATCGTCCGCATAGACATGAGCGAATACCAGGAAAAGCATACCGTCGCCAGGCTGATCGGAGCCCCTCCCGGCTATGTCGGCTATGAAGAGGGGGGCAGCTCACTGAAGCCGTGCGCCGCAGGCCCTACAGCATTGTTCTGTTCGACGAGATCGAAAAGGCTCACCCGGAGGTCTTCAATGTCCTGCTGCAGGTCCTTGACGACGGCAGGCTCACCGACGGGCAGGGCCGTACCGTGGATTTCCGCAATACGGTAATCATCATGACGAGCAACCTGGGTTCACAGTGGATCCAGCAGTTCGGTTCGAGCGACTACGCCAAAATGCGAACCATGGTCATGGAGACCCTGAAGGAAAATTTCAAGCCTGAATTCCTCAACCGGGTGGACGAAGTGGTGATTTATCACGGTCTGCCGATCGAGCAGATCAAGAAAATCGTTGATATACAGGTAAAAGAACTGCAGAACCGATTGGCCGAAAGGCGTATCACCCTGAGAGTCACTGACAAGGCCAGGGAATACCTGGCTCAGGAAGGGTACGATCCGGCCTATGGAGCACGGCCCCTGAAGAGGACTTTGCAGAGAAAAGTGCAGGATCCCCTGGCGCTCATGCTCCTGGAAGGTAAATTCGGGGAAGGTGACACGGTGTCAGTTGACCTGGATATGTCCGGAGAAGGACTGGTAATAAAGAAACATTGATGAGAACGGGGCGAGAGGCGATAGGCGCGAGACCCGAACCCGCCTCGCGCCCCTGGTCAACTATTTGTTTCCGAAAACCAGAACCGTATCCTCAAATTCCTTTTTGCCGCATTTGCGGAAGCCGGTCCTGGAAAGCCAACTCATGATTTCCCGTGGTGAATAGGCTCTTCCTCCGCCGGTGTTGACCAGCATGTTGACGGAAAACAGCGCGCTGTGCATGGGGGCGGTGAGGGTTTTGTCTATCAGGAACTCGTAAATTGCTATCCTGCCGTTATTCCGCAGCGCTTTCAGGCATTTGCCGAGAACCAGCCTGTTGTCATCGGGTGAAAAGGAATGGAGTACCTGGCTTATCAGGATCAGGTCATATCCTTCACCGATGTCGTCGGCGAAAAAATCGCCTGCCATGAAGCTGATCCCGTTTATCCCGCTTTTATTTGCTATATCCCGTGAGACCGGAATTGTTTCCGGCAGGTCGAACAATGTTACCGCTATTCCCCTGCGCGCCAACTCGATACTGTAGGTGCCGGGACCGCCGCCCAGATCCAGGGCGGTTTCCACCCCCTTCAGGTCCAGTTTTCCGATTACTTTTTCAGCGCGCAAAAGCGCATTATTATGCATTCCGCGTATGAATGACTCATGATCATGGGCCGCTCTTGCAGGTTTTCCGGTTCTGACCACTTCATCAAGTAACGACCAGTTCCGCCACAAGGTATCACCATGGCGGAGAATATCCCCCTGGTAATGTGGGCTTCCCTCGACAAGGAACCGTTTCGCCCTGGCCGAGTTGCGGAAGCTGTCCGAAGTTTTTTTCACCAGTCCGAGGGCGGCGAGGGCATTGAGAAGTATCTCCGTGCCCCTAGTGTCGGCATGGATCATAGTTGCGATTTCCTCAGCAGTGCCGGCTTTTTCCAGGTGGTCGAAAATCCGGAGGTTATTGGCGGTAAGGAGAACCCTGGATGACCAGAATCCGCTCCATATCTTGCGCAGTTCCCTCAGTTCCTCGTTAATTTTCATAACCTCTCCTGCATCCTGATATCATTACTCCCATGGAAAACTCCAAAGCTTTCCCGATGGACATCATGATAAATTATAATCAGTAAGTTTTGTAAGGCAAGAAGACTGACGCTGATTTAGATTCTTTCGAGCTGTCCGTTGCCGGTTCTTTTTAACCGGTTTTCTTGAAATATGGATTTTTGGTGGTAAGAATTTACTGTCGGGTTTATTTAAAGTCGGTAAAGGAGGTTAAAATGACTGTTTCATTGGAACCGGTGGTAAAGGCGAGCGACAAACTGAAAGAAATGCTGAATAAAGCTATCGCAAGGGAAATACAGGTGAGTGTCCAGTATATGTGGCAGCATGTGCAGGTGATGGGGGTCAAGGGGATTGCGGTCCAGGACAAATTCAAGGAAACCGCGATCGTCGAAATGGTGCACGCGGAAAAGATTGCCGAAAGACTCTGGTACCTGGGCGGGACGCCCACCACCAAACCGGCTCCCATCGAAGTCGGGAAAAGCCTGAAGGAATTTCTTGAACTGGATACCAAGGCGGAGGTAGAGGCTATCGTGATGTACAGGGAGATTGTCGAATTAGCCCTGAAAGAAGGGGATATCACAACAGCACATATGTTCAGGGAAATTCTGGAGGAGGAAGAGGAGCACCACGACCTCTTTACCACCATGCTTGAAGAGGTTTAGCTGAATTGATGTTGTAAGTTGACAACAAACTGTCCGCGCTCTATAAATGAGACCGTTGTCACGGTTGTATGAAATAGGGCGCGGAGACAGTTTTGCCGGAAAAGCCGTCCGTGCCCTTATCAGGGCAGGACGGTTTTTTCGTAGCGCAGCGCTAGACCCGCTATGTCAATTGTGGAGGAAATATGCGAAAAATCGAAAATATGGCAAAAAAACTTTTCCTGGTTTTTCTGGTTCTTTTCCTTGCCGGTGGCTGCGCACCTGGAAAAATCGTGCAGCAGCCCGTCAAACCCAGGGTGCCGAGGGTGGCCGTCGTTCTCGGGGGCGGCGCCGCTAAAGGGTTTGCCCACATAGGCGTTCTGAAGGTACTCGAAGCCAACAAAATCCCCGTGAACATGATAGTGGGCACCAGTGCCGGAAGTTTTGTCGGAAGCCTTTACGCATACGGGTTTACTCCATTCCAATTGCAGCAGATATCCTTCGGTCTCCAGCAGTCCGACCTGGCGGATATCTGCTTTCCCGACAACGGTTTCATCCGGGGAGAGAAACTGCAGGATTACATCAACAAAATGGTCAGAAACACCCCCATGGAAAAGCTGCGCATTCCGTTCTATGCCGTTGCAACCGATATTCAGAGCGGCAGGGAAATGGTGTTCGGTACGGGGAATACGGGACTGGCGGTCAGGGCCAGTTGCTCCATTCCCGGTGTATTTACTCCGGTCGTCATCAATAAAAGGATGTATGTGGATGGTGGTGTGGTGAGTCCGGTGGCGGTTGATGCAGCGAAAAAATTAGGCGCCGATATCGTGATTGCGGTTGATTTGTCCGGAGGTGGTGAAGCGCCACGGCCTCAGGGGACTATAGAAACGATACTACAGGCCATAAACATGATGTATGAAAGGATTACAGCAAATCAGCTCCGGCACGCGGATGTGGTGATCAGACCCAAAATCGGCTTCATCGGCGCCGCCGATTTTTCAAAAAGAAACGAAGCGGTCCTTGAAGGCGAAAAAGCGGCGACGGAGGCTCTGCCCGCCATCAAATCCTTATTGGCGGGGCGATAGCTGATTGCGATTGATGGAGCGCACGAATGAACCTGCGGGTGCATGAAAGTTTTCCCCATGATCAAGATGTTAGCCCATGCCGGAACGGAGATATGTCCGGCCATCGAATGGGAAAGGTTCAAAGTTATGGCAAGGCACCTTCCAGGACCGTAAAAGTTATGAAAATGCGGACGGCAGGCCTGAGAACGCCGTAAATCAATCCTGCCCGCCGTCGTTCTTCTTTATTCCACTGGGTCTGAAACACTTCGAAAAGTCGGGGGAGGGCGAGGCGCATTCCGATCCTTCCAGTGTTATTTCCCTTGACTGGTATTGCTTCTTCAGTTTATCGGTCAACGGTCCCACCAGAAGATACACCTGTTCCCTCGGAGTCTTATCAGGTTTGCCTCCGGGGATCAGGACCAGGTGCGCAAAAGGCTCGTTTCCGACCAGGCGGATTGTGCCGGTAATAGTGGATGTAACCGGACGGGATGCAATTGCGCACCCCTGTCCGGCGAAAAGTATCAACAGAATAACGCTAAATCGACGTAACAGCGGTTTTACCATGATTTTCCCCTCTCAGAAAGGAGGCCTGGCGCCTCCCGCCCGAAGTTCCTTCTCTCTGTCACGGAACCAGGAATCGACATATAATTTCAGGGGCTTGCCAGAATGTTGTGCCAGCTGACGGGCTGTCGGGTCCGAATCCATGGCCGTCATCATCTCCCGTGGCGTCTTCGGGATCACCGGTGCGGTAGCGGCGGCAATGGAAGCTGAAACCGAAAGCGCTGCCGTGGAATTTACGGCGGTGTGGACAATTGTGTCACCAGGCGGTTGGGCAGCGGAATATGTTGTTGAAGAGGGGTTTTCATAAATCAGGTAACCAGTGCCGGCAAACGGGTAGGCTGTTCCGGACACCATGTCGACAGGTACTGATGGCGTTCCGCCGCTGTTTCCGTTTATGAAATTTGCTGTGGTTGCGGCGCTTGTGCCCTTTGTCCATGTTACAGTTGGAGTAGTGGATGCCGAATTAAAGCTGTAGTAATTGACGCTCCACTGGTTCAGAGGCAGGAGGGTTGCCGGATTCAGCGTCGATGTCGTGAACAGTCCCGGAAGGGTTATTCTGTCTTGTCCGTTGTTGAAGAAATATGTCCCCGGCCAGGTGTTAAAGGATGTTGCCGCGTAGCCCCACTGGCTTTGCGGAGCGCCAAAGGTGGCGCCGTTACCGAAAAAGTTTGCAACTGCCCAGTCGCGGAAGGCAGAGGTGAAGTCTTTCGACGAGTTTATTGCCTTAAGCGCGTCATTGACCTCGGTGATAGAGGTACTTGTATTGTGGAGCATGTTCCAGAACAGGGAGTGGCCGGTTACCGTTCCGGCTGCGGAATCGAAGCGGTCTTTCATGTACTGTGCCCACATGTAGTTCATGCCGTAATTTCCGACGGACTCGTCGAAGTTGACCAGCGAGTGATTCACGTTCCGGCTCAAGTCGTGCTCGTAGGAAAAGACGCTGGAGTAATCAGGTCCATAACCGCAATAATCCCGGGCGACCTGCGCCATTGCCTCGTCAATCCAAGTTGCATCTGTTTTATTCTGAAGATGCGTCTTCTGTTCCCAATGAATCATGTGCTGGAATTCATGGGCGATGGTGGCAAAAAATTCGATGCTGTCCGGATTGATCTTTGCCGCCGTATTGACGTTCATGAAGATGATTTCTTTCTGGTTCGAGTGGGAGTTCTGCGAGACGGAGTATTCGCTGATCGGATCGAAATAGCCGGCTATGAAGCTCGTGCTGGTTCCTGCGGTGAAGCCGTCCCTGACATTAAGGAGAAAAATGTATATCTTCGAATCGGAATCGATGCCCGGATTAGGTTCGCTGCCGTAGGCGGTGTTTTCGTCGGGATGGATCGTATTGTCGAATTGACTGATAATGTCGTTGATCGCCGTTGATGAAACACTCTGCCCGTTTTCCACGTATATGTAGCAGTTATTTCCTTCTCCCACCTTGGTGGCGTTTACCTGGTAATAACTGTTGTTGTTCGTAAAATCCACGGCCCAGAAACTTACGGAGCCGAGGGGAGTCGTGGTCGAAGTCGCGGACGATGAGGAACCTCCGCCGCCCCCGCAGCCGTATATGAAGAGAAATACGAGAAAGATCAGGTATCTGGTCATTTTGAACACCTCGCTGGGCATTTTCTGTAACAGTATCACAAAATAGACCGATGGAAAGCGGGAACCTCTATCAATTTAAAAGGTCAGCGGCGTGCAGGCGCTCCAGCCGCTTTGCGGGTTTGCTTTCTACCGGTTTCTGTTATAAAGTTCTTTATCGATTTGCTGGCAACGCGAACCCGCAGTTTATCCCACGATGTATGGAAAGGCAAATAATTTCATGAAGATAAGGAACAAGGTATGAATTATCCCGTCTGGTATCTGCCGGCCATCGGTGGCGGAACGCTGATCGCACTCATAGCCGTTGTCCACGTATTCATATCCCATTTTGCGGTCGGCGGCGGCTTGTACCTGGTATGCGCTGAACGGAAAGGGCTTCGCGAAAATAACCGGGGAATCCTCGATTTCACGAAAAAACACGCCAAATTCTTCATGCTGACCACCATGGTTATGGGAGGAATCACCGGGGTCGGAATATGGTTTGTAATTTCCCTGGTCAATCCTTCCGTTACCTCGCTCATGATCCATACCTTCGTTTTCGGCTGGGCGACCGAGTGGGTATTCTTCATCGTGGAAATCGTCGCCATATTTGTCTATTTCTACTGCTTCGACACCATGGATGCGCGTACCCACCAGATTGTCGGATGGATATATTTCATCGCCGCATGGTTCAGCCTGTTCATCATCAACGGCATAATCGACTTCATGCTGACGCCTGGTTCCTGGACTGCAGACGCCGGTTTCTGGTCCGCTTTTTTCAATCCTTCATCCTGGCCTGCACTGTTGTTCAGGACTTTCGTTTCGCTCATGCTGGCCGGAATATATGCATTTATCACCACCTCTTTCCTGAAAGATACCGCACTCAAAGCCATAATGACCGGATATTCCGCCAAGTGGGTCCTCGGCTCATTGCTCGCGGCCATCCCGTCTGCCTACTGGTACCTGTCGACGCTGCCGAGTCATGCCCACTCTCTGGTCGAGAGCGTATCCCCCACAATCCGCGTGACATTGCAATTCGGAGTTTATTCAATCATATTGCTGCTCGCGGGAACGCTCATCCTGACCCTCGTGAAACCTTCGCTTCATACCCGGGCGGTCTCTTTCCTGGTTCTGATCAGCGCGTTTGTTTTGATGGGGTCGTTCGAGTGGACCAGGGAGGCGTCACGCCGGCCGTTCGTCATTAACGGGGTGATGTTTTCCAATTCCATTTATGAGAAGGATCTGGAAAAAATAGACGGTGACGGTTTCCTGCACACGGCCCGATGGGTTTCCGTGCGTGATGTCGGGGAAAACAATATGCTCGAGGCGGGAAGGGAGATTTTCAGGAACCAGTGCTATGCGTGCCACACCATCGGCGGGATCAATAACAATATCAAGGCCAGGACCGCTTTCATGAACTATCCGTCACTTCTCAACTACATTGGCAGGATCCATGAGATCAGGTACTTCATGCCTCCTTTCGCCGGGACGGAAAATGAGAAAAAAGCCCTGGCGTATTACATCATCGGCGGGATTCAGGGGAAACAAGTATCACTGGCCGAAGAAGCGCATGAGCAAAACGGCGGAAAAGGAAAGGAACTCTTTACCACTCATTGCACCATCTGCCATCCGCAAAGCCTGGTCAAGGAGCGAACAGCGGCATGGGACAGGAAGAAAATCCGTTGGGCGCTGGACAACCTGAACAGGCTCCAGAGCGCAATGCCCGACTATAACGGAACAGCTGAAGAGAAGGACCTTATCGCCGGTTATATCTTCTCTCTCAGAAACGGGGAAGAAGAGCAATCCGGCCATGAAGGGAAGGAAGTGTTCCAGGAGCACTGCTCCATGTGCCATTCCCTGCGCGGCGGACCTAATCCGCTTCTGCCGAAGATATCCGGGTGGGACCTCAAAAAGATAAGGAGCGCGCTGGACATGCTTGAAAAACTCAAGGGGGGAATGCCCCCGCTGGAGGCAAAGGGCGAGGACAAGGATGCCCTGGCGGACTTTCTCGCCAAATCCCTGCAGGGAGGCGGACAATGAATATATTGATACCATCACCCGACACTGTTTCCGTCTCATGGGGTTATTTCAAGCTGCTGCTGATGCTTGTCTTCCCCCTCCATCTCCTCTTGATGAATGCAATGCTCGGCACCACTGCCATCACCGTATATGCCGGTCTGAAAAGAGACGGGTCATATAAAAGGCTTGCCCATGAGCTGGCGAAAGTAATTCCTTTCCTCATCGCATTCGCCGTCAATATCGGAGTCGCCGCACTGCTGTTTTTGCAGGTTCTTTACGGAAACATGTTTTACACGAGCTCGGTTCTGATCGGGGCCTTCTGGATTTCCGTCATACCGCTGCTGATAATCGCTTATTATGCCGCCTACATTTTCGATTTCAGGTTTCTTGCGGCAAAAAGGCCGCCAACCTTGGCTATCGGATTGTCGCTGCTCATTTTCCTGTCGATAGCTTTTGTCTTCTCCAACAATATGACCCTGATGCTGGAGCCGGAGAACTGGAGCATCTATTTCACCCATTTGGCCGGAACCGCACTTAATCTCGCCGATCCGATGCTGCTGCCGCGTTATCTTCATTTCATGATCGGCGGCGTTGCCGTGGGCGGCCTGTTCGTTGCCCTGTACGGGAAATTGAGGAAAGGTCTGGACCCCGTTGTGCGCGGGGTCGCTGAAAGTACGGGCATGAAGGTGTTCACCATCTTTACCGGACTGCAGATCGGGGCCGGCTTCATTTTTCTTCTTTCGCTCCGCCGAAATGTAATGCTGCTTTTCATGGGCGGCAATCTGACTGTTACGGTGATTTTTATTGCCGGAGTTGTGATCGCCCTGCTCGTGCTTGTTGCCGGGCAAAAGGGCAAAGTCTATCTGTGCGCGGCGCTTGTGATTCCTTTGGTGTATTTGATGGCATTCCTGAGGGATTTTGTGCGGACAGGTTACCTGGAACCGGTTTTTTCCCCGAAACATCTCCAAGTCATCCCCGAGTATTCACCCATGCTGCTGTTTCTGGCAGTGCTGATAATGGGCATTGTCACTATTTTCTGGCTGCTTTGGAAAGCCCGCAATGCCGTCCTTGCCCGATAAATGCGATAGTGCCGAAGTTACTATCTTGCGCTCTGGTCGTGTCTTTGTGCTAAACTGCGTTTTGCATGACCAGTCACATTGCACTGAGGTATCTGAGCTGGTCTTCTTTTCATGGAGTTGAACATTGCCGATTCCCGCACATATATCGAAATATCTTAATTCCCGGGGCGTCAAAGGCCCTTGGAATATAACGGGTGCTGCGCGGGAAGATCTTGCCGGCGCAGTTGTCATTCCCTCTCTTGCCGAAAGTGAGACCCTGTTCGCGACTCTGCGGTCCCTTGCCTCGAACCCTCCCGGGATTCTTTCGCGATACCTGGTTCTCGTTGTGGTCAATAATCGCGTCGATGCCCGGGATAAAGATAAAAAAGATAATTACCTCACTTTGGAGCGCCTTGCAGAAGGTGCTTATTCCGGCGGTCCAATGAATCTGGCATGGGTTGACGCTGCCTCCGAAGGACTGGAATTGCCGGAAAAGGGTGGAGGCGTGGGGCTTGCGCGCAAAATCGGTTTTGACCTGTCACTGACCCGCCTGGCGTACGAAAAGGCCGATCCGGTGCTTGTTGCGCTCGATGCCGACACCCTGGTGAGTCCGGATTACCTGCCGGCCATTGTTCGTCATTTTGAGACCAGCCCTGTCAAGAGCGCGGTTATTCCCTTCCATCATCAGCCGGGAACAACGCCATTCCATGATTATGCGATCCGTCGCTATGAGCTTTTCCTGAGATGCTATGTAATGGGTTTGGCCAGGGCGGGCTCTCCCTATGCGTTTCACACCGTGGGCAGCGCCATGGCTTGCACGGCGGGAGCATATGTGAAGGCGGGAGGCATGAACGGCCGTATTGCCGGAGAGGACTTTTATTTTCTCCAGCAGTTGCACAGGACTTCAGGCGTCACCCAATTGCCGGGTACGGTGGTTTACCCGTCCGCCCGTGATTCTCACCGTGTACCTTTCGGTACAGGCAGAAGTGTCGGCCGTCTGTTGACCGATGGTGAAAAGGCGGTGCTTTTTTATCAGCCCGAATGTTTTGATATCCTGGGCCGATGGCTCGACCTGGCAGGCAGTAATACGGACAAGACGGGAGAGGTGATACACGAGCGAAGCATGGAAATTTCCCGCCATCTTCACGAGTATCTCGGCGGGCTGCGCTTCCCGGAGGTGTGGGACAAACTGCGCCGCAACAGCGCGGAACGCCCCGGGCTGTTGAAGGCCTTCCACGACTGGTTCGACGGGCTGAAAACCATGAAGCTGATCCATCACCTGTCCGACGGCCCTTTTCCCCGTTCTCACCACGAAGATACGGTTACCGGTTTTTTCCGCTGGGCCGGACTTGGATCATCTGCCTGCATGGAGGAACAACTCGCCGTGCTGAGGAAGATTCAAATGGAATGCAGAATCTGAAGGTTACGGTTTCCAGGCCTGTTTTGCATTTTTTTCTTTTATGGGATATAGTGCCTGCGGGTCCTTTGCAAACTCCAATAGTGGGCTGAAGCGTAGGTGATCCGGTCGATATTGTCGCAATGCCTTTATAGGCGGAATTTGCCGTTTGAAGCGAGGCGGCAGGTTTCCGTAAAGGAGTCGGAGATGATGAAAAAAATACCTTTTTCGAAGCTGACGTCAATCTTTCTTCTGGTGTTTTTTTCCATCAGTGCCTCCGGGGCAGTCCGGGGGGGAACTGAGGGAATTATGCTTGCCTCGAAGGAAAACGTTGACGGCAGACTTAATGTGGGAGAGCCTGCCCAAGGCAGCAGGGCCTTCGAGGAATCCGCTAAAATCAGCGCGGCGACTCAGGTGCTGCAGGAAATACTGCACATTCCTGAACAGGTTATTCCGCCCGCTCTGTTGCGAAACGCGCATGGGGTGGCAATAATTCCGGGAATTATCAAGGCCGCGTTTTTTTTGGGAGGCCGATACGGAAGCGGCATACTTCTGGTCCACACGAAAGAGGGAGGATGGAGCAACCCGGTTTTCCTCAGGCTTGTGGGCGGAGGTTTCGGCTGGCAGTTCGGGGTCCAGTCAACCGATGTCATTCTTGTTTTTAAAAGCAGTAAAAGCATCGAAGGCTTGACCAGAGGGAAATTCACTCTTGGCGCCGATGCGAGCGTCGCTGCCGGGCCGGTGGGCAGAAGCGTTGAAGCCGCCACCGACATGCAGCTGAAAGCAGAGATATATTCCTATTCGAGGAATCGAGGGCTGTTTGCGGGTGTATCTCTGGAGGGAGCCGCCCTGCAGATTGATAAAGATGCCAATGAAGTTTTCTACGGCATGCAGGGGGTCAAAGCCGCCGATATCGTCTCCGGCGCAGACAAGGGCTCCTCATCTGTGCAAAATCTGAAAGATATTCTGACGGATTATGCGTCAGAGCATAACCTGGAGTAAGAATGGATTCCCCTGAGAAAACTAGTGAGTACGGCAGATCCTCTTCCGGCGTTGACCTGGGAGTCGGGTCTGATACAGATCTTGAATATGAAAACCTTTTTGATCTGTACCGCTATTTTCATTCACATCCGGAATTATCCGGGCAGGAAGAAAAGACTTCGCTGAGGTTTGCAGAAGAGCTTGAAACGGCAGGTTTCCGGGTAACCCGTGGGGTAGGGGGGTATGGCGTCGTTGCAGTTCGCGAAAACGGCGACGGTCCCGTAATAATGGTCCGTGCCGACCTCGATGCCTTGCCAATATCGGAATCGACGGGGCTTCCCTATGCCTGTGGGGACGGTATCATGCATGCCTGTGGCCATGATATGCATATGACGGTTCTTGTCGGCGCGGCACGACTGCTGATGCGCCGGCTGGCAGAATGGAAGGGCACGCTGGTCATGGTCGGTCAACCCTCCGAGGAAACCGGGACAGGTGCATTGGCCATGCTCGAAGACGGCCTTTTTACCAGATTTCCCAGGCCCGATTTCATCCTTGCACTGCATGTATCCCCTCCTTTGCCGGCCGGAAAAGTGGGCTACAGCATCGGGGCGACCATGGCAGGTTGTGCATCCCTGGACCTGAAAATCTACGGCATCGGCGGTCACGGTTCCAGACCCAACGAAACGAAAGATCCGATCGTACTGGCAGCTGAAACGATCTTGCTGCTGCAGACGATAGTGAGCCGAGAGATCGATCCGAAAGAGACCGCGGTCGTGACCGTCGGGGCGATCCACGGGGGAACAAGGGGTAATATTATCCCTGATGAAGTCACGTTAAAGATCAACTACCGTTATTTTTCTCCTGAAGTTGACCGCCGTATCAGCGCCGCGATAGAGCGCATCGTCAGGGGAACCGCCATTGCGGCGGGCGTCCCGGAGGAGAGGATGCCGGTATTGACGGCCGGTATGACAGGGCCGCCCATTTTCAGCGATCCCGATATCGCGTCCCGTATGGGAAAATTGTTTCGGGAATTCTTCGGCGACGAGAATGCCGTGCAGCTCGATCCGTTATCGGCAAGCGACGATTTTGCCCATTTCGGCATGGAAGAGCCGAAAATACCACTTTTTTATTTCTGGCTCGGGGTATCGAACCCGGAAGAAGTCGCAGCTTGCGCAAAAGAAGACAGGCCTTCTCCCGGCATCCATAATCCTTCCTTTTCGCCGGACCCCGAACCATCGATCAAGACCGGTGTCAGTGCAATGGCCCTCGCTGTCCTTGATTTGTTCCAGCGCTGCATGGATTGATTCTTCGGATGTTATCTGCGTGGGATATTTTACTGGATTCAGGCCGTTTTGCTTTCGAGACGTGCAAGTAATGCGGCGATTTCTTCTTCCGTAAATTCAGGCGCCGGCATGATGTCCTGTTCATCCCAGTCAAATTCCGCAATTTCCGCATACTTTCTTTTCATTCTTTCCAACCCGGTTTTTCTGATTGCCGCCGTTTTCGGCAGCCTGCTCTTTCCGGCATCGAGGTCGTGTTTGTTGACGGCGGCGCGCAATGCGGATATGAGTTCGACATCGTCCCAGGGTTTTACAATAAACCTGTAAACCTCTGCCAGATTAACGGCTTTCATGGCCGTATCCATTTCCGCGACACCTGTTATCATGATCCTGACCACGTCCGGATGTCTCTTTTTTGCGATCGATAACAATTCGATTCCGGACAACCCCGGCATGCGTTCGTCACTGACAATGACCTTGACAGGGTCACGGTCGAGAATTCTGAGAGCTTTTCCGCCGTCAAAGGCAAAACGGATATTGTACGGTTCATCCTGAAGAGTTCGTTGGAACGCAAAAACCACTTTCGGCTCATCGTCTACGATCAAGATCGAGTATTTCATGTTTTCCTCCATCTTTGACATGACGACATCACATCAGGCATCGGGCGGCTGCATCATGCCATAATTATGATCTGTCAGGCCCTTGCAGGCTAAGCATTCTTTATGCCGGATCTCTCAGCGCTGATAGTCCCCTCTGGCTAGCTCTTTTTTAGGGGATCAACGACCGGTAAACGCACGGTAAAGGTTGTACCCTTGCCTTTTTCGCTCCTGACGAGGATTTCGCCGTCATGTTTTTTTAAGATATCGCGCGTAATCGAAAGCCCGAGACCGGTTCCATTGCCTGGATCCTTGGTAGTGAAAAACGGCTCGAAAATACGGTCGATAATTGAAGGATCGATCCCGCAACCGGTGTCCGAAACCGAGACGAAAATAGACCCGTTCTCATACCAGGTTCTCACTGAAACCTCTCCCTGTGCTTCTATGGACTGCGCTGCATTAACCAGCAGGTTGAGAAAAACCTGGTTCAACAGCTGCGGATAGCATTTCGTGGCCGGTATCCGACCGAGGTCCTCGGTAATGATAGTCTTGTATTTCAATTCGTTCCATACGATGTTAATGGTACTTTTAATGCAATCATTTATATCAGCGGGTTTGTATTCAGTCTCGTCGATCCTGGAAAAATTGTTCAGGTTCCTGACGATGTTTCTCACCCTGTCCACTCCCTCAAGTGATTCGCTTATCAAGTGACTGATGTCACGCATCAGCTGGTCGATCTTGAGTGACTCCTTCAGTTTACCGAGTTTTCTTATCTCATCAGAGTCGGAGGCCTTTTCGATAACAACCGACTGAGCCCGGATAAATTCCTCGAGACGGTCCGCATAGCCGCAAAAGGTGTTCAGATTGCTGAAAATGTAACTGATCGGAGTGTTGATTTCATGGGCGATTCCCGCGGTAATTTCTCCTATGCACGCCAGTTTTTCCTGCTGCGCCATTTTTGTCTGTGCGGCCTTCAATTGGGAAAAGGCCTCTTCCAGTTCGCCGGTGAATCTCTTGATTTCCGTAATATCACGCATGGTGATGACCGATCCCGCTTCAGCCGCACGACCGGGGAACGGGTGGGAGACTATTACATACCACCTGCCGGTTGGATCGTGGTGAATCTCAGTCCCGGACGGACAAGGTGAAGGTATGTGCATGGCATGTTCCCATAGCAGGGTTTTCCAGTCTTTCCCGGTGATTTCCGAATAGGGTTTTCCGGCAAAGTCGCGAAATGCCTTATTGCATCTCCTGATTCTGTTATCGTGGTCTGCGAGGATGACGATGTCACCCATGCAATCCAGGGTTTTTTCCCATTCCTGCTTTGCTGTTTCCACCTGTTCGAAGAGAGACTGTAATTGCTCGTGCTGGGCAAGCAGTTCGAGCTGGCTTTTCAGAAGCTCCTGCTCCGCTTTTTTGCGCCCGGTAGCATCCCGCAGCGATTCGATTACGGCAACCAGTTTTCCTTCCGAATCGTGGATCGGGACCGCGTCGAAAAACAGGTAAAGTTCCTTACCCGCGCGGGTAGTAAACCATCCCTCGCTCTGCAGGCCCATGGGGTTGATGGCCGACTTCGCACACGCGGTAAAAAGTTCGGTTGCATCATTGGGATTTCTGTTGATAAGCATGTCTGCCAGCGTGGGGCGGGGCTGCGGGTAAAACGGCTGCCATTGACGGTCCTCGCCAAGCATGTCACAAGCCTTGAAGCCTGTGAGCTCCTCGCAGGCTTTGTTCCAGATTATGATTTTGTGGCTCGCGTCAAGAGCGAAGATGGGGGTAGAGATGTTCTGCAGCAAATTAACGGCGAATCTTTTCTCCTCCTTCAGTATGCTTTCAAGAAGTTTTTCCTGTCTTTTCTTCAGCTCAAAAAAAGACCGGACGCTGGAAAGAAGCTCCCTTTGCCCGACCGGCCTGACAAGAAATCCGTCGGCTCCCGATTCAATGTTCTTGATGGTAGTCTCTGCATTTCCGTGGGCGGTTACCAGGATGGTCGGTATCATGCTTGTTTTCCCGTTTCTTTTCAGAGACCTTGCCACCTCGAAACATTCCGGTCCGGGCATACTGATATCGACCAGAATTATGTCGGGCATTGAAAGATCCAGCGCGTCGAAGTATTCCTCGCAACTGCGGACATGGAAAACTTCAAATCCTGCCTGGGAAAGGTACGAAGACATCAATTCATCATTCAGCTGTTCATCTCCGATTATCAGGATCCTGCCTTGAGAATCCATACCGCTCTCCCTTTGCAAGTAAAATCACCCCTTGCGTAAATCCCTTCGGTTTTTGCGCTACGCGATGATCGAGTGATTGGCTGAATGTGCCGGGCGTTCGAACCTGATCCGGCCGGTAACCTCCCGACCGGGCTTCCGACCTGAGAATATGCGTCTCAATGGTATTCCGAAAATGTTTTGAATGTGAAATAGTTTATAAAAATATTTTTATCATAACTTAAATGAAATGCAAATTTACAAGACAGTTAATTATTTGTTTGCCGTGATATACGGCGGGGACAGGATCAAGGGCTGGAAATTCTGCAAGTGGAGCGGGAAGGAGAATGTTCATATATCTCCATTCAAGCCCTGACAGGCAGGGAGCAAATATGCTTTTCTCTTTTTGGTGAACAGTGGAAAAAGGGTTTTGCCATGATTCCCTCCGTGACTGGTCTATTGTCAGGAACGGAGCTAGTCTGTCTCAAGTGATGTCAGCGTCCACAACTGGCTGGTGGCGTCGTATGTCAGCTCGTAAAGAGCCGTGCCGTCGCTCACGGCGAAATGCAGCAGGGTGACGTCGCCGACCCTGTCTTTCCATGTGTAGGTAATCTCGGTTACGGTATGTTTTTTTCTGTTCCAGTCGAACCATACCGGCCGCAGCCGGTTTCCGGGACCGAAGACAGCGGCTACCCGGATGTTTTCATCAATCCCGCGTTTCATAGGGTTATTCCAGGGGGCGGTAGATACCGACCACCTTGCCGATTATGGAGATGTCGGCTTCCGCGTCTTCGCGGATGATAATGTCATTGTAGGCGGGATTGGCGGGGCGCAGGCAGATATGATTTTTCCTCCGGTAAAAACGCTTCAGGGTGGCTTCTCCGTTTATCATGGCGACAACCGTATCGCCGTTTTCCGCCGTGGCCTGGGGACGCACCAGGGCCAGGTCTCCTTCCAATATGGCGTCATCGATCATCGAATCTCCCTTGACACGCAGAAAAAAGGCACCCTCCGATTTCATCTGCGAGCCGTCGATGGAAAAGTACCCTTCCACGTCCTCTATGGCCGGCTGCGGAAGACCCGCCCTTACCGTTCCCGCCACCGGGAGGGTAACGGCCCCGGTAGAGTGCCCTGCCAGGGCGATGCCCCGGGATGTGTTGGAAATTTTTTTGATATATCCTTTTTTCTCCAGGGCTTCCAGGTGCTTCATGACGCCGAGAGTTCCATTGACGTGCAGGTGTCCGGCTATATCCCGCAATGTGGGGGGATAGCTGTTGGCGTCAATGTAGCTGGTGATGAAGTCCAGAACCTGTTTCTGGCGTGCGGTAAGTTTTTCCATGGGAAGACTCCGTAAAAGTTGTCAGTTGGTAACCATTAAATATCACCCCGGATGAGGATTGTCAAGGTATTGAGTCCGCTAATACCCTGATCAGTGTCTGTCCTTAAATACATTGACATGACGCCGCTTTTTGGCTAGTCTAGCACTGTCTCCGGGCCTGCCCGGAATTAACCGGAGGTTTGCAATGAAGAGTTGCCGCTTTATTATATACCTTCTCATCATCACTTCTCTCGCGGCGTGTAAAAAAAAGGAAGAGCCATTATACTACGAGTCCAGCCGGGTCGAGGCTCCGGTAAAGGAACCCTCGCGGACCGTCGTCGCTACGCAGCAGGCTTTTATCTCAGCTGCAAAAAAGATGACCCCTTCCGTGGTTAATATATCCACAATCAGCAAGAAAAAAATAATCCAGCCATCATTCGATTTTTCTCCATTTGACGAATTTTTCAGGGGAATGCGGCCGGCGCCCCGCTACCATCGGGAAAAAAGTCTCGGTTCCGGGTTCATCATCAACAAGGACGGGTACATTCTCACCAATGATCATGTGGTCAGGGACGCGGCGTCCATAAAGGTCAAGCTGTCAAACGAAAAGGTGTATGACGGCAGAGTCGTGGGCGGTGATATGAAGACAGACATAGCGATAGTCAAGATAAATGCCCACGGAGATCTGCCGGTTGCGGTCCTGGGGGATTCAGACCATCTCGATGTCGGCCAGTGGGCCATTGCCATCGGAAACCCATTCGGCCTTTCCCGCACAGTCACTGTCGGGGTGGTGTCGGCGACCGGCCGAACCGGAATTGGGATAGAAACCTACGAGAATTTCATACAGACGGACGCTGCCATCAATCCGGGAAACTCCGGCGGCCCGCTTATGAATATCAACGGTGAGGTAATAGGAATCAATACCGCAATCGTAGCCGCCGGCCAGGGGATAGGCTTTGCCATACCGATTAATATGGCAAAACAGATAATCCCCCAGCTTATCAAAAAAGGCAAGGTGAGCCGGGGCTGGCTCGGTGTATCCATCCAGCAGGTTACCGACGATCTTGCCAGGTCGTTCGGGTTGAATTCGCCGCAAGGCGCGCTGGTGAGCGAAGTCATCGCTGGCAGCCCGGCAGCGAAAGCCGGTATCAGGCAGGGTGACGTGATCGTCCGGTTTGCCGGCAAGTCGGTAAAGGACGTCCAGCAGCTTCAGAGCATGGTTGCCGAAACGCCGGTCGGCGGCAAAGTTGAAGTTACGGTTTTCCGGGCGGGCAAAGAGATGAATTTTTCCATTGTTGTCGCCAGCCAGGAAAGTGCCGAAGCGCTGCAACCGAGGCCGGATGATGTTGAGCCGTCGGTCTGGCTGGGCTTGACTGTGGAAGATCTGCCGCCGCAGTTGCGGGCACGCGGCATCACTGGTGTAATGGTAACAGATGTTGAAGACGGGAGCCCCGCTGCGGAAGCCGGTTTCCAGGGTGGTGATGTGATAGTGTCAGTCAACCGGAAACGTATATCGGACTTGTCCGGATACCTGTTGGCGATAAAAGAGGCCGAAAAAAATGATTCCGTTGCCTTTCTGGTAAAGCGCGGTGACGCCAGTATTTATTTTGCTTTGAGAATTCGATAGATCGGCCCCGGAAAACGAAAATTTCAGGTATAAAAAGGAATTTCCCATGAGCCTTATTGATAATCCCGATCATGCAAAACGACTTGCCCGTGCAATTGTTTCCGATGTTTCCCTTTACAACCGTGAAAAAGTGGAAGACGGGATCAGGAACGATAACATCTTCGAAATCCTTGCTAACGAGATTGAAGAGGGGCGTCAGCATTTCCTGTCGAGAGTGGATCCTGATCTGGTTCCTTCCAAAATCTATGATCTTGCCGTAGTAGATGTGCTCATCAAGCGGGCGGGGAAAATAGAGTCTTCAATCTGGTAAAATTTACCCGGCAATATCCAGTACGCCAGGCGCGGTTTTTTCAATCGCGCCTTTGTTGTATAAGCAAGAAAAATGCAGTTCTCCGCGGAGATAAAGTCAGGAGATTGATTAGTCATTTTGCCGCCGGCTGATTTTATGCGATTTCATTCGTGATTTTCTCTATGCGGCTATAGCCGGTTTCAGGCAATTACGATTTGAAAAATCCAGGTAATCGTGAGGTAATTTTGAGGCAAAAAAGTATTTATTGTTTGATTCCGGCTTTGTCGCTCGGGGTAAAGGGTGCTTGTGTTTGAGCGAGAAAGAACTGATATATCCGCAAGATATTGAGCCGGAGCGTCTGGACAAGTTTATTTCCCGGGTACTGGATGATATGTCACGCTCCGCTGTCCTGCGTCTCATCGATGCGGGGCTGGTAACCGTAAATGGTGCACCGGAGAAACCCTCCCTCAAATTGAGGGGCGGAGAGGTTATCCTGATAAAAATTCCACCTCCCGCACCGGCTACCCCGGTCGCGGAGGAGATACCCCTCGAAATACTGTATGAAGACAGTGATATTATCGTCGTGAACAAGCCGGCCGGGATGGTGGTCCATCCCGGCGCCGGAAATTACAGCGGCACTCTTGTAAACGCATTGCTCGGCCATTGCCGGGATCTTTCCGGTATCGGCGGGGAGATCAGACCCGGTATAGTTCACCGCATCGACAAGGATACAACCGGGGTGCTCGTCGTCGCCAAGAATGACAGGGCTCATAATTCCCTCGCCGGCCAGTTCAAGCAGCATAGCATCAAAAGGGTTTATACCGCGCTGGTGTATGGCTCGCCGAAAGGGGATCGTGGTTCAGTCGATTCTTCCATAGGCCGTCACCCTTCGGACCGGAAGAAAATGTCAGGTGCGGCGAAAAGGGGGCGGCGTGCGGTGACCCACTGGCGGGTGGCCGGCCGTTATCCCGGGATTACGCTGATGACCGTTACCCTTGAAACCGGACGTACGCACCAGATACGTGTCCACCTTTCCGAGGCCGGTCATCCGCTCCTGGGAGATGCCGTCTACGGCGGCAGCGGTCGCCTGGCAAATGTCCGGGACCCGGTGCTGCGCAACCTGATCAGAGATTTGGGCCGCCAGGCCCTGCATGCCGGGGTATTGGGCATTATTCATCCTTCCACGGGTGAGTTTATGGAGTTTACAGCCGGCATTCCTGAAGATATGGTTCAAATCATACGTTACCTGGAAAACGCGGCAGGCTGTTAGCCCTGAAGTTTGAGGACTGTCGGAAAATATCGGCCGGCAGCGGAATTATTTTTCGTGACGTAGTATGGGGCAGCAACCCCTTCATATAAGGAGTAAACACTTGAAAATCATAAAAGCTGGAAAAATCCAGTATCTGGAGCCGAAGATATTTGCCGACAAGGGGGTCTCAGTTCAGGGCTTCACAACCCGCCACGAGGGGGTCTCCCGTGCACCTTACAAATCGTTGAATCTTGGACTCAACACTCCCGATTCTCCCCATAATGTGGAGGGCAACAGAAGTATTCTCGCAAGGCAGTTCAAGATAGAAATTGACAGGCTGGTGACTGTCAACCAGGTCCATGGAGGCGACATTCTGGTACTCGATGAGCCGAACCCGGATTATTCCCATTTCTTTAAAATCGAATCTGATGGAATTATCACAAACCAGCCGGAATTAATGATCGGCATATGTGTCGCCGACTGTATTCCCGTATTGCTCCTCGATCCGGTACGTCGCGTCGTTGCCGCACTCCATGCCGGCTGGAAAGGGACCGCCGGCGGAATAACCGGCAAGGGTATCGAGGCGTTCGTAAAGCTGTTCGGTTCCAATCCGCGCGATATACTTGCCGCAGTGGGCCCCGGTATCGGTCCGTGCTGTTACGAGGTGGACGCCCCGGTTATGGATAGCTTCGGGAAAAGCGGACAGGACTTCACTCTGTTTGCCGAAAATACGGGAAACGGAAAATTCCGGCTGGACCTGTCACAAGCCAATTATCAGCAGATTCTGCGGGCCGGAATACCGGAGGGCAATATCGAGGTGGAAAAACTCTGTGTTTCCTGTAACAGGGAGAGTTTTTTTTCTTATCGAAGAGATGGCGGAGAGACAGGCAGGCAGATGGGATTCATCATGCTGAAGGACAGGGAACGGTAACGTTTGAACATTCTCAATGAAGGAAAATTTTTTCAGGAGGCGGGAATGAAAACTTATTTAAAATTTGTACTGGCGGTTATGCTGAACATTTTCACTTTTGGCTGTGCCCATAATTACTACAATATCCCCCACGATCAATACGCGCAGCGGGTGAAGGTCCTTGGAGTGGCTCCCATCTTTGTCGATGCAGGTTCCGACATCCGGTACCCGGAGAAGGATGCGCTTGTTGCGCTGATCAAGGATTATAACAGGGTCAATGAAAAGAAACTGGTCGATATGATAAAGGAAGGTGGCTCCCATTTTGATGTAAGATATCTTGGCGGAAGTCCGGACCAGTTGTTCTCCGACCTCTTTTCCAGTCGGGAAAGGAGAAATGACGCCGGAGTTGTATACAATAAATACTTCTACAAGGCCGATGCCCTTCGCAATTACATAAAAACGAACCATGTGGACGCAGTGATGCTGTTGGTGGTCAGCGGTATTACAAGGTCTGAAAAGATATATTCGAGCAATCTTCTGAATTATCTCGATACCAATTATAGTTACCTTATCCTGACAGCCCAGATTCTGGACGCCAATGGCTCGATCTTGTGGGAGTATCCGAATTTCCGGCAGGACAGCCCGTCTATTACACCGCTGCTGGCACTGCAATATCCTGATTTCAACGAAGCAGAAGCAAACGCAAACGAAAAAGTGGATGTGAAATTCAAGACAATTGCCGGCATAAGAAGAGTTCTGCAAAAACAGGAAAAGGATATACTCAGACGCAACAAACAGGTTTCAGAATCATATTATTCGATATTTGATGATATGGTGTCATTGTTGAATCCAGGCAAAAGCCTGTTCGGAGGCTCAAATTAATTCCAGGCGAATGCGCAGAAACGGGATAAATGTGAAATAGATGTATCAATGTATAATCAACAGTTAAGGAGGATTGTCCGGTGTCTGAAAAATATCCACATAATTTTTTGAAGAACGTAACGGCAAGAATTGATTTTGGCCATAATTACCTCGAAATTTCATCTAATGTACCCAATCCCCTCCAGGACAAAATCAAGGCAAGTTTTCCTTTTATGCAGAGAAAGGGAGCCATGGCCGAACAGCTGGAGATTATCTCCGAAACAGACATAAAGCGCAGGCACATCAAGGAAAATCACTGGTTTTTCCAGGCAAGGGACGGAAGCAGGACTCTCTGCATCGCTCCAAATTTTTTGTGGGTCGATTACAAGAAATACACAGATTTTTCAGACCTGAAAGAGACATTTTCTGCTGTAGCGGAAGGATTGTTCGAGGCTTTTCCCGAGTTTTCCGTAAACCGGTTCGGTCTCAGGTATTTCAACGAAATCGATATGACCGATCCAAATGTAACGGAATGGAAAGATTACCTGAACGGAGACCTGCTGACGATTTTTGCCATGGCTGATGACAAAACCAAGATATCGAGGGCATTTCACAACCTTGAGATGAACTACGGTGATTTCAATCTTACATTTTTGTACGGCATGCACAACCCGGATTACCCTGCGCCGATACGAAGAAAGACTTTTGTCCTGGATTTTGACGCATATGCAATGAAGGTTCAGGGAAAAGAAGGATTAACGGGCTGTCTGCAAAACATGCATGACAGAATCGAGTCGCTGTTCGAAAAAAGCATTACCGACAAGCTTCGGGGAATAATGGGCTGATAGCTGCAATAAAGGGATGTAATCCGCAGTAATGTAAACAAAGACCGGCTTTCAATTCAAGAGTGCCGGTCTTTTTACGTTATGATTTTAGTTGCTTACGTATTGAACCTAGATACGGCGGTTATAGACATCCTCTGTTCGCTCCGGAGGCCTGATTCTGCTGCTCTAAGCTCATTTCGCTACAGCCGCTAAACTCACCCTTCGGGTTCAGACAATATCGGCTGTCCACACTCCATTTCGCCAAGAGCAGCTACGAAACAGACCTGAGTTGCTTACTGCGGACACCTCCAACCGCCGTTTTTGGGTTGAAAGTTTAATCTTGCCGAGAATAACGTCTGGCAGGTTTATGATTAAAGAACTGCCTTAAGGTTTTATTACAATAGGGGTCCCGTCGGGAACAAGCTTCCAGATTTCGTCGATTTCTGAGTTTGTGACTGCTATGCAGCCCTTTGTCCAGTCAAAGGTTCTGTGCCATTCTCCAAGGTCACCGTACCCCTTCGGCAATCCGTGGATCATTATGTCGCTGCCTGGGGAAAGCCCGAGGGCTTTTGCTTTCAGTCTGTCTTCAGCATTTGGATATGATATGTGTAGTGAGCGGTGAAACCTGCTGTGGGGATTGCGCCAATTCAGATAGTAAGTCCCTTCCGGTGTCCTGTCGTCACCCGCATATTCTTTTGGCCCCACCGGATGCCTTCCCAAAGCAACGCGGTAGGACTTTATGACCTCGCCATTTTTAACCAGCTCCAGCAATCTTTCTTTCTTGATGACGACAACCTTGTCGACTCCCGCTAGTGACGCAATACTTGGTTCCGGACGGATCAGGAAGCTGAATAACGCGGTTAAAAGCATGGCAACGACAAAAAGTGTCCGATTACTTGTTCTCATTCCCTCCAATTTTCAACTCCTTTTCAATTTTTTCAGATCAATATGCAATATGGATGCCTCGGCCGAGTGTTGGCAAGCCAAAAAAAACTGTTACACTGTAAACTGCTAAATTTTGCACAGATGTGGAGATTGGCAGGATGCGACACGCAAACGCGTATTCAAGGCATTTGATACCAGGTAAATGCACTGAAAAGGAGGTCTGGTGATGAACTGCTTTTGTCGGTGTTTAAGAGTATTATCATTTACAATTATTATCATGTCTGTTTATCTTGCAACGGGTTGTGGCAAGGTATCACAAAAAGACCCGACCATTTCGGGATTTTCTCCCGCCTCAGGGCTAGCCGGGACCCAGGTAACCATAACCGGCGATCATTTTGACACGACCCCTGTCAATAATATGGTCAGGTTCAACAAGGTTCAGGCTACCGTGCTCAGCGCCACGCAGACCGAACTGGTCGCGGAGGTTCCAGTTGGGGCAACTACAGGAACAATTTCCGTCACCACGTCGAACGGGACAGGGGGATCAGCCGATCAATTTTTTGTGACAAAATTGATCGGCGGAAGTATCCAGGGGGGGGCACCGGTCCTTAAAGGTTCGGTATCAACCGTGGCGGGCAGCATCGGTTCCCCTGGGTCTGGCGACGGTGTCGGGGTTTTGGCTACCTTTAACGTGCCTTACGGTATTACCACTGACGGTTTCAACCTGTTCATAACCGACCGCAATAACAACACCATCCGCCAGATGAATATCGCGTCCGGCAACGTAACGACCATTGCAGGCTCTTCAACTGCTCCGCCCGGTTCAGCCGACGGTACGGGGAGCGCGGCCAGATTCAATTCGCCAAGCGGCATTACTACCGATGGTACGAATCTTTATGTCTGTGATACATCGAATCATACAATCCGCAAAATAGTGATTGACTCGGGACTGGTGACGACTGTGGCCGGCAGCCCGACATTGCCCGGCTCTTTCGACGGGACGGGAAGCGCGGCCAGATTCAATTCGCCAAGCGGCATTACTACCGACGGTACGAATCTGTATGTCTGTGATACCTCGAATAATACTATACGCAGGATCGTGATTGCCTCGGGACTGGTGACGACTGTGGCCGGTAGTGCGAATTCGTCCGGCTTTTTTGATGCCCCGGGCATTTCTGCCCGGTTTAACCTGCCGAGCGGTATTGCCACAGACGGCACAAGCCTGTTCATAGCCGATAAGGGCAATAACGCCCTTCGAAGTATGCTGTTGTCTACCGGTCAGGTTAGTACCATTGCGAACAGTTCCGGTCTTGCCGGCATTTCGGACGGCAATGCGCTGACCGCCGGTTTCAATGCCCCAACAGGTATCACCAGCGACGGTGTAAACCTTTATGTGGCCGATTTGGGAAACCAGACGATTCGTGAATATTTTACTTCTTCGTCTCCTGCTGCGGCGCAGGTTGCAACCCTTGCCGGTTTCGCGGGGCAGGCGGGTAGCACCGACGCCGTGGGAGCCTTGGCGAGGTTCAGCAATCCGAGCGGAATTACAATTGCCAGTACCGGGCTTTTTGTCACCGACTCCGCAAATAACACTATCCGCATGATACAGTGATTGTGCCTGTCCAGTTTCACGTTCCATAACTCTGCCGACATGAGGCGCAATCATGCGCCTCGTGTCATTCCTGCCATTCAGCACGTCTGGTCAATGCATTAACTTGTGGATTAAGAATTCTAATTTTGCTATCATTTTACCATTGAAAGTTCCCCGCTTGTTTATCCAGAAAGAAGTAATGCACCAGGATCATAGTTCTCATATCAAACAAATCAACGCAGCACTTTCCCCTTCCGACGCCAGTGTCATTCTGGCCGGACTCAAGGGATCGGCACCGGCGTACGTTGTCAGCCGTTTGTCCGGGCAGCTTCGTGTCCCGTTTCTCATTATTGCACCGGATACGGAAACAGCCGAGGAAGTGCGTCGGGAACTGGGGTTTTATTGTGGCTCGGAAGATTCAGTCCTCTATTTTCCTCCCTGGGAGTCCGCACCCTTTGACAGTGCTTCTCCGCATCCCGAAATTACCGGTGAGCGGTTCAGGACACTATATCAGCTCATGGACGGCAAAGTGTCCCTGGTGGTCACCACAATCGCCGCTGTTTTGCAGAGACTGCTTCCGAGACGAACTCTGGGAGCGGTCTCCCATTATCTCGTGGCCGGCGAGGAGGTGGAGCGCGACGAGCTTCTCGGAAAATTGCTCAACCTGGGCTATTCCAATGTTCCCCTGGTTGAAGACAAAGGAACTTTTGCTGTCCGTGGCGGGATTCTCGACATTTTTCCGCCTGACCGTGTCGAGCCGGTCAGAATCGAGTTTTTCGGCGACTTCGTCGATACTATCCGTGCTTTCGATCCGCTCACCCAGCGCTCGCTCCAGCCCCTGTCCGAACTTATCCTTCTTCCTTCACGGGAGGTCGTTTTTACTGAAGAAGCGTTGAAGGATTTCGCCCTGCGCCTGAAAAAACGCTGCGACAGTATAGAGATACCGGCCACACGCAGAAAAGAGCTGCTGGAGCAAATACAAAACGCGATATACCCCCCCGGAATAGAATATCTGCAGCCTCTCATTCACCCCGGTCTGGAGACGATCTTTGATTACCTGAAGCCGGGAGCGGTTACGGTTTTACTCGATCCCGAAGCCGTTGACGAAGGAGCCGGTCGTTTTGCCGAAGAACTCCAAGTGGCGGAAAAGCGTGCGCTGGAACGCGACGTCATTACCTGCCCGACCGACGAGCTGTTTCTCACCATGGAGAAGCTGCAGCCTCTCATTTATAACGGGCGAACCGTTACTGTCCCCTCCCTGGAACTTACAGAAAATGGAAATGAAGCTCGCACTTTCCGTTTTTCATGCGAGGACAACAAGGATCTCCGGCTGGATGTTTCCCCCGACAGCGAAGGAATGCTCCGGCCTCTGGTGGAACGCCTTTCCGGATGGCTTGCGGAAGAGAAAAGGGTGCTCATTGCCTGCCACCAGTCCGGCCAGGCACATCGCGTGTCTGAACTGCTTTCCCATTACCCGCTGAAACTGCAGATTTCCGAAAGGGATTTCACCGCGGAAAGGTCGAGCAAGGCCGGCAGGATCGACATCCTTTCCGGCGCTATTTCACGCGGGTTCCGCATGTGCGACGAAAACCTGGTCGTGATTGCGGAAGAAGAAATCTTCGGCAAGAGGGTAAAGAGGCGCGGCATTTCCGAGGTCAGGAAAAAACAGATGCTGACCTCGCTTGCGGAGCTCAAGCCGGGTGACTGCATGGTGCACATCGACTTCGGGCTGGGCCTGTACAAAGGGCTGAAGCATCTCACCCTGGAGACGATAGAGGGTGATTTTCTCCTCCTTGAATACGCCGGCGGCGACAAGCTATATCTTCCGGTCGACCGGATCAACCTGGTGCAGCGTTATGTGGGTTCGGAAGGGCTCGAGCCGGTCCTGACAAGCTTGGGGGCGCCGGCTGGGAAAAGACAAAGTCCAAGGTACGGGAAGCGGTCCAGGAGATGGCGGAGGAGCTGCTGAAGATCTACGCTGCGCGGCAGGTGCAACGAAGGGTATGTCTTTTCGCCCCCTGACGACCTCTATCCGCGAGTTCGAGGCCGCATTCGCTTATGAGGAGACCCCGGACCAGATGTCGGCCATCGAGGATGTGCTGCGGGACATGGAGAAGCGCAAAGCCCATGGACCGGCTGGTCTGCGGCGATGTGGGGTACGGCAAGACCGAAGTGGCCATGCGCGGGGCCTTCAAGGCGGTCATGGACGGCAAGCAGGTGGCGGTGCTGGTGCCGACCACGGTTCTCGCCCAGCAGCACCTGGAAACCTTCCGCGCCCGTTTAGCGGCCTACCCGGTAAAGGTGGAAATGGTCTCCCGGTTCCGTTCGCCAAAGGAGCAGAGGGCCATCCTCGAAGGGGTGAAAAAAGGGGGATGGACATCATCATCGGCACCCACCGTCTCCTGCAGAAGGACGTCGACTTCAAGGACCTCGGGCTTGTTATCATCGACGAAGAGCAGCGGTTCGGGGTCGCTCACAAGGAGAGAGCTCAAACAGTTCCGGGCAGTGGTGGACATCATGACCCTCACCGCTACGCCAATTCCCCGGACTCTGCACATGTCGCTGTCGGGAATTCGCGAGCTGTCAATTATCGATACCCCGCCGGTGGACCGGCTTGCCATAAAGAGCTTTCGTCGCCCGCTTCTCCGATGAACTGATCCGGGAGGCGGTGATGCGCGAAATGCGGCGGGGAGGTCAGGTGTTTTTCGTCCATAACCGGGTCCAGTCCATCCGGCGCCATGGCCGAGCACTTGCAGAGATACTCGTTCCGGAAGCGCGAATTCGCCGTGGGCCATGGCCAGATGGATGAAAAGGAGCTGGAAGAGGTGATGCTCTGGTTCATGCATGGCGAGACCAATCTGCTGCTCTGCACCACTATTATCGAATCGGGGCTCGATATTCCCAACGCCAACACTCTAATCGTCAACCGGGCGGATACCTTCGGCCTGGCCCAGCTTTACCAGCTTCGCGGCCGGGTCGGCCGCTTCGAAGCAGCGGGCCTATGCCTATTTCCTCATTCCCGGCGAAGGTGCCATTTCCGCCGACGCCCGCGAGCGACTGAAATTATTCAGGATATCTCCGAACTGGGGGCAGGGTTCCGCATAGCCACCCATGACCTGGAAATCAGGGGGGCGGGTGACCTGCTGGGGGCAAACAGACGGGAATATCGCGCCGGTGGGATTCGAGCTCTACACGGAAATGCTGGAAGAGGCGGTGTGCAAGCTAAAGGGCGAAGCCCTGACGGAGCGGGTCGAACCGGAAATAAAGCTGAGAATACCCGCATTTATCCCTGAAGATTATGTCAAGGATGCGAACCAGCGGCTAATATTGTACAAGAAACTGGTCCAGTCTGCCTCGGAAGACGATATATCAGAAATTATGGAAGAGCTGGTCGATCGATTCGGCGCATTGCCTTTCGCTGTGACCTGTCTTCTTGAAATAATGAGGCTGCGGGTCCATTTATCTGCATTCCTGATCAGGCGGCTGGAATTTGACGGCAAGCGGCTGATTTTTTCTTTTCATGAAAAAACACCGGTTTCTCCAGATCTGATCATTGGGCTTATCCGCCAGTCTCCGAAAAAATACCAGTTTACCCCGGATTTTCGTCTTTGCGCAGAATTAGCGGATACCTCCTTTGAAGGGGTCATCGGGGAGTCCAGAAATGTCTTGAAAAGGCTAGTCTGATGTGCTTTAATCCTAAAGTTGTTCAAAATAATTATGTTTAAAATTAAAGGAGATACGCTGTGTATTATTCAAAATTTCTCAAACAGCTGACCCTGGTGGTTTGTTCCCTTGCTCTCTTCGCGTGCAAGCCTGCATCGAATGTGGAATCGAAACAGGATGGAAAGGTTCTCGCGGAAGTAAACGGCAAGGCTATTACGGTCAATGATTTCAACGCTGAAGTGGAAAATCTTCCCCCCTACGTAAAGCCCATGGCCCAGACCGCGGAGGGCAAGAAAGAGCTTCTCGACAGCATGGTGGTTCGTGAACTCGTGCTGGAGCAGGCGAAGAAAGACGGTATAGACAAAAGTAAAGAGGTTGAAGCAAAGCTGGAAGACCTGAAAAAGAGAGTTATTGTCGAGGCTTATGTCAGAAAGAAAATTGAAGGCGACATCAAGATCTCCGATGAGGATATGAAGAAGTTTTATGATCAGAACAAGGATAAATTCAAAACCGGTGAGCAGGTGAGGGCCAGCCATATCCTGGTCAAATCTGAAAGCGAAGCGCAGGATATCCTTGCCCAGCTGAAAAAGGGCGCCAGCTTCGAGGACCTTGCCAAAAAATATTCAAAAGATGCATCCGCTGCCAAGGGTGGAGATCTCGGCTGGTTTTCCAAGGGGGCAATGGTTCCGGAGTTTGAAAAGGCCGCGTTCAGCCTGAAAACTGGGGAAGTATCGAATGTTGTGAAGACACCCTACGGTTTCCATATCATCAAGGTTACCGGAAAACGGCCTGCCGGCGAGCGTTCTTTTGAAGAGGTAAAAGACCAGATAAAGGCGGCAATGTTGCCGGCCAAGCAGCAGGAAGTGCTGCAACAACTGAAAGAAAATCTGAAGAAGGACGCAAAAATATCCATCAAAGAAGACGCCCTGAAAGAAATCGGCGGCAATTCGGCCGAAAATAGTCAGACTCCTGCGCCTGCTTCGAAATAGTAGAACGTAATTAATATTGTGAGGGCAGGTTGTCGGCCTGCCCTCTTGCGCTGCTGCTTATTACTGGTCCTTGTAATTGCTTGCAGCTCATTCTTTCCGGATAGCATCCATTCCATTAAAATAGCGAAGATAAATATGAAAAAACTGCTGAAGATTTATGTGCTTGCCCTTGTTCTGTTACTTCCTGTCATGGCCCGTGCCGAACTGGTTGACGGAATAGCCGCCGTAGTAAATGACGACCCGATTACGACTTTTGAAGTCGCGAAAGAACAGGCTGATATGGAAAAAGTCCTCGGCAAAAATGTACCTGAGGATGTTGCGGGTAAGGACCGGCTACGCGAGGAAGCTCTTGATTCGATAATAAACAAGAAGCTTATTTCCCAGAAAATCAGTGAACTTGGTGTCAAGGTCAGTGACGAGGAAGTCAAGCAGGCGATCGAAAATGTGAAAAAGCAGAATAATATAAGCCAGGAAACCCTTATGTCGGCTCTTAAGAGCCAGGGAATCAGTTATGATGAATACAAGTCACAGATAAAAGATCAACTGGAGCGGTTGCGCCTGATAAGCCAGGAGGTCAGGGCGAAAATTCAGATCAGCGATAAAGAAATGCGCGAATTTTATACCACTCACCCGGAAATGTTTGAAAAGGAAGAGTCATTTCATGCCGCTGTCATAACCCTTAATATCCCTGCTGATGCTTCAACGGTAGAGAGGAAAAAAATAAATGAGCGCGCTTCTGAAATCTATACGGAACTGAAAAGCGGAAAGAATTTTCAGAAACTTGCAAAAAAATATTCCGATGATCCTTCGGCTAAAGACGGTGGTGATCTCGGTAAATTTAAAAAAGGGGAAATGCTCCCGGAGTTTGAGAAGATTCTGTCGGAACTCAAACCGGGTGAATTCAGCGAGCCTTTCTCAACGCCCTCCGGCCTGCATATTGTAAAGATGCTGGAGCGCTTTCACGGAGAATTGAAGCCATTCGAAGATGTCAAGGGGGAAATTGAGGATTCCCTGTACAAGAAAAAATCCGAAGAGAGGTTTAAAGATTGGCTTTCCGAACTGAGGAAAAATGCTTCAGTTGAAATACTTCTGAAATAATCAGAAATGTTCTGTATTTTGTCGGAACTCTTCAACCCGCGCTATTCTACAAGCCTGATTCAGCTAGTTCTCTTAAAAGATTTTTTTGTGTTTCAGTAAGCTGCTCCGGGACTTTCACACCTATCTTGATATAGAGATCTCCCCGCATGTTTTTCCCCATTTGAGGAAATCCAAAGCCTTTCAGCCTTATTTTGGTTCCGGGTTGGATGCCCGCCGGAATTTTTATTCTTTTTTCTCCTTCCAGTGTCGGGATATCCAGCGACGTTCCAAGCGCGGCTTCCGAAAAACTAATATCCTTCTCGACAATGATATCATCATCTTCCCGGGTGAATACCGGATCTGCCCCGATTTTTACTGAGAGATAGAGATCGCCCGGTCCCCCGTCACCTGATCCTTTACCTCCCTTTCCGGCAATTCTCAATTTGGCATTGTCAGCAATTCCGGGTGGCACTTTAACGGACAATTCTTCTCTGACCCCGTCTCTAAGGAACGCAACCCGTTTTTCAATACCCTGTGCAGCCTCACGGAAGGAGATATGCAAGTCCATGCTGAAATCTTCCCCGCGTCGTTTCCTGGGTTTGAACCTTGTGCCCTGCTGATGACTTCCTCCGCCGAACATGCGGGAAAAAATGTCATCGGTGCCGAAGCCAAGATCTTTGAATAGATCACCCACATCGAACCCGCGGAAAATATCTTCCTGTGAAAAACGACGGTGAAAGTCGGTTGACCCGAACTGGTCGTACTGTGCCTTCTTTTCATTATCGGAAAGAACGGCATACGCCTCGTTGATTTCCTTGAAATTTTCTTCAGCTTCCTTGTCACCCGGATTTTTGTCCGGATGGTACTTGAGAGCAAGCTTTCTGTAAGCTTTTTTGATCTCCTCGTTTGAAGCGCCTTTTTTCAGGCCGAGTGCCTGGTAGTAGTCCTTGTTATTCATCTGCACATCCTTTCAAATCGGTTGCTTGAATGTAATCGTAGTTTGTGGCCATGTCAATAATATGTTGATAAATTTTGGTTGACAAAATATTTCGAGATGTTAAAATTTAGGTATCCGAACAGTTAGAAGTCCGTCAATTATCGCCAGGTACGCTTTTTCAGGAGCTCATATGGAAAATATAGAACGCATTGCTCATTTATATCCCGCCATTATACGAGTAATGGGAAGGATTCGCAGCATGCTTCATGAAGGGATGGATCTATCCTACAACCAGTTCAAGATGTTGCTGGCGATTCATGACAAAGGTTCCTGTTCCCTCAATTCTCTTGCGGGGGAATTGAAAATAGCCATGAGTTCCGCCAGCGAGATGGTCGACAAACTTGTTAATCTCGGGTTTGTCGGAAGAACAGTGGATTCCGAGAGCCGTCGCAGGGTTGTTATATTCGCGACTGACCAGGGTAAGCAGTTGATTGGTGAATTGGGGGAAGGAATAGTCGAAAACTACCGGGTATTTTTGAACAGGCTTTCGCGGGAAGACCAGGAAAGACTGGTGGATGCTCTGGAGGTGCTGGTCGAGATTCTGGGGAAACTGGAATAGCCGCACTCAATATGTTTGTTTCAAGAAAATAGTTTCAGGAGGAATTATGAAAAAAGCGATTGTTGTCGGTGGAGGTCTCTCCGGGCTTGCGACCGCCTACTTTTTGAAGGAAAAGGCCGTGGCGGCCGGGATTGAACTTGATGTGACCCTGTTGGAAAAAGAAAACAGGTTCGGTGGAAAAATATGGAGCATCAAGGACCAGGGATTTCTCTGCGAATGGGGGCCTAACGGGTTTCTGGACAGCAAGCCCCAGACTCTTGACCTTTGTAAAAGCCTCAACGTCAGCGGCAGGCTGCTGAGGAGCAATGACAACGCCCGCAAACGGTTCATATATTCAGAAGGTATGCTGCATCAACTACCTGAAAACGGAAAGGCTTTTTTCAAATCCAAGCTCCTGTCGTGGCCGGGAAAGTTGCGCCTTGCCATGGAGCCTTTCATATCTGGGCCTCCAGCAGGTGTTGACGAAACTCTCGCTTCTTTCGGCCGACGCAGGCTTGGCCCGGAAGCTCTGAAAAAACTCATTTCTCCCATGGTATCGGGGATTTTCGCCGGTGATCCGGAAACCATGTCAGTCAATTCCTGTTTTCCGCGCATCGCGGAGCTTGAAAGGGAGTACGGAAGTCTTACCATGGCCATGATCAAGCTTGCGAAAAAGAAAAAGAAGGAGAAGGCTGCAGGCAAGGTGGTATCAGGTGCATCAGGACCGGGCGGTATCCTTACTTCTTTCCGAAGCGGTATCCAGGAGTTGACCGATATTCTGACCCAAAATCTTCAGACTGAAGCGGTCCGCTGCGCATGTACGGTAACTGGAATAAGCAAACGGGACAATGTCCCGTACGTAGTTCAGACCGAGAACGGGCAAATGGATGCGGATCTGGTTGTTCTTGCATCCCCCTCATATGCTGCAGCAGATATCGTCCGGGGCATCGATCCTGAAATGGGTAAAGTTCTTGAGGCAATACCATATGCTTCGATGGTGGTGGTCTGTTTCGGCTACGACAGGGAACAGATCGAGCATGACATGTGCGGTTTTGGCTACCTGATAACGAAGGAAGAAGGAATGAATACGATGGGTACTCTCTGGGACTCCAGCATTTTTGAAAACCGCGCACCTGAAGGTAAAGTAATGCTGAGAAGCATGCTTGGAGGCGCCTGTTTTCCTGACAGGATCAACCTGTCCGATGAAGAAGTAGAAAAGCGGACCAGGGAAGACTTGAAAATAATCATGGGAATTAAGGAAGCGCCTTCCTTTGTCAGGATCTTCCGCCACGCCAAAGCTATTCCGCAATATACATCAGGTCACGGAGTCCGGCTGGATGCCTTGGAGGAAAAGCGCCGCAGCCATCCCGGCCTGTTTTTCGCAGGTAATTCGTATCGTGGGATAGGACTTAATGATTGTGTGGCTACGGCTATGAGAACAGCAGAAGAGGCAGTTGGACATCTGGCCAAAAGATAAAAATTTCACGGGGCTCAGAGTATGGTAAGTCCCGCCGGGCCCAGGTTCATGAGGTTTTATGCATTATTCGGCTACACTTCCTCCAGTTCCGTATGAGGGTCGGTTAAGTAAAATTATTCTACATCCGGGCAATAAATTTTTTATATTATTTATAACATTTTCGCTTAA
Organism: uncultured delta proteobacterium; assembly: GCA_963815135.1. Classification (GTDB taxonomy): domain Bacteria; phylum Desulfobacterota; class Desulfuromonadia; order Geobacterales; family Geobacteraceae; genus CAIWTU01. The sequence continues at coordinate 163,662 of CAWFFO010000006.1, forward strand.
GCTTGAACCGCACAAAGTGATGCAGCGTAACCCGGTCAGAACTTTTAGTTTCTCTGCTCCGATGTCTGTTATGGCTGTATCATAAAGATAAAGCCGTTGCAGGTTTGTCAGATTCCACAATTCATGCATACCTGCATCGGTAATACCTTTACCGGAGAGGTAAAGCTCCCGCAAGCCTGTTAAGCCCTGGAGATGGGTAAGTTCACTATCGGCGGAGGTGTGCAGAAAGAGGGCCTGCAAATCACTTTTACCGAGATTGTCCAGGAAGGAAAGGGTGTTTCCCTTTCCTTCGCTGACATCCAGGCGTAAAGAGCTTTCGGCGGGAATGCTGATCTCTCCGCAGGCTTCTCCGTAGAATTTCCAATCCAGAAAGCTTTCCGAACCGGACTTCCTGCAAAAAAGTTTACCCGTCTTGAATTCCGATGGAAAGCTGACCGAACGTTCAAACATGCGGGGATGCTTTTCCATGGTGACGTTTCTTTTTCTATCCGGCACTTTCTTGCCTAACCGGATACGGATCGATGCTATATCCATATCTATTTTCTTTGCCATTTCCGCAAGAAGATCAACCCCTTCATATTGTGCTTCCTCAACTTTTATCAGTAAACGGTACAAGTCGGAATTTTTCATTTCTTCTATTTCAGTTTCGACGATACGCATTCTATCCCTTGTCCAGGATATCTTGCGCAAGATCAGGTTGAGTTCCACCGAAAAGTCTTCTCCATCCCACATATCGGACCCGTTTTCCCATTGGAGCAATATTGATCTGAGGGTTTCGAAATCTTTCCTGGTGTAAGCACTGTTTGCCTCGGCCATCAATTTCTGCCGCCATTTTCTTTCCTCTTCATTTGTCGAGAGGTCCGGGTGGACAGATTTGGCCACCTTCCGGTACAGATCTTTGAAACTATCTGTATGAATTTCATCATTATCCGGACAATTGGAATGAATGGAACTTTCTTCGACTTCTCTTTCCTGCTGATGGGAATAACAACCGGCGTTAAAAGCTTCATTTCCAGTTCCGTTATTCTGATTTGATTCGGATGATTCGGGCAGGCAACTCTTGAGGTTATCAAGTTCTCTTATTCTCGGATCAAGTATCTCCGAATATATTTTTCTCAACGTGCCCAATTCTATGCGAAGTCTTGTTAAAATCCGCTCCATTCTTGAGAGGCGTTTTTTCAGAGAGCCCAGTTCATCTCTTCTTTCCCCGAGTTCCTTTTTTTCCCAAGTTGTTTCCCGCCGGTTACGGTTTTTCATAACAAGAAAGCTCGCCTGTTAATAGGTATGATTTGTACGGATAAAGTGGACTTTCCAGGATTAGTGAGTTAATCGGAAGAGTTCTTTATAAAGCTACCGTGAATATAGCATATACGGTATTTTGTTCAATACCTTTAAGAAAAGCAGTGCGAAACCGCATGATTTGGTTAGTCGCACACCCTCGGCGGATTTTATTTGGAAAATGGAATGTCATACATGAGTGAATGAATTTATAATTCCTTGCATTATCCAAGGCAATGTTTTACAAATTTACGCATCATCTTTAGAAAGCGGTTTTTCCTGTTTTCTCTATAGTGACCTAATTAAATTGATACTCTATTTTACTGCAGACGAAAGGGGATGGTAAATAATGAGACCCGCTGCTTGTATCTTTCCGGAAATCCGGCAAAAAGCAAAGCTTATTTTATGTTTTCTCTTGTTGTTATCCTGTTTTATTTGCTTTCAGTTGTGGGCTCCTGAAAAGGCATTTTGTCAGGACATTGAGCCATTTTATACCTATAACCAGAGCCCTTTGATTCAGGTCCACGGTTTGCCACCAATCGATGATGCCCAGATCACACCGGTTGGGAGGATAAAGGGGATTCTTTCCCTGGACACAGCCAATAATTATGTCGTCGAATCTAATGATAGAGAAAATCTTACGTCGGATGGAGAATCTTACCGTTTCACCCTTGCTGCACGTTATGGAGTGGCAAAAGGGATCGAATGTGGAATTGATGTCCCTTTTATTGCATACGGGGGCGGTTTTCTCGATGGATTCATCGAAGACTTTCACCACTTTTTCGGGTTCCCGAACGGAGGCCGTGAACAAGCGCCACGTGACCGCCTCTTGTATGAATACAATTCGGACGGCATTAACAGGCTGAAAATTCGGGATTCATCATCAGGTATTGGAGATATCCGGTTGACCGGTGCCCTTCAGCTTTTCAGGAATGACGATGCGGCGGTTGCGCTGCGAGCTTCCCTGAAGCTGCCTACCGGCGAAAGTAACCGACTGCTGGGTAGCGGCAATACTGATTTCGCGCTCTGGTTTAGCGCAAAAGAAGATTACAAACTCCCCGCGCTGGGACATGTAAGCGGCTTCGGTGGAATAGGCGGGATGGTCATGGGTGATGGAGATGTGCTGAAAGGCATGCAAAGGACTTTGGCGGGTTTCGGCTCCCTTGGGTTCGGATGGAGTCCGCTCGAATGGCTGGCTCTAAAGGTACAGGCCGACGGACATACTCCGTTGTACCAGGGAAGCGGATTGAAGGCAGTAAACGCATCGTCTCTTCAGCTTGTTTCAGGAGGTACTTTCGGTATAGGTAAAAACACTTCCATCGACCTTGGGGTATCCGAGGACATCATTGTTGAAACTTCACCCGATGTTGTTTTCCATATTGCATTGCGATCAATGTTTTGACTACCCTCCATTATTTTCACCGGATGCTTACAGTGAAAGTTTGCCATTAATTTGGAAATTCCGCCTTCCCTCAGAAAGCATGCAGGGAGTAATATCCGGGCCGGGTTTTATTAACTGCTTGAAATACCGTTTGATTCGGCTCGACATTAATTTGTTAATGAATTATATATAAATATTTTGTGTCGTCGAGGCGGTTGGATAAAAAATTATAAAGGATAATCCTTTTCCGGAAATTAAAAAAAGCTTGCAATACGCTATATAATATTATATATAACGGTACGTCGCGTTTTTCTTTTCAGGAAACTATGCAATCTGCGACAAGATCAAGTCAAAATTCATGTGAAATCTCACTGCCTATCTATCCAATTCAAGGTGGTCGGGTGACCGGCGATGAGCCGCAAAAGATGAAATGCCGGCTCTCAACAACAGCTTTTCCAGCAACCTCCTGCTTGAGTATTTTTAACTAAGAGGCCGAAAAACAGTTATGAGAAGGCAAGTTGTCACTGATATAAAAGTTCCCAATTCAATCTGGAAGAAAAGAGTGTCTGACACGCTTTTTGAATTAAACATTATTCAGGAAAATTTTTCCGGCAAGGTGGTAATTTCTTTCAAAGATGGTGGTATAAGCTATGTAGAAAAAACAGAAACATTCAAATAATTTATAGCATGAGTTTGTTACACACACATTATAATAACATGCGCCGATTTCGTCCTCTGCCGCACCGCAGACTCAACGAAACCCGCACTGATACTAGAGATATTACAATGGTATAAGTGCGGGCTTTTTTGTTCTTTAAAATACACTTGTTTCATAAGGAGAAACAACATGGCAATTGAAAAATGTGCAATTTGTGGCAAGGAGATTGATACTGAGTATTATCTTAATAAAAAGTGTTCCAAATGCGGGTCATGGTTCTGTCATGACCATCTTGGGCCGTACAAGTTTCAATGTGCGAAATGTATGGCATATGCGCTGAGCAATATTTACGGTAGTTAGTGCTTTTTACTGGTGGAACGCAGTTAGAGGCTGTGAACAGGCTTGCAAGGTTTACAAATCAGGTGAATTTGGGAGAACTTTATGAGTGATATCAGGTCCATCATTCGGAGTCGCAGGAGTTGCAGGGATTATTCCAATGAACCTCTTTCAAGGGATTGCATTGATGAATTAATAAATGATTCAGTTTGGGTTCCATCCGGATCCAACAACCAGCCCTGGAGATTTGTCGTTGTAACCGGCAAAGAGCGGATGAAGAAATATTCGGATACGGCCAAGGACGGCTGGCTGCATGTTCTTGGCCAATCCCCTCACATGCGGCAGTACGAGGAGTATATAAGAAATCCCGACTACAATATCTTCTACAATGCTCCGGTGCTTATCGTTATTTATGGAAATACCGAATCCCGCTGGCAAGTATATGACTGCAGTATGGTGGCGTATAATCTTCATCTTTTTGCTGAAGAATCAGGTTTGGGGTGCTGCTGGATCGGGTTTGCACACAATATTTTCGCCGATCCGGCGATTAAACGAGAATTGGGAGTTCCGGAGCAATATGAACTCGTTGCTCCGCTGATTCTTGGACATCCTGCGCAAAAGAAATCGGATTTACAAAATCCAAATGCAAGAAAGCCGTTCGAAATAGCATATTTCTGAGGCAGGTATCCTTTATGAGTTTCCTTACGGTTGACGGTAGAGATATAGAACTCAACGAGGATGGATTTCTTGCAGACCCTGACGAATGGTGTGAAAAAGTTGCTGAAGCATTTGCAGTACTGGAGAATATTCCCGCATTGACATCTGAACACTGGAAGGTAATTTTTTATCTTCGCGAATATTACCAACGATTCAGGATTGCGCCCATGATCCGTAAATTATGCAAGGACACAGGCCTGGAGCTGAAACGGATAGAGACGCTTTTTCCCGCAGGTCCTGCCAAAGGGGCGTGCAAGCTTGCCGGGTTGCCTAAACCTACCGGTTGTCTGTGACAAGCTTTGGAGATAGTGGGTGATGAATTATATTTTCGCTTGTCTGCTGCCATATACGATGGCTGCCATATTCATGTCAGGTGTCTGTTTGCGTCTGGCTGAGTGGGTCAGAACACCGGTGCCTTTCCATTTGACGCTTTTTCCGGTTCCGAAAAATTTACCGGGAAAGGTCAGGGTTTTCGCTGTAGAGTTTTTTTTCTGCCCCGCCCTGTTTCGACAAGACAAAAAACTTTGGTTTCTAACCCTGCTTTTCCACATTTCTTTGGCAATGGCGATAATCGGGCATTTTCTCGGCATATATTTCCTTCGCGAACAATTTGCCCTCATAGGTTTCAAGCTGGAAGCAAGTCGGTTGATTTCACAATATTCCGGGGGGGCAACCGGGCTCGTCATGACAGCTTCTCTGATGGGCCTGATTTACAGAAGAATTACTGTGAAGTATATAAAAAAGCTTTCGGAGCCTGATAATTATTTTTCTCTGTTCCTGATTCTGGCAATTGCCATAAGTGGAATGCTTATGTACCTCCCGGGATTTAAGGTAGATCTTCCCTCAGTCCGGTCGTTTGCAAGCGGGCTTTTTACGCCGGGTTCCGTATCGGTTCCGGAAAATAAGCCGTTTATCGTACATTTTGTGCTGGTCGGGGTTTTACTGATTTATTTTCCTTTTTCAAGGATGTTTCACGCGGCGGGATTTTTTGTCATAAGGGCAATGCTTGTTGAGACTCCCCCGGAATATCCGACTCAGCAGGGTCTACGGCAAAGATCTGCATTTGCTTTAAAGAAAGTTTATCCGGATATTCCTGTCTCCAGAAAACAGGCCGGAAAACTTGGGGGGTGAGGCCGGGTGAATTTGCCGTATCATTTGGCAAAACAGCAGGAACTGCACGATATTGGTGTCAATACGGTTGAAGTTGAGAACTTGCCGGAAAACATGGTTAAGCTGATCGCGGATTATCGTAAATTCTCCAGATCACTTTCAGTAATGCTGGACTCCTGCACCAGATGCGGGGCGTGTGCTGATTCCTGTCACAGTTACCTGGGAACGGAAGATTATTACAATATTCCGGCTGCGCGTGCCGGTCTGTTCCGCAAAGTTTTTGATAGACATTTCTCATTGAAAGGGAAATTGACAAAAATATTCTGTGGAAAAAATGCAATTGATTCGGAAACCGTCAGAAAATGGGCCGAATATTTTTACCAGTGTAATGTCTGTCGGCGATGCGCGATATCCTGCCCTTTCGGTATAGATACCGGTGAAGTTACGATAGCTGCCAGGAATATCCTCACGCATCTCGGTATTGCGCCGCATTTCATGGTGTCCATTGGCAGAAATGAGCTGATTACCGGCAACAATACAGGAATACTTAAACCGGCCATTATAGACAGCTGTTCCTTTCTGGAAGAGGAACTTCGGGAAGAGACGGGTCTCGATATCAGAATTCCGGTCGACAAGTACCAAGCCGAAGTCCTCTATGTGCCTTCATCGTCAGAACTTTTTACCAATGTGGAGACTTTGCTCGGCGCAGCCAAGATGTTTCATTTCCTTGGACTTGACTGGACGTTGTCTTCCAACATTCTGGAGGCAGCGAACTACGGATTTCTGTTCGACATGGATATCATGAAAAAACATAACCGGCGTCTTCGTATTGCAGCTGCAGCGGTAGGTGCCAAACTGGTGGTTCAGGGTGAATGCGGTCATGGCTGGAGAGTAGCCAGGATGTTTTCTGAGGGCGTAAACGGGCCGGTTCCCTTTCGCCTGACCCATATTCTGGAATTGGCCGCTGCCAATCTTTCCAGGCTCAATATAGCAAAACTGCCTGTGCGGGCAACGCTTCATGACCCGTGCAATTATGGCAGAGGAAGCGGTCTCGTTGATCCGCCAAGGGAAATAATGCGTTCTTGCGTTGAAGAGTTTGTCGAAATGAGCCCGAACCGGGAAATGAATTTCTGCTGTGGGGGCGGGTCCGGTCTGCTCATGGATGAAATGAAGGATATCAGGATGCTTTTGGGAAAAAAAAAGGCGGAGCAGCTAATGGCGATAATGCCCCTGGATTATATCGCCCTGCCATGCGCCAGTTGCAAGGCTCAGATGCCGCCGGTACTAAAGCATTACGGAATGGGAGAAATAAAGACCGGCGGAGTCATTGATCTGCTTGGAAGGGCTATGATAACGGGGTAGATAAGGCTTCCCGGCCTTTTAATACATAAGAAGCCCCTATCCGGTTGGCAAAACTTTGTTGAATGGTTTTCAAGCTTAATAAATAAAGGAGGATTTTACAAATGAGGCTAGGTTTTCCGGTAATAAGCGACGAAGGAATGGAAAGCAGGATTTATGGACATTTCGCTTCGGCACCTATTTTTTTGTCGGTGGATACTGAAAGCGGTGAAACGATGGCATTTGAAAACATTGATCAGGAGAATCCGCAGGCGGGATGTAATCCTTTCAAGGCCCTGGTCAGCAGTCGCATTGATAGTATGATAGTTGACGGGGTCGGCGACGGATTTATTGAGTTGCTAAATCTGCTGGGAATGAGTGTTTACCAGGCCGAATCAGAAAATATCAGAGAAAATGTGGAGCTGTTTGCCAAGGAGGCTCTGGCTCCGCTGGAATACCAAAACAGCGCAGATGAAGGAAGATGCGACGACGCAGAAGAACACGGCTGCAGCCATGGCCATGACGGACACTGTCACTGACCGGATTTAATAGCAGGAACTTGGAATTTCTTCGGGTTTTAACAGTCGCGATCTAGTGCAGTCGTGAACTCAAATTGTTTTGCGGAAGGGTATCCTTCCGAATGTGAAAATTCTGGGCATGCATACTGTATAAATGAGGTTTGAAGCGTATGAGCGTATTGACTAAAAATCCAAGGGGAAAACATTTCAGGACTAAAAATAAAACTTGCAAGGTTAGAAAAACAAGGTCCATCAAAAGTGCGAAGGAAATGTCTCTCTCGGAGCTTCGCCAGATAAAGAATCTGAGCCAGCACAATCTGGCCGTCTCCATGAACAAAAAACAGTCAAACCTTTCAAAAATGGAAAGAAATTCAGACATGTACGTCAGTACACTGCGAATGTTCATAGAAGCAATGGGGGGGAGTCTGGAGATTATTGCCCAATTTCCTGATGAAGAAGTGCGGATAAACCAGTTCAGAGGTTGAAAATTGTTTTGACTTTACCCGAACAGGCTTGTTCACGACATGGAGATGATGACTGAATATATGAGGGGTTTTAATTTGTTTCGCACAATATTTCAGAAAGCTGGAATTGAATATTAAGTACCAATTTTTTTATTGCAAATGGTTATATAGTGTGATACATAACGTTACCACTTTACATGAGAGTATCGGAATTGCGGGTAAAATGTCAGTTTTCTGAATAGAGGTATGCACTGTATGTTGTGTGCCACATCCCGTTTTATTTCTCCGGTACGCGTGGTTCCCCGGAAGTAGCTATCATTTCGTGATATTATCAAGCGCTTATTTCGTCCTCCGCATTGAGCGGACCTAACGAAACCCGCATTGATACTGAACAGTTTCAGTATTGGTGCGGGTTTTTTTGTTTACCATCCTGTAACAAAAGAACCCATTCGGAACACATGAAATATCAAAAGGGGCAAACGAACATGATGAAGGCAGTACCAGTTGAGGAAGCAGTCGGAAGAGTTTTATTTCACGACATAACGCGTATAGCGCCTGGGGAGTTCAAGGGCCGTGCCTTCAAAAAAGGACATATGATCTTGGCCGAAGATGTCCCGAAGCTGCTCAATCTCGGCAAGGACAATATATATGTTATGGATTTGCCTGCAGGTTTTGTTCACGAAAATGATGCCGCAGTCAGGATCGCGACAGGCGCTGCAGGCTATGGGATCAGGCTCACCGAACCTGTGGAGGGTAAGGTTCAGATGGTCTCTACGGTAAACGGCCTGCTCAAGATTAACGTCGAGGCACTGATCCGTATCAATTACGTCGAGCGGATCGTCCTTGCTTCCCTGCATACTGACCGCCAGGTTACCGTTGATCTGCCTGTCGCGGGGACACGCATAATTCCGCTTTTTATCGAGGAAGAAAAAATCTCACAGATCGAGGGAATATGCAGGGAAGGCGGGCCCGTCGTTCAGGTTAGGCCTTTCAAGCCCTTCAGGGTTGGGCTGGTTACCACCGGCAATGAGATTTTCTACGGCAGGATTGAGGATAAATTCGGACCGGTTGTCCGCAACAAATTTGCCGGGTTCGGCAGTGAGGTTGTTAAGCAGGTTTTTGTGCCCGACAATGTTCAGCAGACGGCCGACGCCATTAGGGAATTGATTGACGAAGGCGCCGAGATGATAGTTCTGACCGGTGGGATGTCTGTTGATCCGGATGATCGGACACCTGCCGGTATAAGGGCAGCAGGGGCGGATGTTGTTACCTATGGCTCTCCAACTTTTCCTGGCGCCATGTTCATGCTCGCGTACATCGGCAGTATTCCAGTTGTAGGCCTGCCTGGATGTGTAATGTATCACAAGGCAACTGTTTTTGAATTAATCATTCCCCGTATTCTCGCGGGGGAAAAGGTCACAAGGTCGGATATCGTGACCCTCGGCCACGGCGGCTTTTGTCAAAGCTGTAAGGAATGCAGGTATCCGGACTGTAGTTTCGGTAAGGGGTAATCCAAAATACAAAATTTGTCAGTCCTTTTTCTCTCACTCCGGCATCCTGAAAAGTGATTTCCGGAGTGAGGGGCATTTTTTTGAAGTTATACGGACTGGCCATGGTATTTGGAGCAGATTGCTGCTGTGATTGATATTAAATAAATATTTATTTCGATATCGGGAATCCGGTAGTTAAGAAGGATTTAAGGCTGCTTGAAAAGACAAGTCTCCAAAACCGAGCAGCCTGGTTCGAAAGTCCAGTTTAACCGGGCATGGCCCTGTTATATAACCAAAAGGAGGAGGAGGAAGTATGATTAAGAAGATGCTTAAAGTAAATGGTATCGAGAGACATCTGATCGTCGATCAGGAAGCGCTCCTGTCCGATGTGCTGCGGAAGCAGCTCCATCTGACCGGTGTCAAGGTCGGATGCGCAACCGGAACATGCGGGGCCTGCAACGTCATCCTGGACGGCAAGCTCGTTCGCTCCTGCACCGTCAAAATGAAACGGATCGAGAACTGGTCGACGATCACCACCATCGAGGGGATCGGCACCCCGCTCAATCTCCATCCCATCCAGAAGGCGTTCGTCTTCCACGGCGCGATCCAGTGCGGTTTCTGCACCCCCGGATTCATCGTCTCAACCAAGGCGCTCCTCGATTCCAACCCGAACCCCTCCCGCCAGGATGTTCGTGACTGGTTCCAGCAAGAACAGGAACGCCTGCCGCTGCACCGGCTACATTTCCATCGTCGACGCGGTCAATGGATGCAGCCAAGGTGCTGCGGGGCGAATGTCCGACTCCGCCCTCGAATACAAGCCGCCGGCGGACGGCAAGGTCTACGGCACACGGATTCCTCGTCCGACATCCGTTGCCAAGGTCTGCGGTCTCTGGGATTTCGGCGACGACATGGGCCGGTCAGCTTCCCGAAGGGACACTCCAGTGCCGCTATCGTGCGCCGAGGTGGCCCACGCCAACATCAAGGGAATCGATACCTCCGGAGCGGAGAAGATGCCCGGCGTGTTCAAGATCGTTACCCACAAGGATGTCAAGGGCAAAAATCGCATCACCGGTCTGATCACCTTCCCGACCAACAAGGGTGACGGTTGGGACCGCCCGATCCTCAGCGACGAGAAGATCTTCCAGTACGGCGACGCTGTCGCCATCGTCATGCGCCGACACCAAGAGAACATGCCAAAGCCGCCGCGAAGAATGTCAAGTTCGACCTGGAAGTGCTGCCCCACTACATGAACGCCCCGGCAGCCATGGCCGAGGACGCCATCGAGATCCACCCGGGCACTCCCAACGTCTACTTCACCCAGACACTGGCCAAGGGCGAGGACACCAAGCCGATCATGGAAAAGGCAGCCCACGTGGTGGAAGGGGAGTACTACCTCGGCCGTCAGCCCCAGATGCCCATCGAGCCGGATGTCGGATTTGCGCTACATTAACGATGAAGGCAGGTGTGCGTTCACTCCAAGTCAATCTGCATGCCAACTTCACCGGCCATGATCGCCCCGGGCCTCGGCGTGGAGCCGGAGAAGCTGGTCATCGTCCAGAACCCTACCGGCGCTACCTTCGGCTACAAGTTCTGCCCGACCATGGAGGCGCTGGTCGCGGCTGCCACCATGGCGACCGGCGGCGCCGCTTCACCTCGGCTACTGACTGGGTACCAGCAGCAGTTCTACACCGGCAAACGCTCTCCGTTCTGGTTCAAGGTGAAACTGGCCGCCGACGAGAACGGCAAGTTCCTCGCCGCTGAAACTGACTGGTCAGTCGACCACGGTCCGTACTCCGAGTTCGGCGACCTCCTTACCCAGCGCGGCATGCAGTATTGCTTCGCCGGCTACGACATCCCCAACATCCGCGGCGAAGGCCGCACCGTCTGCACCAACCACTGCTGGGGCGCTGCCGTTCCGCGCCTACGGCTCGCCGCAGGCCTTCTTCGCCTCCGAGTCGCTGATGGACGAACTGGCCAAGAAAATGGGTAAGGACCCGTTTGAAATCCGCGAACTGAACTGCTACCGTGAAGGTTCTACCACACCGACGCAGCAGAAGCCCGAAGTAATAGTCTTCCCCGAGCAGTTCGAAGTGCTCCGTCCCAAATACCAGAGGGCAGTCGACAACGGCGAAACTGCGAATGCACCGACACCAAGAAGTGCGGCGTCGGCGTCTCCCTCGGCATCTACGGCTGCGGTCTCGACGGCCCGGACACATCCGGAATACTGGGCGGAACTCCTCCCGAACAATGAAGTCATGGTCGGCAACTAGCTGGCAGGATCACGGCCAGGGCTCGGACATGGGTACGCTCGCATTTGCCCATGAAACCCTCAGGCCGCTCGGTCTGAAACCGGCGCAGATTCACCTCTGCCTGAACGACACCAGCCTCACCCCGAACAGCGGCCCCTCCGGCGGCAGCCGTCAACAACGTCGTTACCGGCAACGCCATCAAGGCTTCCTGTGAGCACCTGCTCCTGCAAGCCATGCAAAAAGCCGACGGCAGCTATCGTACCTATGACGAAATGGTAGAAGGAAGGAATCGCAAACCAAGGTATACGGCAAGCTGGACCACGCCGTGTACACCGTGCGACGTTGAAACCGGCAAGGGCGATCCCTTCTGCATCTACATGTACGGCCTGTTCATGGCCGAGGTCGAAGTCGACGTCACCACCGGCAAGACAGCGTGCTAAGGATGACTCACATTGCAGACGTCGGCACCATCACCAACCAGCTGGTAGTTGACGGCCAGATCTACGGCGGCCTCGCCCAGGGTATCGGCCTGGCGCTGACCGAGGACTTCGAGACTGATCAAGACGCACTCCAACATGATCGGCGCCGGCTTCCCGTTCTGCAACGACATCCCCGACGAAATGGAGGTCATTTACGTAACCAAGCCCCGTGAACTGGGTGCCTTCGGCGCCGGCGGCGTCGGCGAGCTGCCACTGACCGCTCCTCACTGTGCGGTCATCAACGCCATCGACAACGCCTGCGGCGCCCGTATCCGCCACCTGCCGGCGTATCCGGAGAAGGTCCTTGCGGCTCTCAAGTCGCCGAAAAAGGCCTTCGACGTGTCCGACGCTTTGGAACAGGGTTATGTATGCCAGGATGTAACCTCCGCACCGCCGAAGAAATAAGAAGAAGTACTGGTTTTAAACCCCTGGAGCCGGTTCAGTACCCGGTCGGCTCCAGAATACTTTCACCGTAGTATATTTTATGTTATAACGATGGAGAGCCGCCGCCATGGCATGCTCTCCATCTTTTTATATAATAACTACCCCTTATCGAAGACAATTCCCGAGGAAAGAAGGTCTTTATGGAAAAGAACGAACTCATTGCATGGGAAAACAAGTGCATCCAGGAGGAATCTCCCGAATGTACCTCGGCCTGCCCCCTGCATATGGATGCCAGGCTTTTTCTGAAAGAGATTCAAAAAGGTGACTGGGATACCGCCTACAAGGTTCTGCAAAAGACCATGCCCTTTCCAGGTATACTGGGTCGCATATGTGATCATCCCTGCGAGGAGAGATGCAAACGGGGCCCGATAGGTGGTCCCATAGCCATCGGGGCACTGGAGCGGCATTGCGTCGAGAAATTTACCGGGATAAAACGGGTGCAGCCGTTGCCGCGCAAAAACCATCGGATTGCCGTTCTGGGAGCCGGGCTGGCCGGTGTAACCGCTGCGTGGGATCTTCTCAAAAAAGGGTTCATTGTCTCGCTTTTCGAGCAGGGAGACAGCCTTGGCGGTTCGCTCCGGGATCTGCCGGAACAGCTTCTTCCACGGGAAGTTCTCATGGAAGAACTTTCGATGCCTGGAAGCCTTGAAGGCGGACATCCAACTTGGAATAAAGATCGACAAGACGCTTTTTGAACGGGTCTGCGAAGAGTACGAGGCCGTGATTCTCGATCGTGACTCACTGCGCGGAATTGATCTTTCTCTCAAGTTGGACAGCGACGGCCTTATTGCCATTGAGCCTTCAACAGGAGCCACTGACAGGGATGGAATATTCGCCGGCGGAGGCACCCGTTTCCGAGGCAGCTATGCGCCGGTCATGGAGACATTGGAAGGAAGAAAGCCGGCCCTCTCGATTGAACGCCTTATGCAGAAGGTCGGATTAAGTTTCGGCAGGGAAAACGAGGGGCCATGCGCCACCCGTCTCTTTACCAGTATCGAGGGTATCGACCTGCTGGCCGAGAATCATGCCCGCGGATTCCGTGAAGGGCTACACGGAGGAAGAGGCGCACACCGAGGCGCAACGCTGCATCCAGTGCGAATGCATGGAGTGCGTGAAGAAGTGCCTCTATCTGGAACGCTACAAGGGTTACCCGAAAAAATACGCCCGCGAGATCTTTAATAATGAACGTATCCTCTTTGGTTCCGCGCGCCAGTATAATGTTTTCACAAATTCATGCAGCACCTGCGGCCTCTGCGAGACTGTTTGCCCCCACGATTTCTCTGTGGGAGACCTTTGCCTACAGGCCCGTCGAACAATGGTGGAACAGAAATTCATGCCGCCTTCTCTCCACGAATTCGCCCTTCAGGATATGGCCCACAGCAACAGTGACCATTTTGCCCTTTTCAGGCACCAGCAGGGGAAAGAGCAAAGCGCATGGCTGTACTTTCCCAGCTGCCAGCTCTGTTCCTCCTCGCCCGGCGAGGTTGTGAACTCCTACCGTTATCTGGGGGAGCGGTTGACAGGTGGAGTCGGGATCATGCTTCGCTGCTGCGGAGCACCTGCCTACTGGGCCGGACGTGAAGACCTTTTTTCCGAGGCCATAGAGGCCGTACGGGACGAATGGGAAATAATGGGCAAACCGAAGGTGATAACGGCCTGTTCAACATGCGAAAGCATCTTCGGCGAACGACTCCCGCAAATGGAAAAGATCTCACTCTGGAAAGTCCTGGAAGATATAGGCCTGCCAGAATCGCATTCTTCTCTCACCAGGATTTTGAACGGGAAAACCATGGCGATAGCCGACCCCTGCATAACCCGGAAGGCTCCGGAGACTCAAGAGACTGTAAGACGAATTGTGAAAGCGCTGGGCGTAGTCGAGGACTCGCTGCCTTTGAGCGGTGACAAACCGGAATGCTGCGGCTATGGCGGACTCATGTATAATGCGAATCCGGAGCTGGCGCGGGATGTCATAGCCCATCGCGCGAAGCATATAGAGCCTCCTTCCTCAACCAAGCCTTTTTCACCGCCTCCGGCGTGGCATCGCAGGAAACTTTTGAATGGAACCAACACAGTCTATTATCAAACTTCTGTAAGTGGACAGGATTACCTGGCTTACTGCGCAATGTGCCGAGACAACCTGGCCGCTGCCGGGAAGAGGACCGCACCTCATCGAGCTTCTTTTCCCGAACGTTGACGGAGCCGATCCGGCGGCGCGCGGATGGATATCCTGGTCCGAACGAAGAGCAAACCGGAAAAGGGTAAAGCAGACAATCCTTAATGAGTTGGGAGAAGTGGGAGATGTTTCCGTGAAAGAATATGAAAAGATAAAGTTAGACATTCCTGACGAGGTGTTCAGGAGAATCGATGATCGTCGAATCCTGGAGGATGATATACGTAAAGTGATCGATTATGCCGAACGTAACGGTAAAAAGTTGCGGAATAATGAAACAGGAAATTTTCTGGCCTGCTTCCAGCCTGAAAACGTTACCTACTGGGTGGAGTATTCTCCCGAAGGAGAAGAGTTCAGGATTCACAACGCCTATTGTCACAGAATGAAAATCGTGGGGATCATGAAATGAATTTTTCACAGGAAGCCGCTGAATGGTCATGTTCCGCCTGTTCGGGGAGTCTCGAACTTATCAAGGTCGGTTTTACCTACATGAAGGGTAATTTTGAAGTTGATCTTCCCGCTTGCCGGGAATGCGGGCTGGTGCTTGTTCCCGAACAGCTTGCGAACGGCAAGATGGCGGAGGCGGAACGCATCCTTGAAGACAAATAACTGCGCTGAAACGGCATGCTGCCCGGTCAGCGGGACGGGCTTCTACGGTACTGTCCGTGATATCTCAGGTTCTGCCATACGTCCCGGCGGAATGCGCCTGACCGAGCGGGCGATCTCTTTTTGCAGATTCGAAGCAAATCCCCGCCTGCTTGATGTCGGGTGCGGGACAGGAGCAACCGCAGATCATCTCAGGAATAAATTTCACTACGATACTATTGCCCTTGACACCTCCTCTTCTCTAGTCGGTTCAGGAGACGTTAAGGCACGCATATTTCCATTCATTCAGGGAGACGCCCGAAAATTGCCTTTCCGCGACGGGTCAATGGACGGAATCATATGTGAGTGTGTTATTTCCATATTGGAAAAGCCGGATCTTGCCTTCGCGGAATTTGCAAGGGTTATTCGCCCGGAAGGGTTTCTGATAGTGAGCGACCTTTATGATCGCGGCAATGGTACTCCATATTCGAAAGATTGCGAGGACGAGGCTGATTGTCCGAAGAATCTTCGGTCGCTGGAAGCTACTGAAAAACTTGTCATCGACAATGGATTCGAGCCGGCTTTATGGGAAGACCATACATGGTATATGAAAGAATTGGCGGCGCAGCTAATTCTCGGCGGGTTATCCGCCGACGATCTCGGGAAATCAATCGGGTTGGCCGGCGGCGATGTGTTGCGGAAATCATGCTCCGCTCCGCTCCTTCCAGGTTATTATCTTTTGGTTGCCAGAAAAGCTTCACAAGGAGGTTTGAATGGATGATATGATGATGCGCATGATGGAGTTGAAGCACACGGGATACTACTGCAGCCAGATAATGATGAAAATGGCGCTTGACACCCAGGATAGTGAAAACCCCGACCTGATCCGTTCGATGGCCGGACTGGCATTCGGGGTCGGTATAGGAGAAGTGTGCGGCGCACTGACAGGTGCGGCATGTATTTTGTCTCTATATGCCGGTAAAGGATCTGATGAAGAAGAAGAAAATCCGCGTATGCCCGGCATGCTCCAGGAAATGGGCGAATGGTTCAGGGAAACCTATGGAGGCAAGTACGGCGGTATCGGATGTGATATCATCACGGAAGACGGCGCTTTAAGGATCGAAAGGTGCGGTGGCATCGTTTCCGAATCCTATACGAAAGCGATAGAGATTCTTGTCTCGAACGGTTTCGACCCTGGCGAGGGGAGATAATGGAATGCTGCGGGAGTGAAACCGCTTTTGAAACGGAAAGCCTCTGTCCGTATTGTTACACAAAGATTCCCGCAACACGGGAAACCAGCGGCAAAGATGTTTTCCTGGTGAAAACCTGCCCGGAACACGGAGAGTTCCGTACTTTGATATGGCGCGGCAAGCCGGAATTCAGGGGATGGAAAAGGAAGGGAGCAGGCGTCCGGGGCGGACTGAACCAGACGGAAACCCGCCAGGGCTGCCCGTTTGATTGCGGCATTTGTCCGACACATCGCAAGAACGCATGCACTGCCGTCATCGAGGTGACCTCGCGCTGCAATCTCGCCTGTCCCGTCTGTTTTGCCGATTCCGGCCGGGAGATGGCGCAGGATCCCGATCTGCATACTATTGACGGCTGGTACAGGAGAGTGCTCCAGTCAAGCGGGCCGGAGATTATCATCCAGTTGTCCGGCGGGGAACCGACCGTAAGAGGAGACCTGCCGACCATCGTTGAAATGGGACGAGCCCTCGGCTTCCCCTTTATCCAGGTGAACACCAATGGCCTGCAGATTGCCAGGGAGGCGAAATACGCATACACCCTCAGACAAGCCGGAGCATCTTCTGTTTTCCTCCAGTTCGACGGAACCGAGGATGAAATTTACCGGCGTCTTCGTGGTGCGCCTCTCTATGCCGAGAAGCGTCTGGCTATCGAGAGATGCGCCGGCAACGACATCGGGGTGGTGCTGGTGGCCACGTTGGTGCCGGGTGTTAATATCCACAATGTCGGCGCTATTCTGAAGTTGGCGCTGGAACTGGCACCGGCCGTAAGAGGGGTGCACTTCCAGCCTGTTGGTTATTTCGGCCGCTACCCCTGTTCGGCGGGCAATATCAGCCGCATTACGCTTCCCGAAGTAATGCGCGCCATTGAAGAACAGACCGAGGGCCTGATGCGGGCTGAAGATTTCAGCCCACCGGGCTGGGAGAATACTCTTTGTTCCTTTCACGGCACCTTCCTGCCCTTGCCGGGCGGCAGGCTGCAGGCTTTGACCGGCCATGGATTTTCCGGCTGCTGTGACGGTGGCGATGAGGGAAGGGCGGTTTCCTTTACCGCAAGGCAATGGTCGGCGCCTGAGAAATCAAACTTCCGGGAAGGCCGGCCTCCAGATGCCGAAAGTTGCTGCGATGCTGGTATCGAATCTCTGGACGGATTCCTTGAGCGTGTAAAGACGCGGATGATTTCCGTTTCCTGCATGGCATTCCAGGATGCCTGGAGCCTTGACCTGGAGCGGACAAAGGATTGTTGCATTCATGTTGTCGCCCCTGATGGTAAAATGATACCGTTTTGCCTTTATAACCTTACATCGGCTTCCGGCAAGAGATTGTACAGGGGAAACTGAAATGAAAATCACCCCTCTGGAACCATGGATCAGGCACAAGATCAACACCGGGACATCCGGAACCCGTTTCCGCCGGGAGCTGGAAAATTACCAGCTGCTCAAACTCAGGGAAACGCTTGATTATGTCCGTGACAACAGTCCCTTCTACAGGCGGCATCTGAATGGTTTCCGAAGTTGCGATGTCAGGTCGCTGGATGATATTTCACATCTTCCCTTCACCACCGCCGATGATCTGATGACGGACGACCTGCGTTTTCTCTGCGTATCGCGTGACGAAATATCAAGGGTTGTAACTTTGCGGACTTCCGGTACCACGGGCCAGTCGAAGAGAATCCATTTCACCGAGGAAGACCTGGAACTAACCACGGACCTGTTTCACAACGGCATGAAAGCCCTGGTCGGCCCCGGACAGCGGGTTCTGATCCTGATGCCGGGCGAACAGCACGGCAGCGTGGGGGACCTGATGGTGAAAGCCCTCCGGCGGATGAATGTGGAGGGGATTCCGCACGGTATAGTGGTCAATGAGGAGAAGGCAATTGCCGAGATAGTCGACAAGAAGATCGATTGTCTCATCGGCATCCCGGTCCAGGTTCTCGGCCTGGCAAGAAACAGTAGTGCCGGGGCCATTGCCGCGGGAATGATCAAGAGTGTCCTGCTGAGCGCCGATTATGTGCCGAAAGCGGTTGTGAGCGAACTTGAACGCGCCTGGGGATGCAAGGTTTTCAACCATTATGGAATGACCGAAATGGGATTGGGTGCGGCGGTGGATTGCCGGGCCCTGTGCGGATACCACATTCGTGAGGCGGACCTGTATTTCGAGATAATTGATCCGGTGACCGGGAGTTCCCTTCCTGATGGGGAAGAGGGGGAAATTGTATTTACAACGCTCACTCGTAAGGGTATGCCGCTTATCCGCTATCGTACCGGCGACCTGTCGCGATTTATTCCGGAGCCCTGCCCGTGCGGTACGGTTCTGAAACGTCTCGAATGGATCAGGGAAAGAATTGGCGGCGCAATCCCGCTTGCTGAAGACATCCGTCTTGCCATGCCGGATATGGACGAGGCCCTTTTTTCTTTGCCAGGTATTCGCAATTTCCAGGTTCTCCTGGAAAAGGAGAACGGGAAGGATTTGTTGCGGCTGAACATTTATAGCGGCGAAAAAGGCGACGCGGGACTTGCCGACGAAGCCCGTCGAACAATTGAAGGTATACCATCCATCCGCGCCGCGATTGATTTCGGCATTCTTAAACTGGCCCCTATAGGGTCGGACGCGGAGAATTGGGTATCCAACGGAAGTATAAAGAGAAAAATAATGGACAGAAGAGAGGAGATGTAGAATCCATGCTTAAACAAATTCAGGGAATTTGTCATATTCTGGAAGACGGGGAAGACCTTGTTCTGGCAACTATTATCATGCACGCGGGGTCGACTCCCCGTTCTGTTGGATCCAAAATGTTTATTCGCCGGGACGGTTCCATAATCGGCAGTATCGGCGGTGGTATTGTTGAATTTGAAGCTCAGAAGCTTGCCCGTAAAATATTCGAGACAGGCAAGGCGCGGATCGATACCGTAGATCTGTCCGGCTCGGACGCCGCAACCACCGACAAGATGATCTGCGGAGGCAGGCTGGAGATCCTTATGGAGTTCATCTCGGGTGATCCGGAAAATGCCGCTGAATACCGTTCACTTGTTACATCTTTGCAGATGGGAAAGAAGGGTTTTCTCATCAAGGAACTGGATACCATGGGCGACACTGCACGGCAAATGGATTGGTGCCTGGTGCATAAAGGATCTGTGATACTTGGCAAGTTTACCGGTTCGGATTCCGCTATCCTGCGCCTCACGGACGAGGCTCTGAAGCGAAAAGCCCCGGTAATCGCAACCGAAGAAGGGAAACGTTATTTTGTTGAGCCTACTTTCCAGCCTGGTACGGTCTACCTTTTCGGGGCGGGTCACGTATCGCGGCCGGTTGCGGATTTGGCGGCCATGGTCGACTTCAGGACCGTCGTCCTTGATGACAGGTCCGATTTTGCAAACAGCGAGCGGTTTCCGAAGGCCGAGGATATAAAGGTTATTTCCACGTTTGATAACGTATTCAACGAGCTTGATATCGACCGGGACAGTTACCTGGTGATCGTCACCCGCGGCCACATGCATGATAAGACGGTCCTTGAGGGGGCATTGCGCACCAGGGCCGGATATATCGGCATGATCGGCAGCCGGCGCAAGCAGCACCTTGTCTATCAGGAGCTGCTGGGAAAAGGTTTCGCCGAAGAGGACCTGAAAAGAGTCTATAATCCCATTGGTCTGGATATTAACGCCGAGACGCCGGAAGAGATTGCCGTGAGTATTGTCGCCGAGCTGATCCAGGTACGGTCGCAAATTGGCAAGTAACTCAGGGGAAAGGATCGCTGCCGTCATCCTTGCCGCCGGTTATTCTTCCCGCATGGGAGAATTCAAGCCGCTCTTGCCCTTGGGAGAGACGACGGTTCTCGAACGGGTTGTAACCCTTTTCCATGGTGCGGGCATCCGGGATGTCCGGGTGGTGGTCGGACACCGTTATGGAGAACTGCTGCCCCTGCTCGGGCGACTCGATGCGCGTCCCGTTCTCAACGAGCGCTTTCAAGAGGGGATGTTTACCTCCGTGGCGGCGGGGGTAAAAAGCCTCGATTCCGATACCGATGCATTCTTCCTGCTTCCGGTGGACATCCCGTTGGTGAAAAGCGGGACGGTGGAAGCAATCCTGCGGGAATATGCAGGAAACGGCCGGCGTATACTGTACCCCTGTTTTTGCGGAAAGCGGGGACATCCGCCCCTGATACCGGTCTGCCACCGGGACGGAATCCTCGGCTGGCATGGTGAGGGCGGTCTTAAGTCATATCTTTCCCGATTCGAGACCGACTCGTGCTGCGTTGAAGTTGTGGATGAAACAATTCTCGTCGATATGGATACGCCTGAAGACTATCAACTGTTGTGCGCCAAGTGGGAGAGGCGGGAGATACCCTCGGTGCAGGAATGCGAAGAGATTTTGCGCATCGCATCAAACGGCGAGGACCGGTTGATTGTCCACAGTCGCGCGGTTGCGCGTCTGGCGTGTTTTCTCACGGAAATGCTTGACAAGGCCGGTTTAGCGATTGACCGCGACATGGTTGTCGCAGCAGCCCTGCTTCACGACCTGGCGAAAGGGTGTAGGAGTCACGCTTCCGCGGGGGCTGAAGCCTTGCGGTCCATGGGGTATCCGGGTGTTGCCGATGTTGTTGCAAGTCATATGTTGATTTCGATAAACAGCGAAGATGAAATCAGCGAAAAAGAGATTGTTTATCTGGCCGACAAGATGATGTCGGGTAACCGGCTTGTCTCCGTGAATCAGCGTTTCAGTGACCGGTTGGAATCCTCAGCGGCTGATGAAATTGTCCATGAGGCTGTTAAAGGCAGGCTCAGGAATGCGCTGCTGATCAAGGAACGAATTGAAAAGGCGCTGGGGAAGTCCCTGGAGGATATATTAAGAAACTTTCCCCCAAAATTGTAAAACGGCTGGTCAACAATGAAAGATAGACAATCATTTCCGGGTGCCTGCACGATTTATCTTTTGCGTCACGGGGATACAAGTATCGACGCAGTAAAGCGCTATATCGGCAGGTCGGACGTTCCCCTCAGCGAAAACGGCAGAAGACAGGCACGATGGTGGAAAACGGAATTTGCCTCGCTGCAGTTCGACAGGATCGTCTGCAGCGATCTGGGCAGAACATGTGAAACAGCGGGCATTGTCGCCGAAGGAAGGAATGTGGCTATTGAACCATGTTCCGATCTGCGGGAAATTGATCTTGGGCAATGGGATGGATTGCCTGTAGATGAGGTGAAACGGCGATTTCCGCTGGAATACGAAAAGCGCGGGGCCAACCCCGCAGGTTTCAGGACCCCGTCCGGAGAGAGTTTTTTCGATGTCAGCGGCAGGGTCATACCCGCCATGGAAAGGATTATGTCAGGAGCCCGGAGCGGAAACATCCTGGTTGTCGGCCATGCCGGAGTGAACAGGGTCATTCTGTGCTATCTCCTGGAAATGCCGCTGTCCAACCTCTTTCGCCTGGGGCAGGACTTCGGCTGCCTGAATATAATAAAATACGGGAATGATTGCTGCCGGATCCTCCGCATGAATATTGCGCCTGAAATCAGACATGATAATCTGTGATAAGACAAAACTGGCGATGATTGAAAAGGACGGTCAGGTTTCCGGATGTTTTCATATTAATCGCAATGCACTGTTTTTGGGCATTTTGGCGAGAGAAGTCTGATGGAATTGTTTTTTCGGGCTTGATGATAAATAATTGCATATCAAGTGAGCATTTCATGTCAATTCAGGCAAATCGTTGTCAAATCGGGTTAGGCAGGTTTTTCTGTATCAGGTCCCGGGTTTTTCACTGCTGAAATAAAAGAGTCCGGAAATTGCTGGCATCACTCATGCATTAAAGACAAGCAAATAGATGCGTAAAACGGAAAAAGACTGGAATCGTGGAGAATGATACAGTTTTTGATCCGGAAATTTCCCGGATACCATGGAGTTCTTCAGAATGTTCAATCCGATAATTCTTTCCCTGAAGGTTGCCCTGATTGCGGTCTGCATCGATTTTGCATTCGGGTTGGCCGTTGCCCGCATGATGGCAAGAAAAGATTTTGCGGGAAAGAACCTTCTGGAATCGATGATTATACTGCCCATGGTATTGCCTCCCACAGTACTGGGATACGGACTTTTGATTTTTTTCGGCAAGAGAAGTCCACTTGGTCATTTACTTCACGATTATTTTGACTTCCAGATAATCTTTACCTGGTGGGCGGCGGTAATGGCTTCGGCAATCGTCTCATTCCCGCTGATGTATCAAAGCGCCAAAGCGGCCTTTTCCAGTGTAGACCTTTCGCTTGAAAAAGCCGCCCGAACCCTGGGAACCGGGGAAATACGCATATTTTTCACTATTACTCTTCCGCTGGCATGGCCCGGTATTCTTGCCGGCCTTGTGCTTGCCTTTGCCAGGGCGCTGGGCGAGTTCGGCGCCACCCTGATGGTCGCCGGGAATATTCCCGGGAAAACCCAGACCATCCCGCTAGCCATCTATTCCGCCGTCGAGTCCGGAGAAGAGGATACTGCAAAGAAGCTGGTGCTTGTCATCACTGTGCTTTCATTTGCCGCACTGTTCTGGCTGAACAAATGGTCCAAGGAAAGAATCCAGTTATGGAAAAAAGGGGGGGAAACCCATGCTGAAAGCTGAAATAATGAAGAAGCTTCCCGGTATAACTATCGAAGTGGAACTCGCGTTCAGCAGTGGCACCACGGTCCTTTTCGGTCCTTCAGGCGCAGGCAAAACGACGATTCTTAATTGTCTGGCAGGTTTGCAAAAACCCGACAAAGGTTTTATATCTCTCAACGATAAAGTATTTTTCTCTTCGGAGGGTTCCGTAAACATACCTGCCCGCAACCGGCGGATAGGTTATGTTTTCCAGGACTATGCCCTTTTCCCGCATATGACCGTTAAAAACAACGCTTTGTATGGAATTCCCTGCCGGTGCAAGAAGGACAAGGGGTACAGGATGAGTGTTCTCGATGTAATGGATATGCTGAAAATCACCCACCTCCAGGAACGATATCCCGGCCAGTTGTCCGGGGGGGAAAAACAAAGAGTAGCCCTTGCCAGGGCGCTCATGGTAGAACCGGATCTTCTCCTGCTGGACGAACCACTCTCCGCGTTGGATTATAATACTCGCAAAAATCTGCAGGCCGAACTCAAACAGTTACAAAAGATCTGGAAAATTCCCTTTGTGCTCGTTACGCACAGTCACAAGGAAATGCGCCTGCTGGGGGATGAGGTGATTTTTATAGAGCACGGCAGGAAGACCGACGCTCACCACGTCGACGGTGACCGGCATAAACTGGGAATCGCGGTCTGACTGGAGTGTTTGTTGAAAAGCTGAGAAACTTAATGAATTGACTTTCCGTAATAGGAAAATTCTTGACATAATTGATATTAGATGTGTATAAGGAGGCGACGTGGCGAATGGCCCCCATTTCCCTGCTCCGTATCTTTTTGTCGCGTTCTAACCCAGTCAGAATGGATAAGGCAACGTGACTCCTAGATCTCACCTGTCAGCTTCCCTGCTGAAAATAGATAAAGAATTTATCATTATTTCTCTCCTGGTGGCAATTACTGCCCTCATTTTCTTTTTTGTTTCCAACCAGCGGGCTTTTCTTAATTTTTTTTACCTTCCGATGCTGCTCGGTGCATATTTTTTCGGAAAACGCTATGCGACGCTTGCAGCTCTATTTTCCATAATCCTTATTTCAGTGGTTGCATATATCTATCCCGTCACCTTCAGCTTTGCGAAGAACGATGAATTTTACCGATGGCTGGATATAGTCACATGGGGAGGCTTTCTTCTTATAACCGGTTATCTCATGGGCCTCCTTTACGAAAAAAAGGAACAAGCCGCAAGGGACATCCGCAGGACCTATCAGGGAATTATCGAAATGTTGTCACTTGTTATTGATTCCGTGGACCAGCACACCCACAGCCATTCGTATCGGGTTTCGTTTTTTGCGCAGAAGATCGCCTGGAAAATGGGGTGCGATGAGCAGGAACTGGAAAATATACGTATTGCGGCATTACTGCACGACTTGGGAAAGATCGGCATCAATCATGAGATCCTGACAAAGATGGGAAAATTGTCCCGCCGTGACTGGGAACATATCAAGGAACACACTTGCAGAGCTGCGGATTTTCTTGAACCCCTGGGAGGAACGGTAATGGACATTATACCTCTTATACTCGGCCATCATGAACAGTATGGGGGAGGAGGCTACCATTCCCTGATTGGGGAAGACATTCCTCTGGGTGCGCGAATCATTGCGGTTGCCGACGTTTACGATGCTCTCACATC
Source organism: uncultured delta proteobacterium (assembly GCA_963815135.1). Lineage (GTDB taxonomy): Bacteria > Desulfobacterota > Desulfuromonadia > Geobacterales > Geobacteraceae > CAIWTU01. The sequence goes on from CAWFFO010000006.1 coordinate 188,387, forward strand.
CGATCGTCCATATCGCAGTGCCATTTCTCCCTACCAGGCAAGAAATGAAATCGCGTCAAACTCCGGAACCCACTTTGATCCGCGTGTGGTAAAGGCCTTCGAAGCGGTTTTCCCGATCTTTGACGTGACCTATCCGGTCCTGGTGAGCGGGCTTCATAATTGATTCATGTCCTCCCTCATGTGTGTCTGCCGCAAGTCCCATCCAGGAAAAAGAACTTTTCACAGTTACGTAGCAGTCGTCTCTGCAAAACATTTCTTATCACTCGCCATTTTTTATTAGAGATTGACTGAAATATAACGAATTTTTCCTTCCTTGTGTTTTTGTCCCGCCATAGTTTAATATTATTGTATTTTTGCCAAGGCAACAGGCTGTTATTGCTTTTTTCCTGGAATAACTTTTCAATGATCTGGTTTGACTGAAAAATGAAGGACTTGAAATGCAGAAACGTTATAATGCTTTTTCCGATGAACTCAAACGCGTTTTCGGTTGCCGGGTGCACCGCGTCTCGGTTGATGCCGGGTTTTCCTGTCCGAATCGTGACGGCTCGGTCGGTACGGACGGATGCATTTACTGTGGCGGGGAAGGTTCGGGCGCGTTCGGCATTGAACGTGGGATCCCGGTAGCCGGACAGATCGAAGCCGGAAAAGAAGTTATGGTAAGGAAATACAAGGCAAAAAGATTTATTGCCTATTTTCAGCCATACTCCAATACATACGGGCCGCCGGAACATCTTCGAACGCTTTATGACGAGGCGCTTGCGGTTGAGGATGTAGTGGGTTTGATCGTCGGTACCCGCCCAGACTGCCTTCCGGAAGAAACTCTGGATATCCTTGAAGAATATGCGGACAGGACCTATTTCTGGCTTGAAATGGGGTTGCAATCACCGCTGGACAGGACACTGAAACTGATTGGAAGGGGCCATGATTTCGCATCTTTTGAGCAATCCGTAAAGTTATGCAAAAACAGGGGGATACGTGTTTGTGCCCATGTCATCCTCGGACTGCCGGGAGAAACAAGTGATGAGATGCTGGCAACCGCCGGCATTCTGAATGACCTCGATGTTGACGGGGTGAAAATTCACCTCCTCCATGTCATGAAAGAAACCCCGCTTGCCGAACTCTACCGGCAGGGTAAAGTGATGCTACTGGACAGGGATGAATATGTGGGGCTGGTCTGCGATTTTTTGGAGAGGCTTAAGCCGGAGATTTCCATTCAGCGTCTTACCGGTGACGGTGGCAGGGATCACCTGATTGCTCCTCTTTGGTCACTTCAGAAGTTCGAGGTGCTTAATGCTATTGATTATGAACTGGAACGGCGCGGGACGAGGCAGGGGAGCGGATTCTTGGGCTGTCCAGCAAAAAGCGAAATATGCTGAATCGGTCCAGTGTGATCTGCCTTGCAGTAATGGATTAAAATCAGGTCCATGTCAGAATGGATATCCAAGCCCGACAAACAAAGACGGGCCTTCGTTGCCGAAACCGATGTCAACCCGGCCGACGATGTTCGGACGGACGACGGCCCTGAAACCTATACCGGGGTTGAATTCGAAGTTCTTTGTCGTTGCCCTGTCGAGACTTTCCATTACTGCGCCAAAATCTACGAATGGTGCAAGTTCCCAGTCGGTGTTGACGTTGAACAGCGCCCAGCGGAAAAGCCTGATGCGTTCTTCCATATTTAACAGGAGATAGCTGCTGTCTATGAAACGGTTGCGGCCGTACCCTCTGAGTGTCGTCTCTCCGCCGAGAATACTTCGTTCCAGGAAGGGGACCCCACTGCCGAGCGTCTGGTTGTAGGCAATTCTGCCAACGGAGATGTAACGTGCATCTTTAAAGGGAAGATATCCCTTTGCCTGAACTTCGTAGTGTCTGTAATCGTCCGTACTGCCAAGAATTTTTGCACTGTTTTCAAGGAATGCGTCCGCGTACACTCCACGTGTCGGCATGTCGCGCGAATCCATTGTACTGTAAACAATGCCGATTTTCTGGGCATGGGCAGTAAAACCATTGATGCCAGGCACTTCACTTGCGGTGAATTTATCGCCAATGAATGGAAGTCTCGTCACGGCTCCTCTGCCGATGCCCACATCCCTGAAGCGTTCTCCTATAACAAATTGCAGATTGTCAGTGATTTTATATCCGGCTGAGATAGTGAACCCTGTTTCTTCGTCCGCATAGTTGCTCTCATCGCTTGCCATGCTGTCGGACTGGAACCCGAAGAAGCGGGCCGAACCGTCGGTGTATCTGTAAATGAATCCATTCAATTCCAGCTTTTTGTCGAAGTAAGAATTGTCGCGGATTTTGATCTCATAGTCCTCGTTGACTTTTGTCGATTTGGATAGGTTTATTTCCCAGCTTCTGTCCGGAGAGGGGTAAAAAGCTCCATAAATGGTTGTGGTGATCCCGAAGTTCTGGTTTTTGTTAATCTGCGGAGCCAGAAGGGTGCTCACTTCGTCTTTGCTGTTATGAAGAAGAAATGCGGCCAGTGCCCCGTATGTAACTCCTTCGTTGGGACTTGAAGCTATTACGGGCAGAGGAATGGAGACGACTTTCACCGGATCGCCGTATGTTTTGTTTGTGAGCGGATAAGGAAGGTTCTTTCGGGGAACCATGTTGGTGCAGGATGTTGTCAGGAAGAACAGTACAAGAAATAAAAAACATTTTACTAAAGGGCGCATCATCTGTCTCTGGATTGTAAAATTTAAAACCGGGTAAGAATATACGGTTTTGGTCTTTACTTCAAGAAAAACCCTTGGCAAAATTGTAAAAATAATTTAACTGTGTGGCTTTTTCAGGTGTTCATCCCTGTTTTCCAGGCGATAGAGCCATGCCAGCAATTCGGCGACTGCCACATATAATTCCTCTGGGATATACCCGTCAAGATCAACCTGCATGAGCAGTGAAAGCAATTCCGGCGATTCATGGACAAAGACACCGGATTCTTTTGCCGTGGCAATTATTGCATCGGCGGTTACTCCCCGGCCTTTGGCAATTACCCTTGGGGCATACTGGCCTTCACCATAGGCCAGGGCTACCGCCTTCTTAATTTTCCGATCCGTTTTGCTCATAATCGATAACCACTCCGGCAAGACGCAGGCCTGCTGTTGACATCGCATCCTCCAGGTCGTCCCGGCCGGACATCATGGCTGCCGCGGCGGAACTGCAGTCCGTAACGATATGCAGGCGCAGTCCCTCTGCGCCGAGTGTCAGAGATGCTTCCACTTTCCCGAGCACCGGCATCTCCAGACGAAGAGTCGTTTCCCATTCTTTTCCTCTTTCCCTCCCGGTCTCCTGCTCCCGCTCCCCAACGCTCCAATCCATATGCTGATCTGGCCACACTTCACCCTGCCAGGCGAAGCGACCCGTATTAAGGGCCTGCATCTGTTCCCGGATGATCGGCAATGTTTCGGATGCTATCTTCGAGATAGATTCCTCGTTCCTTCCGTTTTCTTTGGAAATACCGTCGATAACAGATTTGTCCTTTGATCCGGAAGCATCGGCCACCTCCGGTCTGTTTCGCACTGATTTCGCACCATCGGCAGACTTTGCCCCGGCTGATAGTTTCCCCTGGGGTTCCTTGAAGAGTTCCTTGAGGCTTCGTTCTCCCATTGCCCATTGAACAAGATGGGATTCATAAAAAAGGCCGCTGAAGGTGAGTGCCTCACGAAGCTTGGCCGCAAGCAGGAGAGCATCGCCTGGCGGACCGTCAAGAACCATGTTCATACGGAACAATGCCTCTGCCTGTTGCTTTGCGCCGGTCCCGGCAAGCATGCCCAGCAGTTTTCCTGTTTCACTCAAGTTGACCGGCACTGCGCTGTTTGCCGTGCGCGCAAGGGCGAAAGTCAACCGCGGTTCCTCATCGAGGAAGGTCATGGCCAAGGTTTCACCCGGTTGGACATTTAGCGGGAGCTCCATTTTAAGCAGCTCTCCTGCAACCCTCACCAGGGTGCGGTGATTGGGAAGGTTAGCCAGGATTTCAGCCTGCACCTGTTGTCCCGGTTTCAGGCTAAACCGGCCGACAGACTGCAGTTCTGCTTCGACGGGTGTGAATTCCGGGGTCTTTGCCAGGAATTGGGCAAGTCCCTGGATTATGTTATTTATGGACATTATTGATTTACTCTGATTAGATTGACAATACCATGTTCCCGAATGTGCCGCTCCATGTAAATACCGGAACTTATCCCCAGAGAATGAGCCCCGGCTCGTAAACCGCGCCAAGTACCGGGTGTTTCGGCATAACCCGTATCAGGAATCCGTGACGGCCGCAGAAACGGCTCTCGATTTCACCCGTGAACAGATACATGCCCCGGCTGATTTCTTCTGAGGGTTCGAGACGTACCAGTTCACCGCCGATAATGTTTCCTCTTGAATCAAGAATCCCGAAATATACATCAACGGCGATATCTCCCGGCGGTATGTCGCCTGTAAAAACCCTGGTTTTTACAGGTATCATCACTCCTACGGTAATTTCTCCGTTTATTTGCGCCTCTGTTTCATCAATTTTCACCTGGGGCCAGAGCCTTTCAATTTTGATTTTCCATTGCGCGAGATTTCTCGCAAGCTCCTGGTCCGAATCATACAGCTCTTGCCATTGCTCGTAGGCCGGCAAATAAAAACGTTCAGTATATTCCTGTATCATTCGTTCGGTGCTGAAAGTCGGGCAGATGGTCTGCAGTGAAGCTTTCATCGTCGCAAGCCATCCACGCGGGATACCGTCATGGCCCCGGTCATAGAACAGCGGCACGATCTCCTTCTCCAGCAGGTCGTATATCGCCCTGCCTTCAACCTCGTTCTGGTATTCTATATCATCGTAAACTTCCCCTTTTCCCACAGCCCAGCCGTTGTTTCCCCTATATCCTTCAGGCCACCATCCGTCGAGAACACTCATGTTGAGGCCCCCGTTGAAGGCGACTTTCATCCCGCTTGTGCCGCTTGCCTCCATTGGACGGCGAGGGGTGTTGAGCCATACATCGACCCCCTGTACCATGCGCCTGGCAACCGCCAGGTCGTAGTCCTCGATAAAGACTATTCTGTGGCGGAAACCCTCCTGCAGAGACAGCTGGACGATCTGCCTGATCAGTTCCTTCCCTTCGAAGTCGGCGGGATGCGCCTTTCCGGCGAAAATTATCTGAACCGGCCTGGAGGGGTTGTTAAGTATCCTGCCCAGCCGTTCCAGGTCGCGCAAAAGAAGGGTGCCGCGTTTATAAGTTGCGAATCTGCGGGCAAAACCTATAGTCAGTGCTTCGGGGTCGAGCACTTCGTCGGCCACGCCGATCTCCTTGGCGGTGGCTCCCACCTGGTAGAGATGTTCCTTGAGCCGTGTTCGTGCAAAAGCAACCAGGCGCTCCCGGCAGCGCTCGTGGGTGCGCCAAAGTTCCGCATCAGGAATATGCGCTGCACGCCTCCAGATGCCATAGTCGGTGGGATCATCCTGCCAGCGGGTTCCAAGGTAACGGTTCAGAAGCCCGGTCATCTCGGTGGAAAGCCAGGATTTTGTATGTACCCCGTTGGAAACAGACGTCAGGGGGAGATGCTCCTCCGGCAGCTCAGGCCAGATGTTCTTCCACATTTTCCGCGAAATTTCTCCGTGCAGCTGGCTCACGCCATTACAATGAGCGGAAAGTTTCATTGCCAGAACGGCCATGCAGAATGTTTCCTGGGGATTTCTCGGGTTCTGTCTGCCCAGACCCAGGAATTCTTCACTGCTTAAACCAAGTGAACGGTATAACCCCCCGAGATATTTTTCCAGCAGATCCGGGGGAAAGTGGTCGATGCCTGCCTCAACGGGGGTGTGGGTGGTGAAGACATTGCCTGCCTTGACCACTTCCAGCGCTTCGTTGAATTTCAGACCGTCCCTTTCCATCCGCAGACCGATACGTTCAAGGGACATGAAAGCGGAATGTCCTTCATTCATATGACATACATTCGGTTCGATTCCCAGAAGTTTGAGGGCTCTTATTCCGCCGATGCCCAGAAGGATTTCCTGCTTGATGCGCATTTCCTGGTCCCCGCCGTAAAGCTGGCCGGTTATCTCCCTGTCTTCGGGAATGTTTTCTTCAATGTTTGTATCCAGGAGGTAGAGAGGGACGCGTCCGACCTGCGTACGCCAGATGTGCACCAGCACCGTCCGCCCCTGAAAATCCAGTTCCACGGTCAGCGGTTCTCCGGAGGCGTCTCTTTCCAGGTGTACCGGCATGTTGTAAAAATCGTTTTCCGGATAAAATTCCTGCTGCCAGCCCTCAATATTGAGATATTGGCGAAAATATCCCTGACGGTACAGCAGTCCGACACCGACCAGCGGGATGCCCAGGTCGCTGGCCGACTTCAGGTGGTCTCCGGAAAGGACGCCAAGACCGCCGGAGTATATTGGAATTGACTCGTGCAGTCCGAATTCCATTGAGAAATAAGCTATTCTGATGGAACTGTTGCCGTTGCAGATTTTCTGGAACCAGGTTTTCCCGGACATGTAGTCGTGCAGCTTCTCGTCAACAGCCGCAAGGTGGGCCATGAATCCTTCATCTGTTTTCAGTCCCTCAAGACTGGCCTGCTGAAGTATCCCCAGCATCTGCACCGGATTGTGCCTGGTTTCCCTCCAGAGCTCCGCGTCCAGCCTCTTGAAGAGCTCGATTGCCTGGTGCTCCCATGTCCACCAGAGGTTGAAGGCAATTCTCTGGAGGGCTGCAAGTTCTCCGGGCAGGGATGGAATTACGGTAAAACGATGGAGTTTTTTATTGAAATCCATTTGGACTCTCCCTTCGGTGACGCATCACGGACAAGCCGGCTTTGACAAGTAAATTGCTGAATGATAATTTTCAGCCTGGCCGGGCCAGCTTATCATATATTGTATATCGGAATTCTCTTCCTGAAAATGAAGGCGCTAAATTCTCCCGTTTGTTTTCTTCTCAGGTTTTTCGATCCCGAATTTTTCCAGACGGTATTGAAGAGTTTTGTAGGTCATGCCAAGCAGCTGGGCTGCCTTTCCGATTACCCAGTCGGCTCTTTCCATTGCCTTGACGATAAGATCCCGCTCCAGCTCCTCAAACGAAATTCCTTCAGGAGGGAAAAGAAATGGCAGGCTGCTGCCCGGAACCGTATCTTTCCGTATTTCCGATGGAAGGTCTTCCGGCTGTATGAGTTCGCTTTCCGTCATCAATACTCCGCGTTCAATGACGGACTCAAGCTGCCGGACATTCCCCGGCCAGGTGTAATTCATTAGAAGCTTCAAGACCGGTTTCGATATCCCTTTTACTGGAGACGGGGCCTGTTTGCCGTATTTTTGTACAAAAAAATCTGCAAGAGTGGCGATGTCGCTGCCCCGTTCACGAAGGGGTGGCAGGTTGATCCTTATTACATTCAGTCGGTAAAAGAGGTCTTCGCGGAAGTTTCCTTTCTTTATTTCTATTTCCAGGTCCTTGTTGGTTGCCGATACGATGCGGACATCGATGGGAATGTTGACTTTGCCGCCGACCCGCCTTATTTCCTTTTCCTGGATGGCCCTGAGCAGTTTGGCCTGCATGGCGGTATTCAATTCACCGATCTCATCAAGAAAAACGGTGCCTCCATCCGCTGCCTCGAAAATACCCAGTTCACGTTTATCAGCACCGGTGAAAGATCCCTTTTCATGCCCGAACAGTTCGCTTTCCATGAGCGAGTCGGGGATCGCCGCACAGTTGATGGCGAAGAATGCCTTGTCCTTGCGCTGGCTTCCATCGTGCACTGCCCTCGCGACAAGTTCCTTGCCGGTTCCCGATTCTCCGTATATGAGTATGGTGGAGTTCGTAGCCGATATTTTGTGAATGACACGGAAAACTTCTTTCATTTTCGGATGCGAGCCGATGATATCGGGGATGCTGTGGGTTTCCTCGAGCCGTTTCTGCAGCATACTGTTTTCACGGACCAGGTTTACCCTTTCAAAAGCGCGGCGCAGGACCAGCAGGAGATTATCCTTTTCCAGAGGCTTTTCCAGGTAGTCGAAGGCGCCTTTTTTCATCGCCTCGACTGCCGAGTCTATCGTTCCGTGCGCCGTCATCATCACAACACACTGGTTCGGGTTGTCGTCAAGAACGGCCTCCAGGAGTTCCATGCCCGAAACTCCCTGCATTTTCAGGTCCGTCAGGATGATGTCGAATTCTTCCCTCCCCATCGTTTCCAACGCTTCCCGTGCCCCCGGGGCCTCGACAACGTGGTAGCCTTCCTTTTTGAGTATCGTGTTAAGGATTTCCCTTTGTCCTCTTTCATCGTCAACTACCAGAATACTTCCCGCCACTATGCTTGCTCCTTTGAAACGGAAGGGATAATGATGGTAAAGGTGGTGCCTTTACCGACCTCACTCTCAACGGAAATCTCCCCACCGTGTTCCTTGACTATTCTTTCTGTAATGGCGAGGCCCAGGCCGATCCCCGCTTCTTTTGTCGTAAAATAAGGCTGGGAAATCTTCGGGATGTCTTCCGGGTTTATTCCCTCGCCTTCATCGGAGCAGGTGAGCAGAAAAACCTTTTTCTCCCGGTCGAAACATGCTCCCAGGGTTATTTTCCCTCCATTGGGCATGGCCTGTGCCGCATTTGTTATCAGATTGGTCAGGCAGTTGCGCAGAAGCTCCTGGTCCACGTTCATTTGTGGAAGGTCCGGATCAATCTCTGCGAAAATTTCAATTCTCTGCTCCATGAGTTTTTCCTGAAGCAGGGGAAGGACCTTTGACAGCAGGTCGTCATAGGAAACTTCACCTATCCGCAGCTTCAGCGGTCTTCCGTAGTTCATAAAATTGAGGACCATATAATTTACCCGGCGTATCTCATCCTTGATCTTGTCGGTAAGGCTTACCAGTTCTTCGGCCCGATCGGCGCAACAGGGCAGAATCTCGCTTTTCAAATGGTCTATGGCCAGACTGATGTAGTTGAGGGGATTCCTGATTTCATGGGCAATGCCGGACGCAAGCTGGCCTACCCTGGAAAGGTGCTCTGCCTGGTAGAGCCTTTTTTCCAGGTCTTCCCTTTCTTTCAGTTTTTTCACCATTTCATTGAAATTTGCCGCCAGTTCGCCTATTTCGTCGTTTCTTTTTACCGGAAAAGTTTCGGACAGGTCTCCGGCGGACACCTTCTTGACGCTCTCCGCCAGTTTTTGAATCGGCGAGGTGTATTTTCTGGCAAGGAATATGGTGAGAAAAATTCCCAGCATGAAAATCAGGATGGTTGCAGTCAAACGATGCATGAAGTTGGCGCGCTGTATAGACCCGATATTGTCAAGGAGGAGATTGATGCTTACGTAGCCCAGCTGTTCATCACCGACAATTACCGGCACCAGGAGATCGTAAGGACGCTGCGAAAGATCGGAATCGCTTTTCCTTTGCCGGGTGCGCGATGCCCTCAATCCTTTGCCGGATTTTTTAACATCACGCTTCTTGCCGACCTTCGCCGGGTTGGAAGAGTTGATGATCTCCCCTTCGTTGTTGATGATGTTGACTTCAGTGATCCCTTTCTTTTTCGCTTCTTTGAGGTAATCTTTCAGCCTTGACGGGACCGCGGCCTCGGAAGTCAGGTCTTCCACGCTGATCTGGATTGCCTTCGAGATTTCGGTGGAACTCTCCTGTATTTCCTTGACCAGGTCGTTTTGGCTGTACTGGTTAAGGAGAAAAAGGGAGCAGAGCGCAATAACAAGCAGCGATACCATTATGAGAACGAGTTTTGTGTTCAGTTTCATCTAATTAAATCCCGGATGATAAAAATTGGCGGAATCAAAGCGAAATTATACATCAGGCCACGGGGGTAGACAAGGAGTATATCCGGAATGCAGCGGCAGGTGTCTGGCGGTAACAGCAAAATATAAGAGTAATCCCTGCCGACCTTGGATATCATGTTAAATATCAAGAGTTAAGTGCAGGGACTGGGCGCTGAAAAAACGGACAAATGTTTTTTCAATTCCACGCAATTTTAAAGCGTGGATTTTACCCCTTGCTATTATTTTTCCGAATTTGGTAGTATACAAAATATTGAATGAAGTTGAGCGGAAGACTCAAGTCCGATACTTCCACCGTCTTTTCCAAAGGAAGTATATCGGGTATTTTTTTATCAGGCGGTGCATCAAGTGCATGAAATGTCAATAACTCAGGGTGTCGTGGAGATATGCGAGAGCAATGCGTCCGGAAGGCGGGTGCTTGCGGTCGTTCTTGAAATTGGCGAACTGAGCAATATCATCCCCGAAGCAATGGAATTCTGTTTCGAGGCATGCACGAAAGATACGCTTCTCGATGGCGCCAGTCTGGTCATAGAACGAATACCTGGCAGGGGCCGTTGCAATGAATGCGGAGCGGAATTCCATGTCAAGGCTTATTACGAAAACTGTCCCTCTTGCGGCGGGTATCAGGTGGATGTCCTGTCCGGAGAAGAACTGAGGGTTAAAGAACTGGAGGTAGAATAACTATGTGCACAACTTGCGGATGCGGTCCGGTGGATCATCATCACCACGATCACGAACATGAGCATGAGCATGACGGCAATAAACACTCACACCGCCATAGCCACGACCACGGAGATGAGCATGAACATGAGCATAGTCATGATCACTCTCATCACCACGACCATGGTAACAAAGAGCATGGCCATGAGCATCAACACAAAGGTGAGGCCGCTGCAAAGACGATAAGTGTGGAAACCGATATCCTCGCCAAGAACAACAGGCTTGCAGCAGGAAACCGCGAATTGTTCGAGCAGAAGGGGGTGTTTGTCCTTAACCTGGTCAGCTCTCCCGGCTCCGGCAAGACTACGATCCTGGAGAGGACCCTTCGCGACCTGAAAGGGAAATTCAGTTTTGCCGTGGTCGAGGGCGATCAGCAGACGGACAACGACGCCGTTCGGATCGCCTCTACCGGTGTTCAGGTAAAACAGGTGAATACCGGCGCGGGCTGCCATCTGGATGCGCATATGGTCTGCCATGCCGTTGACGAATTCAATCTGGACACGCTGGACATCCTGATGATAGAAAATGTCGGCAACCTTGTCTGCCCGGCCTCCTTCGACCTGGGTGAAAATCACAAGGTCGTCGTCCTGAGCGTTACGGAAGGTGAGGACAAGCCGCTCAAATACCCGAGCATGTTTCACAATGCCGATATAATGCTGCTCAACAAGGTCGATCTCCTGCCGCATCTTGATTTCGATGCCGAGAAATGCAAGGCATTCGCCCGTCGTGTCAACCCGGCAATTCGTATCTTCGATGTTTCCAGCAAGACCGGCGAAGGTATGGACGCCTGGTACAATTGGCTGGCCGCTGGTACCCGCAAGTAACGCATCTGTGGAGTTCTGACACGTTCAAGAGAATCAGGGTTCATATTGAAGGAATAGTACAGGGTGTCGGTTTCCGTCCCTTTATATACAGGCTGGCGCATCATCACAGGTTGAGCGGCTGGGTGATGAACACCCCCTCGGGTGTCGTCCTGGAAGTACAGGGAGCGGTTGAAGACTGCAATTGTTTTCTGCGGGCGATTCCGGAACAGGCACCGCCCCTGGCGGTTATAAGTTCTCTGCGGTCGGAAGTAATACAGACCGTTGAAGAGAACGGTTTTACAATTAGTAAAAGCGGCGGAGCCGGCAATGACGTGCAGATTGCACCTGACTGCGATGTCTGCCCCGACTGCCTGGGAGAGCTTTTCGATCCGGCCGACCGCCGTTACCGTTATCCTTTCATCAACTGCACCAATTGCGGCCCCCGATACACCATCATAAAAGGTATTCCCTACGATCGGGCATATACAACCATGGCCGGTTTTGCCATGTGCGAAGATTGCCGGGTCGAATACGAAGACCCGGCTCATCGCAGGTTCCATGCCCAGCCCAATGCCTGTCCGGTCTGCGGTCCGTCGCTTGACCTTCTCGATTCATTCGGAGTACCTGTTGAAGGAGATCCTTTGGACACGGCCATCAGCCTGCTGAAAGAGGGGAAGATCCTGGCCCTGAAGGGACTTGGAGGATACCATCTCGCTGTGGACGCCTGCAATGACGAAGCCGTTGGAGAGCTGAGAAGAAGAAAAAAACGTGACGAGAAGCCATTTGCCCTCATGTCTCCGTGTCTGGAAGAGATCGCTCGGTATGCCATTTTTTCCGAGACCGAGAAAAAGCTGCTGTGCGGACCCGAGCGACCCATAGTACTGCTCGGCAAGCGTCAGGGGAATTCGATAGCGCCCCTGGTTGCGCCTGCCAATGGATATTTCGGCGTGATGCTCCCATACACACCGTTGCACCACCTGCTTCTCAGGGGAAATTTCACTGCCCTGGTGATGACCAGCGGCAATCTGTCCGACGAACCGATTTCCTACCTGGACAAGGAGGCGCTCGGACGACTTTCGCAGATCGCCGATTTCTTCCTGACTCACAACCGTGAGATCCACACCCGAACCGATGATTCGGTGATCAGGGTTTTTCGCGGGAGTCCGATATTTCTCAGGCGTTCGCGTGGATACGTACCGCGGAGCATTACTCTTCCGGGAACATCGAGAAATGTCCTGGCTGTCGGGGCGGAATTGAAGGGGGCGGTCTGCCTGACAAGGGGCGACAAGGCCTTTCTCAGCCAGCACATCGGCGACCTGCAGAATTCTTCGACACTCCGTTCCATGGAAGAAACCGTGGCCCATCTGGAACGGATACTGAAAATAGAACCCGAAGTTGTTGCCTTCGATTTGCATCCGGACTATCTTTCAACGGTTTATGCCCAGGGAATTAAAAACCTCCCAAAGGTCGGTGTGCAGCACCATCATGCACACCTGGCGTCCTGCATGGCGGAGAACGGCCTGGAGGGTGAAACAATCGGAGTCATCTTCGACGGTACGGGATATGGTCCGGACGGCACCGTCTGGGGCGGAGAATTCCTTGTCGGCGGATACACCGGATTCAGGAGAATGGCTCATTTCCGGTCAATTCCGCTACCCGGTGGAGACGCTGCGGTAAGGGAACCATACCGAATGTCCCTTTCATATCTGTATGCTGTTTACGGTGAAGGCCTTTTCGACCTTTCACTTCCCTGCGTGGAATCGGTTCCGGCGGTGGAACGCAATCTGTTTCTGAAAATGCTGGAGAAAAGGCTGAATTCACCACTCACTTCCAGTTGCGGCAGACTGTTCGATGCCGTTGCCGCCCTTATCGGCCTGCGCGGCAGGGTGTCCTACGAAGGTCAGGCCGCTATCGAGCTGGAAGCTCTGGCGGAATCATCAGATACCGGACTTGTTTATCCGTTCCGGGTGATGACGGTGGAAGATACACATGTGGCAGACTTCAGTCCCATGATCCGCGCCATTGTCGAAGATATGGGTTCGGGAAGACAGGCGGGGAAAATTGCCCGTTCTTTTCACAATACCGTGGCTGCCGCGGTGGGGGAAATCTGCGGACTGATCCGGATGGAAACCGGGCTGGACCGGGTTGTCCTGTCCGGCGGCGTATTTCAAAACAAATTGTTGAGCGAAGGGGTCTGCGACCTCCTGGCGGAGAATGAATTTCATGTCTTCACCCAGCGCCTTGCCCCGCCCAATGACGGGGGAATCGCACTGGGACAGGCAATAATTGCGGGAAGGAGCAATATATGTGTTTAGCGGTACCGATGAAAGTTATCAGCATCAACGGTGAGGCCATAGTCGCCGAGGTTGACGGTGTCAAACGTGAAGGCAGCCTGATGATGCTTAATGAAGAGGTTAAAGTAGGGGATTACGTGCTGATCCACGCCGGTTTTGCCATCAGCAGGCTGGATGAGGAAGAGGCGCTGGAAACACTTTCGCTGATGAGGGAGTGCCTGGAACTGGGGCAGGAGGCGTCATGAATTATATGGACGAGTTCCGCAACAGGGACATTGTCAGAGGGCTGGCCGGACAGATCGCCGAAATGGCGGCCCGCCTGCCGGGACCGGTGACCTTCATGGAGGTCTGCGGTACCCATACCATGTCCATCTACCAGTATGGAATCAGGAGCCTGCTGCCCGCCAGTGTCCGTCTTATTTCCGGACCCGGCTGCCCGGTCTGTGTGACGCCGATCGATTATGTGGATAAGGCCGTCGCCTATGCGCGGCTGCCGGAAACAATTGTCGCCACCTTCGGTGACATGCTGAGAGTCCCCGGCTCCACATCAAGCCTGATGCAGGAACGCGCCAGGGGGGCCGACATCAGGATCGTCTATTCGACCCTCGACGCAGTTACCCTTGCCGCAAAAAATCCGGGAAAGAAGGTCGTTTTCCTTGGTGTCGGTTTTGAAACAACCGCTCCCACCATTGCCGGAAGTATCAAGACCGCCGCTTCCCGCGGACTGACCAATTATTTCGTTCTGGCAGCCCACAAGACAATTCCGGTTCCCATGCAGGTGCTTTCCTCCGATCCCGAACTCGGCATAGACGGCTACATCTGCCCGGCCCACGTGAGCGCCATCATCGGCGCCGATGCCTATCGCTTCCTTGCGGAAGAGCACGGCATCCCCTGCGTGGTTACAGGTTTCGAGCCTGCCGATGTGATGCATGGAGTGTCCATGCTCGTTCGGCAGATCGTTGAAAAACGGAGCGAAGTCGAGATCCAGTACAGCCGATTCGTCACATGGGAAGGTAACCGCAAGGCCCAGTCCCTGCTGGAGGAGGTTTTCACCCCGGCAGATACGGCCTGGCGTGGCATCGGAGTCATCCCCCGGAGTGGCCTGGTGATTGCGGAACAGTACGCCGCTTTCGATGCGGAAAAAGCCGTTCCGGTGGCAGTTGAAGAATCCCGAGAACCCAAAGGGTGTCTGTGCGGCGAAGTGCTGAAGGGGAAAGTAGCCCCGAGCGATTGCCCGCTGTTCGGCAAGATCTGCACCCCCGAAGAACCTGTCGGTGCCTGCATGGTGTCGTCGGAAGGAAGCTGCGCCGCGGCATACAAATACGGGCAGATATAGCCTAGTCGCCTGGCGCCTATGCTTCAGGTTGATATACTGAAAGTTGAATCAAACCAGCTGTGCACGGTCATGTAAATTTCCACGCATTTTCATAGGTCGCCAGGCTTCGAAGGTTGAATTCGGGTTTCGCCTGTTTGATACCTTCAGCCCAAACACCTTTGTTATTACAAGGAGCATATTTTGGATAAAGATCTGATACTTCTCGGCCACGGCAGCGGTGGAAAGCTTTCTCACCAGTTGCTGGACGGCCTGATCATTCCCACACTGTCCGGCATCCCGGTTGCGGGACAGAATGACGCAGCGGTGCTGGAGCAGGACGGCCGGCGCCTGGCCTTCACTACCGACTCGTACGTGGTCGATCCCATATTCTTTCCCGGCGGCAACATCGGCGACCTCGCGGTAAACGGGACTGTCAACGATCTTGCCATGGTGGGCGCCGATCCGCTGGCTATCAGTGTCGGACTGATCCTGGAAGAGGGCTTCAGCAGGAAAGATCTGGAAAAGATACTCATATCCATGAGGGAAGCCGCGGATCGCGCCGGGGTTTCCATCGTGGCCGGTGACACCAAGGTTGTGCCGCGCGGCAAAGCCGACCGGATTTTCATCAACACGTCAGGTATCGGTGTGTTCAGGCATGGACTCGACATCAGTGGTGCCAACGCCAGGGTTGGCGACAAGATCCTTATCAACGGCACCATTGGCGACCACGGCATAGCTGTCATGGCGAAGAGGGAAGGGCTGGAGCTGGAGACCGACATCGAAAGCGACTGCGCGGCGCTGAACACGCTGGTGGCGGAATTGCTGGAAGAAGGCGGTGAAAGCATTCGGGTATTACGCGACCCCACCCGCGGTGGAGTTGCCACCACCCTGAAAGAGATCGCACTGCAGTCCGATGTCACACTCACACTCCAGGAAGATTCGCTGCCGTTAAAAGCTCCGGTGAAGGGTGTCTGTTCGGTCCTCGGGCTTGACCCGCTTTATGTGGCAAATGAAGGAAAAGTACTGGTTTTCGTCGCTCCCGAAGCTGTCGAGCGAGTCCTGGCCAGGATGAGGAAACACTCCCTTGGCGCAGAGACCGCGATAATAGGGGAAGTGACGGCTGCAGGCGGCGGCAGGGTGCAGATGGAGACCCTTGTTGGCGGCATGCGGGCAGTGGAAATGTTATCGGGCGAGCAGTTGCCCCGCATCTGCTGAAATAAATTCCCCCTGGTTCCACCTATATTTAACGGTACTTCCAGGCAATCTATTGATTACGTTAAATTGCAAAACTTAAAGCCGCTTGCTCCGGTCATACGCCGAGGCAGCGGCTTTTTTGTTTGTACTTAAAATATCGTTTAAGTGTTCAGACAAAGATCAAATCTGAATTTAAAAGTATTTTTCAGATTTGCGCACCGGCTGTGATATGCCGAAAAAGTTGTTCGTACACAACGGTACAATCTTTTTATTTATAAGAGTTTGTCCAAATAACGGGTAAACAGTTCATGGGACTTTTGGTCAAGTCTCCGTTGCTTCGGGTCCGTATTTTTTCTTTAAAATATTTACAAACTCCTTGATTCCCATTGCAGCTTCTTCAACGGTGAGTCCCGCGTAGCCGGCACGATAACCCTTGCCCCTGGCAACAAGTTCGATGGATGGCTCGTCTTCCAGATCGTCAGGTATGTCATGCCAGCGATGATGTACATCCTGGTTGCCGAAAATATCCCCGTAAAGGTGTCTGCTCAAGCCGCGGTGGTAACCAAACCAGAATTCCGGTTCCCAGAATGCTGTTTTCAGTTTCATGGAGTCGTTATCATCAGATGAAGATATCCCGTTCGATTCTTTCCGCATCAAATGTCCTCCCGTATCCGGTATCGGATAACCGGGCCAAGAACGTATCGATCCGATAATGTCCGGATCAGATCTTGTCGACCTTATTTGCTCTTCATGCTCATGACATAATTGACTATACCGATTATCCGCTTCCTGGAAAGCTTGTTCGCGAAGCCCGGCATCCTGCCCTTGCCCTTTTCGACGATATTCACCATCTCGTCCGAATTCATCGTACTCTTCTTGAGGTAAAGCTTGGTGGCCTCTATTTTCAACATTTTGGCCCTCTTTGCAACGGTCCTGGCACTGCCGCCATGGCAATTCGTGCAGTAAGTGTTGTAGTCGGCTTTGCCACCGGCGAAGCAAGCAACGGGAATGGTGAAAACAGCAAATAAAATAGAGATAAATATTTTTTTCATGTGCAGCCTCCATATTTTGTATGTCTAAGAATCTTACGTCGAAAAGCCGGATATGCAACAATAAAAATCCCACGCCTGGCCGCAACCGGTGCCGGCGGAGGGCATTGCAGGGGCAAATTACTGTACTTGAAAAGGTCTTCAAGGTAAAATAAAGCAATAAATCAAGGAGGGAATGAATTGAAGATATTTATGAGCGGGGAAAACCCGCATGAACACGCTTGCCATGTTCTTGTCATAACCTGTTACGAAAATTCGGACCAGGAAAGCTATTTTGCTCCACTGGATGAACATTTGAACGGATACCTGACGGCTCTGTTTAGTCGCAAGGAATTCAACGGCTCGGAAGGAAAAGTGAAATTGGTTGATACCCTGGGCCGTATTGCTCCGGAAAGGGTGCTGCTGGCCGGTCTTGGTAAAAGAGACAGGCTTGATCAGGAAAAGGTGCGCAGGGCCTGTGGAACCGCCGTCCAGGCACTTCGCCTGCCTGGAGTCAAGACCGTCGGCCTGCTCCTGCCTGAAGGAGTCGAATTCACCCGGGCTGCGGTAGAAGGATTTTGTCTGGGAGGGTATTCATTCGATAGCTACAAGACCAGTAAAGAAGGTAGTGCAGCCGTTGAAGCATTGACGATTTTGCATGATGAAAAAGCTCCTCTCGATATTGCTGAAAATTTAATCGAAGAAACGAAAACAGTATGTAATGCGGTCTGTTTCGCCCGTGATCTCGTTTCCCAGCCGGGAAATGTGGCAACACCAACGTATATCGCGGAAAAGGCGGCGGAAATGGCGGGCAGATATAATCTTGCCTACCGAATCTGGGAAAAAGACGAGATAGAAAGACAATCCATGGAAGCGTTGCTGGCAGTGGCCAAAGGCTCTCATCAACCACCGAAATTCATCGTACTTGAATACCGGGGAGGGACTGAAGGAGCGGCTCCGACAGTCCTGGTGGGGAAGGGGATTACGTTCGATTCCGGAGGCATATCACTGAAACCCCGCGAAGGAATGGAGAAAATGAAGAGTGACATGGCCGGTGCGGCTGCGGTCATGGGGACTCTCATGGCTGCTGCCGGTTTGAAGCTTCCGGTAAATGTCGTCGGCCTGATTCCCTCGGCTGAAAATCTGCCGGGAGGCGCAGCCTTCAAGCCGGGCGACATTATAAAATCCAAGTCGGGCCAGACCATCGAGATAAACAACACCGACGCGGAGGGGAGGCTGGTCCTGTGCGATGCATTGAACTACTCACTTACATTCAATCCTTCGGCAATTATAGATATTGCCACACTCACCGGTGCGTGTGTGGTCGCTCTCGGCGGATTTGCTTCAGGGCTGATGGGGAATGATGATACATTGAAAACAGACCTTCTGAAGGCCGGTGAAAATACAGGCGACAGGGTCTGGGAATTGCCGCTCTGGGAAGAATACGGTGAAGCCATGAAGAGCGATATAGCGGATATGAAAAATTCCGGGGGTTCAAGCGGAGGGTCTATTTCCGCCGCCTGGTTCCTGAAGAATTTCGTCGGAGAGACGAAATGGGCGCATCTGGATATAGCCGGCACCGCCTGGGAGGAAAAAGGCCGCCACTACCTGCCGAAAGGGGCAACCGGCGCGGGGGTGCGGCTATTGGTGGAATATCTGAGGAATGCTGTGAAGAGTTGACGAAATTGCAGGTACGAAACCGGATGTTTTTCATTCTTGATTCCCGGCACTAATCGGTAAGTAAACAAAAAGGGTGCGGTCGATGTGACCGCACCCTTTTCTTTCTTACAAACCTTGTAAAATTACCCTGCAATTGCTTTGGCTGCTTCCGGAATGAATTTCATGAACGGGTTTGCGTACAGGATGATCAGGCAGATGACCAGGGCGTAAATTGCAAGGGACTCGATCATGGCCAGACCGATCATCATTGTGGTCAGAAGTTTGCCGTACAGAGCCGGGTTGCGGGAAGTTCCGTCAAGGGCGCCTTTTACGGCGAGACCCATGCCGATGCCTGGGCCGATAACGCCCATACCCATACCGATACCTGCTGCGATTACACACATTGAGAAAAACAACATCTTTTGCTACCTCCGTTTTTTTATGGTCTCCTAAACAGTATAGGAAAAATTGACATTGAATCAGTGTGCTTCTTCAAGAGAGCCTTGAATGTATATTGTCGCCAGGAGCATGAAGACAAAAGCCTGGAGAAAGGCCACCAGAACGCCCAGGATCATCATCGGCAGGGGAACCAGGAATGGGACCAGGGCGAAGAAAATAATGAGTATCAACTCGTGGCCGTGCATGTTGCCGAAAAGACGGAAGGACAGGGAAAGCGGTCGGCTCAGGTGGCCGATGATCTCGACGAAGAACATGAACGGAGCCAGCCACCAGACAGGTCCGAGGAAATGTTTCACATATTTGATGCCGTGATGTTTGATCCCGACTATATGGGTTGTTATGAAAACGATTATGGCGCAGGCCACCGGGGTGTTAAGGTTGGCGGTCGGCGGATAGAAGCCGGGTATCAGTCCGATCAGGTTCGAAGTCAGAATGAAAAGGGCCAGGGTAGCGATCAGCGGATAGAATGGCCTGCCTTTTGACCCCATGTTGTCATTGATCATTTTTTCGATTGATTCGACCACGAGTTCCATGAAGTTCTGCAGTTTGCCGGGAATGGTTTTCATTCTGGATTTTACCAGCAGGGACAGCAGAATGAGGATGGCCATGACGAGCCATGTGTAAACTATGGCGTCAATTCCCTCCTCGGTGGTGTATTTCAACAGCGGGGACAGGAGCTCGCGAAAGAACTGCAGAAAAAGAAAAGGATGAACGACTTCCATTGAGGGTTAACCTCCCTTGTGCATGATTAAAAGTATTGTAATTCCGAAAATAGTAATTACCAGGACAGACAGGCCCAGCAGCAGCCCGAAAACATCAATCCCGTAATGAATAATAAGTATGGAAACGACTACGGCGATCAGAGCCAGTCTGACCAGGTATCTTGTCTGAGCGAAACGGACGGCTTTTTTGACCGGAAGCTGCATCGTCCTGTGCAGTATGGAATATAGCCAGTAACAGTTTACTATGGCGATCAGTCCTCCGGCCAGGACACCTCCTGCGAAACGGTAAGAACCGAAAACCAGGGATGCGATCACCATTATGCCGAGTAAAACCCAATTGCCCGTGGTGATGTATCTGAAAATATTATTTTCCGTTATCTTCACCGGACTCATCTTTCCCGACTTCTCTTGAGACGATAACGAATATATTGCGAAACCCGGCTACGATCCCTATGAAAAGAAAGATGAAAAAGAACCAGGGGGCTGTGCCGAAGAGCCTGTCCAGCCATCGCCCCATCAATACACCGATGACGATTGCCAGCACGACGGAAATACCGATGCTGGACAATACACTGAGTGATTTATAGAATTTCTTTTTGTCTTTATCCACAAGCTTCGCTTATATATCACAGCAAGATTAAAAAATCCACTGAGAATTTTGATATGGCTAAAAATTTAATGCTTTTACCGCTGCCGCAACGGTTTTTTCAATGTCTTCGTCACTATGGGCAATGGAGACAAAAGCTGTTTCAAATTGCGATGGCGCCAGGTAGATGCCCTGTTCGAGCATGGACCGGAAATATCGGGCGAAAGCTTCCGTATCGGAAGCCGCCGCGCTCGCCCAGTCATGGACTTCATCCCGGGCGAAGAACATGCAGAACATGCTACCGACCCTGGTTGTTTGGAGTGGACGCCCCGATTTCTTCGCAGCCCCGGCCATGCCCTCAGCCAGTCTGGAACTTTTTTCCTCCAGTTTATCATAGAACCCGTCTTGACGGAGGATCTTCAGTGTAGCGATTCCGGCCGCCATGGCCAGCGGATTGCCTGAGAGAGTGCCTGCCTGGTATACCCCGCCCGATGGTGAGAGAAGGGTCATTATATCCTTCCTGCCGCCGAAGGCGCCCACGGGAAGTCCGCCGCCTATAATTTTGCCGAGAGTGGTAATGTCAGGCGTTACGCCGTAGAGTTGCTGTGCCCCGCCGTACGCGACCCGGAAACCTGTCATTACCTCATCGAAAATCAGCACTATCCCTTCCTTGTCACACAGGGCGCGAAGGCCTTCCAGGAAGCCTTCCACGGGGGGGACCGTTCCCATGTTGCCGGCGATCGGTTCCAGGATGACGCAGGCAACCTGATCCCTGTTGTCAGCCACGAGCCCTTTCACCGACTCCAGGTTGTTGAAAGTCGCGGTCAGCGTATGCTTTGCGAAATCTGCGGGGACGCCCGGAGAGTCTGGCACGCCGAAAGTTGCCGCGCCGGAGCCTGCTTTTACCAGGAGGGAATCGGAATGTCCGTGATAGCATCCGGAAAATTTGATGATTTTGTCCCGGCCGGTATATGCCCGGGCAAGCCGGATAGCGCTCATGGTAGCCTCGGTTCCGGAGTTTACCATGCGCACCATATCGATGGAAGGTACTGCATCAACAACCATTTCCGCCAGTTCCACCTCGAGTTCCGTGGGCGCTCCGAAACTGCTCCCGTTGGCTAGTGTTTTCCTGACGGCCTCCGTTACCTCGGGGTGGCAGTGGCCCAGTATCATGGGGCCCCATGAACCCACATAGTCGATGAATTCATTGCCGTCGACATCGGTCAGCCTGGAACCGAAAGCCTTTTTTATGAAGAGCGGGTTGGCGCCGACCGATTTAAAGGCGCGCACGGGGCTGTTGACGCCGCCCGGTATAACTTTTTGCGCTTCGTTGAAAAGTCTTGTCGAATCTTTGCAGTTCATGGCTGTTACCCTCGGTATACTTGATTGTAATTATAACTATGGTTTGGTAGCACACAACTCAATTGGGTGTCAAGGTATAATAATACCGGCACGGCGCGGGTTTACGAGTTTGCATGACGCTTGCAAACGATGACCTTTCCTGCTATACAGACTCTTACCTGCAGATATTGCGATAATATCCCGGAGACAAGGTTTCCCTTGGATAACTGCCTGTTTCGACGGGAAGATGGAAGGACTGCACCCGGAGGAAACGGCATTATAATAGATGACGATGTTCTGTTCAACTGGTAATTGGAAAATAATGCATTCGTTTGCAGGCCGGACGGATGACCGACAACAGGATCGATGGGGGAATAAATGCGGAAAGGCGATGACAATCTGGTCCATTTTGCGGTGACCATAATAGGCAAGGACAGGCCCGGGATCGTGGCCGGCGCCGCCGAGGTACTGTTCAGGCTGGGCTGCAACATTGAGGATTCGAGCTGTACAATGCTGGGAGGGGAATTCGCCATGATACTCATCGTATCCCGCGATAAGCCCTTCAGCAAGGCGCGACTCCTGGAAGAATTCAAGACTTTTGGAGAAGTCATGAACCTTTCGGTCTTCGTCAGGAGCCTGAGCAGCGATGAAGTGCTTTATCGTTCGCCGGTAGGCGAATTATGCATGATATCGGTGTACGGTTCGGACCGTCCCGGCATCGTTTTCCAGGTGACAAGGGAGCTTGCGGAGAGGGGAATTAATATAAGCGACCTGAACACAAAGCTCATAGGATCTCCCGGCCAGCCGGTTTACGTGATGATGCTGGAAGCCGCATTACCCGAAGGTGTCGAAATCGATGATATCGAGAAAATACTCGAGAAGCTGAAAAAGGAGCTGAATGTAGAGATTTCGGTGCGGTCCGTAACACCGGTCTCGTTGTAACTGATATGGCTGTTCAGAAAATATTAATATATCCCGACCCCGTACTGAAAACGGTTTGCAGGCCGGTGGACGCGAAGGATGCGGAGCTGGCAGAACTGATCCGGGATCTGATTGATACGATGATGGCCGGTCCCGGCTCGGTAGGTGTCGCTGCCCCGCAGATAGGCGTTTCTTTAAGGGTCTGTGTCGTGGACGTTTCGGCGAACAAGCGGGGCAAAAACGCCAACCATGGTCTGCTGGTCATGGTGAACCCGGAAATTATCGGAAGAGAAGGGGCCACGACCATGAGGGAAGGGTGCATGAGCGTCCTGGATTACACGGGTGATGTGGAGCGCTCGACTGATATCGTTGCGCGATTCACCGACGGTGAGGGCAATATCAGGGTAATAAAGGCCGTCGGTTTCGAGGCAGTCGCCATACAGCATGAAATAGATCATCTGGACGGCAAACTTTTTCTCGACCGTATTACTTCACTGAAAACAGGCCTGTTCAGGCGCAAAAATTACAAGTGAGGGCTTATGACAAAAGTTAATCTCGGCAATACCGGCTTGCAAATAAACCGTCTCGTGTTCGGAACGCTTCCCCTTGGTCCGCTTCAGGCGGGGCTCACGCCGGAGGAGGGCGGACGCCTGATCCGTCACGGGCTGGAGTTGGGGATTAATCTGCTTGATACGGCGGAATTGTACGGTACTTATCCCCATATCCGAAATGCTCTTGCCGGCTACGGCGGCGAGGTGTTCATCGCCAGCAAGACCCACGCGGCAACTGCGGACCTGGCGCGCCGACACGTGGAAAGGGCTTTGCGGGAACTGGACCGGGAAGTGCTCGATATAGTTCATGTGCACGGAGCGCGCATCAGCGACCCGTTCACGGAGCGGGCCGAAGTCCTTGAAGAATTGCTGAAAATGAAAGATGAAGGGAAGATCGGACACATAGGACTGTCCTCCCATTATATTTCGGCCATTCGCCTGACGGCGGACAGCGGCGATATCAGCGTTATCCATCCGCTGATCAACAAGACCGGCATGGGCATTCTTGACGGGACCGCCGAAGAAATGGCGGAGACAATAAATAAATGTTCCCGCGCGGGGAAAGGTGTTTACGCCATGAAGGCGCTTGCTGGAGGGAACCTGATATCAGAAGCCAGGGAAAACCTGCGCTATGTCCTCCGTCTGGACGGGGTGGATGCCGTGGCGGTCGGCATGTTGTCGGAAAAGGAAATCGAAGCGAATGTCGCTTTATTCAACGACCAGGCCGATAACGATGCCGAATGGGCAGTCCTTGAAAAAAAGCGCCGCAAGCTCAAGATCATGGAACAATTCTGCACGGGCTGCGGCCAGTGTGTTCCGGCCTGTCACAGCGGCGCGCTTTACATGGAGGACGGCAAGGCCCGCGTAGACGAAGAAAACTGCGTCCTCTGCGGCTATTGCGCGGCCGCCTGTCCGGAGTTCATGATACGTGTAATCTGACCCGGTTGTTTACGAAGCCAGATACTCGCCGATTTTCGTGGCTAGAGTCTGAAAGACTTTGCGGAATTCGTTCTCGTCCTTTTCCAGCAGAGTCACCCTGAATCCCTGGAGTGAAGTGGAAAAAGAGGACAGCGGTACGATGCAGATACCGGTATGGGCAAGGATGTAATAGACAAAGCGTTTATCCGGAGCCACATCCGGCCGGTCGACGAGGTTTTGCACCAGATCCCTGACTTCACAGTTGTCAATGGGCAGTGTCTGCCGATTGTTCAGCAGCCCCTCCTCAAAAGCCACCGCCATGTAAAAGGCCCCGTTTGTCCTGTTTACCATTAGCCCCGGAACATCTTTCAGAATATCGTAAGCGATATTGCTCATCCTCTCGTATCGAGCAATGCGCTCATTCAGGTATTTCCCGTATTCCGGATGGGAAAAGATGACCGGCAGGGTTTTCTGCGGAAGGGTCGTTGAGCACACCTCGTTCATCTTTGAATTGAGGATGGCATTGACATATTTCTTGAATCTCTGGTCCTTGCCGGTATTGTAAAACTCTATCCATCCGCAGCGTGCGCCGGGCCACGGGAATTCCTTTGAGATGCCTCTCATTGCCACAGCCGGCACGTCCCCTATGATCGAGGCCAGGGGCAGAGTCTTTGCGTCGTTATAGACAATGTTGTTGTAAACTTCGTCGGCAATGAGAAACAGGTCATATTCGCGTGCGATAGCCACGATTTCGCGCAGGATATGTTCCGGAAAGACCATTCCCGTCGGATTGTCGGGGTTGATTATCAGGATCCCCGATATGGCGGGATTGTATTTGACATGATTTCTCAGGTCTTCAAGGTCCGGATACCAGTTGTTTTCCGGTTGCAGGCGATAGGAAATGGGGGATGCATTGGCGTGGGCCGCCTCACCCGTGGAATGGGTCGTGTAAGTCGGAGAGGGGGTGAGTATGCGGGTCTCCCTTTTCAGGTTGCCGTAGACCTTTGCAATGGCATCGCCCAACCCGTTGAAAAATATGATATCCTCCGGAGTGATTTGCGCCCCGCCGAGCGAGTTTGTATGGGTGCAGATAAACTTGCGGGTTTCAAGTACGCCTCTTGTATGGCAGTAACCGTAAGTATCGTCGTTCATCAACTCCCTGATAACCACCTCTTTCATCCAGGGCGGGATCACTTCACCCTTTGCCACAGGGTCACCGATATTTTCCCAGTTGATCTTGATTCCGAGTTTTTGCAGCTTCTCCGCGACATTGACGATATTGCGGATTTCATACGTCAGCTCTCCCGCTCCGGGATTTACGAGACTGTTTCTCATAGCTACCCCACTTCCTGGTGATATATTTTTCAAGCCCGATATTTCTGATAAAACAAGTTATCGTCTGAAACGAGAAAGGCCGCGGGATTAACCCACGGCCTTTTCTGAGATTATATGCTAATGACAGCTACTCACACGGCAGTGGGTGAACCTGCGGCTTTACGCGCCGCCGCGATGATAGCTCGTGCCATGCCTGCTGTTGTCGGAGAAATAAAACTTTTCATAAAGTACTCGAATAGCACAGGATATTGCACAAGTCAACAAAATTATAGATCGTTTTCCGCAAGGTAAATCGAGGCTTTTCCGTTTCAGCCACGCCGTCGGAGCCGGCCTTTGCGGCCGGCTTTTTCGTGAAACCAGAGTGGCTCTTTTACATTTCAAGACACTTTCCGGAGATATTTTACGATGCGGCTAATCGTCCTTGCAGAGATAATCTCCCAAAAGCCCGCGACTATGCTCGTCGTCATGACAGTATGCACAGAGGTTTTCCCAGTTTGATCCATCCGGCGGATTGTGCGAATGGTTTCCATCTTTATGGTGAACGGTCAGCAAGTGCAGGTTGGATGCGTCAAATTCGCGACCGCACTTGGCGCATATCCAGCCGTGGAGCTTAAGGGACTTCTCCCGGTAGGTCTCGATATTGGAGCGTTCCGCCCGCATCCGCCGGACCAGTTCATCGGTTTCTTCCTGGGACATTGGTTTTACGGTGCGGGGCCTGCGAGGTTTTCGTGAGAATGCTGCTGCCATTGCGTATACCGGCTTTTCTTTTTCATGGATTTTGATGCAATTGGTCTATGAAATATAATACAGTCAAGGTGTCGGAGCTGCAACATTCAGATGTTTGAGTCTTGTAAGTTGTTTTGCTCTGACACCATTGCATCTCCCGGGATTTCTCAAAAAGAGCGGAAAATACTTTTGTCTCCCCCATGGCAAGCGAAGAGGAAATCTACACTTTCCAGCTTATACACTGAACCGGACACATGCGAATGGCATATTTCTGAATTTCTTCTTCACTGGCCCCATCAGGATTGTAACACTCAGCCTTGCCTTCATCGTCCAGTCGGAAAACACCGGGAACATAGTTGATGCAAAGTCCGCAACTTATACACTGGTCCTTATTTACCCATGGAACTTTTGCCATCTTATTTTTCCTCTTAGAAAGGTGGTATTGGAAAAATCGGGACGCTCCCCTGTTATTTTAGCCTTTCCGTCTTCGGTCGTCCTATGAGGCAGCTTCGCCAAGGTGGAAACGAAACGTCGCTACCTTTTCTTCATTTATTTCTCGTGACTCGATGTCACCTTCCGTCAGGAAAACCGCTGTGTCTAACCATGCTGTAATTAAAATTTGCTTTCTGGCGAACTCGAAGCCATCTTTTCCATTCCATATGATTCTTATTGTTACCATATCGTTTGCGAAATTGGAATTCGTACTACCAAAAACATCAGGTTCAAGTTTCGCCGGCCTGGATGAACTGGCCCGCAGTCAGGGTTTCTTGTATAATGGATTTTGAAAAAGCATGGGTAGCCTTGAATTATTTTAATCCTTTCAGTGAATGGTTTTGTGGGGTAGTGGCCCCGCTGGTTCGGCTTGCTACAGAACCTTTGTACCAATTCTATTCCAGCGAACTGAATTGTTATTTCGATCCCACGACCAATATATGTTTCTGACAGTTCCCTTAATTTTCTTTTTTTCTACGAAACCCCAAAATCTACTGTCGTAGCTTCTATCTCGATTGTCACCCATTACAAAATATGAGCCCGCTGGTACGGTTACAGGTCCAAAATTATCGCGGGGGCTTTGTTTTGCCGGAATCACATTAAGTTCTTTATGGACTGTGTACGATTCTTCGATTGGCTTGTTGTTGATATATAGCTTTTTTTCTTTGATTTCCACAATATCACCGCCTATTGCTGCAACTCTTTTGACGAAATCTTTGGATGGGTCTTCAGGGAATTCAAAAATGATAATGTCGCCGCGCTTAGGATTCCGCGCTGACTTTTGACGGTCAACAAGTATGTGATCTCCAATCAGGAGTGTTGGCTCCATACTTCCTGCCGGTATTTTATATGCGTGAACATAATTATTTCTTATAAGATATTTCAGCGAAGTATTAACCCCAAACAAAATAAGAACGATTCCTATGTATATTGCTATCTTGTTGTACTTTTTAAGATGGTATTCTGAATTATGTTTTCGCGCATTTGAAACGGCATCGGCAACTACCATGATGTAATATGATATTGTAAAAAGGACGATAATACCGATGTAAATTAAAACATAACTGCTGTTGAGACATAGCATCAAGATGGGTATAAGCAAAAACGGAAGCAGAAAAATAATTATCCCTTTTCGAGCTTGACCGTTATAAATTTGACCAAGCCCCGGTTCAAGGAGGCTTAACAAACCAGCTATCCACCATTTTCTAGGTTTATTGTCCATTCGATTGATTATCCTTTCATATGGCTATCGGTTTTGTGGATCAACTACAAGTGCAACGAGACAGTTTGAATCCGCTGGTTCGGTGGTGCCCTAAATTACCATTTGCCCTTTTTCACGGAAGTAGGCCTTCGTTTCTTTCCTTGTGAAGACTAAAATTTGGTAAATGCAAAACAACGCGCCAATTATATGAACAAACTTTATCTCAAACATGCCAATGTCGACAGCCTTTTCGCCGATTACATGAAGGAAGCTGGTCGCTAAATTCCAAGATGAAAAAAATAGAACCAATGGGACAGTCCATGTCTTTCTCTTGTAAATACCGAACAGGACAGTTATCCCAATCAATGAAGTGAGCGCTCTTTCGGCACCGGAAAATTTCGTCATGTTCTCAGCCCCAACAGCCTTTCTCGCAAGTATGTAGAAACAAGAAATAGTGATAATCCAATAAACACAACGAATGAAACGGATGCCCGGCGGTATGCAAATGTCATTTTGAAAATCGTTGTTTGCTTGGAGATTGTTATTCATGTTTTTTATCACCGACGTTAGTGAGGCGCAGTGGCGAGTGTAGCGGAGCCCGCTGCCGACGCTAGTTGAGCATCACTCTTGATAATCAGCGGGTTTGCAGGATGGTACGACGTCGTAACCAAGATAGTAGTACTCATGCCAAAGCCTCTTCGTTTTCAAAGCTTCTCCAGACCATACGGTCAAATGGAGTCCTTCATTACTTGTACACGATCGGAATGATTGAGACGTTCCATCGCCGTTTAGATCAACTCGGACCTTACCCTGTACTTCCTTAAAATCGCCATTGGCCCCAACTACGGCAATGGCAGTGTCGAAATGTTCTTTTCCAACTGAGAATGCGTAAAAGAAGGCGTCTGGAGGGGATTCCGAATTTTTAGTGCAACTTGTCTTGAGCTTCTTGAGGATTTTCTTTACTATGACTTTCTGCGGCTGACCGAGGATGACCAACTTTACCGCTTGCTTCTCTCGAAGGCCTGAGTTTGGAATAGTCAGACATCCGTCGCCAGTTGCTCCGACCTCAGCAACACCAATCTGCGTGTTGTAATTGAAAACTTCTTGTTTCTCCCGTGCGTGTCCCGAGATAGCCAAGAAAGAAAAAATCACGGCTAGAATCAGAACCTGTTTCTGCATTTTCCCTCCATCTTCTTTGCAGCCCAACGGCTTGGAAATTGACCGGCCTTGGACGATCCAATTTTCTGGTTAGAATTCACCTCGTTCCCGTGCAGTACTATAAGCCTCAAGTTGCTTTCCATACCATTTGTAAAAACGAAAGATGAATGAAGGATCTGTTGATTCCCAAGAAAATTTTTGTCGCGCATTCGGGCAAAGTAAGTTTAGTGGCAAAACAAATAAGAACCATGCGCCTGCCAAACCACTTGCTGAACCAATTGCAGCAAGAAGAATCATTGGTAATAACGGGCCTGATGATGGATTTATCTTAAATATTTGTTCACTGATGTATGCAGAACCGGCAAGCCCCCATAAACCGCCACCAATAATCATTACTGCCTTCGTAACAAAAAATATTGATCGCTGAATTATCATTCCTTGCTTCCAAACGTTGGGAGGAGTTAATGTTTTGTTTGCTATTTCGAATTTTTGAACACTTTGATAGGTCTTGTTATATGCTTTCTGGCAATTAGGACATTCCCACCCAGGAGCATCGTCATTCGGTTGTCTTACATAACCACACGCTGGGCATGTCTTGAAGTCCATCTCTTTTGCTTCCTCCATCTAACTCGTTAATCACCTGTTTCCCTATATAATTAACTTTGCTTCATTTCTTACTGTTACCTATATAGGTAACTCAGGTTTCCCTCATATCCTCATTCCCGCACTTTTCTCTCGACTACTCCAGCATGGCTCCGGATGGCGCCATAGCGCACCCGCCAAGGCTTTTCCTCCGGGGGAAATGAGAAAATTTCCCTATTTGTCAAATCCTGTATTTACCGGAAAAATGAAAAAGCCGCCTGATCAGCGTACTGCTGATACGGACGGCCCTGTTTTCAATTTAATGATTTGTGCCCTCTCAGATCCCATATTTCAGGTCTCCAACAACAAAAATAACAATAAGAAAATTAGTCCATTTTTACACCCGGCTCAGGCACAGTGTCAATATGTGTGGAGATTATTTAATTTGAATTAAAACAGTGGACAAAGGTTGCCTTTCCCGCGTTTAATTAAGGGTTCGGTCCCGGCCTTGACGGAGATTAGGGGAGAGAAATCATGAATCTTCCGTCTCCGCCCCGCCAGCGGATCCATCCCGTTTCCGGGCCTTTCACAATGACATTTGCCCAGTCTCCGTCCACGTCGAGTATCTGCATGAACTGTTCGGGGGAAAGTATTGTCGACCCTCCGGACAGGTCCGAAGCTCCCTTACGCAGCAGATAGCAGGAATCGCGCAGCCCGTTCAACAATACCGCCGTGCGGCCCTTGAGGAAATAGTTCCAGGGGGAGTATTTCCAGAATCTGTCCATTTTGATCCAGCCCCTGCGTCCGGCTCCATCGTAGGTAACTTGCAGCCAGTCTCCTCTTTTATCCATGACGGGGATCGCGACATCCCCTGAAGAAACCCCGTTCAAATCGAAAAGCCCGGGAATATTCATGTATTTTATTTCCGCTTTACGTTTGATTCCCGGGCCTTCATATATAGACAGCGGAGTGTTGCAAGGGTTGTTATCCGGCAGGCTAGGGCGGATAACCAGGACACCGATGCCTGCAAAGGGAGCGGTCTGTTGTGAGGCAAATGCGGACAAACAGGGAAGGATCATAAGGAGGAGAAAACAGGCGATTCTTACCATAGTTTTTTCAGTGTTTCCAGGTAGTCGATCGCTTCCTGTGAGCCTTCGGGAGGCGCCCAGGAAGCGAATTCCTCACTGGTAACCGCTTGATAGGGACCGGCCTTGGCCTCGAAGAAAACGGTATTTTCCTCAAGGCTGACGAAAGTGTGCAAGACTCCGGAGCCGATGTTGACCGCCACTGCTTCACTGCCCGGCGCCAGCAGCGCTTTTCGTATGACGGCACCTGAGTCGTCAAAGATGATAACACCGAGCATGCCCCTGAGGATGACCACGGATTCGTCTTTTGCCGGGTCGAGATGGCGGTGCGGGCGTATGTAAGAGCCGGGCTCGATGGCGTTCAGCAGCCGATTGCAAGGTTCATCCGGCGAGGCGTGAAGGTTGTGGTTTTTTCTCAGCCGCGGAGCTTCCTTGGCCTGCGCTGATACGCAATCTAGAAGGCAGTTGTCGATAATTTCATACATATGATTTTTAAATCCATATGGGTTTATTTACGAGGAAGTTCAAGCAGGTACAATAACAGAGGGAAAATGTTGAGGCAAGAGCATTTTATTGCATTGATTATTCACGATCAGGTTCGACAACGATTCCCCAATTCGCCAACTCGTCGAGTGCCATCTCCACCAGTTCATCAAACCTGGCGGCAACCTCCGGGGAAAGCTCCATGCTCATTTCGATGATTTTCGGCTGGATCCCGAGCAGCACCATTTCCGGTGGGTCTATACCCTGCAGGACCGCCACCGCAAGAAGGTCCTTGAGACCCATCTGGTGAGGCGAAAGCTTTGTTTCCATAACCGGTTGGACATCGGCGCCGGTCAGCCTGACGAGGCTTCCCGGCGCCTTTCCGGTCTCCACTGCGTCGACGATGAGCAGCCTGTCGACGCCTTCAAGCTGCGGAAGCAGGTCCAGCCCCAGTGTCCCGCCGTCGAAGATGGTAACTTCGGGCGGGAACCGGTAGCTGTCCATGAGTCGCTGAATTACCCTGACTCCAATCCCGTCATCTGACATGATCAGGTTTCCTATGCCGAGGACCAGGGTTTTCAGTGTTCATCCTCCACGGGAACGGATTTCCATCCGCCGAAAATACTTGACATGACGCCGTTTTTTTCCTTTACGTCCATCAGCCAGCCGCTGTAGACATGGTGGATGGCGAATGCGATGAGCAGCCACATGACGAGGTGATGGGTGAGCCGGATTCCCTGGTTGCTCATCAGGGAGAACATCCAGCCGAAGGTATTGTGAATGAGCGAATGGGGCGCATGTTCGGAGTACAGGGCAAAGCCGGTGAATATCATCACGAGATAGAGGAGAAATATCCACAGATAAGCTGCCCCGGCCATGCCGTTATGGCCGACGGAATGCGGCGCTTTTGATTTGGCGAAGATGTAGAAAAGGAAAGTCCCTCTCATGTTCTCCCTGCCTTCCTTGAACAGATAAGGGACAAACACCCTCCAATTGGCGTATTTATTTCCTTTGAACATCCAGTAAATGCGGCTGAGAACACTGATCGCGAAAATATATCCTACGACAAAGTGGACGAACCGCACCCATCCCATGACGAATTGCGAAGGATTCAGTGCCAGGGTCTTTGGTGAGCCGATATAGATCCCGGTTACTGACAGGATAAAGATGGCCAGGAAGTTGACCCAGTGGGTGATCCTGACAGGCCATTCCCAGACGTATTTGGCAACCAGTTTTTCCATAGCGAACCTCCTAAAGGACCTTGACCTTTACCTGTTCGTTGCCTTCAGCATCCATCACGTGAACAGCACAGGCAAGACACGGATCGAAGGAATGGACTGTACGCAGTATTTCCAGCGGTTTTTGCGGGTCGGCAATCGGGGTGCCGACCAGGGCAGCTTCGTATGGTCCTCGCTGTCCCTTGGCATCTCGCGGAGATGCGTTCCAGGTCGAGGGAACAACAGCCTGGTAATTGTAAATCTTCTGGTCCTTGATGCGTATCCAGTGCCCCAGCGCCCCGCGTGGTGCGTCATGCCAGCCATGTCCGCTCGCCTCCGGTGGCCAGCTGGAAGGGTCCCATAGCTCGTTATTGTGAATTTCCAGGTCGCCGCTCTTCATGTTGGCTGTCAATTTGTCAAGATATACCGGCAGCTGTGCAACTATGAGCGAAGTCTCAATGCCGCGTGCGGCAGTCCTTCCCAGGGTGGAGAAAAGCGCCTCGGGACCGACGTTCAATTTGGCCAGTACTCCGTTTACCGCCTGCTTTACTTCCTTGTGGCCTGACGCGTAGGCGACCAGCATGCGGGCCAGAGGACCCACTTCCATGGGCATGTCGGCATAACGTGGCGATTTCACCCAGGAATATTTGCCGTCGGTGTCCAGGTGCTCGTAGGGCGGCTTCGGACCGGTATATTTCCAGTTGGTCTCGCCGTTCAGGGGGTGCAGCCCCTTGCCCTTGCCCTCTTTATATTCGTACCAGGAATGGTCGACATATTCGGTTATCTTCTGTTCATCGACGGGGTAGACTTTGGAAATGTCCTTGCCGATGATAGCGCCGCGCGGCAGCCAGAGTACCTCAGGTTTGCCGCTGTTGTCGGCGGGGAATTCGCCGTAGGTCATGAAATTGCCGACACCGCCGCCGATTCCCGCCCAATCCTTGTAGAAGGAAGCGACTGCCAGAAGGTCGGGGATGTAGACCTTGTCGACGAAATCCTTGGCCTTGGCGATAATCAGGCGGATCTCCTCAAGCTTGTCGTCATTCAAGGCAGTTTGGGAATCCGGATCGATTGCGCATGCCATACCGCCAACCAGGAAGGTTTGCAGGTGGGGGTTTTTGCTTCCCAGTATGGAGTGCATCCTGATAATGTCCTTCTGCCAATCCAATGCTTCCAGATAATGAGCCGTAGCCATCAGGTTAGCTTCGGGCGGAAGCTTGTACGCCGGGTGTCCCCAGTAGGCGTTGGCGAAGGGGCCGAGTCTTCCCTTGGCAACAAACGCCTTGAGTTTGTCCTGTACCCCTTTGAAGTAGGTCGGCGAGTTGAGCGGCCAGTCGGAAATGGAGGCTGCCAGGGAAGCTGTCTTGACCGGATCGGCCTTGAGGCCGGATACGATGTCCACCCAGTCCAGGGCATGGAGGTGGTAGAAATGGATGACATGATCCTGTACGTTCTGGATGCCGATGATCAGGTTCCTGATCAGTTCAGCGTTTTCAGGGATCTTGATACCGAGAGCATTCTCCACGCTCCTGATGGAGGCAATGGAGTGGACGGTAGTGCATACGCCGCAGAACCTCTGCACGAAGTACCATGCGTCGCGCGGGTCCCTGCTCTGGAGTATCTTCTCAATGCCGCGGAACATGGCGCTGCTGCTCCAGGCGTCCTTGACCATACCGCCGTTCACTTCGGCTTCGATACGCAGGTGCCCTTCAATTCTGGTAATCGGATCGATCACGATCTTTGCCATATGTTAATCCTCCTTTTTCTCGTCGGCGTCTTTGTCCTTTTTCAGTGCACTGATCACTCCATGGGCGCCGAAAGCGGCGGCTGTCGCTATGGCAAGTCCTGCGCCTATCTGGTCAGCGGTATATTCTACGCCGAAACCCGGAACATGGGGCAGTCTTCTGTAGAATGGGGTCATGGTGTCCCAGAAGGCGGGTTCCGAGCATCCCACGCAACCATGTCCTGCTCCTACCGGCCAGTTTGTTTTCATGTTGTAGCGCTGTGTCGGGCAATTATGGTATGTTTCAGGTCCTTTGCACCCCATTTTATAGAGGCACCACCCCTTGCGGTGCCCGTAGTCGCCCCACTGCTCCACATACTGACCGGCATCGAAATGCGGTCTTCGTTCGCAGGCGTCGTGAATGCGTTTTCCGTAGGCAAAGAGCGGTCTGCCGCGATCATCGGTGTCGGGCAGCTTGCCGAACGTGAGAAAGTGAACAATGGTCGCCGTCAGGTTGGCCGGGTTGAGCGGGCAGCCGGGAAGGTTGATGACCGTCGCTCCGGGAACGGCATCTTTGACCCCGACCGCTCCGGTCGGGTTGGGGGCTGCTGCCGGAATGCCGCCATATGCAGCGCAAGTGCCCGCGGCGATGGTGGCATAGGCATTGCCGCATACCTCGCGGGCTATGTCCAGGGCTGATTTGCCGCCAATGCAGCAGTAGATTCCGCCATCATTCATCGGTATGGAACCTTCCACAATGGCGATATATTTACCTTTCTGCTCTTTAACGACATTGTAGAGCGCTTCTTCGGCCTGGTGTCCAGCGGCGGCCATGAGAGTTTCGTGATAATCGAGGGAGAGAACGTCCAGCACAAGGTCTGCGACGGTCGGATTATTCGCCCGAAGCAGGGCCTCGGTGTTTCCGGCGCAGTCCTGAAACTCAACGTAGACAACAGTTGGTCTCTTCACCTCATCCAGCGCCTGGGCGATCTTCGGTGCGAATGTCACCGGCAGGGCAAGTGCGGCAGACATGGCGGTACAGAACCTCATGAAGTCACGGCGGGAAATTCCCTTCTCTTCCCAGATTGTTCGGTTTTCCGGGAGTTCTTCCAAGGCATCAGGTCTTTCTTGGTCATCTCTTTTGTCCATAAGCGAAAACCTCCTTGTTTGATGAGAGGATGAGCTGAAAATTCCGATGGTTCTAATCAAAAAAAATAGGCAATATTTCCATTTTATTTCCATAAAACCGGTTGTCAAGGAAAGGGGGCATATTTATCATGGGTAAATTGCTCATGAAACAGTTTACATTCCAATATTCGATGTTTCTGTGAAGTTCAAATGAAATTGATATGTTTAAGCTGAATGCAGGATGGGAGGGTAATAATACTGATCGTAGTCATAAAACTGCGATATCCGGTAAAGATTTTTGGGAACATGCCAATTCGGGATGCAGGTCAAGGATGAGAAAGGAAAAAACATCCGGGCGTGGATTTCATTTCCCGGATTTCCTCTTTCGCAGGAATAGCGATATGAAATTCATGTAACTGTTTGGGGTTTTTTTTGTGCAAGAAGCTTCAAATTACCAAGCAAACGGATTTGCTGGACAAGAACTTTTTTTCTTTGTTTGGGTGGGTAGATCCGTTATAGAACGTTTGCAATATCTGAATCCACATGACTGTTGAATTTCGTGAAATTTTTCCTGAATCTTTCCAGAAGTGCTTTGGCGGTGCTGTCGTAGGCGCTTTTATCTCTCCACATGATGCGCGGATTGAGCATTTCTGACGGAACCCCCGGGCAACTGACCGGTATGGAAAGTCCGAAATAAGGCTCGGTTTCAAAGGTTATATCTTTGAAGGACCCGCTGTTAACTGCGTTCACCATGGCCCGCGAATGGCGGATATCTATCCGGCGGCCTGTCCCAAAGCTGCCGCCCGTCCAGCCGGTGTTAATGAGCCAGCAGGTTGTGCCGTGTTTTGCAATTCTGTCTTTCAGCATGTCCGCATATACACCCGGATTTAGCGGCATGAAAGGCTCTCCGAAGCATGCCGAAAACGTCGCTTCGGGGTCCTTTCCCATGCCGTTTTCCGTACCTGCGACTTTCGCCGTGTACCCTGACAGGAAGTGGTATACGGCCTGCTCCCCGTTCAGCCGGGCAATTGGCGGAAGAACCCCGAAGGCATCGCAAGTCAGCATGATGATATTTTCGGGATGACCTGAAGAGCCGCATGGCACGGCATTTGGAATGCAATTCAAGGGGAATGATGCCCGGGTATTTTCAGTGAAAAATTCACTGTCCAGGTCGATTCGGCGTGTAGAGGTATCAAAATACACGTTCTCCAGGATCGTCCCGAATTTATGCGCGCATTCGTAAATTTCCGGTTCCGTTTCCCTGGAGAGCCTGATGAGCTTTGCGTAGCATCCCCCTTCAAAATTGAAAATTCCCTCATCATCCCAGCCGTGTTCGTCGTCGCCCACCAGCTTGCGGTCGGGATCGGCGGACAGCGTGGTTTTGCCGGTGCCCGACAAGCCGAAAAAAATGGTCGTGTCGCCGGTTGCGCCCACATTGGTGGAGCAATGCATCGGAAGGACGTTTTCAAGCGGCAGCAGGTAATTCATGATGGTAAAAACCGATTTCTTGATCTCCCCGGCGTACTTTGTGCCGCCGATCAGGATCAGTTTTCTGTCAAAGCTGATCATCACGAATATCTCGGAATTTGTTCCGTCAGCAGGAGGGAATGCATGAAAGCCGGGAAGTGCGAGAATAGTGAATTGCGAATGGTGAACTTCCAGTTCCTCCGCTGAGGCCCTGAGGAACATGTTGCGAGCGAAGAGAGATTGCCAGGCGGTTTCGGTAATAACTCGGATCGGCAACCTGTGCCGCCGCCGCGCGCCGACAAAGCAGTCCTGAACAAAGAGGTCCTTGCCGTGAAGCGATTTCAGCATGCGGCCATGGATTGCATCGAAGGCCGATTCACTGATGGGACGGTTTATTTTGCCCCACCATATCCTGTTGCGGCACGCCGGTTCGTCGACGATGAACTTGTCACCGGGGGATCTGCCTGTCAATCGGTCCGTATTGACGGCAATGGGGCCCGTTTGGGTCAACACTCCTTCGTGGCGCCGGACGATCTGTTCGCAGAGCACAGGCGTCGGCGCCGTCCAGTAGATTGCGTCTACGCCTGTGATCCCGTGTTCTTCCAGGCCGGTTCCCCTTGTTATGCTGTTTGCTTTCACTTTGTTGCACTCCGGTGTGGCAGCTGGCAGTCGGTCCCCAGCCGTTTGCAAAAGGCAAAATCAGCCGCCAGTGGAGAAAGACCGGCGGCTGAGCGTTACCATGTGATGTTTTTGCGCAGTATTCAAGATTACAGTGTGGGCAGAATCTCGTCAATGACCCCGAGGAATTCTTTCAGGTCGGAAGGCTGCAAATCACCCATGTGGGCTATGCGGAAGGTCTGACCTTTTATTTTGCCGTAACCGTCGTCGAAGGCGTAGCCGCGTTCGCCGAGCATCTTTTTCAGGGTTGCAAGATCGGTGTTTTTCGAGTTGGTCGCGCAGGTAAGTGAGACCGATCGGTATGGTTCGTCGGTAAAGAAACCGTATCCATTATCGTTGAGCCAGGTCTTGACTATTTCAGCCAGTTCCCGATGGCGGGCCCAACGTCGTTCAAGGCCCTCCGCGAAAAACCTGTCGAGCTGTCTGTCCATGGCGTATATCTGGGAAATGCAAGGAGTGGAGGGCGTGTTATCTTTCTCGTCTGCCTTGTCGAACTCCATGAAATCGAAGTAATATCCTCTCCCCTCGATAGTCTGGCACCGTTGGAGAGCCTTTTCGCTGGCGGTGAAAACGGCAAGTCCGGGAGGAAGGGCAAATGCCTTCTGGACGCCGAACAGGCAGCAGTCCAGCCCGAGTTCGTCAACCGGGATTTTCATTGCACTCATGGAGGATACCGTATCGACGATGGATACGACATCGGGGTATTTTTTCAGCACCCCGGCTATCTCTGTGAGCGGAGACATAACTCCGGTCGATGTCTCGTTATGAATCAAAGTAATACAATCGTATTTGCCGGTGGATAACGCTTCGTCCACAAGTTCGGGAGTTATGGGTTTTCCCCAGTCCACCTTGAAAGCATCCGCTTCTTTGCCGCATCGTTTTGTTACATCATGCCACTTGTTGGAGAAAGCCCCGTTACAGAAATTCGCGCAACGTTTGCCTACCAGGTTCCTCACTGCACCCTCCATGACGCCGAATGCGCTGGAAGTGGACAGGAAAACCTTCTCCTCGGTAAAAAGAAGCTTCTTCAGCTTCTCCTTGACACTTTTGTGGAGAACAGCATACTCCTTCATGCGATGGCCTATCATCGGGGTTGCCATGGCCTGGAGTATTTCGGGATGCACTTCTACGGGGCCGGGAATAAAAAGTTTCTTGTTCATATACGCCTCCTCTGGAGTGTTTTTACCTGATGAGCAGCGCCGCTGCCTTGGGCGATATCTTATCAGGCTGAGGTGAAGCTAGCAAACCCCATATGAATTGTCAAGGATTGGAAGGCTGAATTTCATTTCGAAATACAATAAACTCTTCCATTTGCCGATAAATTTGGTATTATTTCACAACTGTTTTGTAAATTGAGTATTAGGAGATTGTATGATCAGACACAAATTGGGTTATTACTATAACATGATGAGCGTAGCGGGGATAATGCTGGCTATCTTTGGCGCCGGTCTCATGATTATATTTTTGGTTATGGAATTGATTTCTGGTTATGCCAGCGCCTATACCGGATTGATGGTCTATTTCGCTTTCCCGGCCATGCTTATAATCGGCCTGCTTCTGATTCCGATCGGGATGCTGAGGGAGAGGAAGCGCAGGGGGATGGAGGAAGATGAGGAACTGCACCCTCCGTTTCCTACAATCGATTTCAATGAACCGCACCAGCGGCGCAAATTCATATTCTTCGTACTGGCAACGCTGGGTTTTGTCTTTATCATATCCATCGCCACCATCGAAGGTTATAATTTCACGGAATCCGTGCCGTTCTGCGGGACTATCTGCCACACAGTCATGAAGCCTGAATATGTTACCTGGGGCAACTCACCCCATGCCAGGGTCAGGTGCGCGGAATGCCATATCGGTTCGGGCGCGCAGTGGTTTGTCAAAACCAAGCTTTCAGGGCTCAGGCAGGTATACAAGGTTCTTACCAACTCTTATCCGACCCCTATTGAAACCCCTGTCGCCAATCTGCGACCGGCCAGGGAGACCTGTGAAGAGTGCCACTGGCCGGAGAAATTCTACTCCGCTCGTGAAAAGAATTTCTATTATTATGCAACTGACGAAAAGAATACAGCCCGGGAAGTCGATCTTCTGCTGAAGATCGGCGGAACTCCACTAACTCCAAATGCCCGTGGAATTCACTGGCACATAAAGAGCAAAGTGTATTACCAGGCGCGGGATTGGGCGCGGCAGGAAATCCCTTACATCAGGGTCGTGGATGAAAACGGGAAAGTTACTGAATTCATGGACACGGAAAAGCCTCTTGCAAAAAATGAAATTTCAAAGGACAAGCAGCGCCTGATGGACTGTATTGATTGTCATGACAGACCGACGCATATTTTCCGTTCACCCAGTAATGCGATTGATGACAACTTTGTCAGCGGACATATAGATTCAACGCTTCCATATATAAAGAAAGTGTCCGTAGATCTGCTCGGTAAACCTTACAAGAGTGACAAAGAGGCGTTTGAGTCCATAGCCGCGGGGATAAAGAATTATTATGCCGTCAATTATCCTGCTCTTGTATCAACGAAAGGCGACGCCATAAACAATGCGGTAAAAGCGGTCCAGGACATCTACTCGAAAAACTATTTTCCCGCAATGAAGACCACTTGGTCTACCCATCCGAACAATATAGGTCATTTCTATTGGCCGGGGTGTTTCCGGTGTCATGACGGCAAGCACAAATCAGCAGATGGAAAAGTTATTTCCAAGGATTGCAACCTCTGCCATCAGGTTATCGGGCAGAAACAGGAAAATATTCCTGCAGGAACCGAGGTTAAGAATTTCGTTCATCCGGAAGATATCGGTGATGAATATTTGAAAACGAACTGCAACGAATGCCATGCACCGGGTGCTATGTAACATTTGAATGCGGAACTAAGTTAACTGACAAAAAAACCCCGGGATCACCTTGATCCCGGGGTTTTTTTGTATTAATCTATTCATCAAAAGCTGTATTCAGCCGTTAAATCTAAAGCTCCTCAAATTCTTCTGCTGATTCTTCTTCGATTTCCTCATCAGGCTCGAAATCCTCATCCAGCACTTTTTCAAGGAATTTTTTATTGTCCTGAACAATTTTCCTGACGTCCC
This sequence comes from uncultured delta proteobacterium, assembly GCA_963815135.1. Lineage (GTDB taxonomy): Bacteria > Desulfobacterota > Desulfuromonadia > Geobacterales > Geobacteraceae > CAIWTU01. The sequence goes on from CAWFFO010000006.1 coordinate 228,989, forward strand.
GTGCAAGTTCTTCGAGTTCATTCTGTTCCATTGCGTGCATATGATAGTCCTAAACGAAAATCTTTTTCAGTGCTTTGCGGTACAGTTCGTCGTATTTCCTTGCCGATTTTTGCCAGGAGTAATCGGCGTTCATCCCGTTGCGCACGAGCTTTTCCCATTTTTTCTTCTCATGATATGCTTCCAGCGCCCGTGTAACTGCAGCCCAGAGGGCATCCGGCGTATATTCGTCAAAAGTGAATCCGTTTGCTTCCTTGTAGTTTTCACGAGCGTCGAAAACCGTATCTCCCAGTCCGCCGGTTTTTCTGACAATGGGGACTGTCCCGTACCTGAGGGCAATGAGCTGGCCAAGTCCGCATGGTTCATAATGAGAAGGCATGAGGAACATATCGCTTCCCGCGTAAATCTGACGTGCCAGGTGAGTCCTGAATTCGAGGTTGATGGAAATATTTCTTGGCGCCGTTGCCTTATAGTCCTGCATTAATTGCATGTATTTTTCGTCGCCGACCCCGAGAATCACCAGTTGGAGTTTTTCCGCTTCGAATTTCGGGAATAAAGGTTCAACAATGTCCAGACCTTTCTGGGCGGATAATCTCGTGACCATGGCGATAACCGGTGTGTCCTTTGTCTGGTCTAACCCGAGAACCTTCTGCAGTTTCTTTTTATTTGCCGTCTTCCCGCTCAGTGTCGATGCTGTGAAGTTTTTTGATATCTCCGGGTCCGTGGCCGGGTTCCATTCTGAATAATCAAGGCCGTTCATTATTCCATACAAGTCATGGCTCCGTTGCTGCAGAAGCCCATCCATTCCGCATCCCATTTCCTGGGTCTGTATTTCCCTGCAATATGTTTCGGACACGGTGCTAATGATATCCGCTGTGAGGATAGCCCCCTTCATGAGGTTGACCTGGCCGTAATATTCAAGTTTGTCGACGGTGAACCAGTCTGGGTCGATATCCATTTCGGGGATTGTTTCCTTCGGAAATATACCCTGGTAGGCAAGGTTGTGGATTGTGTAGATGCAGGACGTCCGCATGAAGAAAGGATCTGCCTTGTGTTCGTATTTCAGCAATATGGGAACAAGGGCGGACTGCCAGTCGTGGCAATGAATGATGTCCGGTCTGAAATCCATCCTCTTCAGGAGCTGCAGGACTGCCCGGCAGAAGAAGGCAAACCGGAGATGATTATCCGGATAATCTCCTGCCGGTGTGCCGTACAGTTGGTCCCTCTGGAAATATTCTCGGTTTTCAACCAGGTAAACAGGGATGTCGCCCAGAGATGTCTGTCTCAAGAGTCCCTTCTGGGTTGCTCCACCCATCTGGAATTCGACACCCTTTCTCCCTTTTCTTATGCCGGCCCCGCTTGTTTCGACCATCTTGTAAAATGGCATGATTATGCGCACGTCATGTTCCATATTCTTGAGAATCTTGGGAAGAGACCCTGTAACATCGGCCAGTCCTCCGGTTTTGGCGAAGGGAGACACTTCGGATGCGACAAATAAGATTTTCATTTTATATCCTTTATTAAATGTGGAATGACAGGTGGATCCGGTAATTATTTCAACGGACTAACCCGCAGAATATATTTGGGGTTATCACCTCATCAGAAATAATACCGCTGTTCTCTAAAATGTCATCAACTTAAAGCAACATTTTTAATGGAAAAAAACAGATTTTGCCAGAATAAATTATTTTTTCCCGACCCGTAGGCTAATCCATACCTGGTTTGCCGATTTTCATAGCATGATGAACTCTGCAGAATCAACGCTTGCTCCACCGCGGCGATGGAGCGAGCGTTTTGAACTTCCGGTGTGGAGATTTATGTCCTGACAAGAACAAAAAGATCGTAGCGCAGACATTATTCTGAACGGTGCATAGTGTCACACCGACTCTTTCTTCCATGTTTCCACCTTCTCCTGGTAGGATGCCAGGAGTTGTCGGGCGGTCTTTTCATTCTTCGATTCTGAAATGATGTGGATAAAGGGCTGGTACTGGTCGGGAAGCACCAGCACCCAGTCCTCACCCAGTTTTACCTTGATTCCGTCGACAAAAGAGGTGTCCTTTTCCACGCTGTCTTCGCTCATCCTGCGCATGACACCGCCCTTCATTTCCCATGTGCAGGACACCTTTGACTGGAGAAATGTGTGGAAAGGAATATCCGCAAGGCATCTGGAAATCGGCAGGCCCTTGGCGGCAACCAGTTCGATGATTTTCGCAATTGCGTACATTCCGTCAAAGGCGGTCTGGAACCGGGGAAATGCAAATCTTCCATCCATTGAGCCGGCCAGGACCACATTTGATGCAAGTGATGCCTCGATCATACCTCTTTCACTGCTTTTCGTGCGGTGAACCGAGCATCCCTTTTCAACGGCCAGCCGTTCAATTACCGAAGGAGCTGACACCGGCACGGCGAAACCCCCTTTTTCACCTTTTTGGGAAATTAATGACACAATCAGAGCGAGAAGCTCGGCAGAGCTGCATTCCTTGCCGGTTTCGTCAATGAGAATAATCTTTTCAGTGGTCTGATCCAGGAAAAAACCGGCCTTGGCTTCAAGCGCCGTCACAATTTTCGAGAGCTGCAGCAGGCTCTGGGACTTGTCTCCGGGATTTTTCGGCCCACCATCTTCTTCAATATAGGCATTGAGTGCTATGACATCGCAGCCGATCTCGTTCAGCAGTGCCGGGAGAATCTGGCTGGCAGGGCAATAATTGAAATCTACCACAACCTTGAAATCTCCACTTTTCAACACATTACTGTCGATGGAGCGGAGAAAGCCCTCCTTGTAGAAATCGACGACATTCGAGAGTTCGGATATTCCGCCGGGTTCGGTATGGTGGGATCTTCGAAAATTTTCCTTGTAAAAGATCCTTTCGACATTTTTCCCCATCGAGCTGGAAAAATCGATTCCGTCGGAATCGAGAAATATCATTTCCGTGGAAGCAGGATCTTCGGACCCCTGGTGGAACTGAACGCCCCCCACCTCTCCGAATGTTTTCAGCTTATACCGCAAAATGGGAAGAGGGGTCATCTTCAGGTCGCGAACATTTACCCCTGTGGAGAGGATGCCACCGAGAAAACTCCTTTTCAGCATTCGCGAGGAACGGTTTGCATCACGTCCGGCAATGACATAGCTCCCTTTGGGGAGGGTGCTGCCGTAGGCACAGCCGAGTTTTGCCATGAATTCGGGAGTCAGTTCGATATTGGTAAGGCCTTTTATCATGGCTCCTTCGAAAAGAGACTTTTTCCATTTTTCGCCCCAAATGAGATTGCCGGAAACAATAGAACCACTTTCAATCAGCTTTTTCGGCCAAATTTTAACATCGCGCTTGATATATGCTTCTTCACCGACAGAGGTGTCGTCAGCAACTATGACTCCTTCTTCGATGGTAACACCCTGGCCTATGCTTACGTTGTTGCAGATGACGGAGTCTGTTATTTTTGCGCCTTTCTTGATGTATACATTGTCCCAGATAATACAGCGGTACAGTTTTGCTCCCGCTTCTATGGTGCAGTTTCTGCCGATTACCGAGTCTTTGATGCTTGCACTGCCGAGGATCTGCGAGTTGTCGCCCAGGACTACAACTCCTTCCAGTTTTGACAGGTCCTCAAAATTTACTTCATCACCAACCCGAAGATCTTTACCGAGGAAATCGAGTTTCTGTTCGTCAATACTGATATTGATCCTGCCGAGGAAAATGTCATGGTGGGCTTCCCTGTAGGAATCGGTATTGCCTATGTCGCGCCAGTATCCCTTGACCGGATATCCGAACAGGGGATACTTGTTCTCGAGCAGGAAAGGGAACAGGTTCTGGGAAAAATCGAAGTTTTCACCTTCAGGAATAAATTTGAAGATTTCGGGCTCGAGGACATAAATGCCGGTATTAATGGTGTCGGAGATTACCTCTCCCCACCCCGGTTTTTCCAGAAACTGGGTAATTTTTTTCTGTTTGTCTGTTATTACCACTCCGAACTGCAAGGGGTCCTTGACCGGCGTCAGAGTGATGGTGGCCATCGCCTTGTGGTCTACGTGAAAGTCGATTATCTTTTTCAGGTTGAAATCAGTGAGCAGGTCGCCGCTGATCACCAGAAACCGTTCATCGAGATATTTTTCCGCGCATTTAACCGCTCCTGCGGTTCCCATATCCTGCAAGGGGGTCACATAGTCTATTTTTACACCGAAATCCGTACCATCACGGAAGAAATTCTTAATGACATCAGGTTGATGGTAAAGCAGCATTACAAGGTCGGATATTCCGTGCTTTTTCAACAATTCGACTATATGGAGCATGATGGGGCGGTTTACCAGCGGGATCATCGGTTTCGGGATATTGCTCGTCAAAGGCTGGATACGTGTTCCGAACCCTCCTGCCATGATTACTGCTTTCATCCTTTGCGACTCCTTTTCTTTTATATATTTTCAAAAAATCGTTTCAATAATACATCTCATTAAAGTTTAACATGCAACGTAAAGACCGGCATCAAGTCTCGAGCCACCTGTCACACGTTTTATGAAGGGGGCAAATTCTGTCTCTGGGCCTTCTTTGCCAAAACTTTCCGTATCTCGCCCTTGATTTCACTGAGGTCGCTCGACTTGACCACGTAACCGTCTGCGAGCCAGGCTGAAAAGTCATCCTTGTAGCAGGAGAAGGCCGAGCAGAGTATAACAGGCAGGTTGTGGCGGTCCTGTACGATTTTCTGCAGCAGGTCGAGTCCGCTTTCATTTTTCAGCTTGATATCCAGAATCATCAGGTCGAATTCATCTTCACGAAGTTTTTCCACGGCTTCCGACGGGGTTCCGGCGGTGACGACATCGTACCCTTCATCGGTCAATTCTTCCGAATAGAGAAGCCTGATGCTGCTTTCATCGTCGACAACCAAAATTTTACTCATTGGGTTTTTCCTCCTTCATGACCGGCAGTTTTACAGTATAACATACCCCTCCCCATGCAGAACTGTCCACTTGGAAGGAGAGGGAATTCTTCTCGAGAATCATTTTGCACAATGATACGGACTGGGCGCTCAGCTGTCCCTTGTCTGCGGATGACTGTGCGGCAGTGAAATCGTTTAGCGGCTGCCCAAACGCATTGCTTAAATCACGAATTTCCAGCACCAGGCAATCTTCCTCCGCCCTGGTGCCGATGGTAATGGTACCGCCGTCCGCCATCGATTCAAGGGTGCTGCCGATTAATTTTCTCAGGCAGAATGCGACCTGTTTATAGTCAATTACCGCCATAGGCAGCCCGTTTTCCAGTTCAAGGCTGCAAACAGCGCGATGCCTTTCAATTTTGTCCTGCAAGTCACGGCGTACATTCACGACCAGTTCGTTGATATCCCACAAGTCTCTTGCAGGATGGAGTGAATCGGCGTAGTCGAGAACTTCTGTCAGGGCATCCTCGAGTTTTCTCGCTTCGAACAGTATAGATTCAACGTAATTCCGCTTCGGATCGTTGTCGGCTATCGACTTTTGCAGAGACCTGGCAAAACCTCCGATAATCATCAGCGGGTTTCTTATGGAATGGGCTATGCTGGATGTAATTTTACCAACAAGAGCCATCTTTTCCATTTTTACTATCAGTTCCTGCTGTTCCCTCAATCTGCTGTTTGCATCTGTCAGTTTGTCCAGGTCTTCCTGTAGTCTTGCATACAAGGAGGCTCTTTCAATTGCGAGTGCCACAGGAAAAGAAATGGTCTCCATGGATTGCATATCCTGAACGGAAATCGGTTTATGGGTAATAAAGTTGTCAGCTACAATTATCCCGATTCTTTTCTTCTGTGAAATGAGAGGAAGAACCAGAAATGTATCGACTCCAAGAATCCGGGCCAGTTCAGGGTCTACGTCGCTATTGTGGAATGCGTCAATGATCAGAATCGGCCTGCCGTTTAAAAGCGCCTTGTTGAAAATATGGTCATGATCGTCCAGCGGAAATATCATTCGTTCCAGTATGTCCTGGAATTTGACCCTTTCCGAGTCCAGTTTGGTGTCGTGGAAATGTTTCGCCATTTCCCTGAGACTGAAATTGCTTTGCCCGATCTCTTCCCAGATCTGCCATGCTTCCTGATAAGTTTTCGGCCCGACCCCCAGGTAACCTTTCAGATTACGTTTTTCCTCATCCATAAGAAGAAGAAAAGCCCTGTTCATGCCGAATCCCTTACCCGCAGTGATTGCCGTCATGGCAACCGACAGAACCTCATCCAGTTCTATGGATGTCTGCAGAACGACCCCGATTTCATGAAGAAACTGGATCTCTCTGTTTCTGCTGTTCAGGAAACCGGTCATGTAAAGAATTTGCTGCTTCTGTTGCTGCATCTCGGAAATCAGGTGACGAAACATGACGGATAGGGCAGGGTCGGTCTCCGCAAGCGTGTCGAGGTCTTTTTTGAAGAGCGGACATTCAATGCACTTTTCCAGGAATCTTCGTTTCAGGGAAAAGCGGAGCTCTCTTTCATCATCCGATATGTAAAGGCATTCGGCAGGTTCAACAACTTCTTTTGTCCAACAGCATTCCCAACTCATTTATTGTTTTGACTCCGCATGTCTTTTATTCATTCAGTCGCTATCATCAGAAGATGACTATGGATTTACCGCAAATATAATTAATGTCAGCTTGAATCTGATGAATTATAACAATCCAAGGATCTTTTGCAAGGAAACGCCTGAAAAATTATATAATAATAATTAAAATATGGACTGAAAAATGAACCCCGTATATTCCGGTCATGTGGAGCTGCTCTAAACATGCAAAATGCGGGATTCTGCTGCCGGAGGGCGGGGTGTCCGAGTGCACCGGATGCTGTCAGGACCGGTTGAAAGATACCATTGCTTTGCTTCATGCTACGTGCTATACCATGGCTGTCTCTACGCGGAATTTCCGGACAGGGATAGTGAAAAATTCATGTATAGAAGGAAATCGGACAAAATGCTGAAAGGAAAAGAGAAACGTTTTTTGCGTGGTCTCGGGCATGACCTGAAGCCCGTGGTTACGATCGGAAAAGGTGAAATCACCGGTGCTGTTTGCGAAGAAACTTCGGCAGCGCTCGAATTTCATGAGCTGATAAAGGTGAAAATACTTGAGAACTGTCTTATGGACCGTCATGAAATTGCTGAAAGTCTTGCCCGGGAATGCGCGGCTGAAGTTGTTCAGGTACTCGGCCGTACTGTTCTTTTGTATAAGAAGAGCAAGGAAGTGAAAATTGAACTTCCCAAAGGGGTAAGCTAGGCGGGGAATGAGTTTGCGGGGGCAGTTTGGAACGGCCCCCGCGGATGTTGTTGGGACCGGCGCAACAATTGCTGTTCCGGCTTTGTTTTTGTTCAGCTTTCTTTCTTCGAATCTTTGTCCTTTTTTGCGTTGATCTCGATCTCATCCTTCCCTTCGGATGCCCTTTTGAAGTTCTTAATGCTCTTGCCCAGAGCGCTTCCGATTTCCGGCAACTTGCCGGCGCCGAAAACCACCAGTATTATGACCAGTATTATGATAAGTTCCGGCATTCCTATTCCAAACATTTCAACCTCCAATAGCTTTCTTTTGCACAAGTATTGCATTCCGTATGGAAAAAATCAAGCTGTTCCACCTCCAAAATTAATCGGTAGAAATTTCCTGGCACGCCCGAATTATTTACGATAATGTTTATATATGGAAAAATTCAGAATCGTCAGCGACTATAAACCCCAAGGCGACCAGCCGGGAGCAATCACCGAACTGTCCGAAGGGATACTCAGGGGAGACACCAACCAGGTGTTGCTGGGAGTTACAGGCTCGGGCAAGACCTTTACCATGGCCAATGTCATAGCTGAAGTCAACCGGCCCTCCCTCGTCATTGCCCCCAACAAGACACTTGCAGCCCAGCTATACGGCGAATTCAAGGAACTGTTTCCGGATAACGCAGTCGAGTATTTCGTGTCGTACTATGATTATTATCAGCCTGAAGCGTATTTGCCGACCACGGATACCTATATAGAAAAGGATTCCTCCATCAATGACGAAATTGACAAGATGCGCCATTCGGCTACGCGCAGCCTCCTCACTCGCAGCGATGTTCTGATAGTCGCATCGGTATCCTGCATCTATGGTATCGGTTCTCCCCAATCCTACCAGGAGATGCATATATTTTTCCACCAGGGGGATGATTACGGGCGAGACGAGCTTCTGAGAAAACTGGTGGAAATCCAGTATGAAAGAAATGATATCGACTTTCACCGCGGTACTTTCAGGGTTCGCGGCGATATCGTCGAAGTTTTTCCGGCCCATGACGACGAGCGTGCCGTCAGAATAGAATTTTTTGGAGATACGGTTGAGGGTATCGCCGAGATCGATCCTCTCCGCGGCCTGGTATTGCAACGGTTGGCCAAGTGCGCCATCTATCCGGCGTCACACTACGTCGCAAACCGCGAGACGCTGGAGCGGGCAATCGAACAGATACGGTTTGAGCTGGAAGACAGAATCCGCTGGTTCAGGGAGCGCAACATGCTGGTGGAGGCGCAGCGCATCGAGCAGCGCACCTTTTTCGACATTGAGATGATGGAGGAAATGGGGTTCTGCCAGGGGATCGAAAACTATTCCCGGCACTTCGACGGCCGCGCCGCCGGCGAACCGCCCTATACCCTGCTTGATTATTTTCCGAAGGATTTTCTTCTGTTCGTGGACGAGTCGCATATTACCGTTTCCCAGGTCGGGGGCATGTACCGGGGAGACCGGAGCCGCAAGGAGACCCTGGTCAATTACGGTTTCAGGCTCCCCTCCGCCCTGGACAACAGGCCACTCAATTTTCAGGAATTTACCTCAAAACTGAACCAGACCGTCTATGTTTCCGCCACCCCGGCGGAATATGAACTGCAGACATCGGGAGGAGTGGTGGTCGAACAGGTAATCCGTCCGACCGGGCTTATCGATCCGGAGATCGAGGTCCGTCCCGCAACCGGCCAGGTTGATGACCTTCTGCACGAGATCCGGGAAACGACAGCCAAGGGAGAGCGGGTTCTTGTCACGACCCTGACCAAGCGTATGGCCGAGGACCTGACCGATTACTACAGGGAACTCGGGCTGAAAGTCAAATATCTGCACTCGGATATCAACACCATCGAAAGAATGCAGATCATAAGGGATTTGCGGCTGGGAGTCTTTGATGTCCTGGTCGGCATAAATCTTCTTCGCGAGGGTCTCGATATTCCCGAGGTGTCTCTGGTCACGATACTGGACGCTGACAAGGAAGGCTTTCTTCGTTCCGCCCGTTCCCTGATCCAGACCTGTGGCCGCGCGGCGCGTAATGTCTCCGGACGTGTAATCATGTACGCCGACAGGGTGACAGGTTCGATGCAGTCCTGTCTCGATGAGACAGCGAGAAGACGCGCACTGCAGATTGAATTCAACGAGAAGCACAATATAACGCCGATGACGGTGAAAAAGGGCCTTCGCTCAATTCTCGAATCCATCGAGGAGAAAGATTACTATACCATTCCGCTGGCTGCCGAAAGGGCTGAAGAGTATGTGCCGATAGAAAAGATCCCGGGTATGGTGAAGAAAATACGCAAGGAAATGCTGGCGGCTGCGGCGAATCTGGAATTTGAAAAGGCCGCGGAATTGCGGGACAGGATCCGCAAGCTGGAAGGGATGGAACTGGAGATGCGCAACGCGGCGGTTTGAGAAGGCAAATTATGTTACTTTTTACATGGCAGGTACAATGACCGATACTTTTGATCATGGCGGAAATATATTCTCGATAGCGCGCTCACTGGGCGTTTCCCCAGATGATCTCCTGGACTTTTCAGCAAGCATAAACCCGATTGGTCTTGCCGGGGGAGTCAAAAGGGCGGTATTGGACGCTTTCGACATGATTACGCACTATCCGGACAGTGACTCGACCGAGCTGAAACAGGCCCTGTCCCGGTTTCACGGTGTGGAAGAAACACAGGTAATCGTCGCCAACGGCTCGACCGAACTCATTTACCTCCTCCCGCGGCTGGCCGGAGGGAGCAGGGGGCTGATTGTCGCACCGGCCTTCTCCGAATATGCAAAAGCACTTAACCGTGCAGGTATGGAAGTAGATTACCTTAAACTCGACGCCGAAGACGGATTTCGTTTCAATCCGGAGATGCTGAGAAAAAAGCTTTCCAGCGGATTTGACATGATGTTTCTCTGTAACCCCGGCAACCCTGCTGGTAACCTTATTTCCAGGTCTTGCGTCGGGGAAGTGCTTGAACTGTGCCGGGAATCGGGGACGTTCCTGGTTCTTGACGAAGCGTTCATGGATTTCTGCGAGAACGTTTCGGCAAAATCCATTATAGTTACCAGCGGAAACGGCGTTGTTCTCCGATCCATGACCAAATTCTACGCCATTCCCGGCTTGCGTGTGGGCTACGCCATGGCCGCGTCCGGGCTTGTAAAAAGGCTGGAGTCCATCCGGGGACCCTGGAGCGTCAATACGCCGGCACAGGTTGCGGCTCTCACCTCCCTTTCGGATAAATCCCACGTCCGGCGCACCATCAGTTTCGTTGAAACCGAACGTTCTTTTCTGACCGGTGAATTGGCGCGAATCGGAGGGATGAAACCATATCCGTCCGCGGCCAATTATCTGCTGGTAAGGCTGGAAAAAGGGTATGCTGCAGGCAGACTGCGTCTGGAACTCATGAAACGGCATATCCTTATCAGGGATTGTTCGAATTTCGAGGGATTGAACAGCGAATTTTTCCGCATTGCGGTGAGAAACAGAGAAGATAACGAAAAATTGCTGGATTCGTTACGCGAGATATTCGCGCGGCCTTAACAATTGCCCTTCCGCGCAGGACGCGGAAAGGTTTATATTTCGTCGTCGATAAGGAAAGCGAGTTCACTCTGAACCTTGTCCGGGTCCAGGGTCCTTGCTTCCATCAGTCCGCGGAGATGAATCATTGTTTCAAGATCAGTTTCAATGAATTTTACTCCCGCCAGGTTGTCATGAACATGGACCACTTCCGTGGAAAACTGCATGGGAATGTCCGAGCCGCCGAGGAGAAAAGAGAGCTTCCACCTGTCGCCCCTGCTGCATTTGATTTCATTCCCGTAAGAGACCATTGCGCCTTTCAGGGAAATATCCACCAGACTTACATCAAAGGAATGCCCATCGTGTTCGATAATACTTTTTTCCGCAAATCCCACGCGGCTGAATCGCCTTTTGTCCATGTGAAAATGCCCTCTTCTCTATAAAGTCAGCTTCTCGTTCCTGCCGGTTATTGACAAACATGTCACTTAACATAATTCCCATAATTTCATCAAGGATAATTATTGTGAAAAATGTTCCTTTTTACCCGAACGATCCTACCGTCGACCGGGCTTGAACGGCGTGTCATTTTGATATTTACCGGAATTGTCCAGGTAATGATAATTTTTGACATGATTTGTAAAAAGAGGTATTATGAACGTAGATAACTGATTGAAAGTTCTTTGAAAGATTTCGAAAGGTGTTGCGTGAGACAACGCTGAATAAGCCGTTAATACTTCATCCGCCATGAGCGTAAAAACCTCTTGAAAAAGGAGAAATGGATCGGCCGCCCGGATATATGGTCCCGCAAGGAGCATATAAATCGACTACCGCGAAGTTTCAACCGACGGATAAGAAGAAAGAGTCCCGACGTAACACCGAGATAAAAGCCCGGAGCAAGTTTCCGGGCTTTTTTATTGAAGTTTTCCTCCCATGCAGATATCCCTGGTCCGGTCTCTTATCAGGTAGCCGTTTTCATAAATTTTTTCTCGAATTTTCCTGCAATTCGCCGAATCTTTCGACCCGGACGGTTCCGCAAAATATGTTCCCTTCCCGTCCTTGGTAGTGTAAAGAACGGGCCTGTCGGCAATTGCCGCCTGGCGTGCACCCCGTGAGGAAACATCAGCAATGTTCGCTCCGTTGATCACTCCTGTTATGTCCCCGATTACTCCTCCCCGCCATGAGTTCCCGCGGTCCAGTATAGCTTTTCTGCCGGCGGGAAGTCCCTCCGCGTCCCGTTGTTCCGCTTTCGGGGTGGAAGATGGTGCAGGAAGTTGTTGCCGATAATGCCGCAGACAGCAGCATTATCGCCAATCCGCGTAAAATAATCATGTCGTTCTCCTTTCCGTATCCTGTGTTATCGCGCAAAATCGACGCATGACGGGTAATTGTATTACAATTGCCGGTCGTTGTCATGCTAATAGCCGCTACGGCTTGAATGTGGACAGGTTAACAACGGCATCTTTTGTTGACATCGGGTGCTTATTGTATGTAAATGAGAAGTATTTCAGGGGGGATGTACAGAGAGTTCCAGGCGGGCGGAAAAACGGTCGGCCGGCAGTATTTATGATCGAATTACGGAATCATTTAAGGAGAAGATATGGCGGAAACAATAAGATTCGGGGTTTCTATCGACGACAAATTACTGGAAAGTTTTGACGGTCTGATAGAAAAAAAGGGATATATGAATCGTTCGGAAGCAATCAGAGACCTGATACGCGCATCCCTGGTGGAACTGAAGTGGGAGGCGGGTGACGAGGAAACGGTCGGTACTGTCACTCTGGTATATGATCATCATGTGCGGGACCTGTCCGACAAGCTCACCGAGCAGCAGCATGCACACCACGACAAGGTCATTTCCGCGCTTCACGTACACCTGGATGCCCACAACTGCCTGGAAGTGCTGGTTGTGCGCGGCAAGGCGCGGGAGGTTAAGAAAATAGCCGACGAACTGATCAAGGTAAAGGGAGTAAAACATGGTAAACTGGTAATGACAACAACAGGCCAGGAGTTGCATTGACCCGGTCCTTCAGAAACCGGCAGCACCCGGCAGGTTTCATGACAGCAAATAATCCCTTTTCCGAAAATGTAATCTCCGGGATGTGATGCTTAAGGGAAACCGGAGCGTTCCTGTAAACACGATGCTACCCCTGCCTGTCGGAATTTGCGACGCAGGCATCCTTCGGTGTGAAAGGGGGGTATTACCATGTCGAATCATGAAAAGATCGTGAAAGAAGTTCTGGCAGCTTTGGAAAGGGATTCACGAGTAGATCTGCACCATAGTCCGATCAATGTGAGCTGTGCCGATGGTATCCTTACCCTGGAGGGTGAAGCCCCTGACATAGCATCGAAAAAAATAAGCCTCGAAATCGCGGCTGCCGTGCACGGTGTGACCGGTATCGTGGACAGGCTGCAGGTGGCACCGGCCGAACCCATGGAAGATGGCACTATCCGCGATCATGTCTGTGATGCAATGCTGCAGGAGCCCGCTTTCAAGGAATATGCAATCAGGGTTAACGTGAAAAATATGTGGGAATCTGTGCGTGAAGCTCCTGGTGATCCCGCCGGAATTATCGAGATCGAGGTCGGGGACGGAATCGTAACCCTGAACGGCCGCATCGGCAGCCTTTGTCACAAGCGGCTGGCAGGCGTCCTGGCGTGGTGGGTCCCAGGAAGCCGAGATGTGGTGAACGGCCTGGAGGTCGATCCGCCCGAGGAAGACAACGATGATGAAGTTATCGATGCAGTCCGGATGGCCCTGGAGAAGGATCCCTTTGTTAATGCAGGGCAGATCAGGGTGACCTGCCGCGACTACTCTGTAACCCTGGACGGACTCGTCCCGAAACCCCTGGAAAGGGAAATGGCGGCGGCCGATGCCTGGTATGTGTTTCGGGTTGGAAATGTAATTAACAGGATAGAATTATCCGAATAATCTTGATATAAAATTTCCATGGCAGGGAGGAATTGATGACGGAAAATGCAGAAAATGCCAAAGTGAAACCAAACGGTTATGTTTTTCTCGCCCTCGCGGGTTCCACGCTTGCCGTTCTGGCGGGTATTGCGGCTCTGGTATCGGGGCCCGGAAGCCGGCTGGGATTATGGGATTTCCGGACCGGCTTCGAGATATTGCGTTATTGCGGATATGCCTGTATCGTTGCGTTATTGATGGCTGTTATCAGCCCGGTTTTCAGCCGGGGCAAAAGGCTGAAAAGTCTGGCTGCAGCCATTCCGGCGTTTGTGATAGGTTTTGCCGTAATCGTCATTCTTGCCAATTTATGGATAAAGTCGCGCAGTGTGCCGCCGATCCACGATATTACCACCGATATAGTGAATCCACCGCAATTTTCCGCCCTGTTGCCGCTGCGGGGCGGGGCAACCAATCCCCCCGTCTACGGAGGCCCGTCAGTTGCCATGAAACAGTTGCAGGCATATCCGGACATAAAACCGCTTGTTCTGGAACTGTCTCCCGATCAGGCCTTCGATGCAGCTCTCAGGACGGCTCGCAAAATGGGATGGGACATCATCAACGCCGACAAAGCGAATGGCCGCATCGAGGCGACGGACACAACCTTCTGGTTCGGCTTCACGGACGATATCGTGATACGTGTGACACCGGCAGGCCAGCGCAGCATAATCGACCTGCGTTCCGAATCACGGGTCGGCAGAAGCGATTTGGGCAAAAATGCGGAACGGATCAGGAAATTCATGCAACAGCTGCATCAAAACAGCTGAACGCCGGGAATTTATAAATAAAACAAAGCCGCGCCAATACTTTATTTATTCTAAATATCCGAAAAATTACAATAAGTTATATTTCTTCTTGCCTTTAATTCCATTTGAATCTACACTATTGCTTTTCCCTTCCAAGCGGTGTTCAGTCTCCTTTAATAACATTTCAAGACATTAAAAACCGGGGCACTGATAAAATAACAGAACATGAGGAGGTGTACCATATGCCAAAAATTTATATCGTTGACGTAACCAATCGTGACGGTGTGCAGACATCGAGGCTCGGCCTTGCAAAGCTTGAAAAGACGATGATCAACATGTATCTCAACGAGATGGGAATATCCCGCAGTGAATTCGGATTCCCTTACACGCACCATGAGAAAAACTATATAAACGCCAACCTTGAGCTTGCCGAAATGGGAGTACTGCAGCCTATCAAGCTGAGCGGCTGGTGCCCCATGCGTGCCGAGGAGATAACGGATGCGTTCACGACCACCAAGCTCAAACATGTGAACCTGTCGATTTCAACCTCGAAGCAGATGACGCAGGGCAAGTTTTCCGGCCGTATCGTCCGGGTTCCCGAGGAAAATCCTTCGTTACCCAATCTGCTTGAAAATATGGGTAAAATGGTTGAACTGGCGAGAAGCCTCGGCGCCGTTACCGTCGGCGTCAATGCCGAAGATGCGTCGAGAACGGAAGACGAATACCTGGTCCGTTTCGCAAAACGGGCCAAAGAAGCGGGAGCGACATCATTCCGTTATTGCGATACCCTCGGCTATGACGATCCGCTTACAATTTACCGCCGCATCAGGATGCTTGCCGAGGAAGTGAAAATACCCCTCGAACTGCACTGCCACAATGATCTCGGTCTTGCCGTTGCCTGTTCGGTAGCGGGAGCCCAGGGGGCTGTCGACGGAGGGGTCGACGCGTATATCAATACCGCCGTCAACTGCATGGGTGAGCGAGCAGGCAATGCGGACCTCGTTGCCTGCATCCTGGCAGTCAAGAAAGCCAGCGGTCTGAACGGGAAGTATGTGCTCGACGAGAAGGTTGATCTTACCATGGCCTGGAAGATAGCCAAGTATGCCTCCTACGCCTTCGGTGTGCCCATTCCGATCAACCAGGTCGGCGTCGGCGCCAACGCTTTCGCACACGAGTCCGGAATCCATGCTGACGGTGCGCTCAAGGACCGCCGCAATTACGAACTCTACGATTATGAGGAACTGGGCAGGGGCGAAACGGAACTTATCGAGACCGGACGGGAGATAACTGTCGGGGAGTACAGTGGTATCAAGGGGTTCCGCAATGTTTACGGCAAAATGGAAATCGAGTTCCATAATGACAAGGAAGCAAGCGATATCCTGGAGCTGGTTCGGTATGCCAATGTTCATACACAGAAACCGCTGACCGATGATGAACTCCGCTTCATTGCCAAATATCCGGAACTCGCAAGGCAGATAATGACCATGACCCCACTGCGCTGATATAGAGGATATTTTATCGAAGCATAAAAAGCGTTCCCCTCCGCATGGACGGAAGGGAACGCTTTTTTTATATTCCTTCCTTTTTTCGTTCCAACCTCCTCCTCTGTTCTTTAATCGAAAAATTGTATGATAAACTCATTATATCAACCGTTATGCACTCGCATTCCCATGTTGCTTTTTTCCCTACGCGTCAAGAATCAAGGAGCCTGTCATGATAGTGATCGAACCTTTCAAGGGGAAATCCGTACTTGAACAGAAGGTGGAAATAGTGGAGAGGAAGGGTACAGGACACCCCGATTACATTTGCGATTCGCTTATGGATGCCGTTTCCGTCGCGCTTTCCCGTGAATATATGAAAGAATTCGGTATGATTCTGCACCATAATGCTGACAAAGGGCTTCTCTCGGCCGGAAGCGTGGAGAAGAAATACGGCGGGGGAAGATTCATCCGACCCATGGAATTGACTATCGGCGACAGGGCTACCTTTAAATTTAACGGCAAGGAAATTCCGGTTGCCGAGATTGCCGTCGATGCTGCACGAGAATGGATAAAGGGGAACCTGCGTTATGTTGACCCGGACCGGCATATTGTCTACAGGGTCGCACTGGCTCCCGGCTCGGAAGAACTTACCGACATTTTTCTCAGATCGGGCCAGGTAGCCGGCGCCAACGACACCTCTGCCGCTGTTGGCTATTATCCCTTGAGTCCGACGGAAACCACCGTCTTGCAGCTGGAAAAATATCTCAATTCGCCTGAGTTCAAGAAGCGTTTTCCGGAAACGGGAGAGGATATCAAGGTGATGGGCTTGCGCAGGGGAAAGGATCTTGATTTGACTGTCGCCATGCCCATGATATCGCGATATGTGGAGTCCGAAGCGGATTATTTTGCAAGGAAGGATACTATTCACAAGGCAGTCAGGGAGCATCTCGCCGACCGTTCGGGATTCAGCAGAACGGAAGTGCATTTCAATAGCCTGGACAGAAAAGGGCGTGGTTCGGCAGGCATATATCTCACTCTTACCGGTACCTCGGCAGAGGATGCGGATTCTGGGCAGGTGGGCAGGGGAAACAGGGTCAACGGCCTGATTTCAATGAACAGGCCGATGGGTACCGAGGCGGCGGCTGGTAAAAACCCCGTAAGTCATGTGGGCAAGATATATAACGTGCTTTCCCACAAGATTGCCAGGGAAATCTATCAAAACACGGAAGGTGTCAAGGAGGTATACGTGCTGCTGTTGAGCAGGATCGGTTCGCCGATCGATCGGCCACAGATGGCCGCGGTGCAAATATTGCCGGAGAAGGGGAGGAGGGTACGCGAACTGGCCCGGCAGGTGGAAAATATCATGGCAGGAGAACTGGCTGCTATCGGTGATTTCTGCATGCAGTTGAGCAGGGGAGAGTTTCCTGTATGTTAAAATGACGGGTTTTTTTGTCCCGAAATCCCTAAATAGACCGTCTGCCGACCTGGCATGGAAAGCGTTGCCGCCTGCTTTACTGTTTTATTTGAATTCCGGCGGCAGGCTCATCAGCCGCCAGGACTTGTTCCCGTTCTCGTCGATGTATTTCCATTTCTGCACATCCTCCAAAGTCTTCATCGTTACAGAAGGAGGAATGTAGTAATCGATATCGACGACAGCTTCGGCTTCTCCCTTGTCCGGGTAACATTCCTGGCTTACCAGGCGATAATCCGTGATCGTTACGTCTTTTGCCGCCTTCGCCCGGTTTATGTACTCATCTTTCACCGATTGATCAGCAAAACTCGATCCCGCCATTTCCATTTCGTGCCATCGGAGCAACTCGTTATATCTTTGCGAGCTTGTACCGAAATCATTGGCGATTTTCAGATTGGTTATCGAGCTGCAACCGCATAATGTTATCAATGCCAGGAAAGTTGACAGTATTCTGATCCGCATTTGAGGTTCCTTTCATTTTAAAATTTCGGATATTCCCTGATAAATCGTACCAGTTCGGCGGCAACCAGGTATTTGCCGAACGGAGGCATAATATAAAATCCGCCGACCCGTTCCCTCGCTTTTTCTATGAATTCACATGCAATGTCCAGGCCTTCCCGGATGCCAGCTTCCTTCTCCTTGCCGCGCATCCTGTCCCTGATCTTGTCGGGTATAACAATTCCGGGTACTTCGTTGTGGAGAAATTCGGTGTTCCTTTCGCTTACCAGCGGCAGTATCCCCGGCAGGACCGGGATGTCGAATTGTCCGGTCCGCTCCAGCATCTCATCCAGGATCTCCGGGTCGTAAACGGGCTGTGTCTGTACGAATTGCGCCCCGTTGGCGATTTTTTTAGCCAGCCGCGCAACCTGTGTTTCCATCCTTGCGGTATTGGGGTTGAATGCCGCCCCGATGGTGAAACCGGTCCCGCTGTCAATGGGGTTGCCGAGCCCGTTAATCCCAGAATTGAGATCGCGCAAAAGCTTGATCAGGGTGAACGAATTCAGGTCGAATACCGAAGTCGCATCAGCCTGTTCGCCGGTGTTTGCCGGGTCTCCGGTAACGGCGAGTATTGATCTGATGCCCAGAAGGCTTGCCCCCATCAAGTCGGATTGCATGCCGATGAGATTGCGGTCGCGGCAGGTTACGTGGACGATTACTTCCATGCCCGTTTCCCGCTGAATCAGAGATGCAAGGGCGATGTTACCCATTCTGACCCTGGCCAGCGGGTTTTCCGCCAGGTTGATGGCATCCGCTCCGGCCTTCCCGAGGACCCTGCACCCTTCGATGACCTTGCCGCACTGGAGTCCCTTGGGCGGGTCGAGCTCAACCGTGACTACCTTTCTTTTCCCCCACCCGTCCAGGAAGCTGCTTATTCCGGTCGCAACCTCCTTCATCTCCTGCTCGCGGGGCGGTTCGATTGTCGTTATTCTCGGGATGGGGCGCATCCCTTTTAATTTTTCGGCCAGCTGTCTGATATGTTCCGGCGTGGTGCCACAACAGCCTCCCACGATGTTCGCACCCGCCCGGACCGTTTCCGAGGCCATGTTTGCGAAATATTCCGGAGAAGTCCGGTAGATATAGCGCCCTTCGACATACTCTGGAAAGCCGCTGTTGGGAAAGGCTGCAAGCAGGAGTCCCGGAACCGACGCCATGCCGCGGATATTCTGCGCCATTTCCATGGTGCCCGAACCGCAATTGGCGCCGATGACATCTGCTCCGGCTGCGGAGAGTTCACGCGCAACCTGGCCGGCATCCATTCCGCCGGATGTTCGCCCTTTTTCCATGAAGGCCATGCAGGCGATAACCGGCAGTCCGGTTTCCTTCGCTATTTCAAGGGCCGCCCTGATCTGTCTGATATCTGAAAAGGTTTCCAGGATGAACAGGTCGATGCCGCCCTCGGCGAGGGCCAGGATCTGCTCGCGGTAGATGTCCCGCATTTCCGTCGCCGACAGCTCCGACTCCTCACCTTTAACCCTTGCCAGCGGGCCTACGGAGCCGGCAACGAATATATCCTTTCCCTTTGCGGCACGGCGGGCCAGTTCCGCCCCACGGAGGTTTATGTCGCGCACCCGCTTTTCCAGCCCGATGGCCTTAAGCTTGGCATGGTTGGCTCCGAAAGTATTGGTCTCAATCATCCGTGCGCCGGAGGCGATATATTCGGAGTGAAGCTGCATGACAAGTTCGGGCCGGACAAGGTTCAGGTGCTCGAAATTGGCTTCCAGGCTGATTCCCATGCTGTACAGCATGGTACCTGTCGCGCCGTCGGCGACGATTATCTCATTTTGAATCGTTTCCAGAAAATTCATGTTGTAAACCTTTGACTAAACATGGGGAGACAAAAAGTCACAAGTTTTCGTGGCCTTTTCATTTTAAAGCATATAAAATACAGGCCGAAAGCAAATCTACTGCATGGAGACCGACTGATGCAAGAACTGATAAAGTGGCTGCTGGCCACCATCCTTAAGTTAGGATATCCCGGCATATTCCTGCTGATGGGTATGGAGAGCTCCGTAATTCCCATTCCCAGCGAGCTGGTGATGCCGCCAGCCGGTTACTGGGCGGCCGAGGGAAAGATGCACCTGGGCGTGGCCATTCTCTGCGGCACCATGGGCAGTCTCGTCGGCGCCTATATCAACTATTTCGTAGCCCGTCACCTGGGCAGGCCACTGTTACTGAAGTACGGCAGGTATGTCTGGATCAGCGAACATAAATTCGCCCGTGTCGAATCATTTTTCCTCAGGCACGGCGAAATTTCAACTTTCATCGGCAGGCTCATCCCCGTGGTGCGTCACCTGATTTCACTGCCTGCAGGACTTTCCGGAATGAACCACCTGAAATTCTCGATCTATACCCTGCTTGGGGCAGGCATTTGGGTAACCGTTCTAACTTTGATTGGATATTTCATCGGCGAAAACCAGGAACTGATATTGCGCTACTCTCACCATGCTCTTGTCGTTGTACTAATCTGCTGTGCTGTGCTGGTAGCAGTTTACGTCAAACTGTATAAGCGCAAAATAAGACTTAGTGACTCCGCCGAACAGGCGGAATAGCACCCGCTGATTGAATAAATGTTCATTTTCAGCAACATTCCGCCGTTTTCCCGGAAAGTGACGTCCATTGTACGGTGGAAGCCACGCCAAAGTCAATCAGTATGGAATTTTGCCTCTATGCCGATGGCTGCATATTTATTACGAACCGGGCTATGAACTGATGAACCCGCTCAATTAACATGGACATGACAAGCCCGAAGGTATTCATGATGTATTTGTATTGTCTACCGAGAGGTGATAAATGAATTGCTCTTGACAGCATGTGATTTCATTGTCCTTTTTGGCTACTAACTTCTTTATTTAATTAAATTTCTGATCTTTTCCTTTCGCTTTTTTCAGCACTCGTTGAATACCGGGCTCGTGCTGTCTCCCTCATCGGAAATATTTCTTTCGCCTTTTTCCGCCATCCGTGTCTGCTTGAATTTCTTGACGTGAATCGATCTTAGGTTATTATAAATAGTCACCTTCCTTCTGTGAAGGACTCGGGTACAACCTTCATGCGCGGAAAACTCCGGCAGCCTACCCGGCTAAAAGGGTTGATGCTATTGATTGACCACATGGAAATTTTTCATCAACGATCCATTGCGGTTTCTTCTTTATTCACGTTGATCAGCGTTGCCACGACGTTTGTATACAAATCTTTCAGGCAGGAAATTAGAGAGCAGATATGAATTTCACATCAGTATTGAAACCGGGAACGCTCCAGGCTTCCGAAATACTCGGTTCGTTCTATATCATGCTCGGTGTCGCAGCTTTCATCTTTGCCGTTGTCGCCGGCCTGGTCATTTATTCCTCCGTCAGGTTCCGTCGCCGTGAGGGTGGACCGGAGCCGAAACAGTTTTCCGAAAACGTCAAACTGGAAGTCCTCTGGATTGCTGTCGCCACCGTAATCGTCATCGGGCTCTTTTTCGTCACGGTCAGGGTCATGTCCGTGGTGAATCCGCCGGTACTCGACCGCAAACCGGACCTGGTCGTGATTGCGCACCAGTGGTGGTGGGAACTCCATTATCCGCAGGCTGGAGTGACCACTGCCAACGAGGTTCACTTGCCGGTCGGCAGGCTTCAGCTTCTCAGGCTGATCTCCGACGATGTGGTGCATGATTTCTGGGTCCCGTCCCTGGGCAAAAAGGTCGATATCATCCCCGGCCATCCCAATCACCTTTGGATGACGATCGATCGGCCGGGAACCTATCTGGGCACCTGCGACGAGTTCTGCGGAGCCGAGCATGCCTGGATGAGGATCCGGGTTGTCGCGCAGACCCAGGATGATTTCGAAGCATGGCTCCGGCATCAGAAACAGCCTGCCTCGCCCCCGTCTCAGGTCCCGGCAATGAAAGGCGTCGGTGTCTACATGCAAAAGAACTGCATCAACTGCCACTCCATAACCGGACTCATAACAAGGGGGCGCGTTGCTCCCGACCTTACCCATCTGGCAGACAGGGACACCCTGGCTTCGGGGGTGTTTGCCAACACGCCGGCAAACCTGGCCAGGTGGCTGAAGAACCCCCAGGCTGTAAAGCCGGGCTGCAACATGCCTGACCTTCATCTTTCCGACGAAGACGTAACATACCTGGTGGCATATCTGGGAGGATTGAAATGATTGGTGAAACCGCTGCCCCGGAAAAAGCCGGCAGCATATTTGAAGTCAGTGAATACAGGGGCCTGTTGAGCTGGCTCACATCCGTCGACCACAAACAGATCGGCATCATGTACTTCGTCACTTCGCTGGTGTTTTTCCTGGTGGCTATTACCGAAGCGATGATCATGCGCACCCAGCTCATCAGGCCGAACAATCACTGGCTGTCTCCCGAAACCTACAACCAGATTTTCACCATGCATGGAACGACCATGATATTCCTCGTGGTGATGCCGATGCTGATCGGTTTCATGACCTATTTCACACCCCTGATGATCGGCGCAAGGGATCTGGCGTTCCCGAGGATGAACGCTCTCGGCTACTGGCTGTACCTGATGGGGGGACTGCTTTTGTATTTCAGCTTTTTCGCCGGCGGCGCTCCGGCTGTGGGCTGGTTCGCCTATGCACCCCTGACCGAGGTCAACTACACCATGAGCAAATATATGGTGGGCACCGGCGTGGACTATTGGGTTATCGGCCTGCTTCTGGCAGGGACCGGGACCATAATGACTTCCATTAACGTTATCGTCACCATCGCTGCCCTGCGCGCTCCGGATATGAAGCTGACCCGACTTCCGCTGTTTGTCTGGATGTCGGCGGTCAACTCCTTTCTCATGCTCCTTGCCCTGCCGGCTCTGAATGCCGCGCTGATTATGCTGTTCATGGACCGGCAGCTGAACGCCCTATTTTTTGTCCCGGCAGCCGGAGGCAAGCCACTGCTCTGGCAGCATTATTTCTGGTTTTTCGGTCATCCCGAGGTCTATATCCTCATCCTGCCCGGGTTCGGGATAATATCAGAGGTGATCCCGGTCTTTTCCCGCAAGCCGATCTTCGGTTACGCCTTCATGACGGTTGCCACCGTGGCGATCGCTTTTCTCAGCTTCGGGGTCTGGGCACATCATATGTTCACCACCGGCATGGGTTTTACCATCTATTACGTCTTCGCCCTTGCCAGCATGCTGATCGCCGTGCCCACCGGGATCAAGATCTTCAACTGGATAGCCACCATGTGGGGCGGTTCGATCCGCTTCGATACCGCCATGCTGTTCTCCGTCGCCTTTATAATCCAGTTCACCATCGGCGGGCTGAGCGGTGTCGCTTTTGCTACCATCCCCATTGACTGGGCCCTCACGGACAGCTATTTCGTCGTTGCCCATTTTCACTATACGCTGCTGGGAGGAACCATCTTCACCGTGATGGCGGGATTTTATTACTGGTACCCGAAAGTCACCGGCCGCATGCTGTCCGAAAAACTGGGCAGGATCCAGTTCTGGCTTATGGTCATAGGCTTC
The DNA here is from genome assembly GCA_963815135.1 of uncultured delta proteobacterium. Classification (GTDB taxonomy): domain Bacteria; phylum Desulfobacterota; class Desulfuromonadia; order Geobacterales; family Geobacteraceae; genus CAIWTU01. Next base: position 252,355 of record CAWFFO010000006.1, read on the forward strand.
AACGGCACTTTTTTCATCCTTCACTTCGCGGGGCTCGCGGGCATGCCGCGCAGGGTCTTCACTTACCCGGATCTGCCGCATCTTGCCAATATAAACCTGATATCCACTCTCTTTGCATACGTTCTGGCCGTGGGATTTCTGGTTTTTTTCGTCAACCTGATTGTCAGCCTGCGCAATGGAAAGCCGGCCGGGGACAACCCGTGGGGCGGCTGGACTCTGGAATGGGCGACATCGTCTCCACCGCCGCCACACAATTTCGAGCGTATTCCGCCCATACGCAGCCTCAGGCCGTTGCGTGACCTGGAAAAATCCGGAAGTGGTCGAACTGTGACAGCAGTTTCGGCCGGAACGGAGGCCGACATATGAGCAAAATCAGGCTGTCCATGCTGCTTTTCGTTGCTTCCGAATCGGTATTTTTCATTCTGCTGATCATCGCTTACGTGGTCTACCACAGGACCTCGCCAAGTGCCGTCGACGCGTCCCGATACCTGGATATTCCAAGGACCGCCGTATTCACGGCATCCCTGGTCAGCAGCAGCATCACCATGTGGCAGGCCGGCGTAAATTTCAGGAGCGGCAGGCGCCGGTGGGCGTTGGGCTGGCTTCTGGCCACCGTTGCCCTGGGAGCGGTGTTTCTGGCCGGGCAAGGGAGTGAATACGCTTCCTTGATCCACCGGAATGTGACCATCAGCCGGGACCTGTTCGGTACCACTTTCTTCACCCTTACCGGCTTTCACGGCCTCCACGTTTTTATCGGACTCATCATGCTTTTCACCCTTTTCGGTGTCGAGCTGAAACAGGGCACAGGATACCGGGCCGAAGCCGTGGAAGCCGTTTCGATCTATTGGCACTTCGTCGACGTAGTCTGGATGGTCATCTTTCCGACTGTCTACCTCTGGGTGTTGCGATGACCTCCGGGCAGCTTTTCCTGCAGGCATGGGATCTGGAGCCTACGGTAATCATCGGATGCGCGGTGCTTCTTGTTGCTTACCTGTGGATGGTCCGCTTTCGCTTTGACGGCAAGACGGCTTTTTTCGCCTCGGGTGTGCTGCTCATGCTGCTGACCCTGATCGGGCCGCTGGATTTCCTCGGCGACGGATACCTGTTCAGTGCCCACATGCTGGAACATATCCTGCTCGAGCTGGCCGTGCCGCCGCTGCTTCTGCTCGGCATCCCGTCCGGACCGGTCCGATCGCTGCTGTCCGTGAGCATGGCGGCAAAAGCTGAGCAATTCCTCCGCAGGCCGGCTGTAGCCCTGCTGCTGGCGGTGGGAACTCTGTGGCTGTGGCATCTGCCCGCTCTGTATAATGCCGCCCTGGACAGTGAAGGCATCCATGCCGTGCAGCACCTGAGCATGCTGGTAACCGGGACCGTATTCTGGTGGCCCGTTTTCACTCCTTTGCCGGAGCATCGTATTTCTCCCGTCGCCGGGTTCATCTATATTTTCCTGGCCGCTTCAGCCAACATGATTCTGGGAATATTGCTGACTTTCTCACCATTGGGATATTATCCCACGTACATGCGTTCCACCGACGGCACCGGTATTTTTCATTTCATCCGGACTGTCTGGGAACTTGACCCCCAGTCCGACCTCAATCTCGGCGGTATGTTCATGTGGATAGTCGGCGGACTGCTGTATTTCACGGCTATGATAACTGTTTTCAGCCGTCTGTTCCAAAACCCGGACGAACAGGGTGAAGACGAAGTGACAGAGTAGGGAGGACTTTTTGATGCAAGACAGCAGTGAAAACGTTTCCGTCGCCGGAGAAGTCTCAAAGGAAGGCGGTCAAGAGAACCTGGAAGGATGGAATATCCCTAAACCCGGGGTTATTCCCCCTCCCACCTATTGGCCTTTCGTGCTTTCCCTCGGCGCAACATTAATGGGGTTCGGGGTTCTGACATCGTACCTGATCAGCCTGGCGGGACTGGTGCTCTTTGTCCTTGCCATAGTCAAGTGGGTGGGAGAGATGTGTCGTGAGCAATGATAATAGCAGCTTGGCTGACCGGGGCAGGCGCAGTTTCCTGACCTGGCTGAGCCTGGGCGCCGGGTCCCTGGTGGCGGTCGCAGCCGGATTGCCCGTTATCGGGTACATATTGGCCCCGGTTTCCCGAAAGTCGCCCCATGACTGGGTGACGGTGGGTCAGGTTGACCGGTTCGAGGTCGGGGATACGGTTCTCGTCTCCTTCGAAAATCCGGCGGCAATGCCCTGGGCGGGAGTGACGGCCAGAACCGGGGCCTGGCTGCGCAGGGTTGGAGAGAAAGAATTTATCGCCTTTGTTCTCAATTGCTCTCATCTGGGTTGTCCGGTGCGATGGGAGCCCGAATCGAAACTTTTCATGTGTCCATGCCACGGCGGTGTGTATTATGAAGACGGGACTGTTGCGGCTGGCCCGCCACCCATGCCTTTGAAGCGTTTCAAAGTCAGAGTGCGCGACGGGCGGGTGGAGCTGGACAGCCGGCCGGTACCCATCACCTGAGATCGGAGAGGAAAAACAGGATGAAACAGCTGAAAATTCTCCTGCAATGGCTGAACGACCGTACCGGCCTCGGAGACCTGATCGGGCCGATGGCCGTTCATCCGGTCCCGCCCGGAGCCCGGTGGAAATATGTTTTCGGCAGCGCGGCCCTGGCTGCTTTCATACTGCAGGTGGTCACCGGAATCGCCTTGGCGACAAGCTATGTTTCTTCAACCGGCGGAGCTTATCAAAGCCTGCAGTATATCACCGATAAAGCCCCGCTGGGAGCGATCCTGAGAGGCATGCATTACTGGGGCGCAACGGCCATGGTGGTCATGGTCGGCATTCATCTCCTCAGAGTTTTCCTGACCGGCAGCTTCAAGTTCCCGCGGGAAATGAACTGGATCAGCGGCGTACTGCTGCTCGGACTCACCCTGGCACTTGCTTTCAGCGGTCAGATATTGCGCTGGGACCAGAACGCGGTATGGTCGCTCGTGGTGGGGGCCGAGCAGGCGGGCCGCGTCCCCCTGATCGGCCCCTGGCTTGCCCATTTTATCATGGGGGGGGATGTGGTGGGGGCCTATACCCTGAGCCGCGTTTTCTCCGTCCACGTCTTTGTCCTGCCGATCCTTCTGGCGGCAATTGTCGGCCTGCACCTGCACCTGGTGCTGCGCAACGGTGTTTCCGAGCCTCCCGAGGCGGGGTGCCCGGTGGAACCCGCGACCTACCGTTCGGAGTACCATGATATGCTGTTGAAGAAAGGGGTTCCGTTCTGGCCTGAAGCAGCCTGGCGGGATTCCGTATTCGCACTTGTCGTAACCCTGGCTGTACTGCTGCTTGCCTGCGTGGTCGGTCCCGCGGCGCTCGACAACCCTCCCGATCCGTCCCTGATCAATGCGCTGCCCCGTCCGGACTGGTATTTCTGGTGGTATTTCTCCCTCCTGGCCCTGCTGCCCCACAGCCTCGAGGACTATGTCATGACTTTGCTCCCTTTACTGGCCGGGATTATTCTGATTTGCGTCCCGCTTGCGAGCAACCGCGGGGAGCGGCATCCGGCGCGAAGGCCTTTGGCAGTCGGGATCGTGGTGTTTATAATCGCTGTCATAGCCGCCCTGACTCTGGCCGGATGGAAGGAAAACTGGTCCCCCCGCTTCGATGCCTCTCCCCTGACCCCGAAAATTGTCGGTGCGTCATCCGGGGAGGTTTACGAGGGCGCGATGGTATTCAATACGAAAGGTTGCCTTTACTGCCATGCCATTGACGGCCATGGCGGAAAGAGGGGGCCTGACCTGACCTGGGTGGCGGACCGTCTTACCCTCGACCAGATGACCCTGCGCATCCTGAACGGGGCATATAATATGCCGGTATACGGCGGCATCCTGACCTCCACGGAGACAGAGGACCTGTTGGAATTTTTGAAGACCCGAAAGAAATCGGGGTTCGCGGTTGGCGAAAACGGAATCGACGAAAATGAGTAGCTTCCACCCTACGGTCTTCCGGGCAAAATCGGGATTACCTTGCAGGCGGCGATCGATTTGCGGGCCAGGTCACCATCTTTCACCTTTCCCTCCACGACCAGCGCCTCCAGGTTGTTTCTGTCCATGGCACGGATAATCTTTACTTTTCCCACCTCGATGTACGCTTTCTGCTCCAACCTGTATACCGACACGACCTCATCGATGCAGAACATATTAATCGCTACCTGGGGCCCCGCGTAATACAGGCGCACCTTGTCTCCGGCTGTCATGTTGATTTCAGCCTTGATTCCCTGCTTCAATACCGCATGTTCGCAGCCCGGCAAAGCAAGACTCAGTGCGATTACCGCACCGAGCAGGCACACGGTCTTTCCGCACATCCTGGTTAGCATAAAAGACAACACCCCTTTTCATATGTCGGATTTCTTAACCTCACTCTCTTGAATTAATTATAGCACAATCAGCTGGGCGGATTGGATGGAGGTGTCGTCTCGACTTATGAACACTGATCACTTACTCTTATCGCCGATTTCCCGTCGGCCGCATGCTCTCGGCCGCCTGACTGGTTTTTCAGTCCCGGCGTGAGGTGATCAAATCCGGCAGCTGTCAGTTATAAAGTATGATAATCTTTCGAAGGCGTGATTATTCTTTGGTATTGACTGTCGTGATGATGCCATGGATAATTTGTCAGTATAATTAAAAAGCATTTTGCCGGATCCGTTGATAACAAGGATGCCGGCCAGTGGGCGCGACCAGGGTTACCAGGCAAGGCACAATCTCATGATTTCCCGTTTTGAGATCGGCAGGGAGGAAATATGTTCAGGATATTATTGATATTTTTATTGTTTTACGGCATGGCGGCCCCTAACGGGTTTGCGGCTCCAGTGGAAAAAAACAGCAAATCCGTCAAACCCGCTGTGAATGAGGAACCCGCTCTACCCGTGGGACGTGTGCTGCTCGACAGCAAACCTCTTTTCACGGTAAAGGGAAAGGTTTTTTCCTTTTCACCCGAGGAAAGGGCCAGGCTTATCAGTGACCGTTTGTCTAAATTGATGAAATCCCCCCTGTTCAAACCCGAGTCCATAATTACAGTTGACGGTGATACGTCGACCGATATAGTCGCGGGTGACACTATCATCATGTCGGTAACCGACAAGGATGCCCTTTCTGCGGGACAGGCCCGGCAGGTTCTGGCCCGGGACTTCGCCGGGAAGATGCGCGCCGCTATTGAGGCCCGTAACATGGAATATAATATGCGGAGTATTCTGTTCGGTGCTCTCTATACCTTCCTGGCGACACTGGCGCTGATCGCGTTTTTTTTCATAGGGAGGCGCCTGTTCCCGAAAATCATAAAAAAAATCCAAACCTGGCAGGGGACCCGCATCCGTACGATCAAGATACAATCGGTCGAAATTCTTCATGAAGAGAGAATCGTGTCGATCCTGACCGAAGCGGTCAAATGGATCCGTGTCCTGCTCTACCTGCTGATTTTCTCCCTGTATTTTCCGTTTATCTTCAGCTTTTTCCCCTGGACCAGGGGACTGTCTTCAAAGATATTCAATTATATTGCAGTGCCGGTCGAGAAAATCGGACAGGCAGCGGCGACATACATTCCGAATATATTCTACATTTTCGTCATTGTGGTTCTGACCCGCTTCGCCGTCAAGATCGCCCGTTTCCTTTTCTCCGAAATCGAAAAACAGACCATCACCGTTCCCGGTTTTTTTACGGATTGGGCGGAACCGACTTACAAGATCGTGCGGTTCATGATGATCGCCTTCGCATTGATCGTGGCCTTTCCCTATCTGCCCGGCGCGGAGTCGCCGGCATTCAAAGGGGTTACCATATTTCTCGGCGTTCTGTTGTCTCTCGGATCGACATCAGCAGTTGCCAACGTGGTTGCCGGGGTAATTCTTACCTATATGAGGGCCCTGAAACTGGGGGACAGGGTCCGGATTGCCGATACCGTCGGCGATGTGGTGGAAAAGAACCTTCTGGTCACACGCATCCGTACCATCAAAAATGTCGACATCACCATTCCCAACACCATGGTTCTCGGCAGCCATATCATCAATTACAGTTCTTCAGCAAAGTCATACGGCCTCATCCTGCACACGGGCGTTACCATCGGTTATGATGCCCCCTGGCGCAAGGTCCACGAGCTTCTGATTGCCGCGGCTGCGGCAACGGAAAACATTCTCGAACTTCCGGCCCCTTTCGTCTTGCAGACCAGCCTGGACGATTTTTTCGTCAACTATGAACTGAACGCCTATTCCGACAAACCGTCGGTCATGGCGAGGACATATTCGGAGCTGCATCAGAATATCCAGGACAAGTTCAACGAAGCCGGAGTAGAAATAATGTCGCCCCATTATTCGCAGTTGCGGGACGGCAATCAGACGGCAATTCCCGGTGAATATCTTCCGGAAAACTACAAGTCGCCTTCTTTCAGGGTCTCCCGGGTCGAGCCTGACAGGGAATGATCGGACCTCAGGGTGTGCCGACGTAAGAGGCGAATCGCATGATGTAAGGTTCCTGGCAGGAGATTCGCGTCGGGGCTCAGCGCACACCGTGCTGCGCCAGCATGCTCTTTTTTATTCCGTAACAGAAATAAATTGCCAGTCCAATCAGCAGCCAGACCAGGAACCTCAGCCAGGTGACGCCGGGGAGGCTTATCATGAGGGCCGTGCAGCAGAGAATACCCAAAGGTGAGATAAGCGGGGCGAACGGGACCCTGAATCCGCGCGGGGTACCGGGGCTGGTTACGCGCAGGACGAGAACGCCGCTACAGGCGATGAGGTAGGCGAACAATGTGCCGATGGAAGCCAGTTCGGCAACCACGTGAATCGGCAGCAACCCAGCCATGGTTGCCACGCTGAGGCCGGTCAGGGCGGTTGCGACATGGGGGGTCCGGAAACGGGGATGCACCGAGGCCAGCCATTGGGGCAGCAGTCCGTCCCTGGCCATGGAGAATATGATGCGCGGCTGCCCCAGCAGGAGTGCAAGCAGCACGCTGCTGATCCCGGTGACGGCGGCAACGCTGACCAGCGCGCTTGCCCACGGCATTTTAAGAGTGTTGAGCACCAGGTTCAGCGGGTCGGCGACCCCGAGCCTGTTATACTGAACGATGCCGGTCATAATTGCCGAAACAGCGATATAAAGCACGGAAGCAATGGCCAGAGAGGCGATGATGCCGATTGGCAGGTCCCTTTCCGGCCTCTTGGTCTCTTCGGCGGCCGTTGAAACCGCATCGAAGCCGACAAATGCCAGGAAGACGATGGAAGCAGCCGTCATCACTCCCGAAAAGCCGAAGGGCATGAAAGGGTGCCAGTTCGCGGGGTTCACGTGACGTGCGGTCAGCAGGATGAAAAGGGTGATTGCCGCCAGTTTTATCGTCACCATGATGATGTTCAGCCGGGCGCTGGTCTTTATGCCGGTAATCAGCACTGTGCTTATAATGAAGACGATAGCGACCGCTGGAAGATTTATGATCCCGGGCTGGTCGGCAAAGGGAGATGACAGCAGATAGCGGGGGAGTTCCACTCCAAGAATCTGCAGGATGTTGTTGAAGTAAGATGACCAGCCGATTGCCACGAGACTTGCGCTGACCATGTATTCCAGGACCAGGTCCCAGCCGATGATCCAGGCGAGAAGTTCACCGAATGCGACATAGCCGTATGTGTATGCGCTTCCGGAGATGGGGATCATGGAGGCCAGTTCCGCATAGGAAAAGGCCGTAAATGCGCAGGTTATCCCGGCAATTACAAAAGAAAGAATGATGCCCGGTCCCGCGTGCTTTGCCGCCTCGACTCCGGGCAGGACGAAGATTCCCACCCCGATAATGCAGCCGATGCCGATTGCGGTAAGTTCCCACGCATTCAAAGCCTTTTGCAGACCACTTCCCGATCCGGCGGATTCGGTCCGCGCCTGTTCAACCGGTTTCCTGCGTCTGCAGGAATCAAGCAGAGTACCCATGTCTTTTAGTCCCCAAGGCTATGGCGTCTGTCCATCCCGACAGTCCTCAAAGCTCAGAATCAGTAATCCGGGGAACAGCCTTGCCAATTCCGCTCCCGTTATTGGCCGGAAAAAATTCTCCTCATGCTGTTATTATACAAATTTTCCTGCTGGATTTTGCTGTGTTGCGGGCTATAATTAAAAAAAATATCAAGGAGGCAAAACGGTATGATAAGTAAAAAGATGGCGAAAGCACTGAATAAACAGCTGAATAACGAACTCTATTCGGCATATCTATATCTTTCCATGTCTTCGTACTGCAATTATGTCGGGTTGAAAGGCGGGGCAAACTGGTTCATGGTGCAATACCAGGAGGAAATGGTTCATTTTATGAAATTTTATGATTATATGAACAGCCAAGGTGCCCATGTGCAACTGGCAGCACTGGACGCACCACCGGCCGAATTCGGCTCGCTTCTTACCATGTTCGAGCAGGCTCTGACACATGAGCAGTTTATAACCAGGTCCATAAATGAATGGATGGAGCTGGCGGTAAGCGAAAAAGACCATGCCACGCAGATATTCCTGCAATGGTTCGTTACCGAACAGGTTGAAGAGGAAGAAAACGCCAGCAATGTGATAGCACGGCTGAAAATGGCCGGAGAAACGGGACCCGGATTACTGATGGTGGACAGTGAGCTGGCCGCGCGCGTTTTCGTGCCGCCGGCAACGAATGCTGCATAGGGGGTTAACGGGGCAGGGCGAAAACGGAAATATTCCGGGATTGATTCTGATTTAATCGATTAACAAAGATTTGTAATGCCCGTGACCGCCTGACGCCTTTCTTTAGTGGTGGAACAAACCGGGAATCCATGAATGTGAGGATTCCCGGTTTGATTTTCTTGTCCTGAATATTCGCTTTTATTGCAAACCGGTATCAGTTTCCGGATCCTCGCCGGAATTCGGATTTTATTCCCAATCCCGCGACAGGTATGACTGCCGGTAAGAAAATCCGAAATCATATCTCCCCTCCTGATTTGACCTGCAGGTGAAACAGCCTCTTTTTAACAGTCTGATTTTATTCAGCAATTATCCAAGTACTTTTCTATCAAAAAGCATTTTCCCCTTTTATCCGCTCAGCTTTATATGAAAAATTTCATTGTAGTATACTCCTGGTGGTCGCAGGAGGTACGGCAATTGCAGGAAGTTGGAGCATTGTTTTTGGACGGTCTCTGCAAAACCAGATTGGAGAATAAAAGCAATGCCCATGTTTCATCAGAAAAATCATACTATTTGTCTTCAAACGTGACGACCTGGCTGAGGCTGATTGTGTCTCCCCGAAGTCCCGTGAATGGGAAACCGGGTGGCACAAATTGTCACCTTTGCATAACTGTTCAGTACCAAGTCCGGTGTAACGACCCGTCCGTAACCGCGCAATCCGGCATTATGAAATGCATGCACTTGCGCATGTCATCCACGCTACGGAGGGTCCGATGCACAGAATCAGATTGTTTTTCAGGAAGAATTTCACCCCGGTCACCATCATGCTCGTTCCGCACACCCGCTTCCGGTCGTACAGTGTCAGGCTGCCGGTGGTCGGTCTGTACACCATGTTTTTCCTGAGCCTTGTCGGCACCGGTTACCTGGTCGCCGCTTCCATGCAGGCCGCCAAATATTACCGCACCAGGGCAAAACTTACCCACGCAAACTCCCAATTAAACTCTCAATATGCGGAAATCAGGAACACCCTGGTCTCCCTCAAGGAATCGGAAGGCAAATTCCGCAAGCTTTTCTCACTCAAATCGAAAAAGGATGTCATGGACGCCGTGGTCATGGAAGATACCGGTTCCGTTGATATGCACGCCCTGATGAAGCAGATTGACGCGTCCATTAAATCTGTAAGCGAGATCAGGCATTACCTCGCGGAAAAGAAGGACCTCTACCTCTCGACCCCGATCGGATGGCCGGTAAAAGGCAATATCACATCGGGTTTCGGGTGGCGTGAGCACCCCGTGCTGGGCAAGCTCATGTTCCATTCCGGGGTGGATATCTCCACCCCGCCCGGGACGCCGGTGCATTCCACGGCGGACGGTGTTGTCAGCTTTTCCGGCTGGGAAGGGCGGGGTGGCAACACCGTGGTGATCGAAGACGGCAACGGTTTCAGAACAGCTTATGCTCATAACAGCAAAAACATTGTCAAGGTTGGTCAGCGGATTCATCGTGGAGACGTGGTTGCCTACTCGGGTTCAACCGGCGCCGCGACCGGTCCCCATGTCCATTACGAGGTGTGCAAAAACGGTAAAAGCGTCAATCCATACGAGTATCTGAGCCGCTGGGTTGAAAAGAACTGATTATTTCGGAAACAAGCATAAAGAAAGGAATTCATTATGTTCGGTAAGAAACAACCAAGACTGGAAACGATAATTGGCCCGGAAACGACACTAAGCGGTGAGCTGACTACTGCCGGCACGATAAGGATAGACGGCGCACTGGTGGGAAATCTGAATGCCGAATGGGTGATCATCGGCGAAAAAGGGAGCATAACAGGTGATGTGACCACCAAGGGGATGGTCATCGGCGGTAAGATTAAAGGTAACATCCGTTCAAGTGATATCGTGGAAATCAAGCAGAAGGGGGAAGTGAGCGGCGAGATTTTCACCACGAATCTCATCATAATGGAAGGCGCTGTCTTCGAGGGACGCTCATACATGCAGCGCTCACGGGAGATCGAGTGCAAGCTGGTAGAGGCGGAACTGGTGGAATAGGTTCACAGGGGCGGTCTTCATATAAGTTCATTCTCCTTTTCACAATATTTTCATCTTAACTTCAAACTCATTTCAATTTCCTGCTGTACAGTTGTCGCAAATTCATGGCGGAATCGCCGCCGCGGCATGTGTCTGAAAAGGAGGATTAAAATGAGAATGAAGTGGTTGGCTCCCATCTGTCTGGCTGTAATCGTAATGATGCAATCTCCCGCCCGGGCGTCGAATGGAGAGGCGGAAGACAAGACCCTTTCCCCGTACTTTTTCGTAGAAAATGGAGATCCCTCCGTTGACAGTCTTCCCCTGAAGGAAACTAATGTTTCAGTCAACATCAACGGAGTGATCGCCGGCGTAGCCGTTACCCAGGTTTACACCAACAACGGAAAGCGTCCCATCAATGCCCGCTATGTCTTTCCTGCTTCGACAAGGGCCTCGGTTCACGGCATGAAAATGACGGTGGGCAACAGGGTGGTTATAGCCAGGATCAGGGAACGTGAAGCGGCAAAGCGGGAATACGAGCAGGCGAAGTCGGCGGGGAAGAGCGCATCGCTGCTCGAGGAACAGCGCCCCAATGTCTTTACCATGAACCTCGCCAACATCATGCCGGGAGACGAGGTGCGGATAGAGCTCAATTATTCCGAACTTCTCATCCCCGACGAGGGAACTTATGAATTCATTTATCCCACTGTAGTCGGCCCCCGTTATTCCGGCCAAAAGGAATCCGGGGCCTCCGAAAGCGATACCTGGGTCAAGTCTCCATACCTGAAACAGGGGAAAATCCCTTCCGGCAGATTCACCATTAATGTTTCCCTCTCAACCGGCGTCCCCGTGCAGGAGGTTGCCAGTCCTTCGCACAAGATCGACCTGCAGTGGAAAGACAAATCACTTGTCACTGCTTCCCTTGCCAAATCCGGAGAATTCGCCGGTAACCGTGATTTCATTCTCAAATACCGGCTTGCCGGAAAAGAAATCAATAGCGGCCTGCTCCTCTACCAGGGTGAAAAGGAAAATTTCTTCCTCCTCATGACCCAGCCTCCCGAGAAGGTGAAGAGTGCGGAGATACTGCCGAGGGAATACATTTTCATTATCGATGTGTCCGGCTCGATGCACGGTTTTCCCCTGGAAACGGCGAAGTCTCTCGTCAGGGACCTGATCGGCAGCCTGCAAAGCGGGGACAAGTTCAATATCGTCTTTTTCGCCGGATCATCGTCGGTCATGGCCCCTGCTTCTCTGCCGGCCACGAAAGAAAATATAGCCAGGGCCCTCAGGCTGATCGATGCCCAGGATGGCGGAGGGGGGACGGAGCTTGCCGCCGCACTGGGCAAGGCGCTTTCGCTTCCCAGAGACACCGGCAGGGCGCGGACGGCGGTTATCATAACCGACGGATATATAGCCGCGGAGAAGGAATCCTTCAGGTTGATCGCCGAAAACCTGGACAATACCAATGTCTTTTCCTTCGGCATCGGTGAAAGCGTGAATCGCTACCTTATCGAAGGACTGGCGCGAACCGGGCAGGGTGAATCGTTTGTCGTTACCAGTCCGCAAGAGGCTCCGCAGGCGGCATCCCTGTTCGGTGAATATGTGCGTTCCCCCCTTCTCACCGGGGTCAGGGTCAGCTTCAAAGGGTTCGAGGCGTACGACGTGGAACCGCCGGTCCTCCCCGACCTGTTCGCCAGCCGCCCCCTGGTGCTGTTCGGCAAATGGCGCGGCAAACTCTCTGGTGAAATAGAGATTTCCGGGAAAACCGCTGCCGGCACATATACGAGGTCATTCAAAGTCACGGAAAGCAAGCCCCTTGAGCAGCATGCACCTCTTAAATACCTCTGGGCCCGTTCACGCATCGCCAGGCTCAGCGATTACAACGTCCAGGGTGATGATCCGGAGGTGAAGAAAGAAGTAACCGGACTCGGCCTGAACTACAACCTTCTAACAAAATACTACTTCATTTATCGCCGTTCTTGAAGAAGTCAGAAACCATCAAGAGGCCGCCAGCAATGTGGACCAGCCGCTTCCCATGCCTTCCGGCGTATCCGATTTGGCTGTCGGCGGATATACTTCGGTCCCTGAACCGGGCATGGTGCCGCTTCTCGTTTCCATGATCACAGCTCTTATGGGAGTCGGCATTTACAGGCGGCGCAAAAGCCATAAAGAAAAACCAGTGCAGTGATGAATCAAAAAACCGGGGCGAGACGTGCTTAATCTCGCCCTGCTGCTGATCTTTGACTGGCTTTTCATACATTGTTCCGGAGGTTGTGTAATGCCTGACATGCTTAAATCATATGTGAAAGCTGTCACGACGAATCTCGTGGAGAACGGTATTTTCCATGTCGTCGCCATAATTGCCGTATTGTCGTTGAAATACTATTACAGCAATGCGGACGCCGAAACTCTCCGCTGGATATTGAACCCGGTGGCGCGCATGGTGACCATGTTCAGCGGCTTTAAGTTCGAATGGGATCTGCACGCCGGATTTGTCAACTATTCTCATAGCGTTGCCATGGCTCCGGCCTGCGCAGGTGTCAATTTCCTGATAATCTGCTTTGCGGCAATTTTCTTCAGCTTTGTTTCGCGGATGAAGGGGGGCAGCGCAAAAAGCCTCTGGTTCAGTGTCTGTGCCGCCATTGCTTACCTGAGTCGACTCTCTTGCCAATACCATAAGGATAATAATTTCAATTTTCCTTTATGATGCCCCGATCTATTGCGGCTGGGTTACTCCCGGCAGGGTCCATCAATTGGCGGGTATATTTATTTATGTTTCGGTGCTCGTCGTGATTTATCTGATCATTGAGCGAATGACCCGCCGCTTCATACATTCAGCATCAACGCGTTCGCCCGACGGGTCGCGAGGGATTGCAGGGGTTCGGATTACTACAGCCTTCCTCCTTGCTCCATTTGTCTGGTATCTGCTGGTTACTGTGCTTCTGCCTTTGCTCAACGGTTCAGTCCGCAGGTATGGGAATGATTTTACGGAACACTCGGTTATGGTGATGATTGCATGTGTTTGCCTGTTTCTGGCATCATCTTCAGTTATGACGTTTTCAAAGAAAAATGTTGACAGATCAAACAAAACAAAAGAAAAAGGTGCAAACGGGAGAGGGGGCGGAAAGCTATCATGAAAGCACGGATAATGATTGTCGATGACGAGCCCGCAATTGTTGACGCCATCCAGTACGCCCTTGAGACTGAAGGATTCGAAACGTATTGTATTTCATCGGGAGCGCCCGTCTTGTCTGCCCTCGAGGAAAATCCGGCCGATCTGGTCATTCTCGATATCGGCCTTCCGGACATCAGTGGTTTCGAACTTTGCAGGCGGATCCGGCAGTTCTGCTGTATTCCGATCATTTTTCTTACCGCGCGCACCGACGAGATCGACCGCGTGGTCGGCCTGGAAATCGGGGGTGACGATTATATTACCAAGCCGTTCAGTCCGAGGGAGGTATCGGCAAGGGTCAAGGCGGTCCTGAGGAGGACAGGCGGGAACAGTAACGGAAAGCCGACTGAGAAGACCTTTGCCGTGAATGAATCGAAACGCCAGATAACATACTGCGGCCGGGACCTTGAGCTCTCGCGCTACGAATATGAGATCCTCAAGACATTCATCAGGCGGCCAGGTCACGTTTACTCCCGCGAACAGCTGATGCAGCTGGTATGGGATCATCCCGAATGCAGTCTCGACCGGACCATCGACGCCCATATCAAGAACATCCGGGCGAAAATGAGAAAGGTCCGGCCGGAAAGGACGCCGATTGTAACCATCGCGGGAGCGGATACTCCATGAGGGAAGACCTGTGAAACTGGCCTCCCGCATCTTCCTGGCTTACCTTCTCGTCTCGATCGTCTGCCTTTTTTATCCCGTCAGCCATGTCTTCAAGGACCTGCGCGTGTTCTTCCTGGAAAGTGTCGAAGACTCCCTTGCCGACCAGGCAAACATCCTTGCCTCGGTGGTCGGCGTCCGGATGGAAAACGGCAGCTTCGATCCGGAAAGCCTGTACACAGCTTTCGGCGACGCATATGCCCGCTCCCTTGCGGCGCGCATTTACGGCTTTCCCAAAAACCGGGTCGATCTCCGCGTTTACATTACCGATGCCTCCGGGAAGGTTGTCTTCGATTCGCTGGACAGGAAGAATATCGGGGCGGACTATTCCGCGTGGCGGGATGTGTCCAGGACCCTGGAAGGTAAGTACGGAACCAGGACCACCCGCAATAATCCCCATGACTCCGCTTCCACCGTCCTCTACGTTGGATCGCCGATCATTGTACGCGGAAAAACGGCCGGAGTCCTGACGGTAGCCAAGCCCATAACCAACATCAACGCTTTTATCAAAAAAGAGAAGCCGAAAATCCTCAGGCTCTGGTATATTGCGGCTGCCCTGACAATCGCACTCTCCTTTGTCGTTTCCATCTGGCTGACCCATCCATCAAGCGGCTGACACGCTACGCCAACAATGTCCGCGACGGACAGCGGGCAAAACTGCCTTCCATGGGACGGAGCGAGTTGCGCGATATGGGGCTGGCACTTGAAAACATGCGCGAAGCGTTGGAAGGGAAGAAGTACGTGGAGCAGTATATCCACACCCTGACCCACGAGATCAAGAGCCCGCTTTCGGCGATCAGGGGCGCCGCGGAACTTCTGGAAGAGCAGATGCCCGCCGAGAAACGAACCAGGTTCCTCGCCAATATCCGCACCGAAACCGGCCGGATCCAGAACCTGGTTGACCGCATGCTTGAACTGTCGGAACTGGAGACCAGGCAGACATTACAAATCAGGGAACCCATTTGCCTGAGCGCCCTCATCAACACGGTCCTGGAAAGCAAATCCCCGATACTGTCCAGCAAGGGTATTAATCTGACACACAATATTGAGGCAAACATAAGGGTACTTGGAGACCCTTTCCTTCTTCACCAGGCGCTGTCCAACATCATTCAGAACTCCATTGATTTCAGTCTGCCCGGCGGCTCCATAACCGTAACTTGCAGGATCGATGGGGAAAAGCTTTCATTGAGTGTAGACGACGAAGGGCCTGGGATTCCCGAACATTACCAGGAAAGGGTTTTCGATAAATTCTTTTCGCTGCAGCGCCCCGACACCGGCAAGAAGAGCACCGGCCTCGGCCTCAATTTCGTCAGGGAAGTGGCAACACTCCATGGCGGCGATATCGTCCTGCAGAATCTTCCCGACAAGGGGTTGCGTGCCGTGCTGAGCCTGCCGGTGTGAAGAGGCGGCCTGTGACCGTCTCCCTGCTGTTCATTCAGGTAATCCTGAACGGCGCAACATCTATTATCAATTGATCCTCCCTCCGTAACATTTTCTACTGTCTCTTCTCGCAAATTCATGTCCGGTATTTCTTCATGCTTGATTTTTCTTATTGGTCCGGACCGGTTGATTGGTTTTCCATTCTTTTTATTCTGCCAATAATCCGGCTTTTCAGGCAGACGACACCACAAAAAACTATTTAAGTCGGCGTCATAAAATGTCGATAAATATATTAAAGTCAAGGAACTGGCGGGAAACAATCCGGTGAGAGGCGGTTCATGGCGAAAAGCCTGCTCATGAAGGATTCACGGCAGGCAAGAGGAAGAATATTATGAACTATTCCAGGTTTTTATTGGCTCTCTGTGTTGCAGTTGCCTGTTTTGTTTTAAATGGATGCGGAAGCGGAGGAACGGGAGACAGTTCAGTCCAGGCAGCTGGTGACACTCCGTCTCCCGCAGTATCCATAAAAAACTCCTATGCATTGACCCTCGATACTCTGAGCCTGAAGAGAGCCGATTTCATGGCGGCAACAAACGAAAATGGTGTGTTCACCCTGCGTACAGCGATTGCCGACGGGGTGAATGATCCTGATTTTGTTGATGTTATCAGAATAGATATACTGAAGCCGGAACAGATTACGGCACCGTGTACCTACATTGTCGGCGATACCGCGAACGCTGCAATATCACCCTGCGATATAATCATTTTTAATGGTGAGAAAAGCACCATGTTGAACACTGTCGGGGGAACAGTCTCCTTCACATCTTTCGGGATGAAAACCGGAGATGTTATTGCCGGGGCTTTTACCGTGCAGGTGGAAGATGACGGGTCCGCCCTGGACGTAAAACCGCTCCACACTGTCTGCGGTACTTTCAGTTTCGTGCTGAATATGCCTGAAGCAATCCATTGAGTGCCAGCTTGATTACACGAAGTTTAAAGTAGTGCCTGTAGTCTTATGAAATAATAATTAAAATGGCCGCTTTGCGCCAGCTTTTATTCCCCCTGAGATTTTTCAATCAAATCAGAGCGTTGCCTTTTTTTGTCAAAGCTGTGACAAAAATTGTCCGCGATCTGCCCGAAAGTTCACCCGAACAGCCTCCAACATCCCCTGCCCAATGCCGGTTTTCCTCATAATTTTCAGTCTTGCCGGAACCCTAAGTAAAAAGATGTTTTTAATTAGCATGATAATTATTTGATAATGTTATTCTTTTGTTACACATTATTTATCTCATTATAAGGTTTGATGATAAAAGAATATTTCGTTTAACATGTGGCATAGTTGATGAATGCGTTTTGACTTTTTGTTATTGCTGAGAATTAAATTTCTGGAATTATGTTAAGCTGAGAAATATTTTGTCGGTTTTCTGCTTGATGCTCCATCTTAATTCTATTGTATTTTGCGATGGGTGGAGCTATTGACTTCATTGGCTGTGGTTAACCTCCATGTTGGTAATGTGAAGTTTCGATCAAGAAATTGCTAAATTCATAAAAACAACACCTCTCCGATAAGAGCAAAATCAGGGTAACCTGATGGCGCAAAATCACGGGTCCGCGGTTTGCGGACAGCCGGAGTGCCGAAGAGAGTCGGATTTTTCCTGCAACTGGAACTTGATTCCAGTCCGGATAAAAACGCCTGTCGTCCGCACGGAGAGACAGGCGTTTTTTTAATGAAAAGCGGGCCGTGCAATTTGGTCTGTCAGATAATAGTTTCTTTAATTTATATAGTCTAACTCCGATAAAGGCAAAACCGGAGCAATCCGGTGACGCAAAGCCACGGGTCCGTCGAAGCATTCAGCTAAGGCGGATAGCCGGGTTTCCGAAGAGCTGATGGAGTCAGGCGCTTTGATTTAGATTCCCTTCAAGGGAAAAGCCCATCTCCGCTAAAGAAGATGGGCTTTTCTTTTAAGGATGCCCTTTAACCCCGATCTTTTCGTTTTTCATGGGTATAAGCGACAATGAAGCAAGTTTTCAAATATAAAACGAAGGAAAGTGGAGAGGGATTCACGGTTTTCACACGTGGGTCTTACCTGCATTTAATTTTCTGCATACTCCTGATGGGTTTGATGGCATTTCCAGGCGCAGCATCCGCAGCGGCGGTCTGCGCGAATCCAGGCAAAGACGGCATTGGCCTGCCTTCGGGCGTAATCAATACCTATTATCCCGGCAGATTGTCTGTTTCTGCGGGTGCTGTATCAATTCCCGTCGGAGCACCCTCCGGTGATACCTCAAAAACCATCGGTGCCGGCGACCTTCTGATTGTCATCCAGATGCAGGACGCGGATATAAACCATTTCAACAGCAACAGCTACGGTGCAAACAACGGTACCGGTAGCGGCTACACATCACTCAATCAGACGGGAAATTACGAATATGTCATAGCGTCAGGCCCTGTTTCCGGAGGTTATGTTCCTATATCAGGCTCGCTTGCCAACAGCTACCGGGTTCGCACCGCCACAGGCACAAACGGTCAGAGCACTTACCAGGTAATCCGGGTGCCCCAGTATACAACGGCCACTGTTTCCGGAACTGTAAACGCCCTTTCCTGGAACGGCAGTATCGGCGGTGTCGTGGCGATGGACGTCGCAGGCGCGCTGACCGTCAATGGTACGATCTCGGCAAATGGCGCCGGTTTCCGCGGCGGCTTCGGGCGCAGCCTTTCCGGAGGCTTCGGATCAAATAACGACTACCGTACTTCCTACACCACAAATGCCAACGGTTCAAAAGGTGAAGGGATCGCCGGTACACCTCAATATATGAACAGCCCGGCAACTTTCAACGGTTCACCGGCCCAGGTCCTTCCACTTGGCAGCGGTTACCCCGACGGCAATATGACCAATGCTTCTTATGGACGGGGTGCCCCCGGCAACGCCGGGGGCGGCGGCACCGACGCTAATCCTGCCGCCAACGATCAGAATTCCGGCGGCGGCGGCGGCGGTAACTACGCGGCCGGTGGAAAAGGCGGCAATTCATGGAGCAGCAACCTGTCCGTTGGGGGCGAAGGCGGGAGCGGGGTTACGGGGCTGGCATTCAACCGGGTGGTAATGGGCGGCGGCGGCGGAGCTGGCACGACTAACAACGGCACTGCTGAAAACGCAACCTACACAAACCCGCCGGGCATTCCTTGTAGCGACTCCGGTTTAACCGGAATATGCAGCAGCGGTGCGTCGGGCGGAGGCATCGTCCTGATCCGTGCGGATTCCATTGGCGGTACCGGTCAGATAAGTGCGAACGGTGGATCCGGATATAACGTTGCCAATGACGGAGCCGGCGGCGGCGGAGCTGGTGGTTCGGTCGTCCTCGATACCCAGTTCGGCGGTTCGGCCACCGTCAACGCAAACGGTGGAGACGGCGGAAACACATGGCGATCCTATCCAGCCGGCAGTCCTTTCCCGGGAAACCATCACGGTCCCGGCGGCGGCGGAAGCGGCGGTTTCATCGCCTATTCTCCCGCAACGGGTTTCGCGATCGCGGCGTCTGTCGACCCGGGCACAAGCGGCAAATCGACAACCGATAACTTCGCTTACGGCTCCACCGCTTCCAGCGGTGGCATCTATACCTTCCTGTCACCAAACGCTTCCGGCCCGGAATCGGGCGCCATCTGTACGCCGCCGACCCTGACCGTAGTGAAGTCGGCCAGCCCTTCGCCAGGCATAAAACCCGGACAGGTAATTACATATTCAGTTCTGGTGACCAATACCGGTCTGGGCCGTTCTGCGAATGTTGTCCTGACCGATTCACTCAGTCCATATATTTACTGGGGAATCGACTCGTATGGGACAGGAGCACCTTTCCATTTTGCCGACGGCACACCGGTTTCCGGATTAACCCCTGGCTCACCGGTATATTCCAGTGACCACGGCGCCACCTGGACCTATGTGCCGGTTTCCGGTGGCGGGGGAGCTCCAACAGGCTACGACGGCAACGTGACCAACTGGAAAATTCCCATGACGGGAACCATGAATGCTAACGGCGCGAGTTTTACCATTTCATACAAGACGATGGTCAAGTAACAGTCACAGCAGGAAAATTCACATCCGGTAACGGATTAAACAAAAAAGGAGGCCTGATGAACAGATTCTTTTCTTTAACGGTTGTTTTTGCCCTGATGCTCCCCATGATGGCATTTGCCAAACCATCGGTTTCGGTCAGGATTGCGGCTCAGAAAGAGATAACAGTGGTCCAGAACGGAAAGAAAACAACAAAAAAAGTGGCAGCCACCAGGATAGATCCCGGCGATGTAATCTTCTATACCCTGAATTACATAAATTCCGGGGATGAAGCGGCAACCAACGCGGTAATGGACGACCCGATCCCCAAGGGAACGGTCTATATTCCCGGCAGCGCCTTCGGCGTCGGGGCCGATATTTCCTTTTCCATAGATGGCGGCAAAACCTTCAAGAAACCGTCAGTTCTATTCTACGAGTTGAGAAACCCGGATGGTTCCAGAGAAAAACGGACGGCCTCGCCGGATGAATACACAAATATCCGCTGGACGATCAAGAGGATAGATGCCGGTGAAAAAGGAATGGTCGGCTTCCAGATAAGGGTAAAACAGTAACATTGTTCCAATATTCAAATAGTACCTGGCTTGCTGAATGAAGCCTAGACGGCTCGAAAAGGTATTTTTAGGAAGAGAATAAAAAAGATTTCCATAACAACGAAACAAATGGAGAAAAAGTCATGAAATCTACGACACAAAACAAAACCCCGGGATTCCTCCGGGGCAGCTTCGCAGTTGTTGTCATGGCGGTATTGCTGGTATTCCATTTTCCGCAGGGTGCCCAGGCAGCAGGCACCAGCGGTGGCGCCACCATCTATAACTCCGTCAAGGTAACCTACTCATCCGGCACCAGTAATAACCTGTTCGCCAGCGCCAGTGTGAGCGTCACGGTGAATACTGTACCTGCTGTGCCGACTGTCACGAATCCGGCCGGTCAGACCGTTGCCGCTGGAACTAATGTGGCATACGATTATGTCGTCAAGTCGAACTCCAACGGCCCCGACACATATACCACTTCTGCCCTGACCAACCCGGCAAATAATGTCTCGGCGGCCTCAGCCACCTCGGTCACCGCCAGTGTCCAGCTTTGGGGCGGGATAGCCCTCGGCTCTGGGGCTGGCACGATTACCGTGCCTTACGGCACCACTGCAGGACTTGCGGCAAACACTTCTACAGTGCAAATAGGCACCAACCAGTATACCGTTACTGGCATCGCTGCCGGTACCCCCGCTTCCACCGACAGTAGCGGCAACCTGGTTGCGGAAGTACCTGCCACATTGACACTCGCCCCCATCAATTCGGCACCGGCCATTACCGCAGGCAGCGTAAGCTCCGGAACGCAGGTCGGCGAATTCAAGAAAACCGGGCTGAGCGCGCTCCTCACTGCCGGCACTCCCACGACTTCAGGAACCGACGGTACTTACAACACCACGTTCACAATTTCAACCACGGCCACTCCGGTCGTCGCCCTTACCACGGTCGCAGTTGTCACGACCGTTTCTTCACCACAGGTTACGATCACCAAGACCGCCGATAAGACCAAGGTTGACCCTGGCGGCACTATTACCTACACGATCACCGTGACGAACACCCACAACTCCCTGTCGGTGAGCAATGTTAAAGTAATCGACCCGGTTCCGGCCTACACAACTTATGCGGCTGGTTCCACCAGACTCAACGGCATCACCGTGATCGGCGACGGTGCCACCTCACCTCTTACTGCGGGCCTGCTGGTGGACGACAACTCCGGCAGGGCAGCGGGGGCGGCTGCATCCGGTAACCTTCTCCCCAAAGGAGTTGCAACCATTATCTATCAAGTGACGGTTCAGTAGTTAAGAACTATATACGGCAGGGGAATATCGGTTTTCCCCTGCCTCCTGTCCGGTTTCCAAAAATAATCATAGCGAGAGTGTTTATGAAAAACATGAAATGCTTATGCGTCAGCCTGTTTTGTCTTTTATCGGTTTTTGCTGCGTCCGCCGGTAATGTTTTTGCAAATGTCGCGGCAAACACCCAGATCATCAACAAGGCTACTTTGACTTTTACCGGAGGGTCGGCATCGGCTTCCGTCATAGTGACGGTGGCCCTGGTTCCTTCTACACCCAACATCAGCATAACTTCCGGCAATACTGCCTATACGGCGCCGAATACGCCCGCGTTAACCAATTCGGTCATCATCACCGCCACCGCCAACGGTCCGGCCCCCTACACCATAACTCCCACGGTCACGGCATCAACCAACGTTCTGGCCTCAAACGCGGCGACGGTTGCCATAGGCGGTGCCGCTTCAACCATCGTCCAGATTGGCGCTTCGGTTACGACCGGCACCAGCGGTACGACCTATGTGACCGTTCCCGCAAGCGGAGCCAGCGGCAACAATGCCGCGGTTAACGGCATTGCCGTGAACTCCACTATTGTCTTTACCGCCGGAGGCGTTACATACACCGAACAGGTGACGAGTACCACCGACAACGGAGACGGCACATTCAGGCTCAACTGGGCCTCTCCCATTGCAAGTGTACCAGCAACCGGGACGCTGGTCGCCGAACAGAAGACCGTTAACGTTACCGTCCTTCCCGGCACCGTCTCCGCCACCGGCACTCCCATTACGGTAACCGTGCAGGCCCAGGTCACCTCGGCAGGTGCAGGAGCAGCCTCTGCGACTACGGCACCCGCGAACAGCTGGTCAACGCCGACGGCCAACGTGTTATTTACCAAATACGTGCGCAACGTTAATTCACCGGTCACCGGATCCGGCGCCACCAGCTTTACCATCAATACCGTGTCCAGTACATATTACACCAGCGGAGTGACCGGCAAGCCGGGCGATACGCTCGAGTACGTCCTCGTGGCTACAAATAACGGCACCTCCGATCTGAATGGCTGCGCCATAGCCGATGCCCTGCCGACTTCCTATGTCAAGCTTGCCGCTCCCGGGCCATACGGCGGCAAGGATGTCTTCTACATCGACCCTGACGGCGCCACCTTCCAGATCACCGCCGCTGCCGCAGGTGCCAACCAGGCGAGCTATGTCGCTCCGAATCTCAACGTCAACGTGGGGATAAATGCAAACGCTTCGACCACCGGGATTATTCCCGCAGGCAAGAGCGTAACCGTGGCTTACCAGGTAACCATCCAGTAGTTACAGGGTGATGCAAAGCTATGGCTTACTGCTTTTCAGACAACTTCTTTGACAGGCTTCCCGGCAAAAAAACCGGGATCTCTGACGGTTACCAGCCCGGTTGTCCGGAAGAGCATGGCGCAATTGCGTCGGGAATTCCTGCAAAATCGTCTGCAGCAGGCCGGAAAATTACCAGTGCTTCATATCTGACGAAATATGCCGGGGTGGCATTTGCCCTTCTGACCTTCCTGGTAATGCTTACCCCTGCTATTTCACTTGCAGCCGTCACTGGAGACCAGATAGTCAATAATGCCCGGTTTTCCGCACTCGCCGTCACCCCCGTCGCTGCATCGGTGAATGTCGGGGTGGTGATTCGCACCCCGTCCAAAATCGAGCTGCTTGAATATACGCCGGGTGCAACACCGGTCAACGTTGCACCCGGCGCCTACCGCAACGGCAGCGGCCCTGCCGCTCCTTTTGTCGACCTGGTCGCGCCCATGCTGGTAGGCGCCACAACCCCCGTCG
Source organism: uncultured delta proteobacterium (assembly GCA_963815135.1). Taxonomy (GTDB): domain Bacteria; phylum Desulfobacterota; class Desulfuromonadia; order Geobacterales; family Geobacteraceae; genus CAIWTU01. The sequence goes on from CAWFFO010000006.1 coordinate 275,903, forward strand.
ATCTGTCAAGGCCGGTGCCGCTTGCTCCAGCGTCCCTTTTCCACGAGGGAGAGCCGATTTTCATCCGGGTGACCGACCCTGACCAGAACCTGGACAGAACCCGCGCGGAAACCGTCTTCGTAACTATAACCGATGACGTCACCGGCGACACGGAGATTGTCCGCCTGACGGAAACAGGTACAGACACCGGAGTTTTTACAGGCTACATCCAGTCGACCGGGGAAAAATCCGCTTCGTCTTACAACGGATCGCTTCCCATATCTGCGGGCAGCAATGTCAAGGCGACATATGCCGACATCGCCGACCCCGGTGACTCGTCAACCACTTCAGTTGCGGTGGACCCCTTCGGCATCGTCTTCAACAGCATCACCGGGAAACCGATCGACGGTGTGAAAATCACGCTGATCGATGTCGCGACCGGCACACCGGCAACGGTCCTGGGAGATGACGGCAAAAGCACGTTTCCGTCAACCCTCACCACAGGCGCATCCGTTACCGATGCAAGCGGGCGGCAGTACGATTTTCCTCCCGGCGGTTTTCGCTTTCCTTTCGTCAATCCCGGCAAATACCAGTTCCGGGTCGAGGCACCGGCCGGCTATTCAGGACCCTCCACGGTTCCTGATGCGACCTTGCAGGCATTGGCCGGGGGTCCTTTTGCCCTGGTTGATCCCGGCTCCAGGCTGGACCCGTTCACGCTCAACCCCGGACCTGCAATGCACATCGACATACCTCTCGACCCGGCGACTTCCGTCTTGTGGCTGCAGAAGACTGCGGGCAAGGATAGCGTGGCGATCGGTGATTTTCTCCCCTATGAGCTTGATCTGCAGAATTCCGATAAGGCCGCTTTTTCCCTGGGAGTTCTCGTAACCGATATCCTGCCGCCCGGTTTTCGCTTGCAGAAAGGTTCGGTGAGGATAAACGGGATAGTTGCTCCTGATCCTGCCATTTCCGTCGATGGCCGCATTCTCACCTTTTCAGTCGGTGACCTGCCGCCGGGAACTTCCCTGGCCGTTCGCTATGTTGCGGAAGTTGCCGCCGGAGCCAGGGTCGGCGTTGCTACCAATGTTGCCTCAGCCCAAAGCGCTGCCGGTGTTACATCGAACCTCGCCAAGGCCAGCGTTCAGGTACGTTCGGATTTTCTGGACAGCCGAAGCATCCTCATGGGACAGGTTGTCAACGGGGCCTGCGGCTCTCCCGTGAAAGACGGGGAAAAGGGAGTCGAAGGGATCAGGATTTTCATGGAGGACGGGACATTTGTCGATACCGACAAACGGGGTATGTTCCACTTCGAGGGCATCACCCCCGGCACCCATGTGGTGCAGCTCGACCTAGATTCGCTGCCAAAAGGATACCAGGTAGTTCCGTGCGAGGAAAACACCCGCTTCAGCGGCTCCTCCTATTCACAGTTCGTGGATGTGCAGGGGGGAAGCATGTGGCGTGTCGATTTCCATGTCGTTCATCATGCGAGCGTCAAAAAGGTTGCGCCACCGCCGCCGGTCAAGGGGGAAATGAGCCTTGAGCTGCAAAACTCGCTGGACGGCGAGTCCGTGGATTACCAGGTCCCGCTGAAGGTGCATGATATGCCGAAAAGCGACCTGAGGCTCGTGGTGACCCTTCCTGATGGCGTGCAGTACGAGGCTGGCAGCTCCCGGTTGGACGGCAAATCCCTGCCGGACCCGGTGACAGCGGGCCGGGTGCTGACTTATTCCCTTGGCAGCCATCCGGGCGAATGGACCGGCAAGATCACTTTCAAGGCCCGGCTGCCAGGCAACGGCAAGGATGACGATCTCCCGAGCAGTGCAACGCTTGACTGTGCAACCCCCGGCAGTGTGGGAAAACCGCCCGCAGCCGGGACCGTACTGCGCAGATTCAGGGAAAAGAACCGCCTCACCTTGCCGGAATTCGTTCTCCGTCCTCATTTCCCCACTTTCGGCGCCGAGCTCTCCGGGAAAGACCAGCTGATGCTGGATGACCTGGCGCGGCTGCTCATGGTTCTGAACATCGATCAGATCGAAGTTACCGGCTATACCGACAACGTCCCGATATCGTCCCAAAGCCGCGATGTCTACAAGGACAACATGGCTCTTTCCAGGGCACGAGCCGAAAGTGTCGGCCGCTATCTGATCGAGACGCTCCATCTTCCGGCGTCGAAGCTCCTGATCAAAGGCATGGGTGAAAAGATGCCGATTGCCGACAACCGAACTGAAGAAGGAAGGTCGCTCAACCGGCGGGTGGCAATCAAGGTTCGTACCGAGCGCCTGTATGACAAGACCGGTTATGAAATCGTGAAGGGGAAAAGCGGCATCAGGACGGCACAGGTAAGCAATCCCGATAAAGGGCCGGAGCCGGTTGCGGCAAAAATGGCCGCGGACCCGCCTGATCAGCTGGAAAAACGCAGGGAGACGAAGGAAGAAGAGGGAATTCTCTCCCCCTCCGACAAGGCCATCCTTATTCATCCGGTCAACGCCGTCCGGGTAAACATTCCGTTATCGCTGACCCCGCGTCTTTTACTGGACGGGAGAGAAGTTCCCGCAGAGCGAATCGGTTTCTCGAAAAAAGACAGCAAGTCCGGCAAGGCCACCTACTCCTATATCGGGGTCGACTTCGGCAAACAGGGTGAACACACCTTACAGCTCCAGGGAATGGATCCGTTCGGCAACGCCCGTTTCAACCAGTCGATCAAGGTTGTGCGGAGCGGAGAGATTGCAGCCATACGTCTGAAACAGGCCGACGGCAATATCGCCGACGGCAGGACCCCGGTCAGGCTGCAGTTGGAACTGCTGGATGCCTCCGGACAAATCATTCCCGCGGAAACCGACCTGGAGTTGCGCGGCGGCACGCTCAGACCCCTTAAGAAAACTGACGGTCTCTCCGAAACCGGCTCCGACAAAACCGAGCACGTACATATCGACAGACAGGGAAATGTCCTGTTCCAGCCTGTCAACAGCAGCGGCCCGTATCGAGCCGTCATCGGTTACAACAATGTGACCCTGGAAGCGGAAACCTACGTGAAACCGGTGATGCGGGACTGGATACTGGTCGGCCTGGGTGAAGGTACGATCGGCTATAATACCGTGTCCGGGAACATGGAGAGCCTGCGCGATTCAGACCAGGAAGATCATCTCTACGACAACGGCCGGCTGGCCTTCTACGCCAAGGGAAAGATCAAGGGTGAGTGGCTCCTGACCATGGCCTATGACAGCGCCAAGGGAAAGGGCGGCACGGGGAACAGCAGCCTGTTCCAGACCATCGATCCCAATACCTATTACACCCTTTACGGAGACGCCTCACAGCAGCAGTACGATGCTTCGAGCGCCCGAAAGATTTACCTGAAGATTGAACGCAGCCAGTTCTATGCCCTGTTCGGCGACTACGATACCGGTCTCACTGTCACCGAGCTTTCCCGCTACAGCCGCCGCATGAACGGTCTGAAGTCCGAATACCGGGGAAAGCATTTCGAGGCGAACGTCTTCGGCGCCAAAACGGCGCAGGCGTATGCCAGGGACGAGATTCGCGGTGACGGCACCTCCGGGCTCTACCACCTGTCGCGCAAGAACATCGTGCTTAACTCCGAAAAAATAACCATTGAAACCAGGGATCGTTTCCGCAGCGAGATTATTGTCGATTCCACGCCCATGAACCGTTTTACCGACTACAGCATTGACTATGACGCCGGCACTGTCTTCTTCAAGCAGCCGGTCCAGAGCAGGGATGAAAATTTCAATCCGGTTTTTATCGTCGTCGAATACGAAACCGATGACGGCGGACAGGCATACACCTACGGGGGCAGACTTGGGACAAAGCTCCTTGACGAGAAGCTGAAGGCCGGCTTTACCTACATCCACGAAGGGCAGGTGAATGGCCAGGGAAACAGTTACGGCATGGACGCCAGTTACAAAGTAGTGGACGGAACTACCCTGAAGGCCGAAGTCGCCAGGACGGATACGCGATTCGGAAATACCTCCAGTGAAGGCAACGCCTACCTTGCCGAACTCGAGCACCATTCGAAAAAACTGGACACAAGGGTCTATTACCGCGAACTGGGCCAGGGGTTCGGCCTTGGACAGCAGAACGGCAGCGAGACGGCGACCCGCAAGGGAGGGGTGGATGCGGCTTACAAACTATCAGATCCGCTGACCCTGGGAGGAGAGTTCTACCGGCAGTACAACCTGGCAGGCGGCGATGTGCAGGACGTGGCCGAAGCAAGGGCCGCCTACTCTGCCGGTCCGTATGGTGCCCATCTTGGCGGGCGCTATGCCAGCGACAGGCTGGGCGACGGCAGCGTCAATACTTCGCAGCAGTTGACCATGGGCGGCAGCTGGCTCACCCTGAACAGGAGGCTGACTCTCCGCGCGGATCATGACCAGTCGATCGGCAGCAACAACAATGCAACTTTCCCCACCCGCAGCACCTTCGGCGCAGATTTCAGGCTGACGGAGAAGGTCACGCTTTTCGCCCAACAGGAGATCACCAGCGGCGGCGGCGCGAAAACCAACACAACCGGCGTAGGCATGAAAACCGCCCCGTGGGATGGCGGAGAGGTCAATACGACCATGGGACGGAATATGGATGAGAACGGCAACAGGATGTTTGCCCTGTTCGGGCTCAAACAGACTTTGAAGATCAGCGACAAGTGGAGCGTTGATGGCGGAATGGAGCGGAGCCAGACCATAAAAGACAGCAGGAATTATCAGTTCAACACCAACGTCCCGCCTGCCTCCGGAGACAACGAGGATTTTACTGCGGTATCTTTGGGGACAACCTATACCGAGAAAAAGTGGAATTTGAACAACCGGCTGGAAATGCGGACCTCCGATTCGGATGACAAATGGGGAGTCGTTTCCGCCTATGTCGGCGAACCGAAGGAGGGCTGGGGCTGGTCGGCGCGCTGCGAGGTTTTCGATGTTAAAACCGCCGCCGGAGCGAAAACCGTGAGCGGTGACCTGCGCCTCGGCCTGGCCTATCGTCCGCTGTTTACCCGGTGGATTGTTCTGGACAGGCTCGACCTTCTCTACGACCGGCAGGTGGGCGAGGGCACGGTAACAACGACTGCGGACGGCCAGACAGTCACATCGTTCAACAGTGAAAACCGGCGCGTCGTAAACAACCTGAGCGCCAACTACAAGATCGACAACAAAACCCAGATTTCCGCCATGTACGGCGCCAAGTATGTGTCCGAGACAATCGACGGCGGCGATTACAGCGGCTTTACCGATGTTGTCGGTATCGAGGCGCTCTATGACCTGACAAAGAAATGGGACATCGGCCTTCGGGGCAGTATCCTCCATTCATGGAATTCAGCCCAGATCAACTACAGCTCCGGCCCCTTGGTGGGATACAATGTCGCCAAAAACGCCTGGGTCAGCCTGGGCTACAATTTCACCGGCTTTACCGACAAGGATTTTTCAGCAGCCGAATACACCGCCCGGGGGCCTTATCTGCATTTCAGCCTGAAGTTCGACCAGAACTCCGCCAAAGACGCTGCCAATTGGATTAACCATCTGTAAATACACTTTTTTCACCATCCTGGAGTGCATCCCGGAATCCGGACGCCCGGCAACGCCTCGCCTCTTTCCCGAAAACATATCGTTGACACGGCATTAGGAATCGGGCACATTAAGTTCGAATAATTCATTAGATATGTGGATGTGCGTCAAAGTCTTAACCTGGAGGATGCGGAGTGGAACCCTGGAAATGGATTGCGGCGGGGCTTGTCCTTGCCATGCTGGAGCTTGTAATCCCTTCGTTTACTATTATCTGGTTCGGCCTGTCGGCGGTGGTCGTCGGGATTGTTTCATTTTTTCCCGGCATGCGATCTCTGCCCGTGCAGCTGGCCATCTGGGCGGTGTTGTCTATAGTCTTCACATATGCCTGGTTCAAGTACTTCCGCCAGGAAACGAAGACACTCTCGGGCCAGGGGAAAGAGTCCATTATCGGCAAGGCGGGGGTTGTCATAAGGGTCAATGATTCAACCTTCCACAGCGGCGCAATCCGCTTTCCTGTTGCCGTGCTGGGTTCCGACGAATGGTCTTATGTAACGGATGATCCAATTCAGGTCGGCGACCGGGGGGTTATCACTGACATAGCCGGTGGCAAGCTGGTCATAAAAAAAGGCTGATTGTTCAAATTTTCATATCAATGCAGAAAAGGAGGGTATATGCCGGTTCTTGTTGTTTTCGGGATCCTCGCGGCGGCGGTCGCCGTGACAATAATGATGGGTGTGCGCATTGTGCCGCAGGGGTATGAGTATGTCGTCCAGCGACTGGGCAAATACCACGTGACGCTCAAGCCCGGGCTGAATTTCATCATCCCCTATATCGATTCGGTCGCCTACCGCATTTCCACCAAGGACATGCCCCTGGAGATAGGCGCCCAGGAAGCGATTACCAAGGACAACGCGGTTATTGTCTGCAATGCCATCGCCTTCATCAAGGTGGTCGACCCGGTCCTGGCGGTATACGGGATCTCCAATTTCGAATACGCCATCCAGAACCTGATCATGACCACGCTCCGGGCAATTATCGGCGAAATGGAGCTGGACGTGGCATTATCCTCGCGGGACACCATCAAGGCACGGCTCCGGGAGATCATCTCCGGTGACGTTGTCGATTGGGGCATCTCGGTGAAATCGGTGGAAATCCAGGACATAAAACCGTCTTCCTCCATGCAGAACGCCATGGAACAACAGGCTTCCGCCGAAAGAACCAAAAGGGCGGCGATCCTGGAAGCCGAAGGCCGCAAGGCGGCGGTGATTCTTGAGGCGGAGGGCAAGCTGGAGGCGGCGAAAAAAGAGGCTGAAGCGCAGGTGACCCTTGCGGATGCTTCGGCAAAAGCCATCGAGAACATCGCCCAGGCAGTGGGCGACAAGCAACTGCCGGCCATGTTCCTGCTGGGCGACAGGTACGTGGGCGCCATGCAGAAACTCGCCTCCGCGCCGAACACCAAGACTTACGTTCTCCCGGCGGACCTGCTGGGCGCCGTGAAGGGTATATTGCACAACTGATTATCCGCTAAAATCCGGGAAACTGATCGAAATAAAAGGCCGTCGCCCGTGAGAGGCGACGGCCTTTTATTGTTACACAACCCTCAACATGGCCGGTGAAGGCGGCATTCCGGCTGAGCTTGCCGAAACACCACCTTTACCGCCCGAGGGGTCAGAAATCCAGCGGACTCTTCTGTTCTTTTACCGTCCTCACCGGGACGCAGTGGGTGTAAATCATCGTCGTTTTCAGGCTGGAGTGCCCCAGGAGCTTCTGGATCACGCGGATGTCGTAATTGGCCTGCAAGAGGTGGGTGGCGAACGAGTGGCGAAAGGTGTGGGCGGTCACGCGCTTGGGGATTTTCGCTTTTCGGACGGCATAATACAGTGCCTTCTGCAATTCGGTTTCATGGAGATGCCAACGTCGTTTTTCACCGGTTTTCTCCATCACCGTCAGGGACCTCAGCGGAAAAAACCACTGGTGGATGAACTCTTTCGGAGCTTTGGGATATTTCTTTTCCACTGCGTCATCCAGAAACACTCCATCGTATCCGGCCTTCAAATCCTGCTCATGCAACTCTCCAATGAAATTAATCTGTGCCTTCAATTCCGGTAAAATCGTTGTCGGAAGCGGCACGGTCCGATCCTTTTTTCCTTTACCGTGCACGGTTAATGTCCTGTCGTCGAAGTTGAAATCCCGCACCCGAAGCTGCAATCCTTCAAACAGCCGAAGACCGCACCCAAAAAGAACTTTTATGAAGAGTTTGTAGGGGTAGGCGAGCTGCTCCAGGATGGCGTCGATTTCCGATCTGGAGAGCACCATGGGGATGTAAAGGGATTTCTTTGCACGAGGGACATCGCGCAGGTCGCCGAACTCTTTTTCCAAGGCATGCCTGTAAAGAAACAGCAAGGAGTTGAATGCCTGATTTTGCGTCGAAGCGGCGACTTTGCATCTAACCGCCAGGAAAGTGAGGTAATCCTTCACGTCGGTGGTTGACAGCTCCTGTGGTGATTTGTTCTTCAGGAATCGTTGAAAACGTCTTGACCAGTTGGCGTAGGTTTTCAGGGTCTTTCTGGAATAGTGACGTACCTTTATTTCAGCAGCAAGTGCCTCCAGCACAGTATCCCATTCGGGCGAGTCGGATTTTTCGTTATATCCGGCTTCGCAATATTGCGTGACCCGCTCTTTTACTGCCGGAATCGAAGTGCAGGCTGTCGACAAGTTGCGGCAAATTTGTCGTTCCTGTATTCGAGTGGGACTACCCGCAGTTTCCTCCCGGCCACTAATCTCAAAGTATAGTGAAACTGAATGAGCTGCCTGCTGACGTTGCATTTCGCTTTGCTTCTTTTCCTTCAGCTTTTCCAGAAAAAGGCGGATTTGCTCAGATTTCTGGCATGAAAGCGGATGTTTACGTTGGAAATCAAGGAAATATCTCAACCATTTCTTGTAATGAGCATAAAGGCCAGGAGGAATCTCATGTCTGATCAGCAGTTTTTCGAATTGGTGCAGAATATCATCAGGAATTGCTTGCATGCCACCCTCCTATTCCAACAACCAAAAAACTAAAAGTTATCATATGACAACCTTAGTATCAAATTTTGGATGTGTCAATAGGATGTATTAATAAATGTATTTTTCGAAATAAATATTTGTGATATATAAGTGGCGGACCTGAATATGCTTGGCCGGAGTGATGGATGAAAGCGCGTGTCAAATTAAAACCGGGTCAAAAGGGAACAAAGAAGCTGACGGAGCAATATGGAGACGCCCTCATTTGTGTTCGCTACCGATATGATGCTGAAAATAGAAAGAAGCTGAAAACCGTAGAAATTATTGTCAGCGAAAGTGACTGGACACCACCAACGGTGAGTTATCAGGCGGGCACGTTGGTATCACTACGTATTGGGTTTAATGAAAAAGCGATTCAGGAGCAAGTGCGGGCTCTTGGCGGACGTTGGGACCGGGTGCATCGACTCTGGTTTATCCCTTATGGCTGCATTGCCGGGACTAAATTGGAAAAGTTTATAGTATCATAAACCGTAAAGATCAAAGAAAAATAGAAAAAGTTTATAATATTAGAAACCTGACAGCTTTATAATAATATAAACTTGTTTATAGTATTATAAACAAGTTTATAAATGTATAAACCCGGTTCTAACCGGTGAATAATGAGTTGGCCCAGTAAAGTAAGTGCAAGTCTGCCATTTTCTTGAATACCCACCGATTAACCACGATTGGAGGAGTGATGAAATATCAGTATTTTGAAATTGAGAATTTTAAAGGGATTGAAAAAATAAAACTTGATCTCAATAAAGCACCTGACCAACGGGTTTTTACATTAGTCGGTCTCAACGAAAGTGGAAAGACAACCATTCTTGACGCAATAAACTTCTTTACTTATGGCTCAGAAAAAATGGAGCCAGTAAAGCTTAGCAATTATGCAACGAATAACTATCATGCTCTGATTCCGATGAGCAAAAGGGACAATTTCAACGGTAAAGTCAGAGTCGCTGTGAGAGTTCAGCCAAACGAATCTGATGAAAAAGCAATAGAAAAATTTGCACGAAATGAATTAGGACTGAAAAGCTTTTCAAGGGTTGGTGTATTTACAATCAGCCAAGAGTACACCTTTAAGGATTCAGCCTATGTATCGAATGTTTCAATATGGACGATTAACCTCAAAGGTAGAAAACCAAAACAAAGAAATGAAAAAAGCATTACAAAATTTAGTGATCCGACTACTTGGGCAAAGCTTGTCAATTTTATAGGCAAATTGTTGCCAAGGATTATATATTTCCCTAACTTTCTTTTTGATTTTCCTGACAAAATATACCTTGATGCCGTCGAAAAAAACACAGAGAAACATAAGTTTTACAGTGCAGTTGTTCAGGACATATTAGACTCCTTAGGTACTGGTGCAAACATTGAGACACATATACTCGCTAGGGCCAAAAGCGGCAAACCAGATGAAAAGAAAAATCTTAGCAGTTTGCTTTTGAAAATGAGTAGGCATGTCACAGAAGTAGTGTTTGGTGCCTGGAGTGAAATATTTAAAAGAAGGTTAAACAAAGAGATAGCTATTACATTTGATATTGATGAGACAGGAAATGTATATCTAGAATTCAACGTAATAGATTCAGATGGAGAATATCTTGTAAGTGACAGGTCTCTCGGATTCAGGTGGTTTTTTGTTTTCTTCTTGCTGACACACTTCAGAAGATACCGAAAGGGATCATCAGACAATGTTATCTTTTTGTTCGATGAGCCAGCTTCAAATTTGCATTCTTCAGCGCAAAATCAACTACTCAAAAGCTTGGAACGGCTTACTGAAAATTGTATTGTAATTTACACAACACATAGTCATCACTTAATAAATCCGGATTGGCTAGAGGGTGCTTTTGTTGTAGTTAATTCAGGTCTCAACTATGATTCAGAAATCGAAGAATATAATGCCAAGAAAACGATAATCAACGTTCAAAGCTATCGAAAGTTTGCAACCGAATATCCAGATCAAACAAGTTATTTCCAGCCCATTCTCGACGTTCTTAATTACTGCCCATCTAAATTAGAACTTATACCAAATGTTGCCATGGTCGAAGGAAAAAATGATTTTTATGTTTTAAATTACATGGCAAAGCAACTCGATACGCATGTTCACATTCTTCCCTGCACGGGAGCCGAGAGCATGGGGGTATTTTTAACTCTCTACATTGGATGGGGTAGGCAGTTTGTGGTGGTTTTAGACTCTGACAAGAAAGGAAGAGAGTCGAAATCAGCATATATTGCTGACTATGGAATAGCCGTTGAAGATAGGGTCTTTACGCTTAAAGATATAAATGAAGTATGGAATAATCATGATCTTGAACATCTATTTAGAAAAGATGAGCTTCTTGCTATTCAGAAACGTTGCTATCCTGATGCAAAGAAATACACCAAAACTCAATTTAACCGCGCAATACAGGAACTTTATATAAAGAATCAAGCAATTGATCTGTCGGCTGAAACCATTACGAACTTTCATAATTTATTCAAATTTATTCTCGGCAAGATAAGTAATGGATGAGAATTTGTCTCTATGACCCCATCTGGGACGTAGTCATTTTGTCGATTCTAGCAACGTAACTACTTGATTACGTGTGTTTCACTCAACAAAAGATGGGAAGATTTTCTGAAACTATCAAGGAAGTTCCCAACCAAACCATAGGACCTGCCGAAAAACCTTGCAGGTCAATGGCTGGCGCGTTATATTCAGGAATAATTACATGAAACAAAAAAAGACACTCCTTTGGCGCCTTAACGTAATCCTTATTTCCCTTTTCCTCGCGACCTTGGCACTCATATTTACAGGCAAATGGGCTTTGGGCGGGCTTGCAGCAATATCTGTGGCAGCTGTTGGCATTCGATGGCATCGCGAATTAAAGGATGAGCTTGTAATTTACCATCTAAAGAGACACAACGGCACAATGACAAAATCGGAACTTTCGGAAGTGCTGCCGAAATTTGAAACGGCCACCTTGTTTCGGCTTAAACAGAAACAAATCATAGACGTTGATGATGAAATCATACGCCTCACCAATCCAGACCAACTCTGTACGTTTGGCCGATGCAGAATATAACCAGGCAGATTCACCTGACCGAAAAAGCCGTCAGGTGATCTCCCACGACGTTGTCGCGCCAAGCGAAGCTTGGCGTATCTAGCAGGGTGAAAGTCCCTGTCAGGTAAGGGTTAGCCACCCACCTGTATCGAGCCTTGCGCCTGTTGCGGAGTCGGGAAGGATTCCGGCGAACAAAACAGGTGAAGCGTAGGCAGAGAATCCTGTAGGCCGTAGGGGAGACCGCGCTCCCTGAAGTGCTGGTACAGCTTCGAAATAGGGGTTGTTGCGGATGCCGAGGGTCTTAACGGTCCCGAAGGCAACACAAGATCAACCGTAATGGCAAGGTTGATTGCGATCCGTCGGAGTCCACAGGCCGTGGCATGCAGGAAGAGATACGTCAGGAACTTGGGAAGCCCCATAGACTCCTGCCGGTTGGAAGGTTGCAACAAGGTATACGGATATTGAGGCACGTATCGGGGAAACCCTGAAACACGCTAGGCCGGAACCTGACGAGCGACACGGAACACCGAAACAGGGAGGCGAGGTATAACCGTGAAAGGGGAAGCCCGCCGTATGTCATGGGGTGTCTTATCAGGCATAGTACTCAGAGCGTGGGAAAGCCACGTACACGCCTGCTGATGCAGGCATGGGGAAGGACCTGACGGAAGTACGCAGCCCGTAAAGGAAACTTATGCCGGACACAGTCGGACTGGAAAAACATAAGCCAACCTCACTGCGGGGAATAGCAGAGAAGGCGAAAGCAGACAAGCAACACCGCTTTCGGGACCTCTACCGGGAACTGAACGCCGGATTTCTTCTTACCTGCTGGCGCGATCTGAACAAGAACGCCTCCAGCGGGGTAGACAAGGTAACGGCGGAAGAATATGCGAAAGACTTGCATTACAACATTCAGAACTTGGCCGAGCGACTGAAAGGAAAGAAGTACCGGGCGAAACTGGTAAGGCGGTGCTGGATTCCCAAGGAAAACGGGAAAGAAAGACCGCTGGGGATACCGGCGCTGGAAGACAAACTCGTGCAGCTGGCATGTTCGAAGCTGCTGACTGCCATCTATGAGCAGGACTTTCTGGATAGTAGTTACGGCTATCGGCCCGAACGATGTGCGAAGCATGCGGTCCAAGACCTCACCTTCGACCTTCAGTACGGGAGCTATGGCTACATCGTCGAAGCTGATATCAAAGGCTTCTTCGATCACATGGACCATGACTGGCTGCTGAAGATGCTGAGTTTGCGGATAGATGACCGGGCCTTCCTCAATCTGATCCGGAAATGGCTGAAAGCCGGCATACTGGAAACCGATGGCACTATCATCCACCCGGACACCGGCACCCCCCAAGGGGGGATTGTCTCACCGGTCCTGGCTAACGTGTATCTGCACTTTGCCATGGATCTATGGTTCGAAAAGGTCATCAAACCCAAGTGCAAAGGCGATGCGCGCATCTGCCGCTATGCCGATGACTGGGTTTGCGCCTTTCAGCTACGAGACGAAGCGCAACGGTTTTACCGGGAACTGCCGAAGAGGCTGAAGAAATTCCACCTTGAGACAGCCGCCGAGAAAACCAAAATACTGCGCTTCAGTCGTTTCCATCCGGGCATGGAGCGGCGGTTCACTTTTCTTGGATTTGAATTCTTCTGGATGAAAGACCGGGAAGGAGAACCACGCGTCAAACGCCGCACGTCCCGCAAGAAGCTGCAAGGGGCATGCAAACGGATAAAAGCATGGATCAAGTCGAACCGACATCTGCCGAGAGGTGAATTCTTCAAAGGATTGAATGCAAGGTTAGTTGGTCACTACAACTACTACGGGGTGAGAGGAAACTTTTGGTCGCTGAAAGACTTCTTCAAGACAGTAAGAGAGTCAGCATACAAATGGCTCAATCGGAGAGGTGGCAAGCGAAAAAGTTTCGCCTGGGAAAAGTTTGACCAGATTCTCGAACGGGTAAAGATAGCCTGGCCACGGATAACTGAAGTCAGCCGACGAAGATACGCTTGAAAGCACGCGCTTCACGCGGAAGCGAGTACGACCGAGGAACCGGATGCGGGAAAACCGCACGTCCGGGACTGTGCGGGGGGTGCCGGGTAACCGGCATTCCTACCGCGGAGTTTAGGGATCCAAAATGAAGACGCGGTTCGGCATCATTAAATACGTTCTTTTGGCACTCTTGGTGGCTGCGTCAGTGACTGCATACGCATATGCTTATATAGTCAGATGCGCTCTTATTGATTATTCAGGATTTACTCAAATTTCGGGCAATTTGTATGTTTCGTACAAGCTACCTCAAGGTTCACATCAAGAAATAGAGGCACTGCTTCGAGATGCTCGTTCCCGCATTACCGGGCACTATGGCACGCCCAGGGCAAATCCGGTGATTGTCGTGGTTAGCGATCAACAAGAGGCTAATGATTACGGCATATACGATGCCCCGGGGAAGCTGTTTTTTACTCCATGGAACAATTATCTAGTGTTGAATTACAAAAGAAAGAGCGTTGATGTCGCTGCGCATGAGCTGGTTCATGCTGAAATAGTAGACCGCCTGGGTTATTTCCGACGCCAATATTCTATCCCTGTTTGGTTCGTGACCAACGTCAATTACTTTTTCCGGTGAACGACAATTATAATTCCCGTCGTATTGCCTCACTTTAAAATCTAACCAAGAGGAGATATTTGACGAGGGTCATCTTGGTTTTTGTTGTATTTGGAAAGACAGCCGAAACCGAGGGAGCCCGTAGGGCGACCGAAGTTTCGGCTGTCAAACGAACCTCTATTCGTGCTGTTTTATGAGCTGCTTTGCCTTTTTGTGGCTATAGCCGATATCAGCCCTCGACAGGTCATACAGCCAGACTGGATAGCTGCTATCGGGTTTCTTGATCAGAAGTCCGCCGTTGAAATCAGTGATTGCGGAAACAGTCTGGGCGTTCTGCCGTATTCGAACCAGGTCGTATTGTCGTCCGTAAACTCCACTTCGAGCGTTTCCAGTCGTCCTTTTTGAGGGTTATATACTGTCAATTCCATATGTTATAAGCTCCTTGGCTCTGTGTTATGTTCCACGGATTCAGGTTGAACGGAAACTGCTTCCTTTGTTTTCCGGGATTGCTCCAATCGGTAGCTGGACAAATTCAGCTCCAGGATGACGCTGTGATGGACCAACCGGTCAATCGCTGCCGCCGTGGTCATAGGGTCTTTAAAGATCTGCTCCCATTTTGAGAACGGTAAATTGCTGGTGATCATGACACTGCTTCGCTCATAGCGGTCGGCGAGAAGCGTGAAGAGAACTTCCATCTCTTCCCGACTTTGTTGCACGTAGCCGATGTCGTCAATGATCAGCGCCTCATACTTTCCATACTGCTTGAGAACACGCGCCAGCTTCAGGTCCCGTTTCGCGATCAGCAGTTCCTGCACCAGCAGGTTGCACGGCATGAAGCGGATCTGCCGCCCTTGGTGAATCAACTCCTGGGCGATGGCGCACAAGAGGTGGGTCTTGCCGCTGCCGGGATTGCCAAAGGCCAGTACGTTTTCTCTATGAGCGAGAAAGTCTCCTTTTAGAAGGAGAGCAAGCTGTGTATCCAACTTTCGTGGCAGACGCTTGCGGTCGAAGGCTTGCAGGCTTTTCTCCAGCGGGAGTTTTGAATCTCTGAGAAGCCGGGCAATGCGTTTGTTTTGCCGATCCTCGCATTCATGCACGGCTAATTCATAGAGATAGGTTTCGTAATCCCAGTTATCCCGCCGGGCATTGATGGCCTCATCCTGGTAGCAGCGCCGCACGGTGGGCAGGTGCAGGTCTTTGAGACAGCGCTCCAGACGACCGGACTTTTCTCCCTCAAGCTGCATGAGCCACCCCCTCATTCAGCAGGAGACGATCATATGCCGCCAGATCCACCTGGGTGATACTGACTTCCATTACAGGTGCCGGCTGCTGTTTGTTAAGGATTTGCTCCACGGCACAGGCGGTAATCGGCTGCCGGCCGCAAAGCTCGGCAAGAGCCGTGGTCACGGCCGTCTCGCTCTCTGTGGCCGCCATGCGCAGTATTTTCAGGTATTCCCGGACGGCCTGCCGCTGTGTATGCCGCTCTTTAAGTTCATCATAGGCCAGACGGAAATAGCTGCCGGGAAACATCTCTTCCCGGTAGCGGTAGTTCTCGAACGCCCCAGGCTTGCGTTCCAGTTGGTCGATCATATGTCGGTAATTGATGAGATGCCGGTTTTCCCCGCGCAGGCGGGGAAGTCTGTCCACGCTTTTCTGGGCATAGAAAAGATCGAGATGTTCGGCAAAAAGATGCACCTGTATGGTTTCGCCGATAAGTCTGCTCTCCACCGAGTAGACGTTGTGGTTGACGCGGATGGTGCTGCTGGGTCCGACGCTGACGGAGAGGCGCTTGCAGCTTTCCAGGCGCTGCTCCGGAAGTCTGCGCAAGACCCTCTGTTCTTCCAGAAACCGTTCGCTACGGCCCTTGTTTAATCCGGCAAACAGTTTCTTCAGAAACAGTTTATAGTCGTCGAGAGTGGCAAAGTCAGCGCTTCCTCGAAGAAGCAGAGCCTGCTTAACCGCTTTCTTGAGTCGATAGTTGCGCTGTTCAACATCACCGTTTTCATTGGGGCTTGCGGCCTGCGTTTTACGCCCGTTCATGACGTAATGCCTGAGCAGAGCCTGGTAGCGCTGGGTGAATTCATCGGGATGCAGAGCCTTTTGCACCGCCGCCGTCAGCCGGTCTGTCTGGTGGGCATGCGGCACCCCACCCAACTCCCACAGAGCAGCCTGAAGTCCTTCGCTGAGGCTTTCAAAGCTTTCGGAGAAACAGATGCTGCCGGTTTCCCAGTTGGAATAGGTCAGCACAAAATGATACAGCAGATGATCGAACGGCTGGTTTGCAATGGTGATTCCCAGCTTTCCCATATGCGTGTAATCCGACTGGGCCAATTCGCCGGGATGGTGCAGTTGAGGAAAGAAGATTTCCTGGGAAGGCCCTTCCAGGGCACGCCAGCGCTTTATCCGCCGCTGAAGGGTCCTTAGCTGCCCATCGGAGAACTTGCCGGGTAAGCGGGCCTGCAAGTCATCGAAAATCGTCTTTGCTTCCAGACCGGGATTTACAGCGAGTTTTTCACGGATCTCGTCCCAAATGTCTTCAAAGGGATCAGGCCGCGTGCGCCACGTGCGCTCTTTCTTGAGCTCACTCGGCAATTTGCCGGTTTTTAGGTACTTTCGCGCCGTTTTTTCATCCATTCCGGATTTGGCTGCGGCTACAGCCAGAGTTTCTTCTGTTTGCATCAGCTTGAATAACCTCCTTACCTGTTGATCAGTTACCATCCATGCCATCCTTTTTCCGAAGATGGCGGATAGTTTACAATTCCCTTAAATTTCGGGAATTATAATTGTCGTCAGGCGGGAGTTTTAATTGTCGCTCATCAGGTTCGATGAGGGGGCAGCTATGCAGGTGGATTTTCGCCCTCGATATCGGGTTAATCCTAACGCATTTGATGAATCAGAGATTCAGAGAGTCGAGACGCTAAATTCCCCCAATCAATTTTGGGGCGCTAGGAGTCTGTCGGACTTGACTCCTCCGCTGACTGACCTGAACAGGTAGCAAGCCCGAGCTGATACAATTTATTTGGTTCATAGTTTCACCTGCACCACCCCATTTCTGGAGGTCCGTGCAGACAATCCTCCCAATTAGAGGAGGGAAAATGTTCTTTGTCAATCTATGCGGTCAAAGCCAATTTCAATGTATGCAGCCTTTTGATGTTCCAGGCCATGCAGACAAGGTTCCATTCACCTTGTGCAGCTTCAAGCCCGCGCATCATAAAACGCCGGAAGCTCATCACTTCCTTGATGATGCCGAAGACCGGCTCTGATGTAACCTTGCGCAGCCTGTAAACTGTCTTGCCTGCCGTTGTCTTTAGCCGGTGCGTCATCCTGGCCACTGAATCTGCGTTCTCCGGTAATGGTGGAGGCTCACGAAATCGGTCCCATAAAGACTGGTTGTGATGCTCCCGGTCCGCGGCAATGTATGGAGTTATTTCCTTGTTCTCACAGGCCGTTACGTTGTTTTCGCTGAAATAGCCGCTATCGGCAATCAGTTCCGTGACGATGCCAAGCTCTTTCGGCAACGCCGCAAGATTCTCCAGGGTCGGCTTCAGTTCCTGCTTGTCGTTGGGTTGCTGCGTGACATGGGCAGAGAGAATCAGTTTGGATGTTGTATCAACGCCCGCCTGGGCATTGTAAGCTTGCTCGAAACCGCCACCGGAGACTGGCATGATGCGGGACTCTTCATCAGTCAGATTGACTTGGTCCTTGGCCATGGGGCCTGGTTTCGGAGGCTTGGGCTCTTTGCCACGTGGTTTCTTGCCGGTTTGTTGTTCTTTTTTGGCCCGCTTGGCGAGCTTTTCTTCGTACTCTTTCTGTTCACGGTCATGACGTTCGGCAGCTCGGCGCTCGATCTCGGCCTTGGCGGCGGCAATTGCTGAAAGGCGCTTCTCGCGATGCTCAAGTTCCTCGGGAATGCTCATCCCGTCCGGGGTATCGCTATGGTCGGCATCTTCCGCTTTCTTGAGCAGTTCGGCAACTTCGATCTTTAACTGTGCCTCCAGCTTGCAAGCATGTTCGTAACTCAGGGCTTTGTGCTTGGAAGCATTTGCGTTGATCTTGCTCCCGTCCAGGCTGACGCTTCCCAGTTTCAATAATTTCATCTGGTTCGCTATCAGCAGAATCTGGACGAAACATTCTTTGATTTGCGGTGAAAAACGCCGCCGAAAATTGGCAATGGTGTCATGGTCCGGATGGGTATTGGCAGCAACATAGCGAAACGCTACTGAGTCGTACGTATTGCGCTCCAGCTTGCGACTGGAGAAGACTCCGGTGGCATAGCCGTAAAACAGAAGAGCAACCAGCATTTCCGGGTTATATGGTTGAGAGCCACGACCAGCATAGGACTTTTTCAAAGAGCTAAGGTCGAGTTGCTCTACGATCTCGACCACAAAACGGGCCAGGTGCCCTTCGGGCAGCCAGTCCTGCAATGATGGTGGAAGCAGGTACTGTGTCTCCCGGTCACATTCGACAAATTTTACTGACATCTCGCTCAACTCCTGATGTAGCAAGGTTTCAAAGCTGAGCGAGTATAACACATTACGTCGGAAAAGTCCGACAGACTCCTAGCAAAGCGGAGAACATAGAAAACTACCGGGCCGCAAAGGCTGCTGTCGCAAAATTCTTTGAGATGCCTCCCTCGGAGTCACTCTACTCCATGCTGGCTGCAATTAAGGGTGGCGAAGAGTTTGGCGCTATATTCCGGCGAAACTAACACGTCGCTCCATCCGACGTCGGACCGCCAAGCGGTCCTCCGCGGCTGAGCTAGGCGTTGAGCAAGAGAACAGAAGGAAGAAAAATGACGAAACGTAAAATGACTCCTGCAGAAAAAAGAGAAAAGAAGAAACGTCAGCAGGAGTTTATGACCTTATTTATCAACGGGAAGCAAAAGAGGGTTAAACGCCCACCGACAATTGATGGCATTGATATAGAAGATTTTATTAAAAGAAACGCAGACCCTATATGGTTACACCAAAATGAGATGTGGGAGCACATTGGTACAGACCCGCTGGAAGAGGAGTGAATGGTGCCGTCGATCAGAAGCTTGCACTTCCAACGTATCAGGCGGCGAGCAATTCTTTTAAAATCTCCGGATTCTTGATCGCAATGGTGATGAGGGATTTCGCCGCGCCTGACGGCGTCCGGCGCCCTTGCTCCCATTCCTGGAGAGTTCGCAGAGATACCCCGAGCAAATGAGCAAATTCACTCTGGGAGAGCCCAATCTTGAGTCGGGCTGAAGCCAAAGGAGAAACATCAACGTTGGAAACCCGTCCAACCTTGCCAGACTTGATATCACGCACGGCTTGGAGCAGTTCCTCGCCGATGTTTCGCTTTGCATCTCGTTCACGCAGTTCTTTTTCATCGAGTGGCATTTTTCATCTCCTCTTTGAGTGCCTTGAGAATATGGCCGGGGATACTATCAATTGCACTTTTTGCATATATTACCAGCAACCAAATTTCTCCGGCTTCTGTTTGGACAAAATATAGAATCCTGACGCCGCCACTCTTGCCGGTCCCACGACGTTTCCACCGAACCTTGCGAATTCCACCGGAACCGCGTACCACAGCGCCCACATCAGGATTGGCTGCAAGGAATAATTGGAAAGTCCTGTACTCTTCGTCGGTCAGGTAATCATGAACCTGTTTTGTAAAAAGCGGCGACTCGACAAAAGTGATCATGAGTTTACTATACGGCATTGACGTATAAAGTCAACATGTAAGTTCAAAAACTTCAAAGTGCTCAACGCACAACACCGGTCGAACCGGTGTGCTCTTAGCGTTGGGTGACAAGTAATGATGAAAAATTTGACAACAAAACTACTGTCAAAAAACAAGAGCGAATGGATCATCCTATTGGGCTTCCTGATCTATTTCATCGCAGACCTTGCGCTTGGCAGATTTAAATTCGATCTGCTGAATCTTACCCCCCAAGTTGCATTCATTGAATGGCTGCTTCGTGCCTTACGGGATTTGGGACTTACTGCTGCAATAGCAACAATGATTATTGCAGGAATTAGACTTATCCGAAAAGAAGGTCTTACATTCAAACGTCTGATATTACCGGCCGTAGGTATTTGCATTGCCGGCGGCTGGTTATTGATAAGTTTCTATGGTTATCAAGCCTTTGTCACGCTTCCGGATTTGCACAGAACCCCAGACACAATTCGTAAAAAAATGGAAACCAACATAAATTCAGGAACTCTCAGCCCTGAAAAGAAAGCAAAAAGAAGCAAGTTTTACGCATATTTGAGATTTCAGGAGGATGGAGTTCAAATCAATTACTTCACCCCAGATGGCAAGGAAGAACTATACAATCCAACAGAAAAAGAGAAGAAAGTGCGGAATGATCTTCTAAAGACACAAAGACTGATCAAATGGATGACCAGAAGCCTCTATTTGTCAATTTTCTTTTGGGTAGTTGTCATTGCCGTTAGCCTTGCTGTTGGACTACTTACCCCTGTCAAAAAAGAAAACCCAACATCGGCTTAGACACTGCTGACCCCTTTCCAGAATGGGAAAACAGCATAAAAAGGAAAAGCGGGCTTAACGGGCTTCCGACCCGCCCAAGGAACCGGCGGGTCAAAGCCATGACCGTTGACCACAGGGGATTTGATGAGTAATAAAAATGAAGATTGGGTGACCACAAAAAGGAAGTATTGTCTGACGGATGTACAAATTCAAATGGCTAGGGAACTCGGTATGAATCCCAGGAAATTCGGAAGCCTCGCAAACCAGAAACAAGAAAAATGGAAAACACCATTAGCTGATTTTATCGAAGAGCTTTACTACAAAAGATTCAGAAAAGAGAAGCCGGACTCTATTCGGAAAATGACGTGAGCGTTTGCAGCGTTGAGCTCTTTAGAAATCTTCAAGCCGCCGACTCCAGTTTAAGCGGTTCAACCTTTGGAAGCGGTTTCTGCGATGCTTGCCAGAGATCCCATTTGGCTTGGTTCACAAGCCATGACTCCGGCGTAGTTCCGGTCAGCAGGCCAACCTTTATCGCCATATCAGCGGTCATGGCTGTATGGCCATTCAACAACCGAGAAAGATGAGGCCGCGATACACCCAAACGAGCCGCGACTTCGCCTATGCTCATTTCCTCCGGCAGGAATTCACGGAGTACTTCGCCGGAATGTGCGGGATTATGCATGCGTGCCATATAAATCTCCTTTAGTGATAATCCTGGTAATCAACCAAGACGGCATCTTGCCCCTCAAATGAGAAAGTGAGGCGCCAGTTGCCATTGACCGTTATCGCCCAATGATCGGCTAGTTATCGCGCCAAGCGAAGCTTGGCTCATCTGGCAGGGTGAAAGTTATATGAAACAGAAGAATACACCGCCCGGGGACCTTATCTGCATTTCAGCCTGAAGTTCTACCAGAACTCCGCCAAAGACGCTGCCAATTGGCTCAATCACCAGTGAATCCATGTTCCGGTATCTTTTTCAGGGTCAGATGAACTCCCTGATTACCTCGGCTATTTTTTCCGGGCTGTCATCCTGATGGAACAGATAACGAACTTTCCCCTGCCTGTCGATGAGATAAACGATATTGGTGTGGTTGATGATGTACCCAAGGGCGGATTTGGTGGGGACCTTTTCATAAGACGCGTTGTAGGAGTGGACCACCGTATCGATTTGCGCTTTTGTCCCGGTCAGGCCCACGGCGTTAACGTCGAAATACCCAAGATATTCCTTCAGCCTGGCAGAGGTGTCGCGTTGCGGATCGACCGTTACGAAAACGGTCAGCACCTTTTTGCTGGCCGGGCCCAGAAGGGTCCGGGACCGGGCCAATTTGGCCAGTGTCAACGGGCAGACGTCCGGACAGGAGGTATAGCCGAAAAAGAGGAGGACGACTTTGCCCCGCTGGTCCCTGAGATGAAAAATTTTTCCGTTATCCTCACTAAGTGTAAAATCCCCGCCGGGATTAAACGAACTTTCAATTCCGGGCGGGACCGGCTTCAGGGAGGAATAAGCCCAATAGATACCAAGGATGATCAACAAGACTATTGCCGTTGACAATATCGATAATATCAGTGTTTGTTTTGTCCGCATCGGGTTCTCCATCCGCAGTTGATGCATCCTTGTAGATCAGCTGTCATCGCCCCATTTGCGGACAACTGCTTTTATTTTCAAATGCTTCCCGCCATCAAAATCGAGAACCAGAGGTATGATTTCACCATCTTTCAGAGGCCTGAGCAGATTAATGATCATGAGGTGAAAACCGTCCGGCTTGAGGACAAGGCTTTTTCCGGCGGGAATCCGGAGGCTGGCGACCTGCTTCATCACCATCATGTCGCCAACCTGCTCCATCCGGTGGATCTCCACGGTCCGGGCAACTTCGGTGCCTGCCGATTGCAGGACAAGATCCGCACCCGTATTGTTTTCAATCGTCATATATGCCGCAGTATTTTTCATTGTGGGCGGCATGGCCCGCACCCAGGCATGGCTGACGACTATCTTTGCGCCTGCTTCCCGGGCAGGTGCGGTGCCTGGAAAGAGCAGAATCGAGCCGATGATAAATAATAAGAGACAGCGATGAATCTTCATGAGTTTTTCCACTAAACAGGTAAAAGAATTTCAGGCAATTATAGCACCCTGAAGCCCGATTTCAACGCGCGCATTTCTCTTTATACCCTGAATTCCGCTCACTGTGCTAGAATAATAAAAATCGGATGAAGCATCCGGCGATGAAGTATGATTTGCGAGATCTTTACAATAAGAGGAGGAAAGCAGCATGCGCGCATCAGAGGTGACCAACGGCATTTACCGTCTTTCAGCGAATCTCGGTTCCGATATCCTGTTCGAGGGGATCTGGCCGCTGCCCCACGGGGCAGCGATGAATTCATATATAGTCAAGGGGCGGGATGTGGCCATCGTCGACGGGGTCTGCGGGTGGGACGGCGTACCCGAAACGCTGTATGCCCAGATGGAGCAGATCGGTGTCGATGTGAAGGATATCCGCTACGTGGTCATAAACCACACTGAACCGGACCACACCGGCTGGATCAAATCGTTCCTGGAGATCACCAGTGATTTCGAGGTGGTAATCACCCAGAAGGGGCTGGACCTGGCAAAAGCCTTCTACAATCTTGATGTTAAATACCGGATCGTGACTTCAGGCGACAGCATCGATCTGGGCGGTGGCAAGAAGCTCGTGTTCGAGGAAACTCCGAACGTCCACTGGCCCGACACCATGGTGACCTTTGAGCCCTCCACCGGCACCCTCATGCCTTGCGATGCTTTCGGCACCTTCGGCGCCATCGGCGACGCTCCCTGCGACGACCAGCTGAGCGAGGAGCAGCTGCGTTTTTTCGAGGAGGAAGCATTGCGCTATTACGCCAACATCGTAGCCCGGTTTTCACCGTCCGTTATCCGGGCCATCGAGAAAGTCAAGACGCTGGACGTCCGTATCATCGCGCCTGGGCACGGCCCGATCTGGCGCAAGGACCCGCAAAGGATCGTCCGGCTTTACGAACGGTTCTCGAATTTCGGAAAAGGGGTCGCGGAGCCGGTTGTAACGGTCCTGTGGGGAACGATGTACGGCAATACCGGCAATGCGGTTCCGTCCGTGGTAAAGGGCATTGCCGCCGAGGGAGTGGAAACCATAGTTCATCAGGTGCCGCAGACCCATATCAGCGATATACTGGCTTCGGCGTGGAAATCCACCGGCATCGTGCTGGCCATGCCGACGTACGAATACAAGATGTTCCCGCCCATGGCCGAGGTGGTCGACGAGCTGGGCCGCAAAAGCGTCGCCGGCCGGCAGGCTTTCCGGATGGGCAGCTTCGGCTGGTCGGGCGGAGCGCAGCGCGAACTTGACGAGATTATCGATCGGCACAAGATGGAGTGGCATTTCCTGGAGCCGGTGGAATTCAAGGGCGCAGCCTCGGAGGAACAGCTGCAGTTGATTTACCAGCGCGGCCAGGAACTGGCGCGGAAAGTTAAGGAAAACGCATTGCCCGTCGAAGTAAGGAGTTAAGGATAAGGAGTCAGGAGGTTATAGTTTTGTATAAGATAAAGTTTTTGCACCTCACTATTCACTTCTCACTTCTCACTTTGTTTAATTGAATGTCAGACGATACCATTTCCATAAAAGGTGCCCGCCAGAATAATCTGAAAGGCTTCGACCTCGAAATTCCTCTCGGGAAGATGACCGTCATCACCGGTGTTTCCGGTTCGGGCAAGTCGTCGCTTGCCTTCGATACTGTTTACGCCGAGGGGCAGCGGCGCTACGTGGAAACCTTCTCTCCCTATGCCCGCCAGTTCCTGGACCGGATGGACCGTCCGAGTGTCGACAGGATCGAAGGCATTCCCCCCGCCATTGCCATTGACCAGACCAACCCGGTTCGCACCTCGCGCTCCACGGTGGGTACGATGACCGAGCTTAGCGACCACCTGAAGCTCCTCTTCGCCAGGGCGGCACGACTCTACTGCAGGAGATGCGGCAGGCGGGTGGAGCGCGATACCCCCGACAGTATCGCCGATAAGTTCCTGGCGCTTGATAATGCTGAGACAAAAAATGTCCTGGTCGTCTTTTCCGTTCCGGTTCCGGAAAATTTCTCAGTCGAAGAGGTAAAAGGCTTTCTTGCCGGCCAGGGATATACCCGTATTCACCACGAGAGCGAACAGCTTATTGAAGTGATCCAGGACCGGGTGAGTGTCGCCCCGGAAAAACGGGCGCGACTCGTGGAAGCCCTGGAAGGGGCGCTGCACGGAGGCAGGGGACGGGTCCTCATTTATCCCGTCGGACCTAACGGAAGTCCGGAGGGTCCGCTGCGCTTTTCAAGTGATCTCCATTGTCCCGACTGCGACATAACCTACCAGGACCCGCAGTCTAACCTCTTCTCCTTCAACTCCCCCATTGGCGCCTGTCCCGCCTGCCGCGGCTTCGGCCGCACCATCGGCATCGACCACGGGCTGGTGATCCCCGACGGTGCGAAAACCCTGGCGGAAGGCGCGGTGCGACCGTGGCAGACCGAGAGTTACCGGGAGTGCCAGGACGACCTGGTGCGCTTTGCCAGGAAACGTGGCATCCCGACCGATATCCCGTGGCGACAGCTGGACGAATCGCAACGGGTGTGGGTGATCGAGGGAGAAGGGTCATGGGAGGACGGGCTCTGGTACGGGGTGCGCCGTTTCTTCGAATGGCTGGAGACCAAGAGTTACAGGATGCACATCCGGGTGCTCCTCTCCAAGTACCGCTCCTACACGGTCTGCCCGGACTGCCGGGGCGCGCGCCTCAAGCCCGATGCCCTCTTGTGGCGTCTGGGCGGCAAGGAGAAAGCCGACCGCGTCCTGGAGCCGACACAACGCTTCCGTCCTGCCGGGGTCGAGTATTCCGATACAGTACTGCAAAAGCTTCCCGGTCTCAGTCTCCACGATATTGTCCTGCTGCCCATGGAGCGCTGCCGCGCCTTCTTCGAAGAGCTTGCCCTTCCGGCCCCTCTCGACGAGGCGGCGGAGCTTCTCCTGCGAGAGATCAGGACCAGGCTCGGCTACCTGGTGGAGGTGGGTCTCTCCTATCTGACCCTGGACCGGCAGTCCCGCACCCTGTCGGGGGGAGAGGTGCAGCGCATCAACCTGACCACCGCCCTGGGGACATCGCTGGTGAACACCCTGTTCGTCCTCGACGAACCCTCCATCGGCCTGCATCCGCGCGACATGGGGAAGGTGGTCGGGGTGCTGCGGAAACTTCGCGACGCGGGGAACACCCTGCTGGTTGTCGAGCACGATCCACAGGTGATGCTGGCCGCCGACCGGATTCTCGACCTCGGCCCGGGTCCCGGAGAACGGGGAGGGGAGCTGGTTTTCTTCGGCGCTCCGGCGGCGATGCTGCGGGAGAAAAACTCGATTACCGGCCAATATCTGTCCGGCAGGAAGCAAGTGAATGCAGACGGGTACCAGGATTTCGCTTCTGCCGGGAAGGAGACTGTTCCGACGGAGGATTGTCCGGCAATCGAAATTATCGGGGCATCAGCCAACAACCTCAAGGGGATTGATATCCGGATTCCGCTGGGGCGGCTGGTCTGCGTTACCGGCGTTTCCGGTTCCGGTAAATCGACGCTGGTTCAGGATGTGCTTTACCGGGGACTCCTCAAGCACCTCGGCCGCCCGACCGAGCAGCCCGGAGAGCATAAAGGGATTCTGGGGCACGGGATGATAGGAGAAGTGGTCATGGTGGACCAGTCCCCCATCGGCCGCACCACCCGCTCCAACCCGGCCAGTTACGTGGGGGCCTTCGATGCTGTCCGCAAGCTGTTAGCTGCGGACCCCGTCGCCAAAGAACGCGGCTACACGGCAGGCACTTTCAGTTTCAACAGCGGAACCGGCCGCTGTCCCGCCTGCGGCGGTAACGGTTTTGAGCATGTGGAGATGCAGTTCCTTTCCGACGTCTACCTGCGCTGCCCCGACTGCGACGGCCGCCGTTACCGGTCCGAAGTCCTGGAGGTGCGGCTGGTTTCCTCGTCGGGGGGCAGGACCGCATCCATAGCCGACGTCCTGGATATGACGGTGGGGGAAGCTGTCGGATTTTTCGCCGATCGGCCGGAAGTGCTGCGCGGGCTCGAACCGCTGGAAGGCGTGGGGCTCGGCTACCTGCGTCTCGGCCAGCCTGTACCGACCCTCTCCGGCGGCGAGGCCCAGCGGCTGAAACTGGCCGGACACCTGGCCAAGGCCGGAACGGGGAGAAAATCACGCCAGTCCCCAGCCCCTGGTCCCCGGTCCCTGTTTTTATTCGACGAGCCCACAACCGGCCTGCATTTCGAGGACATCGCCCGGCTGCTCGGCGCCTTCCGGAGGCTGCTGGACGCCGGTCATTCCCTTTTGGTGGTGGAACACAACCTTGACGTGATCCGGGCCGCCGACTGGCTGATCGATCTCGGCCCCGAGGGGGGAGACGGGGGAGGGCGGCTGGTGTGTGCAGGTACCCCCTCGCAGGTCGAAGACTGCCGGGAAAGCCATACTGGCCGGGCTCTCAGGAAGTTCGATAAAGAGCTGGAGACCCTGGTCAGGGCTTCTCACCGGACTGACGCCTCCGACGGCCGCCATACAGGTCGCGGCGGAAAGAACGCCGGTGCAGGGGCAGCCGGGCAGGCCGCGGATGCGAACTCCATCCGCATTGTCCGTGCCCGGGAGCACAACCTGAAGAACATTGATATCAAAATACCCAGGGACCGGTTCACGGTGCTTTCCGGCATCTCGGGATCGGGGAAAAGTACTGTCGCTTTCGATATCCTCTTCGCCGAAGGGCAACGCCGCTACCTTGAATCCTTGAACGCCTATGCCCGCCAGTTCGTCCAGCCTGCCGCCCGGCCGGACGTGGATGCGGTTCTCGGCATCCCGCCGACGGTGGCCATCGCACAGCGCACCAGCCGTGGCGGACGTAAGAGCACCGTGGCCACCCTTACCGAGATTCACCATTTCCTTCGTCTTCTCTTTGTCAAGCTCGGCGTCCAGCACTGTCCCGACTGCGGTCTCGCCATCTCCCCCCAGACTGCCGACGTCATTGCCGGTCGGCTCCTCAGCCAGTTCCGGCGACATCATGTCCTTCTCCTGGCCCCACTGGTCGTTGCCCGCAAGGGGTATTACACCGACCTTGCGAAATGGGCGGCAGGCAAGGGATTCGAGCTGCTCCGGGTGGACGGCGTCATGATCCCTGTTTCTCCCTGGCCGCGCCTTGACCGGTTCCGCGAACATAACATCGAGCTGCCGGTGGGGGAAACGACCGTTGCTGTGAAAGGGCGAGGCAGAGTTGCGGGGACTACTCGACAGAGCACTTGCTTTCGGTAAGGGGATGGTGCGGGTGGTGGCCGGTGAGACCGATCTCCTTTTATCCACCCTGCGCGCCTGCACCGGCTGCGGCCGAAGTTTTCCCGAGCCCGATCCGCGCCTCTTCTCATACAACTCCAGGCATGGCTGGTGTCCCCGCTGCTACGGTACCGGGCTGATCATGCCCGGTTTCGATGCCGAACAGAGCGGCGAGGAAATCTGGTGGAACGAGTGGTGGGAGGGCGAAGAGCACGTTTGCCCCGCTTGCGAGGGAATGCGGCTTCGCCCGGAAGCCCTTGCGGTCCGTTTCAGGGACAGGAATATAGCGGAAATCGGGGCCTTGCCCATAGGGGAGGCGTCCCGATTCTTCCGGCAGCTCGATCTGGCCGGACGCGAGGAAAGCATTGCCCGCGACATCCTTGCCGAGATAGGGGCGCGCCTCGATTTCCTGGGAGAGGTGGGCCTCGGCTACCTTTCCCTCGACCGTGGCGCGCCGACCCTTTCCGGCGGAGAGGCCCAGCGGATTCGACTTGCCGCCCAGCTCGGCTCCAACCTGCGCGGGGTCTGCTACATTCTCGACGAGCCGACCATAGGTCTTCATCCGCGCGACAACCGGATGCTGCTGGACACCCTGGCAAAGCTGGAGGGAAAAGGGAACACGGTGGTGGTCGTGGAACACGACGAAGAGACAATACGCCGGGCGGAACACCTGATCGACCTGGGACCAGGCGGCGGGGTGAACGGCGGCCGGGTGGTTGCTGAGGGAACACCGGATGAAGTCATGGCCAATGGCGAATCGGTTACCGGACGCTTTCTGGCTTCCCCCTTGCGCCACCCGTTCATGGAGCGTCGCCCCATGGAGGCAAAAGGGGCTCTGATCGAAGTGACCGGGGCCTCCCTGCATAACCTCAAGGGGCTGTCGGCCGCAATTCCCCATGGTCGCCTGGTCTGTGTCACGGGCGTATCCGGAAGCGGCAAAAGTACTTTAGTGCGGGACGTTCTTTACCGGAACCTGAAGCTCCTTCTGTCCGGCGGGCGGGGAAAACATGAAAAAAACCCGATTACGCCGATTGGCTGTCGCGAGGTCCGCGGTTGGGATCGGATCAGCCGGGTTCTGGAAGTTGACCAGACCCCGATTGGCAAAACCCCGCGCTCCTGCCCGGCCACGTACGTCGGCTTCTGGGATACCGTCCGCAAGCTATTTGCCGGGACCCCTGAGGCCCGCATGCGGGGCTATAAGCCTTCCCGCTTCTCCTTCAATGTCAAGGGCGGGCGGTGTCCCGAGTGCGAAGGGCAGGGAATGAAGACCATCGAGATGAGTTTCCTCCCCGATGTCAAGGTGGCCTGCGAGACGTGCGGCGGCGCCCGCTTTACACCGGAGACGCTCATGATCCGCTTCAAGGGAAAAAGCATCGGAGACGTACTGGCCATGAGCATCGACGAGGCGGCGGACTTTTTCGACGCTCACCCGTCGATACGGCGCCCCCTGATGCTCCTTCGGGAGGTAGGGCTGGGTTATCTCACCCTCGGCCAGCAGAGTCCCACCCTTTCCGGCGGCGAGGCCCAGCGGATCAAGCTGGTCACGGAACTGGCCAAGGCAAAGGAATCCGTTTCATCCTCACTCCTCACCCCAAGCTCCTCGCTTTATCTGCTCGACGAGCCCACCATCGGCCTGCACATGGCCGACGTGGAAAAGCTGGTCCGCGTGCTGCATCGTCTCGTGGGCGCGGGCAATACAGTGCTCGTCATCGAGCACAACCTGGACGTCATTGCCGAGGCGGACTGGATAATCGACCTCGGTCCGGAGGGTGGTGACGGAGGGGGCAGGGTGGTAGCCGCCGGAACGCCGGAACAGGTGGCGCTGGCAGGCGAGGTATCCCACACCGGTAGAATACTTGCCGAATTTCTGAAAGAGCGGGGATAGACTCCGGTTTATTGTACTCTTGGATTTTATATCTTCGTTATGAGATAATTACAGTATAAAAAGGAGGTGTGAAGAATGATAAGCCATACAGTCAAAACTGAAGAGAATATTCTCAACACTTTCCAGATCGAGGAACGCGATAAGTATCTATACAGGGCTTTTGCCGACAAGGCTGAAGCTGAAGGTAACCATTGGGTTGCCAAACTATTCCGCGCCGTGGCCGAATCGGAAGATATTCACGCTCATTCACTGATGAGAGCACTGAAGGAAACATCGAGAGCGACCAACGATTTGTGGGCGGCAGGCGGATATGATGCCAAAATGGTAAAAGACTCTACCAGGGAAAACCTGAAGGAAGCAATTGGTTTTGGAAAACACGGATATTCAGATATTTATTCGAAGATGATCAAGCAGGCGGAAAGCGACGGATGGGATCTTGCGCGTGAATGCTTTACCTATGTCGACGCCGTCGACCAGGTTCACAACAGCCTTTTTAAAAAGGCCCTCGATAACATCGACAGGGAATTGAGCGTCGATTTTTACGTCTGCGAGGCTTGCGGAAACACCATAGACAAGAAACCCGCCGGTTCATGCAAAGTCTGCGGTTCCTCTGAGAGTGCGTTCAGAATGGTGCAGTAATCCATTCAGAGTTAATAATGAATATGGAATAAAAGGTAAAGGGGGCAGGTTGGTTTGAGAAAAATCAGCCTGTCCCTTTTTACGTTTGTTCTTTCACCCTTTTGCTCAGTTCCTGAAAAGGTGTGGGGAGCGTCGGTAAAGGTTATGCTGGCATTGCTATTTTGCCGGCGAGTGCTATAATTCCGTCGCCTGACGAACGACAAAACAGCGATGTTACGTATGTACGGACAGTATATTGATACTTATTGTCAAGTGATTGTCCATGGGCGAGAATATCGTGCAACAAGAACGGCACAGCCCGTATTTTTAAAAGATGGTCAGGAAACGGGGGAAGAAATTGTGGAAGAGAACGAAAAAAAATCATTATCCGCGATTGCCATCGACAACGCAGAGCTTGTCTGCGAAAAAGAGTTCGGCCATCTCCTGGAACCCGACAGTGCAGCCAGATATGGCGAGCCCTACGCAAAGTATATAGACAATGCGCTTGTCCGCCTCGATGGAATGGCTGCTTTCGCCGAATGTCTGCTCGAGGGTTACGCCGTTTCCATGACTGTCTCGCGCATTTTTACCGGATGGAGAAACCGGTTGCAGGCGGCCAGAGACTGCAGGGAAAACATGAGGGTTTTTACCCGTTCCGAAAAGGAAGTGGTGAAACTTTTCAGGGAGTTTTGCCGCGACTGCAGGGATACGGCCGCCCATCCGCCGGAGGACGGCAGGGTTGCGCCGCAGGTGTGGAAGGAATTTGCCCGGAAGAGAAAAGAAGCCGTGTTGTTCTTCCTGGGCGAGCTTTTCACCATTCCGGAACTCTACGAGATTGATGAACGGTATGCTATCCCGCTGGATGAAGAAGAGGCTGGGAAAAATGCTGGCGGTGTCGCCGGACAACCGGAGAAAACGGTAAAGATTTCCGTTGAGTTGACGGAAAAAGAGGCCAGGGCATATGATATGCTCTCTCGGGTCGAGCAAAAAATAAGGGCGGCGCTGGTTGAAGCCGGGCAGGAATCGAAGTAATCTGTAATAGTACGTTGCGTCCGAAATTTGCAGCATATTTCATTTTATATCCGGTTGGCTTCCGGAGGGCCCGATGAAGAAATATCTTTTCCTGTTTGTCTTTCTCCTTTGCACAGGCTCTCTTCAGGCAGTCGGTGCGGGTGAAAGCGAATATATTCAACGCGGGGACCGGTTACTTGCTTCGGGAGATTACGAAAGCGCGGCAAGGGTCTATGATCAGGCGGTCCGCCTCTATCCTTCCAGTGCCGCGGCCCGTAGCGGGCTGGGCGAGAGTTATCTGAAGATGGGGGACAACGAGGCAATGACCAATGTGGATCTGCTGGAAAAGGCGGTCCAGGCATTCAAGGCGGCCCTGAGCCTCGATCCTGACATGAAAGAGGTCCACCTCGGTCTGGGGAAAACATATCTCGCCCTCCAGGACCGGGACGGTGCTCTCAGGGAACAGCAAAAACTGGAAAAGCTCGATCGCCGCATGGCATCACAGCTATCAGCCGCCATATCCGCCTGGAAGCCCCCTCCCTCATATCGGGAGATTGGTTCAACTGAAGCGCCGCACCAGAGCGAATCGACAGAAGCCACCATCGAGGGGAATCTGGTCATGGCGCCGGTGACAATTACAGTCGGTTACCGTTCCGTCAGGGTTTTGCTTGCACTCGATACCGGGGCTTCGGTTACGACCATCAACTCCGATGTGGCCCAACGGCTCGGGGCCGCCCTCGACCATGCGCCTTCGGGCAAAATTCAGGTCGTGGGCGGAGGGATGATCACGGCGAAAGCGATACGGGTCGACAGCGTAACCATCGGCCCGCACAGCAAAAGGAACATGATCGTCGCGGTGATTGACCATAACGGCCCTGCGGTGAAATTCGACGGCCTGCTGGGAATGGATTTCCTGAGGGACTTGCGCTACCATGTGGATTTCGGCAGTCATGTCATCAAATGGGGCCGGTAACCGCTGCTGGAAACAGCCGGAAACAAGATCAGTCAGATTTGTTCAATCAGCAGATGGTCACCGGTTTCCCCGAATTCACTTTTATCCTCGAATCTGCTCGCCTGCCTCTATTTCTCCCTGAATGTGAATTTATAGCTGAATGACCCGGGATCGAGCCAGTCTATGGTCTTCCCGCCGATCTCCGCATAGGGGTATCCGAAGGTGTTGAGTGGAGCACCGTTTTGCGGTGGATTGAGAATGATATCCCGCCCGGTTGCAATTGCCATCCTGTACTGGTCAATCCCGCCCCAGAAATAGCGCCTGTATTCCATTGTCTTCAAGTCGTCCTTGCCCAGTTTCTCCACCAGCATGGCTTTGCGCACATCGGCGGGATCGACCGGAACCCAGCCGTAACCGGGAAGGTAGAATTCAGCCCAGCAGTGCTGGTAGCCGGTGATGTCTTCCTCCGCTTTTTTACCCAGGCGAAGACCGAATACCTCCCTGGCCGGAACGCCCGCCGCACGGCAGAGGGCTATGAATAACGATGAGATATCGGTGCATTTCCCGCCCGGTTTTCGCAGAAGTCTGCACACATCTCCAGTGCCGCAACCCCTGGTTTCCGGGTTACGGTAGGTATTTTCGCACGTCCAGTCGTAGATGGCTTTGGCTTTTTCCAATACCGTCGTTTTCCCGACGGTAATTTTGTCCGACAGCTTCTTTACTTCTCCATCAATCGGTCCGAGACTGGTCGGCCTCAGGTATTGTGCAAAATCGGCCCTGTTCCATGCCCCTTCCCGGTCAGGAAAATCCCGGCGGGATACCTCCCGGCGCGTGACTTCGAAAGAGAGAGTCAACCTGCGGCTTTTGGCGCTTTCAGGCCAGGAGGCATATAGGATCGGAGTTTTATATACTCTGTCGGTGTAAACTCCTGAAGAACCGTAATCGCCTGTCAGCCTGATGTCGCTGATGAGCTGGTCCTTGTCCGAAACAGGGTAGGGAATCCAGAGACGTACTTCCTTGCCGGCCTGCCGGCCGGACAGATCGAACTCCATGGTGACAGTGCCGCTGCGGCTTTTGGCCCAGGCGCTGTGACCCGAACAGATGAGAACCATCACGGACAACAAAACAAAAAAACGCTGCATCGATATCATCTCCTTTCAAATGGAAAGGTGATGATACCTATTTAGCAGCGAATTAGTCAAACTATAATGGGGTTCAAATTATTATTTTTATCAGGAATGCCGGCTTGTATTCACAGCTTGATACGGAAGGAGTTTGATAAAGAGATGCCGATCAGGTTTTTCGCGGCACCGGATACAGGCAATAAATCTAACAAAACAACCAGACGCTCGAAGCCGCGCGTCTTGTTACATTGCTCTCCGGGTAATGTTAAAAGAATTCAATTTCTCCCGTTTTGACATCCTCCATGCCTGCGATTCCGGCCTCAAGCAATTCTTCAAAGAATACCACCTGGTTGCGTCCATTCTGTTTGGCGTGGTAAAGGGCCTTGTCGGCACGGTCGAGCAGTGTTGCCGAAAAAACGTTCTGATCCAGTTTTACGACACCAATACTCATGGTGACATTCCCGACTTGCGGAAACTGGTGCTTTTCCACGTTCGAGCGGAAGCGCTCAAATGCCATGCAGGCCTGCTCTTTTTTCTCCGCCCTGAGGATGACTACGAATTCCTCCCCGCCAAAACGAAAAAGGTAGTCGCTTTCCCTGAAGTGATTCTGCATGAGTTGCGACATCAGCAGCAGCACCTCGTCTCCGTACAGATGCCCCCATGAATCGTTGATTCTCTTGAAATTGTCAATGTCCGCCATGCCGAGCCAGTAGCCGACCCTGTCTTCATCGACACTATTGCGCCGTTCAATCGGAACAGGGTCCGTTGACGGGGCCGACATGCAATGTATCCTGTTGACGATCTCATCGAAAGTCTTCCGGTTGGCCAGGCCGGTCAACTGGTCCCGCTGCGATTCACTCAAAATCTCGTAAAAATTTCGATAAATCTGCAGAAATCCGCTTATTATGTGTGAATCCAGCTTGCTCAGCTCGTTCTCCGCCTGCAGAACAAGAAACACGTCCTGTGCCTTTGTCTGGAGGATATGCCATGCGGTCAGCAGGGCGCCGGATTCGGTCTGCCTGGTGAACGGCTGTTTCGTACTGTACACAAACTCCACTACCGCAGATACGTCTTCCGGAATTGAAATGTCCCCGGTAATAACCTCATACTTCGCTTGCTTGAGATGCAGCCTGTAGCAAGGGTTCCCCCGCCTGTCCAGTTTCAGTATCGAAAGTTCCAATGGTTTCACGAATTCCACAAGCGTCTTCAGCAGGCTGAATTCCATCAGTTCCAGATCTTGTATTGCCGTCAGGTTAACCAGTTTGTCCAGCAGCCTCGGTGTGTTTGTCATATTGATAACCCTTTTGCGATATGATGGAACATAAGTCTGCCCGTCTGAAGCGGCGCTTATGTGTCTGTGAAATCGCGCTTTGTCTTTTCCTGCCTTTTGCCCGGATCCAAGTCAAATATTATTATCTTATCGGCAATTCCAGGTTTTACTAAAACAATTATTCAATCAATTTCGTGATCCAATATGTCTGCTTGTGCTGAACCCGTGTCAGTTCCGCAAGACGTTTTTCCGCTTCGGCGAGGTTATCGTAAGTATCGATGAGAAAGCGGTTGCCGTTGTCGTCCTGACGCCAGAGTTCAAAGCGCATGGAAAATACCCCCGACATTTTAAGAGAAGTTATCGACAGAGCGCGATATTAGCACAAACTTGCCTGAAATTGCGGTATTTATAAATAGTCGCTCCCGTTCCGGACCGGAAAAGCAAAAGCCCCGTCAACACCACACGGGTTAGTGTTGACGGGGCTTTCGTGCTGCTGTTCGAATGAAGCGGTTTGTTATTTTTCCGAACCTTTTTCATGCTGCCATTTTTCGTGATGTTCACGGAATTTTTCGAATTTCTGCTGACGTTCCTTCTGCATTGCCTTGAACTTTTCAACCTGTTCGGGGGTCAGAATGGCGCGAATCTGTTTGGCCATGTGTGCGCGCTGGATCGCCATGTCTCCCTCGACAGCGGCAAGTTTGGCAGCCTGGGCGCGGATGGCGGCCTCATCGGTTTTGTCCGCCTGAACCAGCGTCCTCATGGTGCGTTTTTCGGTCAAGAGCCTGTCAAAGATCGGTTTGGCCTGTTCGCGGTTTTGCTTGAAAACTTCCTTGATTTTCACCTTTTGCTGCTCGGAAGACGAAGCTTTGCCGCCATTTTCTCGAACCGATGGTGCATGAAGTTATGCCCTTCATGGTGGTGTTTCGCATACTCATGGCAGAATTTTCCGCCCTCATCGGCCTGTGCGAAATGACTGCCGAAGGCCGTGGCCGAGGCTATGCCTGCAATCAGTGCGATACGGGTAATAGTTTTTTTCATGTTCATCCTCCTGAAAGTTGTTTTTCGATCTATTCAAAGAGACGAAAATTTCATTTCACAGGTTACAAATAAATTAAGTTAGAGAAAATATTTTTTATTTATTACCAAAGATTGCAACGATAACTTTTATTTTATCGGTGGAGCATTTTCGGAATTTATAGTCAAAAGGGTAAGAAATTGGATTCTAAAAAACTGTAACCTTTTAACTGTAAATTCCGCCTATATAGATAAAAAGATAGAAAAAAGGAGGAGATTAAAATGACAGCGACAGGCAACTGGTTGGAAAGGGTGTTGAAGAGGCTGCCGTTGACTCAGCCTGGAACACTGGTTGCGTCGGATGAAGGCGTAGGGGTGTTCCTCGGCGACTGGGCCGGAGGTGACCATGTGTACGGAATCAGGCGCGGCAACAGGGTGCTTCTGGAAGTTTACCCGACTGGTGTGAAAGAATGAACCAGACCATGGGAGACATATAATCGCCATAAATGTCATCAAATTCGGATAGCTGACAATTTGAAGTTTCGATACCGCACGACTTGCCAGGCCTTTCATTGTGAAAGGCCTTTTTTATGGCACTGAACAGCTACAGTCTGGTTCAATGTCGTATTGATAACTCCTGAAAACTTATTGCCTGTCCATCATTTTTGTATGAATGCCCGGGAACGGGAAAACAGTCTCTATTTGGCGCAAATGTGTCGTTACAGTGTTGCAATATTGTCCCGTTAAAATAAAGGAAATTTATTAGTCCAATGGGAAACCCCCCGGCTTTGCCGGGGGACCTCAACAGTTTGACAGTTCCGGGATAAAATGAAAGCCTCCCACTGTGAACCGCTCAAAGTTTACAGAAATAGGAGGCTTCCATTGAACAACGTTGAAAGTTTATGCCATTCTGCGTGGGAGTGCAAGTACCACATAGTTTGGATCCCAAAATATCCGGCGAAAAGTCCTCTATGGTAATGTTCGTAGACACCTTGGAGAAACGTTTCGCGAATTGGCGCGTCAGCGCGAAAGCATGGTTTTGGAGGGGCATTTATGCCCCGATCATGTCCATATATACATATCGATACCACCGAAATATGCGGTGGCGCAAGTAGTTGGATATATCAAGGGTAAGAGCGCAATTCATATAGCGCGAACCTTTGGCGGCCGAGCCCGAAACTTTGTTGGAGAGAACTTCTGGGCACGAGGCTATTTCGTCTCTACAGTGGGTCGGGACGAACAGGTGATCCGGGAATATATCCAGCGCCAGGAAGCAGAGGACCGGAGACTCGATCAGCTGAAATTACCGACCTAGCCGCCTTCAGGCGGCTCAAGATTTAAATCTACCGCTTTGAGCGGTTCACAAAACAAGCCCCCGGCTTTGCCGGGGGTACATGACTAATGATGTGAGTATTCGATATTGTTTGGTTTTGTTATTCATTAGAAAAATGGTCCGGGACTTGCTAGCTGACAAGGTGCGCAAGTTGAGTGGTTTACTGTAAATCCTTTGATAACAATATTATATACCGTTGAAGCTGATCGTATAAATATAAAAATCACCCGGAAAGGTGTGCTAAATGGATAAAATGGATGACATTACATTCTCCAGGCTAATTAATATTGAACATGCGCAGCATACAATGGACGCGCATTACAAGATTACCGGAGTGCCATCCGCCATTCGGGATTACAATGGGGAACTATTAATAGAAGTAGGCAGGAAGGCACCTGTGCACCCGATTCCATCGTGTCCATCCGGTCGCACTCGAATGCTGCCGTGAAAGCGAAGCCGAAATCAAACGACAATTGCCGGACTTTGCCGGGGAATACCTTGATCACAAATGCTGTAACGGTTTGAGGAAAACCGCCATGCCGATAATTATCGCCGGAGAACATCTGGCCACATTCTACTCGGGACCGTTTTTCTACAGTTGCGATAAACCTGATGTCGAATTTTTCCGGATGAAGGCTGAGGAATTCGGGTTTGACTGGCAGAGCTACCTTGAAGCCCTTGGCCGGATCCCGGTATTTGCAAGGGACCGGATGAAAGACCTTATGGGATATTATCGCAATATGGCCGGAATGCTGACGGTAATGGGGCTCAAGAACCTGGAACTTGCGAGGGAAATTAAGGAACGGAAAGCTGTCGAAGAAGCTCTTCGCCGGTCAGAGACCACTTTGCGCAAGATTTTCGAAACCATTCCCGACCAGCTGCATATCATCGACAGGGACTTCCGCCTCCAGCATTCGAACCGGCGTGGAGGACATAAATACTCTTCAGGGGATAAATGCAGTCAAAATCCCCATTGCTACGAAGCTTTTTACAAGCGTGACGAACAGTGCGAAAACTGCCAGGCTCTTGAAGTATTCAAAACCGGCAGGCCTGTGATCAGGGAAAAATTCAATCCGAAATCCGGCTACGTGGAAATCCATTCATATCCGGTATTTGACGCTTCCGGTAATGTTACGATGGCAATTGAACATTTGCGCGACATCAGCGAACGAAGGCGGGCGGAGGAAGCGCTCAGGGAGAGCGAGCAGAGATTGTACGCTACCATCCAGGGTTCATCAATGCCAATGTTCATGGTGGGAACAGACCGCAAAATTATTTACTGGAATAAGGCCCTCGAAAAACTGAGCGGTACTTCTGCTTCGGATGTAATCGGAACAGACCTGGCCTGGGCATCGTTTTATGAAGCAAAGCGTCCTTTGCTGGCCGATCTGCTGGCGGCAGGAAACAGCAGTTTGATTCTTTACTGGTATCCCGGAAAATTCAGAAAGTCAGGACTTCTCGAAGAGGCCTATGAAGGAGCCGACTATTTTTCCAGATGCAGCGGAGGGGGCAAATGGCTGCACTTTACTGCTGCGGCGCTCAGGGATACCAAGGGGAACCTGATCGGCGCCATGGAAACCTTTGAAGACGTTACCGAACGGGTGGTGGCCGAAGAAAAATGGAGAACTCTATACAAAAATCTGCCCGGCGGAAGTTTTACGGTAAATAACCAATACATTATCGAGGATGTAAATGATGTCCTCTGTGCCGTTACCGGTTACACGAGGGATGAACTTGTCGGCCGGTTATGCGACGTCATCTGCCCGAAGGGACCCCATCTCTGCCCTATTTTCGACATGGGAAAGGAAAGCATAGACAACAACGAGACGGCCGTGAAAGCAAAGGACGGCCGACTGGTGCCGATCATCAAGAGCGCCAGAAGAATACCTGCCGGAGACAGGGAAATCATTGTCGAAAATTTCCAGGATATTACCGACCGCAAACAGCTCGAAGAACAGCTGCGCCACGCCCAGAAGATGGAGGCCATAGGGCAGCTTGCCGGCGGTGTTGCCCATGACTTCAACAACATACTAACGGCGATAGTAGGCTATGCCAACCTTATTCAGATGAAGGTTGGCGAGAAAGATAAACTCGGAAAATATGCCGCTCAGATAATTGCTTCAGTGGAAAGAGGGGCCAGTCTGACAAGAGGTCTGCTTGCCTTCAGCAGAAGGCATGTCGTGGAACTTAAGCCGATCAATGTGAATAATGTCATGGAAAAAGCGGAAAGTTTCCTGTCGAGGTTGGTTCCAGAATATATAGACCTTAGTTTTGTCTGCAGCGGAGCCTTTGTTGTGTCCGCCGATTCGATGCAGGTCGAGCAGGTTATGCTAAATCTCGTCACAAATGCCTGTGATGCCATGCCCGGGGGAGGACGCCTGACCATCCGTACGGAACTGATCGAACTTGATGACAAATTCGCTCGGACTTACGGGTATGGTGAGCCGGGAACCTATGTTTGCATCTCGGTCTCGGATACCGGTATCGGCATCGCCAAAAATGTGCGTGAAAGGATTTTCGAGCCGTTTTATACAACGAAGGATGTCGGAAAGGGCACCGGACTGGGATTGTCCATAGTTTACGGTATCATAAGGCAGCATAACGGCTACATAAATGTTTACAGCGAACCGGGAGTGGGGACGACTTTCAAGGTCTATCTGCCGGCAATCGGCGGCGAGGCCGATAAG
This sequence comes from uncultured delta proteobacterium, assembly GCA_963815135.1. Classification (GTDB taxonomy): domain Bacteria; phylum Desulfobacterota; class Desulfuromonadia; order Geobacterales; family Geobacteraceae; genus CAIWTU01. The sequence continues at coordinate 315,776 of CAWFFO010000006.1, forward strand.
ATAGAGTCTTTCGAGTTCATCTTGCCGTCCGGTGGGTCGGAAACGGTTCTGTTGGCAGAGGATGATCCGATGGTCAGGGATATAGCAAAATCATTGCTGGAAGAGTTCGGATATGGAGTAGTGGAGGCCGGGAATGGAGTGGAAGCCGTTACGAAGTTCGAGGCAAACAGTGATGCAATAAAACTCCTTATCCTTGATGTTATAATGCCCGGAAAAAACGGCAAGGAAGTTTATGATGAAATAAAAAAAATACGGCCGGACATGGAGGCCTTGTTCATGAGCGGCTATACGGACGATATCCTGAGCGGAAGAGGCATATTGGAGGAAAACCTTCATTTTATTTCGAAACCTCTCATGCAGAATGTTTTTCTGCAAAAGGTTCGTGAAATACTGGACAAAAGCGCCGAAGACGGGTCACTGGAGCAGCAGGAAATTTCGACTGGCGGCCTTCGAAAGTATGTGGCAAATTGAAAGAGAAACCGAGAAAGGAAAATGCTGCAGGCAGGAACCGATCTGCAGTCCCGCAGGATGACGAAAATAACCGGCTGAACTGCGCAATTGAAGTGCCCTTTCTTGAACAGCTTGACGGCCGTGCAATAAGTCTTCCAGGTTTATATCCCGTCATTCCGGCGAAAGCCGGAATCCATTCTTTTCATGCAGCTGCAAAACCCGTGAATCCCGGCATTGCCCTGCAGCAAAAGCTGAGGCGATATGCGGTCACCGCTGCGGCCGCTTTTCGCATGTCATTCGACTTTTAAAGCCTGCTATTTCGTCAACAGCACCGAACATTTCGCTCCGAGCAGTACATGTCGGGCGACACTTCCCATGAGGTATTTCGCCAGGCCACTGGAACCGAGAGATGAAATGACGATAAGATCTATGTCCCTCTCTTCCGCCTCCTTCAATATGGCCTGATAGGGGATTCCCGTTTTAACGTCGGTTTTTACCGAAGCCGGATCTACGCTGGGAAATTTGGCCAGCTGCATCTTCATCCCCTCTCGGACCGATTCGATCATCTGCTCCTGGAGTTGGCTCCACAAATCTTCACTGATGCAGTAATCGACGGTACATTGCTGGACCGGGTCCTGAACCACATGGAGGAGATAAAGCTCGGCATTGTATTGCCTTGCAATGTCGAGCGCATTCCTGATGGCCCTGTCCGCATGTTCCGACATGTCTGTGGGCACAAGGATTCGATACGGTTTGAACATGGAAAAGGCTTCCTTTCCGTAAAACCTTTGTTGTCTGAAGTTTGGGTATTGTCCGTAAATAGGCATTCCGGGTGCGATCCCCCGTAATGCAATTTACGAACAAAGACTTGATAAGTTTACACCACTGAAATTACGACGCCACAGCTTCAACTAATTCAGGCAGCTCTTATGAATCGGGTATATTCCTCTTCCTTTCCTTTGGAAGATTTATTGTTCGCTTCGTGGTAACCCGAAAGGTGATTTCGATAATGAAGGCTGTCCCTGCCATGACGAACAGGACCCCGAGCTGACCGGGTGAACTCCTGGCCGTCTGCCAGAGAAGACTTGCCAGCGCGGCAAGACAAAGCCCGACACCGATCAGCGAAAGCCATCTCCTGCTCTGCGTTTCTTTTGCCATCACCGCGTTGGCGTCGTTGACTGCCGCAAAGATCAACAGAAAACCGGCGCTGCCCATGGTCGACATGCTGGAAAGATCGACCAGATTGGCGATCAACAGGGTGGCACCCGAGGTGAATAACAGACCCTCTATCGGTGTTCCCCAGGCCTTTCGTTCCAACACGGCCGGAAGCTCTCCATCCTTCGCGATGACATAGCTTAGCCGCGCCGCGCCGTAAACCGTGGCATTGATGGCGGAAGCAGTCGAAAGCATGGCGGCGATGGCGATCAGGAGGAATCCGGGCTGGCCCAGGAAAGGCCGTGGCCGCCTCGGCCAGTGCGTAGTCCTTGGCCCGACAATATGGCGACGGGCAGGGTGCCGACCGTCACCGCGGCCACCAGGACGTACAGGACGATCACGAAACCCACGCTCGAATAGAAGGCGCGAGGCAAGGTCTTGTGCGGGATCCCGCACATCCTGGGCCGTGTTGGCAATCAGCTCGAATCCTTCATAGGCCAGAAAAATGATCATCCCGCCTGCGACCAGGTTCAGCGGGGGACGCCCATGCCGCCGGCGCCAGCCTGGTCCCGTCGATGCCCCGGATGCCGACGGCAATGAATAGCACCAGAATCAGCCAGCTTGACGAGCACGATCCAGTCTTCCGCTTCACCGATCAGCCTGGCGTTCAACAGGTTCAGTCCGGTGATGCCGACAACGCTGCGTGATCAGGATATGCTTCCAGAGCAATTGCGAGCCATGCGGGAAAAACGACGCTCCGTAGCTTCCGAAAGCATAGGCGTACAGCGACAGCATAACGATGTAGCTCATCCAGAGCAGAATGTTCATTCCGCCCGTCAGCAGGCCCGGACCGAACGCGCGGTCCAGGAAAGCTACCGTTCCTCCCTGGCTCGGAAAAGTGACGGACAGCCGCGCGTACGAATAGGAGGTCACGAGGGCGACGATACCCGCGATCAGGAACGCGAGCGGTGCTCCTCCGCGGGTCAGGTCCACAGACAGTCCGAGAACGGCAAAGATGCCGCCGCCGACCATGCCGCCGATGCCTATCGCCGTAACTTCCCAGTATCCGAGGTTTCTATTTCCGGTTTCACTCATATCATTTCAGCCTGATCTGTTGTTCGGACTCTCGATAGATAATACCGTAAGGGCAATAAATAACAAAATTTAAGGTAAATATGATGAATTCGCAAAATGTCCTGGAACTCTATTATTCGTTATTCCGGCGAAAGCCGGAATCCATAATTTTCAACCAGTTATATAAGTTCTGGACCCCGGCTTTGCGCCACCGCTAACCCGGCCTTCGTAGCCAGTGCACTTCGGCGGAGTAGGCAGCTAAGGCGACACGCGGTCGCCGGGGTGACGACTTTTTGCGAGACCATCAGATATCCATAAACAAGAAATACAGGTTGTAAGCGTTGTCAGTGAATAAAGAGGATTGCCGTAATTCCTACAGCCAGCTTTCATGAAGCAGCGGATTGATCCCGACCCTGCGCAGCATGGCGGTAAGACTGATGAGCGGCAGCCCCATGAGGGATGTGTAGTCGCTCCCTTCCATCTTCTCCATGAGGGCGATTCCGAGTCCTTCTATCTTGAAGGAACCGGCGCAGTCCACCGGGTTTTCCCTGGCAACGTAATCCGCGATCTCGGCTTCCTTCAGGGTCCGCAGGGTAACGGTGAAAGGGACGCAGTCGGTCAGGGTCAAGCCGTTTGCGGCATCGATAACTGCCAGCCCGGTGTAGAAGGTATTGACCTTTCCCGACATGTCGCGCAGCTGTTCGCAGGCGCGTTTCGGGGTGCCCGGTTTGCCGATGATACACCCGCGGCTTTCCAGCACCTGGTCGGAACCGATAATGATGCTGTCGGGATGCCCGGACACTAGCGAGGCCGCCTTGCCCAGTGCCAGCCGCTTGACCAGCTCGACAGGTCCCAGGATCGGATCGATCTGCTCCTCAAAGTCCGGCGGGAGCGCAGTAAACGGTATTCCGAGCCTTTCCATCAGGCCGTACCGGTAGGGTGATGTGGAGGCGAGTATCAGTTTTCTCATGGGTGTGATCAAAAGACTGCTGTTCGGGTATAGGTGATCAAGTTTTATATCGTGTTACCTGTTCAGCAGCGATCATAACACGACATAATCCAGGCGGCAACCGATCCGGCCGGAATCGGCAAAAGTTCCAGTTCTTACTCTGTCTATTAATTGACCCTAATCGATGTGCCCGCGAAACTTCACCATTATATCCGGTCGTTAATTCCGTGAATCTTTTTTCCGCCATTGCCGCCGCATTCATAAAGATGGCCATCCCCGTTTTAATCCCCCAGAATCCAAGTTTCCGGTTATGGTCAATGCTGGCAGCGGGGACAGTAAACCGTGCTCCGGTTGCCGAGCCGGGTCTCTTCAAGTGCGCCGCCGCAACTGGTGCAGGCACCATTTGCCCGGCCATACACCTTGAAATCAAGTGGATGATATGCGACAGTGCCTTCCTCCACCCGGTAGGTGCTTCCCTGATCGATCGACTCCTGCAACACCTCCCTGATGATGACTGCCAGATGCTCACATTCGGAACTGCTGAGACTGGACGCGGCCCGGTCGGGGCGGATTCCGGCGCGAAAAAGAGCCTCGTTGGCGTAGATATTGCCAACCCCGGCAACAATTGCCATGTTCATGATCAGCAGTTTAACCGCGACCCGACGGGTTCGGCTCACCCGGAAGAGGTAAGGGCCGTCAAATGCCGCAGTCAATGGTTCGGGGCCGATTCCGGCCAGCAGCGGGTGAGTCCCGGGGGCGTCCGTAGTCCAGGCGACGGTGCCGAACTTTCGTGGATCGTGGAAACGCAGCTCCGAGCCGTCGGCAAAGACGAAGTCCAGGTGATCATGCTTTCCGGGAAGCGCCGGCCCGGGGAGCAACCGGAGAAAGCCCGTCATCCCCAGATGAACAATGAGCCACCCGGCTTCACAGTCGAACAGCAGATATTTGCCCCGCCGCTCGACGGAGCGGACCGTTCGCCCTTTCAGGAATGTCTCCAGCCCCGGCGGGAGCGGATGGCGGAGCTTCGGCACCCGGACCAGCACCCGCTCGATCCTTTTGCCAATGATTTCCCGCTCCAGCCTGCGTCGGGTCAGTTCTACCTCGGGAAGTTCCGGCACTCTTTCCTCCAGCGGGAAGTCGCTCCCTTCCCGCATACATCATGGATGTCCATATTTTAACATTCTATTTCCAAGGGATAACCCCCTTTAGGGCTTGATTCGGCTGTTCTTTCCATTTTTCGCTGAATTCCAATCTTTACCTGGCTGCCTTGATGTCTATCCTGACTATCCCGTCTGGACCGATGCCCAGGTTGAATGTTGTTTTGTTTGCCGGGATAACAAAACCCGGCAGCATTACCGGGCAAGTTTCAGGGGTCAGTCCCGACATTGGACATATTTAGAATTCTCTCTCTAGACAGATGTCTCATGTCGAGGGCTGACCCCTCTTTTCTACCCGCATGGGGTTTCTTTCAGGTGGTGGGGATTTCTATCCTGAACTGCGCTCCGCTGTCCGTATTTTCGGCGCCCAGTGTTCCACCCATATTTTTTTCGATGATATTTTTTGACATATACAGGCCGATGCCCGTGCCGCCGGTCGATTCATTGGTCGTAAAATAAAAGTCGAAGATCCTGCCTATAATTGCCTCGGGAATACCCCCGGCATTGTCCTTCTATGGTGACAACCGTTTTTGTGTCTTCTGCAAAAGCCCTTATGATAACCCTCGGTTTTTCCGTTTCTCTTGTTTTGAATGCATTCCTCGCGTTGGCCAGTATGTTGAGGAGCACCTGCGCATATTCCTTTGGAAAGCCGAACGCCGTCAATCCCGGATCAACATCAAACTCAACCGTTATGGAGTGAAATCTGAATGCCGGCGAAATAAACGCGATTGCCTGGTCGATGGAGTCTTTTATGCGGAATACTTTCTTTTCCTTATCCGGCCTGTAAAACCCCCTGAAGATGTCTATGGTCTGTGCCATATGATCCAGTAAGGCCATTATTTTACAGGCGGTTTCCTCGACGAGTTCATCTGTCAATTCGCCGTCGAAGGAGGTTTCCTCCAAGTACTGAATAATGAGGGAAATGGAATTGAGCGGCTGTTTCCACTGGTGGGCGATATGATCGAGCATCTCCCCCAAGGCCGCCTGGCGGTTCTGCTGAATGAGCATGATGTCCTTTTCACGGTTTTTAGCGACTTCTTCCTCGACCCTGTTCTCAAGGGTTTCGTTCAGTTCCTGCAGCAGCTGTTTCTGCCGCTTCAGCTCTTCTTCGGCCAGCTTGCGCCCGGTGACGTCGATGACGATCCCCTCGAAGTTTTTGACGTCTCCCGCTGCGTCCCGTTCGACATTGGTGTGTTCGTTTACCCAGCGGATATTCCCCCCCTTGGTCATGATCCGGTATTCCAGAAGGAACTGGTCGGCCCCTTCATTGCAGAAATCGTGGACCTCTCGGGTTAGCCGTTGCAGGTCGTCGGGGTGTACAATTGAAGAATAGGTGATGGAGCCGGAAAGAAATTCATCTGGCGCATAGCCGAACTGGATGACATTTCCGGAAACCAGCTCGACGGGCCACTCATCGTCACCCTTCCAGCGGAACAGCACTACCGGGCTGTTTTCCACCACCAGGTTGGCTTTACTCAGTGTTTCCGTCAACCGGTCACGCTCGGCCACTGAATGCGCCAGCTTGATATTGGCGTAGCTCAGCTTCGAGAACATGTCGATGAGCCTCAGGAATAAGGCCTTCCCCATGTTCACAAGCTCTTCGCTGTGGCGAGGGACCGCTTCCAGGGCTGCGATATATTCCTCTTCGGGGAAGCCATACTTTCTTGCCTGCGATCGGAAAAGGTCGTAATCGATCGGTTCGTCGGCAAAGAAGAACTGCCCCATGAAGAGATTGCCCATATGTCTTCCGCCGACAAAGATCGGGGTCACCAGGTGCCACATGTTATTTTTGCACCGGTACGTCCTGAACTCTCCCCTGTGGGACGCCAGCCGTGAGATCCGTGTCGCTTTCAAGGCAATTTTTCAGGGTTTCCGGATGATTGCGGTGGAATTTCAGGCAGATATCCTGCCATCCCACCTCGACCAGCACCCGTCCTTTGAGATTGATTATGCTCATCTTGAGGCCGGTGATGCGGTAGAGGTCGGCCATGAGCGCCTGGATTTCCGGCGCATCCAGAATGTCGGCAAGGTCCAGTTCTCCGGTATCGCCTTCAGGGTCAAGAATGCTCTCCAGTTTCCGCCTTACACGCGACTCGCTTTCCCGTAATGCCTCCTCCGCCTGTTTGCGCTCGGTGATGTCCTTGACAAATGAGATGTCGTATCTCTTTCCCTGGAAATCCAGGATGCTGATGGTGATCTCGACTGGAAATGTGGTGCCGTTCTTGCGCCGGTGAGTCGTCTGGAAGGTCGCTAAGCCCCTTTCATCCAGTATTTCTTTCAACTCCAGCATTTTCTCCCGGGTTATTTCCGGATCTATATCGAATATACTGAGCGCGCACAGCTCCTCATTGGAATACCCGAGACTTTTGCACGCATGTTCGTTTACCCTGAAGATGGTGCCGATTTCATCGCTCTGGTAAATGCCTATTCCCGCTTTATCGATGCAGAAATGGGACAAGAGCAATTCATCTTCCATTCTCTTGCGCTCGGTGATGTCGCGGCTTACGCCGACAACTCCGAGGATTTCCCCGTCCAGGTCGAAAAAGGGCGTCTTGAGCGTCTCCAGCAGAACCCGACGGCCGTCAGGATAATCGATCCATTCCTCATTGCATCGGGGTTCCTCGTTTGACAATATTTCCAGGTCCGTCTTCCGGAACGAAACGGCTACATCCCTGCTGAAGATATCAAGGTCGGTGCGGCCCACCAGATCCATTTCAGTTTTCCCCGCAAAGGCCTCGAAAGCCCTGTTACAGCCAAGGTAAGCCCTGTTGCAGTCCTTGTAAAATATGAGATCGGGTATCGCATCGATCAGGGTGCGCAGGAAATCGTTTTTCTGGGCAAGCTCGCGTGCCAGTTTTCGTTGAGCAATCTCGCTCTTTCGAAGCAACTCTTCCGCCTGCTTGCGCTCGGTGATGTCCTGGTTTGCGCCGCGTATCTTGACGACGTGACCCATCAGGTCGCGCACGGCCTCACCACGAACGATAATGAAGCGTTCCTCTCCGTCGGCGCGGATGATCCGGTGCTCCAGCTGATTGTATGAGTTTGCCAGCGCCTCGACTATACCTTCCGCAACGACCGCGGATTCCCCGGCAGGGATGAATTTTCGGGCATAATCCTCGGCGGACATCAGCGACCCACCCTCCCGCTCGGCGGTGGTGCCGTACAGCGAATAAAATTGATCGTCGAAAGCGAACCTGCCGGATTTCACATCGTATTCCCACTGAACCAGCCTGGCGAGATCCATGGCCATCTTCAGCCGCAACTCGCTCTCCCACAAAGCCTCCTCGGCGCGTTTGCGCTCGGTGATGTCTTTGACGAAAGAAACGCTGATTTCTTTATCCTGGTATTCCAGATAAGTGACCGTTATTTCAACCGGAAAGGTCGATCCATTCTTTCGTCGGTGTATTGTTTCTAAGGTCCTGGAACCGGTGGTCCGCGTAATTTTGCGGTGTTCCCGGAATTTTTCAAGGTTGAAGGTGGGATCAATATCAAAAACCGTCATCGATCGGAGCTCTTCGGCGGTATAGCCGAGACTCCGGCAGGTTTCCTCATTAACGAATTGTATTTTTCCTTCCTCCGAGATGCGGTGTATTCCGATGGATGCCTTATCCACAAAGAACTGGGTCAGCTGCATATCAGTTATCGCCCGCTTCTGCTCGGTGATGTCTCTGAAAAATACGAAGCCGGCCGACATGCCCTGGAATTCCAGGTTACTGACAGTGATTTCGACCGGGAATGTTGTTCCATCCTTGCGCCGGTGGGCAGATTCAAAAGTCGCGGTGCCGGTGGGTTCCAGCCTACTCCTGATTTCAACGAATTTTTCCCGGGTGAGCGAGGGATCTATATCGAGGATGCTCATCATACACAATTCATCGGAAGTGTAGCCGAGGCTCCGGGATGCGGAATTGTTGGCGAGCAGGATTTTTCCGTCACTCAGGGAAATCTGGAAGATGCCTATCGCCGCCTTGTCGATACAGTAATGGGACAGGAGCAACTTTTCTTCCATCTTCTTGCGCTCAGTAATGTCGCGCAACAGTGACAATCACCAGGTCTTTTCCGGCAACATCCGCTTTTTGCAAGCTTGTTTCCGTCCAGAAGCGTGTCCCGTCCTTTTTTCTGGCCTTCCAGATAAAGAGTTTTCCCGGGCCCCGGGCTGCCACGGACAGGTTTTCAATGGCTGCCTTAAGAGATTTACAGGATTCTTCGTCACTTAATTCCTGAATTGTCAGTTGGAGAGTTTCCGAAGGTGAATAGCCATACATGGCGCACATGGACCGGTTTGCATAAACGATTTCCCTCATGGGCACATCCAGAATGAAAACCGCATCGAACATATTGTCGAATACCGTTTCAAATTGCTCTAAACTTGACCGGGATCGGCAAGTCTCTTTTGTCATGTGTGCACCTCTTTGGTGAGTTTACTCTCCGGAATTGTCCATACAAAAAATCTTTCGATTATAGAAGCTTTAGGGGTCAAGTCTCCAAATTTCAAATATAAAACTTTAGGGGTCATGTCTCCAATCCAATCATTTCTCTTCGCCTAACTACTTAACGGCTCGGCCGGTGACCCGACGCAGGTTTATCGCGACCGGATCCACTGGTCTCGTTGGGTCATTTTATTTATTCTATTCGATAATTATGCAAATGGCCCATGTCGAGGGCAAACCCCTTATTCTCCCTAATTCTCCTAACCCCTTATTCTCATGGTTGCGCGGTTATTGCCGCGTTGCGTGACATGATGAGGATAATTCTCTGCTACTGAACGGGCGATCCTTGGCATTCGCCATACTTAAGCAACAACAAATTGTTTGTCAATAACAAAAATAGGGAATTGTTCCTATTTTTCCAGGCAGTCTGTCGAGCCGCATGAACAAACGTAATGAACACAGTACAAAAATTTGCCTTAACGAGATCCGTCAAATGCGACAGTTATGTTGCATTTGACGGATTCTGTTGACGGTTTCCCCTCCACCAGAGCATTCTCTCTTTCTATTTAAGCAATACAATCAATCACATGCACTTGCAGTATGTATCGATTTTTCCTTGGCACAATAGTTGTAATATTCTCTACCTGAAACATTGTGACAGTGGTGATTTCACGCAGGAATCCAAAAGTGCTCTCTTGCCTGAATGAATACCTCAGACAATGACTCCGAAAGGCATGAGGCCATCGGAGTACAATTAACTATAAACAACACAATCAGCAGTAAAGGAGGGCGCAGAAAATTAATAACACAAGATTCACATTCTGCAGCATCAGGTCCGTACGTTTTTCACCACGGGAAACTTTAATTCAGCACTCAGAGAGATTGTTTCGGAGTTTCCGGATGAAAAACAAGCTTCAAAAAAAGGAGATGTAAATGATAAAGAAATTATCTCAGAAGATGTGCATTCTTTCACTTGGCGTACTGGCGGTCGCAGGCGGTTGTGCCGGAACGGGAAAAGCACCGGTTGGGCAATTGGCGAACACTGAAAAGCTGATCAACGATGCAAAATACGAAAATGCTACAGTGTATGCTCCGCTCGAATTGAAGCAGGCCGATGAAAAGCTGAAGGCGGCGAAAGCAGCTACCGAGTCAGAGAATTATGCGCAGGCCAGCCGTTTGCTTGACGAGGCACAAGCAGATGCCGACCTTGCTGTGGCGAAATCGGCATCGGCAAAAACTCAGCAAAACGCAAAAGAATTGAACGACAGCATTGAGACATTGCGGAATGAAGTTGAAAGAACCCATTAGGCGCAATGAAATTCATACCATTCGGGAGGAAAAAAATGATACAGAATCGTGGATATACCTATTACATCAAGAAGTGGTGTCTTTTGTCCATACCCTTAACCCTGCTGGCCGGATGTGCTTCGGGACCGACGGTCACTCCGTCACTTGTGCAAGCACGGTCGGCTTACGCCAGGATCGAGGCTGATCCGAATATTGCTGCCAATGCTGAAGTGGCTGCGTATGAGGCGAAGAAATCGCTGCAGCTGGCAGAACAGGCCTCAGATATTCCGACACAGGAGCACCTGGCGTATCTGGCGGAAAGAAAGGCGCAAATCGCAGTCGCACGTGCCCAGAAGAGCATGGCGGAAAAGGAAATGAAACGGCTCGCAGATGAGAAAGACGCGATTCTTCTGAAATCACGAGACCTCCAGATAGAAAAAACCAGCAAAGAATTAGAGGCTAAAGATAAAAAGCTTGATCAAGCCGGACGGGATGCCGAGCAGGCTCGTCGCCAGGCCGAACTGACCAAGGCCAAAGCCAAAGAAATGGAGGCCGAACTCGCTGAATTGAAAGGCAAGCAGACCGAGCGAGGGATAGTTCTAACTCTTGGTGATGTTCTTTTTGAAACAGGAAGGGCAAACCTCATGCCGGGGGCTTTCATGACTGTCGAAAAACTTGCGGATTTCCTTCAAAAGCATCCCGACAGGAATGTCCTGATCGAAGGTCATACCGACAGCGTCGGGAAAGCGGGGTACAACCTGTTCCTTTCGAAAAGAAGGGCTGATGCAGTAGACAAGGCACTGATGGATAAGGGTATCGCTTCGGAAAGAATATCTACGAAAGGATATGGAGAAACGTATCCGGTAGCCGGCAACAAGACTGCTGCCGGTCGGCAGCAAAACAGACGGGTGGAAATTGTGGTGTTGAATGCGGGAGCAAGTCCGGAGAAAATGGCTCGATAGTAAATTCATTTCCTGGCCGGGTTGAAGATACTTTGCCAGCGAAAAGAAAAAGCATCTGAGACGGTAACGAAAAATTTGATGGAAAGGAGGTGCCATATGACAAAAATCAGCAGAAGTGTCAGCGCAGCTCTGATAGTAGGCGCTCTGGTTGCAGGACTGTCCGGCTGCCAGAAAAAAGAGGGTCCGGCGGAGCACGTTGGCAAGGAAATCGACAAGGCGGCGGGAAAAACGGATCAGCAGATTGATAAGTCGATGGAAAAAGCCGGGGAGTCGATGAAAAAAGCCGGTGAGAAAATGAAGGACGCGGCACATGATTAAATGAAATGATTTTGCGATACGGCACAAGCGAAGGTAAATCAGGACCTCATTTTCTACCTGCGTTTACAATGCCGCGTTGCGATTGCTATGGCACAAGTCCATTTGATCATGCCTGCCCTACCACCAAAAAGAGGCGACACCCCATAAACTATCAGTGTCGCCTCTTCTGTTTCTGCTGAATAACAAACTCCCACCGTGTCAACTGCCGATACTTGCTCCGGTGTGGCTGATCAGCAGTAGCACCGAGCCGCTTCTTCCAATCCCCTTCGGTTCTCTTTCCTCAAAGCCCATTTTTGCTGGCAAAAAATAGGGGTCACTTCTCCGAAAATCAAAGTTTCAGAAGCGCTTTCACTTTCTCCACCTCTGAACACAATTGCTTATCCTGCTCCAACTTCCGCGAAAACAGGCGACGCGCCTCAGCTATCGCGGTTTCACCTACACCGAAAAGTTTGCCGATTTCACGTAGCTTTTTGCCGCTATACTTATGACAAAGATACATGCTCACCTGCCGCGCCAGTTTTTTGTTATGTCCCATTACGGATGTTACTGCCATTTGGATCTCTCCCGGCTCAGGGAACGCTTTATATTGACGAATCTCCGGCACATTTCTATCTACCTCTTTTCCCGCAAGGTATGTGGCCGTGACTCTTTCGACAAAACCGCTCGTGCCTAATACCGCTGTCCCGTGGGTCCCACGAAAATGCAGTACTCTAGGGACGCGTCTCCAAAAATCAAATTTGAGATTTGGAGACGTGACCCCTTTATGCACTCCTTTTTCCTTTTGACCGGCTTTCCGGCCAAGACTTTTGAACCTGAAATGGGAGAGGCTGCTAGTCCAGCTTTTTATCGTTCTGAAACAAAAAAGCCCCCCGGTCAGTAAACAGCTGACACGAGCGGCTTTAATCTTCGATTCGGCGAATTGTCAATATCCCATTGATGCATCGATGTCCTCGACAAATCACGGCGTATTCAATTCTTCATTAGACAATGTGAATTATTAACAGATTATTCTTCAAATTTCCACAATTACCCGGCTTAATTATTTAAAAATAATTCACGCCTGTGTTCGTTTGTTTGCTGAAACCCGGGCGGACGCATTCCGTCAAATTGAAGATACTTCAAGTACGGATGTTGATTTACATAGGAAGGTTTAGAGGGAAAATGTAGCCACGGAGGCACTGCCTTTACGCCTTGAGCTTGACGATCAGTCCCTTGATGCTGGAAATCTTTGCCGCTATCTGGATGCGGCATTTCTGTCCCTGCATGACGAGATGATATAATTCGTCCACTTCCTTGTCGATTATGGAAACTATGTCGAGCGGCCTGCCTCCGAAATCGCTTTTTATGGTGTCAATCCGGTAAGCCATCGAAGACGCTTTTTTGGCGAATTTCCCGATCAGTTCGCAAAAGGCCGACAGGTTTGCAATGGTCGGGTCCTTTTCCAGTTTTTCACCCGCATCAAAAAGCTTGTCCCTGAGATCGTCCAGCACCTGGCGGTCGTCATCCAGGATTTTCCCTTCCTGGCGGTTCAATTCGCCGGAGAATATCGAGGAGGCGCCCTTGCGCGGGACGATGCCGCGGCTGTCCTTGCTCCTGATTGCCGCCGGTTTATCGCTTCTTATTTTCATGTTCAGTCCGCCCATATTCGACAGATGTGGATTGCTTGCCTGTTAAATTTGCAAGTTCCGGTCCGGTGATTCCGGACCGGAGCCATATTATAACGTTTCGTCCCTTTTGTCGAAAACATTAGCCATGTCCCGAAAACTCTCTGATCATTGCAGATTGGCAGCCCGGGTGTTGCAAAACAGGCTTGCAAATTTTTGCCGGAGACTTCAGACTGGTTCATACAAAAATATGAGGGTGCGATATTGCCGGAGAATGAACGCATACGCCGCGAAAAGAATACCATGCGGAAGATGATAGATATTTACTGCCGCGGTCATCACGGCAGGGATAGAAAATTGTGCGCCGATTGCGGACAACTTCTCGAGTATGCCATGCAATGCATTGACAGGTGTCCTTTCCGGGAGGAAAAGCCGGTCTGCGGCAAGTGTCCGGTCCATTGCTACAAGCCGGTCATGCGCGAGCAGATTCGCCGGGTGATGAGGTATGCCGGGCCGCGAATGTTGATCCGTCATCCGGTTTTGACGGTGCTGCACCATCTTGACGGATTGAAGACTCCGCCGCACAATCGGGGAAAAACCCGGGAATGAAAAAACCCGGAGCTTGAAATGGCTCCGGGTTTTTATTTGCGCGATATTTCGGAAAGGGGTTATTTCGGTACCTTTTCCCAGTCCTTGAGGAATTTCTCGATCCCGGCGTCGGTAAGGGGGTGCTTGCTCAGCTGGAGCATTACCGAATAGGGGATGGTGGCGATGTCGGCGCCGATCAGTGCCGAGTTGAGAACGTGCACCGGGTTGCGGACGCTGGCCACGATTATTTCGGCATCGAAACCGTAGTTGTCGAAGATGGTGCGGATTTCTTCGATAATGTTCATGCCGTCCTGGGAGATGTCGTCCAGCCTGCCGACGAAGGGGGAAACGTAGGCGGCGCCGGCCTTGGCGGCGAGAAGCGCCTGGACGGGCGTGAAGATCAGGGTGACGTTGACTTTTATCCCTTTGGCATGGAGCGCCTTGGTCGCCTTCAGCCCTTCGGGGGTCATGGGAACCTTGACCACGATGTTGGGGTGAATCTTTGCAAGCTCTTCGCCCTCGCGGATCATGCCTTCATGGTCAAGGGCGACTACTTCCGCGGAAATGGGGCCGTCCACGATGCCGGTTATTTCCTTGATCACTTCCACGAAATTCCGACCCGATTTGGCAATCAGGGAAGGGTTGGTGGTAACTCCGTCCACGAGTCCGAGGGCGTGTGCTTCCTTTATTTCCTCAACGACCGCGGTGTCGATAAAAAACTTCATTCATTTCCTCCTGTATTCTTGCTGCTGTTTATATGATCAAGCGTGGTCCGCAGCATGCGGGGCCGCTATAATCAGGACTTTTGCTCGATTTGCTCCCTGTACTTCTCCAGGCATTCCATGGAACAGAAGTAAATCCGTTCCCCTTCGTGCCTGCCGATAACCGCATCGTCCTCGGTCACATAAACACCGCAGACCGGGTCCTTGTGCGTTTCTTCACCTATGGGAGTTTCCGTGGGACGGGATTGCACCGTTTTCTTGCCCACTCCCTTGAATGCCAGATAAATGCAATATCCGATAAGAAAGAAAAAAAGTAAGCGTATCATATTGCTCCTATATTTTTATAACCTGTTCCGGGCTTTTCAGTTCCCGCAGCAATTTTGCCACTTTCTTGCCCGCTTGCGGATGTTTGAGGTCGGGGGCTATTTCGGCAAGCGGCGCGAGGACGAACCGGCGTTCGTGCAGACGGGGATGGGGGATGGTCAGGGTTTCGTCCGTTACTACGAGATCGTCGAAAAACAGAATGTCCAGGTCCATGGTTCGTGGACCCCAACGTACCGTTCTCCTGCGTTTGAATACATCGGTTTCTATGCGTTGCAGTTCCGCCAGCAGCATGGAGGGAGTCAGCGAGGTTTCGAGAAGCAGAACACAGTTCAGGAAGTTGTCCTGCTCCACCGGACCGACCGGTTGAGTATCGTAAAAACCGGAAACGGCCTTGATTTTAGAGTCCTGCAGTTTGCCGATTTCGGCTATTGCCCGGAGCAGGTTCAGCTCCCGGTCTCCCAGGTTCGATCCAAGTGCTATATATGCTGAAGATTCCACCATGTGAGTAGAACATAAATCGATTTTTTCGTCAATATCAAGGTGAGTGATCGCCGGAAAAGAGGGCCATGGTTGATTTAATGTGTCCCGGATTTATACTGGAAGCAGGCGGAAAAACACCAGTCCGGCTCCTGCCGGGTGTTTTCTGAAGAAGTCCGGACAGGAAATGTATCAATTGCGGAGAATGTCGATGAAAACCAGCCAGGATGCGGTTGTCGCCAAGGGGCTCGAAATAATTAACCTGATGACGGAAGGACCGCCGGAAATTTTCAACAGAAGATGGTGGGCCGGCAGGCTGATGAACATGGCGATGGAGAACCCGGACCTGAAGGTGCAGCTGTTCCGCTTTATCGATGCTCTTCCTTCCCTGACCACAAGCGAACTGATGGCGCAACACCTGAAAGAATATTTTCTCTCGGGCGGATATGATTTTCCCGAAATGATGAAGCTTCTGCTGGCCGGCGCGGTTTCAGGTCCGTTCACGGGAATAGCCGCTTCGCTCATCAGGAAAAACATCATCGCTTTCTCCGGAACTTTCATTGCCGGTGAGACGCCGGACAAGGCCGTCAGGGCGCTGAAAAAGATATGGGACGAGGGGAAGGTTTTCACCGTCGACCTGCTCGGAGAGGCCGCCGTGTCCGAGGCCGAAGCTGCGGATTACCTGCACAGGTACACGGACCTCGTCCAAAACCTTGCCATGAAACTGGCCGGGTGGAAGCCGCCGGCGCCGGAGATGGAGGACTTTTCCCCCGGCTGAATATTTCGGTCAAGCTCAGCTCCCTTTTTTCCCGCATCGGGCCGATGAACTTCGAGGACAGCGTGAAGCAGCTCGTAAGAGGCTGCGCCCGATCGCCGCGAGGTCCGGCAGGCAGGCGGCTTCGTCAATCTCGACATGGAAATGTACATCCTGAAAAATATCACCCTCGATGTGTTCACGGAGCTTCTGGAGGAGCAGGAGTTCAGGGACTGGCCCAATGCGGGGATTGCCCTTCAGGCGTATCTCCCGGAGACCGGGGAGGACCTCCGGCGGCTCATCGAGTGGGCGAAGACCAATAACCGGCGCATCACGGTCAGGCTGGTCAAGGGTGCATACTGGGAATATGAAAACATCATCGCCCGGCAGAATGGATGGCCGTTGCCGGTTTTCACCGAAAAAACGTCACACCGACTGGCATTTCGAGCGCTGCGCCGAGCTGATGCTGCAAAGCATGCCGATACTGTTGCTCCCGGCAATCGGCCACCCACAATGTCCGCTCGCTCGCCGCCGCCATGGAAGCGGCCGCCCGGCTGGGGGTACCCCGGGACGACGGATACGAGTTCCAGATGCTCTACGGCATGGCCGAACCGGTCAAGAGGGCGGTGCGGCGGCTGGGGTACGGCGTGCGGGAATATACGTCCGCTCGGCGAGCTGCTCCCCGGCATGGCGTACCTGGTCCGGCGTCTCTTGGAGAATACCTCCAACGAAGGGTTTCTCCGCCGCACTTTGCTGCCGGGGTCAGCCGGGAGGAGCTCCTGGCCGCTCCCGAACCCTGGCCCGGCGCCTCGCCGCCGGAAAAAGAACCGGAGCCGGAGCGCTTCTGAAACGAACCGTCCCTCGATTTTTCCCGCGAGAGCGACCGCGACGGCTGCCGGACTGCTCTGGAAAAGGTGCGCGGCGAGCTGGGAAGGACATACCCGGCCATCATTGCCGGGCGACAGGAACCGGACCGACGAAACTATTGCCTCCGTGAACCCGGCTCGCCCGGCGGAAGTTGTGGGAATCGTCGCCGCCGTCAACCGGCAGGGGCTGGGTGCTGCCCTTGCTGCTGCCCGGCGCCGGGGCTGCATGGGGGAACAACAAGCGGCGAAGGACGGGCGGAGCTCCTCTTCAGAGCCGCCGGGCTCGCCCGGTCGCGGCGGCTCGAACTCCTTGCATGGCAGCTGTTCGAGACCGGCAAGAACTGGGCTGAGGCTGACGCGGACGTGACCGAGGCGATCGACTTCCTGGAATACTACGGCACGGGAGATGCTCCGCCTCGACAGCCCGGCCAGGATGGGGGATGTCCCCGGCGAGGACAACCGCTATTTCTACCGGCCGCGGGGGTCGGCGCTGGTCATCGCCCCCTGGAATTTCCCCCTGGCCATCTCCGCGGGCATGGTGTCCGCCGCTCTGGTCGCCGGCAATACGGTCCTCTACAAGCCGTCCAGCTGTTCCGCCGGTGACGGCTGGCAGCTCATGCTCGCTGTTCCGGGATGCGGGGCTTCCCCCCGGGGTGCTCAATTTCATTCCCTGCCGCGGGGAACAGCTCGGGGAGTGCCTGGTGCAGCACCCCGAGGTCGAACTCATCGCCTTTACCGGCTCCCGGGAGGTGGGGTTCCGGCATCATGGAACAGGCGGCCGCACCTGCCGGCGGGGGAGATGCCTGTCAAGCGGGTCATCGCCGAGATGGGCGGTAAGAACGCCATCATCGTCGACGGCGATGCCGATCTGGACCAGGCGGTGCCGGGCGTGCTGCAGTCGGCCTTCGGCTACCAGGGGCAGAAATGCTCCGCCTGTTCACGGGTGATCGTCCTGGACGGAATGCTACGACCGGTTCATGGACCGGCTGGTGGAGGCGGTCGAGGGGATCCGACCGGGCCCCCGGAAGACCCGGCCTGCTTCATGGGGCCGGTGATCGACGCGGCGGCGCGGGACAGGATCGCGGCTACATCGAGATCGGCGGAGAAGGAGGGACGCTCGCTGCTCCGCGGGCGAGTCGCCCGCGGAGCGGGCTACTACGTGCCGCCGACGGTCGTTGACCGACCTGCCCGACGATTCCCGCGCTCCTCCAGGAGGAAATCTTCGGCCCGGTGCTGGCGGTCATCCGGGTGAGGACATCGACGAGGCGCTGGCAGTCGCCAACGGACTCCGACTACGCCCTGACCGGCGGGCTCTATTCAGCCGCAGCCCGCGCACATAGGCCGGGTGACGGCGGGAGTTCCGCGTCGGCAACCTCTACATCAACCGCGGCATCACCGGCGCCGCTGGTCGGGCGGCAGCCCTTCGGCGGGCTTCAGGCTGTCCGGCGTCGGCTCCAAGGCGGGCGGACCGGACTACCTGCTGCAGTTCATGGACCCGCGGGTGGTCACCGAAAACACCATGCGCCGGGGATTTTCTCCGGAAGTGATCATGTGAGACGGCAGAAATCGGGGACCGGGGGTAAGGGGGTAAGGAATAAGGAGTCAGGAGTCAGGAGTCAGGAGTCAGGAGTCAGGAGAAATTCACAATCCAAAATTCGCCGGACCGGCGTCCGGGGAGGCGCACATGCACGATTGGAACGTGGTGGTTACCGTCCATGAGGGAGGTTTTTCGGGGCCTGCAGGCTGCTGGAGAAAATCGGGCCGGTCAGCAGGACGGAATTTTTCAACGTGCTGGTGATGCGTACGGAGGATATACCGGCACTCCTGGAGAGGTTGCGGGAGCTCGTGGTGGAGGGAGCCCGGCATCCTCAACGACATAGCGCGGCTGATCCCCCTGCAGCAGGTCTTCAATTTCCAGTCACCGGAGACATTCGAAGAAAAGGCCGCCGATATTGTCACCCGATGGGTCCCGGCGCTTGCGGGTAAAAGCTTTCACGTCCGCATGCGGCGCCGCGGTTTCAAGGGAAGACTTTCCAGCCTGGAAGAGGAGCGTTTTCTCGATGAACGCATTCTCGAAGCACTGGAAAAGGATGGAAACCCGGCCCGTGTCGTCTTCGAGAATCCGGATTTCATTATCACCGTGGAAAGTGTCGGTACCAGGGCAGGGCTGTCGCTCTGGAGCAGGGATGAATTGCGGCGTTACGAGTTTCTGAAAGCAGACTGAGAGGAAGGTGCCGGCTCATGGAAAACAGGAAAGACTCCATGGACGAGGAAATTCTCGCCAGGGTTATCGAAACTGAAAAAGAGATCGCCGACATGGTAAAGGCGGAAAGGGAAAAAACGGCCCACTGGCTGGAAGGTGAGATAAGGGCTATCGAAGCGGAAAAGGAGAAGGAGGTCCGCAGGCTGGAGGAATTCCTGCGGGTTAATGTCGATGCAGCCCGGGCAAAGGCCGAAAAGAGAGCCTCGGCCATGGTGGAGGATGCCGCCGCATTGCGCCGGCTCCTGTCGGAGCTGGATGGCAAGGCTTTGAAACGGATTGTCGAGGAGCATCTGGGCAGGATCCTTTCGGGAACGGACCATGATAGTCAGGATGTCGAAAGTTGAAATAGTCGGACCGAAGAAGCTCCTACTGCCGGTCCTTTCCGGGCTCCGCGAACTGGAGGTTTTTCATATCGAGGCAGACCACAGCAGCTTCGTGGAAGAGGAGCGGGGAACGGCCGTGACCGCCCTTTCCCCTGACCGGGATATTATCTCCGAACGGCAGTTGCTGGATGACCTGGCCATGAAAATCGATGAACTGCTTGCCTGCCTGCCGAAGATAGAGGTCCGGGAGATATATCTGAAGGTGCCGGATATCATCCAGTCAATAAATGCGGTCGTGGAAAAACACCTCGACTACTGTGTGGCTTTGAAAAGGAAACGGGACCAATTGAAGGAGGAGCTTGCGGAACTGGACCGTCACACGGTTTTCATCGAGGCACTGGAGTCGCTGCTGGCCGGTGCCCCGAAACCGGAGGGGATCGAATTTGTCGGCATTACCCTGAAAGACTCCACGGCGGTCGAACATTTGCGGGAAATGATAGACAGGTTGACGAACGGGCGTTTCGAGATTTTCACCACAACAGCGCGGGACTCGACGCTGGCCGTTTTGCTGGCCGTACCGAAGAGGATGGGCGGTAAGGTAAAGGAAATGCTGAGCGGCGAGCGGATTCCCGAGCTGGTTTTTCCCCGGTCGGCCGAACATCCGGGCCTGTCCGAGAAAATCGACTATGTAAGAAAAAGAATGGACGAGATATCCGCCGAAAAGGCATTGGCCGAACACAAAATGGAGGACTTTGCCCGCCACTGGCTGGCAATCTACGAGCAAGCGTGCAAGTGGATATGTAGCCGTCGCTCGCTTTTGCGGACCACGGCGAAACTGTTCGAGACGGGGCAGTGCTTTTTCGTATACGGCTGGATGCCCTCGGAGGAACTGCCGGCTCTCACCCGGAAACTTTCCGGGGCTTTCGGCGGCGTGGTGGTGGTCGAGGAAATGGAGATAAGGGAGCAGGAACTGGAAAATGTCCCGGTGGTCATCAGGAACCCCCCGTATTTCCGGCCGTTCGAGATGTTCGCGAGACTATTGCCGTTGCCGAGATATACTTCATTCGACCCGACCGTATTCATCGGCATTTTTTTTCCGGTCTTTTTCGGGATGATTCTCGGCGATGCCGGTTACGGCCTTATTCTTTCAACCATATCGATTCTGGTCCGGAAATTGTGCCGTTCCAGGCAGCTGGTACGTGACGCAGCCGTGATTCTGCTGGTGTGTTCCTTGTATTCGATCATTTTCGGCTTCATTTTCGGCGAGTTTCTCGGTGAACTGGGCCGTGATCTGTTCGGCCTCCGTCCCATCTGGGTTTCCCGCACCGAAGCGGTCATTCCCATGCTTTTTTTCTCGCTTTCCGTTGGGGTTTTTCATGTGCTGCTGGGCCTGTTTCTCGGCTTTCTGGCCGCAGTGCGGAAGAGGGTGGCCCGTGAGGCCCTGTTCAAGCTGGCCAATATCATCGTTATTCTCTGCCTGGTGGCATTTTTTGCCGTGCGAGCCGTACATGTCCCCCCACATCTGAACAAAGTGCTGGTAATTACGTTGATAATATTAATAGCAACCGCCATCTTCAGCGGCGGCCTGCTCGCCCCGCTGGAGTTGCTGAAGAGTGTCGGCAACATCATCTCGTACGCCCGGATCATGGCCATAGGACTCGCTTCAGTCCTGCTCGCCTCGGTTGCCAACACCCTGGGGGGGATGACCGGGGATATCGTCACCGGGATACTGGTAGCCGTACTGTTCCATGCCGTCAACATTGTACTCGGTGTTTTCGCGCCGACCATCCAGTCCCTGAGGCTGCACTTCGTGGAATTCTTCGGCAAATTCCTGGAGCACGGCGGGAGGAAATATGAACCGTTTAAATAAGCGTTCAAGGGGTAAGGAGTAAGGGTAAAAACTCTTGCGAAGGAGGACATTATGGAGAATGCGATAATGGCACTGGCGGCGGCGCTGGCGATCGGGTTGAGCGCACTGGCCACCGGATGGGCCCAATCGAAAATAGGTTCCGCGGGTGCCGGGGCCATTGCCGAGAAGCCGGAGCTGACCGGAACGGTTTTCATCCTGCTGGCAATTCCGGAAACCATGGTTATTCTCGGTTTCGTCATTGCCACGATGATCCTGTATCTGCGCTGAAAGACAGCGATGGGTTACCGGGAACTGACAGAGGAACTGCGCCGGGAGGCGGAAGAGAATATCGGGGAATTCCGCCGGCAGGCAGAGGATGAAGCTTCGCGGGCCAGGGAGGAAGCCCTGGCGGAAGTGGAACTGATGCGCGGGGAGAGCGCGAGGAAACAGGCTTCCGCGGTGGAGGAAGCTGTGCGTGAAGTCCTCGCCGATGCGGAGCGGAAGGTTCTCGAGATGAGGCTTGGCGGCATGAGGGATTTGTCCGGCAGATTGTATGACATGGCTGTGTCTCTGCTTGCCGGTTTGCGGGCACTCCGCTATGAAAAGCTGTTTGCCGCCCTGCTCCGGGAACTTCCCGATTTCGAGTGGGGTAGGGTCAAGGTCAATCCGGCGGACCTGGATATGGCCCAAGGCCACTTTCCGGAAGCGGAGATTTCGGCCGACGGGGACATATGCGGGGGGATCGAGGTTTTTTCGGAAGATGGATGTATCTGCATTGCAAACACCCTGGAAAAAAGGCTGGAGAGGGGATGGCCGGAACTTCTGCCGGACCTGGTCGCCGCCGCCTATCGGGAGGTCGGGCGTGATGCTTTTACAAAGGGTTGATGACAGCGGATATCCTGTCGAGTACCTGGCGGCAAGAATCGGCGTAAGAAGAAGTTTCCTCACTTCCGACTGGCAGCCGTTGCTTGATGCCGATGATCCGCTGGCTGTTGTTCCCCGGGGGAATTTCCTCGCCGGTTCCGGTGTCCGGTCAGCTGAGGGAATGTGGAAATCCCTGTTATGCGAGTATCACTGGATATATCGCCAGATGGGCAACGGCGCCAGGGAGGATTTCGGCCCCTTCTTTACCTGGCAGGAACTGAAGACGGTGATTCTCTGCCTCAGGTACATGCAGGCAAGGGAAAGCGGAAAAATCGGGGAAATACTCGAATTCAGCCTGCTTTCGCAAAACGTGAAAAATATTCTGGAATATGGGGAAAATCCTCCCGAGGCGGTGGCGCGACTGGAAGTGGAGTTTGCCCTGATGTCCACCGTTTTCTGCGGCATGGCGGAAACCTTTCACTCTTTCGGCGCCGGTGGGCTGGAACAGTGGCTGAACGATACCTGGCTCGAATGGATATGCGGTACTTCCCTGCATCCCGTGCTCCGGGACTTCTGCAGCAGCCAGGTGGATTTCCGCAACCTGATGGAGCTTTACAAGAGGGTCCGCTGGGAAGTGCCGGAAGAGCCCCGTTTTCTCAGGGGGGGACGTCTCGGCAGGGCGCCGCTTGCCGATGCGCTGCAAACAGGTGACCGGACCGCGTCAGCAGGTCTTGTTCGCCGCTTTCCGGGCGTGGAGGGTGATGTGGATTCCAAGGCAAGCCCGGAACACTACCTGCTCCGCGGCATCATGCGGCAGCTGCGTCGGAAAAGCAGGGAGTTTCCCGGCTACGGGCAGTTGATCGAGTACCTCTGGCTTGCGTATGTGGAAACCATCAACATGGGAATACTCCTCGAAACCGGAAGGCTCGACAGGCAGAACGCCGCAGAGGAACTTATCCGATGAAAAAGATGGTCTTTATAACCCCCGGGAATGCCGATCCCGGCTTCGCCCTTGCGGGCGTCACCCATTACACCTCATCGCCGGACGGAGCGGAAGTGCTGCTGAGAAAGGTGATGGCCGATCCGGACACGGGTGTTGCCGTGATCGACGAACGCCTTGCCATGGCCGTGGATGAGGAGCGGTTCCGCGAAATGGAGAGGAGATGTTTCGGTATACTCCTCGTACTTCCGTCTCCGGAAGGGGCCGGCGGGGAAGCGGCGGAAGATTACGCGCGCAGGCTGATCCGCCGGGCTATCGGCTACCATGTGAGGCTGCAGCTATGAAAGGAACCATCAGGGGAATATCGGGACCCACGGTAAGCACCGACCTTGCCGGGCTGAAACTTTACGACAGGGTTTATGTCGGGTCGGCCCTGCTTACCGGGGAAGTGGTAAAGCTGGAAAAGGACCGGACGGTGATCCAGGTTTACGAGGATACCCGGGGGCTCGCCGTGGGGGGACCGGTGGAAGGGGTGGGAAAACCCCTCACGGTCCGGCTGGGGCCGGGGCTTCTTTCCGGGATGTTCGACGGTCTGCAGAGGCCGCTTGAAAAACTGCGTGAAGAGACGGGCCCCTTCATCCGCGGCGGCCGGGAGCTTGCTCCCCTCGACCCGGTTCAGGTTCTGGCCTTCCGTCCCCTGAAAAAGCCGGGCGAAACCGTTTCTCCCGGAGAGGCGCTGGGATACGTGGAAGAAGGGTACCTGAAGCATCTGATCTTCAATGGAGAAACGGAAGGAAAGGTCGAGGCGATTACGGAAGGCGTTTTCGAGCTGGGCCGTGCCGTTTGCAAGCTGGAATCCGGCCTGGAGATATTTGCAGTGCAGGAATGGCCGGTGCGTAAGCCGCGCCCGTACCGCAAAAAGATGTCCCAGTCTTTGCCCCTGGTCACGGGACAGCGCTGTATCGATTTTCTGTTCCCCCTGGCGAGGGGAGGGACGGCAATCTTTCCCGGCGGGTTCGGAACGGGTAAAACCATACTGGAGCAGTCCATTGCGAAGTTTGCCGATGTGGACATAGTTATTTATGTCGGCTGCGGCGAGCGGGGCAATGAAATGGCCGAACTGCTCGAAGAGTTCCGCACCCTGGGTGACCCGTGGACGGGCCGGCCGCTGATGGCCAGGACAATCGTGGTGGTGAATACCTCGAACATGCCGGTGGCCGCCAGGGAGGCGTCCATCTACACGGCGGTCACCATGGCGGAATATTACCGGGATATGGGCTGCAACGTGCTGCTCCTGGCGGACAGCATATCCCGATGGGCCGAAGCCTTGCGCGAGATATCCTCTTCCCTGGAAGAGATGCCCGGCGAGGAAGGGTACCCGACCTACCTCGCTTCACGTCTGGCAGGCTTCTTCGAAAGGGCCGGGGTGGTGGAGACTCTGAACGGGGCGACCGGCTCGCTGACCATGGTCCTGTCGGTGTCGCCGCCGGGAGGCGACTTCACCGAACCGGTTACGCAGGCATGCCTGAGAATGACCGGGACCTTTCTCATGCTGGATACCTCACTGGCTTATCGCAGGCATTTTCCGGCCATTAACTGGTTCCAGAGTTATTCCCTGTATGAAAAGGATATTACGGGGTATTTCCGCGAATCGGTGTCGCCCGACTGGCAGGAACTGAAAAAGAAAACCAGGATGCTCCTGCAGCGTGAAGATGCGTTGCGGGAGGTTGCGGAGATCGTCGGCATGGAGGGATTGCAGGACAGCGACCGGCTGCTGATGAACACGGCCGAGAAAATCAGGGTTACCTTCCTTGCGCAGAATGCCTATACCGAAGACGCATTTTCCACTCCCGACCAGACTTTTGGACAGATCCGGGAGATACTCGAGAACCACGAACAGGCCGAACGACGGCTGGAGCAGGGGGAATTCCTGGAAGAAATTCTGGAGAAGGAGCTGCGCCCATGAGACTCTCGGAACACAGATATCGCACCATCACTTCCGTCAAGGGGCCGCTCCTGTTCGTCGACAGGATTTTCAGCGCCATGGTCGGAGAGACAGTGCGCATCCGCTACCCGGACGGCGGCGTCATGGACGGGGAAGTCCTGAAAATAGAAGGCGATACCGTGCTGGTCCAGGTTTACGGTGAAACCCGCGGCCTCGACCTCGGTTCCCAGGTGGTGTTTACCGACGCCCTGAAGACCGCCCCGCTTTCGCCTGACGTGATCGGCAGGATATTCAACGGCTCGTGCGACCCCATCGACGGGCTTCCCATGTTCGTCCCGGAGAAGCGGGCGCCGGTAAGCGGCTTTCCGCTGAACCCGACAGCGCGGGCCAGGCCCGAAGAGTTTATTGAAACCGGGCTGTCAGTTATCGACGGATTGAATACCCTGGTGAAGGGGCAGAAGCTTCCCATTTTTTCCTGTTCCGGTCTGCCTGCCGGCGATATCGCTGCTGCCGTACTGAAAAACTCCCGGCTGGCCGGTGAAAATCCGGGCCGGGAGGCAGGGGTGCCGGAAAAGGGTTTTGTCGTGGTGTTCGTCGCCCTGGGGCTGGCATGGCACGAATACTCCTTCTATATGACGACACTCGCCGAAATGAAGTCCGGTTTTGTCGCCTTTGTCAACCTTGCCGGCGAACCCGTGGTGGAGCGCCTGCTGGCGCCGCGCCTGGCGCTCACGGTCGCGGAGTATCTCGCCTTCGAGAGGGGGATGGACGTGCTGGTGGTCATTACCGACATGACCAACTACTGCGACGCCCTGCGGGAGGTCTCCACCGCCAGGGAAGAGCTCCCCGGCAGACGCGGTTATCCGGGCTACATGTATTCCGATCTCGCTTCGCTGTATGAGCGCGCCGGGCGCATCATCGGCCTGGAGGGCTCGGTTACCATGCTGCCGCTGGTGACCATGCCGGAAGACGACATTACCCATCCCATCCCCGACCTGACCGGCTACATTACAGAAGGGCAGATCGTCCTGAGCCGGGAACTGCACCAGAAAGGGATGTTCCCGCCGGTGGATGTCCTGCCGAGCCTGTCCAGGCTCATGCAGCGCGGGATCGGCGATGGGCGCACCAGGGGGGACCACCGGAAAACCGCCGATCTCCTCTATCGCCATTATGCGAAGGGAAGGGACCTGCGCAGGCTGGAGGCGATAGTGGGGAGGGACGGCATGCTGGAAGCGGACCGGCGCATGCTCGATTTCGCCGACGCATTCGAAAGTGAGTTCGTCAGCCAGGGTGCGGGCAGAAGGGGTATCGGCGAAACCCTGGACACCGGTATCCGTTTGCTGAAAAATTTCTCGCTGGAGTCGTCGTGATTCATCCCACCAGAACAAATCTGCTCATGCTCAAGGATAAGTCGCGCTCCGTCGTCAACAGTATCGGAATCCTGAAGGCGCGCCGACAGGCATTGATCCGGGAGTTTCTCTCCACCACCGTCCCGTTTCTCCGTTCGCGTGACGAGGTGAAGAATATTTACGCGGAAGCGGTCAAGGAACTTCACTTCAGCGTCGGTCACGAAGGGAGGGATTATGTCGAATCGCTTGTAATCACCACGGGAAGAGAGTTCGGTGTGGAAATCGCCGCGAAAAGCGTCATGGGACTTCGCTATCGCGACGTAACCGCCCATGAATCGCCGGTGCGTGCACCCGATGAAAGGGGATACGATTTTCTCTCCACCACCGGCCACCTGGAAGAATCGATTAATCTTTTCGAGACGGTAGTCGAGTCGCTGCTGGAACTTGCGGCGTTTGAAAGCAAACTGAAAAGGCTGGGAGAGGAAATAAGGCGCATCACCAGGAGAATCAGGGTGCTGGAGGAAAAAATCCAGCCCTCTTTACGGGAACAGATCAAGACGATCGCCCAATACATAACCGAGCGTGAGCGCGAGGCCTATTACCGCCTCAAGAGATTCAAGGAAATCCGCCAGGACTAGACGAAATTCGATCCGGACCGGAACGGCCGGACGAGAACAACTTGCCAAGTCCCCTGCCGCAATCCTGCCGAAAATATATTTCAATATTCCAAAAAAAAATTACTGCTATTCACAAAACGATATCAGGTAGTATAATTACTTGATTGTGCGTTTGATTTTTGCGGTAAAACGGTAATCCGATCCGGACTGCGGATGTCCGGACATGGAGAGCAAAATATGGAATATGAAAACAAGACAAGAGACCAGCTGGTCGATGAAATAAGAAAACTTCAGCTGCGGGTCGCCCGGCTTGAAGCCGGTGACAACAGGTCCGCGGACAGAGAAGATAAACTGTATGTTGTGAAGGAGCCGAAAGGGAGCGATGAAAAATTCGTTTCTTTTTCGATCGATATTTCCGACCATGAGCGTGTAAGGAGAGAGCTGAGCGAAATACGGACACGTTACCGGCTTATCCTGGATGCCATGCCCGCGCATATCTCCTATGTGGATACGGAACAGAATCTCCGCTTCGTCAACAAGTGGCATGAAAAATGGTTCAATTACCACCCCAGAGAGATTGTCGGCAGGAATATCCGGGACCTGTTCGGTGAGGCGCTTTACGGAAAGGTTGAAAGCTATATTCAATCAGCCCTGGAAGGCAACGAGGTCATCTTCGAAACCGTAGTATCGAAAAAACCGCTGCAGCGTCATCTTGCGGTGACCCTGATACCCAACAAGGATGACTCGGGGGCCATGCTCGGCTTCTACATCCTGGCTTATGACATAACCGACCGTATCCTGATCGAGGAGGCGCTGAAAAAAAGCGAGACCCAACTGGCAGAGGCGCAGCATGTGGCAAGTCTCGGCAGCTGGGAGTTCGATTTGCGTAAAAACAGGATTCGCCTCTCAGCGGAACTCTACCGTATCTGCAGCCTTGACCCGAAAATGTTCCGCCTTACATTCATGGAAATCCTGCGTTTGATCCACCACGAGGATCTGGGAATATTCAAGGTGGCCATCGAGACAGCCTACCGGACGCGAAGCCCGTTTTCCCTTTATCACAGGATTATCCGGCCCAACGGTACGATCCGGATTCTTCATTCCCAGGGCAATGTGATAGTTGGAGATGACGGAACCCCCCTGAGAATAATCGGCACCGCCCAGGATGTGACGGCCCGGAAAAAGACGGAAGAGATTCTGAAGAAGAAACACCGTGAGATGAAACAGCTGAACCGGTCCCTGGAAAAAAAGGTCGAGGAGGAAGTAGCCAAGAACAGGCAGAAGGATTATCTGCTGATCCAGCAGGGACGCCAGGCGGCCATGGGCGAGATGATCGGCAACATAGCCCACCAGTGGCGGCAGCCGCTCACCACCATTTCACTGCTCATTCAAAATCTGCAGGAAACCTATTTCTACGGCGATTTCTCGGGCGAGTTCATGCAAAAGAGCATCGAACACGTCATGCAGGTTATTCAGCACATGTCCCGAACCATCGACGATTTCCGCAGCTTTTTCAAGCCCGACAAGGACCGGAGCACCTTTCTCATGGGTGATGTCATCCATAAAACCATTACCTTCGTGGAGCCGAGCATGCGCTACCACAATATCTCCATCGATGTCCGGGCACAGAAAGACCTTTCCATTGACGGTTATCCCAATGAATGCGCACAGGTGTTTCTCAATATTCTGAGTAACGCCAGGGATGCAATCATCGAGAGGAAGATCGCCTCTCCCGAAATCCTGATCGGGGCATCTCGAAGAAAAGGCAAAACGATAGTAACCATATGGGACAATGCGGGCGGAATACCCGAGAACATTATTGACAGGATTTTCGATCCTTACTTTACAACCAAGGACCTGGGCCAGGGAACAGGTGTCGGCCTGTATATGTCGAAAACGATCATCGAAAAACAAATGGGCGGGAAGCTCAGCGTCAGGAACGTCAATGGTGGGGCTGAATTCAGGATAGAAATATAAAACTGAAATCAGTATTTACTTTCGCAAAGACACCAGAACACGCATGTGCGCCGTGGCGCTGCCTGCTCCGCCGAAGTGGTCTGGCTGCGAAGGCCTGGTCAGCGCACAGGCGCAAAGAGATTCAATACTGAAAAAGGGCGATCACACGGATCGCCCTTTTGTTTTGACATTATACTGTATTTATCCTTCACCCGTCGCTGCGCACAGGATAAGGGGGATAGGTACCGGTCGGTTTATTTATTCTCCACCAGTGACTGACCTTCGAATACCATCAGCTCGCTTATCAGTCTTGTAAACCTGAGCGGATCGGCGATCTGCGATCCTTCGGTCAGAAGCGCCTGGTCATGGAGCAACTCGCAGTAGTCGGCCAGTTTCGCATTTCCCCGGTCTTTTTCGTACAGCCCGTTCAGGATCTGCATGATCGGGTGGTCCGGATTGAGTTCGAGGATTCGCTTCGATTCCGGGATGTCCTGGTTCATGGCCTTGAGGATACGTTCCATGTTGGCGTCCATGCCGTATTCATCGGCCACCAGGCAGCACGCGCTGTCGGTGAGACGGCTCGACAGTCGGACTTCTTTCACCTTGTCGCCCAGCTTGTCCTTGATGAATTCGAGCAGCCCCAGGTACTGCTTCTGTTTTTCTTCCTTTCTGGTTTCCTTTTCCTTTTTCTCCTCTTCCGTATCGACTTCCAGTTCACCCTTGAGGACGGATTTCAGCTTTTTCCCGTCGTATTCGGTAAGTCCCTGTACCACCCATTCGTCGATGGGGTCGGTGAGGAAAAGCACTTCGAAATTTTTCGACCTGCAGATTTCCAGGTGCGGCGAATTTTCCACGGACTGCCTGTTCGTGCCGGTGATGAAATAGATTTCCTTCTGGGCCTCGGGCATACGTTCCACATACTCTTTCAGGGAAACGAACTTGCCCGGCTCGGTGGCGGAGCTTTCGAACATCAACAGTTCCTGCAGCTTTTCCTTGTTGGCGTAATCGAAGTGTATGCCTTCCTTCAGCACGGGTCCGAATTCCTTGTAAAACTTGAGGTAATCTTCCGGTGCTTTTTCCTTCATTTCCGCCAGGGTGCTTAGTATCTTGCCGACCAGGTTTTTCTGGATTTTCTTGATCTGCATGTCTTCCTGGAGGATTTCGCGGGAAACGTTGAGCGGCAGATCGCTGGAATCCACCACGCCTTTCACGAAACGGAGGTAATCCGGAAGAAGGTTTTCGCATTTGTCGGTGATAAATACCCTTTTCACAAAGAGGTGCACGCCTTTTTTCTGCTCATGGAGGAACATGTCGAAGGGCTTGTGTTCCGGAATATAAAGCAGCGCCTTGAACTCGCTGGTCCCTTCCGCCGAATAGTGGATGGTGCGGAAGGGGTTGTTGAAATCGTGGGATATGTGCTTGTAAAACTCGTTGTATTCGTCTTCGGTGATTTCACTTTTCGGACGGGTCCAGATCGCTTTCATGGAGTTGAGGGTTTCTTCTTCGACTTTCTTGATCTTTTCCGCCCCTTCGATCGGCTTTCCGTCGATTCCCTGGGGAAGCTCCTCGCGGGTTATATCCATGGTCACGGGGTACTGAACGTAGTCGGAATATTTTTTGACTATGGACCGGATACGCCATTCGTCCAGGAATTCACGCATCTCTTCCTTGAGGTGGAGGACGATGTCCGTTCCCCTTGTTTCCTTGGAGCACTCCTCGATGGTATAGGAACCGTCCCCGACCGACTCCCAGAGAGTCGCCGCTGTTTTGTCGCCCGCGCGGCGGGTGACCAGCGTTACCTTGTCGGCGGCCATGAAGGAGGCATAGAAGCCCACTCCGAACTGGCCGATCAGTTCGGGATGGTCCTGGATATTCTTCTCCTTCAGGTCCTTCAGGAAGCCGCGGGTGCCGGACTGGGCGATGGTGCCGATATTCGCTTCCACCTCATCCATGTTCATGCCGATCCCGTTGTCGCTGATGGTCAGGGTCCCGGCTTCCTTGTCCGCTATGAGTTTTATCTTCCAGTCGGGGTTGTTCTCCAGAAGGGCCTGGTTGGTGTGGGATTCGAAACGGGCCTTGTCGATCGCATCGGAAGCGTTGGAAATGAGTTCCCGCAGGAAAATTTCCTTATTCGAATAGAGGGAATGGATCACGAGGTCGAGAAGTTGCTGGACCTCGGTCTGAAAGTGTTTTGTTACCTTTGCCATCGCTTGTTTTTCTCCTTTTATCCTGAATCCGTGACGCATTCACGCTTTCGCTTGCGCGGAACGCCTCAGTTTTTGCATTTCGGAATTATGAGGCGGCCCGACGAAGTTCACCCGGCATAACGGGCATGTAACGGCGTCAACGACGTTGAACTCCGGCATTCTGCTCGCTACGGCGTTCAGGCGCCACGGATTCAGGTTTATGTCAAGTCTTGTTTCGCCAGCGCCTTTCAGCGGTCGGCGGAATTGCAGTTACCTGATTCATCAGTCAACTAAACTAATAACTGTCGGGCAATTTTTCAAGGTATAAATTTCGCCGTAAGGCAATTCGGCCAATTCTTGACAGCATTTTAGCGCTATGTTAGTCTAACTCATTTCAATTACAGTGCCGATTAACGTTGCATCTGCCCGGTTCCGGCCACGGCCACCGGCATGCAAAACCTGTCTTTTCCGGAGCGCCGATGTATTATCCCGATCTCGAAACCTTTTGCAACCTTGCTTCAACCGGCAATCTCATTCCCGTTTACCGTGAAATAATGGCCGATATGGATACTCCCGTCAGCGCTTTCAGGAAGATCGACGACGGCCGTTTTTCCTTTCTCCTGGAAAGTATCGAGGGCGGCGAGAAATGGGCAAGGTACTCCTTTCTCGGCTCCAATCCGTCGATTGTCGTGCGCTCGCAGGGCAACACGGTCGAAATCGTATCCTCGGACAATAGCGTGGAACAACAGCAGACCGAAGATCCGCTGGGTTTCCTGAAAACCTACCTGGACAAGTTCCGTCCGGTGGAAATACCGGGCCTGCCGCGGTTTTTCGGCGGCGCGGTGGGATACCTGGGCTATGACATGGTGCGATGGTTCGAACGGCTGGAGACTGAAAAACCCGCGGTCATAAATGCCTACGACAGTTATTTCGTCATTACCGATACCATTGCGATCTTCGACAATGTGCGACAGAAAATAAAGGTCGTCTCGAACGCCCACGTGGAAGACGGCCGGTCTCCTGAAGAAGCCTATGACGAGGCGATAGCCAAGATAGACTCGATCATAAAAAAGCTGAAAGCACCTCTTCCGGCTCCGACCCCGTCGCCTGCGACAGGCAATGCGAATTTCGTCTCGAACGTGACCCGGGAGGAGTTCGAGAATTCAGTTCTGAAAGCGAAGGAATACGTCAAGGCCGGAGACATCATCCAGGTGGTGCTGTCACAGCGTTTTTCCGCCGACCTGACCGTAGATCCCTTCGAGATTTATCGTGTGCTGCGCACCCTGAATCCTTCCCCGTACATGTTCTTCCTCCGCTTTGACGATACCCTGGTTGTGGGCGCCTCGCCGGAGGTGATGGTGCGCAAGGAGGGAGAAAAGGCGGAACTCCGGCCCATTGCAGGCACCAGGCCGCGAGGCGATTCTCCTGAAAAAGACCTGAACTTCGAGAAGGAGCTGCTTGCCGATCCAAAGGAGCGCGCCGAGCATGTCATGCTGGTCGATCTGGGTCGAAATGATCTCGGCCGGGTCTGCTCTACAGGTTCGGTGCGGGTATCCGAACTGATGGTTGTGGAACGCTATTCCCACGTAATGCATATCGTTTCCAATGTGCAGGGAGTGCTGGAACAGGACAAGGACGCTTTCGACGTGTTGCGGGCGACATTCCCTGCGGGGACCCTGTCGGGCGCTCCCAAGGTGCGGGCCATGGAAATCATCGACGAACTGGAACCGGTCCGCCGTGAGATTTACGGCGGAGCGGCGGGCTATTTTTCCTTCTCCGGAAACATGGACATGGCTATCGCCATAAGAACTCTTGTGATAAAGGACGGCAAGGTGTACCTGCAGGCAGGCGCCGGAATCGTGGCAGATTCGGACCCTGCAGCCGAATATCATGAAACGGTGAACAAGGCAATGGCGGTGGTCAAGGCGATAGAGGTGGCGGAGAAGGGGCTGGATTAAAACGATTTTTTATAGTCGTAGATGGGCGAAGCAGGTGAAACGTTTGCTTCGCCCCTACGACATTTAAAGAGGCACTTATGCTTTTGATGATTGATAACTATGATTCTTTTACCTACAACCTGGTCCAGTATTTCGGCCAGTTGGGCGAACAGGTGGCCGTTTATCGCAATGACCGGATCACCGTGGAGGAAATCGAACGGCTCTCTCCTGAACGGATGGTCATTTCGCCGGGGCCATGCTCGCCGGGTGAGGCCGGGATCTCCGTGCAGGCCATAAAACATTTTGCGGGGAAAGTTCCGATTCTCGGGGTTTGCCTGGGGCATCAGGCGATAGGAGAGGCTTTCGGTGGCAATGTCGTACGCAGCGCCTACCTTATGCACGGCAAGACATCACCCATCCATCACGACGGCAAGGGTCTTTTCAAGGATCTTCCCAATCCCTTCGAGGCCACCCGCTATCATTCGCTGATAGTCGAACGTTCCACCTTTCCGGACTGCCTGGAAGTAACAGCCTGGGTTGAGGAAGGCGAGGTAATGGGTCTTCAGCACAGGGAACTCCCCATCTGGGGGGTGCAGTTTCACCCGGAGTCCATCCTTACCATGAACGGCATGGACATCCTGCGCAATTTTCTGGAGATGAGCAAAGAGCAAAGAGCGAGGTGAGAGGTGAGAGGTGATTTTTCCCCTCATGTCTTGCATTTCACGCCTCACCATTGACGAAGGAAAGGCAATGATCAAAAAAGCCATAGCAAAAGTCGTCGAGCATGGAAGCCTGTCTGAAGCCGAGATGATCGAGGTCATGGACCAGATCATGTCCGGCGAGGCCACTCCGGCTCAGGTGGCGGCATTTATCACCGCGCTTCGCATGAAAGGCGAAACCGTGGAAGAAATTACCGGTGCGGCACGGGTCATGCGTGACCGGGTTACCCACATCCGGGCCGGCAGAAATGTCCTGGACATGGACCGGGACGATATAAATCTCGATCTGGAAACCATCCTCGACACCTGCGGCACAGGCGGCAGCGGGACCAACACCTTCAATATTTCCACAACCGTCGCCTTTGTCGTCTCCGCCTGTGGCGTCAAGGTGGCCAAACACGGCAACCGCTCGGTTTCTTCATGCTGCGGCAGCGCCGATGTGCTGGAAGTCCTGGGAGTCAATCTCGACATAACACCGGAAACGGTCGAGAAATGCATCGCCGGCATCGGTATCGGTTTTCTCTTCGCCCCGGCACTGCATGGGGCGATGAAGCACGCCATCGGGCCGCGGAAAGAAATCGGCATCCGCACCATTTTCAACATACTCGGTCCCCTTACCAATCCGGCCGGCGCCGACTGCCAGGTGCTGGGGGTGTTTCGGGAAGATCTCGTTGAAAAGCTTGCCCATGTGCTTAAAAACCTGGGTTGCAGGCGGGGATTCGTGGTGCACGGCATGGACGGCATGGATGAAATTACCCTGACAGCTCCCACCAGCATAGCGGAAGTAACCCCGCACGGCGTGAGCCTTTCAATAATCGCCCCCGGGGAATTCGGCCTTTCCCGGTGCCTGATGGAAGACCTGCATGGTGGCGATGCCCGGGAAAACGCCGAGATCGTGCGCACCGTCCTGAACGGCCAGTCGGGACCCAGGCGCGACATCGTGCTCCTCAATGCCGCCTTCAGCCTGATTGCGGCGGGAAAGGCAGCCGATCCGGAAGAGGGGATCAGGCTGGCCGCCGAAGCGATAGATTCCGGGCGGGCCCTGAAGCAACTGGAGAGACTGGTTGAATTGACCAATGAATGATGCGGGGGTAAAGCTTGTTGTCCCTCCCAACGGATTGGAATTGAATTGTTAAACTCTGACACGCCGGATATCCTGAAAAAAATAGTTGATTACAAAAAAGATGAGCTGGCAGCGATCAAGGGACGTGTTCCGGCTGCAGAATTGAAAGCCCGCCTGGCTGATATGCCCCCCGCAAAGGGTTTCGGGTCTTCACTGCGGAAGATGGACAATGATGGCCGGACAGCAATTATCGCCGAAGTGAAAAAAGGTTCTCCCAGCAAGGGGATCATCCGGAAGGATTTCGATCCGTCGGCCATAGCCGGGATTTACTCGGAGAATGGGGCAGCATGCCTTTCTGTTCTGACCGACGAACATTTCTTCCTCGGCAGCCTGCAATACCTTGCGGATATCCGGGAAACGGTTGATATTCCGCTGCTTAGAAAGGATTTCATATTTGACCCCTACCAGATCGTGGAAGCCCGTGTGGCGGGAGCCGATGCTATCCTTTTGATCGCGGCCATGCTCGAGTTGTCCATGTTGAGCGATTTCTATGCAATGGCAAGAGAGCTTGATCTTGATGTGCTTCTGGAAGTTCATGACGAGAGAGAACTGGAAACGGCACTTCGCACGGAATGCCCCCTGATCGGCATAAACAACCGCAATTTGCGTACCTTCGTCACCGACCTGGGGACTACGGAACGCCTGCTCAGACAGATGCCGGATGACAGGTTTGTGGTTGCCGAGAGCGGCATAAATACACGGGCTGATGTTCTGCGCCTCCATGGTGCGGGAGCGGGTGCCTTCCTGATCGGGGAGTCGATGATGCGTGAAGCAGACATCGGCGCGAAGCTGCGGGAATTGCGGGGAGAAGAGTAAAAAGCCTGAATAAACAGGGATTATCAGGATATTCAGGATAAAATCTCTTTTGCGAACCTTTTGTTACTAAATCTGACTTGAGCAAAAAATCACGTATAAACTAATTGAGAAACAAACCTGAAAAAGAATTCTTTCCATCTCGAGTTTCTCTGTTAATTTCATGACCCTTAATCGACCAGGAGCTGCCATGACGACCAAGATTCTACTCAACGAAGACCAGATCCCGAAACAGTGGTACAACATCATCCCAGACATGCCCGGCCCCCTTGCGCCGGTCATCAATCCGCGGACACTGCAGCCGGTTACCCCTGACGATCTTCTGCCCATTTTCCCCATGTCCCTCATTGAGCAGGAGGTTTCCACGGAACGATGGATTCCGATCCCGGAAGAGGTCCGTGATATCTACAGACTCTGGCGGCCGACGCCCATGTTCCGGGCAAGGCGCCTGGAACAGATGCTCGGGACTCCCGCGAAAATTTATTACAAGCACGAAGGGGTTTCCCCCGCCGGTTCCCACAAGCCAAACTCAGCCATACCCCAGGCCTGGTACAACAAGCAGGCCGGTATCCGCAGGCTGGCCACCGAAACGGGCGCCGGGCAGTGGGGCAGTTCGCTGGCGCTGGCATGCGGCTTCTTCGGCCTGGAATGTACTGTTTACATGGTCAAGGTTTCATGCACCCAGAAACCATACCGTAAAAGCATGATGCAGTTGTGGGGTGCGCAGGTAATTCCCTCGCCGTCCGAATTTACCAATGCGGGCAGAACCATATTGGCCCACGACCCGGACAGTCCCGGAAGCCTGGGTATCGCCATCTCCGAGGCGGTAGAGGATGCGGCGAGCCATGCCGACACCAATTATGCGCTGGGGAGTGTATTGAATCATGTCTGCCTGCACCAGACTGTCATCGGCCAGGAGGCGAAGGTGCAGATGGAGATTGCCGGCGATTATCCGGATGTTGTCATTGCATGCTGCGGCGGCGGTTCCAACTTTGCCGGTCTGTCCTTTCCTTTCCTGGCGGATCGGGCCGCCGGTAAAAAAGTCCGTTGTCTGGCCGTGGAGCCCGCTTCCTGCCCGACATTGACCAAGGGTGTCTACGCCTTTGACTACGGTGACACTGCCAAAATGGCTCCCATCGCCATGATGTACACCCTCGGCCACGATTTCGTGCCGCCGGGAATCCATGCCGGCGGGTTGCGCTATCACGGCGAATCGGCGCTGGTTTCCCAGCTTTATCACGCCGGGCAGATCGAGGCCAAGTCCTATAAACAGAACGCCTGCTTCGAGGGGGCATTGCTTTTCGCCCGCAGCGAAGGAATCATTCCCGCGCCGGAATCTTCGCACGCCATCCGGGCGGCCATCGATGAGGCGGTTCTGGCAAAGGAAGAGGGCAGGGAAAAGACCATCCTGTTCGGGCTTTCCGGTCACGGCCAATTGGACATGGGGGCCTACGATTCCTATCTGTCGGGCAACCTGGAGGATTACGAGTATCCCGAGGAAAAAATCAGGGAGGCCCTGGACAGACTCCCGAAGGTAATTTTATAGGCCGGGGCTAAGGATTAAGGATGTCCGCGGTTTGTGGTCTGTTATCGCGGACTCATTGAGAAAGCGCATGGTAAGAGTAAAAATTTGCGGGATAACCAATACGGAAGACGCGGTGATGGCAATCGAAGCCGGGGCTGATGCTCTCGGCTTCGTCTTTCATGGAAAATCTCCGCGTTTCATTACACCGGACAATGCTGCGGAAATCATCAGGAAATTGCCGCCGTTCGTGACTACAGTCGGTTTGTTCGTAAATCCTGATATCGGGTTCGTCAATTCCACTGCCGACAGTTGCGGGATTGACATTATTCAGCTTCACGGTGACGAGACGGCCGACTTCTGTTCCCGGGTCAACCGGCGCGTGGTTAAAGTATTCCGCATCAGGAACGAGGAAAGCCTTTCATCTATCAAGGATTACCGGGTGGCGGGATTTCTTCTCGATGCATATTCGCCAGAAGCATACGGAGGGACCGGCAAAACCTTCAATTGGGATATTGCCCGGGATGCCAAGAAGTACGGACCTGTCATCCTTGCGGGTGGACTCAGTCCCGAAAACGTCCGACAGGCAATTGAAAGAGTCAAGCCATACGCAGTAGATGTCTCTAGCGGCGTTGAGGCGGCACCGGGCAGAAAAGACCCCGGCAAGGTACGGGAATTTATAAAAATGGCAAAAGGGGTTGGGAGGAACAATGAAATTACCCGATAAACAGGGCCATTTCGGCCAATTCGGCGGCCGGTATGTCTCCGAGACGCTGATGCCGGTTCTTCAGGAACTGGAGAAGGCCTACGATACATTCAGGAAGGACAAGGGGTTCAAGGAAGAATTCGCCTACTACCTCGAGCATTACGTGGGTCGTCCGAATCCGCTCTATTATGCCGAAAAGCTGACCCGCCGCCTGGGCGGGGCGAAGATATACCTGAAGCGCGAAGACCTGAATCACACCGGCGCGCACAAGATCAACAATACCATAGGCCAGGGGCTCCTGGCGAAGAGGATGGGGAAAAAGCGGGTGATTGCCGAGACCGGCGCCGGACAGCATGGCGTGGCAACGGCGACCATCGCCGCCCTGTTCGGCATGGAGTGCGAGATATTCATGGGCGAGGAGGATATCCACCGCCAGGCGCTGAACGTCTTCCGCATGAAGCTGTTGGGAGCCAAGGTGACCTCGGTCAAGTCGGGCACGGCAACCCTCAAGGATGCCATGAACGAAGCGATGCGCAACTGGGTGACCTATGTGCGTGATACCTTCTATGTCATCGGCACCACGGCCGGTCCCCATCCGTATCCGATGATGGTGCGGGATTTCCAGTCGGTCATCGGCCGGGAAGCCAAGGCTCAGCATAAAAAGGCGGAAGGGAAACTTCCCGATTACCTGGTGGCCGCGGTTGGCGGGGGGAGCAACGCCATGGGGCTTTTTTATCCGTTCATGGATGATCCGGAGGTGCGGATGATCGGTGTCGAAGCCGCCGGTTACGGCATCGGTTCAGGCAAACACGCCGCTCCGCTTTGCGCCGGCTCGGTCGGGGTTCTGCATGGCAACAAGACCTTCCTGCTTCAGGACCGGTTCGGACAGATTGCACATGCCCATTCCATCTCCGCCGGGCTCGATTATCCGGGGGTCGGTCCCGAGCATGCGTGGATGAAAGAGACCGGCCGCGCGCAATATGTGTCCATAACCGATGATGAGGCGATGGAGGGGTTCAAGGTACTGACCCTGGAAGAGGG
Source organism: uncultured delta proteobacterium (assembly GCA_963815135.1). Taxonomy (GTDB): domain Bacteria; phylum Desulfobacterota; class Desulfuromonadia; order Geobacterales; family Geobacteraceae; genus CAIWTU01. The sequence continues at coordinate 355,043 of CAWFFO010000006.1, forward strand.
CATCCTGCCAGCCCTGGAATCGTCCCACGCCGTCGCATACATTCTCAAGCTGGCGCCGACGCTGCCCAGGGACAAGTCTGTCGTGGTCTGCCTGTCCGGAAGGGGCGACAAGGACATTCATACAGTGGCTGAAGTTATGGGGGTGAACCTGGGGTGAAAAACTCCCGGATTGTCCTTTGTAGCTTATACTCAAACAAGGGCGGACCTCTGAGTCCGCCCTTGCCTTTTAGGGAGTCAGCCTACTCCCGGTCAAGATTTTTCACATCGATAAAGGGCACGGTACCGGAAGTCACTTTAGGCATGTGCCCGTCCCATTTGTCGATTGCTTTCAATGACGCTTCTATCTGGCGCAGTTTTACCAGCTGCGGGGTGACATTTTCTTTCTGCAGCCGCAACGCCTCGGCTTCCGCTTTTGCCTGGGCCACTTTTTGTTCCGCCTCGATCTTGATCCTCTCCAGGTCACGCTGGGCTTTCAGGGCCAGCTGTTCAGCCGTCTGCTTGGATTCGATGGCCTGGGTGAACTGGCTTGAGAACTTGAAGTTGACGATGGAAAAATCGTCCACGATGATGTCGTAGGCCAAAAGCCTGTTTTTCAGCAATTCCCGTATCTCGGATCTTACCTTTTCCCTCTGGGTTATCACTTCGACTGCCGTATACTTTGCCGTTACCGCCTTCACAACTTCCTGTACTGCGGGGTCGATTATCCTCTGCTTGAAATCCGCGCCGAGTTTCTGGTAAATACGGTTCACTTTTTCCGGCAGAACATGGAAATTCAGAGCGATAGTGGAAAACGTTTCCTGCAGGTCCTTGGAGGCTGCTTCCGCATCGGTTTGCGCTTTCTGCACCTTTACGTCCATCTTGATGATTTTCTGCATTATCGGCACACGAAAATGCAGGCCTTCGCCGAGAACTGTCGGCGATACAGCCCCGAAATTCAGGACCACGCCACGTTCTCCCGCCCCTATGATTACGAAAGGGTTCAGAAACAGAAAAAAGATGAGAATGAGAAACAGAATCAGAGCAGCTTTCGGCAGGAAGCGGGCCAGCAAAGTCCTTGACCCGCCAAAGTCGTCACCGGGCAGTTTAACAGCCATAATAATCCCTCCTGAAAAAATAATATTTCAGCAAAATTAATGAGGCATTATAATTGTTATCGGGTGGATTTGCAGTAAAAATATTATATAGGGTGTCGATCCTGAAAGCCCGGATTCAACTCTCTTCGGACTTTTTCGGACTTTCAGGAAGGAGCCATGATGGCAAATCAGCCGGGAGACCGCATATGGTAAACCGAAAGCGCATTACGAAGCTCAACGATATCGATCAGAAGTCCGGGCCGGTGATCTACTGGATGAGCCGCGACCAGCGAGCCGGCGATAACTGGGCGCTGCTGTTCGCCCAGGAGCTGGCGCTGGAGCTTAAGGTGCCGCTGTCGGTTGTTTTCTGCCTGGTGCCGGAATTCCTCGGTGCTACGATCAGGCAGTACGGTTTCATGGTGAAGGGGCTGCAGGGAGTGGAAGAAAAGCTTGCAGAGGCAGACATAGCTTTTTTTCTTCTTACCGGTTCCCCAGGAGAAGAGGTACCCCGTTTCTTGGAAAGCCATGGAGGAGGCGCCCTGGTTACCGATTTCAATCCTCTCCGGGTCAAGCAGGTGTGGAACCGGCGGGTGGCAAAAGCACTTGCTGTGCCCTTTTATGAAGTCGATGCGCACAATATCGTTCCGTGCCGGATGGCGTCGCTAAAACAGGAATACGGGGCATATACGTTCAGGCCCAAGATCCGCCATGCCCTGCCGGAATTCCTAACCGATTTCCCTCCTCTGCGGAAACATCCTTTCCAATGGCAGGGAAATAAAGAAAGAAATGCATGGGACACGGTAATGTACGCATGCAGAGTTGATTGTTCTGTACCCGAAGTCGATTGGCTGGAGCCGGGTGAGTCTGCCGGCCACAGGGTTTTGCGGGACTTTCTGGAAAACCGTCTCTCCATTTACCATGCGTCGCGGAACGATCCCGTTTGTCGCGGCCAGTCCGGTCTGTCGCCTTATCTGCGTTTCGGACATATTTCCCCCCAGAGGGCGGCCCTGGAGACGGAAAGGTTTGATGAATATCTGAAATCGCAGGAAGCATTCATGGAAGAACTGGTGGTCAGACGGGAACTGTCGGACAATTTCTGTTTTTACAATGATGATTACGACAGTTTTCAGGGGTTTCCCGAATGGGCCCGCAAGAGCCTGGACATGCACAGGGAAGACCCCAGGGAGTATGTCTATTCTGTTGAGAAATTCGAAAAGGGAGAAAGCCATGACCCGCTGTGGAATGCCGCGCAGAGAGAACTGATCATCAGCGGCAAAATGCATGGATACATGCGCATGTACTGGGCCAAGAAAATCCTGGAATGGACGGAGTCCCCGGAAAAGGCACTGGAAATCGCCATTCGTTTAAACGACAGGTACGGCCTCGATGGACGAGACCCCAACGGATATGCCGGGATTGCATGGAGCATCGGCGGAGTCCACGACAGGGCCTGGAAGGAAAGACCCGTATTTGGAAAGATAAGATATATGAGTTTTAACGGCTGCCGGAGAAAGTTCGATGTGAATGCTTATATTGAAAAGTGGAGTTAAATGGATTTTTTTACAGTTCAAACCTGAATTCCACCCCGCCGTCCATGTTGCGCACCTTCAGTTTCCCTTTCATTTTGCGCTCAATGACAGTTTTCGCCATGTGCAATTCCATTCCGGAACCGACCCCGCGCGTTCCGGAAACGGAATAGGGCTCAAAAACCTTTTCGATCTCCTGATCGGGGATGCAGCCGCCATTGTCGGCCAAGGTGAGAACGCATCGCCTGTTCTCGCGGAAAAGATGCAAATCTACACCGGGAGAATCAATTTTGTTCTGCAGCAGGATTTTCTTCGACTTGTTGAGCATGCCGAGCACAATCCGGGTCAGCTCATTCCTGAAATTATTGACCATAAGGTCTTCATCAGGGGTATGCAGTCTCACATCGATGCCAGCGGATTTCATGCTGTCTTCAACAAAAGAAAGGACCTGGCGTATCGTTTCATTCAAACTGAACTGCTGTTTGCTTCTCTCGGTCTGCATGAAATTCCTGAAAGTCTGTACCGTCCGTGACATCTGCTTGAGAATATCGAGAACCTCGCGGACAAGTTCATCCAGGTATTTGTCGTTTACTTCATTTTTTTCATAATCAAACTGCAGTTTCTGAATGGCCAGACCGACAATGTTCAATGGTTGACGCCATTGGTGGGCGATGTTTCCCACCAGGTCTTCCATTACCGCCTGCTGGCTTTCCAGAAGCCTGAGTCTTTCCGACGACAGGTTTTTTTCGACCTCTTCAATAATTGCCTGCTGCAGGTTTCCCTCGAGTTCTTCAACCTTCCGCTGCAGACTGAAAATGGTTTGTTGTGCATCACCGGCACTGTTTGAAAGTTTTTTGTTCAAGGCCATTCTTTCCTGGGCATATTTATTTACCCATGTACGCCGCTTTTTTGTGGGGACTGGAAAGCAGTATAAGTCAATTTAACATTAAAAATAATTCTGCAAAAAAACAAATTAATTATACTGCATAAGATTTATCTTTGCAAAAGTACATTTACTTTAAATCCGCAGTCTGTTCTGCACAGTCTCTTGACCGGTCTGCTCATTATTTTCTTTCTATTCCATATCGGAAATTCCGCCTTCCTCTTTAGCGATCGTGAATATATTCCTGAACAACGCTCTATTCCGACAAGTTCGAGGCAATTCCTCCGACGACCGCAAGTGCCTTGTCTATTCTGTCTGACCAGTATGCGGCATTCAGGCGGATGAAATTCCGGTATTTCCGTGAAGCGGAAAAAATCAGGCCGGGGGCGATGGTGATCCCCGCTTTCAAGGCAAGTTCGTACAATTTTATGGAATCGACCTGTTCCGGTATCTCCACCCACAGGACAAAGCCCCCGGAGGGATTGCTGATCCTGGTCCCTTTCGGAAAATATACTTCCACTGCTTGTGCCATCAGAGAAGTTTGTCGATTGTAGATTGCCCGGATTTTACGCAGATAGTGGTCATAGCCGCCTGTGGCGAGAAATTCCGCTATGGCCAGCTGGGGCAATGTTGCCGTGGCGATGTTGCTTACCGCTTTCAGCCGCTCGATCTTTTCCTGGAACCTGCCGGGAACGACCCAGCCGACCCGGTAGCCGGGAGCCAGGGTCTTGGAGAAGGACGAACAAAGCATTACCAACCCCTTTTTGTCGTAACGCTTGGCTACCGTGGGTCGATCGTAGGAAAAACCGAGATCGCCGTACACATCGTCCTCTATGAGCGGAATTTCGTGACCGGCCAGGATCCTGACAAGTTCCTTCTTCTTCTCGTCCGGCATGCAACTGCCGAAGGGGTTGTTGAAGTTGGAGATTACAATGCAGGCGTGTACCGGATTATGTTCAATGGCGTAACTCAATGCCGAGAGGCTGATTCCGTTCAGGGGGTGGGTCGGAATTTCCAGGGCCTTGAGGTCGAGCATCTCGATGACCTGCAGAAGGTTGTAAAATATGGGGGATTCTATGGCCACCGTGTCGCCTGGACGGCAGACGGCTCGCAGGGAAAGCATGACAGCTTCCAGGCAGCCGCTGGTGGTGACTATGCGGTCCGGCGTCAATGAGCAACCAGCTTTAACTGCCCGTTGCGCCAACTGGATCCGCAGGTTCTCGCAGCCGGGCGGAAAATCGTACGATACCCCCTCATGTCTGTGAAGCCTGGAGACATGGGAGATAATCCGGTTCAACTTGTCGATCGGCAGGTTTTCCGGGTTGGGAGCCGCGACACCGAGCGGAACGAGATCTGGATCGCGTGCGTCGCGCAATACCATCATAACCAGTTCATTTACACTCACAGGGGTCGGTGTTGCATGTACGAGGGTTATTTCCTGTTCCGACTGCGCCGGTGGGGATTGGCGTCGCACATAATACCCGGATTGTGGACGCGCCTCGATGATTCCCTGGTTTTCGAGTTGGAAATATGCCTTTAAAATCGTCGATACGCTGACTTTCATCTGTTTGCTGAGGCTTCGTACGGATGGTATGCGCTCCCCGGCGCGGTACGTGCCCTTTTTGATCAGGAGCTCGATCCTTCCGGCGATTTTTTCATAAATATACGGGTCTGTTCCGTCCTGATTACTGATTGTTCCCATAATTCGGCCTTTTCACCGGTTTATTTTATTTTGCTGTATACAGATGTCTGAATTTTCGAGCAGTACAGTTGCGTGTTTCGGAAACTGTACTGCTCATTTTATTGAAATTCTGCATCTGTTATTAATATCACAACTGGATTATATTTCAAAACACATATTCCCGGTCCGGTCAATATGTCTGCCGCAGTCGGCAGGAAATCTAAAAAGGCAATAAAAATCAATGACTTGATCAGTCTAAGATAAATAAGTCTTCCGGATTTGCTTACTTCCGCGAAAATTCTGTTAAATCCGGACGCTGAAAGTTGATGGTCTCGCAAAAGCGAGACAAATAGTTTAAGCAACTGAAATATTTAACAAATAACGAAATATTTTTATTTAAAGCTGTGTCTTTTTCTGATAAGATAACCCAACAAAATCAAGCGGTTATCTGGAGTTGTCGTGATTCACGTCAAAGACCACAAACAGTACGACATGTTCAATCCTTTCGAGCATCTTGGGCCGAAGCGCCTGGCGCTTCTGGAATCATCATGGGCGCATCTGTTTCGGGAAGAGATACTGCACAAGCTTCCGGCGGAGAAGTTGTTTCCTCTGTACTCCGAACAGACGGGGCGTCGCACCAAGGAACTGTACGCCATGCTGGGCTTGGTGCTTCTGCAACAGATGGAAGACCTGACCGACGAGGAGACGGTTCGCCAGTTCGCCTTCAACATCATGTGGCAGTATGCGTTGAACGTTACCGATGCCACTGATTTCAGTTCCTATGTATCTCCCCGCACCCTCTGGACCATGCGGGACAGTGTCGGACGGCTGGGCCTGGAGCAGGCGATCTTTGAAAACATCACCGATGCCCTGAAAAAGCTCTTTGAGCTCGACCCCTCAAAACAGCGTCTGGACTCGATCCACATCTTTTCCAACATGGCGCACCTGGGGAGAGTCCGGCTGTTCGTGAGAACAATCCGGAAATTTCTGGTCAATCTGAAACGGCACCACAACGAGCTCTATCAATCCCTCGGTGAGGTAGCGGTTCGGTATGACGAAAGAAACGACGGCCAGTTCGCGGTAAAGCCGAGCGAATCATCTCTAAAGCTCCAGGAAGTCGGCTCCGACTGCTTTTTACTGGTCGAGCGGTTCAAAACCCATGAGGCCGTCATTGCCATGACGAGCTATCAGCTCCTGGTTCGCCTGCTCGTTGAGCAGTGCGTGGTTGAAAACGCTGCTGACGGCACAACAGTTACCATCAAGCCGAACAAGGATGTTGCGTCCAGTTCCCTTCAGAGCCCCTCGGACCCTGATGCCGGCTATAGCGGCCACAAGGGGAAGGGATACCAGATGCAGGTCATGGAGACCTATTCCCCGGACAAGAGCCAGCCGGACCTGATTACTCACGTCAACGTGGAAGCCGCCCACGAAAGCGATGCCCAGGCCCTGCTTCCCGCTCTTGAGGATGTGGAGGCTCGGGAGCTTTCTCCCACGGAACTTCTGGCCGATTCCCTGTACGGCGGTGATGAGAACGTGGAAAAAGCCAGGAAGCACGGGGTAGAGGTAGTTTCCCCCACCATGGGCGAGCAGTCGCACGCAATCAGTCTCGCCGAGTTCCATTACTCAGCATCCGACGAGTTGCTCTCCTGTCCCATGGGCCAAACACCGCAACGGACCAAGACCGGCAAGAATGGCGGGAAGATCGTTCACTTCGACAAGGCAACCTGTGACCTGTGCCCCCGGCAATCCGACTGTCCGGTAAAACGGGTCAAGCAGAGCGCAACCATCAGTTACGATGCCAAGGCACTTCGGCTCGCCAGGCGACGGTCACAGGAGAAGACCGCGGCATTCCGTGAAGCCTATCGCTATCGCGCCGGTATTGAAGGAACCATGTCCGACCTTACCGGCTTATGGGCATCAAGCATCTCCGGGTCAGGGGGATGACGCAGGTCAGGGTCGCGGCAACGTTGAAAGCAACCGGACTGAACATCCTGCGGTCAGCTGCGTTCCGAATCCGGAAAAGACGCCGGTATGTCGATAATAGCGGCGATGATTCAGGCATAAGTGCAATTATATGGACTGTCAAAGAGCGATTCTGTCGCCTGCTGGGCAATCTCAACCAAGCATTAGGTGGACAACTTCAGACCTGGTGCTTTCAGGCCTGAGTCGGTGCAATTCGATTTTGCGTGACCATCAAAGTTAATTAGAAATAGATTCAGTGCCGCCGTAAAAATGCGACGCTCTTTTCGTTCAACGGGAAGAGTCTGATATATATCAGGCAAACGGTTTCCATTTCCAGTCAGGGAATGGATGGGAGAAAACCAAACAGGAGGATATTATGGGAGACAAGATTATTCGCATTAACATGGCGACTCTGACGACCGCGGTCGAACCGGTGCCGGCCGAGTGGGCGGCGCTGGGGGGAAGGGCGCTGACTTCGACGGTTGTTGCCAAGGAAGTTCCACCCACCTGCGAACCGCTCGGCAAGTACAACAAACTGGTGTTTTCACCGGGCCTGCTGACCGCCACCGCGGCGGCAAACTCGGGACGCCTTTCGGCAGGATTCAAGAGCCCGCTGACCGGCGGCATCAAGGAGAGCAACGCCGGTGGTACTGCTGCCCAGAACCTGGAGAGGCTTGGAATCAAAGCGGTCATCATCGAGGACATGCCCAAGGAAGACAAGTGGTACAGCATCCATATAAACAAGGACGGCGCCACCATCAAGGAAGACTCCGAGTATCTCGGCAAAGGCAACTATGAGCTGTTTAAAGCCATTGGCGAAAAAATGGGCAAGAAGATCGGTGTCCTGGCAATCGGACCCGCCGGCGAGTTCCGGATGGCGGCTGCGAACATCTCGGTTAAAGATCCCGACGGCAACGTGAGAAGCCACGGCCGCGGCGGCGCCGGCGCAGTCATGGGTTCCAAGAAAATCAAATATATCACCATCGACGATGCAGGTGGACCGGGCGTCAAGCTCGCTGATCCGGAAAAATTCAGGACACAGGCAAGGATTTTTGCCAAGGCACTTCTCGACCATCCGGTAAGCGGCCAGGGCCTGCCGACCTACGGCACCAACGTTCTGATCAATATCCTCAACGAAGCTGGCGGCCTGCCGACCAAAAATTTCCGTTACGGCCGCGTCGATCACCCTGAAAAGATCTGCGGTGAAACCATGCATGACGTGATCGTTGCCAGGGGTGGAAATCCGAGCCACGGCTGCCATGCCGGTTGTATCATCAAGTGTTCGCAGATTTACAACGATGAGAACGGCAACTATATTACTTCCGGTTTCGAATACGAAACTGTCTGGGGCTTCGGCGCCAACAGCCTGGTCGAGAGTCTGGACGATATCGCCAGATGCGACTGGGTGATGGACGATATCGGTATCGACTCCATTGAAGGCGCAGTAATCATAAACGTTGCCATGGAAGCCGGCATTCTTCCCTGGGGCGACGGCAAGGAAAGCTACAGGCTGTTTGACGAAGAAATGCGCAAGGGCACACCGCTTGGCCGCATCCTCGGAAATGGCGCCGGTTCCGTCGGCAGGACCTACGGCCTTACCAGGATCCCGGTGGTCAAAAACCAGGGTATCCCGGCATATGATCCGAGGGCTGTAAAGGGTATCGGTATAACCTATGCCACCTCCACCATGGGTGCAGACCACACTTCGGGCTATACCATCGCCACAAACATCCTGAAGGTCGGTGGTTATGTTGATCCTCTTTCCAAAGAAGGACAGGTGGAACTGTCCAGAAACCTGCAGATCGCAACGGCGGCAGTGGACAGCACCGGCCTCTGTATCTTCGTGGCTTTCCCGGCCCTGGATATTCCGGAGTGCTTCACAGCGATCTACGAGATGATCAACGCCCGTTTCGGCACGGACCTGACCGCCGAAGGTGTAGTAGAGTTCGGTAAATATGTCCTGAAGACCGAGCACGACTTCAACGTTGCCGCCGGTTTCACCAACAAGGACGACCGTCTGCCCGAATTCTTCGAAGAGGAGATTCCTCCCCACAATGCGGTATGGGATTTCAGCGGCGAAGAGATCGACGCATTCTGGAATTTCTAGAAATTACCTGGTTCTCCCGGGAAGCGCCTCCATTTCCATGCCATGAATGAGCGTTTCCTTGCACGGGCGCCCTTACACGAGGGGCGCCCGTTTTTTAGACTAACGTTATATAAAAAGATATATAACACCAAGATGATTTCAAGGAGCGAGTACATGAGAAAAATAGGGATAGGTAATTTTCAGCTGCCTGCAGGCAAGGAAAACGCTGCAAACTCCGGACGGTTGTTACCGCATTACGAACTGTCGGTGTTGAAATCCGTAACTTCCGCAAAAGTGATGAAAATAACCATGAGGGCTGTGGAGAGGGCCGAAAAGTATGACTGTAAACATCCCTTCTGGAATGGGCTGGCTGATTGCTACGTGAGAATTGTACATCGTATCAGATCATTGAATGAAATGTTCCCCGGGATAAAAAGGGTAATCCACAACAGCGAGGTGAAGAAGGGCGATATCCTGGTCAGCGATTTTCATACCGGCTTGAATTACGGGTTCATGAATGGCGGCAACGAACCCGTCAGGATAAGGGTTCTGGAAGTCGACGGCGAGTTGCTGAAAGGAATTGTTCTGGGATCAGATGAAGCAGAGAGCAATGAAATCGGTTTCTTCAAAAATGAACTTTGGTTCTTTATTTCCCACAGGTTTACCATATATTCATCCGTTAAGGACGGTATGAATAAAGTCAATAAATAAGTCAGGTGAAGGGGCGCATTTAAAGCGCACCTTGTTGCATTCCGGAATCTTTTCAAGGCTATCAAGCAGGAATTTTTGCCTGCGTCGTTACACTGGATCATTTACCGAACAAAAAAAGGCACCCCAAAAGGGTGCCTTGAAAATCAGCCGGGGAGGTCGGAAAGAAATTCCGCCTTCTCAGAAAGCCCAGAATGAATCCAGTTCTTCGTCGGTCATATCCCATACTGCGTTGTGGGGAAGGATCTCTTCCTCGAAGAATTCGGGAAGGCGGTCGTCCTTGTTGGTGAAACCGGCGGCAAGGTTGAATTCATGTTCGGTCTTCAGTATCTGTTTGCCGAGCGCCACCACATCGTCCGCGGTCAGGTTAAGGCCGTAGCGTGCATTTATCATCTCGTAGATCGCGGTGAAGCACTCGGGGATATCCAGGGCCGGGAAAGCCACGAAGATACAGAGGCCGGTGCTGTCCACTGCCGCCGTTGCTATCTGCAGGTTCCGTGACAGCTCGACCTGGCCTTCTTTCTGCAGCGGGTCGACATAACCGCCGACTTTCAGGATATTGGTGGCAATGGTGTACCCTGAAGTATGATCGGCGCCCATCGTCGAAGTGGCATACGTTACTCCTATTCCTTTGACCGCTCTCGGATCATAGGCGGGTATGCCCTGGTTCTTGACCACCGGAATTCTGGTCAGGCCGTAGGTCTTGCCTACCGAGCCGGCGCCATTGCCGAGAATCCTGCCGAGAGGTGTACCCTTGCGGATTTCCTCGTCGATCAGCCTGTAGCTTTCCTTGCCGTCACCCCAGGGAAGGATGCCGGCTTCCATGGCTACACTCATTAAAACCGCGCCCTCGATGGAGTCGATTCCCACGTCATCCATGGCCCAGTCGCATTTCGCTATGATATCCAGATCGCTGATGTTGCAGGCGCAGCCGAAGCCCCAGATGGTCTCGTATTCGAAACCGGAGGTAATGTATTCACCCTTGTCGTCGACATACATCTGCGAGCACTTGATGATACAGCCGGCATGGCAGCCGTGGCTGGGGGTGCCGCCCCTGGTAACGATCACGTCGTGCATGGTTTCACCGCAGATCTTTTCGGGGTGATCAACGCGGCCGTAACGGAAGTTTTTGGTGGGCAGGCCGCCGGCTTCGTTGAGGATGTTGATCAAAACATTGGTGCCATAGGTCGGCAGGCCCTGGCCGCTTACCGGATGGTCGAGCAGCGCCTTGGCGAAGATCCTTGCCTGTGTCCTGAATTTCTCAGGATCGGCAATCTTGACGCCGGGTCCGCCTGTATCGTCAATGGTAATGTACTTCACTTTCTTGGAGCCCATGACAGCGCCACCCCCGCCACGGCCGTGACTTCTGATGTTGCCGTCGGGGTCTTTCACCGAGATGTTCGCAGCCGCCATCCTGAATTCGCCGGCGGGGCCGACCGCCAGGACGCCGATCTTCTTGCCCATTTTTTCGCCGATACTTTTGAACAGCTCATAGTTGCCTTTGCCCACATACTCGGAATCTTCCTTTATGGTGGCGCCATCCTTGTCGACATGGATGCTGTACCACTTGTCCTCCTTGGGCATACCCTCGATAATCAGGGCCTTGACGCCGAGCCTTTCCAGGTTCTGGGCCGCGGTGCCGCCGGCATTGCTTTCCTTGATGCCGCCGGTCAGCGGGCTCTTGAACCCTGCCGACAGTCGGCCGGAGTTTGCCGCCGCGGTGGCGGTCAGGAGGCCCGGTGAAAACACCAGCTTGTTATACTTGCCCAACGGCTCGCAAGTGGGAGGTACTTCCTTAGCGACAACGGTTGAAGTAAGCCCCCGTCCCCCGAGCCCGACCCACTCGGCAGGCACCGTTTCGACGCTGCTGGTAAGGGTCGTCATGTTTACGCGAATAATCTTGTCTCCCATATTATCCTCCTTGCAGACCGGGGTGTTTTATCCCGGCCCGTATTATATATTCTAATATATTGCCGTGAAAAAACAAATTGTTTTACGGTATGTTATGCAATATTTAAGGTTAATTAAAGTTGCGGGGAGGGGGCTTCAAAACAGGGATTTGACGAGACCGGTGAAATGAAGTCTGGATCATGAAAAAGCAGTTGGCTCACACAAAGCCACGAAGAACACAAAGAAACAGATTGTCTTGTCGAACAAGAACCAGTCACCAAAATTGTGTTTGTATGAATCAATTGATGTTTTTGTTTTCCTTGGTGAACTTCGTGACATTGTGTGATAACTACCAGCTTTTGATTTAAAGTGTCTTCCTGAAACGGTGCACGGCAAACACGAGTATATACCGACCCAGGATAAAAAGACCGAGAACTCCGGCCAGAGGATGACAATACCGACTCCTTTCAGAAAGATGCCCCGGATGATGACCAGGAAATAACGCAGCGGGTTGAGGAGGTCAGTACTGCACCGGAAGCGGCATATTGGCGATGGGGAAGGCGAACCCGGAGAGAAGCATGGCGGGGAAGATGAACATGAAGGCGCTCATCATCGCCTGCTGCTGGGTGCGGCTCACGGTGGAGATAACCAGGCCGAAACCGAGGGTGCTGAGGAGGAAAAGAGCCGTGGCGCCGAAGAGCAGCAGCAGGTTCCCCCGCATTGGGACATCGAACCAGAAGCAGGCGACAAGGGTGACGATCGCCACGTTGATGTACCCGATCAGGACGAACGGGAGGGTTTTGCCGAGGATGAACTCCCATCGCCGGATCGGCGTGACGATGATCTGTTCCATGGTGCCGATCTCTTTTTCCCGCACCACCGCCATGCTGGACAGCAGCATGGTAACGATCAGCACGATGTTGGCGATAACCCCCGGAACATAATAGTTGCGGCTTTCCAGATTTTCGTTGAACCAGGCGCGGCTCTCCAGGTCGACCCCGCCGAGGGCCGTCACGGGAATCCCGCTCCGGGCCGGCCGCTCGGCGATGATACTGCGAGTTGTATTGCGCGGCGATCTTTGCCGCGTAGGTCAGGACGATCCCGGCGGAATTCGGAATCGGCCCGTCGAGAATGAGCTGTAGCGGCGCGGTCCGCCGGCTCGCAGCTGTCACCGAAACCCCTTGTTCATCCTGGCATGGCGCTTGACCTCTCCCCGGTCGATGAGCTGCCCTTGCCTCGCTGTCGCTTGATCAAGTACCTACGATGTCGAAATATCCCGATCGCGCGAGCCGGGAGACCAGGTCCCGGCTCTCGGTGCTGTTGTCCAGATCATAGACGGCGGTCTCAATATGCTTACGTCCGTATTGACCGCATAGCCGAAAATGAGGGTCTGGACAACCGGAAGACGAAGATCAAAAGCGCATCCTCGGGTCGCGCAGAACCTGGATGAATTCCTTGACCAGCATGGATTTCAGACGTTCGAACATGGGAAAAACCTTTAAATTCGAGAATCCAGGAGTCAGGAGTCAGGAGTCGGAGTCAGGAGTCAGGAGTCAGGAGTCAGGAGTCAGGAGTCAGGAGGTTTTCATTCTAAATTCTGAATTCTGTATTCTGTATTCTGTATTCTGTATTCTCACTCAATTTTCTTCCTGAATTTCCGGATCGATAGAAATATTATGATAATACTAAAGAGAATGAGAAACCCCGCTTCACCGGCCATGATATCGAGACCGACGCCCTTCAGATATATATCACGCAGCATTTTCACGTAATATCGCGCGGTAACGATGTAGGTGACCCCCTGCACCGGCACCGGCATGTTGGCGATGGGGAAGATGAACCCCGACATGAGAAAAGCCGGCAGCATGGTCGCAACAAGCGCCAACTGGCTGGCCAGAAGCTGACTCTTGGTTATTATGCTGATAAACATCCCCAGGGAAAGGGCGCCGATGAGAAAAATGACGGACACGCCGAACAGAAGGACAAGACTGCCGCGGAGCGGGATGTCGAAGATCAGTATGCCGACAAAGACCGACAAAACCAGGTCGAGAATTCCGATGACAAAGTATGGGACAAGCTTGCCTAGAATCAGTTCCGGTCCCCTCAGAGGTGTGGAGATGAGTTGCTCCATGGTGCCGGTTTCCCATTCGCGGGCTATGGTCAGGGATGTGAGGAGGGCGGCGATTATCATCATTATGACGGCGATGAGTCCAGGAAATATGTAATTTTTCGATACCATGTCAGAGTTGAACCAGACGCGCGGGCGCAGATCGAGCCCGGCGTCGATCGGAGCGGTTCCCGAAATACGCCTCAATTGCCGGAGCACTACCTCACGCGAATAGCGGGCCGTTATGTTTTCGGCATAGCCGAGGGCGAAGGTTGCGGTGTTCGGGTCGCTGCCGTCCAGCAATGCCTGAACGGCTGCCTTCCTTCCCGATTTTATCTTCCGGGCGAAATCCACCGGAATGACGATGGCGATGAGCGCCTCGCGGCTGTCAATGGCCTGTTCCATGTCCCGGTAATTGTCGGCATAACCGCGCAGCGAAAAGTACCTTGAGCCGGAAAAACCGTCTATGAAATCGCGACTGGCCTGGGTGCCGCTCTGGTCCCACACGATCAGGGGCACCCTGTCGACATCCAGGGTCAGCGCATAGCCGAAAAGAAACAGCATGAGCAAGGGAATGGCAATGCCCATTCCGAGACTGCGCGGATCGCGGATAATGTGGATGAATTCCTTTTTCGCCACTGCCGTTATGCGTTGCAGGTTCATGGTTGTCCAGAAAATATGTAAATTGACGGCAGAATACAGGAGTCAGTGTGTCAGAATACAGAAGGAAACCATCCCGACTCCCGACTCCTGACTCCTGACTCCTATTCTGACTCCTGTATTATGTTCCAACTATCCCTTGAATTCCTTCTGCGGCGCTTGTTCCCTGTCGCACGCCTCGATGAGGGATACGAAGACGTCCTCCAGCGAAGGGGTGATTTTGCCGATGCGGCTCAGATCGAATACCCCTGGCGGTTAATGTTTCTTTTATGGCGGGTATTGCACTGTGCGGCATTCTCCGTCACCACGTGCAGGCCCCTGCCGAACAACGCCGCATTTCTTATTCCGGACAGCTCCTCGACATATCCCAACGCCTCGTTCGGGCGGTCGCAGGCCATCTCGACGACCTCTTCGCTCATGAAGCCGCTTTTCAGTTCCCCGGGCGTTCCCATGGCAATCAGCTCACCGCGGTAAATAAGTCCGAGACGGTCACAATACTCGGCCTCGTCCATGTAGTGGGTGGTTACGAAGACGGTAACGCCCTGGTCGGCGAGATGGTAGATCAGGTCCCAGAAATTCCTCCGGCTGATGGGATCCACTCCCGATGTGGGCTCGTCGAGAAAAATTATCGGCGGTTCGTGAAGTATGGCGCAGCCGAGCGCCAGCCGCTGTTTCCAGCCGCCGGAGAGAACGGCGGTCCTGGTCGAGGCGGTGCTCCGTAAGGCCGGCCATGCCGAGCACCCACTCCTTCCGCTCCCGTTTTCTTCCGAGGGATCCTGTAGATGCCGCTGTAAAAGTCGATGTTTTCCTCCACGGTGAGGTCTTCGTAGAGGGAAAAACTCTGGCTCATGTAGCCGATATGTCCTTGATCCCCTCCGGGTCGCGGATGATGTCGAAGCCCGCCACTGTCCCGATCCGCCGCTGGGCGTGAGGATGCCGCACAGCATGCGGATGGTGGTCGATTTGCCGGCGCCGTTGGGCCCGAGAAAGCCGAAGATTTCGCCTTTTTTCACCGCAAGGTTGACCCTGTTGACGGCGACGAAATCACCGAAACGCCTTTTCAGGTCTTTGAGGGTTACGGAGTAGTCTTCTTCCCTGTCCGGCCGTGCCGTGTCCTTGATCATATTAATTCCGCTTCCGTCCAGCCGGTTTTTTTCTGTCAATACCGATACGAAGACATCCTCGAGGGACGGGTCGATTTCCCTTATTTCAACCGGGCGAAAGACCTTCCTTTCACATGTTTCCCGAATCAACGCAGAGGCCCGGTCAAACTCGCCGGCGGCCACATGGGTCTTGTCTCCGAACTGGGTAACATTTGCTTCACCGAGCAGGTCCTTCAACAGCCTGGCGGTGCGGCGCGGCTCTCCGGTACGGACTTCGAGAATAATGCCCTGCATCAGTTTTTTCAGATCTTTCGGGGGGGCGCAGGCAAGCAGTTTTCCTTTGTGGATCAGTCCGACCCGGTTGCAGCGATCGGCTTCGTCGAGATACGCGGTGGAAACGAAGATGGCAGTCCCCTCTTTGAGAAGCTGGTAGAGGATACGCCAGAAGTCACGACGCGAGACGGGATCGACCCCATTGGTCGGTTCGTCGAGAAAGAGCACCTTCGGCGTATGGACGAGTGCGCAGGCAAGCCCCAGCTTCTGTTTCATGCCCCCGGACAGGTTCCCCGCATTCCTTTTCCGAAAAGGCGTCAGGTTGCTGAAGGCGAGGAGGCGATCGATTTTTCCTGCCGCCCCTTGCGCGGCAGGCCGTAGATGTCGGCATAGAAAAGGATGTTTTCCTGTACGGTCAGGTCGGGATAAAGGCCGAAGCGCTGACTCATGTAGCCGATATCCTCTTTGATGGCCTCCGCGTCCCGGGTTACATGTGCTACCCATCACCCACGCGTCTCCTGACGTGGGGTCCAAGATCGAAGTCAGCATGCGCATGGTCGTGGTTTTACCCGCGCCGTCCGATCCGACCAACCCGAACAATTCGCCCGGCGCAACCGACAGGGTGAGATTGTCGACCGCGGTAAGTCCGGCGAAGGTCTTGGTGAGATTTTCGGTTTTGATTGCGTCCATAAATGGAATCCAGGAGTCAGGAGTCAGGAGTCAGGAGTCAGGAGTCAGGCGGTTTTTATTCTGAATTCTGTCTCCTGTTTTCTGAGCACTTGTCTCTATCTCCGCATCCGCCGGCATGCCCGGTTTGAGTTCCATGTCAGGGTTGGCGATCATTATTTTTATCCGGTATACCAACTTGACGCGTTCTTTTTCCGTCTGTACGTTTTTCGGGGTGAACTCGGCCTCCGACGAGATAAAGGAGATGTAACCGGGATATTTCCTTCCGGGATAGGTGTCGGTGGTTACCCATGCCTTTTGCCCGACCTTGACCCGGCCCAGGTCGGTCTCGCTGATATACGCCTTCACCCAGACTTCGTCCATCATGCCGACCGTGACTACGGGAGTTCCTGCCGCTACCTGTTCGCCCGGTTCTATGTTTTTACTCAGGACCAGGCCTTTCACGGATGAAACGAGCGTGGAATAGCCAAGCCTGGTTTTTGCAAGGTCAAGGCGTGCTTCGCTGTCGCGCAGACGCGCCCGGGCCTGATCGATGGTCTCGCGGCGCGGTCCGCTCTGCAGCATGGAAAGGCGCTCTTTTGCCTCCATTACCCTGGCCTGTGATTCTTCATAGGAAGCGCGGGATGCGTCGAATTCACGCCTGGAAATGACCTCCCGTTTATATAATGCCTGCTGGCGGGCAAAATCTGTCTTGATGCGCCGGGCGTCCGCCTCGATCCTTTGCAGGACAGCTACCGCCTGGGCAATCTCTTCCTTGCGGTAACCCGCTTCCAGTTCGGCCAGCGCAGCTCGCGCCGCCTGAACCTCCGCCTGTTTGCCTTCAACTTCCTGGCGCAATTCCTCGCTATCGAGACGGGCCACCAGTTGTCCGGGGCTTACTATTTGACCCTCATCCACCGGGCGCTCCAGAACCCGTCCCGGAATTTTGAAGCTCAGTTCAACCGTCGTCACTTCAATGTTTCCGGAGACCCGGATTACTCCTCTGTTTTCATTCGAATGCATCGTTACCAGGTAAATAATCGCTGTTACAATTGCAATCGTGACGATAAAAACCACGAATATCTTTTTGTTCATTAATCTCTCCCGGTTGCGGATTATGATGAACTGAGCGTCTTTAGCCCTTTTCCCTGTATAACGCCTTTCACATTCAAGTCAAGGGGGAAATTTGTCCCGCAGTATGTTTCGGGGTGTTGCGCAGGTTTGATTAGCATATAAACTTGAAATAAAAGGATTTAAAGCATACACATGGAATGATTTATGCTTTTTAGATGAAGCAGTTTACTGTCAGGTTTGAAAAATCCATCACAAGGCGGTGATATAATTGAGAAAAGTACTCATTTGCGATGACGAGCCGATTATCCGCAAGAGCCTAAAAAATAAGCTGGCGGAACTCGGGTTTGATGAAATTTTGGAATGCGGTGATGGCGCGGCTGCGGTGGAAAAGGCATTGGCTGAATATCCCGACCTTGCCATCCTGGATGTTGCAATGCCAGGCAAGGACGGAATAACCGCTGCGCGGGAGATCAGGAAAAAGCTGAAGATTCCCATTATTCTCCTTACTGCCTGCTATGACCCGGAAACAGTAAAAAGGGCAGGGGAGAGCGGTATTGCCGCATTTTTGACCGAAACCTCTTCGCGAACAGGACCTCTGGCCGGCCATCGAGATGGCGTTTGCCCACGCGGAAGAGGTTGAAGCCCTGAAAGAGAAGGTGGAAGATCTCCAGGAAACCCTCGAGTCGAGGAAGATCGTGGAGAAAGCTAAAGGTGTGTTGATGCAGACTCAGAGCCTCACGGAGCCGGAAGCGTTCCGCAAGATGCAGAAACTGGCCATGGACAAGCGGAAAAGCCTGCGCCAGATCGCGGAAGCTATTCTCCTCACCGAATCATGATCTGAAGAGTCGTAGTTTGCAGAAAAAAGCGCCCCGCCAATCAATCAGGCGGGGCGCTTTTTTCTGATCACTTGCCAAAAGGGAAAAACTTTCAGGATACTTCTCCCTTGACTGCCTCATATTGCTGGATAAGGAGCAGGGCGCCCCATGGCAGGGTGATGATGATCCCGACCACCAGGGCAACCATGCCGATCGAACTCAATATGCCGCTGACGATAACAGTGAGCAGCCACGGAAGAACATGCCGCTGTACGGTCGAAACACTCCACATGAGGGCATCTATGGCATTCATTTTTCCGTCGATCACCTGTAGAAAACCGGGGGCTCCGAAAATGGTTACAACAAATTGTACAACCGGTCCTATAACGGGAATGAAAATCGATACGATCACCGCAGCAAGGAGAATGAGGCAATAGGCAAGCGCATTGCCGAAACAGTCCCAGGCAGAAAATATGTCAGCGACTCTGGCCTTTCCTCCGCGGGTAAGTTTGATGAGTCCGCGCGAGTACCCGGCGAAAAAGGCGGCGTTTATGATCGGTATCCAGCCCACGAGCGCAAAAACCAGGGTGAACAGGACCAGGTCGCCCAGATTGTCCTTCCATATAATTGTGGCCCGATTAAACCTGTCCGCGAAATCTCTGTCCAGGAACGGATTAATCGTGGGCGTGCTTTCGGTCTGCCCGAAACAAAACGGGCAGGTTGTGCTTCCTTCCGCGATCTCTTTGCCGCATGATCCACACTTCATGGCGTTTCCCTTCCCATCAATGACTAAAATTTTAAATTCATAAAAAGTGTACGTCCTTCGCATTTAAATGCAAGATTCATTTGGCCCCGAACTTTTTCAAATAGGCCTGCAAGCCGTCGGCAGGCATTTCCATTCCGTATTGCCAGCCGGGATTGAGGGCAAAGCCGATGGTGTCGGGAGTGCCCTGTAAAAACCAGCGGGCATCGACAACCATGGCATAGCAATAGTCCGGGAACTGGGCGACAAATGGACTGATGCGGTCGATGCTGGTAAACGTGGCTGCCACCGTGAACCCCTGCAGGGAGGTTATGATCAGCGGGTCGATATCCGGCGCCGGATCGGACAGATCGACATCCTTGTCAAGCAGGATGACGATCTGCGAGTCGAGAAGAACGCGCAGAAAATCCGGTAGTTTGATCTCGTTCCGATAAAGGGACAACAACTTTTCTTCGAGCGGATTCTTCGCTTCAAATTCTCTGATCATTGGGCGGGTATCCTTTGAGTTGCTTATAAGAGCCGATATTTAAAAGGGTAACATAAGTCTCCATTCATACAAACAAAAAAGGGCGCAGGATCAGGTTAACAGGCTGAAGGCTGACGGATATTTATCCATTAAAAGAAGTCCTGAAATGAACTTTCCCGGTATTCCCGCAGCCTCGTGTCGCCTTAGCTGCCTGCTGATGCACAACCGAAATGACTAATTTATGAGCAACTGCACTTTTCTGCGGCGTATACGATTTTGTAAAACATGGAAAAGCCCTCTAAAAAAGGCTTTTTTTGTTTTGGCACGGCAAGTGCATTGTTCTTTCGCAAAAGCAGCAAGTGAAAAAACAGGAATAAGAATAGAATACGCTGCAGTATTCAGGAGTAGTCAGGCAAAGGCGCCGCCATTACAAAATGGGGCGCCTTTTTTATTGCCCCACAAAATTTACGGACGTTCCACGGATGAGTGGACGAAAGGAGCAGCAACATGAGACAGATCGCAATTTACGGCAAAGGCGGCATCGGCAAGTCAACCACAACCCAGAACACGGTGGCGGGACTGGCGTCGCTCGGCAAGAAGGTCATGATCGTCGGCTGCGACCCGAAGGCAGACTCCACCCGCCTGATCCTCCATGCCAAGGCCCAGAAACGGTCATGGACCTGGTGCGGGAACTGGGGCACGGTCGAGGACCTGGAGCTGGAAGATGTTCTCAAGGTCGGCTACGGCGACGTCAAGTGCGTCGAGTCCGGCGGTCCCGAGCCGGGTGTCGGCTGCGCCGGCCGCGGCGTCATCACCGCCATCAACTTTCTCGAAGAAAACGGCGCCTACACCCCCGACCTCGACTTCGTCTTTTACGACGTTCTCGGCGACGTTGTCTGCGGCGGGTTCGCCATGCCGATCCGGGAAGGTAAGGCTGAAGAGATCTATATCGTCTGTTCCGGCGAAATGATGGCCATGTACGCCGCCAACAACATCGCCAAGGGTATACTCAAGTACGCCTCCTCCGGCAAGGTCCGCCTGGGCGGCCTGATCTGCAACGCCAGGAAGACCGACAAGGAATTCGAACTGATCGCGCCCTGGCTGCAAAACTCGGCACCCAGATGATCCACTTCGTTCCCCGCGACAACCAGGTGCAGAGGGCGGAACTGCGCCGGATGACGGTTATCGAATACTCGCCGGAGCATCAGCAGGCCCAGGAGTACCGTGAACTGGCCAGAAAGATCTCCGAAAACAAGATGCTCGTCGTGCCGACGCCGCTGGAAATGGAAGAGCTGGAAGAACTGCTGATGGAGTTCGGCATCATGGAAGCGGAGGACGAGTCGATCGTCGGCGTGGCAGAAGCAGCAGCCAAGTAGCTGTACGGAAAAACGGGCGCGGGTTTCGGAACTACGACAATAAGTCCGCGCCCTTGTACCCTTTTTACCAACAAACGAGTGGCGAAAGGCACACGTGGCATTATATCAGGAGCCCGGGCCTCCGCTTATGATAAAGGAGATTTCTATGTCAGATACCAATAAGAAAATTGAAGGCATCACCAAGGAGTCGACCCAGGAGATGATCGACAAGACCCTGGAGGCCTATCCCGAAAAGGCGAAAGAAGAAGCGGGCGCCGCATCTGGCGCCCAACGATCCCGAGCAGCGGCTCCGCCTGCGTCAAGTCCAACCGGAAGACCGTCCCCGGCGTCATGAGCGCCCGCGGCTGCGCCTATGCCGGCGCCAAAGGGGTGGTCTGGGGGCCGATCCGCGACATGGTCCACGTCTCCCACGGTCCGGTCGGCTGCGGCTGGTACTCCTGGGGCACCCGGCGCAACCTGATGACCGGCATCAACGGCGTGACCAACTTCGCCATGCAGTTCACCTCCGATTTCCAGGAAAAGGACATCGTCTACGGCGGCGACAAGAAGCTGAAGCAGCTGCTGGGCGAGGCCCAGGAGCTGTTCCCGCTGGCCAAGGGGATCTCGGTCCTTTCCGAATGCCCGGTCGGCCTGATCGGCGACGACATCAACTCGGTGGCCAAGCAGACGTCCAAGGAGCTGGACATTCCGATCATCCCCTGCAACTGCGAAGGGTTCCGCGGGGTCTCCCAGTCGCTCGGTCACCACATCTCCAACGACACCATCCGCGACTACATCATCGGCACCCGCGAATTCGCCGAGCCGGAGACCCCTACGACATCGCCCTGATCGGCGACTACAACATCGGCGGCGACGTCTGGGCGGTCAAAGCCGCTGCTGGAGGAAAGCGGCTTCAACGTCAAGGCGACCTGGACCGGCGACGGCGAGCTGGAGAAGATCGCCGCCACCCACAAGGTGAAGCTGAACCTCATCCACTGCTACCGTTCCATGAACTACATGTGCAAGGTGATGGAAGAGAAATACGGCATCCCCTGGCTGGAGTTCAACTTCTTCGGCCCGACCAAGATCAGGGAGAGCCTGCGCAAGCTCGCCGAGCGGTTCGACGAGACCATCAAGGAAAACGTCGAGAAGGTCATCGCCAAGTACGATCCGATGATGCAGGCGGTCATCGACGAGTACCGTCCGCGTCTCGAAGGCAAGAAGGTCATGCTTTACGTGGGTGGCTTGCGCCCCCGCCACACCATCAGCGCCTACGAGGACCTGGGGATGATCGTGCGTCGGTTCCGGCTACGAGTTCGCCCACGGCGACGACTACGAGCGGACCGCGCCGGAGATGCCGGAAGCCACGGTGGTCTACGACGACGTCTCCGAGTACGAGCTGGAGAAATTTGTCCAGAGGCTCTGAAGCCCGACCTGGTCGGCAGCGGCATCAAGGAGAAATACCTCTTCCAGAAGATGGGTATGCCTTTCCGCCAGATGCACAGCTGGGACTACTCCGGTCCGTACCACGCCTACATGGGTTTCCCGGTGTTTGCCCGGGACATCGACATGGCAGTGAACAGCCCGACCTGGAAATTGGTGAAGAGCACCGTTCTGATGATGTCTGGGCGATCGACAGGATTGCCCTGTCACGCAATCGAGTGAACCTGGACCATAGGACGGATTGAGTCTGCCGGACCGAGCAGAGGAGAAAGTTATGAGCGAAGATACCGCTGTCAAATCGTTACCGAAATCACGGAAGAGGAAGAGAAACGGGTCGCCGACTGGATCAATACCGAAGAATACAAGGAAAAGAACTTTGCCCGTCAGGCCCTGGTGGTGAACCCGGCCCACGCCTGCCAGCCGCTGGGGGCCGAACTGGTGGCCCACTGCCTTCGAAGGCTGCCTCCCCTTTGTGCACGGTTCCCAGGGGTGCGCCTCGTACTACCGCTCCACCCTCAACCGCCATTTCCGCGAGCCGGCGCCTGCGGTGTCCGACGCCATGACCGAAGACGGCGCGGTGTTCGGCGGCCAGAACAACCTGCACGAGGGGCTGGAGAACGCCTTCGCGCTGTACAAGCCGAAGATGATCGCGGTCTTTACCTCCTGCATGCCGGAGATCATCGGCGACGACATCACCGCCTTCATCAAGAACGCCCGGCAGAAGGGTGCGTTCCCAAGGACTTCCCGTCCCCTATGCCAATACCCCGAGCTTCAACGGTCGCACATCCACGGCTACGACGCCATGCTGCTGGCCATCCTGCAGACCCTGACCGAAGGAAAGCAGGTGGAAGGGCGCTGCACCGGCAAGCTCAACTTGATCGCCGGCTTCGACGCCAACACCGGCAACTACCGCGAGTACAAGCGGATCTTCGAAGCATTCGGCATCCCCTACACCTTCCTGGCCGACATCTCCGAGGTTTTCGATTCGCCCTAGACGGCACCTACCGGATCTATCCCGGGGGGACCACGCTTGAGGACGCCGCCGATTCCATCAACGGCAAGGCGACCATCAGCCTCGGTCCCTATGCCACCCCCAAGACCTTCACCTGGATCAAGGACAATACTCCGGCAAGCATGTCTGCCATGCCCATGCCGATGGGCATCGCAGAAAACCGATGCCTTTCTCATGAAGCTGTCGGAGCTGTTCGGCAAGCCGGTTCCCGAATCCTCAAGGCCGAGCGGGGCCGGGCGGTGGATGCCATGACCGACTGCGCACCAGTACATGCATGGCAAGAAGTTCGCCGTCTATGGCGATCCGGATTACCTGCTGGGTTACGTCTCCTTCCTTCTGGAAATGGGTGCCAGTCCATACCACATCCTCTGCAGCAAGGGGAGCAAGAAGCTGGAGAAGGAGCTGCAGGCGCTGCTCGATGCCTCTCCCTACGGCAAGGACGGCAAGATCTACATGAACAAGGATCTCTGGCATCTGCGCTGGCTGGTCATGACCGATCCGGTGGACGCGATCATCGGCGATACCCACGGCAAGTTCATCACCCGGGATGCCAAGATCCCGCTGTTCCGCTTCGGCTTCCCGATCTTCGACCGGGTCAACCTGCACCGTTCCCCGCTGGTTGGCTACCAGGGCGTCATCAACATGGTGACAGCGATCTGCAACAAGTTCATCGATATAACCGACGACACTTGTGACGACCGGCACTTCGAGATGATGAGATAAATTTCTGATTGATTATTGAAAAATAAGGGTTGTACGTTGAAAGGGGACGGGCTTGAATGAAGCCTGTCCCTTTTTTGTAAAGAGATGAAATCCAGGCTTATTTTGCGGCTTTGTTCGGACGCTTCACTTCCATTTCAAAGAGCCAGGGCAGACAGACCGTTACAGGGATACAACATTAGAAATATTGTAAAATTTTACAATATGTTGTATACGGTTGCATGTGGTGAAGTGTTGTTGTTTCCATTTTGCAACACGTGATTTGCGGTCGCTTGAATCGCGAAGGTTTATCACTGTGAAGTATTTGTCATATGATCCGCAAAATTTAATTGAATAGCACCGCAATAGCCGATTTAAAATTTCCATAAACCTTCCTTGCCCTGCTCTGTGCATTCCGGTAATTCTTCGGCATCGCCATTTTCCCGGAGTATCATTTGCGGCGGAAAATAAACGGCTGTAAGTCGAGGATACTCTGTTTGACCAATCAAAGTTTCGTCCAACTCGTTGATATTGATCAGATAAGGCTTTTGCTGGAAGCCCAGTACAAAATTACCGGGATACTTTCGGCCATCCTGGATACCGATGAAAACGTCCTGGTGGCCGTGGGCTGGCAGGACATCTGTACCCGGTTTCACCGTATCCATCCGGATACCCGCGCACGTTGCCGCGAGAGCGATGCCCATATCAAAGCGCACCTGTACGATTTCAAAGAAGGGATACCTGGATTACCGATGCAGGAATGGCCTGCGTGACGTCGCCGTGCCGATCATGATCGGCGGGGAGCACCTGGCCACTCTGTTTACCGGGCAGTTTTTCTATGATGATGATGAGATAGATGTGGAATATTTCCGAGCCCAGGCAGAAGAATTCGGATTTGACGTGGCAGGCTATCTGGATGCCTTGAAAAAAGTACCGGTATGCAGCCGCCGGCAGATTGCCGATATCATGGATTATTACCGCAGCCTTGTGAAAGTGATGGCCGAGACGGGCCTGAAGAACCTGGAGCTTTCCCGGGCGTTAAAGGAACAGGAATCTGCACGGAAGGAGGTCCAGGCGTCAAGGGATTATCTGGACAAGATAATCAACTCCATAGCCGACCCCATATTCGTCAAGGACCGCGGGCACAGGCTGGTTCTGGTGAATGACGCCGAATGCGCTCTGGCCGGACGAAGCCGGGAGGAACTGATCGGCAGGACGGATTACGAATTCTTTCCCAAGGACCAGGTTGACGTTTTCTGGGCAAAGGATGAAATCGTCTTTGAAACAGAGCAGGAAAATATCAACGAAGAAGCAATTACCGATGCGCAAGGGCAAAGACTCGAGATCCTCACGAAGAAAAGCCTTTACAAGGATCTGAACGGAAACAAATACATAGTTGGAATTGTCCGGGACATCACCGACCTGAAACAGAAGGAACTGGAACTCAGGGCACTCAACGAGGATCTGGAAAGCAGGGTGGCCGCGAGAACCTCCGAACTCGCCGCCTTGAATTCCGCCCTGCTGAAGGAGGTCGATGAGCGCAGGCAGGCCGAACGGCGCCTAGCCCTCATGAACTTCGCTCTCGACAATGTTTGCGAGGAGGCATATCTGGTCGATAAGCAGGCCCGTTTCCGTTATGTCAACGAAGAGGCATGCCGGGCATCTGGGTACAGCCGTGACGAACTTCTGGGCATGAAAGTATCCGATATCGATCCCGATTACCTGATGGAAACATGGCCGGGCCATTGGCAGGAAATCAAGGAAAACGGGTCTCTCATTTTTGAAACAAGGCACAGGAGCAGGGATGGCCGCATCTACCCGATCGAAATTACGGTCAGCCATATCGAATATGAAGGAAGTGAATACATCCTGGGGCTGTCTCGTGACATAACCGAGAGGAAACAGGCCGAACAGCGGCTCGAACTGCTGAACGAAACCCTGGAGAAGAGGGTCGAGGAAGAAGTTGCGAAGAACCGGGCAAAGGACATTATACTCATCCAGCAGAACCGCCAGGCGGCTTTGGGGGAAATGCTGGATCATATCGCCCACCAGTGGAAGCAGCCGATCAACAATATTTCCCTCATAGTCCAGGATCTGGAGGACGCCGGCTCCTGCGGCGATCTCACCGATGAATATGTGGGGGATGCCGTGCACAAAGTGCTCGCGCTGCTGGAGCATATGGCTCAGACAATAGATGTTTTCAGGAATTTTTACAAACCGGAAAGGGAAAAGATGGTATTTCGCATTAAGGATTCCATCGACAAGGCACTCTCATTTATTGAACCGGCATTGATGTCCGACTCCATAAAAGTCGACCTTGAGGTTGATCCCGAACTTTCGACTATCGGATATCCGAAAGAATATGCCCAGGTGCTGCTCAATATCCTGGGCAATGCCAGAAATGCATTAGTGGAAGGAACAATCAAAAATCCACGGGTGATATTAAAGGGGTATTACGAAAATGGTAAGGCGGTAGTAACAATAACGGACAATGCAGGCGGCATTCCCGATATGTTTATGGACAAAATCTTCGAACCATATTTTACCACCAGAAAAATGTCAGGCGGCACGGGAGTGGGCCTTTACATGTCAAAAAATATCATCGAGAAAAATATGGGGGGAACACTGAGTGCCGCAAATGTCGACGGGGGCGCGCAATTCAGGATAGAGATCCCGTTCTCCTGACGCTTTTTACGCGGTTGGTCACCAGATGCAGCGCACCACGAGTACGGTTATGTCATCCGGTCGGGGCCCTTGCATTTCAGTCAGACCGATCAGCCGGTCCACCATCTCTGCAGCGCTTGTCTTGCCTGCCAGGTGACCGGCGAGAGTCCGGTTGCTCATTTCCAGTTCGGGCCTTGCATCGAGCAGACCATCGCTGTAAATGACGAGAATATCGTCCTTCTTGAAGTGAATCTTTCCTTCCTGGTAGATCTTCTGACCGGGCACGCCCAGGGGGAGCCCGCGGGGACCCAGTGAATCGACCCTGCCGTTTCCGCGGCGAAGAAAGGCGTATCCATGGCCACAGTCGACAAAGGTCAGTTTATGTTCAGCGGCATTGAGCCTTCCGTGGAACAGCGTGACGAAGCTTTCCGAGTTTTCCAGATCGGGCAGCACGGCTTTTTCCGCCATTTTGAGGGCGTTTGCCGGACGATTGTACTGTGTAACCGAACGGACGGCGGCCCTGACCGTAGCCATCAGGATGGCCGCAGCCATTCCCTTGCCCATGACATCACCAAGGGTCAGGCTCAGTACGCCCGGTGAAATCTCCTGCCAGTCGTAGAAATCGCCTCCCACCTGTTTGGCGGGCAGACAGCGGGCCGCGATGTCGAAACCGGGGATTACCGGGTAACTGTGCGGAAGCAGCTTTTCCTGGATTTGTGCGGCATATTTCAATTCGCTCTGTAACTGGTATTCACGCAACTCGCTTTCCCTCAGAGCTTCTTCCGCCTTTTTCAGTTCCGAGCGTTCCTCCGCTTCTCCGAGAGCTCTGGTTACCGCAGGCACCAGTCTTGAAAGCCTGCTTTTCAGGACATAATCGGTAGCCCCGTTTCTAAGCGATTCTATTGCCGCTTCTTCACCAAGCCTGCCGGAGATGAAGATGAAGGGCAGGTCGGGATGTTTTTTGCGCACTATGGAAAGAGCGGTCATACCGTCGAAGGACGGCAGGGCGAAATCCGCCAGAACCAGGTCGAATCCGTTCCCTTCCATTGCAGTAACAAAATCCTGCCGTGTGTCGACAACCCGCACTTCGCAGTCAAGTTCTTCTCCCGCAAGGGTAGCCTGTATCAGTTCTGCGTCCATGGGATCGTCTTCGAGATGTAGGATGCGTAACGGCCGGTTCATTTAAGCCTCTGCGTACCGCCTGTCGGAGGAGGCTCGTTGATTAACGCCCAGAATATTCCCAGTTCCTCAACCGCTTTCATGAACTCACCGAAATCCACCGGTTTGACAACATAGGCATTGACGCCCATCTGGTAGCTTTCCACCAGGTCCCTCTCCTCGCGGGAGGATGTGAGAATGACCACCGGGATGAGCTTCAGCCTCGGATCGGATTTGATGGCACGCAGTACTTCCAGACCGTCCACCTTGGGAAGCTTGAGATCGAGCAGGATCACCGCCAGCTCGCTGCAATCGCAGCCGTCGTATTTCCCTTTGCAGTGGATATAATCAAGGGCTTCCTCGCCGTCGTGCACCCAGAGGACGTCATTAGCCAGATTGTGTTCCGCCAGTGCTTCCATGGTGAGCTCGGCGTCATTGGGGTTATCCTCGACCATGAGAATTCTCTTCAGTTTTACGACCATTTATTCCTCTCCCGTCCGGGGAAGTGTAAACCAGAGCGTGGCCCCTTCTCCCACTGTGCCTTCCGCCCAGGTCCTGCCTCCATGCCTGTGGATGATGCGGCGCACGTTTGCCAGGCCGATTCCAGTTCCCTCGAATTCCTCTGAAGTGTGCAGCCTTTGAAACAGACCGAACAGTTTGTCCACATATTTTACATCGAAACCGACTCCGTTGTCCCTGACATAGAATAATATTTCATGCGGATTGCCGGTGTCGGCACCGATTTCGATCCTGGCCCGGTCGCGCGGACGGGAGAATTTCATGGCATTGGCGATGAGGTTTACCATAACCAGCCTCAGCAGCGCCGGGTCTCCCTGCACCCTGGGAAGGGGGGCTATCTCCCAGGAAATGACCCTTTTTTCTTCGTCTTCCATCAATTCGGAAATGACTTCCATGACCATCTTGTCCAGATCGACGGAGGTTTTATTTATTTCCGCCCGGCTGATCCTGGAAAAAGCCAGCAGGTCGTCGATCAGGTTTCCCATCTTGCGAGCCGCTTCCGAAATCACATTCAGGTAGTGAAGGCTCTTTTCATCCAGCTCCGCATGGTCCCTCTTGTTCAACAGTTCCACGAAACCGGTGATGTGCCGCAAAGGGGCACGCAAATCGTGCGATACCGAATAGGTAAACGCTTCCAGTTCCTTGTTGGCGAATTCGACCTGCTCGATGTGATGCTTCAGCTCATCATTGAGTTCCCTCACCGTTTTTTCGGCACGCCTGCGGTTTATCGCTTCTACAATGGCGATTGCCAGGGCTTCCATTTCTTCCTGCTCCACGGTTGTATACCCGGACTCCTTGTTGGCAAGGGCGATCATGCC
The DNA here is from genome assembly GCA_963815135.1 of uncultured delta proteobacterium. Classification (GTDB taxonomy): domain Bacteria; phylum Desulfobacterota; class Desulfuromonadia; order Geobacterales; family Geobacteraceae; genus CAIWTU01. The sequence continues at coordinate 384,447 of CAWFFO010000006.1, forward strand.
GGTTATCCCTCCCATGAATCTTAGTGGAACACCCAGAAACGATTTGATGTGAGGATGCCCCTGCGGTTTTTCCACCGCCGCCGGATGGGAGTCCGGGTCATTAACGATCCAGGACCTGTGCTCAGTGAGGCCGATCCGGTTTATTCCACGGTTCGGCATGCTTCTTAACAGGATGTCCGCTTCCGGTCTGGGTATCCCGCAGGCCTCCCATCCGGATTCGCTTAAGGTAGTAGTATCGAACCTGCCCTCATCGTCCAACTCGCCCATAAAACTGAAAGCGCTGCCGGTCATCTCCTCGGCAACCTTGAGACATAGTCTCGATACTTCTTCCTCCGTCTCGCACTCCTGCGTTTCCCTGGATATTTTTATTATAGACCTGAGCATGGCAACCTCCCGCCGGATCAGGTCATCCGCTGATTTCTGGTTTACCTGCTCACCTGCCGGAGTAGTGCTGTTTTGTTTCCGATCACCGGTCATTTCGTCACCCTGTCAGATAGTTGATGGAATCTGATTTAAACATATCATTAAATGGGTGGTTGACAACCATTGCTGGAGGCAAAAGCCCCTGAAGCAGGGGCTCGGGACTGGGGACTAAAGTCGAAGCCGCGAGGCAAAATTCAAAAGCGGTTCTTTCCCTGGTCCCCAGCCCCTGGCCCCCCGAGTCCGGCAGTGAAGGCGGAACCTTAGAGAACTCCTTTTCCGTTCAGATGCGGACCGTATTTCTTGTCACGGTCGAGAATGTGGCCGGTGAGCCAGTTCTTCAGGAAGGTCATAATGTCCTGGGTGAGGATGTTTTTCCCTTGATGATGCATCTCAATTGTTTCGCGGACCTGGGTCATAAGCGCGTTGTGTTCTTTTTTGTGTTCTTCGTACCCGGGATAATTATGCTGTTTCATCATCAGCTCTTCATCCCTGAAGTGGGTGTTCGTGTAATCGGCAAGCGATTGAAGAATCTGACCCAGGATTTCCCGCCCCTTGCCGACCTTCATCGCCTCATGGAGCTGATTTAGTATCTGCACGAGTTTCATGTGCTGATCGTCGAATTTTTTGATGTTTACACTTAACGAGTTGTTCCAGGTTATTAATGCCATTTTTCTTTCTCCTTTAGGGGGATTCATATCATTGTAATTATTCATCGACAATTGAAAGGAGTACTTAAGAAAAATTCCCACGGGTTGATCAGGTTGCTTTAATGTGGAAAGGAAGTAAAATAGACAATAACCCGGCGACTGCCAGTTGCCGGGGGCTATGTACTACGAACTTGCAAGGTGATTATGAAAGAATTGGAAACCGTAGAATTGCCGATTGACGGTACCCTGGATTTGCACATGTTTCGCCCGGGCGAGGTTAAAGACCTGTTATCCGACTACCTGAATGCATGCCGGGAACGGGGAATACTGCAGGTGCGGATAATTCACGGCAAGGGTACGGGCATGCTGAGGGAAAAAGTACATTCGATTCTGAAAAAAATGCCAGAGGTTGTTTCATTCAGGCTTGCCGGTGAGGATGGCGGAGGCTGGGGAGCGACGATTGTGACACTTCGAACTTAGAAAAGGAGGGAGAACACATGTTTAAAGAGTTCAGGGAATTTGCCATGAAGGGTAATGTTGTAGACATGGCAGTCGGTATTGTTATCGGGGCTGCCTTCGGAGCGATTGTAAAATCTTTCGTGAGCGACCTGCTGATGCCCCCGATCGGCCTTCTTATCGGAAATGTGGACTTTTCCAACCTTTTCCTGGTTCTGAAGGGAGGTGCCATGGCAGGACCTTACGCCTCGCTGGCGGATGCGCAGAAGGCGGGAGCTGTTACCCTCAATTACGGCTTGTTCGTGAATACAATTATCAGTTTTATCATATTAGCGTTTGCGGTTTTCCTGCTGGTTCGCGGCATCAACAGGATGAGGCGCGAGGAGGAAGCGCCGGCTGCTGCGCCGGACACGAAGGACTGTCCTTACTGTTTTTCGCCGGTTGTCGTTAAAGCCGTTCGCTGTCCTCACTGCACATCCTCGCTGCAATAACGCGGCAGAATACGAAGATCATCGCATCTGCAATTGCATGCGTATCGGGGTATAATTAAAATAAAAGCATAACTCATTTCCGGAGGCGGATAATGGAAGTCGGCGAAAGACCATGGGGCCGCTATACCGTTCTCGAAGATAACGGGAAATACAAGATAAAGCGTATAGAAGTGGAAGCCGGTCACAGACTCTCTTTGCAAAGACATCATCACCGGAGCGAGCACTGGATCGTTGTTTCCGGAACGGCCAAGGTGACACGCGGCGAAAATGAATATATCGTCAACGTCAACGAATCTACATTCATTCCCATTGGGACGGTGCACCGTCTGGCAAATCCGGGGGTGATTCCCTTGGTGATTATTGAAGTCCAGAGCGGGGAGTATCTGGGTGAAGATGACATCATCAGGCTTCATGACGATTATCACCGGGACGATACCGAAGCGGAACTCGCCAAATAGTTGAACTAGCTTTCTTCAGTCGAGACAGGGCATGCTGGAAAACGGCCCGGCACGACTGTCTGACTGTTCCATGAATAACTCCGATTTACTATCTCGATCAGATTTTTGCTCAATAATTTCGAGCATACTTGTGTAAGGCTTGCAATTTTACCATTTTACATGTTCTGGAGGTTCTGATGGCAACCAGTAAAAAAGGTTCCGATAAACACAACAATAGTTTGAATCATTCCGTGAGCCCGTCCGGCGAAGAATTTCCCTTGCCGCAGCAGGAAGAATACGAGGTCGAGTACCGTCGCATCAAGGCACTTGCCGAGCAAGCCCGTACGGATGGAATGGAAATAGTCGTCGTGATGGGTGTTGGCTTTGTCGGCGCCGTCATGGCGGCGATAATTGCCGATAGCGAAAATAAGGCAGGTCATCCGGGCAAATTCGTCATCGGCTGTCAGCGCCCCAGTGTCCGGAGTTACTGGAAAATACCACTTCTTAACAAGGGAATTTCCCCCGTCAAGGCGGCGGATCCCGAAGTCGGTGAGATCATTGGCCGATGCGTGCTTGAAAAGAAGAGCCTTGTCGCCACGTACAACAGTGAATGTCTCAACCTGGCCGATTGCGTTGTGGTCGACGTGCAATGTGACTACAGCAAGAACAGCCTGGGCAACATACGCACCGGAGAGGCTGATATGGCGGCCCTGGAAGAGACCATGCGGACGATCGGACAGAAGATCCAGCCTTCCTGTCTGGTGCTGATAGAAACAACGGTCGCTCCGGGAACGACCGAATTCGTTGCATGGCCGATTTTAAGGAAGGCATTTGCAGAGAGGGGTATAAAATCTGAGCCTGTTCTGGCTCACAGCTTCGAGCGGGTAATGCCTGGGAAAGATTATGTTTCCAGCGTCCGCGATTTCTGGCGTGTCTGTGCGGGATGCGATGCGGAAGCCCGCAGGAGAGTTGTGAAGTTTCTTGAGCAGGTATTGAATACCAAAGACTTCCCGCTGACTGTAATGGACCGCCCGATCGAATCCGAAACAACCAAGATAGTGGAAAATTCCTACCGCGCGTCCATTCTCGCTTTCCTGAACGAATGGAGCCTGTTCGCCGAGCGCAACGGAGTAGACCTCGTCAAGGTCATCGAAGCCATTAAGGTGCGCCCCACCCACAGCAATATCATATTCCCCGGTCCTGGTATCGGTGGATACTGCCTGCCTAAGGACGGCGGGCTCGGCTTCTGGGCATACCGTCATATACTCGGGTTCGAAGACGGCGCCAGCGTTTTCAAGATGACTCCGATGTCTATAGACATTAACGACACTCGTGCGCTTCATGTCGCTGAAATTACGAGGGATGCACTGCGCAATCTTGGTCGCTACATTGCCGGGGCGGATGTTCTGATTTGCGGCGCGAGTTATCGTCAGGATGTCGGTGACACCCGGTACAGCGGCAGCGAAATGGTCGTTCGAAAGCTGACAGAGATGGGAGCCGAAATGCGCGTCCATGATCCCTATGTTGACCATTGGTTTGAATTGGAGAACCAGGATTCTTATCCTGACCCTGTACATTCGTGGAAACGCTTCTTCCGCAACCAGGACGGTTTGAAAAGAACCAAGGTGAGAAAAGACCTGAAGGCGGTCCTCAAGGGAGTTGAAGCCGTGATTTTCGCGGTACCTCACGCCCCTTACCTGGAACTCGAACCGGATGAAGTTGTCGCGTGTTCAGGCAATCCTATTGCGGTGGTCGACTGTTACGGAATCCTCTCCGATGAGAAGATACGACGCTATTTCGAACTGGGTTGCGAAGTAAAGGCGCTCGGACGCGGGCATATTCAGCGCATAAAGGATGATGTCCGGAAGAAGCTTCGCCTGTGAGACGATGATTCCGGCCAATCTCCGGCCGGAATTCCACCATCTCCTGTTCTAAGTGGACAATGCCGCCAACTTGTATTCCAGTGAATCCACATTCGTTTCGCCGGGGCCGAGTGGAAGCATTTTGGCATTCGTTATCAGTTCATCACCATCACCGAGGCCAAGAGCCATGAAGGCGTGCCATAGTGCATCGGTCCCATTGCCTACACCAATTGCGAATTCCGCACCGGCAAATCCAGCCAGCTTCTCTTCGAACTTTTTTGCATCGGAACCTGCACATATTGGCCGCTCATTTTAACTTCCCTGATATTTTCATCAATTTCATTCCTGATGCTCAGATACTGTCGTTGATGGCCGTAAAAAGGAACTTTCAATGCCGTCTCCTTCCAGCATTTGCCGGCTGACCTTTCTTTATATGCAAGTCACTTTTTTAAGTTTATATTCATTCTCCCGCATTGTGCCAGGTTGCCTGACCCTGCACTTCTCTTTTTGATACTGCGGGTGCTGCCATTGATCATCTGAAAATAACTTCCGTTTGTCTCACCTTTAATCCGGATACGAAAAAAGTATTAATACGCGATCGGGAAAGTGGCAACATAAGTAACAAAAAACAAACATAATTGGCTGAATTTGTATTCAAATTATCCAGGCGTTTGAGAAAAAGTCACATTCCTGGCCGGCCTTGTACTGCCACTTGTACTAATGAAAGAAAAGAGGCATTCGTATTCTTCTCCGGGCTTATACGGCTGGGAAATATAAAATTTATTATGGCTGAAGGCAGTATTATGAGAGTCCAAAACTTATTCTATTTAATGCGGCCGTTCAAGGTGGGGAAAATTCAATTTTGATTAAAAATCAACCTTGAATGTTGAGCAAAATGCCCTAAAAAGTGCCAAATATCTGAGCCTGGATCTGGTTTGACAAGAGTCCAATCTGCGATAGACTGTTGAACATAAAGAATCTTTCGGAGCTAAAAAATCAAACTTTCGGAGGGCAACCAGTATGTCAAAATTTTTGAAACTCGTTATGATTTCCCTGCTCCTGACCGCATGCGCACCGGCAATTAAAAATTCCGTAACTGCGGATTACGTGAAATCAAATCCGTCATCCTATCCTGAAAAGCAATATCTCCTTCAGCCGGGCGATTCGCTGGATGTCAAGTTTTTCTATAATCCCGAAATGAACGAAACGGGACTAATTATTCGACCCGACGGCCGTATATCGCTTCAGCTGGCCTCGGATGTAATGGCCGCAGGATTGACCCCAGCCCAATTGACCGAAACGCTGAAGAATCGTTATGCCAAGGAACTTGCCAATACTGAAGGTATTACGGTTATCGTTCGCACTTTCAGTTCACAGAGGGTTTACGTGGATGGCGAAGTGGGTAAACCGGGTATGGTTGACCTGGTCGGCCAGTTGACTGTTCTGCAAGCCGTTGCTGTGGCCGGTGGGTTCAAGGATTCCGCACGGACCGGGGAGGTTATCGTTATCCGGAAGGCTCCGGAAAAGAAACCTTATACAATTGTGGTCGATCTGGATAAGACAAGGTATGGCGAAGACAGAAACCAGGATATCGCCCTCATGCCTTACGATATTGTGTATGTGCCGAAATCATCAATTGCAAACTTGAACCAGTTTGTCGATCTGTATATCCGCAAGAATATTCCCGTATCGTTCGGCTTTACCTATGGTATCGGATTCTAATTAGTAATATGGAGTCGGCAGCCTGATGCCAGGTGTTGATTCCTTATGAAGAATATGGCGACGAGGTGTTAAATGGGAAACATGGTTATGAAAATTAATGAACCCAGGAAGCAAGGCACGAGAGAATTCTTAACCATCTTTTTCAAGCACAGAACCAGGATGCTTATCGTCTTCTTTTCCGTCTTACTGTCCGTAGCGGTTTTCACGTTTCTTCAAGCTCCAGTTTTTGAGGCCAAATCAACCATTCTTATAAAATACGGCAGGGAATATATGAGCCAGTCCGAAGTAGGAGACTCTCCTCCCGTGAGGACTGTTGATGAGGAAGCAGTAATAAATTCCGAGATACAGATCCTTAAGAGCCGCGACCTGGCTCAGAAGGTGATAGAAACTGTAAAACTTAAAAACATGTATCCCGGCCTGCTGAAAGATCACCCTGAAGGGATTAATCCGATGGATTTGGCCATAAATCGTTTTTCGAAAAAGCTGGGTGTGGATGGAGTCGACAAATCCAGTGTTATCACAGTTTCCTTTCAACACTCAAACCCGCAGATTGCTGCGAAGGTGGTCAATCTCCTTATAGAATATTACAAGGACAAGCATCTGCAGGTTTTCAGCGGTCCTCAATCATCTTTCATGGAGCAGCAGGTATCTGCACTGCAAAAAAAATTGATTGATTCGGAAAACAACCTGCAATCGTACAAACAGAAAAACCGCATCTATTCGCTTGATGAACAGAGATCCCTGCTTCTGAGGCAGAGGACGGACCTCTCTTCGGAGCTGATGGCCTCTCAGGACAGGGTTAATGGGTTGGAGAAAAGACTTACGACTTTGAAGGGGCAAACCAGGAATCTGCTTGATAAAAATTACCTGTATACGCCAACAGAGAGAGACAAGATTATCGTAGATGCCAAATCAAAACTGCTTGCGCTTAAGCTGTCTGAACAGGAGCTGTTGCGGAAATACAATGAAAAAAACATGCTTGTGGTTGACACCCGCAATCAGATTCAGATCGTGAAAAAATTTCTCAGCGAACAGGAAGCAGACATAAGACATCTGGTGCCGACCGGTAATCTTGTTTACCAGGATGCACAGAAAGGAATAATTACAACTGCTGCCGACCTGAACTCTGAAAGAGCGAACCTGGGTACTTTGCGCGTTCAGCTTAATGAGCTCGACGGGAAGATTCAAGAGCTGGACATGCGGGAAAAAGATTTGCTTGACTTGAAGCGGAAAATGGCTATCAACGAAAAGAATTTTGAGACCTACGGGGGAAAAATGGTAGAAGGACGTATTCTGGATGATATGAACCGTATGAAGATGGCGAATATAAGTATTATTGAAGCGGCATCAGTTCCTGTCAAGCCGATAAAACCGAAAAAAGTGCTGAATCTTGCCCTGGGGATAATTTTCGGAACCATTTCCAGTATTGGTCTTGCCTTTTTGCAGGAGCGGAACAGCCAAACCTTTACCGATCCCGAGAGTGCCGAGAGGCGGCTTAATCTCGCTGTCATTGGCTGCATTCCCTATAAGGAATAAGTCATGTATGCAAGTTTTTATAATCTGAAAAAGGAGGCATTCCACATAACACCTGACCCGGAATTTCTCTTTTTGAGTCCGAGTCATAAAGAAGCACTGGCTTCGATTATATACGGTGTGCAGCACAGAAAGGGGTTCGTTTCCATAACCGGGGAAGTTGGGGTGGGTAAAACCACTATCGTGCGATCTTACCTGGAACAGGTCGACAGAAGGAAACTGAAAATTATCTATATCTTCAACTCGAATGTCTCATTCATCGGACTTCTGAAGACTATTTGCCAGGAACTGGACAATACGCCCTGTTCCGACAGCGACTTCGAGCTTGTGAACCAGCTCCACGAAATCCTGATCGAAGATTATAAAAAGGGGTTCAACGTTGTCCTCATAATAGACGAGGCTCAGAATATGCCCGTCAAAACCCTGGAAAACCTGCGCATGCTTTCCAATCTGGAGACCTCAACGGACAAACTCATCCAGATTGTTTTCAGCGGTCAGCCGGAATTCGAACGTATGCTCGGCAGAGAGGAATTGAGGCAACTCAGGCAGAGGGTCGCGGTTAAAGCAACCATTCTGCCGCTGACCAAGGAAGAAAGCCTGGCATATATCCATCACAGACTGTCGAAGGTGTCGGTGGGAAATAACACTATATTTACGGGCGGCGCGCTGAAAAAGATAGTAATGCAGGCACAGGGGGTGCCGAGAGTTATAAACATTCTTTGCGAAAATTCCTTTATTACTGCTCTCGGATACCAGAAAAAGCAGATTAATACACAGATCGTCAGCGAGGTGATTGCCGACTTTAGCGGCGGGAAAAAAAAGAGAGGGATTTGGCCCTCCCTTGTTCTCATCTCAATTGTCCTTGTTTTGATTAGTTTACTGCTTGTATTTCATTATAAGAATACGGTGGTCATTGATCCACCCGTAAAACGGCAGTCAGCGGCACTATCCGTTAAAAAAGATGTCGCCGCGATTAATATGTCCGACGATTCCGTTAAACAAACCCCTGCTGCGGCCGGAAACGACGTTTCCGGCCGCCAGGCAAAAAAGGCGGAAAATGTTACCAAAGAAGGATTCCCTGTCGAAGTAACCGTCAAAAAGGGAGATACGCTTTCCAGCCTTGCCTGGACCATATACGGATTCAGCAGCAGGGAACTCATAATGCTTATAAAAAACAGGAACAATTCGATTTATAATCCTGACCTGATTTCGGTTGGTCAGAAGATTGTATTCCCCGCGAGGGAGAAAAGGAGCGGGAAGGCAAATGAGTAAAATATACGAAGCATTACAGAATGCGCAATCGGAATCCGCAAATCCGGAGAAGCTGGAAGCTGTCCTAACAAAGGAAGCGATGCAGGAAGTCCGGCAGGAAGTAGTAAAAGTGGATAAGCATGAGAAGGCTGTCCCTGCAAGGACTTCCACGATGACCCTCAAGCCTTCTCCGGCCGAACTGGACCTGGAAAATGAAATGGTAACACTTTACCAGAATATAGAAGCCCTGCTGTCCGGAATAGAGAATAAAACTATTGAATTCATTGGATCGCGGCGAGGTGAAGGGACCTCTACCATTGTCCGGGAATTCGCCAGGGTCGCTGCCAAGAAACTTGGAAAATCGGTAATCATGTTGGACATCGGACGGCATAACCCTATGCAGTGTGTTTATTTTCACATAACACCGGATTCCGGCTGGGAGGAAGTGGCGGGGAACGGTATGTCGAACGGTGAATCGTCCCGGATAAGTGAAATGGATGTGGAAGTCTGTCCCAATCCAAATTCACTTCCCAAGACGCCAAATTTCTATTCTCCGCAGATAACATCCTTCTGGGATTCATTAAGGCAGAGTTACGACCTGGTGCTCATCGACGCTCCATCGGCAGATATATCACCTGACGGCATAGAAATATCCCGTAGAGTAGACGGGGTAGTCCTGGTGGTCGAAGCCGAAAAAACCAGATGGCAGGTGGTCGATAATCTGAAAGGAAAAATAGAGCATTGCGGCGGGAACATCCTTGGCGTAGTCATTAACAAGCGTCGTTTCTATATCCCCGAGAATATATACCGGCGATTTTGACATTTTCGGGAAGTGCGCCGACAAGGTTACCAATGACTGCATACGGTGATATCAAAAATAAGACAAAGCTGAATATTATTGTCAGCCTGAGAAGCCTTCTGCTGAGTGAGTCCCTGTGCAGGGCAGTCAGCCGGGATATGAACGGGTTCAGAACGACCGCTCTGCCTGAATCAAGGGCCACAGCGGATTTCAAGCCTAACCTGGTCCTTGTGGATGCCTGCAGCTTGAACGAGGAAATTTTCCTTAAATGGCCAGATAGCAAGGTTTTGCTGATAGATACCGGTCTGTCGGAAATGGAGACCGTTAAGCTGATGAAGACCTTTAAGCTGTACGGTGTAATCTCGCCGGATGAAGATTTTCACCAGTTCAAAAAGGCTCTGAACGTAATTCAGGACGGCCAGATATGGCTTGACAACTCGAGACTGAAAGCAGTGCTCCATGGTAATGACTGTGAATGCCCCGAATCAGGCGCGGAAAGACCCAGCAAGAAGGAAGCCCGGATCATCGATCTTGTGGCCGAAGGCTACAAAAATAAAGAAATAGCTTCCATGTTGTTCCTGAGCGAACAGACCATAAAATCGCATTTGTGCAGAATTTTCAAAAAAATGCATGTAAAAAACCGTTCCCAGCTTGTTTTGCTTGCCATTAAAAAGAAGATACTTGACCACCAGGTAATTTAATGATTCCGAATCCAGTTGAAATAATTTTCAGTCTCACCTTATCTGCTCATTCAAGACCTTCCAATCTTTAGTATTAAATCAAAAGACTTAATCTATATGCAAAATAATCACTCTGTTGAGCCATTGAATATGGCTGCATAAGTGGTATAAATAAATACATAAAATGATTAAATTCTTCCGTCTGTACACTTTTAACGCTATGGGGCGGAATCAGTACTCAACTTTATAAAAATGAATTACCCGGAAAGTTACACTTTGGGTTCTAAAATAATAAATTTAATGAATTATGCTGACTACACATTATGTGAGGAAAGTCTTTAACATGAAAGCCATGGATAAATTGCAATCAGATACATCGAATAATCATACCATTATTGGATGTGAGTTGGCTGGAGGGGAGTCTGATATTGAATACGGTTTGTACAATGAGGAGTTTTTTAAAAAACTTCTCTCCATTGAAAGAAAAAGGACCGAGCGCTCAAAAAGACCTTTTCTTCTTTTGCTGATCGACATCGAAAAAATCCTGTCGGTCTTGCATTCTTCGGAAGTTTTTTACGATTTGGTATCGGTTTTGTTCCGGACCACAAGGGAAACCGATATGCGCGGCTGGTACAGGCACAATGCCGAAATCGGCATTATATGCACGGAAATCGGGGAGGACGACAGCCGGATGTCCGCGGAAACAATTGCCATGAAAATCAAGACAAATTTTCTCAAACAATTGCCGCCCTGCCTGGGGCAGTCAATGGGTATATCTGTTCACCTGTTTCCGGAATCACCGGGAACGCCGGTAACTATAGAACTTGTCGACCGGACATTTTACCCGGAATTCTGGGAGCGGGACGTTACGGTAAATATAAACGGTTTACTGAAACGATCCATGGACATCATCGGCAGTCTTTGCGGATTGATTATTTTATTTCCGGTTTTTCTGTTCGTTCCTTTATTGATCAGGCTGACTTCGGAGGGGCCTGTGTTTTTTCGCCAGGAAAGGATAGGACGGTTCGGCAGGAAGTTTACCTTTCTCAAGTTCAGAAGCATGTACGTTAACAACGACGACACGATTCACAGGAAATATATTCAAAACCTTATTGCCGGGAACGTAGACGGCTGCCACGGGTCCAATGCTGTCTACAAGATTCAGAATGATCCAAGGGTAACTGGAATCGGCCGTTTTTTGAGAAAGACAAGTCTCGATGAAGTCCCGCAATTTCTGAATGTTCTGAAGGGCGACATGTCTCTGGTCGGGCCGAGACCGGCAATTCCATACGAATTCGAGAATTACGATATCTGGCACAGGCACCGTCTGTTGCAGGTAAAGCCTGGAATAACCGGGCTATGGCAGGTGAAGGGGAGAAGTTCAACAACTTTCGACGAAATGGTACGCCTCGACCTGAAATATATCAGGGATTGGTCTTTATGGCTTGATTTAAAATTGTTGATTCTAACCCCTTTTGCAGTCTTCAAAGGTAAAGGGGCTTGCTGAATTTCCAGGCCCGAAAGCGGGACCGCCTCGGTATGGAAACATTTTTTAGTACATGGATACCAGGTGTTTCCTGGGAGGGATAATGATAAACATTGGTGTTATAGGATACGGTTATTGGGGGCCGAATATCGTTAGAAGTTTCATGGGTGTAGAAGGCGCCTGTGTATCCATGATATCGGACGCATCCATGAACGCTCTGCGCAGGGTAGGAAAGGACTATCCTCATATCAGAACTACCCGTTACGACAAGGAAGTTATCCTCTCGCCCGAAATAGATGCCGTTGCGATAGTGACGCCCGTATCGACACATTACGAACTGGCTAAAACGGCGCTCCAGAACGGCAAACATATTTTTGTGGAAAAACCTTTCACGGCGTCCACCGGACAGGCTGAAGAGCTGATAAATCTGGCCGCGCAAAAAAATCTCAAAATTATGGTAGACCACACCTTTCTTTTTACCGGGGCGGTAAAAAAGATCAAAGAACTCATTGATGAAGACGTTCTCGGAGAGCTGTATTACTTCGATTCCATAAGGATAAATCTCGGTCTGCTCCAGAGTGACGTCAATGTCATCTGGGACCTGGCCCCCCACGATCTTTCGATTATGGACTACCTGATCAGAAGAGATCCCGTCGCCATATCCGCAACTGGAAAGGCTCATATCAACGGGATGGAGGATGTCGCATACATAACTGTATATTTCAATGACAATCTGATCTCACACTTCCATGTCAACTGGCTCTCTCCGGTGAAGATAAGGACTACCCTGATCGGAGGACAGAAGAAGATGCTGGTCTGGAACGATCTGGAGGCGGATGAAAAATTGAAGGTTTATGACAGGGGGGTTGAGGTAAACGACAAGGAGCAGTCTTATCATGCGCGTGTCAATTATCGTTCCGGAGATATATGGGTTCCTAAGCTGGAGCAGGGAGAAGCGTTGAAAACGGAAGCTGCTTATTTTATTAACTGTATTAATGAAGATTTGACTCCGATAAATGATGGTGCCGCCGGTTTCAGAATCGTCAGGATGATTGAAGCGATTGTGTCATCGATCGAATGCCGTGGCGAGATTGTTTATCTTTAGAATTTCGCCTTTATGAAAATGTCATGAGGTTGTCGAAACCGGGACAAATATCCGAGGAAGAGACAAAAGGAGAATTTACAGTATGGATCAATACGCTTGCATATCGGATGATGTCAAACTGGGAGAAAACGTCAAATTATCCAAGTTCATTAATCTTTACGGATGCACCATTGGCGACAATACGAAAATCGGCGCATTTGTCGAGATTCAGAAAAATGCCTTCATCGGTAATAATTGCAAAATTTCCAGTCACACGTTCATCTGTGAAGGGGTGAATATCGAAGATGATGTCTTCATCGGCCATGGTGTGGTGTTCATCAATGATACTTTTCCGCGGGCAACTATCCCGGGTGGCGCATTGCAGACGGAAGAGGACTGGCGCGTGGAGCGGACCCTAATCAAAAAGGGGGCGTCCATCGGGTCCGGGGCCACAATCCTGAGCAATGTCACCATCGGCGAAAAGGCAATTGTCGGGGCTGGAAGCGTGGTGACAAAGGATGTTCCACCGAACACCGTATTCGCGGGAAACCCTGCGCGGTTCTTGCGTGATATACCGGGTGACTGATACGTTCCGGTCAATGACCTTCCGGAACGAGTGATCCTTGTCCGGCAAATATAGAAAGAGGTGAGATCGTGATTAAAGTTCCCTTTCTGGACCTTCATGGACAATACAAGACCATCAGCGACGAGATTTCCCAGGCGATCGGTCAGGTACTGAATGATTCGGCATTTATAAGTGGACCGTATGTGGAAAAATTCGAAAAGCAGTTTGCCGGTTTTTGCGGATGCGAATACGCGATCAGCACGAGCAACGGTACATCCGCATTGTGGATGACCCTCCTGGCATTGGGCGTCGGGGCAGGGGATGAGGTCATAACCGTTCCCAATACATTTATCGCAACTGCCGAGGCGATCAGTTTTGCCGGTGCCCGTCCCGTGTTTGTCGATGTCGAAGAAACAAATTTCACGATGGATCCCACGCTGTTGGAAAAGGCGATAACTCCGAAAACGAAGGCAATAATCCCCGTACACCTGTTCGGACAGCCGGCAGATATGGACCCGATCATGAATATTGCCGGAAGACACGGACTTTATGTTATAGAAGACGCCTGTCAGGCCCATGGAGCTTCATACAAGGATAGGCCGGTCGGGACGATGGGAGACGCGGGGTGCTTCAGTTTTTATCCGGGCAAGAACCTGGGTGCTTACGGGGAGGCAGGCAGTGTCATAACCAAAAACCGCGACCTGGCTGATAAAATACGGACATTTCGTGATCACGGCCAGACCAGGAAATACCATCATGCGATGATCGGGTGGAACGGCAGAATGGATGGGATCCAGGGGGCTGTGCTCAGTGTGAAACTCAAATACCTGGCCGGGTGGAACGAAGCCAGGAGAAACAATGCGGAACTTTACGGCAGCCTGCTGAATGGCATGGATGAGATAATACTTCCCATGCAGATGGATTACGCAAGGCATGTCTATCACATCTATGCGATCAGGGTGAAAAACAGGGATGCGCTCATCGGCCGGTTGGCGGAAGAGGGAATCTCCTGCCTTATCCACTATCCTGTGCCGGTGCATCTCCAGGATGCATACCGCCATCTTGGTATGGGGAAAGGGTCGTTCCCGGTTGCGGAAAAATGCGCGGAAGAGTTCGTCTCCCTGCCGATGTACCCGGAACTGACCAGGGAACAGATAAATCATGTGGCCGATACACTGAGAGAGAATATCAGAGTAAGTGGGGTATGAACAACGCTGATAACCCGATTGGAGGGTTGCCTCGAATGGAAAACCGGATCATTACTGCCTGCGGGAATCAGTTGAAAAAAGCAGTCTTCGGCATGGGAAAACTCTGCCCGGTCAGCCCCAAGAATCTTGCGGAAGGGTTGCATGTCTGCCGAACTCTGCACATGCACGGCATATCTTCGACTCTCGGCAAATTCAGTAAATCCGGCGATGACCCGACCCCGATAGTCAACGAGTATCAACAGGCAAGCGACTCCCTTAAAGGTGTTTCCGACAGGGATTATTTTTACCTGTCACTGAAACCTCCCGCATTGGACTTCGATATCAGGCACGGGGCGGCAATAGCCGCAGTTGCCCTGCAAAACGGGCATGGAGTTCATTTTGATTCACATAAACACATACAGGCAGATCCGACATTCAGGTTGATTGAACAGGTCATGGATCACAAAGTTCCGACAACAGAAGCGAATGCCGGATGGAAGTTCAGCGTCACTCTGCCGTCACGGTGGAGAAGGAGCCTGCAGGACGCCGAATGGGCGATCAGCAGGGGGGTAAGGGTGAGGCTGGTCAAGGGTGAATTCAATGCAAATTCATCCGAAGAGTTGGATCCGGGAAAAGGCTTCCTGCAGTTGATTGACCTGTTGGCGGGACGCGTACCGGAAATAGCCGTGGCGACTCACGATTACGTGCTGGCAGGAGAGGCTATGGCTCGCTGCAGGAATTCCGGCACCAGTGTTCAACTGGAACTGCTTTTCGGGATGCCGTCCGGCAGGATGCTGTCGCTATCGAACGAAATGGGGGTGCCAGTCAGGTTTTACGTGCCATATGGCGATACTCTACTGGTATACGGGATCCGCTACTTCCTGGAAAACCCCCGCAAGTTTCTCGGGAGCAACCTGTGGGAATCGGTTGCCGGTTACAAATCCAAGCTGGGGAGAATTATTGCAGCTTCGCAACTCAATACCGGCTGTTTGTGACTGGAAACGGACTATTAAAATTCGGCAGGTTACAGTGATCAACAGTGCCAGACTGCATTTCAGGTATCAAGGGTTCAGAGATGGTTTCCGTTATGACAGAACCATATAAGCTTGAAATAATAGAAGACATTCACGGATTGAGGGAGCTTGGCTCCGATTGGAACGAAGCCGCACCGATACAGGATGTCGAGCCGTGGCAGAGCTTCAGCTGGATGGAGGCCGCAGCTTCATCTTACGGCGACAGCCATTCATTGCGTGTCTTGACAATAAGAAAAGATGGATTGCTGACGGCAATAGCTCCGATGGTTCTGAAACCATCCGACCAGCCTTTGAGGCCGTTACGGCTGGACATTCTGGGCGGAGAGGAATTGAAAGAGCCGAACAGACTGGTTTCACTGGAACAAACTTCGCTGGGGCTGCTGATTGATAATCTGGCATCGGAGCCTGTTTATCCGATCAGGCTTTCGCGGATCCCGGGTGACGAGGAGTGCCTGGGTGTCATCATGACTAAATTCAGGAATGCAGGATGGATTACCCGGACTTTGAGGATGCCGTATCCTTATCTTGAACTGGGGCCGAATCCGATCAAGAAGTCATTGCGGGAAGATCTGAGAAGGGCAAAAAGAAAAGCTGAAGCGCTCGGTGAAGTAAAATCGGCGGTTGTCTCGGCAAGTACCGAGAAAGAATTGCTCGAACAATTGGAAATGGGCCTGCGGATCGAAGCTTCGGGCTGGAAGGGCCGGAACGGCACAGCGATAATTTCAAACGGATTCAGAAAGAAATTCTTTGAGAGATATGCATGCTCGGCCTGGAGAGAGGGCTCTTTGAGGCTCCGTTTCCTGTATGTGAACAAAGCTGCAGTTGCCGTTCAGTTCGCAGTTGAATCGGCGAAGGCAAGCTGGCTGTTGAATATCGGATATGATGAGCAATACCAGCAATGTTCACCGGGGAACCTGCTGCTCGGATTTTCCATCGAGGATTCCGCCAGGTGCGGGCTGGCCAGGTACAATCTTCTCGGGAAAGATGAGCCGTGGATTAAGCACTGGACGACAACCTCCCGGGACAGCCAGGTCCTGGCCGCATATCGGCCTAACCTGCATGGCTTCAGGGCGATGATGTCTGATGCGCTTTATATGCTGCGGAAGCGATTGAAAGACCGCAGGACTGAAAGCGTTAAAAAGAGTTCCCGTTCGTCGGAGAAAGGCTGAAATATGCCGAAGCATGGCAAAGTATCAGAGAAGCTTATTCGGAGATTTGTGAACCGTATGCCGAGAATTTCCGGTACTGAAAACCGATGAGGTGTCAACTTTTATTATGTCACGATATTTCAATATGCACCGGATGTTAAAGGGATATTATGCCGTAAAGCCGTTTATGCCCAGATCATTGCAGATCTTTCTAAGAAGGCGGTTTGCGCAGTGGAAAATGAAAAGCTGCAGCGATGTCTGGCCCATTGACTGGGAGGCCGGCAAAACGCCAGACGGCTGGTTGGGGTGGAAGGACAGTAAGCGGTTTGCCCTGGTTCTGACCCATGACGTGGAAAGGACCGGTGGGCAGGAAAAATGTCGCCAATTGATGAAAATTGAAGAGGATAAGGGGTTCCGGTCCTCTTTTAATTTTGTACCCGCAGATTACCCTGATGATTCCGATCTGCGCAACGAGCTTTGCGACAATGGTTTCGAGGTGGGGGTCCATGGCTGGACCCATGACGGTTCGCTTTATGAATCGCGGGAGATTTTCCTGGGTCAGGCCAGAAGAATTAATGAGCGTCTGAAAGAATGGGGTGCCGTCGGCTTTCGATCTCCGGCAATGCATCACAACCTGGACTGGCTTCGCGACCTGGATATTGAATACGATTTGTCCACCTTTGATACGGATCCGTTCGAACCCCAATCCGACGGAATGGGAACCATCTTCCCCTTTGCCGTCGGTGAAAACGGCGGGCGGAAAGGCTATATCGAGATGCCTTACACATTGCCGCAGGATTTTGGCCTGTTTATTATCCTTGGGGAGAGAACGATCGATATCTGGAAACGGAAACTTGACTGGATTGCAGAAAATGGTGGTATGGCACTTGTCAATACTCACCCTGATTATATGAATTTCGGCGGAACAAGGCTTAGTTGTGAGGAATATCCATCGGGATACTACGAAGAATTCCTGGATTATGTGAAGTCAAGGTTTGAAGGGGAGTACTGGCAGGCGCTGCCGCGGGAATTGTCTCGCTATTGTGCTGAAAACCGGACCGGACTGGAACGGGACATCCCTTCAGCCGGTGATCAGTCCAAGCATTATAGAGATGGTGCCTGGATCGGGTGAAGTCAACAGCAAGTCAACATGGTCATCGTGGAAATGCATGGATATTAATCAATCATGTTTGCGAGGAAAACCTGAAATGGGAACCGGGAAAATAGAAAACGTTTATTTCATGGGAGTAAAAATCGATAATGTTTCTTTTGCCGATGTCCATGAAAAAATCAGTAAAAAGCTGGAGAATAATCAGAAAGGCTATATCTGTCTGAATGATGTGGGCAACATAATTGGAGCCAGTCAGGACAGACCGTTTGCCGAGGCCATCAATTCGTCTTTTTTATCCCTTTCCGACGGGACGCCCCTGGCCTGGTATGGAAGGCTGGTCGGGTGCAGGGAAATAGAAAGAATTTCCGGTCTGGACATTATGGCGGGGATGATTGCCGCAAACGACGGTTTCAGGCATTTCCTTCTCGGTGACACGGAAGAAAGAATTGGCAGGGTGATTGAAAAGGCCAGGGAGATTAACGGCAATATACAGATAAGCGGATACAGCCCTCCTTTCAAGGAATTCGACGAGGAAGACAACCGCTTAATAATGGAGAGGCTGAACAGGGCCGCTCCGGATATCATCTGGGTCAGCTTCGGTGGTGAAAAGCAGGAAAAGTGGATGTTCAATAATATTAACAAGCTGGACAGGGGGATTATGATCGGCGTCGGAGCGGCGTTCAAATTCCTGATCGGTGAATTGAAAACGCCGCCGCGCATCGTGCAGAAAATGGGATTGCAGTGCGTGTACCGGATTGTTCAGTGCAACCTGCAGGATCCGAAACATTATTTTAAGATAACTTTCAACAAAATACTGAAAAGAAAAATAATTTTTGTCTGCCATTTCCCCTGGGAGGTGCTCCGGTCCCGCAGGGAACTTGCGGAAAGAAGCAGTGTTTGAATCGACAGCGGGTTCGTGGGAGGCGGGCTGGAATGATGCTCACACGTTCATCGCATCCCGCTTATAAGAGAGCGGATAAGGCGTTGAGTTACTTTGTCCGGGGAGGATACGGTCGAATGCAACAGCCAATGAATATAATTAATCCTCTCAATTATCCGGATTGGAATAATCTGGTGACTGCCTCGAAGGATTATTCTTTTTTCCATTCATCGAACTGGGCGAGAGTGCTTCATGAATCTTACGATTATAAACCTTTATATTTTGCAGTTCCTGAAGACGGCAGATTGAGGACATTAATTCCTGTCATGGAAGTGAGAAGCCATTTGACGGGAAAGAGGGGAGTGTCCCTTCCGTTTACCGATTATTGTGAGCCAATCATGGAAAAAGGTGACAGCACCTGGGCGGATTTGCAATATCTGGTCGAATACGGGAAAAGAGCAGGCTGGAAGTATATCGATTTAAGAGGTGAAAAGTATTTTTCTGAAGACATTCCGAGCATGTCCAGCTTTTATGTTCACGTGCTGCCCCTTGGTGAAGAAAGCCGGATTGTATCGGGGATTCACAAGCATTACTGGAGGGATATAAAAGCAGCCGGCAAAAAAGGAGTGGTTGCGGAAGTGTCAACTACCCTCGAATCTTTAAAGGAATTTTACAATTTGCATTGCATGACCAGAAAAATGCACGGGGTGCCTCCACAATCCTTTTCCTACTTCACGAAAATCCATGAAAACATCATATCCAAAAACCTTGGGTCAGTGATTCTTGCTTCATACGATGGGAAGTATATAGCTGGGGCTGTTTTTTTTCATTTCGGGGATCAGTCGGTTTATAAATATTCTGCTTCAGATCGAAAGTTTCGCACCTTGTGCGGAAATTATATCGTCTTGTGGGAAGCAATTAAATTGTATGCGGCAAAGGGATGCAAGACCTTGTGCTTCGGCAGGACTGATATGGGTGAAGAAGGTCTCAGGAAATTTAAATCAGGGTGGGGAACCGAGGAGCGAATAGTAAAATATTTTCGATATAACCTGGTTACGGGAAAATTTGCGGGCAATGGCAGCCCGCAAAATGAAACAATCAGGCAGATATTTCGAAAGTTGCCGGTTCCATTGTTGAAAATGACGGGAACGCTCTTATACAGGCATATGGGGTGATTGCAATAAGTCTTCATTTAAAAAAAGGTCAAATACCTGGAATGAAAATAGACAATGCAAATATATGGAAATCTCTCATAGATAAGTAAAAACCATATATTGCATGGGTAAAAATATCGTATGAGCACTGGAGATGTCAGAATGAGAAGCTATGGAGCGGAAACCGGGCTGTCGGGAAATGGGAGAAAAGGTGCAGGAGAGCTCAAATATGTAATAATCACCCCGGCGTGGAACGAGGCGGAGTTTATTGGAATGACCCTGGAATCCATGGCCGCCCAGATCGTATTGCCGGTTAAATGGATAATTGTCAGCGATGGATCCACTGATGGCACCGATGACATTGTCAGAGAATACGCCGCGAAGCATGAATGGATTGAACTCCTGCGGATGCCCGAACGCCGGGAGCGACATTTCGCCGGCAAGGTACGCGCTTTCAATGCGGGGTACGAAAGAATAAAAAACCTGAAATTCGATATCATAGGTAACGTTGATGCCGACATTTCTTTTGGACATGATCTTTTTGAATTTCTCATTGGGAAATTTGACGGGAATCCTTCGCTTGGAGTGGCAGGTACAGTATATGTAGAAGATTCTTTCGAGGGATATAACTACAATATAGTCAATATTGAAGACGTTACCGGTCACTGTCAGTTGTTCAGGCGGGAATGTTTTGAAGAAATCGGCGGATATGTTCCGATCAAGTGCGGTGGCATAGATTCGGTGGCCGTACTTTCAGCCCGCATGAAGGGATGGAAAACCATGACCTTTACAGAAAAAACCTGTGTCCACCACAGGAAAGTCGGCACAGCTCAAGGGAGCTTGGGGTCATCCTTTTTCGCTGCCGGGAAAAAAGACTATTACGGCGGTGGACATCCGCTATGGGAAGTTTTCAGAAGCCTGTACCACATGAGGTACAAACCCTACGTTCTTGGAGGATTATTTCTTTTCTCGGGGTATCTGTCGGGTTTAATTGGAAAAGAAAAAATAGCAATATCCGAAGAACTCGTTGCATTCCGGAGGGAAGAGCAGATGCAGCGGCTGAAGAATATGTTCCGGAGAACGCTGGGGTTCAAAGCATAGCGCTGGTCACCCGGTATGTTGAGTCAAAAAAACGGGGGTTGCCCGAGTGATGCCCAGGAATCTGATCTTTTTGAAAGAAAAAGACTACGGCAAAACTTAATGTTCGTAGCAGCTAAAGGATAGAATCATGTCATTCCTAAAACACCCAAAATTTTTATGGATATCTATCCTTCTCATATTTCTGGTTTTTCCCGCAGCTAAACCTTGTTGCGCACAGGCAGATAAGCAAACGATTATCTTTTTTCGCTATGATGATATCTCCGGACGCAGTTCTACCATTCTTGAGCAGAAACTGATCGATCTGTTCCGGCGCCACCATTTCAGCTTTACTGTCGCTGTCATACCATTTGTATGCGACGGGGATTATCATGATCCCGGCAAACAGGGCAATATTGCGTTATCCCCCCGAACGGTCGAGATGCTTAGAGATGCGGTCAAAAACGGTACGGTGAACGTGGCAATGCACGGTTATTCCCATCAGAGCATGCGAAAACGAAAGGATGGACCATATACGGAATTTTCCGGTGTTGATTACAAAAGCCAGGAAATGAAGATAATTAAGGGTAAAAGGATGCTGGAGGAGGCGCTCCAGATGAATATTACGATGTTTGTGCCCCCCTTCAACAGCTACGATCTGAATACGATTCGGATCCTGGAAAATCAGGGATTCACATTATTATCCGCAAACAGGTTCGGTGTTACAAAGGAATATTCGTCTTTGCGATATCTGCCGATAACGTGCGAACTTGACGAGATTCGTGAAGCGGTTGAGTCTGCCGGCCGCGCACGTATTCCACAGTCAGCAATAGGCGTGATGTTCCATGAATTCGATTTTACCGATATCGACAGGAAGCGTGGAAAGATTTCATACAGCGAATTCGAGCGTCTCATGGATTGGCTGGCAGCCAGGGGAGATGTCAGGGTAATGAATATCAGGCAGTCCGCGGATGCCATAAAAGATCTCGGCTCCCGTCGGTATATGGAAAACCTGTCCTACTACCGGATGTTCAAGCCGCTGCCGAATTTTATCGGGAAACCCAAGGGGATCTATTTAACGTCGGTGGACGCAACGAGAGAGAAGTTAAAAGTCAAAGCACGGATGGTCACTTTCTATCTTGTCACATTATTTCTTACGATTGCCCTTTCTTTCTGGCAGGGGAAAAGGTTTATGTCCGTGTCCAGGCTCCACTTGGCTATCATCTGTGGGGACTTGTCCGCGTTCCTGTTCTTAGTCGGTATCTATGCTTTCACCCCAAAGGTATTAGGATACCGGGGTGAAGTAGTCATGATTATTATTCTTGGCAACTTCATCGGATTCTGGATGGCTTATCTTAGAATCATTAACGGGGCCAAGAATGCCAAGCCGGAATCGACCGCATGTCCTGGTTGTTCCCACGAACGGGAAAGACATTCGTGAATTATAAATTGAAAGAATTCGCAAAGGACTCGCTTTACTATGCTGTGGGCCAATGGATCGGCAAACTTGGCGGCCTGATTCTGGTGCCAATTCTGTCACGGATTTTTCTGCCCGGTGATTATGGAATCATAGATCTGCTTAATACTTCTTACATGTTTGCACTGATGGTCATCAGTCTCAATATCGATTCCGGTGTGCAGAAGTTTTATTTCCTCAGAGAAGGGGAAGAAAGGAAAATCCTTCTCAGCTCGACGATGGCCTTCCGTTTTGTCTCATCCATCATGGTAGCTGCTCTTGTCGCGGCTTTCTCAGGACAGATATCGCGGCTCGCTTTCCCTGGCAGGTCTTACGCCGTGGAAATAAGCCTGCTGTGCGCAGTGCTGCCTTTCGAAGATTTGAATGCTCAACTCATGCTTCTTCTGCGGCTGAACAGAAAAGCGCTCAGTTTCTCCATTTATAATGTGAGTCAGGTAATCATACAACCTCTGCTGACTTATTTTCTAGTCGTCACTCTCGGACAAAACATGAAAGGCGTATTCATGGCAAGACTCGCAACCGTGTTAATCATCACTGCGCCCCTGTTGGTACAACAAAGGAAACTCTTTACAAGAGAAATAAAACTTGGTGAAGCGGTCGGTATAATGAAATTTTCCCTGCCCGGTCTTGCCGCAATTGTCCAGGGTAACGTAATGACTCTCATCCCCAGGTATATTCTTGCCTATTATTCAGGTCTTACGGCGGTGGGGCTTTACGGCATTGCGGACAAAATGTCGAATACTATCGAAATGTTTAAAACCTCTTTCAATCGGGCCTGGAATCCGTTTGCTTTCGCGAATGCCGGACAGCCCGATGAAAAATTCCTGTACGAAAAGGTTTTCAGGTATTTTTCCTTTTTTCTGCTGCTGCTGGTCGCAACTCTTACCTTTTTTGCCCGGGAAATTCTCTGGTTACTGACTCCTCCCAAATATTATTCCGCAGCGACGCTGGTCGGAGGAATATGTGTCTATTATGCGATACGGGCGCTCACGCTAATCTTTTCGACTGGTTTGTATTCCTCTAACAAAGTTGCGCACACTTCGTTTCTTGCAATCGTTCAAATGACCGTGTTCCTTGTCGTCGCAGCGGTACTTGTTCCTCATTACGGCTCGACCGGGCTAGTCCTCTCGCTCGATGTGACCGCGGTAGTTTATTTTGTGTTTTACGGAATGACGGTTAAAAAATTTTTCCCGTTCAGTTTTTCATCGGGGCGACTGATCGCGGCATTTGCCCTTGTGCTATTCGGAGGGGGGTACGTTAATTATGCTTCGATGGCCATGGGCAATAACTCGAACATATACATGTTTTTTCAGAAATTAGCTCTTTTGTTCCTTTACGCGATTGTAAGTTATTATATAATTTTGACAAGAGGCGAAAGAAATGAGATCGGTAAAAGGATAAAATCTTTGTTTGCGTTTCTGCTTTAAAATTAGAAAGTCTCTTAATAAGAGTGAGAAAGAGCTTTGAATGCATAACCGGAGGCCAGGATGGGAAAGCATATAACAACTATTATATACGCACTGATTGTGTCAGCAATGCTGACATCAATATTGTATATTACTCAATATTCCGATGAACGATTCATGGTGAAGGGTGCGATATTTTCCGGTATAGTGTTGCTTTATATAGTAATTTTATTCTACCTGAAAAATGATCAAATCTTATATCTGCTGGTATTTATGTCAATGATAAATATTCCAATAAGGCAACTTTATACTTCTTCAACAAATATTCTTATTGTTATTGCATTGTTTGTGCTTTTTGTGCGAAATACGTTCAAGGAACATACGGGAAAGTTATTCGAGAGAATCAAAAGTAATAAAATTACTTTGCCTCTTATTCTGGTCATATGTTCTTATACTATTTCTCTCGTTCTCGCGAAAAAGGGACTTCCCGATCACTTTGAGATGTATCAAAGCATTATATTTGCTTCCATATTGGCCTGGATGATAATCGGAACCATCCGGGAAAAGAGCCAGATCATTGCAATAAACTATGTCATGCTGGTGGTTTTGCTGATTAATCTCGCTTTTTCATTAATTTTCCTTGCTTATCCCGGGATAGATGATTTGAGAGCCCGTTTTCTCTCTTTGCAAGTGTTTGTCGATGAAGGTGCGACCAGGTTGCAGGGGTTTTCATTCCGTGGCGAAGCTTATGGCGAGTATCTCATGATATGCGCACTGTGGCTGTTTTGCATGCTGGTGCGGGGTCAACTGAGGAACAGGCGGATATATTTCTGGATTCTGACGATCGTCACCATAAGTGCGCTGATAATGACCAGGCTGAGGGGGGCAAACGGTGTGTTTTTGCTTGGAGTCATGTTTGTTATCCTGACTGCCAACTCGGTTCCGTTCTGGAAAAGAACGGTGTCGCTTGCGGGCATATTGCTTGCTTTCACTGCCACGCTCTTTGTTTTGCAAACATATTCCAGCGAGCCTACACTTCTGGACCGTTTTTATTTGTTTTCCGAAAGCGGCAATAATATCGGGTACATTCCAGCGACGAGATATTACACATGGGTTCCCAGTTTGCAGATAGCGGAGAATCATCATTTTCTCGGGGCGGGGCCCTCGTTCATGCCCTATATCAATGAAACAAAGTGGGCGGACCTGGTCCACGGCCGCGCCGCCAGCGGAGAGGCGGCAACCTGGCCGCACAACATTACAATTCTCGTGTTATGCACCATAGGTTTCTACGGATTACTATGTTATGCGTTCCTGATTTACCGCGCTATTAAAGTCAGAAAGAACTTTCCCATGTTAGATCCTTTCCTGCGCAATTGTTACGCAAGTTATCTTATATGCCTCATCACCTTCCTGATTGAGGGGCAAAAATATGACGGGGTACTCCGCCATCCAACTTCAAGTCTGTATTTAATCTTTATTCTCATAGCTCTCATTTTCACTTGTGAAAACATGGCTATCCAGGAACAGACGAATGAATGAGAAAAGAATGAAAATACTTTTTATTAGCCAAGAGAGAAGATATGAACGAATTGTGAATGAACTCAGGATAAGCCACGAAGTGGACTATATATTCAAAAGCAGCGAATTGCGTTTTGAAAAGGGTGACTATCACCTGCCGAGGTTGTTCGGGTATAATCGCGGATTCATATTGCTTGCTTATCTGTTTACAACTTTCCGTCTATTGACAAAAAGCTACGATGTATGTCTGACGGACTATAAAAGCGTTTATTTTACCACTGTTTTTCCGGTTTTCAGAAAAATGACCCGCTTGATGAAGACGAGGTTTATCTACGATATACGCACCATCCCGGTGGAATACCCCGAGCAGGACTCGGAGAAAGTTGAGAAGCAATTTTCCAGAAGACTCCGATTCGCCGACAGTTTTTATCAGGGGATAACCGTTATCACTGAGGAGATGAAGAACTACCTGCGGGAAAGATACCTCGATTTCAGCGTGCCTGTCGGCGTATGGGAAAGCGGCGTGGATATTACAAGGTTCAGTCCCACAAATAAGAATATTCGGCTTAAGGTAGAGCTTGGGTTCGAAGAGAGTGACTTTATCTGTTTTTATCACGGTTCAGTTTCAGGCAGGCGGGGTATCATCGAGCTTGTGCAGGCGTTTCGTCTTATCATGCCTGGTCAACATGGAATAAAGCTTTTCGTCCTTGGATCGGGAGAAGGCTGCGATAAAATCAATGAAATAATATCAAAGGCCGGATTGGATGGTACCGTGAGGCTCCACGATTGGGTAGCGTATTCCAGTGTTCCGGAATTTATTTCAATTGCTGATCTGTGCATAGTTCCTCTTCCCGATATCGACTGGTGGCGGGTCAGCAGTCCCTTCAAGCTGATGGAATACATAGCTTGCGGGAAAAACATCCTGTTGACTGACATGGCTGCGCATAAAAATGCAGTCGATGGAGCCGAAGAATATTTCTGGGTCAGTGAAGCCACGCCGGAATCCTTTGCAAGAGGGATAACAGAGGCTTATGCATGTTTTGAAAAAGATGCGGACGATTTTTGCCGAAAAGGTATCGCGGCGCGGGAAAAATTTATCGACTCCATAGGTTGGGAGCGCCGTTCGCATTCACTGCGGGAATACCTGTCGCGAATTACCGGCTCGGTATAAACTTATGCTACGGTGAGTAATATATGAAAAAAATATTATATATAGCAGCTAGATTTCCTGCACTGTCGGCAACTTTCATTGATAGAGAAATACGTGCTTTGGCTGCCGCCGGATATCAGATAAGTGTTGTTTCAAGGTGGACGACCCTTGTCGGAGAAGTTTCGGAAGATACCCTGGATTATTACAGAAATACACTCTATCTGGACCAAGCAGGTACCGTCAGGCAAATCCTCGCCCAATTGCACGTTCTGTTCGCCAAACCGCTGGCTTGGTTCAAAAATTTGCGTCTCATATTTGATGAGAAAGAAATAAAAAATTCAAGAGACCGTTTTCGCCTGCTGAAGCATTTTATCGAGGCCGGCTACGTTTATACCCGGCTCAGAAATGAAGGCGTTTCTCATATTCATGCCCACTTTCTGAATGCACCGACATCAATAGCTCTTTTTTTGTCCCGTTATCTGGACATTCCGTACAGTTTCACCATGCACGGATCAAATATCCATCTGGATCCGCTCATGCTGAAAACCAAGCTCTTACTCTGCAAAAAAGCCGTGACCATTTCACAATTCAACAGGAATTTTCTGATAGACAAGTATGGAGCAGATATCAAGGAAAAGATAAATGTCATACATTGCGGCATAGACCCTGAAATGTTCCGACCGGAGCCCAGAGTCTCGGCCGGGCCTCCCGTGATTCTGGCCGTGGGAAGACTTATTGAGATAAAGGGCTTTCGCTATCTGCTGGAAGCATGCCGGATTTTGAAAGAAAGTGGCTTGAAATTTTCATGTCTGATTGCCGGCGATGGCGAAGATATGGAGATGTTGACTGAAAAATGCGTCGAACTGGGAATCGAGGACGCTGTCAAGCTTCTTGGCAGCCAGTCTCATCAGAATGTTATGCATCTACTGCAGGATGCCTCGATCTTTGTCCTCCCATCCATTGTTACCGAAAAGGGGGGCAGAGAAGGAATACCAGTGGCGCTCATGGAGGCGATGGCCATGGAGCTGCCGGTGGTTTCCACTAAAACGGCAGGCATTCCGGAGCTCGTTGGGGACGGAAAGGAAGGGCTGCTGGTCGAACATAGTAGCGCATCAGAACTCGCGTCAGCAATCGGGTTTCTGCTCAAAAACCCCGATGTGGGGGGAAATATGGGGAAAATGGGCCGGGAGAAGGTGAATAAAATATTCAATGTGGCCGATATTTCGGGGAAATTCCATCCGGTCTTCTATTGATAAGCAATTTTTTTGATGAATGGCCAGATTGGCCCGGGGAACGGATTCCTTTCCACAAGCATGCCATTCTCTGTTAAGTAACTTTACTTTGTGGTTATGCGGGGAGCGACTGATTAAGAAAAAGCTGACAAGATTCTCCAGGTAATCATCATTAAAAATCCAGGGGACAAAGAGGTACTCCTCCAGATTCCTGCTCACCTTCCTGTGCGGTTTTTAGGCTATATTTCTCCACTTGCTTCTTTTTCCGCTCTGCCTGTTTGAAAGACAGTCCGATATATCATCACTCCGGAAGTCAATTCTCTGATAAAAGAAGATGGTTCCATTAAAAAAGGGGAAATTGCTGATTTACTGAAGGCAAGTTGCAGGTGGGTCTGTTACCGTAACGTGGACCGGACGCTCCTAGTATTGAAGAGGAGCGTCCGGTGCCGTTTCCTGCTTTTATCGTTCAAATTAGCGTCATAATATGCGTAGGTTTGTGGGGGGGGCCAGGCTCTGGCTTTGGCTCTGGCTCGAACCCCCATATTGATACGCACCCATATCCGGAGTAACTCCGGATGTGATGGAATTACCGTCGAAGTCTGCTGTCAGCGAGACGTTGATACCCTTGCTTATGCAAGGTGATTGGGAGGTCAGGTGAAAATTGCTCCCGGGGCTGATGAAGAGAGGATCTGCGGAAATCGAATTTGCCTCAAGACCCTGGTTGGCATTCCTGAAGGAATCCAGACTGCTGTAGCTCGATCCGTTGTAATTGATGGTTCCGGTGCCGAGATCATTATTGGAGCTGCTCTTGATTGAACTTCCGGAATTTACAGCATAGGGTTTCGCGCCGGCGGCTGTTGACCAGAAAATATTGTTCTTTACCACTGCCAGGCTTGCATTATTCTCGATGTCAAGGCCCGCGTAAATGTAGTTATAGACAGTGTTGTTGTAAACAACGTTGCCGGTATGGTCAGCACCGCCTCCGACGAACATGAGTTTTCTGTCGCCGTTACTCACATTGTAGTATATCTGGTTATAATTCGACGGACCCGCGGTATCTTCATACAACTCCATGAAACCCTGGTTGTTGCCCTCGGAATAATTATATCTGACGATGCAGTTTGACGATCCATTTAGATTGATGGCATATGCCGCATTATGAAGAAACTGGTTGTTTTGAATGAGCCAGTTCTGGTCCCATTTGCAATATATGGCGTGGTCCTTGGAGGTATCCGCACCGTTGTTGGCGAACGTACAATTCTGTATTGTCCAGTTTGTCGCGTTTGCGGTTGCGCTTTGCCCCGTATAAATGCCCATCCTTGCGGCTTTATCAATCAGGCAGTTCTGAATTATGCAATGATCGGTCTGGGTGGAATGTCCGATGTTATTCTTGCCTCCAGCAGTTATGTGCAGACCGTCAAGGGTTACGTAACTCTTGTTCATGGTTACGGTATATGTTACAGCGGCACCGGAAATAACCGGTTTTTCTCCGGTCCCGTAGGCACCAAAGGTTATCGGATTGCCTGAAGTCCCGCTTGAGGAAGGAATGAGCCCTTCATTCCATGTCCTGCCGCAGGCAAATAGTATTTGGTCCCCTGGCTGAAATTTGGTGGAATTGACCTTGGCTATGGTCTTCCAGGGAGAAGATGTGGATAAGCCGTTGTTGCCGTCGCTTCCTGAATTCGAGTCAACATAGTAGACAGCCGCCATGCAAGTTGATGAGAGCATCAGGATGCCTAAGGCCAAAACTGCCATAATGCTGAATTTTCTAAAATACATTTTTGTTTTCATTGGTACCTCGCAAATCGTTTGTTTTTTTGTCCGGGCGCGTATCGCGCATGGAAATCAGCTGCCGGGTTATCTGGGGATAATGCTTATTGCGTTCACCTCTGCTTTACTGACCTTTCCTGAGAAACTTATATTTAATACGCCATTTGTCACTGTTACCGGGATATCGACGTTATATGCCGTGAGACTGCCGGCCTCGGCATATACGTCGAGATTATTCAGCACGGTAATCCCCTGAACCGTTACATCGAAAACACGCTGTCCCTTCTTGTTGTACTGGTCTTCGGCAAAAAGCAGACTAAGGTAATAATTTCCATCCGGAAGAGGGATGTTGTATGAGAAATTATAGCCCGCGCGATATGTCTGGTAAAGCTCACCGTTGCTTGTCCCCGCTATCGAGTGTCTTGTATTGTATGATCCGCCCCCGTTATAATCCGTGTCGCTTTTGAATGTTAAGCTGTTACTGGCGGTATACGAGGGACCGGCGCAGTTGATTGCAAAGGTCGTAGTCCCGCTTGCCGCAGAGGTTGAGGACGACGTGCCTGTGCCCGAGGATGACGTGCTTGCGGTAAACGTGGCTGAAATCGTATGGTTGGCGGTGACGTTGCTGAAGCTGTAGGAAGACACTGCTCCAACCGATGAGCCGTCAACCGTAATATCCGAAATCTGGTAACCACTGGACGGAGTGATGGTATATGCCTGGCTTCCACCGGAATTGACGGATGCTGAGCCGGAGGGTGAGATACTGCCGCCGGTCCCGGCTGAGGCTGTAATGGTGAAAGTGCTGACCGGGTTTGCCTTGAAAGTGGCGGCGATCGTATGGTTGGCGGTGACGTTGCTGAAGCTGTAGGAAGACACTGCTCCAACCGAAGAGCCGTCAACAGTTACATTCGAAATTTGGTACCCGCTGGCCGGAGTGATGGAATATGCCTGGCTTCCACCGGAATTGACGGTTACTGAGCCGGATGGTGAGATATTGCCGCCGGTCCCGGCTGATGCCGAAATAGAGTAAGTCGCTACTGATGCTATGGCGAAATTCAGCACCTGATGATTGCCGATATCGGCGAATACCCCCAGATTGTTGAGGCTGGATACTGAGTTCTGTTCGGTTCTGAATGCGTAACCGGATGCCAGATGAACTTCTGTCCCACCCGACGGAGTCACGTAGACGTCGTAAGTTTTTTTGGGGACATTTACTGCTATGCGAACGTGGTAAGTGCTGCCGGCCGAGTACGGAATGACAACATCTGCGGCGTAAGAGCTCCCGTTTCGAGCATCAATGTTTCCTGAAGTATTAAACCTGACGATGGCCGCCCCGTCTGAGAAGGATTGTGCTGGAATGGACGACAGCACGGTCACAGCGTCAATATCATTGCTGTTGGGAATCATGTCGAAACTGGCCGTGAACACCCCGGTTTGCGAAGCAAAGGACTGGTTTTGCCATACACTCGAACTGGTGATCGATCCGGTGGATGATGTGCCCACGCCCGAGGATGAAGTGCTTGCGGTAAACGTGGCAGAAATCGTATGGTTGGCGGTGACATTGCTGAAGCTGTAGGAAGACACTGCTCCAACAGATGAGCCGTCAACCGTCACGTTCGAAACCTGGTACCCGCTGGCCGGAGTGATCGAATATGCCAGGCTTCCACCGGAAGTGACGGTTGCTGAGCCGGAGGGCGAGATATTGCCGCCGGTCCCGGCTGAGGCTGTAATGGTGAAGGTACTTTGTGCTATTGTTTTACTCACCTCGTTGGAATAAATGCTTTGGTCCCCGGCCGAATCGTAGGTGGTTGCGACAAAATAATAGGTTTGCCCGTCAGTAAGGTTGCTTACGCTACAACTTGTGGTGTTGCCGGCGTCTACGCTCTTTGAATACGTGCCGGATGCAGTCCCGTAATAAACCTTGTAGCCTTTCACACCTGTACTGGTTGCCGCACTCCATGTCAATGTCGCCTGACCCGCACCGGCATCAGGTGGGCAGACAACAGAAAATGCGGTTACAACGAAAAATAAGATAAAAAAAGTTCCAATTGCCCGTAATAGACCGTTTTTAGTAAATTTTGCGCGATTATACGCATATAGACTTACAAATTCCATTAAGAATTCCTCCTTGTTTTTGGCCAAGCGAAACAGACCTCACAAGGAGGTAACTTGTTTGCCAGGCAACCCTGCTACCATGTCCCGGATTCCCCGGGATTTAGACCAGTGGCTTTGCGCCCCATCCTTTCGAATGGTTTACCTTTGTCAGGCGTTTATTTAATTTTCTGTCGGAGTCTGCTATCACCTCCCATACCGAATCTAATTTAGTTCGTAATTGCAAGTGATCGGAATAAAGTGCAGTCATTTCTTCCTCCGGTTCAGCGTCATAAAAGTGGCAATACTCTTGCCAATATAAAAAAAGCCGGGTCGTCGAAATCTGATGGATATTTCGGCGACCCGGCTGTCTGCGTGAGACCCTGTAGGCTTTCCGTCCCATCCTCGCGGATGGTTTAGTATTATCGTTTATCACCTGTGAATTTATTAGTGATTTGTTGCGGGTGCAATGTGCCCCGGCATCTGTGGATATA
The DNA here is from genome assembly GCA_963815135.1 of uncultured delta proteobacterium. GTDB lineage: Bacteria > Desulfobacterota > Desulfuromonadia > Geobacterales > Geobacteraceae > CAIWTU01. The sequence continues at coordinate 416,612 of CAWFFO010000006.1, forward strand.
TTCCTTTGGCCGTGCATCAAATCGCAATCACTATCAAATTCAAAGGTATGCTGTTTTAAAAATGTATACGCAATTTCCGGACCAAAACGTCACATCTGGTGACGTTATTTTCAAGAAGGCCGTCAATCACTGTTTTCACTACAAATAAAAAAGCCGGGGCTTAATATCTTTAGGATATTTCGGCGACCCGGCTGTCTGCTTGAGACCCAGTAGGCTTTCCGCCCCATTCTCGCGAATGGTTTAGTATTATCGTCTATCTGCTTGATTCGACTTGTTGTTTTCTATTTGACAGGGGGCATTTTTACCCTAAAAATAAATCTTGTCAAGAAAAATAATACAAAAAATTGTCAATACGGAACATAACGGTAACAATGGTTGTCAGTAAGACGTCGTTTTTTTAAGTCAAAAAGCCGGACTCGTACTAAAGAAAAACATGATGCTTTTTTTTATTTGAGGAGAATAATTCCATCGGTGCCGGCGAAAATGCTTTTGTCGTTGGGTCTTGCGAAAAAAATCTGGTTTTATACGGAATTTTTTGCATTCGGAAACAGTTTCTGCCATATCTCTGGTATAGTACTATTTCAAAGGAGAGTGAGATTTTATGCAGATCCCGCCATATCCGGAGAGCAGGGAATTGAAACTGGATGACAAGGTTTTTTTCGACTCTGTTTTTGCCCGGCTCCAGCCTCGCATATCAGAGTTTTCCTTCGCCAACTTGTACCTGTTCCGTAAGGCTCATGAATACAGGGTTTCTCTGGTGGGAGAATCACCGGTTGTCCTGGGCAGAGGATATGACGGTGGGGAATATTTCCTCCCGCCACTGGGTGGCGACATCGGAGCTGCGCTTACCTTGTTGCTGCAAGACGGTCGGGTAATGTACGGAGCCGATGAGTCTTTAGTTGACGGCTTCCTGCGGGATATGGAGGGACTGGAAATAATGGAAGACCGTGATTCTTTCGACTACCTGTATCTGCGGGAGGAGTTGGCGGAACTTTCGGGAAACCGTTACCACAAAAAGAAAAACCGGGTGAATTACTTTTCGGTACGGCATTCCTTTACAGTCGAACCTTTCTCGGAAAAATTTCTGGATGGTGCTTTACTGATGCTGGATGAATGGAGCCGTGAACGGTCGGATATCGACAGCCCGTCGCTGCTGCCGGAAATTGTCGCAACCGGAGAAGCCTTGCGAATGGCGGAACAACTGGGTCTCAAGGGGCTGGTCGTAATGGTTGAAGGGGAAGTGAAAGCCTTCGTCCTGGGGGAAAAACTCAATGATGAGACATCTGTATGTCATTTTGAAAAGTCGGATACGTTTATGGAGGGTCTGGCCCAGCTGACAGACATGGAGTTTGCCCGGCTCTGTTTTACCGAATGCAAGTATATGAACCGGGAGCAAGACCTCGGAGAACCGAACCTGCGTCGGGCCAAGCTCTCCTATCACCCGGTTGAAATGATCCGTAAATTCAGGGTGAGGCGGGCCTGAGAGGAAGTCAGAAGTCAGAAGTCAGAAGTCAGAAGTCAGAAGTCAGAAGTCAGAAGTCAGAAGTCAGAAGTCAGAAGTCAGAAGTCAGAAGTCAGAAGTCAGAAGTCAGAAGTCAGAAGTCAGAAGTCAGAAGTCAGGAGATTTCCATTCATGAATTCTTTATTCGGCATATCCTGCTGCTATTCGCCGATAATCTTCACCAGTACACGCTTTTGCCTTCTGCCGTCGAACTCGCCATAAAAAATCTGCTCCCATGGCCCGAGGTCCAGGTCGCCGCCCGAAACGGCAACCGTTACTTCGCGACCCATTATAGTTCGCTTCAGATGCGCATCGGCGTTGTCTTCGAAGGTGTTGTGGCGGTACTGGGCATCGGGGCCTCCCGGTGCAAGAGATTCGAGCCATACTTCGAAATCGTGATGAAGTCCCTGTTCGTCATCATTGATAAAAACACTGGCTGTGATATGCATGGCGTTGCACAGCATCAGGCCTTCCTGGATGCCGCTTTCCAGAAGACAATCCCTTATGAGTTGGGTGATATTGATGAAGTCGAACCTTTTCTGCACATTGAACCATAGTTCCTTTCGGTAATGCTTCATTTGGTACAACCTCCATAATAGTACCCGAAACCCGCATAACTCACGGGAAAACCGTGCAGCGTCGTCAAGTACAAATCAATAAAAATAATTACACTTCTACCAGAATCCAGAACTGTTTTCCATTAAAAACATGTTTGAGGCCGCGAACTTTTCATCATGGAATATTAAAGTAAATCATTATTCCTTAATCGATATTTTCCTGGAAGAAAAGGGTCATGGAATCGAGTTCGAGGGCCGCCAGTGCGCCCAGCCCCTTTTGGCCCTTGTAAACGCAGCCATTGTCGAGCATTATTCTGGACGATCCGAGCCCGTTTTCCAGTGACTCTCTTGTTACAGGCGTATGGCCGCTAATCACCCGCCGGTTGCCTATCCGTGACCGGTCAACTTCGCAGTGGCGGGCCCAGAGCAAGTATTCTCTGTCGGCGAAAGGGTCCGGTCTGTCGAAATTCAGGCAAGCGTGAACAAGGATAAAATCGTCGAGCATGAAAAAGAGGGGGAGCTTTTCCAAAAATTTCAGATAGCGGCGCGGTATCTCGCCGGCGCTGTCTGCTCCAAAACTGTAAAGCGTTGCATTGCCGCCGTTCAATGCCCAAAGACGGAAGTCGGCGGGGGAATTGTCCGAGTTGAGCAGCATCTCCTCATGGTTGCCGCGTAGTGCATTTACTGAATAACCACTCCGGGCAAGACCAATGATCAAATCAAGAAGATCCTTGGTGCGGGGACCCCGGTCAATGTAATCACCCAGCAGATAAAGTTGATCTTCCGTTGTAAGGCAAATTACATCCTCAACCAGCTTGCGGAATGTCAAAGCACAGCCATGAATATCCGGTATGACAAAGCGTCTCGGGGGCATCTGTCGTTACTCCTCGTTAAGAACCCAGCGGATGGCGGCTGGCAGCAAGCGGTGAAGTTGCAAAAAAACGATCTGTTTCTTTTGTTCCGAAGCCTGTTTCGTCAGTATGCGGAATTGAAATTTATCAGGATTATATGACACAAATACTCCGGTAATCCAGGTTTTTGCAAGTATTTTACGCAGCCGGGAAAATAATCTTGACAAATCGAACCGCCAGGCGAAGTATTGTTCATATGAACAAGCGTTCAGGGGAAGAAACGAAAAAGATAATTCTCGATGCAGCAGGGGAAATTTTCGTTGATTACGGCTACTCTCAGGCCAACATGCGTATGATCGCAGCGGCCGCCGGGATCAGTGTCGGTTGCCTCTACCTGTATTTCAGGAACAAGGAAGAACTTTGTCTGACGCTCATGAAAGAAAGCCTCGACGACTTCAATCTGGAAACGATTAAAATGCTTGGGGAAATTGCCGACCCGCAGCAGGCGATGGCGGGCTTTATCGGTATTACGATCAACCGGGCCATTGAGCGCAAAGAACGCTTTCTGACACTCGGCAGGGAGCATGGGTTTGCTTTCGGGCTGGATATCAAGAAAAAATTTTACAATGAACGACGCGGGATGCTCGAGGGCATTATCCGCAGCGGAATTGAAAAAAAGATTTTTCGTCAATGTGATGAAAAGGAGATGTCAAAGGTTATTTTCAATGTTCTGAGAGGTTATATAACTTCACTTGTCATTGATGACAAGGACGCGCTTTTTAATGTCCATGCGTGCGTAAATCTCATCCTTTACGGTCTGCTCAGGGATGGTGCATCGCCGGATTGAATGCTTTGAAGGAAAAAAATCATCGAACGGTGTAACCTTTGAAACGATTACTACGTCTCAAAAAATGAATTGCCTGTCCCGGTCCGCCAATCCGGCGTCCTGTATATTTTTTTCGATACTCCGAACTTGATGAGGTTATTGATGAAAAAGCTTGTCCTGTTTTCCACAATTTTCCTGGTTGTCGTTGTTGCGGGTGCAATCTATTATTTCAAGAGAACTCCTGCCCCCGTTTATCGAACGGCAAAGGTCGAGAAGGGTGCAATAGTCTCATCCGTTACTGCCACCGGAACCCTGAACGCCGTGGTTACGGTGCAGGTGGGAACACAGGTCTCGGGTACCATACAGAAACTCTTCGTCGACTATAATTCCGTGGTGAAGAAAGGGCAGACTATAGCCCAGATTGATCCTGCCATTTTCAATGCCCAGGTGCAGCAGTACAGGGGTAATTACATGAATGCACAGGCCAATCTGGTCAAGGCCAAAGCTGATGTCGTTGATGCCAAAAGAACCCTGGAACGGAACAGGCAGTTGTTTGGCGACGGAGTGGTGTCCCAGTCGGATTTCGACAGTGCCGAAACAAAATACCAGGAGGCCCGCTCCACTGTAAAAGCATCGGAAGGCAGCGTGGCGCAGACACTCGGTTCATACCGGCAGGCGCAGACGAATCTTCGCTACTCAACTATAGTGTCCCCGGTAAACGGTATTGTGGTATCAAGGAATGTGGATGTGGGCCAGACCGTAGCCGCGTCGTTCCAGACCCCGACTCTTTTCACCATCGCCCAGGACCTGACCAAGATGCAGATAGATACCAGTGTCGATGAAGCCGACATAGGCAAGGTAAAGGTCGGACAGCCTGCAAGATTTACCGTGGACGCCTATCCTGAAACGCAATTCAGCGGGGTCGTGGCGCAGGTACGCAATGCACCGATCATTACTCAGAACGTGGTGACCTATGATGTAGTTATTACCGTGGCCAACAAGGACCTGATGCTCAAACCGGGAATGACCGCCAATGTGAATATCGAGGTGTTGAGAAAAGACAATGTGCTGAAGATTCCATCATCTGCCTTGAGATTCAGGCCTGAGGAGACCTCTGTCAAGACCGGCAAATCACGGGCGGCCGGGCGGCAGGTGTTCGTCCTCAAGGAAGGAAAACCAATGAGGGTACCAGTGAAAACAGGGGCGATCGATGATTCGTATGTGGAGCTAGTCGATGGTAACCTGCATCAGGGTGACGATATAATCGTGGGACAGGCTTCTGACGGGAAAAAAACCGGCAGTGCGCGTCCGCCAATGGGGCCGAGGTTCTAAATGGATGAAGTGGTCCGGGCAACCTGCATAACAAAAATATACACAATGGGAGAACAGCGGGTCGAGGCGCTGAGAGGCGTTTCCCTGACGGTAGACAGGGGGGATTTCGTCGCGATCATGGGGGCTTCGGGCAGCGGCAAATCCACGTTCATGAATATTCTCGGCTGCCTGGACGCTCCCACATCGGGAGAATACAGGTTGGGCGGGGAGCATGTCGGGGGGCTGTCAAAGGACGCACAGGCGGAAATCAGGAACCGGAAAATAGGTTTCGTTTTCCAGGGATTCAACCTGCTGGCAAGGACCACTGCGGTGGAGAATGTTGAGCTGCCGCTTATTTACGGCAGGATCCCGGCCGCGGAAAGAAAAAAACGGGCCATGGACGCCCTGGCGCTGGTCGGTTTGTCCGACCGGGCCGGGCATTACACCAGCCAGCTCTCCGGTGGACAGCAGCAGAGGGTGGCGATTGCCCGTGCCCTGGTCAACGAGCCGGCCATGATTCTGGCCGATGAGCCGACCGGCAACCTGGATTCGGTCACGAGCGTGGAAATCATGGCTATCTTCCAGAAGCTGAACAGTCAGGGAATTACCATTATCATGGTCACCCACGAACCTGATGTCGCCGCCTATACAAAGCGCAACGTCATGTTCCGGGACGGTCTTATCATTTCCGATACATCGGTTGATCAACCGATGAGCGCCGACCCGACGAGGAGAACCATATGATAGAACTCCTGATGAGCCTCAAAATCGCCCTGCGGGCGCTCAGGACCAACAAGATGCGCTCTTTTCTAACCATGCTGGGCATTATTATCGGTATCGCCGCGGTCATCGCCATGGTGGCCATCGGATCGGGGGCCAGCAAGGTAATCTCCGAGCAGATAGCCAGTATCGGCAGCAATATCCTCCTGGTCATCCCCGGCTCGATCACCAGTGGAGGGCTGCACATGGGTGCCGGGTCCACGCAGACCCTGACCTATGACGACGCCCTTGCCATACAGAAGGAATGTCCGTCCGTTTCCATGCCGCGGCAACTGTGCGCGGGGCCGCCCAGGTCGTTTACGGCAACATGAACTGGTCAACCGCAATCATGGGAATGACCCCCGAATACCTGTCCGTGAGGGATTGGCCGGTAGTGGAAGGCAGAAATATTTTCCAGTCCGACGTGGAAGGAGCGACCAAGGTTTGCCTGATCGGCCAGACCGTGGCTAATAACCTGTTCGGCTCCGAAGACCCCATAGGCAAGATTGTCCGCATTATGAAAGTCCCCTTCACGGTGGTGGGCCTGTTGGCAACCAAGGGACAGTCCCCCCGGGGTGACGACCAGGACGATATTATCTACGTGCCGCTGAAAACGGCCCAGAGAAAATTGTTTGGCAGCGAGTTCCCCAATTCGGTGCGGGCGATTCTGGTCCAGGCAAAAAGCGAGCAGGATCTGAACAGGGCCCAGGAAGAGGTGACTTCGCTGCTCAATCAGCGGCACAGAATTGGGCAGGGCCATGAAGCGGATTTTACCGTACGCAATCTCACCGAGATGCTGGATGTCGCCGAGCAGTCTTCGAAGGCCATGTCGCTCCTTCTCGGAGCCGTGGCTTCCATATCCCTGATCGTAGGAGGTATCGGCATCATGAATATCATGCTGGTTTCCGTAACCGAACGAACCAGGGAAATCGGTATTCGCATGGCAATCGGGGCCAGGGAGAAGGACATTTTGCTGCAGTTTCTCACCGAGGCGGTTCTGCTGACTATAATTGGCGGTATAATCGGTATAGCATTAGGAGTCGTTGGGGCGAAGATCGTTTCTGCACTTTTCAGCTGGCCTACCCTTATATCACCCCAGGCAATACTACTTGCCTTCGGTTTTTCCGGAGCAGTCGGGATATTCTTCGGCTTCTATCCTGCAAGAAAAGCTGCGGGTCTTAATCCAATAGAAGCATTGAGATATGAGTAAATGATGTAAAGTCTGATTTCCATGTTATATGAAGTTTTCCAGAAAGGATCCCAGATGGTCAAATATTGTTCCCCTAAAAATGCCCTGCTAATCCTTATATCCGTCTTTTGCGCCTGCGCGCCTTTAACCGTTCTCGCCCAGGAAGGGAGTGTCAATCTTACCCTCAAGCAGGCAATCAAAATGGCAGTGGAGAAAAACCTGGATGTAAAGGCGGAGCTGTATAACCCCGCTTCAGCCGAAGCCGACATAAGGAGCAGCAAGGGTATATATGATCCGTTGGTGACTTTTCAGACAAGCTACCAGCAATCCGCCACCCAGCCGGCGAACTTTTTCAATACGGGCGGAGCCCAGATCAGCAGACAGAAGGTGCTGGAAATCAATCCCGGCATAAGTCTGCTGATTCCACTCGGGGGCACACTCGGCCTCACGTTCGACAATTCATGGTATCAGAATAATTTCGATCCTGCGCGAAGCCTGACAGATTACTGGCAATCGCAACTCGCTTTGACTTTCACCCAGCCGCTCCTGAAAAACTTCGGAAAGGAAGCCACCGAACTGAATATATCGGTTGCCAAATTCAATAAAGAAGGGTTGCTGGAGCAATTCAGGTCAAAACTCATCGCTACCATAGCGCAGGTAAGGACCCAGTACAGCCAGCTGTACAGCCTGCGGGAAAACCTGGAAGTGAAAAAAACATCTCTTGCCCTTGCTGAAAAAATCCTCAACGATACCCAGGCGCAGGTGAAGGCGGGCGTGTTGCCGGCCATGGAAATTCTGAACGCCCAGTTCGGCGTTGCCACCATGCAGAAGAACCTCATCGACGCCGAACGGGCGGTAAAAGACCAGGAGGACAGTCTTCGTCTGCTGCTGCAGCTTCCGGCTAAAAGTGAAATAGTGCCCGTCGACACACCGTTTCGCGGTCAGTACGAGGTCGATGAAGCAGCACTGATACGCAAGGCGCTTGCCGCCCGGCCTGATCTCAAGCAACTTCAGGTCACCCTGAAGTCGGACGATCTGCAGGCAAGGGTGGCAAGGAACCAGACCCTGCCCGATCTGAATCTTTCCGCGAGCACCGCCCTTACCGGACTGGATCCATACTACAGGAGGGATCTGGACAGGGTGGTTGCGGCCGATTACCCGGTATGGAGCGTAGGTCTGCAGTTTTCATATCCGCTCGGAAATCGCGCAGCGGAAAATGCATATATAAAAAGCAAACTGAAGGTCGGACAGACTCAAATGCAGGTAAAGAGCCTGGAAGATACGATCTCCAATGATGTGCGCAATGCCGTGCGGGCATTGCAATCCAGTTACAAGCAACTGGATGTGACGGCCAGGGGGAGCGCCTATGCGGAAGAGGTACTCCAGGCGTACATAAAGAAACAAAAGGTCGGTCTGGCCACGAACAAGGACGTCCTGGATGTAGAGAATAACCTGGTGACCGCAAAGGCAACCAGATTCAGGCTGTTTCAGATTACAACAATGCCATCACCGCGCTGTGGCAGGCAACCGGAGAGCTTCTGGACAAGGAAGGCATAACCGTCAACGGGAAAGAGGCTGATTCGCTGTACGAGCAGAACAGTAACTGAAATATCCATATGGCTGTAAGCGAGACCTTTCTGAAAACGGGGTGGTGGAAAAGCTCTGACTGAAATTCATTATATAGGGATATAAAACCCATGCCTGATGAAGATCTTTCAAAACTGAAGATAGACAAAAGTGCGGTCGTCCGTCGCCCGGCAAGGCGAAAAAAGCTCATCTGGCGGCTGGCGTTGGTGCTGGTCGCCATCGTCGTCGCCTACCTGTTTTTTACCGGCAGACTGACTCCTGCCGTCGAAGTGGAAGTCGCAACTGTTTCCGAGGTTTATCCATACCAGGCTTATACACTGCTCAATGCGAGCGGATACGTTGTCGCACAGCGAAAGGCCGCTGTTGCGGCCAAGACTACCTCCAGCCTGGAGTGGCTCGGGGTGGAAGAGGGTAGCCGTGTGCGGAAAGGGGAAGTGATAGCACGACTGGAGGGGAAGGATGTCTCCGCCGCCCGCCGCGAGGCCGCCGCCAACCTCAAGGTATCCGAAGCAAACCTGAACCAGGCAAAAGCCGAACTGCACGACGCAAAGCTGGCATTTGTCCGGGAGAGGGAACTGGTGAGGGAGGGGATCGTCGCACAGGCTGATTTTGATGCCGCTGATGCCCGCTACAGAAAGGCAAAAGCCGGTGTCGCAGGAGGCGAATCTGCGGTGAAAGCGGCGCGGGCGGCGCTGCAGGCCGCCGATGTCGCAGTTGATTATACCCTGATCAAGGCGCCTTTCGATGCCGTGGTCCTAACCAAGAACGCTGATGTTGGCGATATCGTAACGCCGCTGGGCGCTGCCGCCAATGCCAAGGCTTCGGTCGTAACCATCGCCGACCCGGGGTCGCTGCAGGTAGAAGCGGACGTGTCGGAATCCAACCTGGAGATGGTCAGTGAAGGACAGCCCTGCGAAATCAGCCTTGATGCTCTTCCGGAAGAGCGCTTCCGCGGTGCGGTGCACATGATAGTTCCCACTGCCGACCGCACCAAGGCTACGGTACTGGTGAAGGTCCGTTTTATCGATAGAGACAAACGTATTCTTCCCGAAATGAGCGCTATGGTTGCCTTTCTTTCAAAGCGGGTCCCGGATAATCAAAGGAAGCCGAAGACGGCAGTTAGCCCCGACACAATAGCGACCCGCGGCGGAAGAAAAGTGGTTTTCTTGCTCAAAGGGAATCATGTAATACAGACACCCGTGGTAACCGGCGGAAAAATAGGTAATTTTGTCGAGATAACAAGCGGGGTGAAAGCGGGCGACAAGGTAGTGGCTAAACCGTCGGAAAAGCTGAAGGACGGCTCCAAGGTGAAAGTGGCGGAAACATAAACAATACAGGGTGTTAGGTGTTAGGTGTTAAATATTTAAATCAAAAACTTAAAACCTAAAACCTTTTTGACTACAAAGAAAAAAATATGGAAAAGTATACAGATAAACCGCCTATCGTCCAGTTACGCAACTTGTCCAAGTCCTACATCCGGGGCAGCCAGGAGATCTCCGTGCTCATGGATATCAATTTCGACATAGAGGAAGGGGAGTTTGTCGCGTTGATGGGGCCTTCCGGTTCCGGAAAGAGCACCCTTCTCAACCTTATTGCGGGTATCGACAAGGCGGATGCCGGAAGGATTGTGATAGGCGGAGTCGATATAACTGAGCTGAACGAAACCGAGCTTGCCGGGTGGCGTTCGGCTCATGTGGGTTTTATTTTCCAGTTTTATAACCTCATCCCGGTGCTGACGGCGCTGGAAAATGTGGAACTTCCACTGCTTCTCACCGGGCTTTCAGGCAGGGAGCGTCGCGAACACGCGGAAACCGCCCTGCGCCTGGTCAATCTGTCCGACCGGATGGATCATTACCCTTCGCAGCTTTCCGGGGGCCAGCAGCAGAGGGTGGCTATCGCCCGGGCCATCATAACCGACCCGACAATCCTTGTCGCGGACGAACCTACGGGGGACCTGGACAGGGTTTCGGCTGAAGATATTCTCAATTTCATGGACAGGCTCAACCGTGAATTCGGAAAAACCATCATTATGGTTACACATGATCCGCGGGCGGCGGAGAAGGCGCATGTCATCAGGCATCTGGAAAAGGGTGTGTTGACCGAAGATTGAGAGGCAGGCTCGAAGCGCGAAGTATCTGTTTTAAGGGTTAGGTGTTAAGTGTTAAGATTAAAACCTAACACCTGGCACCTTCCCTCTTTTAACCTTCAACCTTCAGCCTTTGAATCTTCAGCCTAGCCCGTCTTCCGCAGATAGCAGTTAATAACCTGCAAAATTGATTCGTTTACAGATCAATAGGATAATGATTTCAACACCAGTTCTCTGAAAATCAATTGTAGTGGAGACCACCCCCTTGCGGGGCATGGCGACTCCTGCGATAATGCCGACATGTACTTGCGACGAAATCGCAAACAGAAAAATGGTGCTGATTACGATTGCTGGACTCTGGTTGAATCAGTTCGTACCGCCAGAGGTCCACGCCAGCGGATAGTTGCCACCATCGGCAAGTTACCAGGCCTTGACCGTGAAGAGCGTGTTGGCTGGGACGAGATTGGTCGCATCCTATCTGGGAAGCCAAGGCCAGAACCAGGACTATTTCATCAGATTGAAGAACCACCATCCTGGGCCACGGTCAATGTAAGCGGTGTAAGTGTCGAGAGGTTGCGGCACTTCGGTGATGTTTACCTTGGTCTCTTGCTTTGGAACCGTCTCGGCCTGGCTGACTTCTGTCATGAGAATATTCCGGCTGGCCGGGAAGAGATCCCATGGTCGATTATGGCGGCCCTGCTGGTTCTTGCCAGATTCTGTGCTCCTTCGTCGGAGTTGCAGATTGCCGAGTCATGGTTCGAGAAAAGTGCACTTGACGATCTGTTGGGCGTGCCGGTTGACAAGATCAACGACGACCGGCTCTATCGTGCGCTTGATGCCCTGCTGCCTCATAAGGATGCATTATGCCGACATCTGCAGAATCGCTATGGCGAGCTGTTTGGCTCAACCTTCGACTTTCTGTTCTACGACATCACCTCCACTTACTTCGAAGGTAGTGCCAAAGGGAATCCTCAAGCCCAGAGAGGCTACAGTCGCGATGGGCGTCCGGACTGTCCTCAAGTTTGCATCGGCCTGGTGACAACCAGGGAAGGTCTCCCCATCGCCTATGAAGTCTTTGACGGCAACCGGACCGACGTCACCACTACCCAGGAGATGGTGGAGATTATGGAGCGGAAATACGGCAAGGCGGGCCGTGTCTGGGTCATGGATCGCGGGATGGTGAGCGAAGACAACCTTGAATATCTTCGCTCGACCAACGCCAAGTATCTGGTCGGCACCCCCAAGTCAATGTTGAAAAAGTTCGAACAACAACTTCTCGATCAGGACTGGGAAACGGTTCAAAACGGCGTCGAGGTAAAGATCTGTTCCTCTCCTGAAGGGGCGGATGAGACCTTTGTCCTGTGCCGCTCTGCTGGGCGCAAAGAGAAAGAGAACGCCATCCTGAACCGGTTCGTGGCAAGGCTTGAAGCCAGTCTCAGCAAACTCGTACAACAGGCAGACGCCGGAAAGCTCAAAGACCGTCAGAAGGTTGAACGGAGAATCGGCAGACTGCTGGAGCAGAATAGCCGGGCAGCGGCACTGTTCACCGTAGACGTCACCGAGGGAAGTGACAAAAAGCTCAGCATTGTAATGAGAAAGAACGAGCAGCGCTATCAAAAGGCCTTGGATAGCGGCGGTAGCTACATCCTGCGCACCAACTGGTCAGAGATCGATCCCAAGACGCTGTGGGATACCTACATCAAGCTTACGGAAGTGGAAGACTCGTTTCGCACCGAAAAACATGATCTCGGTATGCGCCCAATCTTCCACCACAAGAAAGAGAGAACCCAAGCGCATATTCTTGTCTGCTTCCTTGCCTTGGCCATGTGGCGTACCCTGCAGCAATGGATGAAGGCATCAGGACTTGGTACTGCACCCCGAAAACTGATCGTGGAGCTCAGAGAACTCAAATCACTGGATGTGCTGCTGCCCACCCGAGAGAAAACCATCCGGCTCCGTATGGTGGCAACTCCGGAAAAACATCTCAAGGTTCTGCTACAGAGAATGAAGTTGATCATCCCCAACCGGCCAAAGGTGATTGAAAATGTAGTGGAGAAAATGGCCTGATTTGCAACGTAACCTATTGATATGCCATCTTCACAACCTTATAACTGCGGAAGATGGGCTAGAACACAGGCATTCATATGTTTTTTCTCAAATACGCCATACGAAATGCCTTTCGCCATAAACTCCGGACGATTCTCACCGTTGTCGGCGTGGCAATCGCCATTCTAGCCTTCGGCCTTTTGCGCACGCTGGTGGGCTTATGGTACCTGGGGGTCGAATCTTCATCGGCAACACGTCTCGTTACCCGCAACTCCATCTCGCTCGTTTTTCCCCTTCCCATTTCTTACAAGGACAGGATCCGCCAGGTAAGGGGGGTTATGGATGTTTCCTGGGGAAGCTGGTTCGGAGGCGTATACAAGGATCCCAAGAATTTCTTCGCCAATTTCGCGGTGGAGCCGAAAAGCTACCTGAAACTGTACCCCGAATTCATTGTGCCGCCGGACCAGAAGGCGGCCTTCCTTATGGACCGCAAGGGGGCTGTAGCGGGAAGAAAGCTGGCGGCCAAATACGGCTGGAAGATCGGAGACCGGATCCCCCTGAAAGGCACCGTATACCCCGGAGAGTGGGATTTTGTCCTGCGCGCCATCTATCGCGGGGCGCAAAAGAGCACCGATGAAACCCAGTTTTTCTTTCACTGGGATTACCTGAACGAGACGCTGAAAAAGACGGTGCCCCGTAGGGCCGATCAGGTGGGATTCTATATGATCGGGGTCGCAAAGCCCGATCAGGCGGCGGAGGTGGCGCAATCCATCGACGCCATGTTCAGAAATTCCATGGCGGAGACGCTGACCGAGACGGAAAAAGCCTTCCAGCTCGGGTTTGTATCGATGACAGAGGCTATCATGATTGCCATCAAGATTGTCTCATACGTTGTTATCGTAATTATCATGGTGGTTGCCGCCAATACCATGGCCATGACGGCCAGGGAAAGGGTGGGGGAATATGCTACACTGAAGACGCTGGGATTTGACGGTCGTCATATTGCCGTACTTGTCTTCGGCGAATCGATAGTCATTTCCCTTGCCGGTGGCCTGCTGGGGGTAATTCTCACTTTTCCCGCCGCCCACTGGATCGAAACCGAACTGAGCCAGTTTTTTCCTGTTTTTACCGTTTCTTCCCTTACCGTATACCTCGACCTGCTGGCTGCTTTTGCCGTCGGGTTCACTGCTTCGATCTTTCCCACCTGGCGCGGAGCGACCATAGGCATTGCGGAAGGATTGAGGAGGATAGGATAAACCGGTGATGAGTGATGAGTGGCCGATCACGCATTACATAATACACATTGCCGGAAAACGGTTTTAAACTGGAACAGATTTTATGGGAATTCCCTACTACTACAGTTTCAGAAACCTTTGGACAAGGCGTCTCACCACTGTCCTTACAGCATCGGGTATGGCGCTGGTTGTGTTTGTTTTCGCCGCAACGCTGATGCTCGCCGAAGGGTTGCGGCAGACGCTTGTCGCGACCGGTTCCTATGATAACGTGGTCGTTATCCGCAAGGGTGCCGGCTCCGAAGTGCAGAGCGGCGTGGACAGGTCGCAGGCATCGATTATCGAGAGCCAGCCGGAAGTTGCAATGGGTGAAAAGGGGCGGAAGTTTCTGGCCAAAGAACTTGTTGTCCTGATAAACCTTCCGAAAAGGGTCACCGGCAAACCTTCCAATGTGATCATCAGGGGGATCGGCCCGGAATCTCTGCAGCTGCGACCGCAGATAAAAATGCTTGTGGGAAGGATGCCACGGCAGGGCGCGTCCGAAGTCGTTGCGGGGAAAAGCATCGCCGAACGCTTCCAGGGATGCGGTTATGGCGAGACAATCAGGTTCGGCATGCGCAACTGGACGGTGGTCGGTGTTTTCGATGCCGGGAGCACAGGCTTCAATTCGGAAATATGGGGTGATGTCGATCAGCTGATGCAGGCCTTCCACCGGCCGGTGTATTCATCGGTTCTTTTCCGGTTGCGTGATTCGTCGCAGTTCGATGTTTTCAAGCAGAGGATCGAGAGTGATCCGCGCCTTACCCTGGAGGCAAAGCGGGAAACCAGGTATTATGCCGACCAGTCGGAAATGATGTCCAAATTTCTCCGTATCCTCGGAATCACCCTGACCGTGATATTTTCCCTTGGGGCGATTATCGGGGCGATGATAACCATGTATGCCGCGGTTTCCAACCGCACCACCGAGATCGGAACCTTGCGGGCGCTGGGATTCATGAAGGGGAGCATTCTGGCTGCCTTTATTCTCGAATCACTGTTCCTTGGTCTGCTCGGTGGACTCCTGGGACTTTTCTTCGCATCCTTTATGCAGTTGATAACCATTTCGACCATGAACTGGCAGACATTTGCCGAGCTTTCCTTCGGATTCACCCTGACTGCCGGTATTGTCTGGAAATCATTGCTTTTTGCCCTTGTAATGGGATTACTCGGCGGACTTCTGCCCGCCTTTCGGGCTGCCAGGATGAACATTATCGATGCGTTGAGGTCGGTGTGAGGACACAAGGGCAAAAGGCGTAAAGAGTGAGAAGTTAGAAGTGAGAAGTGTTCGAAATCTTTCCCTTTGGTAAAGTGAAAAATATATTTTCGGGGTGTGCATATGAACTGTTATTTGGCGGGTTTTAGCGAAAAGGCCATCTTCCCGGTCGGGAGAGGATTCCTGTGCGCTGTTGTCCTGGCGTTTTTTCTTTCAGCGTGTTCAGCAGAGAAGGAAAAACCAAAAGGGAAACCGGCCATGCCGGTTAAAGTGGCGGTGGCTGAGAAGAAGACCGTGCCGATTGAAATACGGGTCATCGGAAATGTGGAGGCGTACAATACCGTTTCCATTAAGGCCCAGGTGAACGGCATGCTGGAAAAGGTCCTGTTCAGCGAGGGGCAGGACGTGAAAAAAGGGCAGTTGCTTTTCACCATTGACAGGCGCCCGTTCGTTGCTTCGTTGAACCAGGCCAAGGCTGCCATGGCGCGTGATATCGCACAGGAAAAATATGCCCGTGAACAGGCGCGCAGGTATGGCGATCTTCTCAAGGACGGCATAGTCACCCAGGACCAGTACGACCAGCTCCGGTCGAATGCCGACGCGCTGGCGGAATCGGTGAGAGCGGACCGGGCGGCGGTGGACAACGCGGCTGTTCAGTTGAGTTACTGCTCCATACGTTCACCCATTGACGGCCGGACCGGAAACCTGGCAGTCCAGCCCGGAAACCTGGTCAAGGCGAACGATGTCCCGGTGCTGGTTACCATCAACCAGATCAACCCCATATACGTTACTTTTTCCGTACCGGAGAAAAATCTTGCGGAAATCAAGAAATATATGGCAGCCGGCAATCTGAAGGTCGAGGCACGCGTCCCCAACGATAGCGGACCTGCGGAACTGGGAGAACTGAGCTTCCTGGACAATGCGGTTGACATGACCACAGGCACCATCAAGATAAAAGGTACCTTCGCCAACAGCCAGAGACGACTCTGGCCCGGTCAGTTCGTCAACGTGACACTTACCCTTACCAGTATTCCCAATGCCGTGGTAGTGCCGGCCCAGGCAATCCAGACGGGACAGGAGGGTCAATATGTCTTTGTTGTAAAGCCCGACAAAACTGCGGAATCCAGGCCTGTTTCCATAGGCGAAGCACTGGATGGCGAGACAGTGGTTCTGAAAGGGGTAAGTCCCGGTGAGACAGTGGTCACCGACGGGCAACTGAACCTGGGACCCGGTTCCAGGGTCGAAATTAAATCTGAAAACCCGGACAGGCAGGTGACAGGAAAATGAACATCCCGGAACTTTTTATCCGCCGTCCGATAATGACCACGCTGGTAATGGCGTCGATCCTCATCTTCGGCCTGTTCGCATATCGGCTAATTCCCGTGAGTGACCTCCCCAACGTGGATTTCCCCACCATCCAGGTGACCGCCAACCTTCCCGGTGCCAATCCAGACACCATGGCCTCGGCAGTGGCGACACCCCTGGAAAGGCAGTTTTCCACCATAGCAGGGGTGGATTCCATGACCTCCACCAACAGCACCGGGTCGACCAGCATTACCATACAATTCAATCTTTCCAGGGATATTGACTCCGCTGCCCAGGACGTGCAGGCGGCCATCTCCAGGGCCTCCCGTCAGTTGCCGCAGGATATGCCGGCGCCGCCATCCTTCCGCAAGGTCAACCCTGCCGATCAGCCGATACTCTACCTTGCTCTCAGTTCGCCGACACTGCCGCTCTATGCCGTCAACGAATACGCCGACACCTTTGTCTCACAGCGCATCTCAATGATTGACGGCGTGGCCCAGGTGCAGGTGTTCGGCGTCACAGAAGTACGCGGTGCGGGCGCAAGTGGACCCGAAGGCGCTTGCCAGTCGCCAGATCGGTATCGACGAGGTGGCGAACGCACTGGATAACAGCAATGTCAACCTCCCCACCGGGACTCTCGACGGCAGGAACCAGTCATATACCATCCAGGCCACGGGGCAGCTGTATGATGCATCCGCATACCGGCCTCTGATCGTCGCCTACCGCAATGGTTCGCCGGTTCGCCTCCAGGACCTGGGGCAGGTTATCGACAGCGTGGAACAGGACAAGGTTGCCAACTGGTATAATAATACCCGGGCGGTTGTCCTGGCTATCCAGCGCCAGCCCGGCACCAATACCATCGAAGTAGTGAACAGCATCAAGAAACTGCTTCCTGTTTTCAGGGCACAGATTCCCGCTTCGGTCGATCTCAATATCCTTTTCGACCGATCCACTGCCGTCCGATCATCGGTATCCGACGTAAAATTTACCCTGGTCCTCACCATCTGTCTGGTGGTTCTCGTCATATTCCTGTTCCTGCGCAATCTTTCCGCCACCATTATTCCGAGCCTGGCGCTGCCGTTTTCCATCATCGGCACCTTCGCGGCCATGTACCTGCTGAATTTCAGCGTCGACAACATCTCTCTCATGGCGCTGACCCTGTCGGTCGGCTTCGTCGTGGACGACGCAATCGTCATGCTCGAAAACATCGTCCGCCACATGGAGCAGGGAGAGGGGGTGATGGAGGCGGCGCTGAAGGGGTCCCGGGAGATCGGCTTCACCATCCTGTCCATGACCCTGTCGCTGGTGGCGGTGTTCATTCCGGTCCTGTTCATGCCGGGCATCATGGGGCGGCTCCTGCATGAATTCGCCGTAACCATAAGCATGGCGATCTTGATTTCCGGCGTCGTATCCCTGACCCTGACCCCGATGCTGTGCAGCCGGTTCCTCAGACCCCGCGGCGACGAGCATCATGGGCGTCTCTACATGGCCATGGAGCGCTTTTTCAACGGCATGCACGACCTCTATGACAGAACACTACAATCTGCTCTCCATCACAGGCGCATAGTGCTGGCGGTAATCCTGATCCTTACCGTGGTCACCGGCTGGCTGTTCGTGAAAATGCCGAAAGGCTTTCTTCCGAGCGAGGACACCGGGCAAATCTTCGCCTTTACCGAGGCGGCCCAGGGTATATCTTTCGAGGATATGGTGCGTCACCAGAAACAACTGGCCGCCATCGTGGCCAGGGATCCGAACATAGAGGCTTTCATGTCTGCAGTCGGGGCGGGCGGGGCAAGCTCGTCGAGCAATACCGGCCGCATCTTCATGCGTCTCAAGCCACGCAACGAGAGGAAGCTCTCCGCCGACGAAATCATCCAGGAACTCAAGCCGAAACTGGCAAAGGTGCCGGGGATCAGGATGTTCATGCAGAACCTCCCCGCAATCCGCATCGGCGGGAGGCTGACCAAGAGCCAGTACCAGTATACTCTGCAGAGCCCTGACAAGGACTCACTTTACAAATATTCGGCACTGCTGGAAGAGAAAATGCGCGGGCTGCCACAGTTGCAGGATGTTACAAGCGACCTGCAGATCAAGAACCCGCAGGTGAATGTAGTCATTGACCGTGACAAGGCTGCAGCCCTCGGGATATCCGCTTCTCAGGTCGAGAATGCCTTGTATTACGCCTATGGATCACGCCAGGTTTCGACGATTTATGCTCCCAATGACCAATACCAGGTAATCCTGGAATTGGAAGATAAATACCAGCGGGAGCCATCGGCCCTGTCCATGCTCTATATCCATTCAAATACAGGCCAACTCGTTCCCCTGAATACTGTAGCAACCCTGGAAAAAGGTCTCGGACCATTGACAGTGAATCATCAGGGCCAGCTGCCGGCTGTCACCCTCTCTTTCAATCTGAAGCCGGGGGTTGCCATCGGTAATGCAGTGCCGCTTGTGGATAAGCTGGCCAGGGAGACCTTGCCGGCAACGGTCAGCACCAGCTTCCAGGGGACTGCCCAGGCGTTCCAGTCTTCTCTGCAGGGACTATGGCTGCTCCTCCTGATGGCGGTGCTGGTCATCTATATCGTCCTGGGTATTCTCTATGAAAGCTTTATCCATCCCCTGACCATACTTTCCGGATTACCCGCTGCCGGTTTCGGCGCGCTCATCACCCTTATGATATTCCACAAGGAACTGGATGTTTATGCGTTTGTCGGGGTGATCATGCTGATCGGAATAGTCAAGAAAAACGCCATCATGATGATCGACTTTGCCCTGGAGGCACAGCGGAAAGAAGGCAAGTCACCCATCGACGCCATCTACCAGGGTGCGCTGATTCGTTTCCGGCCGATCATGATGACCACCATGGCGGCACTCATGGGAACTCTGCCCATTGCAATAGGCTTCGGCGCCGGAGCAGAAGGCAGACGTCCCCTCGGACTTGCGGTCGTCGGCGGACTGATCGTCTCCCAGCTCCTGACCCTGTATATAACACCCGTGGTCTATTACTACATGGACAGGTTCCTGCAACTGATGGTCAGGAGGAAAAGGCAGCCTGCGGCCGCTGGCAGCTAGCGACCGGGGGCGAAGGAGTCAGGAGGCAGGAGGCGATTTTGTGAGTCTTTTCTTTCTTACATTTTTTCTCATATACGGCGGAGTGCACTGCTATGCCTTTCTCAAGTTCAGGAGCGCTTTTTCTCCCGGTCCAGCGGCAAGCGCAATTCTCATCCTTTTCCTCGTCTTCCTGGCTGTCGCCCCGGTCCTGGTGCGGATTACGGAGAGGCACGGATTCGAGGAGCCTGCCAGGGTGCTTGCGTATATCGGCTATTGCTGGATGGGTTTCCTGTTTCTCTTTTTCTGCGCCTCGCTGGCAATAGACCTGTATCGACTGCTGTTGTACGTGCCCGGGGCAATCCTGCACAGGGATATTTCTCCGTTGTCGCCGTCGGCCAGGAATATATTTCTCATTGCATTTTCATATGCACTATGCATTTCCGTCTACGGCTTTTTCGAGGCGATAAACATCCGCACTGAGCGGGTTATCGTGGAATCGCCCAAGATCCCTGCCGGAATCGGGCGGATCAGGGTGGTGCAGATTTCCGATGTGCATCTCGGCCTGATTGTAAGATCGGATCGTCTGCGGAGGATTATTCGCGAGATCAGGAGGGCGGATCCCGATATTCTGGTATCTACAGGCGACCTGGTAGACGGCCAGATTGATGGTCTTTCCATGCTGGTAGCGGCTTTTCGCGACATAAAGCCGAAATTCGGGAAATTCGCAGTCACGGGAAATCATGAATATTACGCCGGAATAGGACAGGCACTGGATTTTACCAGAAAGGCGGGCTTCACGGTCCTGGGAGGAGCTTCCGAGGAAACAGCCGGGATAACAATTGCCGGAGTCAACGATCCCACCGGCTATCAGATGGGAATTGATAAAAAGGTGGACGAAAAGGAACTTCTGTCAAGGCATTCCCCCGAACAGTTCACGTTATTTCTCAAACACCGGCCGGTGGTGGGAAATAACTGCCTGGGATTGTTTGATCTGCAACTTTCGGGGCATATACACAAAGGGCAGATTTTCCCGTTCAGCCTGGTCACGCGTCTTTTTTACCCGCTGGGCACGGGGCTTACGCGACTGCCTGGAAATGCGGATATCTATGTCAGCAGGGGAACGGGAACATGGGGGCCGCCGATCCGCTTCTTGGCGCCCCCAGAGGTTACCGTTATAGACATAGTCCGGGGTCATGCGGGAGGGTAATCCGGCTTTCAGTTGCAGTCATCTCTCCAGCAGCAGTTTAATTGCCCGCACCTGTCAGAATAGTCGGTGTTATAGCAATCGTTGTTGCCTTCCTCACGTTGAATAGTCCTGATAATGTCGACCTTTTTCATGTTGCCTGTTTTGATGTTTCTCTGCTTGGCGATTTCCCTTACATCCTGGATTTTCATGATATACGTTCACCTCTCGAAATTTAATGGTCCCTGCCGTCTCCCACGGAAATATTGTCTTTAGAAAATCTATTTATAACAAAATTTCCTCAATACTTTCAACCCGTAATGAACCGGCGGGAATTTTCAACAACTATATCAGACGTTGTTGCAAAATCAACGTCAAGCTCTGGAAATTATTTTCATTTTTTATACTGATCGTGTAGGATTGAAATACTGTAACTTTTACGGAACCGTTGTCCGGGTTAACGTAATTTTACGAAATGCAAACGAAGGAGAAACAAATGTTTAAAGCTGACAGTCGCGTATTGCGGACGGTTATTAAAAAGGCCGCGAATCTGAAAGCAAGTTCGCTGCCGGTTATCCCTCTGCTGATGCTTTGTTTTACGATTTTCCTGCCCAGCGGCGCAAATGCCTACAGCATACCGGAAAAACTGGTTTTCGATCTGACATGGACCGGAATCAAGGCAGGTACAGCCACACAGGAAATTGTCAAGGAAAACGGTGTTACTAAAATAATATCAACCGCCCGCTCAGCAGACTGGCTCTCCGTGTTTTTTCCGGTAGAGGACAGGATCGAGACAGTGCTGGCAAATTCGAAAACCGCGGGACCGGGACTGCCGATAACCTACAATATGAAAATCCATGAAGGGAAAACGCGGCGCGACAAGGAAATCACCTTTGATCACGCGAAGAAGACGGCTCTGTATGTGGACCGGATGAACGGCGAAAAAAAGAGTTTTGATATCGAAAAGGATACCCTTGATACCCTTTCAAGTTTCTACTATCTGAGATCAATGCCGCTGGAAATCGGGAAATCGGTTTTTGTTACCGTTTTTGACGGCAAGAGATTATGGAATACCGAAATCCGGGTCCTGCGCAGGGAAAAGATTAAAACCGACCTTGGCAGATTCGATACCATTGTCGTTCAACCCCTGATGAAAGCGGAAGGTATTTTCGACAAGAGGGGCGATATGTTCATCTGGCTGACCGATGACGCAAGAAGGCTTCCGGTAAAAATGAAAACGAAGGTGCCGGTCGGGAGTGTCACCGCGACATTGGTCGGCGGAAGTTATTGAAAATCCGTGGCTATGACATCGACAGGGATTTTTCCGAAATATTTTCATCAATGGCGCCGGCTTGATATACCTTGTTGTTAGGAACGCGGAGCAGGGTCCAGTAACCGAAAAAGTTCACAGGGCAGATTTCCTCTACCACAAGCCCGGTTTGCAAGAGAAACCTGTCCAGGGGTAAGGCGGGATTGAACCCCAGGTATCTGGAAAGGGGGGCCAGCAGCCGCTCGCATGCGCCAATCAGAGGATTGGCATTGTGGAAGTGATTGACGATAAGCAGTTCTCCGCCCGGTTTGCACACCCTGCGCATTTCCTGTATCAGCCGCACAGGGTCGGGCGCCACGGTAACCACATACATGGCCGTGACCTTATCGAAACTGTTATCGGGAAAATCCATCTGCTCGGCGTTCATTTCCATGAGAGCCAGGATATTGGACAGATTGCGGCTGCGTACCAGAGCACGTGCCCGTTCCAGCATTTGGGGTGAAATGTCGATACCGATGACACGCACCTTTGGGTCGTAGAGGGGTAATGACAGGCCCGTTCCGACACCTACTTCAAGTACCGTGTCATCGGGACGACAACACATTTTTTCCACCACTCTTTTCCTGCCCTGACTGAGCAGTGGTCCGAAACAGAAATCGTATGACGGCGCATAGCGTCTGTATGTTTTCTTTATGGAGGAAATGTCCATTAGGTCAGCCCGGCAGTTCTTTAGAGCGTCAGGGAATTGCGACGCTGTTTCCGATTTTGTAATCAGTTAAATATTTATAGAATACCGGCTTCTTTCTAAAAAGCAAAAAATCCCCGACTGTAAAATCAAATTTCCATATTATGAATAAAAGTTCTTCAGGTAATGTAGCTACGCTCGTTAACTCAGGTCGTGAGTGTGGTTGACGATTGCTTTGCAAATATGTTAAATCTTGTAGGGTCGAAGGGAGATGGTGATTTTGAGCGCTTTTCACGAAGAACTGGAATTGCTGAAAAAACAGGGGCTTTACCGTTCCACGCGTCTTGTGGAAGGCGCCCAGAGGAGCCGGGTGACACTGGATGGCCGGGAAGTGGTCATGCTCTGCTCCAACAATTACCTCGGACTTGCCGATCATCCGCTGCTCAAAGAGGCTGCAATCAGGGCGGTAGAGAAATACGGCGTATCAAGCGGCGCATCGCGACTTGTTTCCGGGACCATGGAGCTGCACGAGGAACTGGAAGATTCCATCGCCCGTTTCAAGGGTACCGATGCCGCTCTTCTGTTTAATTCAGGTTATGCGGCCAATACCGGCATAATCCCGGCTCTTGCGGGCAGAGGAGACACCGTTTTCTGCGACAGGCTGAACCATGCGAGTATTGTGGATGGTTGTCTGCTTTCAAGGGCCAGGCTGGTCAGATATCCTCATAACGATATGGAAACGCTGGGAAGGCTTCTGGAAAAAAATGCTACGAAAGGCCGCAATCTCATCGTAACCGACGGGGTGTTCAGCATGGATGGCGATTTCGCCCACCTGCCACAGCTGGTTGCCCTGAAAAAGGAGTTCGGAGCCATGCTGATGGTGGACGATGCCCACGGCACCGGCGTTATCGGCAGATCCGGCAGGGGCACCGCGGAACATTTTGATCTTCTATCCGAAATAGATATTCATATGGGCACGCTTGGCAAGGCCTTCGGCAGTTTCGGGGCTTATGCCGCTGCGTCCCTGGACACCATTGCATTCCTGATCAATAAGGCCAGAAGCTTTATTTTTTCAACATCGTTACCTCCGGCCGTTCTCGCTATTTCCATAGCAGCGATAGAACTCGTCACTTCCCCGGAAGGGAGCACGCTGCGTAAGCGTTTGAGGGAGAATACCGATTATTTCCGCTCCGCTCTCCAGAGTGAAGGGTTTGACACTATGGACAGCGAAACCCAGATCGTGCCTGTTTTTGCGGGCGAAGCGGAAAAGGTTATGGAATTCTCCCGGCTCGTTCTGGAACACGATGTCTATGTACAGGGAATTCGGCCTCCCACGGTTCCTGCCGCTTCCTGTCGCCTGCGATGCACAATGATGGCAACCCATACCCGCGAAGATCTGGACAAATCGGTGGAAGCAATAACGAAAGCAGGTAAACAGGTGGGGATAATCGCTTGAGAACTGCAGCTCCTGGTAGAAGTAGGAAAAGCAAAGGTCCGTATAGTCCTTGGTCCCTCAAAGGTCTTTATGCCGTTTGTTGAAACCCCGTCCGGGGTCATCATACATTATGAATCGATGGGCGAAGGCTATCCGCTGGTTTTTGTCCATGGCTGGTCCATGTCAGGAAGGGTCTGGCACTACCAGGCCGATGCTTTTGCATCTTCATACAGGGTTGTCACGGTCGATCTGCGCGGGCACGGCGAATCATCGCGGAGCGCCGAGGGGTACAGCTTTGATGATTTTGCCTCGGATATCTCCGATCTTTTTGAAGCGCTTGATCTCCAAAATGCCGTCATCGCAGGCTGGTCCATGGGCGCGCAGGTGGTGTTGCAGTCATTTGCGCGGTTAAGAGCCCGGACAGCCGCCCTTGTGCTTGTCGGCGGCACCCCCAGGTTCACTTCTTCCGAAGACTGGCCTTTTGGCCTTCCTCCGGCTGAAATAAGGATGATGGCAATTCGTCTTAAAAAGAATTACACGAAAACCATGGGAGAGTTTTTTGAAGGTATGTTTTCAGATGGGGAGCTGTCCCGTGAAAGTTACCAGCGGATCGCAAGGGATATCGTCATGGGCGGCAGGCTTCCGATTCCGGAGACTGCCCTGAAAACCCTCGATACCCTGAATTCGGCGGATCTGCGCGGCCTGCTCCCCGACATGGATGCGCCGGTCCTGCTGGTTCACGGTGCCAATGATAAAATTACCCTGCCCGAAGCATCTCTGTACATGAAGCGCATTTTTCCCCATGCAAAAGCGGAAATTTTCGAAGGATGCGGACATGCGCCGTTCCTCTCACGTCCGGAAGAATTCAATTCCCTGCTGCATTCTTTCCTGGAGGGAATATATGGCCGCCATTGACAGGAACCGTGTCAGGCGTTCTTTTGGCAGACAGGCATCTGAATATGACGCTCAAGTGGACGTTCAGTCACGGGTTGTGGAACGGTTGGCTCAGATTCTGAGCTTGCAGGAACTCCGGCCGGACCGGATTCTGGATATCGGCACGGGAACCGGCGCGCTGCCGGCCCGCCTGTCCGGGACATATCCCGGCTCCACCCTTTACGGCATCGACCTTGCCCCGGAAATGAGTCTCGTCGCCAGGCTGAAAATGCCGAATGATCAAAGAACGTTTTTTCTGTCCGGGGATGCGGAAATGCTGCCTTTTGCCGGCGGGGCTTTTGATCTTGTTGTATCCGCTTCAACCTTCCAGTGGCTGGATTGCCTCGACGCGGCCTTTGCCGAGGCATTCAGAGTGCTGTTGCCGGGTGGAACATTCTGTTTTGCCCTGTTCGGAGGAAATACCCTTTTTGAACTGAAAAATTCCTTTCGCCGTGCCCTGGAATCCCGTAACAGTGAACGCAAAGACCATTTGCATGATTTCCACGATTTGCAGGAAGTGGAAGACTCACTTGTTCGGGCCGGTTTTGCCGATTGTCGTGCAAACTCAGAGAAATATCGTGAATACCATGAAGATGTCCGGGCACTTCTCCGCTCGCTAAAGAAAACAGGCGCAGGCAACGCCAGCCGTACCGTTTCGCGCGGTCTGTCGGGCAGGCTGGTCATCCAGCGCATGATCGATTTGTACGGCAGCACCTATTCCGTTGACGGTCACGTTCCCGCCACCTATGAGGTAATCTACGCCATGGGGAGAAAATGCCATTCTTCAATTTAAGGCATTGACAATATTGCCTTATAAACATATAAAAATTCTCTAAACATCATCCGCGGACGGTTAATCTCCAAAATATGTTCGAGAATACTTTGAATCTGCCCAACCTTATAACAGTTCTCAGGATCTGCCTTGTTCCAGTCATCATCAAACTCATGCTCAGCGAACATTACATGGCCGCGTTGTGGCTTTTCACTGCAGCGGGAGTCAGTGACGCTCTTGATGGTTATATCGCACGACGCTTCGACATGCGCACCACGCTGGGAGCAACGCTCGATCCCCTGGCCGACAAGATTCTCATCATTGCATCGGTAATTTCCCTTTGTCGATTGGGGCTTCTGCCGGTTTGGCTCGCGGTTGTAGTGGTCTGCCGCGACCTTGTAATTGCCGGCGGCGCCATTGCCTGGCGATACGCGATCGGACGGTTGCATATGGACCCTCTCATTTCAAGCAAAATCAACACATTCATGCAGGTAGGTATGATATTCCTGGTGCTGGGTAAGGCTTCCGGAATGGAAGGAATATCTATCCTGCTGCCATATCTGTTCACATTAGTCCTGATCACTTCCCTTTTTTCCGGAATCCAATATGTTTTTGTCTGGAGCAAAAAGGCATTGGACAAGAAACGACCCTCCTGAAATTCTGAAATCACGAATTATGCTATGAATGGTTGTCTATTCTTTAAGCATTAATGTTTTATTGTATATAAATAATACTATAATAAAAACTTTCTCTGATATTTATTGTAAACTACTGAAAATATTCCATAAAACTTTTTATTGACGCAAAAGTATTGACTTTCCAATTTAATATAACTAAAATGCCCGCGGCCGAATGGGTGGAGAACCATTCATTCGCTTTACAGATTTGATTAGAAAGCCTAACAGGCAATTCGCGGGATTGCCTGTTATTTTGTGAAAGCAATTTCGATGCGGAAAATGCTTTCCCGAAGGAAAACTTCCCGGGAAAGGGGGTGACATCAGGCTTTTTCTTGTTTCAATATTTTGCGGTTAAATAAATTATTTTTTATGACTGAAGAAGGAGGAAATTGTGAAAAGCAGAATATTTGTTGCATTGCTTAGTGCATTGTTTGTTGTTTCCATGGTATCGGTGACCTTTGCAGCCGATAATAGCTTCAAGAAATATGGTGTAAGGATTCGCGGCATCTACATCATGCCGGATGAGAGTGCCAGTGCGCTGGAGTCTGCATTGGGAGTTAAAGTCGGTGTTGCCGACGCGGTTACTCCCGAACTGGATCTTGAATATTTCATCACGAAGAATTTTTCAGCCGAACTTGTTCTTGCGCTGTCGAAGCACGATATAGAAATAAACCGTAACGATGAGGGTCATGTCTGGCTGCTTCCCCCCTCACTTTTCGTTAAATACCATCCGATGCCGGACGCTAAAATCAGCCCCTATGTCGGCTTCGGTATGAACGTGGTGATGCCTTTTGACGAAAAATTGAATGGCGTGAATGATTTCAAGGTTGATTCATCGGTTGGCTGGGCGGCAAAAGTCGGCGTTGATATACCCATAGCACAGAATGTTTACCTGAACGTGGACGGCATGTACTACAACACAGAGACAAAGTTGACAGCCCTTGGCGCAAAATGGGATCTCGACATCAACCCCTTTATCATCGGAACCGGTATCGGGGTTCGCTTCTAATAATATCAGAAAAAATCACGACAATATGAATCGTCGTTAGAAAGACAGCCGGGTTTCGGATATCGAGTGATATCTGAACCCGGCTTCTTTGTTTAAAAGAATGATCATCTTCATGCAATTTCTCGTTATTCCGGCCTAAGCCGGAACCCGGCTTTTTGATGAATTATAAAGGCTAAAAACAGAAACATATTACGGTATCGCAACCACGTGGTCCGGACGGCGGTTAAGATGCAGAACAAGATTTCCGGTCTGCTTATGGAGGTTGGGACCAGCTACAGCAAGAAACGTCTTCACGGCAAGAAATACTTCAATGCGCTTCTGGAACGAGTCGAGGAAATACCGCCTTCGGTCAAGGAACTGCTGAAACTGAGCCGTTCAAGCTTTGAAATGTTTCGCGCCGTCCAGAAGCGGCTTGTAGAGGCACTGCGCAAAAACAGCCTGATTCAGGGATCGAGTACAGCGGCTTATGAGCATCGGAGGGGTAGGTGAAGTAACTGGCTCTGACGTGGGTTTTAGAGATTGGTGATCCGGAACGATTCGGCTCTATTCGCAAAGCAATCAGTTACTGCGGATTGTGTAGCGGACAAAAGGAATCAGCAGGAAAAGAGAACAGCGTGGGCCTATATCCAAGAAAAGGAACAAGCACCTGCAAACAATACTCATCGAGGCCGCCAAGATTGCTCCGCTTTGGAATCCGCAACTGGCTGCAGTGCATGAAAGGGAACTGAAGAAAGGAAACAAAAATCGGGCAACCCTTGCGGTAGCGAGAAGATTGGTCGCATACATGCTGGCAGTAGACAAGAAACAGGCCGATTTCACCCTCCCAGCAGAGCAAGAGGCTGCCTGAAGCAGAACACATAGAGCTGCTGAAATAACGATCTTCCCGCCGTTCCTTGCCGTTCTGGGGACTGTGCATGCGACACGCATTGCAACATTTATGATGTTTCGAGGCCGGCGGGTTGACCCAAACTCAATCTTCTGCAGAGGTCATTGAAGATAGGGAGTGGTACTAACCATATCAGACCTTGATACAGCAAATGGATGTCTGGTCGCGTGATCAAACGTAGACACGAAGAAGAGAAGAAAAAGGTCGAGTTACGGCAGGTCGCAGTGAAAAACCGCCGGGAGTCCGTCAATCCGGAAGGTTAAGGGAAATCTCCATTTTCCCCTTGACAAAACTTATCATGGATGTCTCCGGACCCGGCATTCGACGGGGTGACGGCTTTTCGCGACACATGAAATAAGGGCTTTAACAGGAACCGTCAGTAACATTGACCGGGTGAATGGCGAAGAAATCTGCTTCGCCTTTTGCTTTTTGTGAGCCGGGCTTTAATCATGATATTACCAGTAAATATCCTTCGACGGATTTCTTTTCCTGTTTTTTTGAAAACTGTAACACGGAATACATATTCCTCCCTTAGTATCCCTTTTGTTCACTGAGCGATGTTTTTAAATCCCGCAGCCGGGTGTGCTGATTATGGCTGCAAGGGACTCCATACCACGCATGAAAAATCAAGGAGGGAAATGTGAAAAGGAAATTTGTTGCAGCAGGTGCGGCGCTTCTGGCCACGGCATTTATCGGCCACACGGCAAGCGCCAAAAGCCTTGAGGACGTTCTCAAGGAAAAAGGAGTGATCACTGAGGCGGATTACAAGGAAGTGACCAAGTCCGCACCCATTCAGTACAAGTTGGGAAAAGGATTCACCTTTACCAGCCAGGATGAGAAGTTCCAGACAACAATCGGCGGCAGAATGCAGTTCAGGTATACATTCGATGACAATGCCACTGGAAAACAGGACGTTAGCAAATGGGAAGCAAAACGAACCAGAATCTGGCTGGACGGTTACGCCTACACCAAAGACCTGTCCTATCACCTGGAGATAGACCCGACTGCATTGGCGAGTAGCTCGAATTATAAGGGTCTTGTAGACGCCTGGATGAATTACAAGCTCATGGACGAGGTTCAGCTCAAGGTCGGCCAGACCAAGGTGCCATGGGGCCGTCAGGAACTCATATCCGACAGCGCACTGGAACTTGTAGACCGATCAGTTGCCGAAGACAAAATGAAGGTGGATTATGACACAGGCGCAATGCTAAACGGAAAGATCGCCAAAGGACTCGCATACTATTACCTCGGAGTATTTGGCGGCGCGGGACAGACCCAAGCGCAAACAACAAACGATAACATGCTTGCGGCAAGGGTCGTGGTAAACCCTCTAGGTGATTTTTCCAATTACGAGGGGGACCTTGCAAATAGCCAGAAACCCCTCCTGTCGATCGGCGCCGACTATTTCAGGCAGACCTTAACAGGAAGCCAAGCTGCAGGTTTCAATACCAAGGCTCCCTATGCTACTGGTTGGATAGTTCCCGGCTTGAAAGATGCCGGCGGTGCGCTTGCTGCGGCAACCGGCAAATTCGACGTGGACAGCTATGGCGTGGATGCGGCTTTCAAGTGGATGGGAATTTCATTGCAGGGTGAATATATGCTGGGTCAGGCTGAAAGCCAGTCTCTCACCACCGGCAATCTGGTTCGCTCACAGGGTTTCTATGCCCAGGCCGGTTATATGATCATCCCGGGCAAATTCGAAGCCGCGGTTCGGTACTCATACCTGGACCCCAACCGGGATGCGGCTAACGACACGCTGACCGAACAGATCGGCGGCCTCTCCTATTACTTCAACAAGCACCAGCTGAAAGTCCAGGCGGATGTTGGCAATTTACACCAGCAGAGTGCCAGCGCAGCAGCGACCGACACTTTGGAATACCGTGTTCAGGCACAGATTTTCTTCTAGCATCAAAACGTAACACAGCAGTACTCCTTCATGTATTCGGGGGGATTCTATCCCCCCGCTTTTTTTGCCCACCTGCCGTTTCTTCTGGGTTTACTCAGCAATTTATTCCAGTTTTTTATTCAATGTTTTCTATCCCGTAACCTGTTCGTCATGGAACTATGGGATAAATATATATAAGCTGACAATTTTATCAGAAAGTGTTTGCCGTCGCTTAAGCGGTAAATCATTTGTAAGGGAGAAGAATAATGAAAATTATGCCTTTGGGTGATTATTACGTGTGGTATTGCGAATGGTGTGATACGAGGAATATGACGCTCTGGACCAGGTTCGAAAAAGAAAATGTATTTTGCGGAGCATGCCATAGAAGCGGACCGGTTCAGGGTCTAAGCGGGGCCTCCGTTGAAATGGATAGAATGGCTACCGCAATTCTATGAACACGTTAAATTCGGCGACAGAGGCTGCCTAAAGGTAATTTCGCCGCGGTTTCAGCCGGCAGATCCGATCGGGATTCCATCCGTAAATTATACTGGGTTTACAATACGGTCTGCTTTGGCTCTGGTGCAATTCGAACGGGTTTGCCATGGTTAAGGTATAGCCGGTCGGCTTCCTGGTTGTCCCAGGTCATATCCGGCTTGTACACCAGCACCATGATATGGGAGATTGAATGATATTTGAAACATAATATTTTCGAGGCCACCAGCCTGTTGAGATCTATTTCGACGAAAAGAGCAAAAGCCGCAAAATCGAATTTACCGATGCCGATGTCTCACCCCTCCGCTATTAAATCCTTATGTAAATCATAACCTGTTTGCTCATTCGCTCAAAACACGGAGTTTATCCGCAGATACACTGTATGGAAAAATGATTCTCCATTATTATTCTGGAAATCGTCTGCTAAAATGTGTATATGGATTTAAAAAAGGAGGGATATATGGAAATTCGGGCTATACCTGTGGAAATCCCCGAAGACTGCAACGTTATTATCGGCCAGACGCATTTTATCAAGACAGCGGAAGACCTCTACGAAATCATAGTCACCACTGTTCCCCAGGCACATTTCGGGGTCGCTTTTTCCGAAGCATCCGGTCCGTGTCTGATCCGTACGGAAGGAAATGACGGCGAACTTGTCAGCCTCTGCGCTAAAGCGGTCGGTGAAATAGGTGCGGGACATGTGTTCTGTATTCTTCTGAAGAACGCTTATCCCGTCAATATACTCAACCAGGTGAAAAACTGTCAGGAAGTATGCAGGGTTTTCTGTGCCACCGCTAACGCGGTTGAGGTGCTAGTCGTCGAGACCGCACAGGGCAGGGGAGTTATCGGAGTTGTAGACGGGCTTCCTCCAAAAGGTGTAGAAACCGTGGCAGACAGGGAAAATCGAAAATCGCTGTTAAGAAAGATCGGATACAAGCTCTAAGGGGAAAATCCATGGTACATTACATCGAAGTTGGCAGCAAGTCCCGGACAGAAATGATCGACATAACCTCCGAGGTGCAGGAAGTTGTGAGGAATTCCCGGGTTCGCGACGGAGTGTGTCACATTTATACCTTCCATACAACCGCTGGAATTACCATTAATGAAGGGGCCGACCCCGCTGTCCAGCGTGATATAATCAGCGTGCTGAACAAGCTGGTACCGGTTTCGTATCCCTTTTCCCATGGAGAGGGCAATTCAGACGCCCATGTGAAATCTTCACTGGTCGGTGCTTCGGAAACGGTATTTATTGAGGAAGGAAAAATTCTTCTCGGGACCTGGCAGGCTATCTATTTCTGCGAGTTCGACGGCCCTCGAAGCGTCAGAAAAATTGCGGTGAAGGTTGTTTCAACTCATTAAGAGCTTACGTTCCATGGGGGCAGCCTTCCTGTCACCGCGCTGTTGCCTGATTCTAATTATTTGCCGTACCGGTATGACGGATGTCCTTGCCCTTGATCATGAAAATAACCATTTCCGCGACGTTGGTGGCGTGGTCTGCAATCCTTTCCAGGTATTTGGAAATATAGTTAAGCTTTATTGCCCGGCTTATTGTTGAAGGGTTCTCCATCATGAAAGTCAAAAGCTCCCTCTGTATCTGGATGTTCAGTTCATCGACAAACTGGTCGTCTTCGCAGACCTTCATGGCCAGCTTATCATCTCCCCTGACAAAGGCGTCCAACGCTTCCTTTACCATGGTGCCGGAAGCATCCGCAAGCCGGGGAAGGTCAATGTAAGGCTTGAGCGGCGGCTCCTCATTCAGTTCTTTTACCCTGGTAGCTATGCTGACGCACTGATCGCCCATCCTCTCCAGGTCGGTCACGATCTTGAGCGCCAGAGTGAGGAAGCGGAGGTCGCGTGCAGTGGGTTGCCACCTGGCGAGCACTTCCAGACATTTTTCGTCTGTTTCCACTTCAAGGTGATTGATCTCGTGATCGGACATGATTGTCTGTTCGGCAAGATCTGGATCCCTGTCCACAAGTGCCTTTATCGAGTTGGAGATCATCGTCTCCACTTTCCCGCCCATTTCAAGAAGCTTTTTACGGATATCGTTCAGCTCCGTGTCGTATTGTTTGACTATGTGTTCTCTTTCCATTAAATACCTCTCTATATAAATGCCGTACGATGTCATATCACTTATCACTTATCACTTATCACTTATCACTTATCACTTATCACTTATCACTTATCACTTATCACTTATCACTTATCACTTATCACTTATCACTTATCACTTATCACTTATCACCGGCTTTACCCGAATCTGCCGGTAATATAGTCTTCGGTATGTTTTTTATCCGGGTTAGTGAATATTTTGCTGGTTTTGTCAAATTCAATCAATTCACCCAGGTATAAAAAGGCTGTATAATCCGAGACACGTGCCGCCTGCTGCATGTTGTGAGTAACAATGGCAACGGTATATTGTTCCTTCAGTTCGTTGATCAGTTCTTCTATCTTGGCTGTGGCTATCGGATCAAGAGCCGAACAAGGTTCGTCCATCAGCAGGACTTCCGGCTTGACTGCTATCGTCCTGGCTATACAAAGCCTCTGCTGCTGACCTCCCGATAGGTCCATACCGTTTGTCTTCAGGCGGTCCTTGACCTCGTCCCACAAGGCAACCCTCTTCAGACTCTCTTCAACGATCTGGTCGGCATCCTGCTTTTTCAGCCTGCCGATAAGTTTGTAGCCGGCTATGACATTGTCGTATATGGTCATGGCGGGGAAGGGGTTCGGTTTTTGAAAAACCATGCCTATCCTGCGACGAATTTCCACCGGGTCAATTGCCTTGTCATAGATATCAGCGTTGTCGAAAATGATATTGCCGGTAACCCTGGCGGAAGCGATCAGGTCATGCATCCTGTTGATACTTCGCAGGACGGTCGATTTGCCGCATCCGGACGGGCCGATAATGGCGGTAACCATGTTTTCATGGAAATCAATGCTGATATCCTTTACGGCACGGTTGCTGCCGAAGTATACATTCAAATTTTTTACTTTTACCTTTATGCCCATAGAATTCCTCTGTTATGTGTCGAAACGTTTATTTATTAAGGTAATTCACCATTTATTTTTGCCTGCTGAAATACCTCGTTGCGAGACTGATGGTGAACATGAAAGTTACTAGCACGAGAGCGCCCGCCCAGGCAAGGCGATGCCAGTCATCGTAGGGTGAAATAGCGAAATTGAATATCTGCAGCGGCATTGCGGCAATCGGTTCGGTCAGCTTTCTGCTCCAGAACATGTTGCCAAGCGCGGTAAAAAGAAGAGGAGCCGTTTCACCGGCAATCCTGGCGATTGACAGCAGCACCCCGGTCAGGACACCCGCCATGGCGCTTCGCAATGTAACCTTGAATGTCGTACGCCATAGTGGTACTCCGAGTGCCAGCGAGGCTTCTCGCAGCGAGCCCGGAACCATCTTTAGCTGTTCCTCTGCGGTGCGCAGAACTATCGGTATCATGATCAGGGCCAGGGCTACGGAACCGGCGAGGGCCGAAAAACCCTTCATTGGCAGAACCAGAAGAGTATAGGCAACCATGCCGGTGATGATCGATGGTATTCCATTTAGTACATCAGCCGCAAATCTTATCAAGTTGGAAAACCTGCCGCCGCCATATTCCACAAGGTAAATGGCGCCGAATATCCCGATCGGTAAACCTATGACCGAAGCCATGCCGATCAGCACCAGGGAGCCGAGCATTCCGTTGGCCATCCCGCCGCCTGCTTCGCCGGTCGGTTTGGGAATATGGGTAAAAAAATCCAGGTTGATGGAACTGAACCCCATTTTCACGATATGGGCGAATATTATTACCAGCGGGAACAAAATGGCTAAGGTTGCAAACAGCATGAGAAAGGTCATGAATGCGCTTTTTATCTTGCGTATGTTAAGTATTCCCATTAACTCACCCCCCTGCTGCTGCCACCCCGAGTGACGCTCCAAACCAGAATCCTTGCCAGAATATTGACGACGAGAGTGACTGCCAGCAGTATCAGGCCGATTTCCATAAGGGCTGCGGAATGCAAGGCCGACGAGGCTTCAGCGAATTCATTGGCAATAACGCTCGGCATCGTGTACGCCGGGTTGAGAATCGATAGTGATATCTGTGGAGTGTTGCCAATGACCATGGTGACGGCCATTGTTTCTCCGATTGCGCGTCCGAGGCCCAGGATCACTGCTCCAAGGATGCCGGAGCGTCCGTACGGCAGTACTGCCATGCGGATCATTTCCCAGCGGGTTGCACCCAGGGCTATGGCCGCCTCTCTCTGGTTCTGGGGGACCGCCTTAAGGACCTCCCTGGTTATTGAGGTGACGATGGGAACAATCATGATCATCAGGATAAGGACTGCGGCGAGCATGCTGACCCCGTATGGTGCGCCCTGGAAAAAAGGAAGATAACCGAAATGGTCAGTGAGGAAAGGCTCAACTGTTCGCTGCAGCCACGGCGCCATGACCAGGATGCCCCAAAGCCCGTAAATAACGCTTGGTATTGCCGCCAGCAGTTCAACCAGTGCGGAAATGACCCCTCCGAGCTTTTTTGGCGTGATTTCGGTGAGAAACAGTGCAGCACCGACACTGAGGGGTGTTACCAGAAGAAGTGCCAGTATTGAAGAGACGACCGAGCCGTAAATAAACGGAAGGGCACCGAAGTTTCCATTTACCGCATCCCATTC
This sequence comes from uncultured delta proteobacterium, assembly GCA_963815135.1. Lineage (GTDB taxonomy): Bacteria > Desulfobacterota > Desulfuromonadia > Geobacterales > Geobacteraceae > CAIWTU01. The sequence continues at coordinate 452,060 of CAWFFO010000006.1, forward strand.
GCTGCTGGAAATGAATTTCCAGCCGAACTTGTGGATGGCCGGCAAGCTTTCCACGGCCATCTCGTAAAGCATCAAAAGAAGAATAAGGATAATGCTGAAGGCAAAAAAGATTGTGACTCCCCTGAATATGGAGTCACCATTGAGTGCTTTTTGCATTTTCCAGCTGGTCGATCCGGATTTAACAGACATAGCCGCCTCCGTCTCGATGGAACAGTTATCATTTTTCATGTCTGGATCCATACACCCTAAGAATTGTTGAAGTTTGCATGAAATAGCTTAAAAAAACAAGCGCGAGATTGCGCATCTCACGCTTGTTATCTGATTTTTGGTGGTTATTGACTAGTATCTGATGGTCTTGACGGTTTTTTCCACCATTTTGGCTACGTTTGCAGGCAGCGGAGCATAGAGAATGGCAGGTGCCATTTTCTGACCATGTTTCAATTCCCAGTTGAGGAACTCAACCAGTTTCTTTCCGATTTCATGGTTTTTCTGCTGCTGGTAAACGAGCAGGTAAGTGAAGCCGGCGATGGGGTAAGCGTTCTTGCCGGGTTGGTTGACAAGGGCGATGCGATAATCGGCAGGCATATTCTTGGCTGCTCCGGCAGCCGCAGCGCTGGTGGATGCAATGGTCGGTTCTACGAAATATCCGCTCGCGTTTTTCAGGGAAGCAAAGGGAAGCTTGTTTTCATAGGCATATGCGAGTTCCACGTAACCAATGGTATAACGGGTGTTTTTAACCTGACCGGCGACACCTTCATTACCTTTGCCGCCCAGACCTACCGGCCAGTTGACGGAGGTGCCGGTGCCTATCTTGTCTTTCCATATTTTGTTGATGTGGCAGAGATAATTGGTGAAGATCGCAGTGGTGCCGCTGCCGTCCGAGCGGTGAACTACGACTATCGGGCTGTTCGGCAATTTTATTCCCTTGTTTGCAGCTACGATTTCAGGATCGTTCCATTTGGTGATTTTGCCGAGGTATATACCTGATACGACTGCAGGAGTCAGTTTCAGACCGGTTCCGATGCCGGGAATGTTATAGGTGATAACAACCGCGCCCATTACAGTAGGGATATGAAGGAGTTTACCCGGGGCCGCTGCCAGTTCTGCGTCTGAGAGAGGCTTGTCGGAAGCTCCAAAATCAACGGTCTGGGCAGTAATCTGCTTGATTCCGCCGCCGCTGCCTATGGATTGGTAGTTGAACCTCACGGACGGGTCGATCTTGGCATACTCACTGAACCACTTGGAGTAGATAGGGTAGGGGAAGGTAGCACCCGCACCGTTGATGAGAGTTGTTGCGTCTGCCTGACCGGCCGCCGCGACCATGGCAATAGCCGCAAGGGCAAAAATAGCTGCACGTATTTTACTGAACATCGTAACCTCCTTATTTATGTTGACTACATAGCCAGGATTATATGCGGAGTTATGTTACAACCATGTTACAGGGATGCTAATTTCTGACGAAATCTCAAAAATCCTCTCTTGCCGACCGTGGTGAGAATCTGATAGCAACAATCCTTACCAGTGCAAGAGAAACGATGAGGATAATGGCCATGGCAAGTTTCCGCCAATCCATTTCCTTGTACCAGAAGGAAAGAATCTCGGTCAGTATTGAGACCAGCACCGTATCGATGATGTAGGTAACCTTTACCCTTCCCTCACTGAAGTAGGCGAGCGCCGTGCGCAATATTTCGACGATCGCCAGGACGGTCAGCATGTCCACCAGGATAACCCTGAAAGAGTCATGGAAATCCTCTTTAAAGATTAGCCTGAAATCATAAAAAGTATAGATTGTGGCTGAAAAGATTGTCACGAGAATGGCTATGATAAGCAGACACAAAAGCGCTCTGGCTGACAGATCGAAAAACCTGGGAAGTCTCGGGTCAAGGGATTCATCTTTCCACATGTTTCCTCCTGAAACAGGTAATTTAAATAAAACGATTTGTCAGGATTTTACGTTCAGACCGAATGATGCTTAAAAGCAGTATAGAAGGTCGATGTTACAATTCTGTAAAACAGAAGTAAGGAAAAGAAAAAATTTCCTGTTTTGCTTTGATACATTTGATGTCGGACTTAAAAATATGTAACCTGTTCACATAGTTTAAAAAACTTGTTATGCGGTCTTCCTTTTTCTGTTCTTTGTTCACCCCCAAGCTATTACTTCACACTTTCAGGCAAAAATATTCTCAAAAGGTCTATTTATCAGATCCTGCCGTGGTTCGGGATAAGGACTGTGGACCGATCTTGGCAGATATTTCCTACCATAATTCAGGAGCGTCATAATAATGACGGTTGTCTGTGCAGGTGGCCAACTATACGTAAAATAAAGTTAATTTGATTATGATTCGAACTCTGAATGGACAGTAAATAAAATAACAATTTATGGAGCGTCATATTTGTGACGCTTTAACGGATTGTTTTACTCTTGTTGAAGACTTAGAACAGGTATGCAATGAAAGCTTAATTAATTATAATGATGTGTAACTATGCGGTATTCGAAGATAATTGTTTTCGGGAAAAGATGTATACAGGAGTTTGTGCGCCGTAAAATTCTTTTGGCACGTTTGCTGAAAAAGTAATTAGCATTCAATTTAAATCAACGGAGCAAGGGGGGTTATATAATGAATTGTCCCAAGTGCAGAGGAAAAATGTACAGCGAGAAGTATTTTGATTTCGTAAGGTCTTTTGAGGCTTGGAAATGCGTCAGCTGCGGTGAAGTGGTTGATGAAGTGATATTGTCCAACAGGGCCAGAAGCCATAGCCTGTTTCTGGGTTAATATATCATGGTGAATTGCCGGTTTTTACATTTTCACCGGTATTTCTGAATTACAGTAATTCATGAAAAACCGGCGATGTCTGGCGGTAGAATGTTTGCCCCGCATCGCCGGTTTTTTATTTGAAGTGCTGTCGGGATCTACCACTTAATCAGTTTTTCCGGCAACAGTATAAGCTGATTCCATTTTGGAATGGCTGCTTTATTGCTCTGCCGTTTTTGCCAAAACCCTTAACCTCCTTTTGTCTTCAGTTGTGAGGTGGAAATCAGGGTGCATGATCCGGTATCGCAAGGACGGCATTCCTCCTATAAATGCCACTTTCCTCGCAATTCTCATATTCCCGCCTGTTTCAAGAAACCGGAAAGGTTCCAGAGAAATCCATTTAATCGGCTTTCTCTGCTACCGTTTACCCGCATAAAAAATCACAAATTATTGCAGAAGTCATAATCCATTTGATTGTATACCGTGATTTTTGCGAATGATAACCAAGTTGTTGACATTACAGCGTAAAGGATTATTCTTGACTGGTCGGAAAGGCATCTTTTGCTATTGGAGAGTACTATGGAAAAAAAGAAATTAATCGATCATTTGAGAAAAAGATTTGTTGCGGGGTTGCTCATCCTGATTCCCCTGGGCTTAACCCTTTTTATACTCAAGTTCCTGTTTAATGTTGCGGATGGGATACTAGGGCCTTACCTGGCAAAAATATTCATCGCAGTTACACGACATGATACTTATATTCCCGGGATGGGGATGGTGACCGGAGCCATAGTGATCTACCTCACTGGTCTGCTTGCAACCAATGTCATGGGCACGCAGATTCTTAAATGGTGGGACAGTTTCCTTTCGAAAATTCCACTGGTCAAGTCGATATATACATCCAGCAAACAGTTGACCAAGGTTTTCAGCGAGGGAAAAACATCATACCGGCGCGCAGTTTTTGTCGAGTGGCCACGCAGTGGGGTCCGGGCGATTGGGTTTGTTACCGCTGAAATTGAGCGGGATAACGAGAGACTGGTGGTTGTTTATGTACCGACCATGCCCAACCCGACTTCGGGGTTTGCCCTGTTCTTCCGGGAGAATGAGGTGATGGAGAGCGGCATGACCGTGGAGGAAGCGGTAAAATTCGTCGTGTCGAGTGGAGTGGTAGTCCATTAGGCTTTTTTAAGGGTAATGGAAAAAGTCGATCCCTTGCCCTGTGAACTTTCTACGGAAACCGTTCCACCATGTGCCTGGATTATATGTTTGACTATGGACAGACCGAGTCCGGTACCTCCCAATTCGCGGCTTCTGGCGGCGTCCACACGATAGAAACGTTCGAAAATCCTGGAAAGGTCTTTTGCCGGGATTCCTATCCCGGTGTCCTTGACATCGATCCTTATCATTGTTCCCAGATCCATGGCGGAAACCGTTATGGTTCCGTTTTGCATGGAATATTTTATAGCATTGTCGAGGAGGTTGATAAATACCTGCTCCAACCTTCCGATATCCGCCTTTACCGCAGGTATTTCCGTGCCGATCTCCTGATTAATAACAATTTCTTTGTCCGATGCCCTGTTTTCCAACAGGCTGCAGGCCCTGTTTAACGCTCCATGGATATTGGCAGGCTGCATGCTCAGTTCGAGTTTTCCTGCTTCCAGCTGGGACAGCGTAAGCAGGTCGCTGATCAGGCTTGCAAGTCTTTCGGCATGGTTGTGGATGATCGTGCTGAAATGGACCACCTTTTCCGGATCCATTGTCAGTCCGTCGCTGATAAGCGTTTCGGCATAGCCCTTGATGACGGCCACGGGTGTCCTGAGTTCATGGGACACGTTGGCAACGAAATCCTTGCGTACCTTTTCCAGCATTTTTATGTCGCTTATATCATGAAAAACGGCCACGACACCCACCATTGAACCCCTATCCATGAGTGGCACCCAGTGGGTCAGTACCGTTTTTTCCTCAGGAGTGTTCATGGAAATTTCCTCGAGGATTTCTTCCCGTCCCGAAAGTACCTTTTTCAGGGTGTCGTTCAGGGCGGGCTGGCGGGTCATTTCGATCAGAGATTCACCTTCCGTATAATCGTCAAGGAAGAACATAGCCCTGAATGCCGGATTAGCCAGGGTAACTTTGCCGTTGTTGTCCGTGACCATCACTCCTTCACCCATGCTGCTGAGGATAGTGTCGAGCCTGTTCCTTTCCGCAGAAATTCCAGCCATCTGGGTTTCTATCCGGGAAGCCATATCATTCATGACCGCTGCGAGCCCGGCAGCTTCGTCATTGCCGGTAACAGGTATGCGGAAACCCAGGTCCCCCTTGCCGATCCTGGTGGCTGCCGCTGCTATCGTTCTCAGTGGGCGTGTTGTGACATTGGATAGAATGTATCCAAGAAATAAAGAACAGACAATCGCCAAGGCAACCGACGCAAAGAGCACCGAATGGAGTTCCGAGAGCGCTTTTCCAACCTGCGACAGGGGAAGTGCGAGTCGTATGACCCCTGTCTGGCCCGTTCTGTCAGTAAAAGGAAGTGCGACATAAAGCATGTGTGTCTTGAGTGTTGAGGAATATCGCACGGAACTGCCGGACTCGCTCTTTAACGCGCCGATAAACTCGGGGCGGTCGGCATGATTTTCCAGCGTTGCCAAGCCATTCCTGCCGACTTCCGAGTCGCCGACAACAACACCTTTCAGGGTGATAACGGTGACTCTGGCTTTGATTTCTTTACCGACTGCGTCTGCCATGGACTGGGAATCGTCCCTTAGATGCGAAATTTCCTTGCCGGCCATTGACCGCGCCAGCCTGGCTTCATTGAAGAGATTTTCTTTGATTCCCTGGACAAGGTTTTGTTCGAGGGTATGGTTCAGGTAACCGAAAAGCACTCCGGCAATGACTATTACCAGGCCAAGGTATGATGCGATCAGTTTCCAGCGGAGGCTGAATTTCATGGCGTGTCTCCAAACTAAAATGTAAACCAAATCAAGGATTACGTTCTTGTTACAATGCGTAAGATTGCCGAATCAAATGCATTGCAACAGATATTTACTTTTTTGATGCTCAACGTCAACTATTTTTCACGGGTTTTATAAAGAAGCAGTAGGGCGGGAGCTTTAACCTTGCAGCGGAATTTACTTGCGCTAAGAGGCAAAGAAATACAAAGACCGAATTGGGATATATAACGGTTTCACCGTCGAATCGAAATATTTTCCGATCGTTTATGTACTGAAAAGGATGACCTTGATTCATGTGGAGCGAAAAGTTTGTTGATCTTGCAGCGTTCGTTTCAGTCTTTGGTTCAAAAAGTACCGTCGCCGCCGAAGATCAGCAAATTTAACATCGCCTGAGCGCAAAATATCACAGACTTCCTTCACGTCTTTATCGAGGTCGACTTTGCATCACACTCATACCAATCCACATCCATGATATTATCACGACTCTAGTCCGAAACCCTCTTCATTGCGATTACCGTATGTCCCTGTAGCAGATTTCGGACTTACCACTTTCGTGTATCCATTTGCCGTGCCGATTGCGGAGATTTGTTCAGCTTCTGTTTTCCAGGTATAGAGCATAGGCAGCCGGTAGAGGATAAAGCGGTAAACAACAATATAGATAGAGAACAGGGTGAGTGAAATCAACACCTCTCGCCAGGGGGGGATCTCCCGCTCGGGCAGCTTCCAGTTGAAGGTGATAATGGCGGTATTAAGCCGGTTGAGAACTACGCCGAAGACAGTAAGAACCGCACTGAAGCGGACCAGTCCGAGAATCTTGTGCCTGATGGCATAAGCGAAGAGAATGAGCGGCAGAATGACCCCTACGCCCATCTCGAAGATATACCAGGCGCCCCAGCCGCTGGCCAGGTATTCCCATTTGTTGTCATGGGCCATACCCATCAGTTTGATGGTACAGGTACGTGGCAAGCCCCATGCTTGCTCCCTTGGCGAGGGCGATGGTGAGCTTGTCGAGATTATTCAGAAATTCTCGTCGCATCGCCATGCCATGGTTTTGCTGACGATGGTGCTGACCACGATCACCATGCAGAGACCGCCGGGAATGGAGGAGACGAAGAAATGAAGCCACTGGAACGAGGAGGAGTACCAGAGAGGATGGACCTTGCCGGGTGCATAGTTGAAGAGCGCTCCCAGGGCGCCCTGGTGGAGGGTGGAGAGAATGATCCCGGCCACGGTGAGACCGAGGATGATCTTACGCACACCCCGTTTGCCCATGGGGAAACCTATCCATTCGAAAAAAGAAACCGAAACCTCGGCGACCTGCACGGAGAGATAGGTGGCCACATGCCAGGCGACGAGGAAGAGCACCGCCGCCGGACCGAAGGCAACAACCATCGGGTAGGGGAGACGCCAGGGCTGGCCCAGGTCGACCAGCAGGTAGACGACCGCGAAAAAATAGCCCAGTAGGCCATTTAACAGAGCGAGCCGTTCGATCGGCTCGAAATCATGGCGGCCGAAGATTTCCACGGTCGTTCCGAGCAGAAAACCCGAGGAGGAGAGCGGCACCATGGTGAACAGGCCGAAACCGAGGAAAAGACCCCACGGGTAGTCGTAGGAGCTGTGGTGGCCCAGGCCGAGGCCGAAGATGAAGCGGCCGGCAATGATCGGCAACCCAACGGCGAAGATTGCGGCCAATATCCAGTTAAAGGGATTACGCAAAGCTTGGGCAATATACTGCTTGGAGTGAGCCCGAGCAGCAGCTTTATCTTTCAGGCCCCATCGTTCTCTTCCGGGAACCTTGTAATGGGAGTCGACAATTTTCATACCTTCTGACTTTGTATCTATTCATGGCTTTGCTCCTCCTGCTTCGGAATGGCCGTCTCCGTGGTCCCGATTGTTTCTTTTTCGGGTTGCCAAAAGATGAAAGCCGGTAAAGAGAGCCGGCCAGATGGTCAGCACCATCGGAACCATGCCGAGAAACTCCTTTACGTTGGAGATGATCGGCTCGATTCGCCATGGTCGTGTCGAAGCCGACCTGACTCGAAATCAACCCCGGAAAGATATAGCCAGCTTGTGCCGCCGACTTCCTTTTCTCCGAATATGTGGTCCACGTATTTGTCGGGATATTTCCTTGATCCGCTCATGGCCGATCTTTAAGCAGATCTTTGCGGTAGCCGAAGGTGAAGACCTCCTGCGGACAGATCTCGACACAGGCGGGGGGCCTGCCGTATTTCAGTCGCGTGTCGTAGCAGAAGATGCATTTCTTGACCACCGGATTGAGCGCGCTGGAATAGCTGTATGCCGGCACATTGAAGGGGCAGGCGATCATGCAGTTGCGGCAACCGACGCAGACCTTCGGGATTGTAGATTACCGCCCCTTCCTTGGTCTTGGTATAGGCATTGACAAAACAGGAAGTCAGGCAGGCCGGCTCATTGCAGTGGTTGCACTGGATCTTGCGGTAGACCGGCCCGCCACCCGACCTTGGTCTCATAGCGGTTAACCACCGTATATGCCGTTTCGGTGGGACGCCGTTTTTCCTCGAAGACCGATTGGTCGTCAAAGGGCGTATCCGGGGCTGGCAGGTGCTGTTCCTTGTTGCAGGCCGCCTCGCAACTTCGGCAGCCGACGCAGCGGGTCGTATCCACCAGGACCCCCATTCCTTTCGGATATCCTTCAAAGGAGTCCATCCCCCATGCCTTATCCGAGGAGCCAAGCATGGTTGCCGTTCCGCACGCCATGCATACTTTAAGAAAATCTCTTCGTTTCATGATCCGTTCTCCTTCATTTCAAAGAATCTGAAAAATAGCAATTACCACTGCAGGCAGAAAAAGCGCGGAGTGAATTCAAACGGCATAAATTAAACTACCCTGACGGTGATTTAGTCAACGGAACGGTTTTAACCGGTTTGAAGGCGCCGGCTTTGTAAAAAGCGTCTCCTTCCTTATCACGCGAATGGCAACCCGTGCAGTCGGTCGGACCTCCCATTTTGCGGTGACATCCGGTACATGCCTGGTGATAGGCCCCATTAAGTCCCAATTTATCAACGTGATAGGCAGTTTTGCTCATTTTTCGCATGGCGGCGGCTGAGAAGGGCCGAGCGGCATGGCACCCCCTACAGGAGACAACCTTTGTTGCTCCGCTGTTCTTGTGGCATCTGGCGCAATGAGAGTCCTCTTCGCTGGTGCCGGTCGTGTGGTGATGGCACACGGAGCAGTTGCCTGCAATCGTGACATGCTCGGCATGATTGAAATCTACTTCATCATAGAGGTGTTTGAGGGAATCCAGCTTAACGGTATTCGGAATTTTATCGGCCAAGAGTCCGGACGCTGAAGTAAACAGCATAAACATGGCTATTACGCCGATAAGCATGCTTACAATTTTAGACATAAGGCATTCTCCTTTGCCAAGAAAGAAACAATCCCGTTAAATATTTGGAGTTCATGCAAACATATCAAAGTGTTGCGGGAAGCTACTTCCTACTCATTTTCAGAGGTGTCGTCAGTTTTGTGGAGATATCGGTAGAAAATAGGGAACCCTACGAAGAATGCCACGCAAATAAGGTATTCAAGTCCTTTTATGTATGTATAATAGTCATCAAGCGTGAATAATTCTTTAACTTGACCGATTGAGGTAAATAAATTCTCCATATTCGTATCTCCCCACTATGGTTTTCAGTGTTGAGGATCGGCATCCGCCGTCACCCCGGGCAGTGATTGGCGAATCAGTCGATAACTTCGGCTTTGTCCATCCGGGCTTCCTCTCCTTTTTTCGCCAGTCCCTTGATCATTCCGAACAAGACAACAATGGAAGGGATCAACTGGACAACAACGACCAAGGCGCACATTCCGAGAAAAGCGAGAATCAGAATACCGCTGCTGTAAACCTTGGTAGTTGTGGCTGCAAAGGCACAGGGCACTGTGGCAAGCAAAACCGACAACGTGTTGCAGAAAACCCTCATCGCTTTCATGACATCCCCCTTTTATTCAATTATTTAAAACCCTTTGTTTCTCTCCAACCGGTTGAGGGAACCTGATGATACCTCAGGTGTCACAGGTGAACCGATCCTCCACTCGCCTCCTCTCTTCTTCGACATTCACAAGCCCGGGGCCGTGACAAAAGATCATTTCGGATCTAGTTAAACGAATATGGGGATTGTTTCAGTACTTTTGTCCCTGAAATCAAGCGTTAGAGTGGTAATTTTACAATATCTTCCTTATAGTATAATTGTACCTTGACATTTATTAAATTAAAGGGGGTATGATCATTTATCGTAAAATAAATATTTCAATATATTTTAGTAAAATTTAATAAGTATGTCACGGTACGGGCGCCAAATAAAAATAAGGTTAACTGTGTATCAGCCATAATTAATTTTTCAAAAACGATATTTTGTCCCCACATTTCTTAACCCTCCAGTATGTCATTTCAAACGAAATATTATTAACTTAGATCCTGTTTTTTAAAGAACTTAAGTTGGTTCCCTTGAACCACTAAAATAATTGATTTGAGATGACATTCAAAAAAGTATGTGCGGATAAAAATTAAAAGCCGCCATCTCAGTGATCAGCTGAAAAAGCGGCTTTTGATGTTCTTCTCTGCTCCAGTGATGCAACACATTGCATCCCTCCGGAATCATTTTAGGCCAAGATTATTAATTATAATTGCAAATATATATTTTATAATACATGTGTCAATGTTTTTAATATAAAATTATATTAATAAGAAGTATGTATCATAAGCTTTGGGACTTTCTCCGTCTAATACAGTTACTTCACATTTCTTGAAGCTTGCAGCTCCATATGCATAGAGTAGGCGTGCGTCGATGATTTTGCATTTTCTCTTCGTAACCTTCAAGATACGATGCCGGTTATCTGGGAGTTCTGTTCAATTGGAAATTAAATTTTTGATGAAGTAAAAATGGTCGATATGAAAAGGTTTGCGGATTAAGGGGAGGGACTTGGGCGGATGAACGGTCAGCACAAGCCGTAAGCTCTTTCTGCTTCATATATCGTTGGTTTTCTGTATGCAAAATTATTACTCATGCTTCAATGCAATGACGATGCATTCTATGGCTTGCCTGAAAGCCGGCATCCTTCAAGTTGCCTGCATAACCCGGGTTACAAGTATGTATATAATCGGGTTCACGGTTTAGCGACAGCTGTTTCTAGTGACTTTCCATTTTATAACCGAAACCACGTACGGTTTTTATGAAATCCCCTGCTTGGCCCAGTTTTGTACGCAGTCTGGTTATGTGGGTGTCAACTGTCCGGGTGTCACCGATATAATTGTAACCCCAGACATTTTTCAATAACACGTCGCGGCTCTGCACACGTCCGAGCCGTTCCGCAAGATTGATAAGAAGTTTGTATTCGGTTGTCGTCAACACAATTTCCTCGTCTCCGCAGGTCACCATGTGCCGCGAAGTGTCGATGCAGAGCTGGCCGACCCTTATTATCTTTTCGGAAGACTTGTCTTGTTCTCCCCGCCGCAGCACCGCCTTGATTCGAAGCATCAGTTCCCTGTTGGAGAAAGGTTTTACCACATAGTCATCCGCTCCGACTTCAAAACCTACGACCCGGTCGATCTCTTCCCCTTTTGCCGTCAACATTATAATCGGAATTCTGAAAGTTTTCTCATTCTTTTTCAAGATCTTGCATATCTCGGTACCGTTGAGGCCAGGGAGCATCAAGTCGAGCAGTATAAGGTCTGGAAGGCTGTTGCGTGCGGTTTCAAGCCCGGTTGAGCCTTCCGTTGCCGTAATGACACGGTATCCCTCTTTTTCCAGGTTGAAGGAAATCAGCTCCACCAAGTCTCTTTCATCCTCGATAACAAGAATTGTTTTCATTGTTAAGCCCCCCTCTTGATGCGGGAAATATTAGTCTCTCAATATTGCGAATATGTTACAACCATGTAAAAACATAAACAGACAGTTCCGAAGCATTCCACAATATCTGTGGAAACTTTTGTGGAAATAATGTTTATTGTTGCAGAAGGGTTAAGAAACTCATGGATAATAGCAGATTGCCTAAGATTTGGGCAGCTAAAATGTCGTCCAGTTTCTAAAATCCACATGTAAGTGTGAGATGGAATAATTCAGTTTTTGATTTCAGTTTGATCAGAATGTAAAACTCTGAATGTAAATAATAATACCCTGTTATAAATTCTTGACTTGTCGACAATGCTGTGATAATTCATAAAATCCTTTGAAATCAACAAGTTAAAATAGATATAATTATTTTGTATTTTTAATATTTTTCGGGGGGCTGTATGACTGCAAAACTGGATTTTACGGTTGGAGGCTTGCTTGATCATATGGCCGAACGATTCCCCTCCAACGAGGCGCTTGTCTATGCCGATCGTGGTCTGCGTTATACCTATAGTGAGCTGAACGAGGTGTGCAGGCAGGCGGCAAAAGGTTTGCTGCGAATTGGGGTAAAAAAAGGCGACCATATTTCCATCTGGGCCACCAATGTTCCCGAGTGGGTTATTCTGCAGTTTGCCTCTGCTAAAATCGGGGCTGTCCTCGTTACCATCAATACAAGTTACAAATCGTCGGAACTGGAATATATTCTCCATCAGTCGGATTCAAACGCACTGTTCCTTGTGCAGGGTTTCAAGGATACAGATTATCCGGAAACCCTGTATACGGTGGTCCCCGAGTTGAAAAACTCTGTTCCCGGGGAACTGGTGAGCGAACGGTTGCCATTTCTCAGGAAAGTTGTTTATATCGGATCCGGGACACCGGATGGAATGATCAATTTCTCCGGAATTCTGGAAATGGGTAAGGATTTCCCCGATACCGAACTGTATGAGATTGAGAAGGGGTTGTCCCCATATGAGGTAATAAACATGCAATACACTTCGGGCACCACCGGGTTCCCGAAAGGTGTCATGCTTACCCATTTCAATGTAATAAACAACGGATTCAATATCGGCGAATGCATGAACTTCACCGAGAAAGACCGTCTTTGCATCCCAGTTCCCTTTTTCCACTGTTTCGGTTGCGTCCTGGGTGTCATGGCATGTGTCACGCATGGGACCACCATGGTGCCGGTTGAAACCTTTGACCCACTGACAGTGTTGCGGACGCTCGAAAAGGAACGATGTACCGCGGTCCATGGCGTCCCTACAATGTTCATAGCCGAGCTGGAACACCCCCAATTCGAAGAATTCGATTTTTCCAGTCTGCGGACCGGCATAATGGCCGGATCGCCATGTCCCGTTGAAGTCATGAGACGGGTTGTCAGGGAAATGAACTTGTCGGAAATCACCATCGCTTACGGTCAGACGGAGTCTTCACCGGTCATCACCCAGACGCGTACCGGGGACCCGCTTGAGTTGCGGGTAAGCACCGTCGGCAGGTCGCTTCCCGATGTGGAAGTCAAAATAATAGACATAGAGACCGGGCTGAGCCTTCCACCGGGGAAGCAGGGTGAATTGTGCACACGCGGCTATCTTGTCATGAAGGGTTATTACAAGATGCCCGAGGAAACGGCAAGGGTCATTGACCGGGATGGCTGGCTCCACACCGGTGATCTGGCGGTTATGGATGAAAACGGTTACTGCAAGATAACGGGTCGCATTAAAAACATGATAATACGCGGTGGTGAAAATATATATCCCCGTGAAATCGAGGAATTTCTCTATACCCATCCGAATATTTCCGATATCCAGGTCTACGGAGTGCCCGATCGCAAATACGGTGAACAGGTCATGGCGGCAGTTAAGCTGAAACCTGGAATCGAAATGACCGAGGAAGAGGTGAGGGAGTTCTGTCACGGCAGGATCGCCAACTACAAAGTCCCTAAATATGTGAAGTTTGTCGATTCCTTTCCGATGACCGCTTCCGGAAAAATTCAGAAATTCAAGTTGCGGGAAATGGCAATCCGGGAGCTTCAGCTGGAAGACGCCGCTGAGATGGCGTAGAAGCAAGGCAAAAGGACCATAGAAAACATAAAAGCAGTCTCTCGCCAAGCCGCCAACAACGCCAAGTAAAACCAAACTGCTGTCAAAAATCATGTCATTTATCTACATTGGAGATATTCTTTAAGTTTTGAGGTATTCAGTTATTCCATTGCGTTATTTGTGCCTGACTTGATCATGTGCTGATTTCAGGTTATTTTTTGTTGTTTTTTCTGTTCCGAATCCTGACTCCTGAATTCTTGATAACGAGGAGGAGTAGAATGCGTCTGACACCTGCAAACGAACTAGTTGCAAGATTCGACAGACTTCGTGGCGTAATGGCTGCCGAAGGACTGGATGCGGTCATTCTCCTGCAGAATGCAGATCTGTTTTATTTTACCGGGACGATCCAGTCGGGAAACCTTTACGTCCCGGTCGAAGGTGAACCGGTTTACATGGTCCGCAGGGATTTGCGGCGGGCAGTGCAGGAGTCTGCCCTGAAAGAAATCATTCCTTTTGCCTCAATGAGGGAAATTCCGGAGATCCTTTCCCGATATGGATATCGCCGGCCGAAACGGATCGGCATGGAACTTGATGTATTGCCGGCTGCGTTTTTGGAAAAATACCGCAGGGTTTTCCCTGATGCCGATTTCCGTGATGCAACACCTCTGGTGCGCAGGGTGAGAATGATAAAGTCAGCTTATGAAATAGAAATCATGCGTGATGCGGCACGGCAGGTGGATACAGTTTACAGGAAGGCTTGCGAAGTTGTCCGGGAAGGGCTGAGCGAGATTGAGCTCGCCGCTGAACTGGAATATACAGCTCGCCTGGAAGGGCATCCGGGACTGATCAGAATGCGGGCCTTCAACGGAGAAATGATGTTCGGCCATACCCTCTCAGGCACTGATGGGGCCATTCCCGCCTACACCGATACTCCGCTTGGAGGGCTGGGGTTGAGTCCATCGTTCGGTCAGGGTGCCGGCCGCAGGCTGATAGGCCGCCATGAGCCGGTCATTATCGACTTTGCCGGCAGTGTTGATGGTTACCTGGTAGACCAGACCAGGGTTTTTGCGGTTGGAGGTCTTTCCCGCGAACTTCTCGCGGCCTATGACGATATGCTGGCAATACAGGAAAGGATGGCGGAGTTGATGGAACCGGGTGCGATATGGGGTGATATTTACGATGCCTGTCTGGATCTCGCGGTAAAATTGGGTTACCGTGACCACTTCATGGGCTTCAAGGGGACGCAGGTTTCCTTCATCGGCCATGGAATCGGGGTCGAGATAGATGAATATCCCTTCCTTGCCGCTGGTTTCAGCGGGATGGTCATGGAACCGGGTATGGTATTCGCCTTCGAGCCTAAAGCCGTATTCCCCGATGTGGGTGCGGTAGGTATTGAAAATACTTTTTTACTTTCGGATAAAGGCCTGGAACGCCTGACCTTTTCCAGCCAGGAACTGGTCATTGTCTAGCTTGATATGTTTTAACGTTTTTCATTGATAAGGAGAACTTCCGTATGAAGTCATTGAAGGAAAAGCTGTTTGAAAAGATCCAGGGCCATCGCGGCAGAACTGTAAAATTGCTGAAGGATTCAAAGGATGTGGTTATTGATCAGGTTACCATCGGCCAGTGTATCGGCGGAATGCGCAACATAAAGTGCCTGGTTACCGATATTTCCTACCTTGATCCCCTGAAAGGCATCCGTTTCAGAGGGAAGACTATTGAAGAGACATTCGCCGACCTGCCTCATGTGCCTGGGTGTGAATACCCTTATGTGGAAGGTTTCTGGTATTTTCTCCTTACCGGTGAGGTTCCTTCCATGGTACAGACGCTTTCCGTGGTCGAGGATTTCAGTTCGCGCTCTCAGGTCCCGCAATATGTATTTGAAATCCTGCGGGCCATGCCCCGCGATACGCATCCCATGACAATGCTGTCTGCTGCTATCCTGTCGATGCAGCGGGAGTCGATCTTCGCCAGAAAATACAGCGAAGGGATGTCTAAATACGATTACTGGAATCCCATGTATGAGGACTGCACGAATATCATTGCGCGTTTGCCGGCCATTGCGGCATATATCTACCGCATGAAATACCGGTCCGATACGATAATCGCTCCCGGAAAGTATCTGGACATGGGTGCCAATTTTGCTCACATGATGGGTATTCCCAGGCCCTATGACGATGCCGCACGAATGACCTTCATTCTTCACTCTGATCATGAGTCGGGGAATGTTTCCTCCCATGCGACACATCTCACCGCTTCGGCGCTATCCGATGCATATTACAGCCTGTCGAGCGGACTGAACGGACTGGCCGGGCCTTTGCACGGTCTGGCGAACCAGGAGGTTCTGCGTTGGATACAGAACGTGCTGCATGACCTTGGTGGCAAGGTACCTTCCGAGGAAGACCTGAAGGCCTTCCTATGGGAGACTCTGAAAAGCGGAAGGGTTATCCCGGGGTACGGCCATGCCATTCTCCGCAAGACTGATCCCCGCTTTACTGCGCTCATGAAATTCTGCGAACGCCATCTGCCGGATTATGAACTCTTTAAAATTGTGAAAATGATCTACAATGTAGCCCCGGATATACTGATGGAGCATGGTAAGGCTAAAAATCCCTGGCCAAATCTTGATGCGCAGTCCGGTGTGGTTCATTGGTATTACGGCATAACAGAGTATGATTATTATACGGTTCTGTTCGGAGTAGGCCGCGCGATGGGTGTGCTGGCGAATATAATCTGGGACCGGGCCCTGGGGTATCCCCTGGAGCGTCCCAAATCGGTTACCACGGACATGTTGGAACAACTGGCCGCAAAAGCAACTGTCGGTTCTGAAACCAATCAGGACTCGGCGAAGACTTCCGCGCTGAATATGTAGATTTCAGCTTCATCCTTCCAGTCATCCTTTCCCAGACCGGCTTTAATACAGGTCTGGGAAAGGAATGTGTTCCTGTCCCACCCGTACTCGACGGCAACCTGGGGAAGAAGCACGCCGCGATAGAAATTTTTTTCAATATAAAGTCCATGCTTTCCGATCTCAATATCGTCAACAGATTCAATCTTTTCCAGAGGTGACAGAACGGATATTTCCAGTTTGAAATTTCCAAGGTCTTCGCTTCTCATAGGATAGAATCGTGGGTCGCGCGTCGCCGCCGCTATGGCCATTTCACTGACGAGCAAGTGAAGCGGTTTGCCCGATGTGAACTGGCCCAGGCAACCACGCAGATTATCTTCACTTTTTATGGTAACAAAGCAGCCCACGCATTTGAGCAGGTTTTCTTCTTTTACATCGAAACCCTGAACCTGTTCTCCTTTTATATTACTGATGATCGATTCTCGTGCAATTGCCAGCAGTTTTTCTTTTTCCTCGTTTGAAAGCTTGCCGTTCACACTGCCTCCTGTTTGATTAATTGATTGATTTAATTGTAAACACCTTTGTTTTGGAGTTGATTGTGAATAGTGATTACTTTATCTGCAGATAGTGACAGTGTCCGGATAACGTTGATCTTGAAGAACAATCCACTATTTCATACCTGATGCTGGGAATAAGGTCAATAATAAACATATTAACGGAAAAAATTGTTTTTTTATTATTTTAAGATACTGTAATAATTAATTTATCTCCATATCTGCAATGTCCATGGTGTATTCTGTATACCAAAGAGTAATTAAAAAGGGGGAAAAAAATCTTGACATTTCATTTAAAGCTAGTATATTCGCCATTTGTTTGCTGGAAAAAAAACCACGCGCTCTGCGCGGAATTGGTATTCAAAAAAGAAAAGAGGTGATAACGTCAATGAAAAAACTGATTTCGTTAGCTCTGTGCCTTATGATCGCCTTGGCTTTTACCGCCGGTTGCAAGAAGAAAACCGAGGAAGCTCCTGCACCTGCACCTGAAGCAACGGCTCCTGCAACTCAGGCTCCGATGTCTTCTGCAAAGGCTCCTGAAGCAGCTCCTGCTCCTGAAGCAGCTCCTGCTCCTGCTCCTGCCGAGTCGAAGTAATCAAATTGTAACTTGCCTTTTATTAGGATGGAAAGCCTACAGATTATTCTGTGGGCTTTTTTTATAAATCCGCTTGACAAGCAATGCCTCGAATGTTAATAAAAAACGATAGTTTAGGCGAAATTAAGTATTATGGAGGATAGGGTGAACAGAACTTTGGCAATCATAAAACCAGATGCCGTGGAGAGGAATATCACCGGCAAAATCCTGGATAAAATCGAGTCCGCCGGTTTCAGTATAGCAGGGATGAAAAAGATCCGTCTCTCCAGATTGGATGCGGAAGGTTTTTACTATGTACACAAGGAGCGTCCTTTTTTCAACGACCTTTGCACTTTTATGTCCAGGGGAGCGGTCATTGTACTGGTACTGGAAAAAGAGAACGCCATACCGGAATGGCGCGGCCTTATGGGCGCCACGAATCCGGCGGCTGCTGAAGCGGGCACAATCAGGAAGGAATTCGCTTCGAGTATTGAGGAGAATTGCGTGCACGGCTCAGATTCGCCTGAATCTGCTGCCTATGAAATTCCATATTTTTTCAGCCGGTTAGAACTTGTTTAAAAAAATCAGGGAAAAAAGGCCCTTCTCAAAGAAGGGCTTTTTAATATCGGGAATATGCAAAAAGCTGATTTGAAAAACTTCAGTCTGGAAGAGCTTGAATTATTTTTACAGGACCTTGGAAAGGAAAAATATCGGGCCAAACAGATTTTCAAGTGGATGTACCAGAAGAACGCAACTGTATTTGACGAAATGTCAAATCTGTCGAAGGATTTCCGCAACGAACTTTCTTCACGGGCGTTCATAAGCTCCATTAGACCGGAGGTCGAGGAATCATCTTCCGACGGCACCAGGAAGTACCTGTTCCGTCTTTCCGACAATAGATGCGTAGAGTCGGTGCTGATTCCCGATGAAGGGCGGAATACACTGTGCATTTCGAGCCAGGTCGGATGCGCGATGGGTTGCACATTCTGCCTGACCGGCAGTTTCAGACTGGAGCGCAATCTGACATGTGCCGAGATAGTAAACCAGGTTTGTGCCGTAAAAAAGGAACAGGAGATCCGCAATATAGTGTTCATGGGCATGGGAGAGCCTCTGGCAAACCTGGAAAGTGTAATAAAAGCCATCAGAATACTTATCAGTGATGATGGCCTGCAGTTTTCAAACCGCAGGGTAACAGTTTCAACTTCGGGTCTTGTGCCGGAAATGAAAATCCTGGGAGAGTCGGTAACGGTGAATCTGGCCGTTTCACTCAATGCAACCACCGATGAACAGCGTAATGTATTGATGCCGGTCAACAGGAAGTACCCGCTTCGTGAACTTCTGGCGGCATGCAGACAGTTCCCTCTGCCCTCAAGGAGAATGATAACTTTCGAATATGTCCTGATAGGGGGCGTAAACGACTCACTTGATGACGTGAAAAGATTCGTGAAGCTCATTCATGGAATTCCCGTCAAGGTGAATTTGATCCCTTTTAATGAATACGAAGGGTGTGCATACAAAAGCCCCGGACAGGATTCCATTGACCGTTTTCACAAATACCTTCTGGACAAGAACATAACGGTCATTACGCGCTCCAGCCGGGGTGGTGATATTTCAGCTGCCTGTGGACAGCTCAAAGGAAAGCTGGAGAAACGGCAGGTGCCGGTTGATGGTGAATGAAATAATTGATCAAATTCTTCAGGATTTCTGACGGAGGGAGAATGGACGAAAATATTATAGGGGTAATCGGAGGAAGCGGGCTTTATGAGCTGGACGGGCTGGAAGGGGTCAGCCAGGTTAAGCTAGAAACGCCGTTCGGCTCGCCGTCGGATGAATTTATAACCGGGGTTCTGGGAGGGGTTAAAATGGTGTTTCTCCCACGGCACGGCAGGGGACACAGGCTCCTCCCCTCTGAAGTCAACTACCGGGCGAATATCTACGGGATGAAAAAACTCGGAGTAACCCATCTCGTTTCAGTTTCCGCGGTCGGCAGCATGAAGACGGAGATCGCTCCCGGGCACATCGTGATTCCGGACCAGTTTATCGACCGCACCAGTGGATCGAGAAAAAATACTTTTTTCGGTAACGGCATTGTTGCCCACGTGCAGTTTGCGGACCCTGTCTGTCCGAATCTAGGCGATACACTGTTCAATGCAGCGACGGAAGCAGGGGCCACGGCCCATCGTGGAGGAACATACATCTGTATGGAGGGCCCCGCTTTTTCAACCCGCGCTGAATCGAACATGTACCGTTCCTTCGGGGTTTCCGTGATCGGTATGACGAATATCCCTGAAGCTAAACTTGCCCGTGAGGCGGAAATCTGTTATGGGGTAATAGCTCTGGCTACGGATTATGACTGTTGGCATGAATCGCATGAAGATGTTTCTGTCGATGCGATCCTAGCAATAATCAGGCATAACGTTTCAATGGCCAAGACAATAATCAAAAATGCCGTCGGAAAAATCAAAGCTGAAAGGAATTGTTCTTGCTCAACTGCAATGCAGTATGCCATCATCACTGACAGGTCGGTAATTTCCGATCAGAGCAGGGCGAATCTGGATATTATTATCGGAAAATACCTTTGATCCAAATAGTAGCAAGTTCGACAGAGAGATGAAGGACATCAACGGTTTGAAGCCTTTCCCTTCAATCACAGAAAGTTGAAGCGCTGCTGACTGACAATAAAGGAGAGCATTTGATGAGTATTCTTGTAGTGGGTTCGGTTGCCTTCGATTCCATCGAGACCCCTTTCGGCAAGGTGAAGAACGTACTTGGAGGTTCTGCTGTCTATTTTTCCACTTCGGCGAGTTTCTTTACAGATGTGAATCTGGTGGCCGTGGTGGGTGAAGATTTTCCTCAGGAGCATATCGACTTCCTTTCATCACGCAACATTGATCTGCAGGGCCTGACAAGAGATCGCGGCGAGACCTTCCAATGGGAAGGAAAATACGGTTATGACCTCAACGAGGCACAGACACTGGCAACGCGCCTCAATGTATTTGAGAAATTCAAGCCGAGAATTCCGGACTCTTATGCCGGTGCCGATTATATTTTCCTCGCGAACATAGATCCCGATCTGCAGATGGATGTTTTGAGCCAGGTCAACAGCCCGAAGATAATTGCCAGTGACACGATGAACTACTGGATCTCGTCAAAGCATGACTCTCTTCGTAAGGTGATTGGTAAAGTCGATATTCTGATCATAAACGAAGCGGAAGCCAGACAGTTCTCCCAGGAGCCCAATCTTGTCAGGGCTGCCAGGAAAATGCTCGATCTGGGGGTTAAAACACTGATCATAAAACGCGGTGAGTATGGTGTCCTGATGTTCACCCAGACCTCAATTTTCGCTGCTCCTGCCTACCCCCTGGAAGAAGTTTTCGACCCTACCGGAGCGGGAGACACCTTTGCCGGAGGTTTCATGGGATACCTTGCGAACACCGGTGATACTTCCGATGCCGGGATCCGCCAGGCCATAATATTCGGAAGCGTCATGGCTTCCTTCACAGTGGAAGACTTCAGCCTGAACCGGCTGAAGAAGCTGAGCTACAAGGAAATTGAAGAACGATACCGCGGCATTAAGGCAATGACACATTTCGAGGGGCTCTAAAAAGAGTCCTTTCGCTTGCCGAACCCTTCAAATCAATTTTGCAATTCAACTGAAAGCGTAAAGGTGGTCCGAATGAAATATCTGTTGCCATTTTTTTTCATTATGACTGTTATTCTTTCATCATGTGCCACAAGCGAATCAACTAAAAAAGAACTGACCTATCATTACGAGATGGGCATGTCATATCTGGGCGAGAATAACCTGACGAGCGCGCTCATTGAATTGACAGAAGCCGAAAAACTGTCTCCTGATAACCCGGATGTCCTGCATTCCCTGGGGTGTGCCTACTACAGAAAAAAGAAATACGAAATTGCCGAACAGAAATTTCTCAAAGCCATCTCACTGAAACCAGACTTTTCCATGGCAAGAAACAACCTTGGACTGGACTATATGGCGATGAAGAGATGGAATGACGCCCTGCAACAATTCAAGATCGCATCGAATGACATATTTTACCAGGGACAGGAATCCGCGACTATAAATCTTGGCAGGGTGTATTATGAGAAAGGCGAATATAACCAGGCTCTTGCAATTTTACGATCGGAAGTTGCCTCCAACCCGAAAAACTCTGCCGCGAGATTTTATCTCGGCAGGACTTATGACCTTATGAATAAAACGGAACTCGCTGTCGATGAGTATAAAATGTCAATCATGCTGTTCAAAGACAATGACGAGGCAAACTATTACCTTGGGCTTGCCTATCAGAAGATGAAAAACACTGATGCGGCAGTGGCGGCATTTCGGGAGGTCGTCAGGATTGCGCCGGATTCCGAACACGGACTCCTTTCCAGAGAGTATCTGGATACTTTGAAACATTGAATATGCGGAATGATTCCATTTCTCCAGATATGGAAGGGAAGCCCATTGGAACGATCCTGAAGGAAGCGCGGAATCCGGCGGACTGTCCCTCGATGACGCGGTGCGGATCACACGTATCGGGAAGTCCTATCTGCGTGCTTTGGAGGAAGGGCGCTTTGACAGGCTTCCGAACGACGCGTATGTAAAGGGGTTTCTCAGGGTATATGCGACATATCTCAAGCTCCCCGAAGACGAAATCATTCATGCCTATGAAAAATGTCTTTCTGACAAATGTCCGTGCAATGATGACTTGGCACCTCAGACCGGGAAAGAGCAAATCCACAAAAACGGTTTCAAAATTCCCTTCAAACGGGTATATCCGGTATTTTTCGTCTTTGCCTTGATTGCGGTTTCTGCATACTTGATTACCGTTCCGGCAGATAAAGATGTTGAGATTCAGGTCAGCAAAAATCCGAATGCGAAAAATCCCGCTGCTGTAACCGGCAATGCCGATGTTCCCGCGGTTTCTGAACCCAGGGTGAAACAGGCAGATAACAAAGCTCCGGCAAATGAAGGTGAAGAAGTGAAAATGAAAGGAACGGACAGAGATGCCGGGTCTGTCGATAACCTTCAACCGGTGTCCAAAGGTCTGGTTTTGAAAATTAAAGTCGTTGAAGATGGCTGGCTGGATGTTACAATCGATGATGCGGTTACGCAGCATTACGAACTGAAATCCGGAGACATGATCGAGTGGAAAGGGGACAGGGACTTTACTCTTGATGTTGGCAATGCCGGAGGGATCGAAGCGGAACTGAACGGAAAAACATTGAAGCCTTTCGGAAAGATCGGTGAGACCGCCCATATAGTTCTCAACTCAAGTGGAGTACAGGATTGATAAGGAAGTTTTTCCCGCGCTGCTTCTTGACAGGCTTCGCGGTGGTGCTACACTTGAAAGCGAGTAATTTCAGATAATTCGGGTGATAATTTGGCAAAAAATGCGGCAAGAATTCTGATTGTTGATGACGAAGAAAATGCACGGATGGCGCTTGCCAGGCTCCTGGCAAAAGAAGGATTTCTGGTGGACAGCGTTGCAAACGGGTATGAGGCTTTGAATTACCTGCGGCAGCAGGTTGTGAACATAATAGTCACCGACATCAATATGCCGGAGATGGATGGTATTACATTCCTTCGTGAACTGAACAAGAATTTTCCGAAAATGAACGTCATCATGATAACTGCCTATGGCGGTGTCGAGTCATACCTCGAAGCCATGAATCTGGGCGCTTTCGAATACATCAACAAACCGGTTAAAATAGATGAGCTGAAGCTCATATTGAAAAAGGTCTTACGGGAAACCGTCCATTAATTCCGCAACCGAAGGGAGCATGTTATGAAAGAGTTCAAGAAGATACTTTTTGCCACCGACTTTTCCGATATTTCCGGATATGCATTTGGTTATGCCGCGAGCCTGGCGAAAAAGTTCAATTCCCGTCTGATTATCATGCACGTCATAAACGAACCGGTCGATCTGCGCGGCTTCTACGTTCCGCACATTTCATTTGATACGATCGAGCGCGAAATAGCATTGAGTGCGGAAAAGATGATGGACAAATTCTGCGACCAGAACTTGAGCAATTATGACAATTTCGAAAAGTTCACGGTGTCCGGCATACCTTATGAAGAGATTCTCAAGAAGGCGGAATCGGAAAAAGTCGATCTCATTGTATTGGGAACACACGGTCGCGCGGGTATCGATCACCTGCTTTTCGGAAGCACAGCCGAGAGAGTTGTGAGAAAAGCAGTCTGCCCTGTCCTGACGGTGCGTCCCGAGGAAAGCGGCGCCTGAATAAACTGCTGGTGGCGTAACGATGGGGTGAAATAAAGGCAGCTGATAAAAGCTGCCTTTTTTAATGTTGCATGAAATTTCTGATCCGGTATATTAGGTTCAAAATATTCATGAAGTTCATAAAAGCGATTTGCAACTTTATGTGTTTAAGTTGAAGGAAACATGCAATGAAAGCATCTGAAAAAAGTACGATTCTTGTTGTCGATGATGAAAAGGTGAACCTTGATCTCATCTCTATACTCCTTCGAAATCGCGGTTTCGGAACACTGGTGGCGTCCAATGCCCTGGAAGCCCTGTCCATAATAGAAGCAGAAAAACCGGACCTGGCCATCGTAGATTACATGATGCCGGGAATGGACGGGTTTTCCGCACTCAAGGAAATAAGGCGCCGGTTTCCGGAAACCTATGTGATCATGTTCACCGGCAAAGGCAGCGAGGAAATTGCTGTAGAACTGATGAAAGCCGGAGCCTCGGACTATATCCTGAAACCTTTTGTCAATAAGGATCTTATCGAAAGGGTGCAGAAGGTCCTCCAGATCCGTCGGGTAGAGCTAAAGAACCGCGAATTGCTCCGGGAGAGGGAAAAGCTGCTGAGAGAAATCGAGGCATGGAACCGCGAGCTAGAAATGCGGGTACAGGAAAAAACCGCCGAACTGAAAAAAGCCCAGGCTGAGATCATCCAGACGGAGAAACTGTCTACCCTCGGGTTTTTTTCAGCGGGTATGGCTCACGAGATAAGAAATCCGCTGAATTCCATCTCTCTTTTCGTGCAGCTGATTAAGAGCGGCATGGAAGAACCTGAAAAGCTGGAATACACGGAAAAGATCATGAAAGAAATAGCGCGCATTGACGGCATTCTGCGCAAACTGCTGGATGCGGTTAAACGTCCCAGGTTCGAAATCAGGGAGGTGCTGATCGATAAAGTGATCGAAGATACCCTGGGGCTGTTCAAAGCGCGGATAGAGTTGCACAACATCCAGATAGAACGCGATTTTCGCAGGATACCTCCGCCGATATCAGCTGATCCTCTTGAAATTGAGCAGATTTTCAGCAATCTTTTCGTCAATTCCATAGATGAAATGCATGAAGGCGGTAATTTGAAAGTCGTTCTTGACCACGACGACAAGGATATCTTCATAAAAATATCTGATACCGGGAAAGGGATCCCGCAGGAAAACCTCAACAAAATATTTGACCCCTTCTTTACCACGAAAAAGATCGGTACCGGACTCGGCCTTTCGGTGGTTCTCCGCATCGTCAAAACATACCATGGCAGAATTGAAGCCGAGAGCAGGGACGGTAAAGGTACGACTTTCAATATCTCATTGCCCCTGGCCGACCTTGTGGCTCCATAATCCTTTGCCCTTTTCTTTCACGGCGTAATATTGTAGTATTTCCTGACTTGCTCCAGAGGTGTTCATGGAAAACCGCCGCGCGAAAATTCTCATTATTGACGACGATCCCCTTTTTTTGAAGCTTATGTCGGAAGCCTTCATCGAGAATGGTTTCGAGGCACAAACCGCCGCTGACGGCATAACGGGCATCAAGGCCTATCTGGACCATTATCCGGACGTGGTTATCTCCGATCTGATCATGCCGAATATGGGTGGAGTCAGTACCTGCCTCGAAATTACGCGTCTTGCAGGTGAAAGGGATCCCGTCATCATACTGATGACTTCCATGTTCTGGGAAAAACCCCATGAGCACAATCTTCCGGAGATGGGTGCCAGAGTGCATATTCCCAAATCCACCAAACCCCTGGATGTGGTGATTATCGTCGAGCAGCTCCTGTATCGCAAGAGCCTGCAAAAGAGTTCCTGTTAAGGTCGTTCACGGTGCCCGTACTACTAAGCAATCTTGTCCTCGACTTCAGGGAAGACGAGGATTCCGTCAAGGAAAGAGTGATTCGTAGATTTTGCCTGAACGGCGATGAACTTCTCAACTTCCGGATTGTCCGAAAATCTCTTGACGCCAGGAAAAAATCCTTCATCAGGTATGTCTGGACTGTCGAATTCTCCGTTTCGGATGAAGATTCTTTTTTCGGTAAATTCGGTAGTGATCCGGACATCCGGCAGATATTGAAACGGGACACCCCTGCTTTTTCCCGCATCAGCGGCGGCAGAAGAATCGTCATTGCCGGGATGGGACCGGCAGGGCTTTTTGCAGCCATGAGGCTTTCGGAGTACGGTCTTACGGCTACAATTGCGGAGCGGGGAAAGCCCGTGGAAGACAGGCTCAGGGATGTCCAGGCTTTCTGGAGCAGGGGAGAACTCGATCCCGAGAGTAATGTACAGTTCGGAGAGGGTGGGGCGGGAACCTTTTCCGACGGAAAACTGACGACCAGGGTGCGCGACGAAAATCTGCAATACGTCCTGGAAAAATTGGTCAGTTTCGGTGCTCCACCAGAGATCCTTTATCTCGGCAAGCCGCACATCGGCACCGACAGGCTCAGGCTTGTTGTCCGGGAGATAAGGAAAAACCTGGAAGAATCCGGTTTCGAGATTCTTTTCCGGCATAAGTTGACCGACCTGGCGCGCAGTGGAGATCGCCTGTCATCGATCGTCCTCAATGAGCGTCGGGAACTCCCTTGTGATTATTTGATACTGGCCCCCGGTCACAGCGCTCGCGACACGTACGAAATGCTCCTGCGCCGTTGCGTGCACATGGAAAAAAAACCCTTTGCCGTGGGGGTCCGTGTCGAACATCCCCAGGAGCTGATAAACCGGATTCAGTATGGGAAAGCGGGACATCCGCTTCTTCCTGCCGCCGATTATGCTCTGGCTTTCAACAACCCCCGGACGAAACGTTCAGTCTACTCTTTCTGCATGTGTCCCGGCGGGGTGGTGGTTGCCGGGGCATCGGAAAGCGGTATGGTCGTGACCAACGGAATGAGCAATTTTCGGCGCAATGCCCCCTTTGCCAACAGTGCCCTGGTGGTTCCCGTCGGTGAACATGATTTTCCGGCTGACAACCCCCTCGCGGGCATGGAATTCCAGCGCCATTGGGAGAAGCGGGCGTTTCTCGCCGGCGGCGGCGATTATCGCGCCCCTGCTCAGAATCTGATGTCTTTCCTGGGAAAAGGGCGGTCCGGCAGTGCAGTGTCGACCTATCGGCCTGGAATTCGCGAGGCGGACCTGAATGAGGTGTTGCCTGACTATGTTACAGAAATCATGAGGGAGGGGATAAGCCATTTCGACTTGAAGATGCGTGGTTTCATAACTGCCGATGCGACCCTGACCGGTGTCGAGACGAGGACGTCCGCTCCTGTCAGGATATTGCGGGACAATGAAATGCAATCGGTAAATTTGAAAGGCCTGTTCCCGGTGGGAGAAGGAGCGGGATATGCCGGCGGTATCGTAAGCGCCGCACTTGACGGCATAAGGGCTGCCGATATGATTGCGAAGCTGATTAACGAAAGCGGGAGGAGCAAGTTTTGAGCAAGGTATTTGTCAGTGATATCAGGGATCGGGATCAGGTGAGCTCGGTTTTTCTCGTGAAGGAAAAAACAATGGCTATGGCCAAAAACGGCAAACCATACATGACGCTGCATCTCATGGACAAAAGCGGCGAAATAGAAGGCAGGGTCTGGGACAATGTGGATGTCATCGCGGCCCGGTTCGAAAAAGACGATTTCATATCCATCCGATCGAAGGCTTCCGTCTACCTGGGAAAGATGCAGCTTATTATCAGCGAGTTGTCAAAGGTACCGGAGAACGAGGTTAGACTTGCGGATTTTCTGCCGGAATCAGACCGGGACAGTGGAGAAATGGTTGCCGAACTCGGGTATCTCGTCGCCTCCCTTGCCGATGACAACCTGCGTAAACTTCTGAATTCATTTTTCGATGATTCGGAATTCATGGGTCTTTACACTATTGCGCCGGCAGCCAAGGGGATGCATCATGTTTACCTGGGCGGGCTTATGGAGCATTCGCTGGCCGTTGCGAAACTCGTAGACGGCATGGCGCCGCTCTATCCGGGGCTTAATCGCGATCTGCTTATCGCGGGAGCCTTGCTCCATGATGTGGGAAAAGTGAGAGAGATGACATACCTGCGTTCTTTCGATTATACCGATGAGGGCAAACTGCTGGGGCACATAACCATCGGTACGGAAATGATACAGAAAAAAGTATCATCGATTCCGGGATTTCCCGTTGATCTGGCCATGCTGCTGAAGCACATGATTTTATCCCACCACGGTCAGTACGAATACGGTTCGCCGAAGCGTCCGAAGACCATCGAGGCGACAGTCCTGAATTATCTGGATGACCTGGATTCCAAGATTAACGGTATCAGGACCCATATAAGAAAAGAGACCGTAAATCATTCGCGCTGGACGTCATATCACAGGCTTTATGACCGGTACTTCTACAAAGAAGAATATGTGTGCGAGGAAGAACGAACCGGGGATGATTGCAACAACGGTAATGATGTTGCGGACATCCCGGAAGAGAACCGGGAAACGCATTCCGAGAAGAAGAGCTTCAGCAACAGTCCGTTCGAGAAGCTGCAGGACAAGAACCTTGAACTTTTCTGACGGGTTCCCGTGCCGGAAGCCGGAAAATTTACGCCGGGAATGGCGGCGGATCTTTCCCGGAACAAACTTTAATCCGAGCCATTGCCACTCGCTTCGGGTAAAAAAGACTGACAGGCACTTTCCGTCATAACGCCTGCTTGCAAAATGCCTTACAGTCTGCTCCGGTCAAGCACCGGCGCAGCTAACGGCAACCGGCTGCCAAAAGCAAACTATCTTATTGAGAGGGCACATATGATTTTTGAAACCGTAGTTGTCGGTCCGTTGCAGGTAAACTGTTATATCATCGGTTGCAAGGATACCCTGGAAGGTGTCGTGGTCGATCCGGGAGAAGATGCCGACAGGATTATAAAAGCTTTTTCCGGGCACGGTCTGAAAATTATTCATGTTCTGAATACTCACGGACATTTCGATCATATCGGGGCAAACCGCGCAATCCTTGAAGCGACCGGAGCAGATTTCATGATCCATGAAGCGGATGTTCCCATGTTGGGAAAGGGCGATGCAACAGCTGCGAAATATGGTTTGCGTGCGGAAAATTCGCCATTACCTGACCGATGTTTTAGCGATGGAACAAAAATTCCAGTCGGCAATCTGGAACTGACAGTCCTTCATACTCCTGGACACACCCCGGGCGGTTGCTGCTTCCTGGTGAACGGGATACTCATAAGCGGAGACACCCTTTTTGCCGACTCCATCGGGCGCACCGACTTCCCCGGAGGTTCTTCCGGGGCACTGATCAAAAGCATACACGACAAGCTTTTGGTCCTCGGTGATGATATTGTGGTGTACCCGGGGCATGGTCCGGCAACAACCATCGGCCGGGAAAGAGCCCACAATCCCTATCTGAGGGGATGAGCAATTTCATCTGCTTACCGCAGGTGGTGCGAAATGTCCCCGCGAGGTCAAAAAAATGCTGAAGGGAAAAGAAATTGTCCTTGGAGTTACAGGCGGAATAGCCGCTTACAAGGCGGTCGAACTGCTCCGTCTCTTGACGAAGGCGGGAGCAAATGTTCGTGTCGTCATGACAAGGGAAGCCATGGAGTTTGTGGCTCCCCTGACATTCCAGACCCTTTCCATGAACCCTGTTTATACGGATCTGTTCAGCCTTATTTCGGAACGGGACATAGGCCATATCTCACTTGCCGACCGGGCGGACCTGGTGGTGATTGCTCCGGCCACCGCCAATATTATCGGCAAACTCGCTTCAGGTATCGCTGATGACCTGCTGTCCACAACCGTCATGGCGACGAAGGCGCCGGTCCTGATTGCCCCCGCAATGAACGTGAATATGTACCGTAATTCCATTTACCGGGAAAACGAGGAGAAACTGAGAAGACATGGTTACCTTTTCGTTGAACCGGCTGTGGGGATGCTGGCCTGCGGATGGGAAGGAGAGGGTAAGCTCCAGGAACCGGCGATCATCTTCGAGGAGGCGATATCGGCCCTGTCGCCCAAGGATCTTGCCGGAGAAAAAGTTCTGGTCACGGCGGGCCCGACCTGCGAAGAGATCGATCCGGTCCGTTTTATCAGTAATCATTCTTCCGGAAAAATGGGTTACGCCCTTGCCCGGGCCGCTTTCCGCAGGGGTGCCACGGTTACACTTGTTTCAGGGCCTGTCTGCCTGGAGCCTCCCCATGGGGTGAAAACTGTCATGGTGGTATCCGCCGGACAAATGAGGGAAGCGGTGCTCGGTTTTTTCCCGGACAGTAGCATTGTCATAAAGGCCGCTGCGGTGGCCGACTACAGGCCGGAGGTACGTGTCGGGACAAAGATGAAAAAAACTGCCGGGACGCTTTCACTCAAACTTGTCAAAAATCCCGATATCCTGGCGGAATTGGGCGGTATGAAAGGTGAAAGGACGATTATCGGATTCGCCGCCGAAACCGGGGACCTGGTGGAGAATGCCGCAGTCAAATTGAAGAAGAAAAATCTGGATATGATTGTTGCCAATGATATAAGTCAGGAAGGGACCGGTTTCAATGTGGACACGAACCTGGTTAAACTCTTGTTCCGGGACGGGGTTGTCGAGGAACTTTCGCTAATGACGAAAGTAGAGCTTGCGAATGTAATTCTGGACAGGGTCGTGAGACTCCGTCCGACGAGGGAGAGTTAGTTTTTTCGAGGCAAAAAGATCCTTCCGCCAATTTTTTTTTTCGGGGTCATGAGCTCCCGCAACAGAAGTGGCGAACAAACGGCATGGTGCAGTTTCCTTTTCATCTCTTCCACTTGTTCCACGGCCTGAGGCCTGGTAATCTTACCGCTCATATACAGAAGCCGCAGATTTTTCCTCACTGCCTCCGCGGCCTTGAGGGCCATTTCGCCGGTCGGGTCCGCCTTGAAATACCTGGAATTCTCGCCGTTCTTAAGGAAGTCGAAAACCGCCTCCTCGGTCATGGCCATGTATTCTTTGCCTTCACCGGCCTCAAGCACATAACGCGAATTGTCCGATAGGGTCTTCAAAACTTTCTGCCATTTTTCCAGACGGCTCAGGAGCATGATGGAATTGAAAATGCGCTTGTTGGTATCGAAAGAAAACAGAGTGGAGGACACCTGCTCGCGCAAAAGCATATCATTCGGCTTGTAATGTTCCATGGACACTTTTTTGCCGATTTCCCAGATTTCCTTATCAATCAGGTTCTCGAAACGCATTTCCCAGTAGGTGTGTTTGAGCGTGAGAGTTGAGAAACTGCGCATGACCTTCGTCGGTACATAATAGTTGTGCGCAACGGTGTCGGCCGCCAGGTGCGTCAGATACCCGTAGGCACAGGCCTTCTGCTGCCTGGTTTGCGCATGATGCAGGATCTTCTTGCCGATTGACCACCTGTGACAATGCTGGAGATAATGGGTGAATTTTTTCCCTATGGTAATGTCCGCGGCAATACAGCCGTAAAGGAAATCATTCGGATACTCTGATATGATCGAAGCGATGACGGGCTCTATGAGCTGCAGGTTTTTCAGGACGGTAGAACCGATCTGCAGATGGAATCCCGCTCCCCAGGCAAAGGCCTCATGGGGAACGAGCAGGATTAAAAAGAATGCTGCAAGGATGAGTAACATATTGGCTTCAGAATAATCAATAATCCGTGAAAAGTAAAGGGACACTGTCCGTAAATTCCGGGTAAAGGCATGAGGGGTGTTAAATGGATGATCGACATAAAGAAACGCAGAAGACGCTGCAATCTTTACGGGTATACCTGGAGAATCTGCTGGATACCGGCGTAGATGGTCTTCCGTTGCTGGTCGGTGAAGAGCCGGAAAGGTATGAAGGTCTTCAAGACGAAAAATTTTCAGGGACAGAAAATACCGTTGACAGGGGCAACGATAAGATGTTCTCTCCCGGAGAAGGCCACACGGAACATTCAACTCCCGAAACGGTTGCCGTGTTACCGGCCGAAACCCTGGAAGATATCAGGGAAGAACTGGGAAATTGCCTGCGATGTTCCCTCGGGACTTCCAGGAAAAACCTTGTTTTCGGAGTCGGTAACCCGAAGGCGGACCTGGTTTTCGTCGGGGAAGCCCCGGGCAGGGATGAAGACCTTCAGGGAATACCTTTTGTGGGAAGGGCAGGGGAGCTTTTGACTAGCATGATTCAAAGGATGGGTTTCAAACGGGACGATGTTTATATCTGCAATGTCCTGAAATGCAGGCCGCCCGGCAACAGGGACCCGCAGCCTTCCGAAATCGAAACATGTCATCCCTATCTCCTCAGGCAACTGAAGTCGGTCTCTCCCAGGGTTATCGTAGCGTTGGGCACCTTTGCAGCCCAGACCCTGCTTCAGACAAAAGAGCCGATTTCAAGGCTGCGCGGGAAATTCCACGACTATCACGGCATTCCACTCATGCCCACTTTTCATCCTTCGTTTCTGTTGAGGAACGGACCCGAGATGAGATGGGTTGTCTGGGAGGATATGGTGCAGGTGCTCGAAAAAATGGGGTTGCCTGTGCCGGACTTAAAGAGGAAGCGGTGACAAGTGACAGGAAATGAAGTGACAAAATTCAAAATTTCACCGGTGTCCGGTAACCTGCAGCGGCGGGAATGCTTCAGTCGTTTCGTGGTGTCTCCGCTATCCCGAGCCTTCTCATTTTTTCCACCAGGGTGGTTCTGTTCAGTTTGAGCATGGCCGCGGCCTGTGCCTTGACACCCTTGGAAAGCGCAAGAGCTTCGATTATCATCTGTTTTTCTATTTCGTTTATGGTCCTTGCCAGGTCAACGCCCCGTTCCGTGACCTTGGTCATCACCTGTTCCCTGATATTGGTGGGGATATCCTGAAGTGTAATGGTGTTTCCGTCGGTCAGCGCCACGACTCGTTCAACGACATTCTCCAACTCTCTCACGTTTCCAGGCCACAGGTAGAGTTCAAATACATCGATGGCTTCTTTCGAGATGCCCATGACCGGACGTTTCATTTCCAGACAATATTTTGCGATGAAATGCCTGGTGAGGGGCAGGATATCTTCCACCCTGTTGCGAAGCGGTGGAATGACAATCGGAATTACGTTGAGCCGGTAAAAAAGATCCTCCCGGAAGTTGCCGTTTTTGACCTCCTCTTCCAGGTTGATGTTAGTAGCCGAGATGACCCTCACATCCAGCTTGACCGGTTTGTTGGAGCCTATTCTTTCGACCTCCTGCTCCTGCAGTACCCGCAGCAGTTTGGTCTGCAGGTGCATCGGCATGGTTCCGATCTCGTCGAGAAAGATGCTTCCCTGATTGGCTGCTTCGAATTTGCCGATCTTATCCCTGATCGCCCCGGTAAAGGAGCCCTTCATATGGCCGAAAAGCTCGCTTTCCAGCAGTGATTCCGGAATCGCGGCGCAATTTACAGCTATAAAAGATTTCTCCCTGCGCGTTCCGTTGAAGTGAATGGCCTTTGCCACCAGTTCTTTGCCTGTCCCCGATTCTCCGAGGATGAGAACCGTAGACTCGGTATTGATAATCTTCTTCATCCGGGAGAAGACTTTCTGCATTGCCGGGGAATTGCCTATGATATTGGTGAATCCGAATTTGTCGCGCAACTGTTTGCGAAGATATACGTTCTCGTTGAGCAACTGGTGTTTTTCAACAACCTTGGCGAGAATAAACTGCAACTCATCGAAATTCAGGGGCTTGGTGATATAATCGAACGCCCCTTCTTTCATGGCCTTCACTGCGGTTTCGGCAGAGGCGTGACCGGTGATGAGAATGACTTCCGTCTCGGGGGAATTCCCTTTGACCTTCTTCAGTATTTCTATCCCGTTGGAGTCGGGGAGGAACAGGTCGGCGACGATTATGTCGTAATTATCCAGTGCCAGGAGTTGCATGGCTTTTTCGCCGGATTCGGCCCCATCGACGGCATATCCTCCATTTTTCAGAAGACGCGTCAACGATTCCCTGCTCAGGTCCTCGTCCTCTATCAATAGAATTCTGATCCGATCCTTCATTGCAACTCCCTGATAATTGTCGGTAAAAATAGCACAGTTAAATTAAAGTATCAAGGCTCCATTTGACTGGATTAACGGGCTGGTATACTATTCATGATAATCAGTCAGGGAGAAAGCGTGAAAAAAATCCTACTAGCACTTCTTTCAGTACTTCTCATTACCGTTGTATGTACGGCGGATGACGGAGTTATCCGCCTGGTCGATATAAACGGTCCCATCAACCCTGTCACAGCTGAATATATTACCCGTAACCTCAAGGAATCGGCCAGGCACCATGAGAAGCTTTTCCTCATCGAGATGGACACTCCTGGAGGCCTGGATACCGCCATGCGGCAGATCATCAAGGAAATTTTCGCCAGCCCGGTTCCAGTTGTTGTATATGTAGCCCCCTCAGGTGCCAGGGCTGCTTCCGCCGGTGCGGTTATTTCGCTTGCTGCAGATGTCTGTGCCATGGCTCCGGGTACCAATATCGGGGCCGCCCATCCGGTTTCCATGGGAGAGCAGCCGGACAAGGTGATGCAGGAAAAAATCCTTAACGACGCCGAAGCTTATGTGGAGGGGATTGCAAGAAAGCGCGGCAGAAACATTGACGAAGCAAGGAAAATGGTACGGAGCAGCACCTCTCTTTCCGCTGAAAAAGCGCTGGAGGCGGGCGTGATCGATTTGATAGCAGCTGACAGGTCTGATCTTCTGAAAAAACTCGAAGGACGCGAAATTAAAATGCCGGGAAAGACAGTAGTGCTGAAACTGTCAGGCTCCCGGCTGGAAAAACATGAAATGGGGACAAGGGAGAAGATCCTCAATACCATAAGCGACCCGAATGTGGCTTACATCCTGATGATGCTGGGTATGTTGGGCCTGTTCTTCGAGCTGGCCAACCCGGGTGTCATCCTCCCCGGTGTTATCGGCGGCATCTGCCTGATACTCGCCTTTTTCGCTTTCCAGACGCTTCCGGTCAATTATGCCGGTGTCCTGCTCATAATACTGGCCCTGGTACTCTTCATCGCGGAAATTAAAATTGTCTCCCACGGGATGCTGACGATAGGAGGTATAATTTCCATGATTTTCGGCTCACTGCTGTTGTTCGAGTCGCCGGAGCCTTACATGCGCGTTTCCTGGAGTGTAATCCTGTTGACCGTTTTTTCGGTTACGGCTTTCGCGCTTTTCGCGGTGACCAAGGCGGTCAAGGTGCACCGGAAAAGACCGTCAACCGGCAAGGAAGGCCTGGTGGGTGAAGAAGGGGAGGCAGATTCCGACTTCTCCCCCGAGGGCAAAGTATTCGTCCGCGGCGAGTACTGGGACGCTTGGAGTGACCAGGCTATAGTGCGTGGTGACAAAATCGTGGTCACCGACATGGAAGGAATGAAACTCAAGGTAAGAAAAACGTCAACAGACCATTAGCCTCTGGCTGCAGGCAGCGGGCAAAGGGAAAATAAACTAAGTGCAGCTATGAACTACGAGCTGATTTTCCCTGGTTGTCTTATTCCGGATTATCCGGTTTTTGTGAGTTGTCAATTTTATTCGGGAGGTAAGTTTATGGATGCAATCTACAATCTTGTGCCGCTGATTTTCGTGCTGGTTCTTGTTTTCATGTTTGCCGCTTCCGCCGTCAGGATTCTGCCTGAATACGAGAGGGGAGTCCTGTTTCGTCTCGGCCGTCTGGCAGGTGTCCGCGGCCCCGGACTGTTTTTCATCATTCCCGGTATTGACCGGATGGTGCGGGTTTCATTGCGGACGGTGGCACTGGATGTACCGCCGCAGGATGTGATAACCCACGACAACGTCACCGTGAAGGTGTCGGCCGTAATCTATTTCCGGGTCATGGCGCCGGAAAAAGCCATCGTCGAAGTGGAGAACTACCTGTACGCCACCAGCCAGCTTTCCCAGACGACCCTGCGCAGCGTACTGGGGCAGGTGGAACTTGACGAACTGCTGGCCAACAGGGAAAAAATCAACAAGGAACTGCAGGAAATTCTTGACCGTCATACCGGACCGTGGGGTGTGAAGGTTTCCAACGTGGAGGTGAAAAACATCGACCTGCCGCAGGAAATGCAGCGGGCCATAGCGAAACAGGCGGAAGCGGAGCGGGAGCGCCGTGCGAAGGTTATTCACGCGGAAGGCGAATTCCAGGCGTCGCAGAAACTTGCCCAGGCAGCCAATGTACTGTCGCAAGAGCCCATGTCCCTGCAGCTCCGTTTTCTTCAGACCCTGACCGAGATTTCCGCGGAGAAAAATTCCACTACCATCTTCCCGGTACCGATTGACCTGATCAGCATGTTCATGAAAAAATGAAATACATGTCAGGTGAAAGGGGAGTAGGGCGTGCTGATGGTGTATTTTTCTGCTTGTCTGAAACCTGAAACTTAAGACTGTCTTTGTCTTGTACCCACATTCAGGTTGACCGGAATCCCGCTCAACCTGAATGGACCAGGACAAATACCCCCTTTTTCGGCGCGTCGATCTGGTAGTAACGCTTGAGCGAATTGATTTTCACCGTATCCAGACGTTCTCCTGCACCCAGCAGCAGGAGTCCCGAGCCGCTGCGCAACTCGCGGGAGATGATCATGTTTTCCCGTAAATCCTTCGGTTGGAGTTCCCTTTCCACCATTCCGGTGCCTGTTGTGAGGTTTGCGTAAATTTCACGGACTTGCGCGTCGATATATGGCAACAAAGCCGGATCGAATTTTTTGTTGGAATCCGCTTTCAGTGTTTTTAATGCGACTTCTAAAGCATTGTCCCCGCGGTTCCTGGTGAAGGTAAGATCAAAAGTGTCGGCCAGGGCAATAATGCGGGCACCGAGAGGGATGTCTTCACCCGCCAGACCGTCGGGGAAGCCGCTGCCGTCGAAATATTCATGGTGGTGACGGATCAGTATTCCGGCCGGGCGCATGTCATCGATAGAATCTATCGCGGATTGGCCGAGCAGGGAATGGCGGTAAAACTGTTCCAGTTCCTCCCCGGTCATCCCGTCGGTGTTCATGATCATGAGTTTTTCCGGAAGGCCGATCTTGCCGATATCGTGAAGCAGCGCCGCCACTTTTATCGTTTCTATGTCATCTTTGGGCAGTTTTATCCCTTCGGCAATCTTTACCGAAAGCCGGGCCACCTTTTTGGAATGGTTTTCCATTTCCCTGTCACGGAGTTCTATCAATCCGGAAAACGCCTCCAGGCAGCCTTCGAAGTTTTTATTCATTTTCCCGTTAAGTTCGCGGAGACGTTCGTTACTGGTCCTGATTGCCGATGTCTGCTCCAGAACCCTGTGTTTAAGGTTTGAATTCCATTCCTGCAGCTCCTCGTTCTGTTTTACCACCAGTTGCGAAAGCCTTTTGTTCTCACGGATCAGGCGAAATTGACTGACCGCGTCCCGGATAACCTGTTTCAATTCCTCGTCGTTCCATGGTTTGCCGATATATCTGCAGGCTCCTCCTTTATTGATGGCGTCGATTGTCGCATTCACGTCCGCATAACCGGTAAGGATGAGCCTCAATGCGTCAGGCGCCGTTTCTTTCGCCTGCTGAAGAAATTCCGCCCCGGTCATGCCCGGCATGCGCTGGTCGGAAATTATAATTTCAATTCCTTCCGTTTTTTCGAGCAGGTCAAGTCCCTCTTTACCCGAAGCGGCCGTGAAAACTTCGATGTCTTCGTCCATCATAAGCCGCCTGAGAGATTTCAGGATATGTTCTTCGTCGTCGACGAATAATACTTTCGCCGTATTTGCCAACGTTTCATCCATCAGTTTCATTCCTTTTTAATGCTAATTTTCCTACGATAAACAATTGATTCTGTATTGGTATTTTATTCTGTGGCAATGACAAGGATAGTTCCCTGCTGGTTGCAGTTGTTCATGAAACCTACAGTTACTTTTGTCTTTTTGCCGTTTATGACAAACCTTCCCGACATGGATTCTCCGTCGCAGGAAATACCCCCGACAAATTCCGAAATTTCAGGGGGGAGTTTTTCCTCATACCTGTTGCCGAGTAAATCCGGGTTATTGCAGCTGAGCAGTTTTTCCGCTTCATTGTTACACTGGACGATAATGCCTTCCGGATCGATTCCGATCACGCCTACCGGAATGGCGTGATGAATGTTGTGTACCCGCATCAGCAGTTCGTTTTGCATTCTGACCTTGGAGGTTTTTTCCGCCACTATCCGTTCCAGGTTATCATTGGTCCTTTCCAGCTCCCCGTTCTTTATTTTCAGTTCTTCCGCAAGCTCGACGTTTTTCTTGTTGAGATGGTAGAGGTCTATTGCATTTACGATGGTGATTTTCAATTCATGGTCATTCCACGGTTTCGGTACGAATTTATAGATCCGGCCGTCGTTGATAGCGGAGACGATGGTGGCGGTGTCCGCATATCCGGAAAGTACGATCCGTATTGTTTCCGGCCATTGCATGCAGACTTCCCTGAGGAAATTTATGCCGTTCATATCCGGCATTCTGTAATCCGAAACGACAACCTGTACCGGTGAAATTTCCCGCAGTACGGAGAGCCCTTCGCCGGCGGACGATGCCGTCAGTATCTCGTAATCTTCGTCCAGAAAGGTTCTTTCCAGCGACCTCAAAACATTTTTTTCATCATCTACAAAAAGAATCCTGATCCGATCTTCCATGTCGGCTCCTCAGTCTTGTCAGGTTCCGGTCCCTGCCGGTTTTATATGAGACGGCTCGTTGGTGAACCGGTGATTTCGCGGTAATGTCTTTCTTCCAGCGCCGCAGAACCTGCAGTTGCGCCATTTTTCATCCAACGGCAATCCGCCATTGTCCAGTCCAATGCTTGCGAGGTTTTTCTGGTTGTTGAAACTTTCGATGTTGTCTGAGGTTTCCGTCTGCTGCGAGCCGGATATGAAGACCAGACCGTCATCCCGGTGCAACCCCGCTTTCCTGGTGGCATCATGCCTCACCGGTCCCGGATGCCGTGCTCACTTGCCGTCCACAATCGGGATCCTTACCGTAAATGTCGTACCTTTTCCCGGTTCGCTCTCCACGTTTATATCGCCGTTATGGTTCTTCACAATGTCATAGGTGATGGACAGCCCGAGACCGGTGCCTTTGCCTACCTCCTTGGTGGTGAAAAACGGTTCGAAAATGCGGTTGAGGACGGCCGGATCCATGCCGCATCCGGTATCGGATACCGAAGCCATTATCGATCCGTTTTCGTGCCATGTCCTGACGCTGATTTCCCCTTGCTCCTCGATGGCCTGTGCCGCGTTGACCAGCAGGTTCATGAACACCTGGTTCAACTGCTGCGGGAAACACTTTGTAAGCGGCAGGTCGCCAAGATCCCTGTTCAGCTTCGCCTTGTATTTGATTTCGTTCCAAACGATGTTGATGGTGCTGGTTATGCACTCATTGATATCCACATGTTTGCATTCCGCCTGGTCCACCCGTGAGAAGCTTTTCAGGTTTTGTACGATGGTCCGGACCCGCTCGGCTCCTTCCAGCGATTCCCTGATCAGTTCCGTGCCGTCTTCGAGGATATAGTCGATTTTCAACGA
This sequence comes from uncultured delta proteobacterium, assembly GCA_963815135.1. GTDB lineage: Bacteria > Desulfobacterota > Desulfuromonadia > Geobacterales > Geobacteraceae > CAIWTU01. The sequence continues at coordinate 491,333 of CAWFFO010000006.1, forward strand.
CTTGCGCTTGTTCTGCAGCGCCGCGGGCAGGTCGCTGCCGGCCATCGAATCTATAATTTCGGACTGGGCGGCGATAAATTCATTCAACCTGTCCACATATTTTCCAAGGGTGTTCAGATTGCTTGAAATAAAGCCCATGGGGTTGTTTATCTCGTGGGCAACCCCGGCGGCAAGCTGCCCGATGGAGGCCATCTTTTCCTGCTGGATAACCTTTGCCTGCGTGGCTTTCAGGTCGGAATAGGCTTTTTCGAGCTCCCTGGTAAAACGCTTTGTTTCTGTTATGTCGTAAAGGGTGATGACCGTCCCCGAATATTCGTTTCGATTGCTGTCGGTAAAAGGATATGCGTTGAATAAATAACATTTTCCGGAAGGTTCGTGGCAAAGCTCCGCTTCCCGCGCGTCCTTTAATGGTATGGGAAACCCGTGCTCCGAAAATAATTCGTGCCAGTTTCTGCCGGTAATGTCGTGGAAGGATTTTCCGGTCAGATCAAGAAATGCCTTGTTGCATCTCTTGATGTTGCCTTCCGAATTGACCAGGATAACAACACCCATGATGCAGTCCATGGTGCTTTCCCACTCTTTCTTTGAAAGTTCGACCTGGTCGAAGAGATCCTTCAGTTTTTCATGTTGAACGAGAAGTTCGGCGCGGCTTTTGAGCAGTTCCCGTTCCGCTTTTTTCCGAGCGGTTATATCTTCAGTGACCGAGAGATAATGAGTCGTAATATCGTCCGGGTTTTTAATCGGCGAGACAGACACCGACTCCCAGAAAAGCTCTCCGTTCTTTCTCCTGTTCATCAGTTCAAGGGGCCAGTTGCCCGCTTCGGCGATGAACTGCCATGATTCCCCGCCGTTTTCCGGGGTCGGCAGAATAGCCGGGAATTTATCCATGTAGCGTCCGATCACTTCTTCGAGGTCGTACCCGGTCATTTTCTGGAAGCTGGGGTTTGCGTATTCTATTCTGCCCTCGTTGTCGGTAATTACGATGGAACTGGAACTCTGTTCGACGGCCATGGACAGCTTGCGCAGCATATCTTCAATCTCGGAATGTTCCTGGATGTCAATACCGATCAGGATCATGTGCTTCTGCTCGTTGATCGCAATGCGCGAGCCGGTGAAAAAATAGGGTATTATGCTGCCGTCTTTGCACATTACCTTGAACTGTGCGGTTGCACACCCATGATCCATTACTTCACGAACAATTGATTCGACGAGCTTTTTTTCCTGTCTTTCGCAGAAATCGGCCAGAGTCATTTCCGTGAGTTCTTTACTGGAATAACCCGTGACAGATTCTACGTTCTTGTTCCAGCTTACCAGGCTGAGATCTTCGTCCATCAGGATGAAAATGCCGGGAAGACTGTTTACCAGCCCTTCAATGAGCATTTTTTCTTCACGCAGATCATCTTCGATTTTTCTCCGCTCCGTGATGTCCCGCATAATCGAGACTTTTACGGTGTTGCCATCATCATCGGAAAGGGGCACGTTCAAAGAATTATAAACATGTCCGTCCCTGGGACTGGTGAATTCGAAGCGGTGCCTGTTTCCTTTCCGTACAATCTCGTTGTCGCACCATGTGCATGGATCATCCAGACCGTTCAAAACCTTGAAACATGATTCGCCGACAGCATCATAACCGGTTCTTTCAATCATGGCAGGGTTCATGTATTCGATAATGTGATCCATGGAAGAGACGAAAACAAGATCGCTTACACCTTCGACAATTTTGCGGTACAGCAAGTCGTTCGCAAATTCCTTATCCTCGGGGTTGTTCCGGTATTTGACCATCTCTTGATTGTTCATAAGCCTTTCCTGTTCAAAAATGTTGGAGACACCGACAAAATACTGATCAACGAAAATGCGGATTAGAAAATGAATAAGGTTATCGGCAAGGAGCACCTGCGGGTTTTTTTTCTGCCGCTCTTTTATTAAATATCGGCATCTTATGCCATTTCTTGAATTAAAATATTCAGAAAGATTGAAAGCCGTTTCGATGCATATTTAACTTCTCTCCAAGATCTGATATGCGGATATTATAGAAATTTGAATTGCTTAATGCAGGAAGGGCGGCAATAACAAAAGGAAAAGTGTGGAAATCAGATCTGAAACGGGTTTACAGGCGGGAATAATACAAAAGAGCCCTTTCCATTACCAGGGAAGGGCTCTTTTTGTTATGCACCGGAAAAGCGGATTTAGCTGTTTGAGCTTTTTGACATTTCTATCTTTGCATCTTTGCGCAGTTTTTCCAGGTATTCATTCACACCTTTCTGGATTTTCTGGGACTTGAGGCGTTCCTCGATCCAGTTTTTCGCCTCGTCAAAAGTAGCGATTCCGGCAGGCTTCTTATCCTGGACCTTGATGATGTGATAGCCGAATTTGGTTTCCACGACATCGCTTATTTCACCCGGCTTCAAGGCGAATGCGGCGTCAGCGAATTCCGGAACCATCTGTTGCTTGGAGAAATATCCGAGATCGCCGCCTTGCGCCGCACTGCCGGGATCAGTTGATTCCTTTTTGGCCACGGTTGCGAAATCTTCCCCGGCGAGGAGTCTTTTGCGTATCGCTTCAGCCTTTTCCTTCGCCTTTTTCTTGTCGGCGGCGGAGGCCTTCTCGTCCACTCCGATCAGGATATGGCTGGCTCTTACCTTTTCATCGGTTTTGAACTTGTCCTTGTTGTCTTCGTAAAATTTCTTCACTTCGTCATCGCCGACCTTGACCTTGTCGACAACTTCCTTTTCCAGCAGGTAGTTTATAACGATTTCCTTGCGCATCAGTGTTTTCATTTCGCTATCAGTAAGACCAGCCGCTTTTACAGCTTTCTGATATATTTCCGGCGAAGGGAACCGTGCCTTGTTCTTTTCAATCTGCTCGTCAACCTGCTTGTCCAGGTCCTTGATTTCCATCTTGCTGCCTGCCTGATAAAGGATTTCCGAGGAAACTAGCTGATTCAGGGCGGCGCCTTCGGCTTTTTCCATGATTTCGGAAGAGACGGGCTGTGGGATCTTGCTCTGGGCCAGCATGATGTTAACCGCCCGATCTACTTCGCCCCGGGTGATGGCAACGCCATTGACTTTTGCCATGACATCGGAGGGGTTGGATTTTTTAGCGGCGTCCGTTGAACTTTTTGTCGAGGATTTCGACTCGGTGGCGGCTACAGTGGAATTTTTTGTTTTTTTCTTCTCGGCGCCGACGGCCAGACCACTCAAGGTAAAGAGAATGGCAAGCGCCGAACAGGAAATGCGAAAAAATGTTTTGCGTGACATATGCATGCAGGCTCTCCTTTTTATTTTTGTTCAAGCTGCAAAATTGTAGCATGTTGAGGATGCAATGCAAACAATTTGTTTTCCACATCTATTCGGAACTCTCAAGATGGATGGTGATGACGGGGAGATGGGGTAAGCTCATGTTTTAAGAAGATTTCATGCATGTATATGGTCTCCGGAATGAGTGTTTATCATAACCCCGATGAAACCGAAATCCGGGGGGGACAACTACACTTTAAGACCGGTTTCCGGCTTCCGTCGGAATGACTGGAAATAATTTCAAGGACTTCTATTTGAAACCATCTTTATTGAGGCGGTGTTCGGTATGCCGGGCCCGGTGTGACAGGTTAAAACGGCAATAATACGGTTGACAATGCTTTTTGAATCTGTTTTTATACGAAATCGCTGGAAATGTACGCATAATCGGTGAGATTGTGCTTTTTTAATATTCAAAAGGTCCTTTTTCCCTTTTGTGATTTTTTTGTTTTTATTAAAATGTAATTCAGGAGACTGCGAAAGTGAAAAGAAAATTCAAAAAAATAATGGCGGCCAACCGTGGCGAGATTGCCATCCGTATCTTCCGCGCCTGTGCCGAACTGGGAATCAATACTGTTGCCATTTATTCGGAAGAAGACAAGCTGTCCCTGCACCGTTACAAGGCGGACGAGGCCTATCTGATCGGCAAGGGAAAAGGCCCGATTGATGCCTATCTCGGGATAGACGAGATCATCGCCCTGGCGAAAAAGGCAGATGTGGATGCCATCCATCCCGGCTACGGATTCCTGTCGGAGAACTCCGAATTTGCCGAGAAGTGCGAAGCCGCCGGCATAGTCTTCATCGGTCCGACCGCGGAGATGCAGCGGGCGCTGGGAGACAAGGTCGCCGCCCGCAAGGTGGCCATGGAGGCCGGAGTGCCTGTGGTTCCCGGCACCGAGGAACCCATTGAGAAGGAAGAGGAGGCCCTCAAGTTTGCCAAAGATTACGGTTATCCGATCATTGTCAAAGCGGCCGCCGGCGGCGGCGGGCGCGGCATGCGCGTGGCGCGCAACCGGAAGGAACTTCTGGAAGGGCTCGCCAGCGCCAGCAGCGAGGCAAAGGCTGCCTTCGGCAATGCTGCGGTCTTTCTGGAGCGATACATCGAAAACCCCAAGCATATCGAAGTGCAGATCATTGGGGACAATTACGGCAATCTGGTCCACTTCTACGAGCGGGACTGTTCCATTCAGCGCCGTCACCAGAAGGTGGTTGAGTTCGCTCCTTCGCTCTGCCTGACTCCGGACAACCAGGGAGGAAGCTCTGTGCCGAGGCGCATGAAGATCGCCAGTCAGGTAAAATACCGCAATGCCGGCACCGTCGAGTTCCTCGTGGACGGCGAGGGGAAATTCTATTTCATCGAGATGAACCCCCGCATCCAGGTCGAGCATACCGTCACCGAGATGATCACCGGCCGCAACCTGGTCCAGAACCAGATCCTCGTGGCCGCAGGGATACGAACTTTCCGATCCGGAAATCAACATCCCTGACCAGAGCGGCCATCGACATGCGGGGCTATGCGATTCAGTGCCGGATCACCACCGAGGACCCGACCAATAACTTCGCCCCTGATTTCGGTACGCTACAACCACCTATCGGTCGGCGCCGGCTTCGGGGTGCGGCTCGATGCCGGCAACGCCTCTACCGGCGCGCATATCACCCCCCATTACGATTCGCTGCTGGTGAAGGTGAGCGCTCTGGGGACTGACATTCGCAGGGGCGGCAAAGACCATGAACCGCTCCCTCCAGGAGTTCCGCATCCGCGGGGTGAAGACCAATATCGGCTTTCTGGAAAATGTCATCACCCATCCGGTCTTTCTCGCGCGGCAAGTGCGATACTTCGTTCATCGACAAGCATCCGGAACTGATGAAGATGCGGGAAAAGAAGGACCGGGCCACCAAAGTCCTCAATTTCATCGGAGATGTGATAGTCAACGGGTCTCCGGGCATCAGCCAGGCCGCTCAAATCGGCAGAGCTGATGGAGGCCGGGTACCCGAAATCGACTATACCAGCCGCGCCGCGCCGTACGGGACCCGCGATCATGTTCATGAGGCTGAAGGGGCCGAAGGGCTCGGCAAATGGATTCTGGAACAGAAGCGGCTTCTGCTCACCGACACCACCATGCGCGATGCCCACCAGTCGCTACCTGGCCACCCGGGTCCGGACCTATGACCTGCTGGAAATCGCCGAACCGACCTCCTATCTCGGCGTCGGACTCTTCTCCCTGGAGATGTGGGGGGGAGCCACCTTCGATGTCTCCATGCGTTTTCTGCAAGGAAGACCCGTGGGAGCGGCTGCACAAGCTTTCGGAGGCGATCCCCAATATTCTCTTCCAGATGCTGCTGCGCGGTTCCAATGCCGTCGGGCTACACCAACTATCCTGACAATGTGGTGCAGACGCTTCGTCGAGGAAGCCGCGCAATCGGGCATCGACGTCTTCCGGGTTTTCGATTCCCTCAACTGGACCAAGGGGATGACGGTGGCCATGGATGCGGTGCGGAAGACCGGCAAGATCTGCGAGGCGGCCATCTGCTATACCGGCGACATCACCGATCCGAAACGGGACAAGTATCCCCTCGAATATTACGTCAACCTGGCAAAAGAACTTGAGAAGATGGGCGCCCATATCCTCGCCATCAAGGATATGGCCGGCCTCCTCAAGCCCTTGGCCGCCTACAAGCTGGTCAAGGCGCTCAAGGAGGAGATCGGCATTCCGGTCCATCTCCATACCCACGATACTTCCGGCAACGGCGAGCGCCATGCTGCTCATGGCCTGTCAGGCCGGAGTCGATATCGTTGACGCGGCACTTTCGTCCATATCGGGTCTGACCGCCCAGCCGAACCTGAACGCTCTGGTTGCCGCGCTGAAGGGCAGCGAATGGGACCCGAGGCTCAATGCAGACGGTCTGCAGAAGCTGGCCAACTACTGGGAGACGGTGCGCGACTATTACGCGCCCTTCGAGTCGGGGCTGAAAAGCGGCACCGCCGAGGTCTATCATCACGAGATCCCCGGCGGCCAGTACTCCAACTACAAGCCGCAGGTCGCCGGTCTCGGGCTGCTGGACCGCTGGGAAGAGTGCAAGGAGATGTACCACAAGGTGAATGTCCTCTTCGGCGATATCGTCAAGGTGACGCCGTCTTCCAAGGTCGTCGGCGACATGGCCATGTTCCTGGTCAAGAACAATCTGGATGTGGACGACGTGTTCACCAAGGGGTGATGAACTGACTTTCCCCGAGTCGGTGGTCGGATTCTTCAAGGGGATGATCGGCCAGCCGTACCAGGGATTCCCCGAGAAGCTGCAGAACATCATTCTGAAGGGGGAACAGCCGATCACCTGCCGTCCCGGCGAACTGCTGGAACCGGTCGACTTCCAAGAGGAGCGAGAGAAAATAGAGGCCAAATACGGCATGGTCGATCAACGATAAGGACGCTTATTTCATATATCCTCTACCCCCATGTATACCCGGATTTCGACAAGCACCGGCAGGACTTTTCGGATACATCGGTAATTCCGACGCCCATTTTCTTTTACGGGCTGGAACCGGGGCAGGAGACCTCGGTGGACATCGATCCGGGCAAAACACTGATCATAAAGCTCAACGCCATCGGCAGGGTCCACCAGGACGGCACCCGGCACATATACTTCGAACTGAACGGCGTTGGCCGGCAGGTTACCGTCCGTGACCAGTCTGTTGTTACCGATGAGTTACGAGCACGAGAAGGCGGACAAGTCAATCCGCACCATATCGGCGCACCGATGCCGGGCAAGGTTCTCAAGGTAAACGTGAAAGTCCGGCAGCATGGTCAAGGCGGGCGAAATACTGATGGTCACCGAGGCCATGAAGATGGAGACCAACATCAAGGCCAAGGAAGACGGAAAGATCGGCGAGGTGAAATTCAAGGAAGGGGACAAGGTCGAAAAAGACGATCTGCTGATCGTTATGGCCTGAGAAAAGCTCACATAAACAATTAAAAAGCCGGCATCAATTTGACGATGCCGGCTTTTTGCGTTCATTATCCTGGCAGGATTCCTCCCGGCTCATACCAAATTGCGCTGGTACGCCTGCGGCAGAAAAACGGATCGAATGATGTTGTGTGCCCGCTCAGTTTGAAGTCTGTGCCAGGCCAATCTCCTGCTGATTTCCGTCGGCACCACGAAAATATACACTTCTGCTGGGGAATGCTATTTCCATACCCAGTCCTTCCAGGATATCCATGATCTTCAGGCACACGTCCTGCTTGGCTTCGAGAAATTCTTCCCATACGATTGTTTTGGTGAAACAGTATACAAGAATGTCCAGCGATGAGGCACCGAAGTCGGTGAAGTTGACCAGTAAAAACTCCTGGTCGATGTCCGGATGCCTGCCGAGCATTTCGCGGATACCGGCCACAGCCGTGCGCATCTGGTCGGGAGTCGATTCGTAGGTCACCCCGAGGGTCAGCATTATACGCCGTTTGGGCCTGCGGCTCATGTTGTCCACCGCAAGGTTGGCGATCACGCTGTTCGGCACGGTGATCTGGGTCTTGGCGAACGTACGGATTTTCGTGGAGCGAAACCCCACCTCCTCGACGATTCCCTCCAGTTCACCCGCCTTTACCCAGTCCCCGATATGAAACGGGCGATCCAGGAGAATCATCAGTGAGCCGAATATGTTGGAAAGGGTGTCCTTGGCCGCAAGAGCCACGGCCAGCCCGCCGATGCCAAGTGAAGCCAGCAGTCCCGAAATGGAGTAGCCGAGGTTCTGGATGGTCAGGATGACGGCAAGAAAAATGACGAAAGCGCGGAGAGTCTTTCTGACAAACGGAAGCAATTGGTCATCCAGGGTGGATTCGGTTTTAGATACCCAGAATGAGAGAAATGTGTCTATCAGTCCGACCAGATTGAACAAGGCCCACGCCACATCGAACGTTACGAGAACCTTGAACAGGGAAACCGCACCGCTCCTCAGATCGAATGGTTCCGTGGGCAGCCGCAGAAAATGGAGAGCGATGAACAGACCGATGATTACCATCAGCCATTCGGCCGGTTTCCGGATTGCCTGGAAGAACTGATCATCGTAATGGCTCCTGGTTTTCGTGGCCAAAGGGAAAATCACCTTGTCGAAAACATAGCTGACGATCTTTTTCAGGATAAGAGACACGATCAGGATGAGAAACGCACCGGCGAAACGGCTCAGACTTATGCCCAGAAAAGTCTGTTGAAGAATAGATTCCAGGGCGGTAAAGAATTCGGTCATGAAAATACCTCCTTTCTTTGCAGCGTTATTTGTTATCAGATGAGAAAGAAAAAAGCAAGTCCGCCGCACCTCTTGATTTTGCGGATCGGGTCCCTTTTCATTTGCCGGCTAAATGCAAAAAGGCCACAAGGGTTTATCCCCTGTGGCCTTTTTGCGGAACGTACGAAGCTGATTCGTTTTACTGGTCGAGCACCTTCACCGAAACGATCGTCACCGGTTCCAGCGGGACATCACCGTGACCGGCCTTGGAACCGGTCTTAACCTGGCGAATGGCGTCAACCACATCCATCCCTTCGGTGACCTGCCCGAATACGGCGTATCCGAACAGTTCAGCTGTCTTTCCCCTGTAATCGAGAAATTTGTTGTCGACCACGTTTATGAAAAACTGGGAAGTGGCACTGTCGATAACTGCGGTCCGTGCCATGGCAAGCGTGCCCCGGGTGTTGGACAGCCCGTTGTTCGCTTCGTTCTTGATGGCGAATTTCGTTTTTTTGGGCTGCATGGATTCGTCCATCCCGCCTCCCTGCACCATGAAGTTGCTGATGACCCTGTGAAAAACCAGTCCATCGTAAAATCCATCCTTGACGTAGGAAAGGAAATTTCTCACCGATATTGGTGCCTTGTCTTTGAAAAGTTCGATCTCGATGTTTCCCATGGACGTTTCCATGAGAACCCGCGGATTTTTTTCTTCCGTCATTGCCGACTCCTTTTGTTTTATTCCGTGAAGCCCCGATCTGGTTTCACGCTTTCAATAATTTGTGTACCATAAAAATCCGTCAAATAAAATTGATTTTATCTTTCCTGAAAACACATCCGGTGCCGGGAATGCATGTATACTGCCGGTCTGGACTATTTCCCGAAGAATACATTTTAAAGCTGGGTATTCAGCGATATTGCCTACCCATAATTGGTGTCAGGAAAAAACCTACACATCTATAAATTGTATTAAAGGAATAGTGCGGCTTTGCCGATATGAAATCAGAAAAGAAAAATAGACAGTTTGCGAAATGTATTTATTCCTTAAAGGAGGGGTGGATGAAAATCAGAACAAAGTTTATCGTGTTGAATTCCGTCATCCTGGTGGCCGCCATAGCTGCCATCACAGCAGTCTGCCTGTACGCATTGAATCACCAGATGCGAGTTAAGGCCATGGACGATCAGGAGGCCAGGATGCGCACCTTCCAGGAACTTCTGCATCAGAAAGGAACCGACATCCGGATCGCAGACGGAAAAATGATGATCGGCAACTTCGCAATCAATGGTGATAATTCGCTCCCGGACCTTCTCAAGCAACTTTGCGGCGGCACGGCGACGATCTTCATGGGCGACGTCCGGATTGCCACGAATGTGGTGAAGGAGGACGGCAGTCGCGCGGTCGGCACCAAACTCGTCGGGCCCGCATATGACGCCATGTTCAAAGAAGGAAAGCCCTACCGTGGCGAGGCGAAAATTCTCGGAGTCCCATACTTGACGGCCTATGAACCGATAAAAGACGCCCGGGGAAACACTATAGGGGCAATCTATGTGGGTGAAAGAATGAGCGGCTTAATGGAATCATTTGATAAACTCGCATTGATCATTCTCGGCCTGTCAGTCCTTCTGGTGATTGGCGCCTGGTTCGCCAACAGGTTTGTAGCGTATCGGCTTTTTGCTCCCCTCGATGGGATTCATGATGTATTAATATCCGCTGAAAGAGATGGCGATCTGACCCAAAGACTCGACTATATGAAAAGAGACGAAATAGGCGAGATGTGCATCGCTTTTAACTCCTTCATGGACAAACTGAATGACATAATCAAACGCATCGTCGAATCGGCCAGCGAAGTTTCTTCCTCGTCCGAAACTCTGGTTACCACATCTGAACTCATGGCCACCAATTCCGAAGATGTTGCGGCGCAGATCGGTACCGTCGCGGTCGCCAGCGAAGAAATGGCTGCAACCTCCAATGATGTCGCGCAGAATTGCTCCGTTGCCGCCGGCAGTTCCGAACAGGCTAATACGGCTGCATTGACCGGCGCGTCGGTTGTCCAGGAGACCGTTGCGGTCATGAGCCGTATTGCGGAAAGGGTAAAAGAATCGGCAAACACGGTAGAGAGCCTGGGAGCCAGGTCCAACGAGATCGGCGAAATTGTCGGCACCATTGAAGATATCGCGGACCAGACCAACCTGCTGGCCCTTAATGCGGCCATAGAAGCGGCCCGGGCAGGAGAACAGGGCAGGGGGTTCGCCGTTGTTGCCGACGAGGTCAGGGCTCTGGCGGAGAGGACAACCAAGGCTACCAAAGAAATCGGTACGATGATAAAGGCGATTCAGCAGGAAACAAAATTGGCGGTCGGCTCAATGGAAGAAGGAGTAGCCGAAGTGGAGAAGGGTACCTCCGAAGCCGCCAAATCCGGCAATGCGATCGAGGAGATACTCAACGAGATCTCAAATGTTGCCATGCAGGTAAACCAGATAGCAACAGCGGCCGAAGAGCAGACCTCGACCACCAACGAGATCAGCAACAATATACACATGATTACAGAAGTAATGACGTGCTCCGCGGAAGTTGCCAGGGAAAGCTCCATGGCGGCAGGCCGCCTCTCCACGGTCGCGGAAGACCTTCTTGGCGTTGTCGGTCATTTCAAGGTGTCGGCGTAACGGACAAAGGATTGCTGCTGAAATAGAAATTAGTTCATAATAGAAAGAAAAAGCCGGGACTTTCCCGGCTTTTTTGCCATCAATTTCCTCATTTTTCAGCGCCGGGCGTCTTTTTGTTTCTTTTTTTTGCCGGCTTTGAAGTTCCGGTTGCACGCTTGACGTCATGGTCCGTTTTTTCAACGCCTTCCGAAAATAAATCAATGCAGAAAGATCCGTCTTCTGCAACGTCAAGCCTCATTTCGGCGGGCTTCCGCTCTTCGGTCATCGACTCGAGAACCTTGCGTGACAGCTGCGGGATAATTGTACCGCGCATGATATGTTCGATATTCCTCGCCCCGGTTTCCACCTCGGTACAACGGGCTGTGATTCGCTCCACCACTTCAGGAGAATAGACAAGGCGCATCTTGTTGCTCTCACTAACGCGTGCTGCCAGTTTCTCCAGTCTGAGCATAACTATCTCCTGCATGAAAGACGAATCGAGCAGATAGAAAGGGACAATGGACATGCGGGCCAGGAGAGCCGGCTTGAAATGTTGCGACAGGACGGGCCTTATCGCCTCGACCAGTGCCTGTGGGGTGGGCCTTTCAGTTCCGGAGCATAACCGGCCGATAATGTCGGAAGCAAGATTGCTGGTGAGGAACAGTACGGTGTTCCTGAAATCTATATCACGCCCCTCGCCATCGGCCAGGGTTCCCTTGTCGAATACCTGGTAGAAAAGATTGACCACGTCCAGGTGGGCCTTTTCCACCTCATCCATGAGGACCACGGAATATGGCTGACGGCGAACCGCCTCGGTCAACACTCCTCCCTCGCCGAAGCCCACATAGCCTGGAGGTGAGCCGATCAGGCGGCTCAAAGTGTGCGCCTCCTGGAACTCGCTCATGTTGATGGTGGTGAGAAAGCGGTCTCCGCCGAAAAGCAGGTCAGCCACTGCCAGGGCGGTTTCTGTCTTGCCGACCCCGGATGGTCCGACGAGAAGAAATATCCCCTGTGGCTGGCGCGGATCCGCCAGACCTGCCCTGGCAGCTCGGACGGCCTGAGCGATAACATTAAGAGCCTCATCCTGCCCCTTGATCCTCTGCCGCAGATCAGTCTCCATCTGCATGACATTGCTGGCCTGGTCCCGCAGCACTTTACCCAGTGGGATTCCGGTCCAGTCCGAAACCACTTTTGCTACAACATCAGGATCGACCTCGATCCTGACAAGCGGTGAGCCGTCCTGAATCAGGTTCAGATCACCCGTAATTTTCGTGATTTCTTTCTTAATCTCATCTTTTCGCTCTTCCGATGCTTCGCAGGTGACAGTTTCACCCAGCTCCCTGCGCAGCTCAAGCAGTCTGTGGGCAAATTCCCGTTCCTTTTCCCAGCGTCCGGTTATTTCCGATAATTCCCCGTGGAGCGCGGCCAGACGCTCATCCAGTTTCCGGCACCGTCCTTCTTCCTCCGTCGCGCCGTGTAGACGGTCACGCTCCAGAGCCTTTTTCTCCCTCTCCAGCGCCTGTATGGCCCGCTCCTTATCCTCCACTAAGGAGGGCTTCGCGGTCAGAAGAATTTTGACCCGTGCCGCGCTGGTGTCCAGCAGGTCAACCGCCTTGTCGGGAAGCTGCCGCCCGGATATGTAACGGCCGGAAAGCTCGGCCGCGGCTACAATGGCGTCGTCCCGCACCGTCACACCGTGGGCCTGCTCGTACTTCTCCTTCAGCCCCCGCAGGATAAGCGCTGCTGTTTCCACTGACGGCTCATCCAGTTTTACCGGCTGGAAGCGGCGGGCGAGGGCGGCGTCCTTTTCGAAGTATTTCTTGTATTCCGACCAGGTGGTGGCGGCGATGGTGCGCAATTCCCCCCTGGCCAGCGCCGGTTTGAGGAGATTGGCCGCATCTCCGCCTCCGGCCTGGGCGCCGGCACCGATCATGGTATGGGCTTCATCGATGAACATGATAATCGGCTTCGGTGAGGACTTGACCTCGCTGATCACGGACTTCAGCCGATTTTCGAACTCTCCTTTCACTCCGGCCCCCGCCTGGAGGAGTCCCATGTCGAGGCCGAGCAGGGATACATCGGCCAGGATGTCGGGAACGTCTCCCTCCACGATTCGCAGAGCAAGCCCTTCCACGACCGCGGTTTTGCCCACCCCGGCTTCTCCGACGACAATGGGATTGTTCTTGCGCCTTCTGGCCAGGATGTCGATCATCTGGGAAATTTCCCGGTCCCTGCCGAATACCGGATCGATATCGCCCGCCCTGGCCTTGCCTGTGAAATCGGTGCAGAAACGTGTGATGGCAGTGGTTCCGGTGGGCGCAGCTTCCTCTCTGGCCGGCCTCTCTTCGGGGTGCGATTGTTCCGTCGAACCCTGCACGATACCGGCAAACTGTTTCATCAGGGCGTCCCTGCCGATGGGAAGGAGAGCGTCAACGTATTTACCTTCAGCCAGCTGCAGCGGCTTTGCCAGAAGCGCCGCCAGCAGGGCGCCGGAGCGGATCTGGTTCTGCGACAGGTCGATGGAGGAAATGAGCCATGCGTCCTGGCACCACTGGATGAGCAGAGGAGAGAAGACCGGCTTGCCCGTATTGCCGGAGTGGAATTCCTCGATGGTCCGCTCCATTGCCAGAAGCACGGCTGCCGGATCAATTTCGAAATGGCGCAGGATCAGCTGCAGGTCACCGTGCGGCTCCTCCAGCAGCTTGGCGAACATGTGTTCCACGGTCACTTCGTAATGGGTGCGGGAGACGCACAGACCTGCAGCACCTTCCAGGGCGCGGGTGCAAACGGGGTTCAGGCGGTTAAGCAGGTTTTTGATGTCGACGGTCAGCATGGATGTCCTTTCTTTCGGGGAAATTGGAAAACTTCAGTCTGAAAGCAATATTTTCAGGATCCTTTATCAATCGGAACAATCTTCTTCGGGAACCAGCCGGGATTCCACCACGGCTATTTCAGGCGGAGTCGCTATGACAGCCCGCCACACAATGCATACCTTCATGGAGTCCGGCTCGATAATAACCGTGTCGAGTTTTGCAGGAACAGATGCGTTCCTGCCGTTTTCAAAAAGTACATCCACAAACTGCAGATCAGTGGGTAGTGAAAATGTGAGTGTCCCCGCGGGTGTCAGGTTGGTAAGGGTTATTTCCTCGCCTCCGGCAAGATGTGGAGCCTGCATGTCCGGATTTGCGCCGTTCCAGTACGCCATGTCGAAATCATCCGGCAAATCCGGCCAGCGCTCTTCAATCCAGTTGTTGTCGTATGTTCCGGCTAATTTCAGGCGCTGCCTCCACGCCTTGGCAATGATGCCGAACCCCTGGGGAGGATAGGTATTGCCGAAGGATGTGACAGGGTTTTTCGGATCATCGATCTGTGGAGCCGGGATCGTCTTGATCTTTTTGGCCTTCAGATACCACGCTTCGGCAAAACCCTTGCCCAGCGGATTGTCTTCAAATACAGTGTGAGCGATTGGAGCGTCGGCGGGCCCTTCGGGGTGACTTTCCCGCTGTTCGGGCGTCAGGCGCGATCCTGATTTGATGCCTTTGCCGTCGGGGTCGTCATGGTCGATCCTGCATTCACCGCCGAAGGCATATTCATATCGAAGCTCCAATGAAGTAACCGGTTCGGTGGGTGCCTTGAGCGCCCACCCTCCCATAAGACCTTTTTCCCAATTGCGCGGTCCGGTGACGAGAAGATTATTCTCCAGAACAAGTGGAGGTGCGGAGTCTTTTGTCGTGTATGGACCGGTTATCTTTATTCCTGCTACGAAACCGGGCGACGGCTTCCCTCCCGGAGCATAGGCAGTGGCATTCACGATAACATCGCACCTGGGTTTGTAGGGGACAAGGTCGCTTTCCTGTTTTACGCTGCTCTTGTTGACCTCGCCGAAGTATTCATCGGTCAGGGCTATCGGTACCTGCTCATCGGAGACTGCAAGTTTCCCGTCGTTTTGAATATCAAAGGTGGCGCGCACGATCACAACGTGGGAAGACTGCCCGTCCCCGGCCGTAGCCTGAAAGGCCATCGATGGGAATGGTGTGTGGTTGATGTATTTCATTGAATCACTCCCGATTGAATTTCCCGTCAGGCGTTCATCGCTGCCATGGCTATCTCGCGCAAACCCTTCAGGTCCATTTTGCCGGTGCCGAGGATAGGCAGGCTCTCCACGCCCAGGTAGCAGTCGCGCCCCGGTTTCCAGAGGTTGGGCAGTTCACTCTCCGTCATCAGCTGCTGGAGGGTTTCGGCGTCGGTGGCGTCCCGTGTAAAGACGACTACCAGCTTTTCCCCCTTCTTTTCGTCGGGAACCGCGGTGACCGCCAGCACCTGGGTCTGCCCCAGGCGGTTGTGCAGTTCGTCTTCGATCGCGCCATGGGGGACCATCTCGCCGCCTATCTTGCTGAAGCGGGACAGACGATCGGTGATGCGGACGAAACCGTCATCGTCCATGACCCCGATGTCGCCGGTGACGTACCAGCCGTCGCGGATTACCTCCGCGGTCTTGTCGGCCCGCCCCAGGTAACCGAGCATGACATTGGGGCCCTTGACCAGGATCAGACCAGGCTCGCCCGGCTTGAGGGTCGTCGCCGCTCTCCGGGTCCACCACCCGGATCGCCACGCCGGGAATGGGGTGTCCCACGCTTCCTTCCTTGGAGCCCTGCTGGCTGCACCCCGCCGATCTCCACGTCCGGCAGGCTCAGGGTGATGACCGGCGAGAGCTCCGTGGCGCCGTATCCTTCCATGGGCCGGATGCCGAATTTCTCCTGGAAGGCGTCGGCCAGCTTGCGCCTTCAGTTTCTCGGCCCCGGTGACCACCAGCCGCAGGGTGGCGAAATCTCCTTTCTTTGCCCGGCGCAGATAGGCAAGGAGGAAGGTGGGGGTGGCCAGCAGCAGGGTCGAGCGGTGTTCCCGCACCACCTGGGCGATCTTTTCCCCATCCATCGGGTTCGGATGGTAGGCCGCGGAAAAGCCGCTCACCAGCGGGAACCAGAGGGTGCCGGTAAAGCCGAGGGAATGGAAGAAGGGCAGGGCGGAGCAGATGTTGTCGTTCAGGTCGACCCGGAAGACCATGCGCAGGGCCTCGATATTGGACATGATGTTGTGATGGGTCAGCATCACTCCCTTCGGTTCGCCGGTGCTGCCCGAGGAGAAGATGACCGTGGCGGGCCGGTCCGGCGCGAAGCCTCTGCGTCGGCAGAGCAGCCGAGCCGGGAGCAGGCGCGCCTTGAGCAGGGCGAGGAGCTTGTCCGTTCCGGAAATGGTCGGCGAGGATATCCTCCAGCATGACCATCCCTTCCAGGCGTGGCAGGGTCGGGACCTTTTCCAGGAAGGCCCGCGAGGTGATGATGGTGGTGATGCCGCACTGCGCTCGACTGCCGACCGGAGCGAAGCCTCGGAGGCGGTGTAGTTCAGGTTGACCGGAATCCTGCCCAGGAGCGAGACGGCAAGGTTGGTCAGCACGCCGCCCACGGAAGGCGGCAGCAGCAGCCCCACATGTTCGGCATTCCTGGCCGATCAGTTCATCGAGTTTCCCGGCCAGCGCCAGGGCCCCGGTCAGAGTCCGGCCGTAGGTGAGTTCCTTGCCGGAGGTGTCGGCTACGGCATTGCGTCGCCAGTTCTCCTTTGCCGAGTCGATGAAATATTCCCCCAGCGGCTTGCGGCGCTTCTTGCGCGAGTCGAAATAGTCGCACGACAGCTCCATCACCGCCTGCCGCACCTCGACGGCCGTGCTGGTGGCCGGCATGGGCTTGCCGAAGATGATGGATGACCCGGTAGGGGGAGAAGGGCGGGCGGTCGCGACAGGAGGCGGCCGTGGGCATAGCTGAGGATGCTCCCCCAGGCGCCGCCGATATATACCGGGATGACCGGGTAGCCGCTGTCCTTGACGATCCGCTCGAATCCGCCGCGGAACTCCCGCAGCATGCCGTTCGGGTAAGCGCCCCCTCGGCGAAGATGCAGACCATGTAGCCGTCATCCAGGGCTGGCGCTGGCCTGGCGGATGAACTCCACCAGTTCCTTCCTGCCGTCTTCGGACGAGACCGGGATCACCCCCATGCAGTCTGAAAAGGCAGCGCAGGACCGGCGTGTTGTAGTAGCTCCGCTCCATCACGAAGCGGATCCGGCGCTGGTTGGTGGCGGTCAGCAGCAGGGCGTCCACCCAGGTGACGTGATTGGGAATGAGAAGCGCCGGCCCTTCCACCGGCAGGTTTTCGCTCGCCGATGATGCGGATGCGATAGAAGATCTGCATGGCGGCGAGCGCGATGAAGCGGAGCAGGAAGTCCGGCAGCATCCAGAAGGTCAGCAGCAGTCAGGACCAGGGTCATCGCGCCGATGATGCTGAACCCCTGCGCGGCCGAGAGACCCAGCGGTCTGCTGAAGATCCAGGTCAGCCCGGAGGCGAGGAAGATCCCGATCCAGTTGATGAAGCTGGAGGCGGCCAGCACCTCGCCACGCCTGGCCGGCTCGGCCCTGAACTGGATGAAAGTCTGGAGCGGCAGACTGAAAAGACCCGCGCTGACGCCGAAGAGCACGATTACGGCAATCGAGAACGACAGGCTGGCAGGTCCGACATGAAGCAGGATACGGAGAGAGCGCAAGGCCCAGCAGCGCCGATGGGCACGATGCCGAATTCCACGTCCCGGCCGGAAAGTCTGGCCGCCAGCAGCGAACCGGCTCCGATGCCGAAGGCCGCGCGCCAGGAACAGGTATCCGCTCTGTGCCTCGGTCAGCCCCAAACGCTGGATGCCGTAGCCGATCAGGTTGAGCTGGGCAAAGGCCCCCACGAACATGAACCAGGCCAGACCGATCATTGCCAGCATCAGGTCGCTGTCGCCGCGAATGCTTTTGACGGTGCGCAAGATTTCCGCCGGAAACAGCGCGATATGTCTCGCCTTGTCGGATGCCCCGGTCCTGCCGATCTTCCACGACGTGCCGAGGCCACACAGTGCGATGCAGAAGCAGACCGCGCCTGCCAGCCAGGCGTGTCCGGTGGTCAGCTGGGCCAGCACCGAGGCAAGCGCGGTGCCAATGATGATGGCCAGGAAGGTGAAGGACTCAATCAGGCCGTTGGCCGCGGAAAGCCTTTCGGTCGGCACCAGTTCGGGAATCACCCCGTACTTTGCCGGCGCGAACAGAGCACTGTGGGTCGCCATGAGAAACACGACCAGATAGAGTCCGTTTTCCATCCCCAGGGCAAAGGCGGCCATGGCAAGGCCTGTTACCGCCACTTCCACCACCTTCACCGCCACGATCATCCCTGACTTGGCGAAGCGGTCGGCCAGACAGCCGGCCGGCGCGGAAAACAGCAGGAAGGGCAGCACGAAGGCCAGGCCGGCCAGGGCCGCGACGGTCCCGGCATTACCGGTCCCCTTAGCCTCGATCAGGTAGAAAATAATCAGCAGCTTGAGAATATTGTCGTTGAGCGCCCCGAGAAACTGGGTCGCATTAAGCCAGCCAAAACCCCTCGAAACTTTCGAATCCATCAAACCCTCCTAACTCCAAAAATATTGGGACGCCCATGAATTCATGCGTTTATAAACTTCTCCAGAGACCATCCACTCTCTGCCGCAAACTTCTCGCCTCGTTGCACCGCGCGACTTACCGCCGATTGAGTCAGCTTTAACCTGGTTGCAAGAGTCGTTGCGGAATGCCCTAACTCCCTGACGGCCCAGAAGCAGAAAAGATCCCTGTGCGGCAACCCGCTTCGGCAGCTTGCCGCAGGCCCACACTTCATTGACATTCATAGCCAGCAGTCCGGCTACAATCCGGGCCAACCGCTCCAGATCAATCCCATTTTTTTGAAATAAACTGCCAGCCTCAAGACACTCTTCAGTTTCCCTTAATGCAGATTCGACAAATCCGCTGTCGCCAAGAATTCTCTCATCGCTCTTTAAATGATTATCGCCCTGTTGTCTGGCCGCAATCTGTATCCAGCCGCCGTTGCTGCGCAACAATCCGCCTCCGGTCAAATCCGGCCTGCGGCCAAGATCGACACCATCTGCAACAAAGGCGCAATATTTTTTCCGTGCGGGGATAATTCTTTTTGCAAAGCGGAGCAGTATGTCTTCGGTTGCCAGCCATGAATCATCGTGCCGGCCCATGATTTGTCCGTGACCACTGTACCGATAGTGCTCCAGCTCTTCGAGGGAAGTTACGATTTCCGATCGTAAAGGGTTGAGATGTATATAGCGGACAAGTTCCAGGAGATAGGGCTCTTCCTGGCACAGGATTGATTTGTAACGGTTTTGGAAGAGGTGGCCATGCCGGGCGTGGCGGCGGTTGAAGGTTACCGCATATCCTGTCAGCAACCGGCACATCACTGTTGAAACTGGCTTGGCGCCCGTCTTCAGCAACAGGTGAAAATGGTTGGGAATCAAAGCCCAGGCAAAGCAACAAGTTGAAGTGTCGATAAGAATACGGCTCAAACGGGATACGAAATCATCCCGGTCTTCGTCGTCAAAGAATATCTCCCTTTGCTCCAGACCTCGACATATAATGTGATGAAAGGCGCCGGGAGCATCTATGCGTGAGTTGCGTGGCATGTCGGGGAAATTAACATAAATTTATATAATTAACAACGCATAATTTCATGGGCGTCCCTCCCATGCCTTTAGATCGGCTGGCATTTTTTCTGATATTTAGACACCCCACCTGGGAGCATCCGGCCGCGAACTACGCTTTGGCTGCAGGCCATGGTTATGCAGCCACGCTTCTCCCTCCTCTTTCAGCAACCAATGTTCACTGGTGACGAAGTCATTGGCCATCAATTCGGTACCATGCCGTTTCAAAGCGAAGATCAAGGCAAACAATTTGTTATCGTCACCTTTTCGGATTATTCTCCCGTAGTTCTTTGCCACTTTGCGAATATTGTAATGACTGAGAAAATTCTCGACCGCTGCCGAGGCCTTTGGATCGTGAAAGTTATCCAGTGACAAAGAAGCCTGCCACGTCACCATTTTTGATGAATCGTTCTGAGACATTACGAGAGGTTCTATCGCGCGGACGTCTTGTATATCTCCCAGAGAACACGCCGCGGCCAGTCGAATGCTTTCCTTCCCGTTTTTCAGCGCGGCAACGAGCGGATCGGTCGCTTGTGAATTCCCTGTTTTTCCCAAAGAATATGCGGCAATTTCCTTAATATCATCAGACGGATCATTCTCCAGAATGTTTATAAGCGGTGAGACAACGCGAGGATCTTTTATCGTACCCAATGACCAGGTAACACCACTCCTGACAGATTCACATCGGGATTTCGCAAGCAAGTCAATCAGAGGTTGAACCGCCTGATATTTTTTTGTATGCGCCAAGGAACGCGCGGCCGTTTCCTGAATTGAGATATTCTCGCTCTTCAAAAGGGGAACGATTGCACGAGTCGCCCGGTCGTCACCTATCTTGCCAAGCGCTTTTATCGCACATATGTGAACTCTTGCTTCCGGGCTTTTCAACAGAACAATCAGGGGTTCGACTGCGACGGGATTCCTGATTTTACCCAAGGTTTCAATCGCGGCAATGCGCAACTCATCATCAGTATCGGTAGAGTCGCTCTTGTTTTTAGTTAACACGGAAATAACAGGCATTGCAGCACTCGGGTCGCCGATTTTCCCAAGTGCCTTGACCACCTCAAGTTCAATCCCTTTTTCAGTCATTACGTCAATCAAAGGTTTGACTGCACATCTATCTCCTATTCTCCCCAAAACCTTTACGGCAATTGCATGAAGTCTTACGGCATCCTTATCTTCCAGGACGGTCAGGAATTCCTTTGCTGCCAAAGGATTGTCAATATTCAAAAGAGCATTTTCCGCATTTTCTTGATAACTGTAACCGCCGGCCTTGCCACCATTTTTCCAGTACTCGACCAGCGGACGGATTGCGCGTGGGTCATTAATGCGGCCAAGCGCGTCCGCCGCAAAGTTCATGACATACCAGTCCTCATCATTTTTTAACAAAACTATCAACGGGTTTACCGCGCTGGGGTCTCCCCTATCGCCAAGGGCTTTAACGGAATTTCTCCTTACTTCCGCATTTCTGCTTTTCAAGGCACTGATAAGTTTTTCAGTAGGGCGGGGATCAGGGATAGCTTCATCTCGAATTATGTCATATTCCATTAACACCATGTGCGCAAAAGCAGATGGAAGAAAAACAAAATCCCG
Source organism: uncultured delta proteobacterium (assembly GCA_963815135.1). Classification (GTDB taxonomy): domain Bacteria; phylum Desulfobacterota; class Desulfuromonadia; order Geobacterales; family Geobacteraceae; genus CAIWTU01. The sequence continues at coordinate 512,624 of CAWFFO010000006.1, forward strand.
GGTATTAAGAGAGAGAAAACCTCTTCCGGAGCCGGGGAAAATTGATAACAGCAAGAGAATTAACATAACTGTTTTCATGACGTTGACGATCAGTTTTCCGGAAAAGGGAATGCCGAATATGTACAATAAAGGGGTTGCCAGCAATAGAAGGTAGAAATAAAGTGCAAAAGACACAATGAAACAGCCGAGTATGAACAGAAAGTCGTTATCGTCAGCCATGAATTCAATCAGACGCAAATGGGTACCAGCGCTTATTATTGCGAGCCAGGTCAGGCATACGGTCAACGGCGCAATCAACAACAATGCCTTATTAGTCATAACTACTCCATATTTTCAATTCGGAACTCCAGATTTGCAAAATTCAATTATACTGTTCAACTATTTTTCTTTTCCCCCGGTGACCTGTCCTGTCAACATTGGAAACTGTGGGTTTGCTTCGAAAATGTCTTTTGCATCGAAAAGCGGCTCTGTTTTTTGACGCCTTCGGAGTATGCAGCGGTAGAAAACAGAACCATACAGATTAGCGGCATATAGAATTTCAGGCAATCCATGGAGTATCCTCAAATGGTTTATTGTCAGTCAATCCTGCGATTATTTGACTATCGTACAGACCGCGGGCTTGTCTAAGTCAGCCTCGGAGGAATTTTCATCTACAAACTTGCTGTCCTCGTTTATGTCGCATTTCAGACTTATCGAATCAGGCGGGTAGCCTATGCCCCCATCCGCATAGCCGGTATACGTTTTCCCGTTATTGACCAAGCAAACTTTGATTCTGAAAATGTGGTCACCCATTGTGGTGAAAAACCTGAACTTTCTGACTCTCTTCAGTTCGAAATGCCCGGAGCTGTCCGTGATGAAAGTTCGTGCCGCCATTCGGCATGCGCTGTCGTTAAGCTCATTCGTGATCATTACCCTCATCCCGCCTGCGGGGATGCCATTATCAGTTATCGTGCCCGTAACTTCGGGTGATTGGTTGATAAAATGCGGACAGGGTGCACAGCCGGAGCACAGGGCCAAAAATGCTCCCAGCATCATGTATCTCATGACGCTTCCCGGCAGGCGCTCTCGTGTGCCCAAGTCTCTCATCAGAAACGAACCGTTTCAGATGGAGCAGCTTGGTGGCAACCATGGAATGCAAGTGACTTCCCATATTCTAATCACGCCATGAGGTAGCGGGCATAGATGGGCGCGCCGTAGGTCACCATCAGGTAGAGGGCGCCGCTAGCCGCCATGAGCTTGAGAACCCAGGGGACGAACCCGTTTCCCGGGATCTCGACCAGCTTCTCGATGGTCCAGAGGGTCAGGAAGCTGCCGGCAATGATCTGGACCGACGATATGCCGAGAAGCGACGCGCAGAGCACGCCGGCGAAGCAGAGGACCAGCACGAGTCCCTGCATGGCGAGCCAGTTCAGTCTCTTCAGGTAGCGGTTCGAGCCGGCGATGAGCAGGCCGAGGTAGCCGACGATTCCGCCGACAACGAGAGCACCGCTCTCGAAGGGGCGGAGGAGGGGATGGGTGAAGTTTGCCGCCTTGAGGCACATGAAAACCGCCACAACGAGGAGTCCGGTCGAGGTGCCCCGCGCCAGGGCATCATGGTCCCTGAAGCCGAGAGCGTATCCGAAAGGAATGATTGCCCCGGAAAAGCCGAGCAGGGTCATCAGGCTGAGAGCTGCCAGGCCGCCTATCCAGACGCTCCCCGTAATCAGGGCAGCCGCGGCGAAAACGACCGTCATGACGGCAGGGCAGACCTGCTGGAGATACCGCCTTCCCAGGGTAATCTTTTCATCCAGGGTCATCTTGTCCATGCGCAGAAAATCACGGTGAATGACCAGGGTGAGGCCCAGACCGCCACCGATGAGGAGGCAGCCGAGAAAGGCCGAGAACTGGTTGGGTTTCATCACGCCGGAGCCTTGAGCGGCCAGAAGGGCAACCCCGCCGGCATAAACGCCGAGTTCCCATATCTCCTTGGGCAGGTTTCTGACGAAATAGATAAGGTGCCTGCCGATCAGCAGCATGGCGAGGATGGTGAATACGGCAATCAGGCCGAGGCGCAGGAAGTTGACGCCGGCGAAGAAAGATTGCTTCTTCATGGCTGCAGCCGCTTTATTGATCGTGTCCTGTCCGGTCATCGCCTTCAGCGAGCCTTCGGTGAGCTTTGCCGTTAACCCCGTGTTGAGAAGAACCATAATGCGCCTTACGCGCCTCTCGGCGGCAACTGCTGATATGTCGCCGTCTTTTTCGGCGCTACGAATCTCTGAAACCCTGATGCGGGCTTCCTGGATAGCGGCAAGTTGCTCGGGATTGTAAGGCGGCGGATAAACTTCGGCCAGGGTGGAGTTGACGGACATAACGAATAACAGTAGGCCTAAAACTACCGCAAAGGCTGTGATACGTGGGTTTGGCATGTCGAAAACCATGTAATCCTTCTCCTATATTATCTTTTTTGCTTTTTCAGTTTGTTCCTACAGCGTTATCCGTGAGGCACGGGGAACAGCGATAGGCTTGTACTTTCTCCTGTGTCAAATGTATGCGGTTTAAGTTCTGTGGCTTCTTTTATGTTGTACAATGGTTCCATCTTTCCGGCGCCGTGCGCCACAGGGGAGAATAGTACGGCTGCAACAAAAACCACGGCGGCAACCGCCCTTATGTTTTGTCTGCTCTTGTACATGAATTCCTCTTTGATCTCGCTACTTATGTTTATCTCCCAACCCCTGCCGCTTTTCCCTGGTGAGCTTTTCCAGATCCTGTTGCACGATGTAATCGTGGAATGACATCTTGTCGCTATCCGGGTGGGGTTGATTGGTCAAGTCCCAGCGGTAGATCTCGCCATCAGATCCGACAAAGCTGATAGGATTGGTGGTCCAGCCGCAGTTTTTTTCATCAAAATAATTATTTAGCAGCAATATAGGTGAACCGAGGTAATGGGGATATTTTTCGGATACCGGCATAAGGTAGGTATTTTGTTGTTCACTGTTAATCTTCTTCCTGAAAACAACCCATTTGCCGTCAGGGGAAAATGAAAACTGCGTAGCACGGCTGAATAGAGGAAATGGGGTTGTATCTCTACCTGCCCCCCAGCTTATGAAAGAAGACCCCTTTTCCCCGCCGGTGAGAATAGCAAAGGGCAAATATGGATGGGGTTGTATCCACGAAAAACTGATTTTCCCTTTATTCTGCCTTATTACGTCTGCCAATGGATGATTGGCAGGCTCAAAATTCATGTCTAAAACCCGCAACAGCTCTTTTCTTCGGGCATATAGGAATAGCTTATCTGAAACCACTGACCATGTTACACCATCCTCTCTGCGTATGTCCTTGATAAGCCTGGCCTCTTTTCCGCTCAGATCCATTAATAGTAGGTGTGAAGTGTAATCCCAAGGGTCTTCGGAATTTGGATTGTGTGCTTCAATCTCGAATATAAAGTGCCTTTGCCCTGCGTCAGCTATAGCAATCTTTTCGATTGTTTTTTCGAGGGAAATTACAATACGGTAGTCCCGGCAGTCTCTTGTCCGGAAATTGAAAAGCAAAAAACGTCTTGTCTGGCCAAAACCGATAGTGTCCTGCGAGATGACCGGTATATATGTACCACCTCCCTCAAAATCATGAGCGGCGTTTTTAAAGTATTTGTCTAGACTTACTTTTCCTTTGTGAAAAGATAGAAGGGTAATGGCGTTGCCCATATCATTGGTGCCTATTGCATTATCCCGGGGCACTGGGAACAGCGAAAGAATTGAATCCGTTCCTATATCATATACCTCTGGTTTCATTGTTTTGGCTTCATTGAGGTTATACAACGGTTCCATATTTCCTGCTCCATACGTAGTGGCGGTGAACGGAATCATGACCAGACAGGCAGCGGATGCTATGATCCATGCCGTTCTTCTGAAATAATGCGAGATTGATTTTCTTACATTTCTTCATGGTGTTCATTGGATGACCACTCGCGCCTAGATCAAGCTCCCTTATGCGTGAGGAGAAATAAAATCCTCTCAAAAGTCAAAGCTTCAAAGAAAGTATTTCGCGTTGCAGTCTGAGACGCGTCGCTTTCTATTTATTATGATCAACCGGATCTTTCTGCTTTCCTTCCTTCATTTGTTCCAGGTCATAATCCACAACGTAGTCCCACAAGGTGGGCTTATCAATCCAGGGATGGGCCTCTTTGGTGAGTTCCCAGCGGTAGAGTTCGTTTAAGCTTGACCCGACAAAACTGACAGGATTGGTGGTCCAACCGCAGTTGTTCGGATTGAAATAACCATCCAGCAATAATATTGGCGGGCCAAGGTAATGGGGGAACTTTTCGGATACCGGCATGATGTAGGTCTTGACTGTGCCTTCATCAAAGTTCTGTTTTTTGAAAACCAACCATTTTCCATCCGGTGAGAATGAAAACTGTGTCGCACCGCTGAATAAAAGGTGCGGAGTCGTATCTCTGTCTGATCCCCAACTTATGAACGTGGATCCCCTGTCTCCACCAGAGAGTATCGCAAAAGGCAGAAATGGATGGGGATGAATAACTATAAAATCAATTTTGCCTTTATTGCGCTTGATTGCATCTGCCAGCGGGTGATGGTCGGTTTCGAAGTTCATGTTTAATACCTTCAACTGCTCCTTTTTAAAATCATAGAAAAAGATTTTGTCAAATGCCGCAGTCCACACTGTCACTTTACCGATATCGAGATCCTTGATCAGCCTGGCCTCTTTTCCGCTCAGGTCCATCAACAGCAGGTGGAAGGTATAATCATCGGGGATCATCGGATCTGCCGTTGAATTCTTGAATCTCGAAAATAAAGCGCCGTTGCCTGGCATCCGCTATGGCGATTTTTTCAATTGTTTTTTCAAGTGATACGACAATTTCATAATCCCGACAATCTTTGGTTCTGAAATTGTAAAGCAGAAATCGCCGGTTCTGGCCGAACCCTATGGTGTCAGGTGCGATAATGGGCATGTACTCACCCCCGCCCTCCACATCGTCAATGGCGTTCTTGAAGTATTTATCATAATCGATCTTGCCTTTGTGAAAGGACAAAAGAGTAATGGCGTTATTGAGATCATTTGTGCCTATCGAGTTATCCTGGGGTACAGGGAACAGCGAGAGACTTGATCTAGTTCTTGTATCGTAAACCTCCGGTTTCAGTGTCTTGGTTTCGTTTATGTTGTAGGGCTGCTCCATTTTCCCTGCTCCAGTTGTGATGACGGAGAATAGCGTCGCAACTATACAAGCCGCAATAGACGTGACCCAAAAGATAGGTCTTAAATGTTGCATGATGACTTCTTCACCTTTTTACTTCTTTCAGTCTTTCGTGGATTTGTAAGGGAAGATTATTGATGCGGCTGTTTATCGTGTTCCCTCGGTCCCTGACAATTGTCTTTGGTTAGTCAGGACACATAGGGCAAATTGCATTCCTGCAACCGTAAAGAAACAGGACAAGAATAAACACCACCATTATCAATATAATGATTCTATTAATGCCTAAGAGAGTTTTTTATTTTCATTTAGAGGCTCCTGTTTGAGCGTGTTTTGTCTTTCTTGTATTTGTTCCAGGCAAACCATTGACGTCGCGGGCCGAATTATGTTGCGGCTATTTATGCTGTCCTCCCAGCCCCTGCCGCTTTTCCTTGGTTAGCTTTTCCAGGTCCTGTTGCACGACGTAGTCGTGGAAGGACATCTTGTCGCTATCCGGGTGGGGTTGATTGGTCAAGTCCCAGCGGTAGATCTCTCCATCTGATCCGACGAAGCTGATAGGATTGGTGGTCCAACCGCAGTTGTTTTCATCAAAATAATTATTGATTAACAATATCGGTGAGCCCAAATAATGGGGGTATTTTTCGGATACCGGCATGAGGTAGGTCTTCTTAGGTTCTGGAAAATCTTTCTGAAAAACAACCCACTTACCGTCAGGAGAGAATGAAAACTGTTTCACTGTTATGTTTTCTCCAAACAAACTGATTGGATTTCTATCTTTTCCTTTCCCCCAGGAAACAAGCACTTCATCCTTTTCTCCACCGGTGAGAATTGCAAAAGGCAAATATGGGTTGGGTTGTATCCATGAAAAACTGAGATTGCCTTTATTGTGTCTGATTACGTCCGCTAATGGGTGATGGGCGGGCTCATAATTCATGTCTAATACCCTCAACTGTTCTTTTCTTCGAGCATATAGAAATATCTTATCTGATACCATGGACCATGTTACCCCATCCTCTCTGCGTATATCCTTGATAAGCCTGGCTTCTTTCCCGCTCAGGTCCATCAACAACAGGTGGGAGGTGTAATCCCATGGGTCCTCCGATTTTGGATTATGTGCTTCAATCTCGAATATAATGTGCTTTTGGCGGGAATCAGCTATGGCAATCTTTTCGATCGTTTTTTCCAGGGACATTACAATACGGTAGTCCCGGCAATCTCTGGTCCGGAAATTAAAAAGCAAAAATCGTCTTGTCTGGCCAAAACCGATAGTGTCCTGTGAGATGACCGGTATATATGTACCGCCTCCCTCAAAATCATGAGCGGCGTTTTTGAAGTATTTGTCATAACTGACTTTTCCTTTCTTAAACGATAGGAGTGTAATGGCGTTGCCCATATCATTGGTGCCTATGGCATTATTCTGGGGCACGGGGAACAGCGAAAGAATTGAATCCGTTCCTATGTCATACACCTCTGCTTTAAGTGTCTTGGCTTCGTTTATGTTATACAACGGTTCCATTTTATCTGTTCCATGAGCAATGGTGAGGAGCGGTGCCATCACTAATAAACAAGCTACAATGGCCATGATCAAAATGATTGGTCTGATATATCGTGTAAGTCTTTTCACCTTCTTAACCCCTCAGCTCCCTTCGCTTTGCAGAGGATACTAATGCTGTTTATGATTTTCTCCCAATCCCTGCCGCTTTTCCTTCCTCAGCTTTTCCAGATCATGCTCAACGATGTAGTCATGGAAAGTGGCCTTGTCGCTTTCCGGATGGGCTTCGTTGGTGAGTTCCCAACGGTAGATCTCACCGTTTGAACCGACAAAGCTTATGGGGTTGGTGGTCCAGCCGCAGTTGTTAGCATCAAAATATTTATTGATTAACAATATCGGCGACCCAAGGTAATGGGGGTACTTTTCGGATACCGGCATGAGGTAGGTTTTGAAGGTGTCGTCAGCAAAGTTTTCCTTTTTGAAAACCAACCATTTGCCGTCCGGTGAGAATGAGAATTGTGTCGCACCGCTGAATAAAGGGTGTGGGGTTGTATCTCGGTTTGCCCCCCAGTTTATGTATAAGGAGCCTTTTTCTCCACCTGAGAGTATTGCAAAGGGCAGATATGGATGGGGATGTACCCATGAAAAACTGATATTACCCTTATTACGTTTGATCACATCTGCCAGCGGATGATGGAAAGGTTCGAAACCCACGTTTAAAACCTGCAATTTCTGCTTATCATAATCATAAAAGAATATCTTGTCAGACATGACGGACCATGTTACCCCCTTTTCTCTGGGGAATTCCTTGATGAGCTCTGCTTCTTTTCCGCTCAGGTCCATCAGTAATAGGTGTGAAGTGTAATCCCATGGGTCCTCGGATTTAGGATTATGTGCTTGGATCTCGAAAATAAAGTGCTTTTGCCTTGCATCGGCAATGGCTATCTTTTCAATCGTTTTTTCCAGTGACATTACAATACGATAATCCCGGCAGTCTCTGGTCCGGAAATTGAAAAGCAAAAAACGTCTTGTCTGGCCAAAACCGATAGTGTCCTGCGAGATGACCGGTATATATGTGCCGCCTCCCTCAAAATCATGAGCGGCGTTTTTAAAGTATTTGTCTAAACTTACTTTTCCTTTGTGAAAAGATAGAAGGGTAATGGCGTTGCCCATATCATTGGTTCCTATTGCATTATCCCGGGGCACTGGGAATAGCGAAAGAATTGAATCCGTTCCTATATCATATACCTCTGGTTTCATTGTTTTGGCTTCATTTAGGTTATACAACGGTTCCATATTTCCTGCTCCATACGTAGTGGCGGTGAACAGAATCATGACCAGACAGGTAACGGATGCTATGATCCATGCCGTTCTTCTGACATAATACAAGATTGATTTTTTATGTTTCATCATGGCGTTCATCACATCACTATTCACGCTGCGCCAAAACATCGTGTTCCTGCGGCCACTGACAATTGTCTTTGGTTAGTCTGGGCACATAGGGCAAACTGCATTCCTGCAACCATAAAGAAACATGACAAGAATAAACACCACTATTATCAACATGATGATTCTATTAAGGTCGAGTGAGTTTTTTATTTTCATTGAGCGGCTCCTTTTTGTGATTGTATTTGTCTTTCATGCATTTGTTCCAGGCAAACCGTTGACGTCGCAGGACGAATTATGCTGCGACTATTTATGCTGTCCTCCCAACCCCTGCCGCTTTTCCCTGGTGAGCTTTTCCAGATCCTGTTGCACGATGTAATCGTGGAATGACATCTTGTCGCTATCCGGGTGGGGTTGATCGGTCAAGTCCCAGCGGTAGATCTCGCCATCTGATCCGACGAAGCTGATAGGATTGGTGGTCCAACCGCAGTTGTTTTTATCAAAATAATTATTCAGCAGTAATATCGGCGAGCCAAGGTAATGGGGGTATTTTTCGGATACCGGCATGAGGTAGGTCTTGGCTGGGTCCGACAACATCATCCTTAAATACTAACCACTGGCCGTCTGGGGAGAATGAGAACTGTTGTGCATCCTCTAATAAAAGGTGAGGGGTTTTGTCCCTTCCTTCCCCCCAGTTTACAAACATGGCCCATTTTCCCCCGGAGAGAATCGCAAATGGTAAATGGGGGTGTGGATGTATCCAAGTGAAACGAACCTTGTCTTTATTGAGTTTGATGACGTCTGCAAGCGGGTGATGGCTAACCTCGAAGTTTGTGGATAATACTTGCACCATTCTTGTTTTAAGATTGTTTAAGAATATCTTGTCAAAACACTAAGGACCATGTTACGGCATTACCGATATTGAATTCCTTGAGTAGCTTTGCTTCTTTCCCACTTAAATCCATCAACAAGAGGTGAGAAGTGTAATCCCATAGGTCCTCGGATTTTGGATTATGAGCTTCAATCTCAAATATAAAGTGTCTTTGTCTTGCATCTGCTATGGCGACCTTTTCAATCGTTTTTTCCAGTGACATTACAATACGGTAGTCCCGGCAGTCTCTGGTCCGGAAATTGAAAAGTAAAAATCGTCTTGTCTGTCCAAAACCAATAGTGTCCTGCGAGATGACCGGTAAGTATGTTCCGCCTCCCTCAAAATCATGAGCGGCGTTTTTAAAGTATTTGTCTAAACTTACTTTTCCTTTGTGAAACGATAGCAGGGTAATGGCGTTACCCATATCATTTGTGCCTATCGCATTCGCCTGTGGCACTGGGAACAGTGAAAGGATTGAATCCGTTCCGATATTGTATACTTCTGGTTTTAGTGTCTTGGCTTCGTTGAGGTTAAACATCGGTTCCATATTTATCTGCTCCACGGACGGTGCCAGTGAACAGCACCATGACCAGAGAGACCGCTGAGGCTATGATCCATGTTGATCTTCTTACATAATTAAAGATTGATTTTTTATGTTTCATCATGGCGTTCATCACATCACTATTCACGCTGCGCCAAAACATCGTGTTCCTGCGACCCCTGACAATTGCCTTTGGTTAGTCAGGGCACATAGGGCAAATTGCGTTCCTGCAACCATAAAGAAACAGGACAAAAATAAGCATTACTATTATCAATATGATGATTTTATTAAGGTCGAGAGAGTTTTTAATTTTCATTGAGAGGCTCCTGTTTGAGAGTGTTATTGTCTTTTAAGTATTTGTTCCAGGCAAACCGTTGACGTCGCAGGACGAATTATGCTGCAGTTATTTATGCTGTCCTCCCAGCCCTTGGCGTTTTTCCCTGGTTAGCTTTTCCAGATCCTGTTGCACGATGTAGTCGTGGAATGACATCTTGTCGCTGTCCGGATGGGGTTGATTGGTCAGGTCCCAGCGGTAGATCTCGCCATTTGATCCGACAAAACTGATAGGATTGGTGGTCCAACCGCAGTTGTTTTTATCAAAATAATTATTGAGCAGCAAAATAGGCGAACCTAAATAATGGGGGTATTTTTCGGATACTGGCATGAGGTAGGTTTTGTTTTCAGTTCTTGAAAGTCCTTTTTAAAAGCAACCCACTTACCGTCGGGAGAGAATGAAAACTGTGTTACAGCGTGCCTTTTCCAATCAATTAAAGGGAACACGTTTTAGCTTTCTCTCTGATACCCAACTTACAAGAGTTTCACCCCTTTCTTCCTCCAGTGAGTATTGCAAACGGCAGATAGGGATGGGATATTATTCTTACAAAATCTACTTTTCCCTTATTGTTATTGGATTACATCTGCCAGTTGATGATGAGTCATGGTTTAAAGTCAATAGTTAAAATTTTCATATATTCTGTTTTAAGATTATATAAGAATATTTTGCCAAACGCCATTGACCACGTTGTCCCTTTGCCGATATTGATTTCCTTAAGAAGCTTTAGCGTCTTTTCTACTCAAATCCACCAAAGGAGGTCGTTAGTGTAATCCCATGGATCATCAGATTTTGAATTATGAGCTTCAATCTCGAAGATAAAGTGTTTTGTCTTGCATCTGCTATAGCGAATTTTTCAATCGTTTTTTCCAGGGACATTACAATACGGTAGTCTTGACAGTCCCTTGTCTGGAAATTGAAAAGTAAAAATCGCCTTGTTTGTCCAAACCCAATGGTGTCCTGCGAGATGACCGGTAAGTATGTTCCGCCCCCTTCGAAATCATGAGCAGCGTTATTAAAGTATTTTTCGAAACTGACTCTTTCCTTTATGAAAAGACAAGAGAGTAATTGCATTGCCCATATCATTGGTGCCTATAGAATTATCCTGTGGCACTGGAAACAAGGAAATAATGGAATCTTTTCTTATATTGTACATTTCTGGTTTCAGTGGCTTGGACTTCGTTAATATTATAAAGCGGTTGCATTTTATAACCTCCATAAGTGGTTATTGAAAATAAAGATATGCCTATAATAATAAACATAGATACGGAGCTAAATATGACTTTACTAGAATAATTAAATTGTTGAGAAGTTCATGGTGTTTCCAGATAATTATGATAGGGTATACTTGACTTGTTTGATATATGCGGCTTCCTTATTGATTTCTTCGATTTCGGCTTCATAATTTTATTGTTTCAATATTATTTCCCATTTCATTTGTTTTCCTTCTGCAATAATATTCTTCGCAATCCGTCCTATCTGGTCCTCATCACCCAATCTGTAAAATCTATGAGGATTATACTGTGTGAACCTGAACCAAAGACTGTTGTCGAATCCATCCAAAGCCTCTTTCGCTTCCTTGCAATACTTTACATAATCAACTGAATCCAGCAGAGTCAAATACCAGTCAGTCCCAAACAATATGCGGTCCTTCAAGAGTGCCGCATCCGGGCCTTTCATGAGATTGTTAAAAAAATATTTCCGAAAGCTTTTATAGGCAAAGGAATACGCAATGTCCGTATATAGATTTGGATACTTCTGGTAATCACCGACTTTCTCACTTATCATCTTAATGATCTGCTCGTCCCCATTCACGACCCAGACCGCTGTCACCTCCAAAATGAGCCAGACATAGACGCAAGTCGTTCAATGCTCTCCCATCATTGCCTGTGCCGTCCAATACCTGCCGCCATGCATCAGGGGAGACAAATTGTTCATTGAAATATTCCAGCTTTTTGAAGTAAGGATTTTCGTTTTCTGCGGCTGGATTGAAACCAACATGGACCTGTTGCTTCCTGCCATTGGCATCTTTAGCCCTTTGGTCTTCATCTGTGTCATTCGGGTGCACGAAATCGAAATATTCTTCCCGGTCGAAGGTAAATGCCCCGTCCGGTGTGCAGTGGTTCATGATAGGGGTTTGGCTTTTACAGCATTCGGTATAAAAATCCTTCAGTGCGGGGAGCCTTCTTATATCCCAAGGCCTGTATCCCTGGGCCGTGTACATTTTGAACCCCAGGTGAATTCCTTTGCGCACCTTATCGAAAACCTCCTGATTACCCTTGAGTTCCCAACGCCGGGGATCATAGTGAAACATGGGGAGAAGTTTCAGGGGGTTGGCAAGTGCAATCAGTTCCGTATATTGCAATTGTTTTGTCCACCGCTCATATCTGGCCGTTTCCTTATCACTCGTGAGGCAAGCCGCGGCTTCTATGCTTATCTGCTTTTTGTCGTGCGTTTTATTGTCATGATAAGCTCCGGTAATGCCTTGAGTTTTCAGCGATTTTTTGTATCTGTCGAAATCCTCTTGTGTTTGTCCCTTCTCAGGGAGAAGTGACCGCTCTTGCTTTTTGTCCACCCGCACATAAGAGTTGCCCCGCCATTGCCAAAAGCCATGACGGGGATACCAGTAATGAATGGGATCTTTCGAAAAATCCGTATCTGCATATATGGGGTTATAGGTTTTGATGCCGAAGTATCCGTCAACATGCGCGTATTCCATGTCCATAGTCATGACAACGCTGGAAAACAGCAGGTGGGACAAATCCTTGTACTGTTCCTCCGATTTGAAAAAATCGTAAACTTGTTGTCTCTTTTTTTTGATAAATCCTTTGCCGATCTCGAAGGTACTGTTTTTCGCTTCCGGGACCATCATTCTCAAGCCATTCTTGAGATAGTAGCCGTCGTTTTCATCCGGGTCGCATCCAGCCAAATACCTGCTTGCGCCAACAACATGCTTGAACGTGAATAAGTCCACGACAAAGCCGATACCTTCGCCTGCACCATCAATAAACCCGCGTCCCGGTTTGGCGACGGCCAATACGGAAAGCCGTTTCCACAAAAAAGGCAACGGAGCACAATTCCCGCTCTGCAGATGCATGTGGGAATCAATGATCACGCATGGTCGATAGATGCTGATGAGATGCTGGTCCGTACACAGGAGATCGGGCCTGTGAGATTTCAATACCTTGCCGTTTGGATCGTTTTGCTCAACCTTCTTCTTTGCCGTTTTGTTGTCATCGTCAGTCATTGATCCGGTCCTTTACGCTCGTTTTTTTCGATATTCGTAAAGCAGAATCCTTCATAGTATCTTTTCAAGGTGGTCTTTGTTGTGAAACAGGTAATAGACATTGTTCATTCGCGCGTTTTCCGGCTCGAAGATGATTTCGCATTTGACTAGAGAGTTTTCGACCGGGATTTCGATTACGCCGTCGGCATCAGTGGTTCCGTTGATTATGCTGCCGTCCTGCAATTTGATTTTGAACTTCATGCCTGCAATAGGTTTGTTTTTCTTGTGACCGAAAATAAATTTATTGCCATTGTCTTTATAGTTATCCCAAGAAAGATGTTCCACCACCCTGAAGCGGAATATGTCTTTTTCTTGCTTGTTTGATACATCCTTGCAGGCCGGTTCGGCCGTGGAACCGATATTATTTCCCATTTGAACGCTCCCTTTGAACAGTGGAGTTAATTGAAAGTGCCTTTGACATCAACATTTATTCGGTGTCTGACGTCAGCGTTATCTCTACGCCTTAAAATGCGTTTTTGTTGTTTTGCGTCATGGGATCGGAATTGCGGCACGACCCTTTTCCCTCGATCCTGACATCGAAAGAGCTGTTGATGAACTCGGCCTTGCCGCCCACCGTGCCGGAGGCCACTCCCGTGCCGGTGCCAGGCTGATCTCCGATGCTCGAACTGTAACAGCATCCGTCTATGGCAGCCATGCAGCCATTGACTTTCACCGTTTTCGTCCCGTCCGCGAGTGTGGCGGACCTGGCGACGTTGGTATATGGCACCGGCACCATCGAAGAGCCCATAGGGGTAAGGCAGACATCCGGACCGCTTACGACGACATCTCCGCTGTCGGTGTTAGATATGCCCTGGCTGTTTGCAAAAACCGTTGATTTACCCATGTGTTCATACCTCCTGGTCATGTTACTCGTACTTCATATTCAAAAACCAAATCCCCCTCAATCCCCCTTTCGTAAAGGGGGAGGCGACAGTCTCATTGGCCGAACAAATGTTGCCAGAAGCCGCGTTTGGGACTTTCGCCTGGTTTCAGACATTTCATCGCATGCGTTTTGTCGTCCCATTCAGCGCCTACAAGAATCGTTTTTCCATTTGCACTGCGCGTAATACAAAAAACAGAAACATACCGGCTTTCGTAGGAAACGCTTGTTGTTGAGTTTATGTATATACGCGCTCTATACGGCGTGTCGAACTTTAGTGGTTCTGCCGGTGCGACTATTTCCATTCCGGGGTTTGGAACTCCATATTTTACACAGGCTTCGGGATTGTTAGGGTCAAGCAACCCCTTACGGTCTGCACTCTTTATCCGTACTGCCCAGCCGCCATTGCCTTCTGTACCGCTATTTGAAATGTAAAGGCTACTGAAGCAAGAGGACTCATCATGTGGATAGGAGAAACAGGGGGTGCTGTTGCGCATGGTTATGACCACGTTGCCTGCCTTGGAGGGTTTCATGGCATAGCCGGTTGCGGGAATTAATATGAACAAAATCAATATAAGACCTTGGTAGATATTTGGCATGTTTTAATCCTTGTCAAAAAACGCAATTATTATTTTGATCCGCCGGGTAGAAGCGCAACGTATCTCGGTTCTTTCAAAAACTCCGCGAGAACATGCTCAAGAAATGGAACTTCAGATGTGTATGCAGGGTCTCCAAGGTATTTGGCTCGGAAGTAATGTTCAATAAGGTCTCCCTGCTGTTCCATGTTGAAGTCAGAGTATTTCTTGTTAATGTCAACCTTGGTATCATATCCATAAACTTTCCTTTGACCGAACACTTTTGCTGCCATTCCATACAAAGCCCCTTTGATTATGAGTCTGCCACGATATCCACGATTCCATTGCCAGACATGGGTCATTTCATGCATGAACCATCCCTTTATGTCGTATTCTGTCTTGGCCAAAGTTGAGTAATCTTCTCTGAACGCAGCCCTCGGGCAATATAACTCTCCATTTGGGGTCATTATCGTATCGTCATCCTGCATGTCAAAAGGCAACCATTCAGCATTGTGGATTTTCACTTCCGAATAGTAGATCGAATTTTTGAAGATAGGCATGCACATATTTATTTCACCGGGGGTAAGTTTGCGCGAAGTACCTTCAACTGTTACTGTTTTGACGGAACTGCCGACGTTGGTCTGATTGGTGGCTATACCAGCAGGATTTATTTTCTTCAACTTTTTGCCCGGCTCGATACGATTCCGCGGGCATAGCGGCTGTATTCGTTCCGATGCTATAAATTCCACTTTTTCTATTGCCTGTTCTCTGTTTGAACTTCTGATGCGTTTGGTTTTACCCTCGTTATCGGTTGTGCCGCTCACTGTCCTGCCGTCACCAAGAGTCACAACATAGTCAGTGTTGGAAAGAGGCTTTCCTTCCTCCGAGACAAACCGCAACTGCTCATCAAAGGGTTTGCATCCGCACTTGTGGAACCCTTCCTCGTTGTGGACAGCACTGTCCCATCCCAGCCGTTCATATATCTCGCAGCCGGTCTGCGCATCACGAAGCTCCGCACCTTTTATGACACCGCCCGTCTTGTAATTCAGAAACTCGAGATCGTCGAACCTGGCTCCGAAACCTTCTTTGTAATCATTGAAAATCCTCAAGCGCTGCTGGCATCGGTTTGATTTCAGTTCATCCACCGCACTTTCCAGACATCCAGGTTGTTTGTGCCTTCCATGCCCACCTCACTAATGTCGAGATCTTATTGTTCCCGTTGCTTCTAAAACTGCTGTCAGCCGTTCTCCAAAATCAGCGCGCCACATGGGCCGTGATCATCGGAACAAAAGACCAGGGCAGGGGATTTTATCCACCCGCGTACCAGCCCTTGGGCGGCGACAGCTGTCAACACCGCGCCGCTGGCTGCGCCGATATCGCCATAGCAATTGGCCGGCGTCCAGAGTTGCCGGTGTTGTTCGTCCTTCTTTTGGAAGCAGCGCCTCTCGGCAATGCACCATTCCATAGCACGGGAATTTTCGCCGTTCAGGTCTCCGAAAACTGTGCAAACAGCGTTGTCTGAAGTGCCGGCCAAAGCGGTTCGGCAGGCTTCGGTCAACCCTTTGCTCCGGTTCGAGGGGTTCGAGGTGCGCTGATTTGGCTCCTCTGCCAGCCCTAGCCCGGTGATGCGCGCCAGGATTGGCCTGTTTAACTGGCGAGCCAGTGCCGGATCTTCGACGAACATGAAACAGGCCGCCTCTCCGGCAATCAGGCCCTGGTGCCGGCCGTAGCTTATTGATTTCAGACGCCCGTCCTTCTCAAACCAGCTCAGGGTCGAGTCTCTCAATAACGAGTCTATTCCGCCGATGATGCACAAGGTGTTTGAATCGCTTTCGATCAGTTCTCCGGCCCGGGCGACGGCGTTCTGCATGGATGCATTTCCAAGCGGGACAGTCTCTATGGAAGACTTGTCTGCCCACTTTTCCATAATTCCAGACAGCGATCCCATGCAGCTTTCTTCATAGCGCGGGCCGGGTCGTTCTTCCGAGGCCGCGCCCAGAAAGAGCCGGATTTGACCAGGCCGCCGAGAATCATCCTTGAAGTATCCGGCGAGCAGGTTGTCCAGGCAAAGCACGGCAATTTCATCCATGCGTCCGATTGTATCCCTGCTGTCCATAATGCCCCTGATTCGTGCAACCGTTATGGGGTTGTCACTTCCGTCCGGAAAGTCGTCGTATTCGTAAAAGCGGGAGATTCCCGCCCGAACGGAGGCCGCTGTCATTGGGCCGTCATGACCTATGGCGGTAATGGAGTTAAGCGAAGTGATTGCCAGTTCCTTCATGGGGTATCAACCTCTTTAACGTCATTTTCCTTCTTCCCTTCAGCCTTCAGCCTTAAAACCTCCCTTTGCCTGGATGCCGGAGCACGAACCTCAAAAAGCGGTTGCCCCGGCTTCATGATCGCAAGTTCCAGTGCGGCGGCTGCACGCTGTCTTTGAAGGCCGGTTTTAAGGATTTTCCAGAGTTGATCCGATGATATCGGTTTCCCCGTTATATGACGGATACCGCCTGTAAATGCTCCCTTGTTCTTATCCCACCATCGCGAAACCGATTCACAATTCGGCCAGGGAAGATCATCATCGGCATCCATCGCTACGTTATTGTCATTCGGGTCATCGTTCGGCCCGGTATCAAAGCCTTCAGGCCGCCTGCCCCTCAACTCTTCCTGATCGATATCGGCGCCGGTTATCATGGCGAATGCTTCGCCGGCAACGCGGGCAAGTGCCGGTATTTTCATTTGTTCCATAAGCCACGGAACCAGGACCGGATCTCCGATTATGCCGGCGCCGCTGACCGCAAGCCGGATCGTATCAGGTGATTCCGCGAGATGTTTATGAAAGGAGAGGGCGGCTGCCTGTTCCATTTGTCTCAAAGCCGTGTTCAGGGCTTTTTCCTTATAAGGCGACTCCGGCATAACAAAACTTTTCAGTACTTCGACAGCGTCAATATTTCCGGCAAGGGCTGTAGACCAAGCCGTCGAGTAACGTATTTCGTCAATCTCGTCTGACAGGTTGTTTCGCAGGCTGAAATGGCTGAGCTTGATGTTTCTTCCCAATTCTCCGTATGCGCGAAGTCCGCGAGCCATAAGCAGCAGGTCCGGATCGTCAACTGCTTTATCAAGATGAGGACCGGGATCGCGGCGATGGACTGGCGCTTGCCGCTATTCCGACGTACCTGTGAAACGGTGATTCGGAGACAAGAAGGTCATTGATGTGAGGTCCGGCCTGTTCGAATGAAATCCAGCCGAGGGCGGAGATGAGGGCACGGGCTTTGTGTCTGTCCTCGCCGATTGCGTCGAGAATCGCCTGGATGCGGGCTGATATGCCGCTTTCCAGGGCAAGCACGGAAGGGGCAAAGTATCCCTCCGGATCTTTGCTGTCTAGGTTTTTTTCACATCTATCCCAGCCGGCCTCGCCCGCAACGCGCAGTCCGTCAATGTGGGCTTCAAGCCGCTCATCGAATTTCGCCAGGTCATCGAGCGAGAAATGAGGCGCGCTGACGACCCTGGTTCGGAGATGCCAGAGAAAGGCCGCTTCGTCGGCGAATTGAGCTATTATTTCACGTCCCATTTACCAAGCGGCCAGATATCACCAATTTCTAATTGACCGACACCGAGCCGCCCCTTATCCTGTTCTCGCCCGATGAATGGCTGAGAACGGCCCGACTATTCACCCTTGATCATGACTTTTCCCGCCTTGGTCAGGGTGATGCTGGCCTTTCCGCACTTCAGAACGATCTCCTCCTCGGCCTCAAATGATATTCTTTTCCCGTCTATGGTCGCTTCTTTCGGTTCTCCAGCTTCGAGGTCAAGGCTCGTAGGCTGCACAATCTCATCAATCAGGGAATACATGGTATCAATGATGACGGGAAGTTCAGGATCGTTATTCTCAAATATAAGAAGTACTTCCCTTCCTGCAGGGTTTCCTTTGCGGAGCATTTCAGCTTTTGCCGAAGTTGTGGTCCGGGCGGCAGTCGGTCCCAGAGAATTGCCTGGAAAATCGACGAGAACATGTCCGCATTCATCGACGCAGGTAATCCTGCCGATCCGCGTGCCTTCAATGTGGACGCACTTTTCAGCAATCTGAATGGTTTTTGCCCGTTCTTTTTTCACATCTATTCTCCCGGAGTGCTAAACACATGGCACGTATTCAGTCAGTGCCTTCAGTTTCAGGTTTACTGCTCAGTTGCTGAAAACCTTGGCGGCCTTGATGGTGATACTGTTACCATCCATGACGATTGTTGACGAACCTGCTTTGAACGTGATCTTGGGCGCTTCTATGACGTATTCGGCAGCTTTCGAGTAATATTTTTCGCTTATGAACTCGGATAGGTTGGCGCCTATATTTGTTGTCCTGTTGCCTACCACGTTCTCCGTCATCGTTGTTCCGACAAAAACCGCCTTCGCCAATCCCACTTCCTCCGTTTTCGCGCAGGCAACCGTTTCGTTCATTATCCCGCCGACAGAGACCTGATATAGGCCACCGATGGATAATTCCTTGGCCAAACCTATAGTCTCCATTTTATTTATTCTGACTGTTTCGGTTTTGTTGACGCCAATGGTCTCGGTCTTGTTGGCTCCAATGGTCTCGGTATGATTTGAGCCTACGGTTTCTGTCTGGTCTACCCCAATGGTTTTCATCCTGTTATTGCGGACATTGAGTGTTTCGTCATTGCCGACATACTGTCCCTTATCGTTCTTGATCAGGATATTCCAGTCCTTCTCGCCCTGGAGATAGACTTCTTCTGACCCTTTTTTATCCTCGAAGCGCAGTTCGTTGTAATTGTCGGGGTTGCCTCCGGGGGAGCTTCTGGTCCTGATGCCGCTTTGAGTCTTGTTTGCCGGCAGGCCGTAATTGGGCTGTTTGGCTTCGTTGATGGCACTGCCCATGATGATCGGGTAATCCATGTCGCCGTTGATGAAGGAAACCAGTACTTCGTCGCCGACACGGGGAATAAACTGGCTGCCCCAGGTAGTTCCGTTCCAGAATTGGATGGTTCGCAGCCAGCAGGAGCTTTTCTCATCCATCTTGCCTTCACGGTCGAAATGGAACTGGACATTGACGCGGCCGTACTCGTCGGGCCAGATCTCCTCACCCTTGGGGCCGGTGACGATGGCGGACAGAATGCCGGGAACTGTGGGCTTCTTATGCCGTTGTTCGGGGCGGTAAGTTACGGAAGCCGGAATAACCATGAAGCTGTTACTGTAACTTGGTGCAGCATCACTTGGAGCTTCTTCTTTCAGTGAGCCCGGCTGCGATCCACCATGGGCCACTTCAATCAGAAAGTATTCCTGATTTAATTTCTGTTCGTTATGACCGGTCAACTGAAACGTTGCGCCGGGAGTCAAGAGAACGCAATTGCTGGCGCCTCTTCCCTTCTTTTTGAAAGCTGATATAGCTTCAAGGCGTATTTTCGAGAGCCGTTTGCCTCGTTCCGAATCACCGAAACTGCCCGGATATGTATATATTTCAAATGGTTCATCGGTCTTGTTTTCACTCTTATACTCGTTTTCCAAATCAACGGAAGGTGTCTTGAAGTTGAAGTTTGTATGAGTGTAAGTTCCGGATCTTACCCGTTCTGAAAAGTCGAATGAGGAAATGCTGCTTTCATTTGCGCTTGCCATTCCACCACCCGCATTGATTTGGATAGATGTATTTCCTTTAATGTCCTGGTAATATGCGTCGGTGTCACAAAAAATCAGAACATGCTTGTCTTCGTAATGCTCGAAGAAATAGAAAATGCCTTCTTCCTCAAGCAGTCGGGAAATGAAATGCAGGTCTGTCTCGTTATACTGCATGTTGAATTTATTGAAGATGTTTTCCTTCTCAAGCCTGAACTCGTAAAGATCCGATGATATATCGTGTTCTTGAAGTATCTTTCCGATAATATCCTGTAGTTTCATGTCTTGAAAAATACGGCAGTTCTTTTTCTGGGATAGAAGCCAAAGAGAAGGTACTAATTGCGCCTCGTATGTGTGATAACTGCCATTCTTGCCGGTATACCTGAACATACGGATGATGCCGTGAAAATAGCGATCGGTTGAATTACCCGCTCCGGGTAGCAGGTTATTACCTGGATTAATGATTTTCAATAACCCCTCTTGTCGGATAACCTCTTCGGAAGGAATGATGTTCTGGCTGTTGCTGACCAGCTTCAAATTTACACCGGACAAATAAGAAACCTTTTCGACGGCAAAATAATCGAGTATCGATACGTCATAGTCTACATCGAGGAACTCAAACGTGAACTGCGATGAACTTGCTGACATTTGTCGGCTCCTTTTGCTTTTAGGATCAATGCTATTATCGTGTTATATATGAAATAAACAGCTTGTTTGTCCCTTTAATACGAACCATAGAACCACCGTTTATTAATAAATTGGAAGCATCATAAACTTTGGCTTCTAATGCACCGTGCTCCTTGAGAAGGGTGTGCAATTCCGGCACGTCTGCAAATATATCGTTTGCAGATAAATTGTCTGATTGTTCAAGCGATGCCTGTTTTAATAGTGAATCAACATCCTTCTTATCAAAGAGAAGAACAGCAGAGTATACATAGTCATTTGGTCCTGGCGCCCGCGTAGTGTCCGGAGTTCCGAGGCGGGTTATCATGTACCAGACCGCTTTGGGCTGGTAGTGCGGTTTGAGCAACCACGATATTCCCTGAATGTCGGTTCTTATTTCACCGGTTTTCTTATTATCTTTCCTTTTCTTGCAAGCAGTTAGATTGAGAGCGATGATCATAACGGTAACAGCCACTATAACAATGAACACTACTTTCATAATATGAATCCCCTTTTTTAAATGGCCTACAAACGATTTCTGATACGACGATTATCATAAGGTTTACGAACTCTCCCATTGTCAGAGTGATGGACTGATGATTGAGCGTTAGTTGTTCCAGACCAGGAAACGGTGCGTTGTGCTGTCCCATAATTCATGTACTGTTTAGCAAGACCTGTTAATTCGAAAATACCGTTTTCTGAATCAGGGATTCCTGTCGCGATGTCTTTAGCTCCTGGATTGAAGTTATATCTGTCCTCGGCATGTAAGGTGATGTCCATGGTATAGTGGGCAATCCCCTGTTGCACAGAAACATCAACATTCGCGCTGATCCAAATTACATGTGCACCTATTGCCTTTTGCCAGTTTTCCGTAGCCGGGTACGGGAAGGCAGGATCGTTTCCTCCAGCACTAATTGACCCTCCTGTCATCTGGAAATGGACAGGAGATTGGCTACGATAAACTGAAACATATAACTGTTCTGCTCCTTGTCGAGCATCCATAATTGCACTGGCAAGTGTCTTTTTGCCGCTATCGTCGTTTGAAACGTAGCGTTCGTACGATATCATGCGATCTTTTCCGTTACCGGAAAGAAAATGCCGGTATGCGGCAAGCGCATCCGGTAGGTCGTTGTGCGGAATTAAAGGGATGCCTTGCACTGCTTCTCCACCCTCAAGCTTTGCCAACCATACGGCACGTCTTGCATAATCCGCTGAAGTAGGTTTTTGAGGCGGGAATTTGTCCAGAAAACCATTGTCGTGTTGGATATTTGGCCTTGTTGGCGGCCCGATTGAGTATTGAGCTATAGACATTGTTGTTATCCTTTAATGTTGTGTGGCACTTCTTTATTTTTATCGCGTTTCCTCAAACCACGCGCCGATCACCCATCCGAGCAGGCCATTCGAACTGATAGCCTTCACCGGTTTCCTCAACAACAAGGTGTATAAAACAATTTTTCGTCACATACCCGCCCAGAAACCGTTCAAGAACCGCACTGAAAAGATACAGATCACCCGGTCCCGCAAAGCAGTCACCACGAAGCTTCAGGCGGACATCATACCCGCGATACATAGTGCGGCCTATCAGGCGGTCGGTCGGTTTTGCTTCAATATGTTCGATAGAATCAATTTTCCTTGTATTTGCCATGACTGCTACCTGATGCCGACTGTTCGGATTGATAAAAAGTCTCAGGATCGAACGAAAATTATCGGCGCCGTCCAGAGATACGCTATTCAGAGAAAAACCGGAAAACAGCCTCCATTGCCGATTCTGATCGATTCCCTGGGAAATAGAGGGGGAAATTGTTTTGATATTTCCAGGTGCCACGGACTCAGGGGTGCTCATGGATGCAATACAAACATCACCGATGCCGAGTTGCTCCGGCAGCATCCCGTTGGTGCAGGTCAGGTCAATGTCGAGTTTAATTCTGGAAGTCCGGGTTTCGTCTTTGATGCATGGAATTGAAATGAATGTGTCAAAACCATCACCAATGGCTGATCTGCCTTGAGTTATGTGACAAATCCGGCATCCTTTTTCGCGACGGAGCAATGAATTCTGAACGTCAAACTTGATTTTTGCCGATTTCTTTTTGAGCAGGCCTTCAACATGATCCACTGAATAGATTCGAAAATGAGAGGGTTGCTCCCCGGACGGGTGTATTTCCTGGCGCTGAATCCCGGAAATAAAAGTTATCGGCTTTGCCTTGTGCGGAAACAGGTTGATGACCGGCGCGGCAGAGAGAACGAAGCTCTTTCCATTAACATGCGGTTCAACCAGCGGGCAATCGGTCAGCTCGAAGTTGATTTCAAACCGGGAGCCGCTTCCAAGGATACTGCATCGTTCCAGACCGGTCAGGTCCATGAACAGAAACTTGTCGTGAAACAGGAAGTACTCCTGAAGTAACAGATGACCGGGCAGGAAGGCCGGTTTTTGTGTGAATAGGAGATCGTTATCAGCAAAGCCGACCGGTTTTAGGCAGTTGACTGGAATCTCGATGGTTGCGTCGTTGTCGTGAGAGGTGATGATTATGCATTTCAAATAGCGCATTAAGAGAAGGTAAAGATCACAGGCCGCCGGATAGTCATCAGACAGAAAGAAGCGCAGAGACTTCGCTTTCCAACCGGAAAGGCCGATGCCGTTCAATTCGCATTGTAATGTGATGCGCGGCCCCTTGCCGGATGGCTGAGAGTATGAAGCGTTCAGCAGTGTCAGGGGATGCACGGTTACGTCAAAGCAGGTCCGAAACCTGCATTTGGTTCCCTTCACCGGAATCGATGCAACTTCAGCCCCTGCCGCTATCAGTACAGGCTGTCTATGCTCAGGC
Source organism: uncultured delta proteobacterium (assembly GCA_963815135.1). Lineage (GTDB taxonomy): Bacteria > Desulfobacterota > Desulfuromonadia > Geobacterales > Geobacteraceae > CAIWTU01. The sequence goes on from CAWFFO010000006.1 coordinate 536,275, forward strand.
TTGGGCGTAAAGGCGACAATGGTGGCACGCCGGAATCGGACGGAGATAGTCGGGTTGTATCGCATGAATGATTTCATGAATGAACTCCGGAACATCATCGTCCAGCTTTCGTCGCAGCAGGGCGTTATGGAAGGCCGTCCCTTCCAGGAGCTTTTCCACGCCGGGGTCGGCCATGGGGCCATTTACCATGGAGGAGAGGTTAGGGTGGGCATCGGCGAATTGAACGAGCGAATCTCCCAACAGCGTCCGCTCCTCGCGGTAATAGTCGATCAGGCTATGGCCAGCTTTCTTCGGAGGCTGACTGGTGAAATCGGGTTTCGTTGCCGAAGGCAGGGATTTTTTTGAAGGGTGAAGAGATACGGGGAACAGTGCGCTCACCTCGTCCAGGGTGTCCCCGGAGAAACACCACATGTTGAGGCCGAGTCGCGCCCTGGGGTCTCCAAGGCGGATGGGTCTGGCCTCGCCCGCCGCGAGTATCAGCTTCATATCGAAGGCGAGCGGGTCGGTCACATAGAACCTCACGAAACCTACGAGCTTCTCGTACAGGAGGGTACCCGGCAGGAACTCATTGTACCCGCTCCAGGCGAGCGGGCCGATTTCTATCCGGAATTTACCCATCCTGTCGGCTATCCGGCTTCCGAGCACCGTGTCCACCCCGAGCCTGCAGCCGGAAACCCCCATCCGCATCTGCTGGTCCGCGGGAATCGGCGCCATGCGTTTTACATTCTGGACTATCCTGATCCGCTTGATTTTCAGGCTGTCCCGCAGCATGGTTCGCAGGTCAAGCGCGGAGCGGGGAAACCGTGCCAGAAGGCCGGTGTAGCGGAGCATGGAAAAGGAGTCCGGCAGGCTGGAAGCCAGTTCTTTCTCGCCAAGGCCGATGAGGCAGAAGAGCCTTTCCCTGTCAAAGGGGTTATTCTCTTCCGCCACGCGGATGAAGAGGCGATACTTGCTCCAGCACTGGAAATAGAGGTGATAGAGCCTCTGATGGATGATATCGACAAAATCGCGAATTACCGATTCGTCGGTCGATGCCTCATCCAGGAGGTCTTCCGTATAGAAGTTGGGCAGGGGAGAGGCCGGTCCGTACAATGCGAGGAAGGTTGTCGTAACCTGTAGGTCGGAGCTGTAATGTCCCCTGCGCTCCACCCGCGCCACGTCGGAAGCCGGAAATGCCAGGGAAAGCTCGGGCCGGATCCGCACCCGGTCCTGCCACGGGATTTCGGGAAACCCTTTTTCTCCTCTGGGGTCGAGAAATTTTCGGGCAAGGCGCATGATCTGGACGAAGGAGAATTCGTGCCCATGCGCCAGAAGCTCGTCCATTACGGCAGAGGTTGTCATTGTTGACGTATCGGCCACTGACAGCTTTCCCCCCTCAATATTTCATCCATTACCAGCCTGGTGTAGGAATTGATCGAAGCATACTCCGCCAGGAAGCGGTCAAGTACACAGCCGAACAGATACATATCCCCCGGTCCGGCGAAATGGTCCTGGCGCACTTTCAGGCGAATCTCGATCCATCTCAAGGAGACACCCGAGACCAGGCTTTCGCCCGGTACAACTGAAACATCCACAATCCCCGCAATCCGTTTCAGGTTGGCCGTGACCGGTCCGCCTGCATGATTTTCTCGGTGCGCGTACAATTGGAGAAGTGTCCGGAGGTGTTCGGCGCATCCCAGCGCCGTAAGATTCAGGTAAAGGTGACATGTGAGCTGCCACAAAAGGCCAGGCCCCAGGGGAGGGGGGACGCCGGGATTTACCGGGGTGATGTTGTGGAACGAGACGGAATCCGGGATATTAGACAGCGGAATACGAATATCCCCGATGCGCAGGCTCTCAGGGAGGTTCCGTTGGTGCAGGTAAGTTCAATGGACAGGGTTTCCGTGTCGGGGAAGGCCACCCGCTCCGGGAATGCCACACTGAGATGAACGTCGATGCCGTCCCGTGATTGAGATTTATCCTGGTCCACCTGGTAGACCGGCTTTTCGGTGTAGTCTGAGCTGAACAGTTCGAACGCCGTATAACTCCGCTCCCGTCCCGTGTTACGCGAAATCCCCGTTACCCTGTCAATGGAGAAAATCTGGTGATGTTCCTTGTCCGACCCGGAAGGACGGACAAGGTAGCGACTTGCACGGTGATCGATATAGACGGGATCTGCGTCATGGGGAAATATGTTGACGACAGGGACGGCGTGCAGGATAAAGTTTTCTCGCCCGATCCGGGGCAATCCGGCCGGAAGGGAGTCCAACTCGAAACTGACGGTGAATTTCCTGCCGTCTGCACGGTGTTGCCAGCGTTCCCAGCCGGTTAGATCAAAAAACAGAAACATTTCCGGAAAGCTGAAATATTCCTGGAGCAGATCATAGGAGGGTGATGCATGTTGGCAGGGTAGGGGAAGACCGACCAGCTTTCGTCAAAGCCGGACGGTTTCAGGCAGCCGGCCGGAAGTGAGACGGCAGCGCCGCCGTCAGAAGCTGCGATAACTATCCGTTTAACATGCAGACAAAGGACTCGATACAATTCCGTGGTGCAGGCACGGTCGCCGGCGAGAAACAGCCGAAGCGCTTGTGGTCGCCACCGGGATAGTGTAAGGCCACGTAGTGTGAACGACAGCCGTATTTCTGCGGCGCCGCTAGAAGTCTGATGAATTGCGGCCTCCGTTAGTTCCAGGGGATGAATTTCCAGATCACAGCTGGTTGTGAAGCGGCATGATGTCCCATCAACCGGTGTGGAGGCGAGCAGCGTCCCCGCCTTGACGATAATTGATTGCCCGAGTGACGGTTGCGGTGTAAAAGCAACGATGGTGGTCGCCGGAACCGGCTGCAAAAAATGGGGTAGTATGAGTTGCGCCAACTCCCGGATAAGTTCTGGGAAATCGGTTTCGAGTTTTCGACAGAGCAAGCTGTTCTGAAAGGCAACCGCATCCAGAAGGCGTTCCACGTCCGGATCGGTCATGGGGCCGTTCAGAAGCGGTGCCAGCGCCGGATTTGCTTCTGCAAACTCCGTTGCGAGTACCTTGAGCTGGTTCAAATCCATGTGAAAGAATTTCCTTGTCATCTTCTCAACTGCCCGGGATTCTCGTCTTGTCATACCGGCATCTGCATCACGATCACTGTCGAATGCGAATCCTTCCGTCCGTGTCAACTACAGTCTCAAGAAGTACCTGTCGCTCTCCCACTGTTGCCAGGCGGGCAATGATTTGGAAGCGCAGGGTCAGGTCTTCGTCCTCCCTCGGGATAAACGTTACACTTGTCCCGGAAAGCCTGGGCTCATACCTGTCGATAGCGGTCCGGATGCTTTCTTCAATCTGATGCACCGAGTCAGGATAAGTCTGGAGAAAATCGAGAAAATCGGGAATCCCGTAATCAGCGGCGATAGGGACATTTCCCTGCCGGGTGTTGAGAATCCTTTGCAGATGTTCAAGAATCGAATCAATACAGCGTTTCCGGTTTTCGCCTCCGCGCCGCATGGGCTCCCGCTCCTGCGAGCGAATCCGTTCGGACAATCGTTCTTCCTGCATATGATAGCGGACCTCCAAAAGCTGAAAAGACAGGTGTTCAGACTATCTCCCGGGAAAAAAATCCATTTCTGTAACGAAGAACGGGTTCTTCAACGCTTATTACCCTGTAGAAGCTCCAGATTTCTCAATTTGCGCCTCAACTGCCTGTTCTCTGCAAACTGCATAAATATGATGCCCATAAATAAAATGTCACTCCCATACCTGCCTGTATAGCGCCAGTATATCCACGCTGCCATGGAACATAAAATGCCTGTTATGAGTAGCGTTATGCGGTCTTTCATGGATTTCTGTGAAAATATGATGTATTGACTGTTCGCCGATGGTGATTTTCTATCATTTCGACCGAAGTGAGAAATATCGAGATGGATTGTTATCCGCTCGGGATGCTCTCTACATTCGAAATGAAAAAATCAACGAAGGCCCCTCCCCGTCACCGGGGAGGGCATGGATACTAGTAAAGCCACTCTTACTTGGGCACGCTCCATGAATCTTCGGACTCTATCCCATTCGGTTCCCAGGTCCATTTGATCTTCTTGTAGGTGAAGGAAACCTCTTCCATATGACGATATGGTTCATTTGCCGCTACTAGGGTTACCGGCATGGAGGGTTTGACGCTGACGACTATGGCGTCTTCAAGTTTATGGGTGAAATAATGCTCTTCAGTCCCCTGTTTGGTGATCCGGTACCATTTGATGGTGACATCTTTAAGGTGTTCGCCGGTGCAGAGTGCCTGATAAAATTTCGGCGAGCTTTTGTCGTACTCTTTCATGATTGTCAGGGGGCCGTGGACGCGTTTGCCGGTAGCGAGCCCGTCGGTCGGGCTACGTGGAATGCTGATCTGGTGGTCCATTCCATAGACGAGAATAGTGTTCTCCCGTCCCTGCATTTCGCAAGAGCCATCGATCTTGCCTTGTTTTTCACCCGTGAGAGTGAGGTGAGCTGGCATTGCCATTTTGTGTATCCTCCTTTTGGTGGTAGATAGGGCCTTGAATACGGTTCAAGGCACCTTGAAAAAACGATAAAATCTTGCTAAATAATTACTCTTGAAGATTTTCCAGCAATTTTCTGAAAAACGAATCATCACTAAGGTTAGTTGTAAACGTGAAATAGTAAGGATAAGTTTTATCCATGAAGAGTGTCATGTCCTTTGTCATATTGCCCCCGTTTTTGTAAATGCATTCGAAGGCAACAAAATCCTTTCCAACATATTTGTGTAACTTGCTGACATTTTCAAACATGAAGCCCTTCCTGTGAATAATCCACTTGTCTCCAGTTTTCATATCCTTGTTTATTTTCAGGTCTTCAGGAGTAAGTGTGAACAATTTGTTGTAAAACTCTCTTGTAGAAGAAAAAGCAGAGCAGAAATCCTCATTTCTGTTTCTAACTTCTTTATCAGCACATCCAAGCAAATTATCCTTATCTCTATGAATAATGAGTACTTTTCCGTCGGTTTTATAAATAATTTTGTTTTCATTTGCTTTATTCGTTTTGACATTGAACAATTCTTCTGGCACATATGAACTGAGACCAAAAAAAGCCAATTTAACCATACTCTTGTCAGGGTTTTCGTTGTTAATCGGAATTGACTTCGCTTTCAGAAAATACTCAGGATATGGATATTGAAAAGGGTTGTACCGATATCCTTCAAATCCCTGATTACTTGAACAACTTGTCGCCAACAAAACAATAATTGTCATTAGATATATGAATTTGGTCATATTATTCTCCGGTTGCGAGAGCAATTTCAATTTGACGTTTCAAAGGCCCCGCGGCAATGAGGCATATTTCGTAATATTTTCTCTTTTCATAGGTAAAGTTTCGTTTCAAAGCACCGAAAACTTTTTTAACTATATATCCCCAACCGGGCTTAAAGCCGGCAGGGCGGGGAACGAAGTCCATGGCATCGCTGCATTCCCTCAATTTGGCAACCATTTCAGCTAACAGGTCAGCCGCAGCCGGATTCCAGTCTTCAGGATTTGTCTTTTCTTTTGTTAGTATTTCGAAAGTTTCCGCGCATTTTTCCTTGTCTTCATAAGTCATAGCAAATCTCCATATATTTTTGAAAAATCACATATGCCTCAAACAAACCCGTCTGTTATTAGGCCTGATTGTATCTATCAGTGGTTATTTTTCTTTTACTCTAATTGAAAACAGAATATTTTTGAATTTATCCACTCCCATACTACTCTCTATCCTAAGAGCAGAATTTAGATTTTTCTTATCAATAACCCATGCAATATTTGAAAGGTTCTCCAGCATCAGGTATATAGTAAGCCGTCAATCGCCCATTTTTATAAATGAATGCCTTGCCTGCATGATCCAGAAGTCCCATTTCTGCCAACATCAAATTATTCCACAACTCCTTATTGTAGTTAGCCGAAAGCTTATGATCCTTCGGTGTATTAGTGAAAATAACATCAAGGGCTTGAGACAAATTGATCTCTTCAGAGGTTAACTGAAAGGTTTCTTTTGTTTCAGTACTCAAAGCAATATGTGGAATTTTAGTGTATCTGAATACAGTAACATCGCTGCCAAGGCTAACCTGAACTATATCGGGCGGAATAGTAAGTAGAAACAAACCGTATTTAATTTTAACTCCATTCGCTTTAGACAGCTCAGCCCATGGCAACTTTGTAGCTACAACAAAACATCCCTTTCCCTTACAATTTGTCAGATCACGATAATATTTGGCGTTACCTGCGGCATTCGCTTCATATGCCATAAAAGAAAATACCAATAATAAAGTAATAAATATCCTCATGATGCTTATCCTTAATCTAGCTATGCTTGAGTACAGAATTAATAATTTCAATTCAGTAATTTAAGCCTTTTTTTGCAACAGATACTCGTAATTACTCATATAGTGTTTTCGACAATAGTCTAGAGACAGATATTTTATCTGCTTTGGCAGCATTATCATGCGCCGGGCTAATTTGTATTCTTTGTCATAAGATGCTTTGTTACCTGGTGTTTTGGAAAACCATTGATATAACATTTGAATTAAATAAATAATTAATTATCATTAGTAGGGATGGATATAAAAAACACTATTCCTTCCAATTGCCCACATCGGATAAACTGGCAGTACAACCTCCGATCTTCATGCTCGGATCATGGATGACCATATGGACCAAAAGTCCTCTGTTACCACTTTTTACCATGCTTTGGTATCTCCTTCCCTACATGCATGACCCGCTCTGTTCTCACTGTCTCCTTTAAAAACTCGGGTTTTGTAGGGGCAATTCATGAATTGCCCCTACAACATCTTAAATACACGACGGAATCAGGCTGCGCTTACCTCTTTGTCCAGCTTGCCCACCAGGGACAGGGTGAAATACGCCCCCATGTACTTGAAGTGGGGTCTGACCTTCAGGGAGACCCGGTACCAGCCGGGCTCGCCCTCCACTTCCTCTACGCCTATCTCCGCCTGGCGCAGGGGCCGGCGGCTTCTGACGCCGGGCATGGGGTTGTCCATGTCTGAGACGTACTGGCGGATCCAGTTGTTGAGTTCGGTTCCAGGTCGCCCCTCTCCTTCCAGGTGCCGATGTTTTCCCGCTGGATCACCTTGATGTAGTGGGCCAGGCGGCTGATGATGAACATGTAGGGTAGCTGCGGTGCCGAGCTTGTAGTTGGGCTCCGCTTCCTTGCCCTCCTTGCTGATGCCGAAGTACTTCGGCTTCTGAGCGGAGTTGGCGGAGAAGAAAGCGGCGTTGTCGCTCCCTTTCCGCATGGTAAGGGCGATGAAGCCCTCCTCGGCCAGCTCGAACTCCCGCCGCTCTGAAATCAGGACTTCGGTGGGGATCTTTGTCTGGATGGCGCCCATTGCCTCGTACTGGTGCAGCGGCAGGTCCTCCACCGCGCCGCCGCCCTGCGGGCCGATGATGTTGGCGCACCAGCGGTATTTGGCGAAGCTGTCGGTGATGCGGGTGGCGAAGGCGAAGGCGGCGTTGCCCCAGAGGTACTTCTCGTGGCTGGCGGATCACCTTTTCCTCGTAGTTGAACTTCTTGACCGGCTGCGTCTCCGGGCCGTAGGGCAGCCGGAGAAGGAAGCGGGGCAGGGCGAGGCCGACGTAGCGCGCGTCCTCCGATTCCCGGAACGACTGCCACTTGATATACTGCGGTGCCTCGAAGATCGATTTGAGGTCCTTGAGGTTCGGAAGGGTGAAGTTCTCCATGCCGAAGAAACTCGGGCGCCGGCCGCGGCGATGAACGGTGCGTGAGACATGGCCGCCACTGCCGCCGTGTACTGCAGGAGCTTGATGTCCTGGGGAGCGGCGTCGAATTCGTAGTTGCCGATCAGGCCGCATAAGGCTTGCCGCCGAACTGGCCGTACTCGCTGGTGTAGACCGGTCTTGTAAAGCCCTGACTTGACGATCTCGGCAGCATCCTCGAAATCGTCCAGGAGTTCGTCCTTTGTTACGTGGAGAATCTCGATCTTGGTGTTTTCCCGGAAGTCGGTCCGGTCGACCAGGAAGTTGAGGGAACGCCACGCCGATTCCAGTTTCTGGAAGTCCTTGTGGTGGAGAATTTCGTCCACCTGCCTGCTCATTTTCCTGTCGATCTCGGCAATCATGTCGTCAAGACCCGCTTTTGATACCTTTACCGTTTCCCGGCCGGGCTCCAGGAGCTGGGAGATCAGTGCTTCCACGCCTTTACGGGTTATGGAGTAGGCCTCGTCAGCAGGTTTGAGTCTGGTCGCCTGAACTATCTCTTCCAGCAATGATTCCTGCGCGACCGCCGTTTCGGTGCTTGCCAACGTCTTTTCCTGTTCCGCGCTCATATATCCTCCTTAGCCTTCCAGGCCGATTTCGGCCAGCAGCCTCTGCCGGGCATTGTCGTCTTTGATCAGTTCCTGTATCTTTTTCCGGAATTCGGGAACATTGGATAGCGGCCCCTTCAGTGCCCGAAGGGCCTCCCGCAGTTCCAGCAGCCTCTTTAACTCCGGCACCTGTTCCACGATTGCCTCCGGTCCGAAGTCCTTCATAGTTTCCACCCGGAGCCCGACGTTCAGTTCTTCGCTCTGCTCAGCGGCCAGACGGTTGGGTACGCTGAGGTTCATCGAAATATTCTGTGCCTTGAGGACCTCGTTGAAGTTGTCCTTGTCTACATTTACCGGTTCGCGTTTCTCAAGGGTTCTGTCGTCGGGGCTTCCCGTGAAATCTCCCATGACCAGCATCTTCAACGGGAGTTCGACTTCTTCCTTCGCATCGCCAAGTGACGGGCGATACACAATGTTCACTCTTTCCTTCGGCGCGGTGGATGATTCCTTTGCCATTTTTTCGCTCCTTTTTGTTGATTAAGGTGATAAGACTGAAGGCTTGAAGTCTGAAGCAAAATGATTAATATCGCAGTGCCCGTATCAAGCTATTCAATTCCTTCTCTGTTTCGAATATTTTTATTCCAATCATTGTCATGTGCGCAGCCTTCAAAACGTTCTTACCCTTTTGCCAGTCGTACCATTTCCGGCATGTCAAGTCGTCCAATCCTGTGCAGTACGTCCGTCGCACGATCCTTGAATTTTTGCTCAGTCTGGGCTTCCAGGGCATGCCAGGCGAGCCTGAGTCCCCTCATGGCCAGTGCAGGGTCGAATTCTTCCAATTCGTGCCTGTCGATATCTCTAATCACCTGGTCCATGTGAGGCAGGGCGAATTTCGGTTTGCCGACATTGATCAGCATCTGGGCCAGGGCCAGGCGCCAGAGCAGCCTTTCACGCTGGGATGAACAGTCGCGCAGTTTACGCTGAGTTTCTTCCATTGCCTCAATAAGCTTTCCTTTCCGCATCAGCAATTGTATTTCCTCGATATTATTTTCTATGACCGTCTCCATAGCGTCTTTACCGGCGCATTCAGACGATGCAGGGTCGGATATGGCAATATGAGGGTCTCTGAAGATTATTCCTTCAAGCCACTGCCTGGTTTCAGGAGTGGCGAACGGTGTCCCGTCCGAGAAAGACAGTTCCTCCAGGCCCGGAAGGCGGTGCAGTAGAAAAGCCGTTTCCTGGCACACCGCGTTATGTGCCTTCTCGTACCGGTTGCCGAGACGTGAGAGGGCTTCTGCCGACAGGCGATTGAGGTCTATCCAGAATATATACTGGGGGAGTCTTGCTTCGGCCGCTTTGAGGAGGGCCTCGGCGTCGCTCTTGTTTCTCAGGTCAAAAAGAAGGTTTTTCTCTGTCGCCGAAGGTGGAGGTATCTTTGTCCGGCCATTTACGGCGGGTGGGAGATCGTCTACTCCGTACCATGCGGCTTTTCTTGTCAGCCGATAGGCATGCTGACCTGCCTGATCACGCTGGAAGAGATAAAACGCAGCATCTCGTATCTTGTTCAGACCGTCGTTCAATGCAATATCGGCTTCATGGTGCGAAGATATCACCTGCGGAATTTCATCCCTTTCCAGGTTCGCCATCTGTGCCGGCAGCTGGACGGAAGAGGGGGCCTCCTGCTCTGCTGACATGATGCGTCGTGGCGGCTCGGATCGGGCAGGCTCCTCACCCGGGCCAGGGAGGCTGTTAAATAAATCCTTGACGGCTGAGAGTGAAGGGGTGTTTTCCAGATGCTCCGTCAGAAAAATATCCAGCTTGTTAAGATTTTCTTTGATTATGGCAAGCTGATCATTGGAAAATGATAGATCGCTGACATGCTTTAATGCAGCTTCGGCCTTTTCCACCCACCATTCGACTGACCGGACCCGTCCTCTCATACGCAGCTTGGGCGGAAAGAGGTCGTCCCAGAACCTTTCCATCAGGTCCAGGTACATTTTCAGCCCCATGACGAATCCGTCGTTGCCACGTGTATGGATCAATGCAACCGCCAGATAACCCGCCACCAGCAGATCCTTTGATTTGTGCAAAAGGATGTCCGAGGCAAACCTGCTGACCTTTTCCCAGTTAACCGATCCCGCCAGCGCCGGTGATGATAGCTTGTCCACCTCTGTCTGAAGTTCGTCGTAGGCGGGGTCGTAACGTATGTCGCTACCCGCCGGTTTGTCCGAACTTACCGGCAGGGTGCCCAATTCGGAAAGATCCATGGAAAACTCCGTTCCAATCATGTTTTTCCCTACTCCACCTGAAGAAACCGACCAGAGCTGAGTGAAATCGGCCGATTTCAGAGGGCGTCGGAAGAGGGCGAGATAGCCTTTTTCAAGCGTTCCTCCCATGAAAGCGGCGTTGGGGACACCGGCAGCTGATTCCCTGAACAGCAAGTGCCAGAGGCTGACACGCATGATCTTGTCGTTGCAAGGGCCGCGGTCCAGGCTGACAAAAACTTCGCCCTTATCTGCATTGCCTGCGGCCAGTTTTTTCAGATCCCGAAGATCGAGAAAGGATGCGTAAGGGTCAAATGGTGAGCCGATTTCATTCAGAGCCTTCCTCTTTGACTTCAAGTCAGGCCAGCCCTGGACGGGAGGCCTTATGGTGTGTATCGCCTCATCCAGCTTCTTCAGATCGGGAAAGAGGTTCGAAGCAAGGTATTCGATCTGGCACCATGTCTTTTCACAGGCAAATGGGAGCAGTTCCCAATTGTCCTGCCAATTCCTGAGCGACCCGGTACCGGTAATCACCAGTGGGTAGGGTCGACCGAAGCTGTCGCTGCTCACTCTGACCACGCCGCATACCATGGATTCTTTTCCCGCATCCTTCGCCCAGAAGCGCCAGGAACAGAAATCGGGAGCGATATTCTCCTGCATCGTCAGGAGTTGATAGCCGTCTTCGATCCAGGTGAACAACCCCTCGAAGAATGGGGTGTTTTCTCCCAGCCGGAAATAGTCCTTGGCCGCCGGGTGCTTCCCGAACGCGGCCCAATGCCAGTTTTGTCCGTTTTCTATTGTGCCCAACACTGTGCTATACTCCTTGGCGCCTGTCCCGACAGTGTTGCAGTATGCCTGAGGACCGGTCCGCTGCCGGTGAATCTGTAGTTCACCGTAATGTATTTGACTCCCATTCTTTCCAACGCCCGCCTTTCACCGGGGAATTCCCCTACGGAGAATTTCCGACGCCCTCCATGCATATCCTTGAGGAAATTGGGGAATCCCTCCTGTCCCATGTAATGCCTGGTAAGAACCACGTCCCCCACATCGATTTGCAATACTACATCACCGCATGATTCGGGCGACCAGTTAAAGGTCCTGCTCACCGGATAATTGTTGTTGGCCAGGATCTGGGTGTTGCCGCCGCACTGGAGTTCCAGCCTGGTGGACTGGGGTTTGAGCGAGGCTTCGGCGTTTGCGTCCGTGGGAAGTCCCCTGATGCCGATGTTGAAATTCTGTGATTGTCCCATCGCCATGACCGTGGCCTGTGCCTGCCCGCCCTTCGCCAGAAATGCAAACAGTGAATTTTGCAGGGGCACGGTCCCACCCAGAGCCTCCTTGGCGCGATAGCCGTACATGTTCCCTTTCAGGAAAGGGGCCGCCGGGCCTTTCGAGAAGCGCCACGCAAGACCGTCAGGCCCGACCAGAACCGGCATGGCCTGCTGCGGGGACATTCCCATGGTGGGGGCAAGCACCTGCTCTTCCCACATGGACTGGAGCTGGCAGGCGCTTTCCCTGCGAACATAGGTCCAGAGGAAATCGAGCGGTCCTCTCAACAACTGCCAGAAGACTTCGTCCGGGGCTCCCGCGTTCATGCCGCTCTTCAGTTTAGAGATGGAGGCGGCCGCAGTGTAAAGACTGGATTTTCCGGTAACCGGATCTTCTCCGAATGTCTGCGCGGCCAGCTGGAATGAAAGACTTCTGGAGGCTGTGGCCGGAGTGATCGCCGCAAGGGCTTTCCTGTACTCCTGGCAGGCATTACCGGTTGACGCACGCGCATTCAGTTCCTGTGCTCCGGCTTCCCTGCCAATATTTCTTCTTATGGAGGTGATAATTCTGTTTCCTCCGCCGGTGGCTCTTGCCACTACGCCGGCATTCCTTGCCAGCCCCTGCGCCCGTACTGCCTGATAGCGGTAGAGCTGCTGCAGCCAGGGCGGCAGGGATCCTTCTGTTGACAGCGGCTCCAATTCAATCGCCATCCTGTTCAGCAGCGCGAAATACGGTCCCTGGTCGCCGGCCATCCTGGCGGCAACAGGCTGCCATTCCCCCGCTCCCTGCAGCCTCTCGATCCCTTTGGAGAATCCGGAGGCAAATCCCTGCCACGATTCAATAGCACTGTTGCGATACCATCCGGCAAATGCTGCCTTCCGCTCAGGGACTATACCCGTATCCGGAAGGGCTGTTTGCAGTTCCGACAAAAGGGAATCGATAACATCTTTACCTTTTCGGGTGAAAGACGGCGGTACCCATCTTTCATTCTGTGCAGTCTGACTTCCGCCCCAGAACTCTTTCAGGGTCACCGCAGGGAGACCGCTTTGATTATCCACCCAGGAAGTCATCCACTGCAGATTTCCCCCTTTTGCCGCGATGAGCTGCTTAAGCCACGACTGAAGTTCGGTCATCTCCCTGGAGGTATCTGCAGTATTGCTCCTCCAGATCAAATAAGATAGATAGAGGGAGCCGAAAGTCTTTTTCACTTCCCTGGTTACGCCTGGATCCGGGGTGCCCATGAATGAGACATATGAAGGCTGGGGCTTCGCCAACAGGCCTTCCATTCCGGTGTCTTCCCGACGGGCCTCGAGGATGTTGATCCGTCGCATCACATGCACCACATACTGGCCATAGACGTCATCCGGGGTAGCCGAAGACATTGTTGATATAGTTCCCGCCATCTGTCTGTCGAAGGGGGTGAGAAGAAAGTCCCGGAACTGCAGGCAGTACCTGTTCTTGAGTTCCCGCTCAACCTTTATGCTTTCTGTAAGTCCGAAGCGGGGGATCCACCAGTTCCGGTTCTGTTCCTCGACCCTCAATATCTCCCGCCGGAACTGGTCCATCGCAGTCAGGTTGGAAAGGGTCTCGCCGTTCCGTGTCGCCGGCCTGGTGAATTCCTGTGATATGTCACGAATGGTTTTCATGTTTTTTACGAAGGAGAAGCTCAACAGGCCGCAAACTGCCACTCCGACAATGACCCACGAGGTAAGTCCAAGATTGCCGGTCAGGGCGCGCCATTCGATCGCACGGCGTGTAGGCGCCAGCAGGGAACGGTCCCTGGGGAGGATCGAAGCGAAGAAATCATGGAGGAACAGCCCCTTGCTGGTACCGGGGAGGGATTCCCCTTCTCCGACGCTGCCCACCGTCTCGGAGAAATGGGAATGCGGGTTCCCTTCCTGGCGGCCGCTGCTGAAAAACAGCCCGCGCAATATGGGGGTTTCCTGGTAGGGGTTTTGACGGAAAACATTAGACATGAACACGTCGAGTCCCTGCTTCAGACTCTCGCACTCCTCCGGAAACAAGAGCAGAGCCGGATCGGCGCCCCCTGATTCCGGCTGGTGCAGCAGCTGCAGGCGGAGGTTTCTCAGGCGTTCATCGATGGTAGTGAGGGCACGTGCCATAAAAGCGTCAATGTCTGTTGAAAGTTCCTGGTTTATGATCCCCATGGGCTGTTTTAGGCTCTTTTCCGGAAGACTTTCGCAAAACCGGTTCACGCCGTTTACCAGATCGCACTTGGTCACCAGCGCATAGACCGGAAACCGTACACCCAGTGCACGCATCAGCTCGTCGATGCGACGGCGGATCGCGATAGCGTCCTTTTCCAGTTCCTCCAGTCCGGCTTTCAGCAGACGGTCGGCGGCCACGGTGACGATGAGCCCGTTCAGGGGCTCTCTCCGTCTGTATCGCAGCAGAAGAGACAGAAATTTCTGCCATTCGTCCTTGTCCTGGTCACCGTTTACCGGGATCGTGTAACGGCCTGCCGTATCAATTACAATCGCCTGTTCGAAGAAATACCAGTCACATTGCTTCGTTCCCGATATCCCCTGAACCTTGCCGAAGTCGGCGAAGGGAGAAGCAAGCCGGGCGCTGTTGAGCGATGTTGTTTTGCCTGAGCCGCTCTCGCCGATCACCATGTACCAGGGAAGAACATAGAGAGGGTTGCCGAGTTTCCTGAGATGTGATTTGCGCAGTCTGTCGACGGCATTTTTCCAGCGGTCCTGGAGGTCTCTCAGCTCGCTTTTTTCTTTTGCCGAAAGTGCACGGGTGCGGGCTGCATCCTGCTCGGCCATGTCACTGACGAAATTCTCCTCGCGGCGCCTGTGCCACATCTTGCGCAGGAAGTAGCAGCCGATCCCCAGACCCGCAAGGAGAAGCAGCAGGAAGAAACCGACCCACCAAGGCCAGGCGAGGATGAGTACAATGCCAAAGACCAGGAGGGCAAGCAGGGCGCCGGCTGTGATAATGAGAAATATCTTGAGAAATTTCAAAATGCCTTCTTTCATCTCAGTTCGTCACCGTCCTTAGAAAATTTTCTACGACTCCGCCAAGGGTGAACCGGTAGATAACATACAGCAGGCAAAAGAGAATTACAGGCCCGGCCAGGCAGATGCCCGAGACCAGTCTGGAACCCCCTCGCATCCTTTTTTGGCCAGTGTCGACGGGCCCGGAGGGATAAGCTTCCGGAAAAAGGTCGGTCCGTTCCAGTGAAGGGAGGCCGACCGAGCTTCCCAGAAGGAGCTTCAGATTTGAGGTCTTTATCTGTTCCAGCTGGTATTCGTCTCCCGGATGGCAGTATCGCCCGGTGAACCCGAGGGCCAGGCACAGATAATAGACCTCACGCGCCTCCCTCTGGTGAAGCCCCAGGGAAGCGATCCGGGTGAAAAATTCTTCCCCGGCATCAGTGGTGTTGTAGTAGCTCCGCTGAAGCTGGTCCTTAAGCCAGAGGTTTCTGTGCTCCCATGGCGATTTGAGGAGAGCCTCGTCTACCCAGGCGCATACCGCGAAGCGAGCCTGGTCGTAGTCCTCGCGTGAGAAGCTGCTCTGGGCGAACAAAGACTCGCTCTCCCTGATGAGCCGTTGCACGTAGCCCTTAACCTGCTCATAATCCGGCTGCCGGGTTTCCACCGATTTGAGAAAATAACTGACAAACGCAAGGGTTTTGATGAAACAGTCACTGAGATGCATGGCCACTATCTCCCCACCACCATTAGTTCGATTTCGATATCTTCGGGGGCGTTGTTCCAGTAAAGCGCTAGGGAACGGTTTTTTGCAACTGATGCCCACTGGTCGTCGTGATGATCTATCGTGAAATAAGTCGTATTTGCCCGACGGGGAAGCTCCTGGGGGGGAACCTGCAGATAATCCAGGCCGATGCCGGGCAGTGACTGGGTCACAAGCATGTGCATCTGCTCCCTGGAGCTGAGCTTGGTAATATCTTCCAGGGATTGAAGCACGATCTTCGGGTCGGCTTCCGTCCTGACGGCCAGATAGTAACGGTTGCGTCCCTCGAAAATGGCGGGTTTCAGTTCTGAGGAATAATAGGTTCCGTCGTGGACAAGGCGCATCACATATTCGGGGCCGGCGGTGATTTCGTCCAGCAGGTGCGAGATCATGTCCTGGGCGGCTGAAAAGCAACCCCACAGGTCGCGGTGGTCGTAATCGGGAATTTTAATGTTGCCGTCTTCCAGTTCACCGAGAACGCTCACCCTTTCCGAAAATGTGGTAAGCTCGCCGATAAGCTGTCTCAAGACTCCGTACAGATGCCAGGGATGGGTATGCTCGGCCTTCGTGCAATGGAAAAGAAGAGGCACGTAGCGATTAATCGATCTCAGGGCCAGGAAGTAGACCATATCCCTTGACCCGAATTCCGCCGTCTGTACCCCCCGTTTGCTTTTGTGCTCTTCGAGCTGGTAGGCCCTGGCTGTTACCTGGTCCCTGATTTCTTCTGCCAGTTTTCTCAGAGACCCTGCTGCGGCAAAGGATACACATGGAGGAATGAAATCGTCGGAAAGCCTTATTTCCGCGCCGAATTTTTCCAGTTGAGCGAGAGGGATGAGCTGGTAATCACCCAGTTTGTCCATTTCCGTCTCCCAGAAAATCTTCAGTACGAAATAAAGTCTTTTCACCTGACCTTCCGGTCCACCGGCGTGCAGGTCCTTGATCTCTTCGGTGTCTGCCGTAGCGACAAACCGCGTATGCACCGATTCAATATTTTCCAGCGACTGAAGCTCCGTGACGTTTTCACCGTCGTCGGTCCAGTTCTTGAGACCCAGATAGGCAGTTAAAGGTCTTCCGTCTTTCACCCAGGCTTCGTCAAAAGCGCGGCCGTCTATCAGTGCATTGCCGGGAAGGGTTACATATGTCCCGTCGGGGAACAGGAACCGCCCTTTTTGAAGGTCGAATGACCTCGCACCCAAAGCCCCGTCGAAAATTTCCATTTCGCCGATCCCCCAGAAGTCGGGAGTCATGAATTGCCGGTAAGGGGTGAAGAGTCCCTGGCAGGACCGGTCAAGCAGCTGAAAATGCTGTGGCTGCAGGTAAATCCCCTGGTGCCAGAATAACGGTCTTGCATTGTTCATTTCTTTTCCTTTGCCTCCTCGGCCTTCTTCACTTCTTTGATCTCCTGCGGTCCGAAATACAGGTCAAGGTTCAATTTAGCCGGTTTCTGAACGAGGGTTTTTTTGACTCGCTCTCCGATTACGGGAATGGGGAATGTGCGGACCGAGGTCTCCTTGTGCAGGTTGTAATAACCCGCTACAAGCCCGACGTATTTTGCTCCTTCAGTGCGATCCAGTGTTTCGTTCAGTTCACGGCCGGGCTGGATTACAAGCATTCTGTAATAGGTAACGCCGGGGTCGAATCTGCCGCATTCCAGAAGTTTCGGCAGACCGTCCTTTTCATCTTTCAGCTGGTCGAATCCGTTGAGGTCCTTCAGGTGGTAGAGACAGACAACCAGTGAATGGGCATTGTTCTGGTAAAGGTTCAGATTTGCATCACCGGTAAAGCGGAGATGGATGGCTTCCTTTTCATATCCCCATTCAGGCGGTTTGATGATCTTTGGTTTCCATGTGCATGAAAAGAGCATTGCGGCAAATGGGATGATTAAAACTAATTTCTGGAATTTTCTCATGGAGGCCTCCCTTCTTTAATCCGTAAATAAAAAATGTCATTCGTTCTCTAAATTCCCGAGTCTCCGCTGCAATTAAGCCTTGGAGAGGGAATCTCAATGTCTGAAAACTGATTCCCGGCCAATGTTTCGTTTGCCGGAGTGGGTGGAGTCAAAAGAAAGCTTTCGCTGATATGTTTTTTTCGCAGCCTTCGCAGTGAGAGTCGGGCTTCAAAGTTTTTTGACAAATTTGAGATTTGCTACGTAATGGTAAAATAAATTAATTAAATAACAATATGATGGAGGGATGATGCAAACATCGATCTTACAGATCGAAGATTTATATGGATTGAAGAGAATTAATTTGATATTTATTAACATTTATTCCGGTTAGTTGTCAACAAACAATTATAAAAATTTAAAATATTAATTGTTGTTAGCATTATCGCAACCGGTAGGGGATGCAGGCAACATGCTTGAACTCCGATAAAAGCGGTTTCATCACAAAAAATGTAATGACGACAATGACTTTAGTAAAGAATCTCCTATAGTTAACAAAACACTTCAAGCGTTTTAAATAATTATGAAAAATTACAAATAAATAATTAATCAGGGCGGTTGCTGTGAAGAATTAACGGCTGACTAAGAGAAGAACGCTGGGAATTTCATTATTGATATTCGGACGCCAGAACCGTATTATCCACAAAGGGATAAGTACGCCGCCGACCATTGGTAAAAAAAACGTCAAACCCGGTTTTACCGCTTTGAATACGGCAAGACCGGAGAATTTGAGCTGGAGTGATTGAGCTTTTAGCTGATGCTGGCATTATTGAACAGTAAGATTGGGCGTAAAAGAATTTTTCATCAGGATTCACAGGTGATGTTTAAAAACAGTGCGGGGAAAATCTACGAAAAGCCGCGCTTGCTGGTTGCGGGCGAACAGGGGCTGGCGGTCGATTTCGGCGAGGTGATCGATCCGGCGATCAACCGGCAAGTGAATTCCCTGGCTAAGTTGCTTGCGGTACAGAAAATCGACGGTTTGCTGGAAACGGTTCCGACTTACCGTTCACTGATGATATTTTTCGATCCATTGCGGATTGGCAGAAGTGAGCTGAATGCCCGGGTCCGGGAGATTGCGGGTTTTTCAGATGACAGCAGCCCTGTCACGGATACGGGCAGGACCATCCGGGTGCCGGTTTGTTACGGTGGGGAGTTCGGTCCGGACCTGGATTTTGTCGCGGAAATCAACGGCATTTCTGCGAAAGAGGTTATCCGGATCCACAGTTCCGTTGAGTACCCGGTATATATGCTGGGGTTCCTACCCGGTTTTCCCTACCTGGGAGACGTGCCGGAGGGCATCACCGCTCCCAGACTGGAGAATCCGCGTCGGAAGGTGGCCGCTGGCTCTGTCGGCATCGCGGGAAGTCAAAGCGGGATCTATCCTCTGGAGAGTCCGGGGGGATGGCGAATTATCGGGCGAACTCCTCTCAGGCTGTTCGATCCCGGATCTTCCAGGCCATTTCTGTTGGCTGCGGGGGATAAGGTCAGGTTCGAGCCCGTCAGCGAGAACGCGTTCCGTGTTCTCAAGAGTGAAATTGATTCCGGGCCCGACTCAATTGATGTAATATCCGGCAATGCGGACGGTTCAGCGGTACTGACCGTTGTCAAGCCGGGGTTATTGACCACCGTTCAGGATGAAGGCCGCTTCGGATTCCGGGAATACGGGATGCAGGTTTCCGGTGCCATGGACCGTTATGCATGCACTGTCGCGAATATTCTTGCGGGGAACGGACCGTCATCTGCTGTTCTTGAGATGACCCTTATCGGCGGGGCTTTCCGCTTTGAAAAAGATGCCTATGTTTCCGTTTGCGGGGCCGATATGCAGGGTAAGTTGAACGGAGTCGCAATCCGGAACTGGTCCGCCTTCACGGTGACTGCCGGCAGCGAGTTGACGTTTGGCCCTGCGGTAAGCGGAACAAGGAGCTATCTGGCTGTAAGCGGTGGGATGGCAGTTCCGCTTGTGATGGGAAGCCGCTCCACCTGTCTGCGAGCGGGTACCGGCGGTTTTCATGGGAGGGCTTTGAAAAGCGGGGATGTTCTCAGTTGCATGGAGGTGGAGAGCAGGATCAGGAAAACGAGGGTATTGCCGCGTCGTTTCGTGCCCCGCTATACCGAATCGATACTGTTGCGTGTTCTGCCTGGACCGCAGGAAGATCACTTCTCCGGACAGGGAATTTCAGTTTTCTATTCGTCTGAATACCGCGTCTCCCCTCGCAACGACCGCATGGGATACGTTCTGGAAGGGCCTGCCATAAGGCACGAAAGTGGAGCGGACATTGTCTCGGATGCCCTGTGCCCGGGTGCGGTGCAGGTTCCCGGCAACGGGCAGCCTATAATAATGACCGCGGACCATCAGACAACCGGCGGCTATGCGAAGATAGGAGCGGTGATCGGCACGGATCTGCGCGGGCTGGTCCAGGCACGCCAGGGAAACACGATTCGTTTCGTTCGCTGTACAGATGAAGAGGCTGTGGCGGCGCTGAAGCTTGAGATGGAAATATACGAACGGATCCGAGCTGAGTTCCAGGACCGGGAAATGAAATAAAATTTTGTTGACCGGCAGATTGCCGGTTTTCCTTGCTTGAAGGAGCGTAATCATGAAAAGCATCGAGTTGAACTGCGATATGGGTGAGGGTTTCGGCGTTTACGCACTTGGAGATGACGAGAAGATCATGCCACTGATCAGTTCCGCCAATATCGCCTGCGGCTTCCATGCATCTACCCCGTCCATAATGCACAAAACCGTCAGGCTGGCGAAAAAATACGGGGTTGCAGTCGGGGCGCATCCATCGTATCCCGATCTGCCCGGCTTCGGCAGGAGGGAAATGGATCTCCCTCCGGGGCAGTTGCAGGCCGACCTTATTTACCAGATCGGTGCACTCATGGCCTTCTGTCGCGTGGAATCCGTTCCGCTGAGACATGTCAAGGTGCATGGAGCGCTTTACAACCGGGCATTGGGCGAAAATGGAAACTGCAGCAACGATAGCCGATGCCGTTCATGCCGTATCGGAGGAACTTTATCTGCTTTGCCCGGCCGGTTCCGCCATGGCCGTGGCGGCCGAAAAGCATGGGATAAAGGTAATTGCCGAGGCCTTCGCGGACCGTGCTTATACCGCCGACGGAGCGCTGCTGGCCCGCTCGCGCGAAGGCGCGGTACTGTGCGATCCCGCATTTGTGGCCGAAAGAGTGCTCTTTATGGTAAGGGAGCAGAAGGTTGAAACAGCCGACGGGACTTTGATAGACCTTCCTTTCCAGAGCATCTGCGTCCACGGCGATACTCCGGACGCCGCGGAAATGATCATGTCGATCAGGAAAACGCTCGAACGCGGGGGAATCATAATCTCCCCGGTTCATTTATAAGTATTGGGGATAAAATAGATTTTTCCCTGTGATCAGGATGTTTTTAAACGATGCCATTTCAGCAATCATATAAGTCCTCTCCCTATCCGGTTTTGAGAGTATTTATCGGCCGGGAATAAACTAGTTTCCAAAAATTGCAAAGCCCCGGGGGCTGTGTTATAAGCAAATCAACCGAGCGTGAAAGGCCCTTGAAAAATGGACAGGCAAAATGCTGTTGACAGGATAAACAAGCTCCGCGAAGACATAAGGCGGCACAATCATCTGTATTATCTGCTCGATGCTCCCGAGCTAACGGACGCGGAATACGACTCGCTGTTCCGCGAACTGGTCAAACTCGAACATGAGCATCCCGACCTCGCGACACCGGATTCCCCGACCCAGCGGGTCGGTGGGGAGGCGTTGGAGAAATTTTCCCAGGTTACCCACACCATACCCATGCTGTCACTGGAAAATGCCGTAAGTGAAACCGAGATAGCGGACTTTGACGACAGGATCAAGAGATTTCTCGGCCTGCAGCAGGATGAAATCATCGATTATGTATGCGAACCGAAGATGGACGGCCTGGCGGTGGAACTGGTCTATGAAAAAGGAGAATTCAAGGTCGGCTCCACGAGGGGGGATGGTTTCGTCGGCGAAGACGTGACCCTCAATTTGAAGACTGTAAAGTCCATCCCGCTGCGGTTGCTGGCGCCGGAACCGCCGGAGAGGCTGGAAGTGAGGGGGGAGGTTTATCTCGGCCTGAGTGCCTTTCAGAAGTTGAACGAGGAGCGGGAAGAGGCGGGAGAGGCGCCGTTTGCAAATCCGCGCAACGCCGCTGCCGGGTCACTGCGCCAACTGGATCCGAAGATTACGGCGAAAAGGCCGCTATCGATCTTTTGCTATGCCCCGGGCGAGGTGATCGGATATGAATTTACCTCCCAGAGCGATTTCCTGGAAACCATCCCGAAGTGGGGCCTGCCGGCTAATACACTGGCCGGAAAGGTTCGCGGTGTCGAGGGAGTTATAGATTTTTACCGGGATATGGCGGCGCGTCGGGACTCTCTTCCCTACGAAATAGACGGGGTGGTGGTGAAAGTCGACTCCTTTGCCGTGCAGAGGGACCTGGGGGAAAAAACGCGTTCGCCACGCTGGGCGATTGCTTACAAATTCCCGCCGCGGCAGGCGGTGACCGTGGTCGAGGATATTGTTCCCCAGGTGGGGCGGACCGGTGTCATAACCCCGGTGGCTCACTTGAAACCGGTAGAGGTCTCGGGAGTCATTGTCTCCCGGGCCACACTGCACAATTGGGAAGAAATGGAAAAGAAGGATATCCGCATCGGCGATACGGTCATCGTGGAACGTGCCGGAGACGTTATCCCCGCGGTGGTAAGGGTTTTAACCGAAAAACGCATTGGTAACGAAAAGACTCTTGCCGTACCTTCGAGATGTCCCGAATGCGGTTCTGAAGTTGTTAATATCCCCGACGAAGTTGCGGTGCGCTGCGTCGGCCTGTCCTGCCCGGCGCAGATACGCGAGTCGCTGATCCATTTTGCCTCCCGAAATGCGATGGATATCGAAGGGCTGGGGGATAAATACATTGAACAGCTCCTGCAACTGGGACTGGTCAGGAATATGGCGGATCTTTACTATCTCGGGAAAGACGATTTCATGCAGTTCGAACGCATGGGCGACAAGCTTGCGGAAAACCTTCTCAATGCCATTGCCGCCAGTAAAAAACGCGAACTGTCGCGTTTCATCTTCGCCCTCGGCATCCGCCATGTTGGAGAACATACGGCACGACTCCTGGCGACGGCTTTCGGCAGCCTTGAGAACCTGGAACAGGCAGCGGAAGAAGAGCTTCTCAATATTCGGGAAATTGGCCCCCAGGTGGCAGGAAGCATCGTCACTTTTTTCCGGAATCTCGAAAACATTGCCGTGATTGAAAGGATGCTGGCTGCCGGGGTGGAGCCGGCCAGGGAAGAAAAGAAGACCGGAGGCAGGTTTGCCGGGAAGACCTTCGTCTTCACCGGGTCTCTATCCCGCTTCACCAGGGATGATGCCAAAAGGATGGTTGAGAACGAAGGAGGTCATGCCGCCGGTTCTGTTTCCCGGAAAACCGACTATGTTGTCGCCGGCGAAGAAGCGGGCAGCAAGCTGGCGAAGGCCAGGGATCTGGGCGTAAAAATCCTCGACGAAGAGGAATTTCTCCGCATGCTGGAGGACAAATAAGATGAAAATACGTGTCATGGTAACTGTCAAGGGAGTCGTGCAGGGGGTTTCATTTCGTTATCATACGGTCGAAAAAGCCCTGCAATACAATGTCAGGGGCTGGGTGAAAAACCTTGCCAATGGCGATGTACTTGGCTGTTTCGAGGGGGATGACAAGGATGTGAATGCCCTCATAGACTGGTGCGGAACAGGTCCCGGACTTGCCCGCGTCGACGAGTTGATTGTCGAACCCGTCGATTTCACGGGCGAGTTCGAGAGTTTCCGGGTGCGCTAGCAAGGTTGTCAATTTCATCGACTTTGGTTTTTGAATTTCATTGCATGACGAAGTGTGCGCCCGATACCACCCCACGCAATATTTTTGTGTCAGAATCTGCGTAAACACTCACGCCTCTGCACTTCATTTCACCGTATATTGAAGATAAAATATTGTCAGGCAGCATGCCTTCCTCTCTTCCCCACGAAGTAAGCTCTGAAAACAAAATGCTTCTCCGGAACTGAACAGATCAAAGAGATGTCTTGCATTTTACTTTGATTATCTCTTCGAAAGTTTTACAATTTTCATATCTGGCGAAAATATGTTCGGAGGAGCCAATCATGCGCATACTCATGGAAGTTACATTTCCCACGGAAGAGTTCAATCAGGCGGTGAGAGACGGTTCTGTCGACCGGAAAACCGCCCGTATACTGGATGAAATCAAACCGGAGGCCGTTTATTTTACTGAAAGGTGCGGAAAGAGGAGTGCCGTAATCGTTACGGAACTGGAGAACGCCTCCAGGATACCGGCTCTTGCCGAACCATGGTTCCTGACTTTCAATGCGAAAATCAAATTCAGGGTCATCATGAGCGCCGATGACCTGAAGGCCGCTGGGCTTGACGAGCTTGGCAAAAAATGGGGTTGAATCCCGGCACAGTCCAGGCATTTTTGATTATTTGCTGATGTCGGGGTGTTTACCCGTATCGGCCTTGAAAAGCACCTTCAGCTTCAGCATTTTTCCCTTCCGATCGACCTGAAGGATCGCGTAATCGCCAGAGTGTTTCTGCTTTATCGCATAAATCAGGTCGAAGCTGTCTGTCAGGGGCGCGCCGTCGAGAGCAAGCAGAATATCGCCCTCCTTCAGACCGGCATGTTCCCCGCTGGATCCGGGCATCACATGTCTGACTACGACACCGCGGCCGCCTGGCGCGGTCTCGGCCATCACACCCAGATGAACCTCTTCCGGCAGCTTCTCATAGGCGAGATAGGCGATAAAGTCGTATGGTACCATTGGGAATTCGGGCAATTCGACGTTCATCAGCTTGTCCTGCATGTCGGGAGGAATGTTGATTTCCTGCCCGCCGATCAGGGTGTAGGAGGCGGGCAGGCGACGGAATGCCCGCCGCGGGATGCCGAAACCATAGTTAACGTGGTTGCCGCCGGCGATTACCATCAGATGCTTGTCCTGTCCGGCGGGGCTGATCAGGTAGCGGACGACTGACCTGGCCATGGTTTCATCCCACAGTGCCTGGACGCGGATGAAACTGTCCAGTTCCATCCCGCCGTGGGTGTGGTCGCTGAAGATTGCCGCCACCATGGCGCGCTCGTAGGGGTCGGTAAGGTCCAGTTCAGGAAGTTGTTTCCGCTCTTCTGCGTCGAGTTGGTCCGGAGCTTTTTTTTGCAACGCATGCACCAGGCTCTTTTCGGTGTTGAGGGCAATGACCGGGATGTGGCGTTCACGGGCGAAGTTCAGAATATCGCGATAATAGGCGAAATTCATGCCCCAGTTTTCGTACCATCTCGATTCCTTGAGAAATGTCCGTTCATCAAGTTCACCTGCCACCCACCGGTCAAGAACCGGCTGCTGGGAGAGGGCAAACATCTCCATGCCCAGTGCCTGCCGGCCGGGGTGGCGATCAGCCAGCGCCCGGAGGACCTGCAGTTCGAGACGGTGCGAAGCCGGGTTGTCGTGGGTTTCTCCGACATAGACAATGCGCGCGTCTCCTGCCACATCCATCATCTGTGCCTGGCTTACCTTTATCCCGGTGGGCATGTGAACTATTTCGCCGATTTCGGGAGGATGCTTGAGAGGGTAGGGCTCCTCCGGATTGCCTATCAGCTGATTTGCAGGAGTGCAGGAGGCTGTCGCAAGAAAACACACGATGGCCGCCAGGTGTAACGGGAATGGAAAGCCTGACCGGCAAGTTTGCAGCATGGTTTGAATATTCATAATTCTTCCTGTTAAATCCGGTCGCCGGTGCTGCTGACCGGTTTTTGCCATTCACTGATTTCAGATGGACATCTTCCTTGAAGTTGCGTTTCAAACGATATAAATCAGAGCAATAAAGGCGCCGGATGAAAAGAGCTGATTCCCAGTTTTTACCAGAGGTCATAACGCTTTATTTTGCCGGATATCCCCGTGAGAAAAGAGTCCTTTCAACCATCAGATTGAAGATATCTTCCATGCCCGACTGAACGTCGGGCGATTCAAGGATGCCGAAGGCCCTGGCGATGGCTTCGAAAGTCGCCAGACCCTCGACATGATTCTCTTTCCGGATTCCCCAGCCGGTCGGCGGTCCTTCCGGAAGCCGGACCATTTCGGAGTTTTCCAGCCCCGGGAGCCTTTTTCCCATCCTGGCAGCCTGACGCCAGTTGCCGTCCGGAACCACAAGGGTGACCGGTCTGCAGTCCCGGTCGAGAAAGCTCCTGTTTAATACCGGGGCCTCATCTCCCGGGTAAAGCAGCAGGACTCTCCGCTCGCCAACGGCGAGATCACCGAAATCGAGCGGCCGGTCCTGATGCCCATGAATGCGCAATTCACTGTTGGACAGGACTTCCAGGGCAAGCGGACCGGTTGCCGTGACCTTCTTTTTGTTCACGGCGATGCATCACCAGCACGAGCCGTGTTTTAAGAGTATAGCATGGAATCGATTCGCAGATGCAAAGGTGGAGATGCATCCGGCATCGAGGGCAGCGCTCGCTTCGTTTTGATCTTGAACCCATATTTTTATTGTTGTCCGATAAAGAGAATGCAAATAAGTTTTATAATAGAAGCTCTTGATTTTATATTATGTTTCCCGCGGATTTTCAATGGTCTTGTTCTATGGAAGGCGCTTTGACTGCCGCCTGCTTTCATATTGTTGCAATAGTCGCCTGAACTCCTTTTCAAATTCGAATTACATATATATCCCATAAACGGCAGTTGAAGGTGTCCGCAGTAAGCAACTCAGACCTCCGGAGCGAACGGAGGATGTCTGCATCTGCCGAATTCAGATTTATCATTCTGCCGGATCAATCGCGGCCGCTAAAGTCCGGTAACGACTATCCATTGTCCTGATTGAAACGCCGCAGAATGTGGGACAATCTATTGTAAGAGCATAACGGGAGTTACCGGCAATGGATAGGCAGCTTTATGAAATAAGAAGAGACGACGAAAAGGGCCTTCTGATCATCGTCCATGATCGACTTGACCGGAAAGTTTCAGGCACGTTGTGGTCCAAAATAAACAGTGCTCTCGGCCCGGCAAGGCTTGAGCGGGTCTGCTTCGATTTTAAGGATTCAACAGGCATTGATACCTCCGGAGTTGCCCTGCTGCGTATCCTGAAGAACCTCTGTTCGAAGCGAAACATTGATTTCACCTGCTTAAACCTGCCCGAGCCGGTGGAGCAGTTCATGCGTTACACCGAAGAACTTTCTCAAGGACACCGGGAACCAGCTGCAAAGTCTGAACCGGACACCCTTTCACAGATAGGCAACTGGTTCATGAATCGCCTGCACGGCGCTTATCTTCTCGTCAGATTTATCGGAGACTGTCTTGCCGGGCTTGCCTGGTACATCAGGAACCCGCACCGCTTTCCCCTGCGTCTGATGTTGGAACAGGTACAGCTGGTGGGCAGCGATGCCATGCCGCTGGTTATCTTCATGAGCGCCCTCATGGGAATGATTATGGTCTTTCAGGGTCCTTTCTTCCATGCTGGGGGTGGTTACCCCTCCGAATATATCTCGCCGACATGGTGGCCATTGCCGTCACGAGGGAGATGGCCCCGCTGCTTACTGCGGTTATCGTTTCCGGCCGTTCCGGAGCAGCGTTTGCGGCACAAATTGGTACCATGAAGATAAATGAGGAGATAGACGCCCTTTCGGTTATGGATTTCGATATTACAAGGTATCTCGTCCTGCCGAGAATAATAGCCCTTACCATAGCAGGACCCTTGCTGATAATGCTGGCGGACGGCGCCGGAATAATAGGTGGTCTCATTACCTGTGTCAAGGTCGCAGGTTGAGTCCTGTGGCATTTATCAATGAAATCAGAAATGTTCTCGGGCCCTGACGATATATACTCGGGTCTCATAAAGAGGGCGGCTTTCTCGGTCCTCATTGCCGTCATTGGCTGTTTCTACGGGCTCAGGACCGGGATTACCCCCGACAGTGTAGGTGTCCAGACAACTACTACTGCGGTTGTCATCGGCATTTTCCTCATAATTCTGGCGGATGGATTTTTTGCCGCGCTTTTTCATGTATATGGATTCTAGGGAGTCTGTCGGACTTGACTCCTCCGCTGCACTGACCTGAACAGGAAGCAAGCCCGAGCTGATACAATTTATTTGGTTCATAGTTTCACCTGCACCACCCCATTTTCTGGAGGTCCGTGCAGACAATCCTCCCAATTAGAGGAGGGAAAATGTTCTTTGTCAATCTATGCGGTCAAAGCCAATTTCAATGTATGCAGCCTTTTGATGTTCCAGGCCATGCAGACAAGGTTCCATTCACCTTGTGCAGCTTCAAGCCCGCGCATCATAAAACGCCGGAAGCTCATCACTTCCTTGATGATGCCGAAGACCGGCTCTGATGTAACCTTGCGCAGCCTGTAAACTGTCTTGCCTGCCGTTGTCTTTAGCCGGTGCGTCATCCTGGCCACTGAATCTGCGTTCTCCGGTAATGGTGGAGGCTCACTGAATCGGTCCTATAAAAACTGGTTGTGATGCTCCCGGTCCGCGGCAATGTATGGAGTTATTTCCTTGTTCTCACAGGCCGTTACGTTGTTTTCGCTGAAATAGCCGCTATCGGCAATCAGTTCCGTGACGATGCCAAGCTCTTTCGGCAACGCCGCAAGATTCTCCAGGGTCGGCTTCAGTTCCTGCTTGTCGTTTGGTTGCTGCGTGACATGGGCAGAGAGAATCAGTTTGGATGTTGTATCAACGCCCGCCTGGGCATTGTAAACTTGCTCGAAACCGCCACCGGAGACTGGCATGATGCGGGACTCTTCATCAGTCAGATTGACTTGGTCCTTGGCCATGGGGCCTGGTTTCGGAGGCTTGGGCTCTTTGCCACGTGGTTTCTTGCCGGTTTGTTGTTCTTTTTTGGCCCGCTTGGCGAGCTTTTCTTCGTACTCTTTCTGTTCACGGTCATGACGTTCGGCAGCTCGGCGCTCGATCTCGGCCTTGGCGGCGGCAATTGCTGAAAGGCGCTTCTCGCGATGCTCAAGTTCCTCGGGAATGCTCATCCCGTCCGGGGTATCGCTATGGTCGGCATCTTCCGCTTTCTTGAGCAGTTCGGCAACTTCGGTCTTTAACTGTGCCTCCAGCTTGCAAGCATGTTCGTAACTCAGGGCTTTGTGCTTGGAAGCATTTGCGTTGATCTTGCTCCCGTCCAGGCTGACGCTTCCCAGTTTCAATAATTTCATCTGGTTCGCTATCAGCAGAATCTGGACGAAACATTCTTTGAGTTGCGGTGAAAAACGCCGCCAAAAATTGGCAATGGTGTCATGGTCCGGATGGGTATTGGCAGCAACATAGCGAAACGCTACTGAGTCGTACGTATTGCGCTCCAGCTTGCGACTGGAGAAGACTCCGGTGGCATAGCCGTAAAACAGAAGAGCAACCAGCATTTCCGGGTTATATGGTTGAGAGCCACGACCAGCATAGGACTTTTTCAAAGAGCTAAGGTCGAGTTGCTCTACGATCTCGACCACAAAACGGGCCAGGTGCCCTTCGGGCAGCCAGTCCTGCAATGATGGTGGAAGCAGGTACTGTGTCTCCCGGTCACATTCGACAAATTTTACTGACATCTCGCTCAACTCCTGATGTAGCAAGGTTTCAAAGCTGAGCGAGTATAACACATTACGTCGGAAAAGTCCGACAGACTCCTAGGGAAGGAAATACGACATGCCGGGAATAAATACAGTTCCCTCCGTCGCGAAAATCGGAGAAGTAATAGCAGCCGAGAATCTTGTCGTCGGATATGGAGAGGAAATCATACTGGAAAATGTCAGTTTTTCCGTTACCACGGGTGAAATACTGGCTGTTCTTGGTGAAAGCGGCTGCGGAAAAACCACTCTGCTTAGGGCCTTGGCCGGTCTGGTAACGCCTCAAAGCGGGAGGATCATCATTGCAGGAGAAGACATAACCTCAGAAGATTCCAGGGAAGCCCTGGCAAGGGCGCGCATGCATATGGGCATGCTCTTCCAGTCTGGCGCCCTGATCAATTCTTTAACCGTTGCCGAAAACGTTGCACTGCAGATAACCGAGTTCACGGACCTTCCCCGCGAGCTTATCGGTGAAATGGTCCAACTCAAGCTCGATATGGTGCGACTCGGTAATCATGGTAATCTCATGCCGCCGGAACTGAGCGGCGGCATGAAGAAACGGGCGGCTCTGGCCAGGGCAATGGCACTCGATCCCCAGATACTGCTTTGCGATGAACCGTCTTCGGGGCTGGATCCCATTACGGCAGCCGAAATTGAAGACCTGCTTCTGGAACTCAACGAGTACATGGGGGTCACTATGGTTGTAATAACCCATGAGATCGCGAGCGTAAATAAACTCTCAAGCTCCTGTATCCTGCTGGACAGGGACTCTAAAGGCATTGTTGCCAGCGGGCCGGTACAGACGTTAATCTCCCAAAGTGATAATCAATTGGTCCGGGATTTTTTCAAGCGGCTGGCAGGATGACATTTTGCCGGGGGTAATCAATGATAAAAATCAGCCATTTCAAACTGGGTCTGTTTTTAGTCGTCTGTATCGGTATTGGTCTCGGAGGCCTGATCTGGATCGGGGCCTCTCATCTTTTCAATCGTACAAAAACCTATGCGACTTTTTTCAATGAGTCAATTGAAGGACTTGGTCAGGGTTCTGCGGTAAACTACCTCGGCCTGAAGGTGGGAGAGGTAACAGCCATCAAGCTCGCTCCCGACGGAAAACTGATCATGGTTCTGGTTCAGATTCAGCCGGATTTCACGGTGCAGCCGAACATGGCCATAGAAGCCGAACTGGCGGGCCTGACCGGGCAACGCAACCTGTCGATAGGCAAGGCTTCTCCAGATATAAAATCGCTTACGCCGGCTCTCCATTTTTCCGTGAAATATCCGGTTATCCCGTCACAACCAGGGGAGATGCATAATATCGAGGAGACACTGAAAAAAATTTCGGACAAAATCGAATCGGCCGATTTCGGGGGACTGCTCGGGGCATGGAAAGAAACCGCGAATCATGTGAACCGTATTCTTGCCGAAAAAGATCTGCCGCAAACCCTGCATAATGCAAAGGCCGCCTCATCCGATCTGCAAGCTATGCTGGCCGAATTGAGGAAGTCCGGCGCGGTTGATGATCTGAGCAGGGGGGCAGGGGATTTTGCCGCAGCCGCAAAGGAGGCCCGAAAATCCGGAGCTTACCTGAACAAACAAATTGAGGCGGTTCCCCCCGGCACCATTGCCCATATGGCGGAAAGGATGGACCGCCTGACCGAAACCGGGGAATCCGCCGTGGCTTCCTGGAAATTGCAGATGGATCAGTCTCTAACTCTATTGCAACAGACTCTTTTCAAGACGAATCAGGCCCTTCGCGATGCGCAGGACCTGGTGAACTCCCTGAGGGAGGAACCTGGACGGGTAATCGTTGTGCCGGCAAAAAATGAACCATTCAAGAGGTGATCATGAAAATATCCGGCTTCATTCTTTTTCTCGTATCCTTGTCTGTAACAGGCTGCTCTTCACTCATCTTCCCTTCATCTTCTCCGCCGGTTTACTACCAGCTGGATCACAAGACGACAACCACCCCGTGTCCCGTGAAGTTCGGCGAATCGGTGCGGATATGGAGGTTCGGCGCAGCCGGCCCTTATGACCATCGGGATATGGTAGTGATTCGTGACGGCCGGGAAATTTCCGTCTCCCGCGCATTTCAGTGGATAGCTGCTCCCGGCGCCATGATAAGCGATATCCTGTATCGCGATTTGAGCACGGGTGGGCTTTTTCCGCAGGTTGTCACCGCAAATGATCCGGCGCAGGTCCCTCTCGATATGACCGGGCGTATAGAAGTTTTCGCCTGGGAGCGGGAGGGTGACGTTTCCCGGGCGGTGCTGGAAATGGAGGTGAGCATGACCGAAAACGGCTCTGCCAGCGGAGAGCTATTTCACAAAAGCTATTCCTTAAAAAGCGAACCGGAATCCGGTGAAGGCTCTTCGGCAGACTTCGTCCGGGCCATGGGCAGCCTGGTGGACGAGATTTCCGTCAGAATCCGGCGCGACCTTTGCGGGTTTGCGGAAAAACAACGCAAGCCTGCAGGTAATAAACTCCCTTGACAGTGTGTGCTTGATTTTTAATCTTCGAGTGAAGATTGTGAGAGAGCCAGTTTTATCGATGATTCCGCGAAATTCAATTGTCAAAAATATTTCCGAAGAATTCTTCGATTTTCATTCGTGTGTTCAGGGTTATGCCGCGTGTTCCAAGTAATTTTCCGTTGATCAGTGCAAAGACAAGTCTGTGATCCAGTTTATTTTTCTTGGACCAGGAAACGATTGTTTCTCCGATCGGGTCCAGTTTCAGGTTTATAATCGCTATTCTTTGTTCTATATTCATCTTCTCCTCCAATAGGCACCCAATGTTTCAATGAATAAGGAAGCGACAATGCCGCTTATCGAGTGCCGCCTTTTTCTTTCATAATTCCGGCGGCAGTGATTAGTACGACGCCTGCAATCAGGACTGCCCAGCCCCATTCAAACTGGAAAGTCTGAAAAGCGGCATCGGCCAGTCCTTTGAAAACATTTTCGAGTAATCCGCTCTTCAGTTTTTCTCTGGCTGCATGCATTCTCGAATAAAAATCATAATAGGTTATTGAAATCATAATTGCCGATCCGATCCCCGGCAGCAGCAGCCATCGGTATTCATCGATAATGCACAGCATTACTGCAATCGCCGCGGCAAAAATAACGAACACGCCTTCCGTCCTTCCATTCTGGAAATAATTCATGCTTCCCATAATCGGCACGCTGATTATGGGGCAGAAAACGCCGGCGAACAAAAAGACCGCGCCAAGCAGACCTGTTATTTTGCGTAAATCCGGAACCCTGGAGCCGGCCACCGGCTTTCCTCGCGATATGTCGGCTTTGCCGGTCAAATCGGATTTGCAATGTTTGCAGACTATTGCTTCCGATTGTATGATTTCAGCACAAAACGGGCATTTCTTCATAAATACTCCTTTTCTGAAGTTGAATAGAGTGTTTCCGGGAAGAAACAGGCAAAATCCGCGTCCAACAAGGATCCATCCGGAAGTTTTCAGACGTTTCTTGGCTGTATTACCGGATCTGCCCTGGAAATATTTACCCATAAAAAAAGCCGGGTCGCCTGATATCATTTGATATTTCGGCGACCCGGCTGTCTCGGTGAGACCCTGTAAGCTTTCCGTCCCATCCTCGCGGATGGTTTAGTATTATCGTACATCACATCAGTTCGGTAATTTGTCGTTTATCTATATCTCAAATAACCGGATAAAGTCAAAAAAATTTTATCTCATGATATCGGAAAGATAGCTGTCGAACCAGGGAACCGGGAGTCCCGCCGGATAAATTAATGGATGGATATTTTGGGATAGGTGGATGAAGTTTTTCCGGTAAACCTGAATCCGATGACGCCTTCACGCCTTCGCTTGCGCGGAACGCCTCAGTTTTTGCATTTCGGTGATATGAGACGGCCCGACGAAGTTCAACCGGCTTGACAGGTATGTTACGATTTCAACGACGTTGAACTCCGGCATTCTGCTCACTCCGGTGTTCAGGCATCAAGGATTCAGGGTAAATCCAAGAAAATTAGAACAACAATAAGCCGCTCTTACAATTGAGAGCGGCTTATTGCCACCGAGTAGTCAAATTCATCAGAGGTTTACCTATTCATGTATGCATACCTTGCTGCCTACGGTATCCGTTACCGCTTGGGCAATCTTTCTGACATCCTCGCAACCGGATGCCCTGCTAAAGTCGTTTTTAATATTGGAAGATATGAAATCACTTTTCATAAAAACGTTAACGTCACGTCCATTCCAGATATGCAGCGAATCAGAAGTATAGTTAACCTTCAAGCCGTCACTGTATTCGCATTTCATATTTAACACCTCCTTTGCATATTTGTATTATTACATATATCGGATAAATATGAATACTCATATTGCCGATATTCTTCCTCTGTCTGCACTGACAAAATTATATTATGTGTTATAAGGAGTTGTATTCATGGCAGCCTGCATCTGCACCGAAATTTTTCCGGCAGCCGAGATTCAGGATGCTCAGGCCGTTTTCATATGACAGCTCCCCTAACAGCGAAAAAGTGATTTCGTATCTGGAGGTATTAATATGAATAAAGCCTCTTCTCGCGGAACGATAATGATTGTTGACGACGAAGTATTTTTCAGAGAGATACTCCGCGAAATTCTGGAAGAAGAAGGATATGAGATAATCGCCGAAGCTGCCAACGGGACTGAGGCAGTTGAAAAATATTCAATTCATCACCCAATGTTAACCATCGTAGATATATATATGCAGGGTGGAAATGGCCTTGATACGGCAAAAGAGATATTTTCAATAAACAAGGATGCCAGGGTAATAATGTGTACAGGGTCAGGGTACGATGACGATGTCAAGGCTGCATTAGAAATCGGCGCTGCAGATATGATCCTCAAGCCGTTTATCCCTGAGGAGTTGATTGAAACGATCAGGAAGGTTATGGAGGGATAATAACGTGTTGTTCTTTCATGATAAGTAAGGCAGCAGCGAACTATGGTTACACAAACCGGAATAATCTTGAGAAGAGGATCCAAAAATTAACAATTACAAAAGCCCGCCGATGATGGGAGAAACTGAAGCGAGGATTGCCAAGGGGTGATCCGAAAAATGCGAGGAAGTTAAATGGACGACGATAAGCGTAACAGAATCACTCTTGAGGCACTGGCCGCGATACTTGGCGGTACATTTCTTTTTAATCTGGCAATCCTGATTGTGTGGTTTTGTTTCATATTGTTCGTACCGGACTGGTTATACAGGGTAAATAATAATTGGTTCGCCATTAGCAGGCATGAGTTTGACGTGATCAATTACTGCGGAATTGCATTTTTAAAGTTAATCAATATTGCCTTGTTCCTCTGTCCCTATCTGTCCATAAAACTCTTGTTGCGGAAGAAGAAGCTGGATAATTGATAGCGAACGTTATTTTGGAGAGGAGGGGAAATCCTCCGCGACGTCACCCTCATATTGACTGACATTTCTTTTTTGTTGGCGTCGGTTTGAATTCTCGAACCAAAGTAAGTGTAAATCGCAACATTACCCCGGATTTCGGGCCCTTCAAGCTCACCTGGACTTTCTTTCAGGCCGCTTTTCCGCTACAATGCGCTCATGCAAAGAGCCTGTGTGATAGAAGAATTCAGTTCCTACGAAGAGACCATCCCAAAACTGCTTCAAGCCATCGGTGCGCCCGGAATCCTTGCGCGCCAGTCATGCATTCTGATCAAACCCAATCTGGTCAATTCATCGCCGCCTCCGGTAACGCTGCCTGTCGCCGCCTGTGACGCACTGGTAAGGGCCTGCCTGCGGTGGAGCGATGCGCGGCTCGTCATCGCCGAGGGAACCGGAGAGCGAAACCTGACCACTTGCGAAGTGTTCCGTATCCACGGCTACGACCGGCTCGCAGAAACCCATGATGTCGAACTGGTTGATCTCAACGAAGCGGAACTGATCGAATTGCGCGATCCCCGGTGCCGGGTCTTCCCCACCTTCATGATGCCGCGCCTTATCATGGAGAGTTTTGTCATCTCCGCCGCGGTCCTCAAAGCCCATTCACTGGCCACGGTGACCCTGAGCATGAAGAACATGGTCGGAGTGGCTCCACCGGCCTACTATCAGCAGGGCGGCCACTGGAAAAAATCGGCTTTTCATAAGCAGATGCAGTCAGCGGTTTTCGAGCTCAACCGTTACCGCAAACCCGATCTGGCTTTCATAGATGCAAGCATCGGGCAGGCGGAGCATCATCTGGTCGGCCCGGCCTGTTTCCCACCCGTCAACAGGCTGTTGGCCGGTTTCGAACCGGTGGCCGTTGATGCCGCGGGGGCGCAACTGCTCGGCATTCCTTGGCGTCAGGTCGGCCATATCAAAATGGCCGACGGAGTGCTCGGAAGGGCCGGGTAATTTCAAGCATGCAAAATATCTCCTAATGGCATTGACTTATCCAATCCGGTCAATATGGTAACATTCAATAAAGGCTTCAGCGGGCGAAGCCGACTGTTGCTCTCCTTAAATAAGGATATCTTCTCCTTTTTTACAATCTTCCGTGGATTGTGGGTGGATATGAATGCGGCCGATACTTATATCAGGGAATTCATGCTGTAATTCGCTCGTCTGACCGGGATTGACCCGGCCGGAGGAACTCCGTGCCGCTACGGCAATTATGTCGACAGCCGAAAATTAATTCCTGTATCAAGCATGATGCATTCGCAAAAAGTCCGAAAGGACTTCCGATTGTCATTCCCATGAAAACGGGTATTACGACTTTTTGCGGGACCATCAAGCATATCTGCCGTGATGTTCTCTGTCAGGAATAGATGGGACACGGCAAGGAAAAGAAACTATTGTCCGAATGCGAACTTCAGTTTTTATGGTAGCATTTGCGTAATGCGCGGTTTTCTGCCCACCGAAGGCAAATTGACGCCCGACGGCGGACAAGACAGTTGACGCGACGGAAAGGAAAAATAATGGTGTATAGACGTTTAGTTGTGGTATTGGCGGTTCTGGCATTTAGCGCGAGTGTTCTTGGCGGATGCAAGAAGGAGGCGCCCGAAAAAGAGGCAACCCCGCAGGCGGCACCGGAGCAGACCGTGACTCCGGGGAACGAGGCACAAACGGAAACAGCAAAAACGGGTGAGGAGCTGTTCAAGCAGTACTGCGCCGCATGCCATGCCAATGGCGGCAATACTATCAATCCGGAAAAGACTCTGCACAAGAAGTCTCTTGAAGCGAGCGGAGTCGCAACGGTCGACGCGATCATCGGCAAAATGCGCAAGCCGGGACCAAGTATGCCCAAATTCGACGAGAATACCATCTCAGACAAGGATGCGAAAGCTGTTGCCGAATATGTACTGAAAACGTTTTAAGAAGAGGCGCGGCATGGCGGGGAAAGGGCGTTTGATTGTTGCCGGCGGTGTTGCCGCAGGAATGACAAAGGCGCGGCTGCCGGAATCGAATCGTCACACGTGCCGGTTACTATCCCTATACAGGGAAAATAACAGTATAGCTGCCCGCCGGGAAGGGTAGAGGACTCCTGCTCGGCGGGCAGATAACAGGGGCGAAAGGGACTGCGGTCCGGCATCCGGTGCTGATTGCAGCCAGGGTGGCTGCCAAACACGTGTGACGCACTTTTGGGATTCCATCCCGATAAAATATTCCAGCTTCAGTCTGAAGCTGATTTGCGACGTATTCAGTCCCCACGAATTTTCCAGTCCCCGCTGCCTGATTCCCTTTTAAACGACCATCCAGCGTCAGTGCCTGGATGGTCAGCACATCATAACTATGATTTTTTGACAAAATCCGATTTCAGTTTCATTGCACCAATACCGTCAATTTTACAGTCGATATCATGGTCCCCATCAACCAGGCGGATATTCTTTACTTTGGTGCCGACTTTTACCACCAGAGAAGAACCTTTCACTTTAAGATCCTTTATGACCGTCACCGAATCACCATCTTTGAGTACATTTCCATGAGCATCGCAAATCACTTTTGCATTATCTTCATTGTCTGCCGAACCATCCTTTGACCATTCATTTCCGCATTCCGGACAAATATACATATCCCCGTCTTCGTAGGTATATTCGGAACCACACTTTACACATTTTGGCAATTCACTCATTATTCATTCTCCTTTGTATTTACAAAAACGTATTACTATTGAATGGCGGCCTCAGACCGGTCCGGTTGCCTGGAGAAAATATGCTTTTCCGGCCGATAAGTTTCATAACCTGCCAGCCCCCACCGGCCTTCACATAGCAATTCCGGTTTTGACCCGCGTAGCTGGATTCAGGAAACACCAGTCCTGAGCAGATATTTATCGTGCAACCTGGTGAGTACGGCCAGGGCGACAATCGAGCCTATCAGGCACCAAAGCATATCGCTCTGCGTATCCCATATATAACCCTGTGTCCCGAGAAAGGCTTCGGTGTCGGTCGGATTGGAAAGCGAAGCCAGCCATTCAAATATTTCGTATAATGCCGAAAAAGCCAGCGGCACGGCAACGGAAATAAAGCCGAGCCACTTGCCCCTCCTGAGCGGTGAGGTCCGCGCTAATATTTCACGCGTATATATCGCCGGCCCAAATCCCTGCATGAAGTGCCCGATCTTGTCGTAATTATTACGAGTCCAGCCGAACCACTCTTCCATCCGGAATCCCAGCGGCACTTTGGCGTAAGAGTAATGGCCGCCCATCATCAGGATGATAGCGTGGATCGCGATTAGAGTATAGGTTAAATTGGTCAGTGGAAATCTCTTGTACGTCAGCAGTAAAACCGGTAATGCAATCATGAACGGGAATGTTTCCAGCACCCAGGTAAGTCGGGTATCAAGCGGCTTGATGCCCGACCAGGCCCAAAAGGCTAAGACCGCAATCAGCAAGATGACATGATATTTTTTTGATGACATGATTATTCCTTGTCCTGAAGGGATGTTATTTGCTGAAAATAATCTTCAATGGCCGGGTCTATATTTAGAACATTGTAATATCTGGAGATCTTGCACTCTTATTTTTACATGATTCCAGATACATTTATGGCCCGGATTATTTTATGGCGTAAAAACCTGCCTGCAAATGCGACAGCCAGAATATCTCGACGGTCTTGAAGCCGGTGTCCCGCAGAAGCTCCAGGTGTTCAGCTGCTGTAATCGGGAAGTAATCCCGGTCGAAACGATGGCGGTGTTCCTCTACGGCTGTTGAGCTTCGCCCCGCCTCTCGCTGAAAGCGGAGCCACCGTTCAAGGCCGAACTCTGTTCCCTGTTGTGTGGCTGATTTGATATTTTCGAAGGTTATGTAGAGCCCTCCGGGGCCGAGGAGCCGGTAACAGGCCTGTGTCGCCATGCGCCTGGCGTTCAGATCACCGTAATGATGGCATTGGATGGCACTGATTACCTGAGGTGTTTCGCTGACAGCACCCGGCAGTTTTTCGCTCGGCAAGGGAGCGAGAAAGGTTACGATATCCGGAGGCGCGCCGGTCAGGCGTGCACGGGCGCGTTCCAGCATCGCCTGCGCGGGATCTGACAGGATGAACCGGGTCCGGGGAAAGAGAGGAATTGCCAGCTCCGCGAGATAACCGGTGCCGCAGCCGGTGTCGAGCCATATCTCCACGTCGGGCTTGACGGTGCGGACCAGGTCGATCGTTTCGGTGTGAAAGTTGCTGTAGAAAGGTATCGTCTTCTGGACCCCGTCGTCATAATTCTCCGCCGCGTGGGGCGTACTGTTGTCGCTTGCACGCATGGCCTATCCTCCATGATTTCTTCTTTTGATTTCAGTAACATCCCTCAAGGGGTTAAGAGCAGGGGCGTTGCATCTATTATTTACTTTTGTGAAAAGTGTGTACGCGATACCCTCTGTTTTGAGGCCCCTCAGTATTGACACCGGTTGGCACATCCGTTTGTCGTGATATTCTTGACATCTCCCTAAAGTCCTTCACGAACTGAAATGACCGGTTATCGCACATTACCCGAAGAAGCACGCATTCTCGTCCTTGCCGACCAGTTCCAAGAACTGCTCCAATGAATCAACTTCAGGTGCCGGAGCGTACGAGTGCCATTTCAGATCCACTCGTCGCCAATAGACTTTCCACACCTTTTGAGTTTTGACATACGTCGCCTTTGCAACTGGATTTTCGATTTTTTCTCCCGGCGACCGCCACTTGGGACGAATTTCAAAAATTTCTACACTCTGACCATATATACGAAATCCCAAGTCAAGCTCCGGCCGAATATGCGCCGGAGGACGGTGTTGTTCGACGAAAGCAATAACAGCTTTTTCATTCCGCTTTCGCTCTATATCATTGGAAGCCATTTCGACTCCTTTTGGACACATAACGGTTTCGAGCCTTTGCTGTGAAAACCTCTGCAGTCCCTGGTTCGGCGTTACCATTAATGTTTGCTAAAATAGCCATCATATTAACTTAACACATCTTTGACTTGACTTTACACAACGCATGGTGTAACTATTTGTGTAATGGAGGTGCACCATGGCAACTAACTTGGCTATTGACGATAAGCTGCTCGAAGAAGCCCGCATCGTCGGTAAACATGCAACAAAAAAGGCGGTGGTTAACGAGGCGCTTGCAGAATATATCCAGCGACGCAAACAAGCCGAGATCATCCGGCTGTTCCATTCTGTTGAGTATGATCAGGACTACGATTATAAAGAGCAACGCCAAAAACAATGAAGGTTCTTGTTGATACATCCGTTTGGTCCTTGGCACTGCGGCGTAATCTCCCTCCTGATGGCCCTGAGGTGTCTGAACTAACCGAACTGATCAAGGAAATACGGGTTCAAATGATCGGACCGGTTCGTCAGGAACTTCTTTCGGGCATAAAGAGCCAAGCCCAGTTCCAGAAACTGTGCAACCACCTGCGATCATTTCCTGATCTCGAACTTACGACACGCGACTACGAGTATGCCGCCGAGTTTTTTAACCTGTGTCGCGGTAAGGGTGTTCAGGGATCAAATACCGACTTTCTCATCTGCGCCATTGCGGCACGCCACAAGACCCCAATTTTTACAACAGACAGGGATTTCACTCTGTTTCAACTTCACCTGCCAATCACCCTTCATCGCCCACGCTCATAAATAATTCTATTTGCCGAACGTCGTGGGAATTGACTGGCTACGGACTGTCCTATTTCCTGGTTGGCACTTTCTATACTTTCTCTACTTCTCCAGTTGCAATATTGAAGCTAAAAGTCCCAGCACGGTCACCATTGGGGTCAATCGTGAATACAATCTGTTCTTCGGATATCGCTTTTATCGACTCGATCCACCAGAGATTGTTCTGCTCCCGTCCAAACTCCATCCATTGAGCAGTCGAATAGTCATATTGATACGGCTCAAATGGCTCTTTCAGAAAATAGACAATCAGGCCCACGCCCCCCATTGCACACCACGTCTCGGACGGGGAGATCGCTGCACAAGAGGGATCACCATAGAAATCACCAATTATGATTTCTGGCCCATCAGGACGGCTCAGAAATACCGTCTCATATTCATGGAAAATACGGTATGTTTTGGTTTGGACAAAAATGTTCACTTTCCGTATCCCACCGGGCCCCGCGGTTGACCGGCCTGCCTTTTGGGCCGGTCGTGCCGCTGGTTAGCAATCTGATTTCTTTACCGGATTGCGCCAAGCTTCTTCTATAAACTTTGGCAAAGCATCCTCAATAAATTCAACCGTCTCGCGATATTGGTTTTTAATTGCGTTTTCATCAGTCGTTATGCCCAGATCGTTTCTTATTTCAATAACCGCATTAGCAGAAACAGTTGTCAGACCTGTAATCTCTTTCATCACTTGAATATGCAGTACTTTCAATATTTTTTTTTGTTGCCATTTTCTCGCTTTGCTGAAAAAACAACTCTTTAAGAATGTCATTGTTTTGCTCAAACTGTGAATTGATCGCTGCTCCAATTTGCGGAATTAGTGTGCCAGCGTCTTGTAATGCTCTCATTCGTTCTGTAGAATCGGGGGACATAATTCTCATTTACAATAATTGGTATTGCAACTTGTCCGCAGTTTATCCGTTGTAAAAGGCTTTCCACGTTTAATGTCAGCATGCAAATGAATTC
Source organism: uncultured delta proteobacterium (assembly GCA_963815135.1). Taxonomy (GTDB): domain Bacteria; phylum Desulfobacterota; class Desulfuromonadia; order Geobacterales; family Geobacteraceae; genus CAIWTU01. The sequence goes on from CAWFFO010000006.1 coordinate 577,410, forward strand.
GATAAACAAGAATTTTGGAGCTGACTAATCTTCGCTTCGACCCAAAAAAAGGCCCGCTTCGCAGCAGGCCTTTCCGTTGTCTTATCTCATCCTAAGCACATTCACTATACCCACACACCCGGCAGACGGCGCATCCGCCCTCGTGTTCGACGACCCCGCCGCATTCGGGGCAGGCGCCGCGTTCGAATGGCTTCGCCTCGAAGTCTACTTCGATGCCCGATGCTTTGACGTGCGCCTGGACGGCCTTGGCGACGGCGTCGGCGCAGGAGAGGATCTTGTTATCGCCGAAACCTGCCTGGGCGTGGCAGGAAATTCCGAGGAGCTGCTTGATGACCTGGCGCGCCTGCACCCCGCTGCGCCAGGCAAGGGATACCATGCGGCCGATGGCCTCGCACTGTGAGGCGGCGCATCCGCCCGCCTTGCCCATGGTGGTGAACAGTTCGAACAGGCCGTTCTTGTCTTCGTTGATGGTCACGTAGAGCATGCCGCAGCCGGTCTGCATCTGGTAGGTCCAGCCCTTGAGCGCCCTCGGACGTTCGCGTTTGATGACCTTTTTCTCTTCCACGGCCGGCGCGGCCTGGACAGGGGCTTCTTCCTTTTTCCCGGTGGACAGGACTTGCATGTCGCGGGAGCCGTCGCGGTAGATGGTCACGCCCTTGCAGTCGAGCTTGTAGGCAAGCTGGTAGACCTTTTCCACGTCTTCGACCGTGGCGTGGTTGGAGAAGTTAACGGTTTTGCTGACGGCGTTGTCGGTGTGCTTCTGGAAAGCGGCCTGCATCTCGATATGGGTTTCCGGAGTGATGTCGTGGGCGGTGACGAAGACCATGCGGACGTCTTCCGGTATCTCTTCGATGTCCTGGATGGTGCCGTGTTCGGCGATGCGTTTCATCAGCTCTTCGGAATAAAAGCCTCGCTCCCGGGCAATCTTCTCGAAGATCGGATTGACATCGACCAGGATGTTATTGTCCATCACCTGGCGGACGAAGGAGACGGCGAACAGGGGCTCGACGCCGGAAGAGGCATTGGCGATGATGGAAATGGTACCGGTCGGCGCTATGGTGGTAATCGTGGCGTTCCGGATCGGCTGCGCGCCTTTCTTGTCGTAATATGGAGCCCTTGAAATTGGGGAACGGTCCCCTTTCCTTGGCCAGTTCGCGAGAGGCGGCATGTCCCTCGTCGTTGATGAAGCGCATTATCTTTTCACCCAGGGCAATGGCTTCCGTTGGAGCTGTAGGGAATCCCCAGGAGGATCAGCATGTCGGCCCATCCCATTACCCCGAGGCCGATCTTGCGGTTGGACAGGGTCATCTCGTGGATCTGCGGCAAGGGATAATTATTGACCTCGATGACGTTGTCCAGGAAACTGACGGACAGCCTGACCACTTCCTTGAGCCGCTGCCAGTCCACTTCGCCCTTGGCGACCATTTTGCCGAGGTTGATGGAGCCGAGATTGCACGATTCGTAGGGGAGCAGCGGCTGCTCGCCGCACGGGTTGGTCGATTCTATTGCGCCGACGTGCGGGGTGGGGTTGTCCCGGTTCAGGCGGTCGAGGAAGATGATGCCCGGTTCGCCGTTCTCCCATGCCTGCTTGACGATCCGGTGGAATACCTTGCGGGCGTTCAGGGTGCCGACAGACCTCTCCGTTGTCGCGGGTTGAGCAGGTCGTAATCCTCGTCTTTTTCCACCGCCTTCATGAAGGCTTCGGTGAGGCCGACCGAAATGTTGAAATTGTTCAGATGTTTCTGGTCGGCCTTGCACATGATGAAGTCCATGATGTCCGGATGATCGACCCGCAGGATGCCCATGTTGGCGCCGCGTCGGGTCCCGCCCTGCTTGATGGTCTCGGTGGCGACGTCGAAGACCCGCATGAAGGAGATCGGGCCGCTGGAAATGCCGGTGGTGGACATGACCACATCATTGGCCGGCCGGAGGCGGGAAAAGGAGAAGCCGGTGCCGCCGCCGGACTTGTGGATCAGGGCGGTATGCTTGACCGACTCGAAGATCTCCTCCATGGAGTCGCCCACCGGGAGGACGAAACAGGCGGAAAGCTGCCCGAGTTCCCGGCCGGCGTTCATCAGGGTAGGGGAGTTGGGCAGAAATTCGAAACCGGTCATCATATGATAGAATTTTTCGGCCAGGGCTCCCGTGTCGGCTTTGGGGTCGAATTTTGTTTCCACGGCGGCAATGGTGGAGGCGACCCTGCGGAACATGTCCTCGGGCTGTTCGAGAGCTTTCCCCTGTTTGTCCCGCCTGAGGTACCGTTTCTCGAGTACCGTCAGCGCGTTCTTTGACAGATTGATGCCGGAACCCTTAACTTTCGATTCTTTCATAATATTCTCCTTGCTTGCCAAAATCGGATGAGATCATAAAACTACACCATATTTAGTGGCGCGATGGAAAATAAACCACAATATATATGGTCTGTCAAGCGATATCAATGCAACAATCGGTAACTGCCTGAAATGACGGAAGGGGGGGCGTGGCGGATTGCCGGACGGAACGCAAAAGGGGGAGTTGCCGATTTACATCGGCAGGCAATTATGGTAATAAAGTCAAGGCATGTATACAGAATTATGCTTTTCTTGATGTTCCGCATATGGCTGCACATGGAAAGGAAAAATGATGCGTTTCTCATTTCGGGTCATTATTTTTATACTGGCTGTTTCATCGCTGGCCGGCTGCGCAAGACCCCTGTTGCCGGCCGATGCATCAATGCCGCCGGTTGATACCCGGTCACCCGAAAATGTTCCGGACAATCCAGTGCATGAAATTTCTCCCGCCCGGGAAATTAAAACCGGCAATCCCTGTACAGGCATGCCGGGTGATGTCTGCGGGGGAACAACCGGCACGGCAGACGAGTCAATTGCCGGGCTGCCGCTCCCACCTGCTTCGGAAACTACGGAAACTCCGCCCGGTCGTGCCGGATACGAAAAATCGTCCGGCGAGGGGTTTTCCTACAACGGTGAGACGATTACGGAAGATACCGAGTGGCACGGCCGTGTGACTATCCTCGGGTCCCTGTCCATAGCGCCTCAAGCCACGCTGACGATCGATCCGGGTACCGTTGTGGAATTCAAGCGCACCTCAGCTGTTGAAAATTCTGCCGTTCTGTTGATACAGGGGCGTCTCTCCGCAGTGGGAACGAAGGATATGCCGGTCAGTTTCAGAGCGGCTCCGGGTGATGCTTCCGCAAAGGGGTGGCAGGGTATAGTGTTTCTTGCCAGTGAGAAGAAAAATGTCTTGGAATTCTGCAGGCTTGAAGGCGCGGAAACGGGAGTGGACGCGGAATATTCAAATGTTACGGTGAAAGATTCCCGGTTTGAAGGATGCCGTAAGGCGGTGCGGGCGGAAAACAGTCTCTTGTACATAAGGGGATGCAAGGCAAATAAATGCGGATTGGGCATCGTTCTTTACGACAGCGAGGCGGAAATGGACGCAGTGAGCCTGATTTCGAACCACATAGGAATTTATTCCAAAAAGTCTTCCGTATATCTTTCAGGCTCGAATTTGTCGGGCAATGAGCTGCAAGCATTTATCGCCGAGGATTCGAAAGTGAAGATTGCAAAAAATACATTCGAACGTAACGGCAGCGGCATTGCTCTGTCTGCATGCGAAGGAAGCGTGTCCGGTAACGTAATTGTGAAAAACGGCGATTACGGCATCTCCCTCACTGGTTCCCTGGTGAAAGTTTATGCAAACGACATTTCGCGAAACGACGGAATCGGCATGCGGGTCGGGGACGGAAAGGGCATTGCCTGGGGAAACGTCATTTCGTCGAACGGCCGTTACGATCTTTACAATGCCGGATCCGAGGATTTCAGGGCGATTGGAAACTGGTGGAAGGATGGGCACTCCACTGATGCACCGGGCAAGTTTTACGACAAGTCGGTGAACGGCAAAAACGGCCGGGTGATTTATTTCCCTGCACTTGCCGATAAGCCGGATACCGCTCTCTGAAAGCGATTGCCAAAGAACGGATAAAATGCTAATTTTTCCATATGCCTATATATCTTGATAATGCCGCTACTTCTTATCCGAAGCCCGAACAGGTTTACCTGGCAATTGACCATACCCTGAGGGAAATCGGCGCCGGGCCCGGGAGGGGCAGCCACAGAAGAAGTCTTGAGGCAGGCAGGCTCGTTTTCGAAGCAAGGGAAACCCTCTCGGCTTTTTTCGGCATAAAGGATTCTTCCCGCCTGGTTTTTACCCACAATGCAACAGAAGGACTCAATCTGGCCGTGTCGGGCCTGTTGCGACCGGGCGATCATGTCGTAACGACCTCAATGGAACACAATTCGCTGTCGAGACCGCTGTATCGGGCAGAACAGGTTGGTGTGGAGGTGGACCGAATCAATTGCGACAACTACGGATTCGTGGACCCCGCCCTGATAGCCTCCGCCATGCGTCCCGAAACTCGCCTGATCGCCCTTTCTCACTGTTCCAATGTTTCCGGAGCAGTGCAGCCCATAGGTGAAATCGGGCTTCTTGCCCGGCGTGCCGGAGTCCTCCTGCTGGTAGATGCCGCGCAGAGCGCGGGCCTCATTCCCATTGACGTTCAGGAACTGAATATTGATCTGTTGGCCGCGCCGGGACACAAAGGACTCCTGGGCCCGCAGGGGACCGGACTGCTGTACATTGCGCGATGGTCTGGAGCTTTCACCCTTGATTGTCGGGGGGACTGGAGGATATTCCGGCCACGTGGAGCAACCTTATGACATGCCGGAAAGATTCGAGAGCGGCACGTTGAACACCCCTGGAATAGCGGGTCTGAAGGCAGGGGTCGATTTCATCAACGCGACCGGGATAGATGTAATACGCAGAAAAGAGTCGCTCCTGATCTCCGTTTTGCATGAAGGGCTTTCCGGTATTGACGGTGTAAAGATTTACGGACCCGCAGATTTTGAAAGACATTGCGGGCCATTGTCGTTTTACCGTCGGGGAATCAGATCCGTCTGAAATCGGCTTTGCTCTCGACAGCGAGTATGACATCAGTGTCAGGGTGGGCATGCATTGCGCGCCGTCAGCGCACAAAACCTTAGGGACCTGGCCTCGTGGCACGGTCAGGGTGAGCCCCGGTTATTTCAACACTGAAAAAGATATCGAAATATTTATCGAAGCATTGCGGAACATAGTGAATAAATGAAAAAGGCCTTCATGGGCGATTAAAAATGCGGGTGTTTGAAGAAAGGGGTCTATGAAACATTTTATTCTGGATACAAATGTATTGCTCTATGATCCACATGCGGTTTTCAAGTTCGAGGAAAATGAAATCATTATCCCGATAACCGTTATTGAAGAGATAGACCGCTTCAAAAAGGACATGAACGAGACCGGCCGTAATGCAAGGCAGATATCCCGTATTCTTGATGATTTCAGGAAGCAGGGTTCGCTTGCTAAAGGCATTGACCTGGAAAGAGCGGGAACCTTGCGCGTCGAACTATATAATACCGAACTTTCAAAACTGCTGCCTCCGGAACTGAGTGAGCAGCGCGGTGACAACCGGATCCTTGCCGTTGCAATGGGTATCAAGAACAGAAACGGACGGGCACCCGTCATACTTGTAACTAAGGATACCAATCTTCGTATAAAAGCTGATGCAATCGGCCTGAAAGCCGAGGATTATGAATCGGACAAGGTTCAGATCGAAGAACTCTATTCGGGATTTTTCGAGTTGGAGGTAACACCCGATATCATTGACCGTTTTTACGGGCAGGGATGGGTCGAAGCTACGGAATCGTTCTATCCGAACCAGTTTGTAACACTCAAGGACAAGGAAAATCCCTCCCATTCCGCCATCGGCAAATATAATGCTTCTCAAAAGAGGATAGTTCCCCTGCTGAAAGCCGGAAAGGAGGGCGTCTGGAGTATCCATCCGAGAAACCGGGAACAGATATTCGCACTTGATGCACTCCTTGACGATGACATAAAAATCGTCACCCTTGTGGGCAAGGCCGGGACAGGGAAAACTTTGCTGGCTATAGCTTCGGGCCTGCAGAAGACCGCGGAAGAGAATGTGTATAACCGGTTGCTTGTTTCGAGGCCGGTTTTCCCCATGGGCAAGGACCTGGGATTTCTCCCCGGTGATATCGAGGAGAAGCTGGCTCCATGGATGCAGCCAATTTTCGATAACGTCGAACTTCTCCTGAGCGGACACGAAGCGGAGAAACGCCACAGCAGGGGCTACAGGGAGCTGATGGCGATGGGCATCATGGAGATCGAGCCGCTTACCTACATTCGCGGGCGATCCATACCAAACCAGTATCTGGTTGTCGACGAGGCGCAGAATCTCACCCCGCACGAGATAAAGACTATTGTTACGAGGGCGGGTGAGGGTACCAAGGTTATTCTTACGGGGGACCCGTACCAGATCGACAATCCTTACGTGGATGCCTCGAGCAACGGTCTGACTTACGTGGTAGAGAGGTTCAAGGGGCAGGAAATTTCAGGTCATGTAACCATGACAAAAGGTGAACGGTCGCAGCTTGCCGAACTCGCGGCAAATCTGCTGTAGGCTGCCTGATGCCGTTGGACTTGGCAAAGGGCAAAAAAAAGCCGCTACCTGTTACCTGCTGCTTTCATATTTAGGGAAAGGTTAATTCGGGACGTGACTCACGCGTCCCTGGTATACTTAATGCTGCTTCTATCGATCGAATCATCTTGTGACGAGACTGCCGCCGCCGTGGTGCGGGACGGGCGTACCGTCCTGTCCAATATCATAGCTTCTCAGGTCGCTGTCCACGCGGAATACGGCGGAGTTGTGCCTGAGATAGCCTCAAGGAAGCACCTTGAAGCTATTTCATTTATTATTCTTGAAGCACTCAAGAAGGCTTCCGTTAACCTGGAGGACATAGAGGGGGTTTGCGTCACCCGGGGACCCGGTCTGGCCGGTGCCCTGCTTGTAGGTATTTCCACTGCAAAGGCGATTGCATTTGCGAGGAATCTGCCGATAATAGGAGTTCACCACATAGAGGGGCACCTTTTTGCCGTATTTCTGGAACAACCCGTGGAGTTCCCTTTTATCGCTCTGGTCGTTTCGGGTGGGCATACCCATATTTACAAGGTCGGCGGGTTCGGCCGGTATGAAATACTCGGACAGACCCTCGATGACGCTGCCGGCGAAGCCTTTGACAAAGTGGCCAAAATCATGGGGCTTCCCTATCCGGGAGGCGCTGTAATCGACCGGCTTGCAGCATCCGGGGACCCGCGCAGCGTAAAGTTGCCGAGGCCGCTGCTCAATGACGGGAGCTTCAATTTCAGTTTCAGCGGCTTGAAAACGGCCGTCCTGACTCATATCCGGAAGAACCCGCTTACGGGCGATGGAAATTCGCTTCAAGATCTTTCCGCTTCTTTTCAAGAGGCCGTATGCGATGTGCTTGTCGCCAAGACGGCGGCAGCAATCAAAGCTACCGGAATCAAAAGACTGGTTGTTGCCGGCGGAGTTGCATGCAACAGCGGACTGAGAAGAGGCATGCATGACCTGGCCTCAAGGGAAGGCATTGACCTGTACATTCCGTCCCGGCTTCTCTGTGCGGATAATGCGGCCATGACGGCTGTTCCTGCAGATTTTTACCTGGAGAAAGGCATTCGAAGTGACTTCAGGCTGGATGCCAGGGCTTCATGGCCTCTTGACACGGTTTGCGAAATGCTGCAGAGGTGCTGACTATGGAAAGGCTTTATGCGAAAAAATCCATGGGTCAGAACTTTCTGGTGGATGAGAATGTCCTCCGGCAAATAGCCGAAGCCGTCGAGATAGGACCGGAAGACTTTATCCTTGAAGTAGGACCGGGCAAGGGTGCCCTGACTAAGCTTCTTGCTCAAAAAGCCGGAAAGGTCATAGCCGTTGAGCTCGACAGGCGCCTGGTTGCCTATTTGCGTGAACGGTTTGATAATTCAGAAAATGTGAAAATAGTTGAAGGTGATATTCTACGGACTGATATTGCAAGGATTCTTACTGAACACTGGGCGGGAAAGTGGAAAGTGGCCGCAAATCTTCCTTACAATATATCTTCGCAGGTTCTTTTCATGTTCATGGACAACAGGAACCGGTTTTCAGAACTGGTGCTGATGCTGCAGAAAGAAGTCGGGAACAGGCTTGTTGCACAACCGTGCAGCAAGGAGTACGGAATATTGTCTGTCTTCTGCAGACTCTATTTCGACATTACACGGGAGTTCCTGGTGAGGCCCGGGTCTTTCAGGCCTATTCCCAAAGTGGATTCGCTTGTGTTGAAATTCCGCGTACTGGATGCCCCGCGAGTCGATGTGGGAGATGAAATGTTTTTCCGTAAAGTTGTGAAGAGCTCATTTGCCCAGCGTCGCAAGACTTTGTGGAATTGTCTGAGATCCGTTTTTTCACTGATTGGTGACGATGTACTTGAACAGGTCTTACGACAATGTTGCATAGATCCCGGGCGAAGGGGGGAGACACTGTCTCTCGATGAATTTGCGATCCTTGCAAAAACTCTTTCAGTTTATACTGATCCGGTAAGTTAAATTGTGTATTTTGGGTGTTTTTAAAAAAATAATGACTGAACAGGAATTTGAGGTTAATTAAAGTGAACACATTTGATTCTGCCGGATCTAACTGATCTATGGCTTTTTTGTAACAGCTTGAAAACAGTAAAAATTTACTGAGAGCATAAAATTATTTTCTGCTTCATGAAAGTTCTTGTTTGACTAAATGTGAATTTTATTTTATAAGGAACAAAACGCAAATAGCGTAAAAATGGTTTTATTAAACAGGGTAAACAAAGTTGGCGGCTATGCAGACACGAAGCAAAAAAAGCGAAAAGGGCAAGCGTTCCCGTCCCGATGGCGAAAAAATTGAAGTTCGCACGTTTGGAGGGCTTTCTGTTTTTCACAAGGGTTCCCAGATAACTATTGACTGGGAAAGCCAAAAGGCCAGACTTCTGTTTTGCTGTCTACTGGTCACCTATGATCAATGGGTCCACAGACAGAAGCTGATAGAGGCGATCTGGCCCGGGTGCAACCCCTCTTCCGGAGAGAAAAACTTCAAAACAACCTTGAGCCGTCTCAGGAAGTCGTTTGCAGGTGCGCAGTGCCTGAACCCTGTTCTGACACAGGGAGAGGCTGTGCGGATGAATTTCGAAGTGGTTGATCTTGACGCAAGCCGTTTTAGATACAACGCTTCCCAAGGCATTAAATACCTGGTAAGGGGAGAAATAAAAACATCGATTAAATATCTTGAATCCGCCCAGGATATCTATCTAGGCGAGTTTCTTCCTGAAGAACCATATAATGAATTCATAACAATTGCCAGATCGGAACTTTCCGAAATCTACTCTTCCGTATTGAAATCACTTGAGAAGAGCTATCAGATGGAAGGAAATACGGACGCGATAGAAGCTTTTTCTTATTTGAAGAATAACATTCTCCTGGGGGAAATTGCGTAGTCTCATCGATGTTTCCTGTTGAATCTCCTTCTTTCTTTAAAATCCCGTTTCTACTTGCAAAATGAATTGGAATAGGTTATTAGAAAAGTCCCCGCTTCCCAGCGGGGCTTTTCCGTTTTTGCGGGGGGCTTATTTTTCTTGACAAAAAGTGCTCTGTCTTTATACTAAAAAGCTTTGGATGTGGACAAGCGGGGCATGAGTGTTGAAATTAAAAGTTGAAGAAATAAAGCAAAAACCGGTAAAAATTCACGTCGAAGAGGTGGCCGACCATTATCCGGCCCTGGCTGAATTAAGCGGTGCCGGTGAGTGTGTATTTACTGCACCATTAGTTATTGATCTGACCGCGTTGCAGGAATATGACCATATAAGGGTTGACGGCACAATTGAAACATCAATCCGCCTGAATTGCTCGCGCTGTCTGGACGTATTTGAAAAATATGTGGCAACTTCTTTTACTCTTTTTTACAATAAGACAACGGGTGCTCCCATCGATGACGAAACTGAATTGATGGAAGAAGATCTTCATACTGTTTTTTATGAGGGTGATTTCATCGATGTTACCACAGTTATCGAAGAACAGATTATAATGGAAATCCCATATAAACCTCTCTGTAATGATGAGTGCAAAGGTCTTTGCGGAGTATGCGGTGCAAATCTTAACGAAGGTGAATGCGGTTGCGCACCGGAACCGGCCAGCTTCAAGTTCGGAGCTTTGAAAGATTTCAAAGTAAATAAATAGAAGGAGATATACATATGGCAGTCCCCAAGAAAAAGACATCAAAGTCCCGCAAGAACATGAGGAGAGCGCATGATTTTCTGACACCTCCCACCATCTCGATCTGTCCCCAATGCAAAGCGCCCAAACTTCCGCACCGCGCCTGTGCTTCATGTGGCACCTACAAGGGTAAAGAAGTAATAAGTGCCGAAAAAAATTAGAAATAAATTCTCCAATTTTAGTATGATAATTTTTCCGGGTTTGATATGAGAGTTGCGGTTGATGCTATGGGGGGCGATAATGCCCCCGCCGTTGAAGTAGAAGGAGCAGTCGCGGCAGCCAGGGAATTCGGTATTCCGGTTACGCTTGTCGGTAACAGCGAGTCCTTGCGTCTCGAACTTGAGAAACACGACTGCTCTGGAATAGATGTTTCCGTGAAGCATGCAAGTGAGGTTGTCGACATGCATGATTCTGCTTCCGATGCGGTGCGGAAGAAAAAGGATTCATCCATAAGGGTAGCCTTCGATCTCGTCCGAAATGGGGAGGCCGAGGCGGTAGTCAGCGCGGGGAATTCCGGGGCCACCATGGCGGTCGGCATGTTCGTCCTTAAACGCTTGAGTGCCATTGAACGCCCGGCAATCGCGACGATTTTTCCTACGCTGCGCGGCAGAACCCTGGTACTGGATGTGGGCGCGAATGTTGACTGCAAGGCAATTCACCTTGTCCAGTTTGCTATTATGGGTGAGGTTTATGCCAAGTACGTGATGGGAGTGGAGAACCCCAAGGTGGGCCTGCTTTCCAATGGTGAAGAGGCTAGCAAGGGGAACGATCTTACACGGGAAACCAGCTCCATTCTGAAAAACGTATCCTTCAATTATTCAGGATATGTCGAGGGAAGAGATATTTTCAACGGTCTGGCCGATGTGGTTGTTTGTGACGGATTTGTCGGTAATGTCGTTCTGAAACTTTCCGAAGGGCTGGCCGAAGCAATAGGCACAATGCTCAAAGATGAAATAAAAAGAGGTTTCCTGACCAAAATCGGGGGACTTCTCTCGCGCAGTGCATTCAGAAATTTCAAGAAAAAGGTGGATTACTCTGAATATGGAGGTGCTCCTCTTCTTGGAATTGATGGTGTCGCAATGATCTGTCATGGCGGATCCACCCCGAAGGCCATTAAAAACGCAATTCGTTTTGCCCATGATTATGCGCTGAAAGGTGTGAATCAGAAGATGGCGGAAAAGCTTCAGGAAAATTACGCACTTTACATGCAGTCGCGTGAAGATATAAATAGTCAGGCGACTGGTTAATAAAGGTGGGGGAAAATGATACGTTCTCGGGTTAGGGGGACCGGTTCCGCGGTTCCGGCGAAAATCTTGACGAATGCAGACCTGGAAAAGATGGTGGATACCACCGATGAGTGGATAACCACCAGAACCGGCATTAAAGAAAGGCATATAGCCGGGGAAGGCGAATATACATCTACCTTCGCAACCCGGGCGGCTGAAAACGCACTGCAAATGGCCGGTATTACCCCTGAAGAGATTGATCTGATAGTACTTGCGACAGTTACCCCGGATTTCCCGTTTCCTGCGACATCCTGCATCGTCCAGCATAATCTGGGAGCGAAAAATGCTGCAGCCTTCGATATCTCGGCTGCCTGCTCGGGCTTTATATACGGTCTGTCGGTTGTGGAAAATTTCATGAAAGCCGGCTCGGTAAAAAAGGCATTGGTGATCGGCGCTGAAGTATTATCGAGAATTGTTGACTGGTCTGACAGAAATACATGCGTGCTGTTCGGTGACGGGGCAGGTGCGGTGGTTCTGGAAGCAGTCGAAGGCGATAAAGGCATACTTTCGACCCATATACACAGTGACGGTTCCTACTGGCAACTTCTCAATCAGCCAGCATGCGGGAACAGAAATCCTGCCTCTCAGAAGACACTCGATGACAAGCTGATGTATCTGCAGATGCAGGGTAATGAGGTATTCAAGCTCGCGGTGCGGGCCATGGAAGAAGCGGCCCAGGAAGCCCTTGCGACTAACAATCTGCAGACAAGCGATATAAATTTATTTATTCCCCATCAGGCGAACCGCAGGATCATCGATGCAATCGGAAAGAGGCTGAAGCTCAGTGATGATCAGGTTTACGTGAACCTTGAACGTTTTGGCAACACTTCCGCCGCCTCGATCCCTATTGCGCTGGATGAGGCAAACCGCGGAGGCAGAATCAGTAATAACGACATCCTGGTTTTCGATTCGTTCGGCGGAGGGCTTACCTGGGCGGCTACACTGCTTCGCTGGTAGGAAAGAGAGGTTTTTGTGGGCAAAAAGGCTTTTATATTTCCTGGTCAGGGGTCGCAATATCCTGGCATGGGCAAGGAACTTTTCGAAAACTTTCCGGTTGCCAGAGAAGCCTTTCAGGAAGCGGATGACGTTCTGGGCTGGAAACTGTCAAAATTGTGTTTTGAAGGTCCTGATGAAGAACTGAAACTCACATCGAATACGCAACCGGCGATACTCGCTACCAGCGTGGCGGTTTTGAGGGTTTTGGAATCCGAGACAGGGCTTAAGGCTGATTTTCTCGCAGGTCACTCACTGGGTGAATTCTCCGCGCTTGTTGCTTCGGGAACGATAAAATTCGCCGACGCTGTCCGTATAGTAAATTTACGCGGAAAATATATGCAGGAATCAGTACCGGTTGGGACCGGCGCCATGGCCGCCATCCTTGGAGCAGACACTGAACTCGTAAAGGAAATATGCGAAGAGGCGGCCCAGGGCGAAGTAGTTGTCCCTGCCAATTTCAATTCACCTGGCCAGATTGTCATTGCCGGACATGCTGCTGCGGTTCAAAGAGCGGTGGAAACAGCCAAAAACCGCGGCATCAGGAAGGTTATGCTTCTGCCGGTCAGTGTCCCCTCCCATTGCAGTCTTATGGCTCCGGCAGGGGCGATGCTTGCTGAGGTGTTGAATGAAATACAATTTAATCCGATGCAGATTCCGGTTGTTTCCAATGTTGAGGCAAAGCCCAATGCCGATAGCGCAAGGGTAAAGATGCTTCTGGTCGAACAACTCAGTTCTCCCGTCCTGTGGGACGCATCGATTCAGGAACTCGTGTCGCTGGGTGTCACGAGCTTCACTGAATTAGGACCGGGAAAGGTTCTTTCCGGGCTGGTAAAGCGAATTGATAAGACGGTCAACACGAGAAATATAGAAGATGTCGCCGGAGTCAGGGCGGCTGTCCAGGAGGGCGCATGAATCTTGACGGGAAGGTGGCTCTGGTAACTGGTGCTTCACGCGGCATCGGCAGGGCTGTAGCCTTGAAACTTGCCGAAAAAGGGGCCGATCTTGTGGTAACGGCTACGTCACTTGAACGTGCTCAAAAGACTGCAGATGAAATTACAGCCATGGGAAGAAAGGCCCTTGCCGTAAAAGTCGACGTTTCCGAAATGTCCGATGTTGAAGCACTCTTTGCAAAAGTTAGCGAGGTTTTCGGCAGACTGGATATTCTCGTTAATAATGCTGGAATTACCAGGGACGGACTTCTGATGCGAATGAAAGACGCAGACTGGGACGCCGTGCTAGACACGAATCTGAAGGGCGCCTTCTCCTGTACACGTGAAGCTGTAAAACTCATGGGGAAAGCGAAAGGCGGAAGCATCGTCAATATCAGTTCGGTGGTTGGAGAGATGGGAAATGCCGGGCAGGCAAATTATTGTGCCAGCAAGGCGGGTCTGATAGGATTGACGAAGGCCGTTGCCAGGGAATATGCCAAACGGAATATAACCGTGAATGCCGTAACTCCCGGATTCATAGAAACGGATATGACCGACGCATTGTCGGTATCCGTCAAGGAAGAAATGCTGAAGCAGATTCCGGCTGGAAGATTCGGTCAGCCTGATGATATTGCAAATGCCGTGCTTTTTCTGGTCTCCGGGATGGGTGCATATATAACCGGACATGTGCTCTCAGTTAATGGCGGCATGTATATGTAAAATTATCTTTTGATTTTTTGAAAATTCATGTTAATAAGCAGGAACCGTATAAGTCGCAAAACTGAAAATAGCGATAACAAATTCAATGGAGGTAAGAGTAATGTCATCAATAGACAAAAGGGTAAAAGAAATTATAGCGGAGCAACTCGGTGTCGATGAGGCACAGGTTACAGGAGAGGCTTCATTTATGGACGACCTGGGTGCCGACTCGCTTGACACTGTGGAACTGGTAATGGCTCTCGAGGAAGAATTCGATATCGAGATTTCCGACGAAGACGCCGAAAAGATCCAGACTGTCCAGGACGCCATTGATTATATCGCTGATCATACCTAGCAGAAAATTTGAGGGATGGCCCGCAACAAAAATTGCGTGGCCATTCCTTTATCTATTTCAAGCCTCAAGCGTCAAGGAGCTTATTTTATGAGAAGAGTGGTGGTGACGGGGGTAGGAGTGGTATCACCCCTGGGTACGGGAAATCAGAAAAACTGGGATGCCCTTATGGCCGGCAAATCAGGCATTGGCAGGATAACTCGTTTTGATGTTACGGATTTTCCCGTGCAGATAGCCGGCGAAGTCAAGGATTTCAATCCCGAAGACTTCATCGAAAAAAAAGAGGTCAAGAAAATGGACCTCTTCATCCAGTATGCGCTGGCTGCCGCACAATTTGCCATGGAAGATTCGGGGCTGACTGTAACTGAGGAAAATGCCGAGAGGGTCGGTGTTCTCGTAGGAGCGGGACTTGGCGGTCTTCCTACTATCGAGAAATATCATCTTGCATTGCAGGATGGCGGGTACAAAAAAATATCCCCATTTTTCATTCCCGCACTCATCATAAATCTTGCACCTGGTCACATTTCTATAAAATACGGAGCAAAAGGTCCCAACCTGTCTTCAGTTTCCGCCTGTGCAACCGGTACACATTCCATAGGTGACGCATATCATATGATTAAGCGTGGAGATGCCGATGCCATGATCGCTGGAGGGACCGAGTCCACGGTTACTCCTTTGGCTATCGGCGGATTTGCAGTAATGAGAGCGCTGTCTACTCGAAATGATGATCCTGAAGCGGCTTCCCGTCCATTCGAGAAGAACCGGGATGGTTTTGTTTTGGCAGAAGGCGCCGGATTAGTTGTTCTGGAAGAATACGAATCCGCCAAGAAGCGTAGCGCAAAGATATATGCCGAGGTAGTGGGCTATGGTCTTTCAGGTGACGCCTATCATCTGACGATGCCGGCTCCTGAAGGTGAAGGAGCTGCAAGATGTATGCAAATGGCATTGAAAAATGCAGGAATCGACCCGGAAATGGTGGATTTTATCAATGCACACGGGACTTCCACTCCATTCAACGATCTTTTTGAAACACTGGCCATAAAGAAGGTTTTCGGCGATCATGCTAAGAAGCTGATGGTATCTTCAACGAAATCAATGACCGGTCATCTCCTGGGGGCCGCGGGTGGTATTGAAGCGGTATTCACCATGATGTCAATGGACAAGAAAATTGCCACTCCGACCATGAATTATCTGGAACCTGATCCCGAGTGCGATCTCGATTATGTGCCGAATACTCCAAAGGATGCGGAAATAAATTATGCCATGAGCAATTCCTTCGGTTTTGGCGGAACCAATGCAACACTTCTCTTCAAAAGGATATAAAAGGCGGATTGAATGATTGTTGTAGGTAGTGATCACGGCGGTTATGAACTGAAAAAGGCAGTCAAGGAGCTTCTGAAGGAAAGAGGTATCCCTGTAGAGGACCTCGGGACGAATAACGGAAATTCCGTAGACTATCCTGATTTCGGGGAGAAAGTTGCGCGTAAGGTATCCTCCGGTGAGGCTGAAAAGGGCATACTCGCCTGCGGTACTGGCATCGGAATGTCAATTGTAGCAAATAAGTTTCCCGGTGTGCGCGCAGCGCTGGTTGCTGACCCGTACATGGCCAAAATGGCGAAAGAGCACAATAATGCCAATATACTTGTTCTTGGAGGACGGGTCCTTGATGAGAACGAGGCCAGGGAAATGGTAGCGACATGGCTTGATACTGACTTCGCCGGCGGGCGTCACCAGGGCAGACTGGACAAGATCGAAGCGTTGGAGAAAGAACTTTGCGGGCAGAAGGACTGAATGACAATGTCTCGCTGATGTCTTTCACTGTTCGAACGAAAAGCTTGTACACACGGGACTGGAATGGTCCCGTTTTTTTTCTATGAATAAAGAAGGAGATGAAAATGTCTATACTCGATTCATTTGACCCTGAAGTTGCCGGTGCCATTCGCCTTGAAACCGAGAGGCAGGAATATAACCTCGAGCTCATAGCTTCTGAGAATTTTGTCTCCGAAGCAGTAATGGAAGCCCAGGGCTCGGTCATGACTAACAAATATGCGGAGGGTTATCCCGGCAAGCGTTATTACGGCGGATGTTCCCAGGTTGATGTCGTGGAAAACCTCGCAATTGAAAGGGCAAAGGAGTTGTTCGGTGCGGATCATGTCAACGTACAACCACATTCAGGCTCGCAGGCAAACATGGCGGTATATTTTTCCGTTCTGAAGCCGGGAGATACGGTAATGGGGATGGATCTTTCCCATGGTGGACACCTGACCCACGGCAGCCCGGCAAATTTTTCCGGAAAATTTTATAATATCGTATTTTATGGAGTATCAAGGGAGTCGGAGACCATAGACTATGATGCAGTCGAGCGCCTTGCCGTAGAAAGCAAGCCGAAAATGATAGTTGTTGGTGCCAGCGCATATCCCCGTATTATAGACTTTGCCGCATTCCGGCGGATAGCCGACAAGGTCGGGGCAATGATCATGGTCGACATGGCGCATATCGCAGGCCTCGTGGCAACCGGTCTGCACCCGAACCCTGTTCCCCATGCGGAGTTCGTAACGACAACTACTCACAAGACACTGCGCGGGCCCCGCGGTGGAATGATACTTTGCCGCTCCGAGTATGCCAAGGTACTTAACTCCAATATCTTCCCTGGTATTCAGGGCGGGCCGCTGATGCACGTTATCGCTGCCAAGGCAGTGGCGCTTAAAGAATCCCTTACCCCGGAATTCAAGGTTTATCAGGAACAGATTGTAAAGAATGCCTCGACTCTGGCGGCTTCTCTGGCGCAACGTGGCTTCAGGCTTGTTTCCGGCGGTACCGACAACCACATGATGCTGGTAGATCTTACGGATACCGGGCTGACCGGTAAAGTTGCTGAAGAAGCACTGGACAGGGCAGGCATTACTGTGAACAAGAATACCATCCCGTTTGAAACCCGTTCACCCTTTGTTACCTCCGGCATACGTATCGGTACTCCTGCAGCTACAACCCATGGCCTGAAAGAAACGGAGATGGAAGAGGTGGCCGGATTCATTGCGGATGCACTTAAAAATACCGACAACGAAGGTGCTCTGGCTGAAATAAAGGGCAGAGTCAATGCCATGATGAAGAAGTTCCCGCTTTATGCGCACAGGCTGAAATAGAACTTTTTAATTTAAGAAAAGATTGTGTATTCAAGGGAGCTTTTTTTTGCTCCCTTTTTTTATTTTGAAAAAGGTGATAATTTAAATTTTGTCTTTTCATGGGATTTTTTTATTTGCACCGGCAGGAAGATACTGTAGTCTGAAACCATTTTATTGCTTGCACTACAAAAATATAGTGCGGTATGAACTCCCGGGAACGATTTCAAAAACGGTTTGAATGCCTGTAAAAGAATAAAGCAAACAATGAGGTGTTATGAAAACAATTTTATTGACTGGCGCTGCGGGCTTTATCGGAAGAAAAACGGCACAGGTTCTTATTGAACAGGGCTACCGTGTTGTCGGTATCGACAATCTCAATGATTATTATGATGTTTCCCTTAAAGAGCATAGATTGCGGGAACTTCAGGGAAAAGCGGAATTTGTTTTTTATCACGGTGATATCGAAGATATTGAATTTCTCGATAACCTGTTTGCCGGACATGAGGTCAGTGCCGTTATCAATCTTGCTGCAAGGGCCGGTGTACGCTACAGTATGGAGAATCCCCATGTTTATCTGACGACTAACAGCCATGGAACACTTAATCTCCTGGAGATGATGAGGAAATACTCTGTCGGAAAAATGGTTCTTGCCTCCACATCTTCACTATATGCTGGCCAGGAAATGCCATTTGTTGAGACCCTTCCCGTTAATACCCCCATTTCTCCATATGCGGCATCGAAAAAGGCGGCTGAAGTCATGGCTTATTCCTATCACTACCTGTTCGGCATGGATATCTCCGTGGTCAGATATTTTACCGTATATGGTCCCGCTGGACGTCCTGATATGAGCATCTTCCGGTTTATAAAATGGATCGATGAAGGGATACCCATAGAGTTATTCGGAGATGGTTCACAGTCGAGAGATTTCACCTATGTTGACGATATTGCTGACGGCACAGTCAAGGCATTGCGCAGTGTCGGCTATCAAATAATTAATCTGGGTGGCGGCCGAAACCCCATATCCATGAATTATGTCATAAATAAAATAGAGGAATATCTCGGCAAAAAAGCCGTTATAGAACAAAAGCCTTTTCACAAGGCAGATATGAAAGCTACCTGGGCGGATATATCAAAGGCCGGCAATCTGTTGAAATGGGAACCCCGGATCACTCTGGACGAAGGGTTGCGGCGAACCGTCGACTGGTACCTGGAGAACAGGAACTGGTTGAAAAATGTCAAGGTCTGAACTTTAAATGATAAAATAAGCAGGAGGAAATTTTATGAAAATTCTAGTGACCGGAGGGGCTGGATACATAGGCAGCCATGTGGTTCGCCAGTTGTCCGAGACGGGTTACAAAGTAGTGGTATTCGATAATCTGTCGACAGGGTTTGCCGATGCCCTTGTGCATGGCGAGGAACTGATAATGGGCGACCTGTCCGATACTGCCGCGCTCGACTCTGTCTTCAAGCGGTTCGGCTTCAAGACGGTTTTGCATTTTGCGGCATCTATTGTTGCTCCTGAGTCTGTTGACAACCCGCTCAAATATTATTCCAACAATACGAGAAATACGTTAAATCTGCTTCAGGCCTGTGTGTGCAATTCTGTTGAAAAATTTATCTTTTCAAGTACCGCGGCAGTATATGGAATGCCTGCAAGCGGCGTAGCGGAAGAAGATAGCCCTACCGTGCCGATCAATCCATACGGGACATCCAAATTAATGAGTGAATGGATGTTGCGGGATACCTCCAACGCCCACGGAATGAAATATGTGGCTTTGAGGTATTTCAACGTTGCCGGCGCCGACCCTGCTGCCAGAATGGGACAGCGCACACCGGAAGCCACGCACCTGATCAAGGTCTGCTGCCAGGCTGCGCTGGGCATGCGTGATTCGGTGTCGATTTTCGGTACCGATTACCAGACGCATGACGGAACAGGGATTCGAGATTATATTCATATAGAAGACCTTGCAAGCGCCCATCTGGCTGGTTTGAAATATCTTGAAAAAGGGAACCCGTCCACAGTACTGAACGTGGGATATGGAAAAGGAAGCAGTGTAAGGGAAGTCATAGACCTGGTTCATAAGGTTTCAGGGGTAAATTTCAAGGTAACGGAGGCACAGAGACGCCCCGGCGATCCCGCCGAACTTGTTGCGAAGGCCGACAAAATTCGTAATGTCCTGGAATGGGTTCCGGGACATGATAATCTGGAAACAATCATAGAAGACGCGTGGCGATGGGAACAGAAACTCGCAGGAAAAATGCAGGCTTGCGATAGATAAGCAGATAATTGATATTTGACTCTTCACATTTAATCGTTCTTTTAAAGATATAAAATGATATAGAGTCTTTTGTTCAAAAAAGTGTTGCATTGCGATCTGTACTGTAGTATATAACGACGTCATTAACATATAATAAAAATTCACTCCGACCTGGTATCCCTAAGGCAATGAAAGCTATGGGCCCCGGGCTGTGGGCTCCGCCGGAAACAGCGTCGCCTCCCGCATTTGGAAAGGAGTGGACACCTCGGACCAACCAAGGCCGGCGAGTGTTCAACTCCGTCGGTTTTTTTGTTGGTACGGTACCGGGAAATCCTTACCAGTCCATTTGCCTGCATATTTAAATAATACAATCAGATTCCATGGCGCTTATCCCGTCCCCTGCCGTCGGCAGGTCCAACGAGACCCGCATTGATACTATGGCAGTTATATATAATTAGTATTGGTGCGGGTTTTTTTATGCTAATCGATGTCCGGAAAGATTTATATCGGTGACAAACACTGAATGTACCGGAGAAAATAAGAAATGCGGTCTAAAATCGAAAAATTTGATGAATACGTGGAATTCTCAAGGAACGGTGGAAAACCGGATAAGGGCGTCACGGAAATAGACTGGAATGAGGTTTGTCGGGAGATTCGCAGCAGAAAAACATATCCTACCAGCAATGCCGAATACTGGGACAAAAGGGCGCCGTCCTTTGCCAGAAATTCTTCCAAAAGCGATTATATAAGTAAATTTCTCAAGCTTGTCGAGTTGAAGCGAGATTGGACTGTGCTCGATGTCGGTTGTGCTGCGGGTACTCTCGCCATCCCCTGGCAAAAAAGGTTAAATTGATTACCGGCATGGATATTTCAAGAAACATGCTGACGCTACTTCAGCAGCGAGTCAAGCAGTCGGGTATAACAAATATTAGAACCGTATGCGGCCGATGGGAGGACGATTGGGACAGCCTGGGGATTGTTGAACACGATGTGGCAATTGCATCCAGATCGCTCATTACTCTGGATTTTCGGAGCGCGCTGGAAAAATTGAACAAAGTTGCGCGGAAAAGGGTCTATATTTCTACTATTGTGGGTGACGGTCCCCTGGACAGGCGGATATTCAACGCCCTTGGCAGAGAACTGAACGCCGGACCCGATTATATCAATATATACAATCTTTTATACCGCATGGGAATTAACGCTTCTGTTGATTTTATCACTTACAGGGAACGCAATTCATACGAAAGCCTTGAAGATGCTTTCAACATCCTCAAATGCAGGTTCGAGAATATGAGTCTGCATGAAGAGAATATACTTAGGACATATCTGGATGAGCATCTTGTATTTAATGGAGACAAATGGGAAATGTCGTATCGCCGGGATATCAAATGGGCGGTAATATGGTGGGAAAAAGGATGAGCGGGACTGCAGTTTTAGATATTGCGAAATATTCTGCATTTCATTGACAATGACGAAACAAGAATAAAAGCGCTTATTTGAAAATATAATGATCAGAGATTTACTCCGACTTTCCGTTCCTAAGGCTCAGGCTATGGACGGGGGGCTGTGGGTGCCGCCGGAAACAGCGTCGCCTCCCATGTTTGGAAAGGAGTGAACACCACGGTTATACCCTTAAAGGCCGGCGAGTGTCCAACTCCGCCGGTCTTTTAAGTTAAACGGAAAAATACGAAGTAACAAATTATTAATCACATCAACAGAGGAGGAGAGACTTAATGAAGAAGATTGCCGCAATTTTGTCAACTTTTGTTACGATAGGGGCTTTTCTGGTCTGTGGATTTGCATCAACACCAGTATCGGCGGGCGAAAATGCCGTAGTTAATGTTTCGGCTGCAGCAAGTCTCACGGATGCACTGAAAGCGTTGAAAAAGTCCTACGAGGCAAAATTCCCTAATACTGAAATAGTGTACAATTTCGCTTCCTCCGGTCTGCTGCAGAAGCAGATAGAAGAGGGCGCGCCGGTCGATCTATTCATCTCTGCCGGAAAAAGGCAAATGGACGCATTGACCGCGCAAGGGCTCATCGTTACCTCAACCCGGGCAGACTTGTTAGGCAACGAAATGGTATTGATTGTGGCGAGAGAAAAGAAGAATGAGATCAAATCCTTTCAGGATCTCAATGCAAAAGCAAATTCTTTCAGTATAGGTGTGCCGGAATACGTTCCGGCGGGGAAATACGGCAAGCAGACGCTGGTGAGCCTCAATCTCTGGGACAAGCTGAACAAACGAATCGTTTACGGCAAGGATGTACGGCAGGTTCTGGCCTATGTTGATTCCGGAAACGTTGATGCAGGACTGGTTTACAAATCAGATACGGTTGTATTGAAGAGCGGGGTCGTTGTTGCGGCGGCACCTGAAGGCTTGCATGCACCAATTGTGTATCCAATGGCGATAATCAAGGGTGCGAAGAATCCTGCAGCAGCCGAGAAGTTCATGGTGTATCTCAAATCCCCTGAAGCCTCGAAAGTATTTAACCGGTACATGTTCATCCCTCTAAAGGGTAAACCGTAGAAGTATTTTCATTTAAACAAATCCCGGCTTTGTGGTAAGGGGCGTTTTTTTATTCCATTCAAGGGAGGCAAACGTTGCTGAGCGTCTCAATATTGAAAAAATATCCAGGCATTAACGTCGATGTAGAGTTCAGGTTCGAAGATGGCATTCTTGTCCTGTTCGGACCTTCCGGCTCCGGTAAAACTACTGTTCTGAACTGTCTGTCCGGTCTTCTGAGACCGGACAGGGGGGATATAGCTCTCGGTAACAGACTCTTTTTTTCGTCAGAGCAAAACATCAACATACCGGTCAGGAAGCGCAGGACAGGGTACGTTTTTCAGCATTATGCCCTTTTCCCGCACATGACGGTCAAGGACAATGTGTTGTACGGCGTTCCGGGCAGGCACAAGATGAAAGTGAAAGACCGGTACCGGATGAGTGTACTGGAAGTGCTGGATATGCTCAAGATCACACGACTGCAGGATCGTTATCCATCCGAACTGTCCGGAGGGGAAAGGCAGCGAGTTGCACTGGCCCGTGCGCTCATGGTGGAGCCTGAGCTTCTGCTTCTCGATGAACCGCTGTCTGCTGTCGACCATGCCATGCGCAGGGAACTTCGTGATGAACTCAAACAGCTCCAAAGGATATGGCGTATCCCCTTTATCCTTGTAACTCATAGCAGGGAAGAAATGAAAATTCTCGCAGATGAAGTCCTGTTTATGAAGTCGGGTGTGAGGACCGGTCATATCAGCTTTGCTGGAAAGCGGCTGGATGGAGACAGTCAACCAGTGAGCGGCTGTGAAAGTTCCCATAGTGCCGGAATATTCCCTTTGCACGCCAATGGGCATGAGTTCCCAGCTGTGGAAGGTTGATCGAATGAAGATGATCAGCGCAGGATCGAATTTCCGCCGGGGGAAGGATGCCATGTTATGACTGGAGAGCAGGTTCGTCGACAATTTTGCGTTTTCACACTTTTTTTCGTTTTCGTCTTATCTGTAGAGAGTGCTGCTGTGGCAGGAGTGATTGTCGATATGAAGGGGCGGCGCGTGGTTGTGCCACAAAAGATAAAAAAGGTCTACTGCGCTTCTCTGCCGGAAACAAACATAATATATGCTCTCGATCCGTCGCTTCTCGCGGGATGGAATGTTCCTCCGAAAGCCGAAGACAAGCGGTACTTGAACAGGAAAGCTCTGAACCTGCCGGTTCTTGGAGGATGGTTCGGACAGGGACAGACGGCAAATTTCGAAGTCCTGATGAAGGCCGATCCCGATCTTGTTCTGCTTTCCCAATGGGAAGTGGGGGACATGAGCGCCATGTCGGAACCGGTGCTGAAAAAGCTCGGCAAGCCGATGGTGTATATCAAAGTATTCAATCTTGACGATTATCCAGCGACCTTTCTTTTTCTGGGCAGGCTTCTCGGCAAGGAAAAGCGGGCCGCGAGTCTGGCCGCATACGCGGAGGAGACGCTTGGCGGGGTGAAGAAAACCGTCGCTGTCATTCCCGACCGGAAAAAAGTCTGGGTCTATTACGCGGAGGGCCCTGACGGCCTGAGCACCGAGTGTACAAAGTCGTGGCACACCGAACTCATCAATCTTGCAGGCGGCAGGAATGTTCACAACTGTTCCCTGAAAAGAGCCAATAATCATGACATGGAAAAAGTGACCATGGAACAGGTACTGATCTACGACCCGGAGGTGATTCTCATCCGCGATCCGGCCTTCTTCTCCAGAATTTTTACCGATTCGCGATGGAAGAACATCAGGGCCGTGCGCAACGGCAGGGTTTACCTGACTCCGAGGGCCCTGTTCAGTTGGTTTGACCGGCCGCCGTCCTTCATGCGCCTGCTGGGACTGAAATGGCTGACCCATCTGCTTTATCCCGACAGGTACCGGATAGATATGGTCAGGGAAACGAAATACTTTTACCGCCTCTTTCTCAATGTCGATCTGTCCGACGGGCAGACCAAAAGGATTATGAAACTTTAAACCGGAGATAACCAGCCCGTGAAAAAAAACAGCTTGTGGGTGCCTTGCCTGCTGCTTCTCCTGTTCTTAGCGATAATCGTGTCGCTTACACTGGGCAAATATCCTCTCAGCCTGGGACAAATATTCAAATTCCTGTCCGTTTCGTGCGGCTTCGGATCGATGGACGGTCAGAAGTGCGAGTTGTTCAAAAACATCATTGTCGATATCAGGCTGCCCCGGATCCTAGCCGCGGTCCTGATAGGAGCGGCGCTTTCCGTATCCGGCGTTGCGTTCCAGTCCATGTTCATAAATCCGCTGGTTTCGCCGAGTCTGCTCGGAGTATTGTCCGGCGCGTCCTTCGGGGCGGCCCTGGGAATGATCGTCTCCAACAACTGGTTTGCGGTCCAGTCGAGTTCTTTCCTGTTCGGTTTTCTTGCCGTTCTGCTCTCCGTCGGCATAGCCAGGCTGTATCGCGGCGACAGGCTGCTGATGCTTATCCTCGGCGGCATAATCAGCGGCGCCCTGTTCACCGCCCTCCTTTCCATCGTCAAATATGTGGCCGACCCCTACAACCAGCTCCCGGCCATCGTTTACTGGCTCATGGGCGGGCTTTCCATGGCGGACAACAGGACCGTCCTGTTCACATCGATTCCAATCGGTATCGGGGTACTTGTCATAGTAATCCTGTCCCCTTATCTCAATATCCTCAGCATGGGTGATGACGAGGCGAAATCTCTCGGTGTCAATGTGAGCATAATACGCATGACCCTTATTTTCTTCGCTACCCTCATAAGCGCATTGACGGTGGTGATCGGCGGGATGATCGGCTGGGTCGGCCTGATTATCCCCCATGTGGCAAGGATGCTGGTGGGGCCGGACAACAGGCTGCTGCTGCCGGTGAGCGCACTGATAGGGGCCTTGTACCTGGTCGGCGTGGACGATGTGTCCCGGCTGCTTTTCAACGTGGAACTCCCGCTGGGGATCGTGACCTCGCTGGTGGGAATACCGTTTTTTGCGCTGGTTCTGAAAAATGCGCGGAAAGGATGGGGCTAATATGCTGATGGAAGCCGAAAACATAACCTTTGGCTATTGCAAAAGGACCGTGCTGCATGACGTTTCCCTTTCGATCCGCAAAGGCGAGATAGTGTCGCTCCTCGGGCCGAACGGGTGCGGGAAGACCACGCTGCTCAAGGTCCTGCTCGGCCTGAACCGGATGGATTCCGGGCAGGTGCTGTTCGAAGGCAGGGATATCTCCACCATGGACCAGAAAACAATGGCCCGTAACATTGCCTATGTCCCTCAGTTCCACCGGGCCTCTTTCGCCTACCGGGTGCTGGACGTGGTGCTGATGGGGAGGATGCCGCACAAGTCTTTTTTCGCCAGGTACGATAACCGTGACATGGAACTGGCGAGGGGGGCGCTGGATAAGCTTTCCATCCTCCACCTTGAGGACAGGCCATATACGGAAATAAGCGGCGGCGAGCGCCAACTGGCGCTTATCGCCCGTGCCCTGACCCAGGGGGCGCACACTTTCATCTTCGACGAACCGGCCAACGGTCTGGACTACGGCAACCAGATCAAGCTGCTGGAAGAACTGGTCAACCTGTCCGGCGAAGGGTACACCTTCATCAAGTCCACCCATTTTCCCGACCATGCACTGTGGGTCGCGGACCGCGTGGTCATGTTGAAAGACGGGTCGATCATAGCCGATGGCGGCCCCGATGAAACCATTACCACCGGCAATCTTTACACACTGTACGGCAGGGAGGTGGATGTTCACGCCCTGAAGGAAAATTTCAAAGTCTGCGTGCCGAGCCGGATAGGCAACGGCAGGGCGTCATGCCGCGGGAACAGCGCGGTCAGATGCGTAAAATGAAAGGAGAACAAGATGCTTATTACCGATGTCCGGGAAAGTATTGCGGCGCTGTGTGGAATATCACGGCCATTATTGCATGGGGCAATCGCTGGGGGTTCGTATCGCCAAGAAAGGACTGGAGCTGGCTTCCCCGGAAGAACCGAAGGACCTGATCGTCTTCGTGGAGAATGACCGGTGCATTGCCGACGCGGTCCTCATGGCCACGGGTACCCGCCTGGGAAGGAGGAACCTCAAATTCGTCGATTACGGAAGAATGGCGGCCACCTTCATAAACCTGAAGAATGACACCGCCTGGCGGGTAGGGCTGAAGCCCTTCGAATCGGCAGACGAGGGGAAGGAAGACGCGAAGGACCGTGTTCTGGACATGGCCGATAACGAACTCCTGTTGTGGGAGAAGGTCAGGGTGCAATTGAAGGAAGAAGAATTGCCCGGAAAGCCGAAAAGGATCGTCAGGTGCGTGAAATGCGGGGAAAAGGTGTTCGACGGCAAAGATCTGACGGATGCCGCCGGCGAGGGCCCGATGTGCAGGGCGTGCGCCCTCGGTTCCTATTATGAAACAGGCGAGGCGGCCGGCGCATGAAACTGACGGACGCCCTGCTGGAAAGTGTCTCCTGCTCCCATTCCCCCATTCGCCGGTGTATGGTCGGCCTCCATTGGATCTGCGTCGAGAGCAGGTTCGCGGGGATGGCGCATACACTGAGATGCAGGGAAGGCGCCGAACTGGAGGATGCCGGCAATATTGAAGGCAGAGATGTCTTCGAGATAGCCGGGCGGCTGCGCAGCTGGGAAACCCTGGACGCCGGTCTCGGGCTTGCCGCCCTCTGTTCTCTTATCGAGCATGCGGGAGAACAGGTAAATGTGGTCGATTACATTTTGAGCGTCGCTCCGGGCAAAACGGTCACATGCGTCGGCAGGTTTCCTTTTTATCCGGATATCGTGAAAACGGCGGTGCGGTCTTATCTCCTGGAAATGAACCCCGGCAAAGACGAACTGCCTTCCTTCGCCGCCGAGGAGGTTATCCCGCAATCGGATCTGGTTGTCCTGACGGGCACGTCGCTGATCAACAAAACCCTCGAAAGGCTCCTGGAACTGTCTCGCAAGGGGATCAGCGTCGTTCTCGGTCCGAGCACGCCCATGAGCGACGTGCTGTTCGATTTCGGCGCCGATGTTCTGGCCGGGGTGCGGATTGTCGATCCGGCGCGACTTTTCGCAAGCGTAACCCAGGGGGTCAAGCTCTACCATAAAATCGCCGGAATCGAGTCGGTGACAAGGTTCCGGAAATGAACGGGCATGTCGACGCCGGCGCGGTAAAACCGAGGGTCATAATCCTCACGGGTCCCTGCCAGAGCGGCAAATCGACCCTTCTTTCCGCGCTCGCCTCTCTCCTGCGCGCGAAAGGGATGAAAGTCGCCGGTATTATCGCCGTGGGGCTATGGCAGGACAACAGGAGAGCAGGTTTCGACCTGATCGACCTTGCGGATGGAAGGGCAACTCCCCTGTGCCGAAGGACAACGGATGACGGACTGATAGACGGTGTACCGTTCGGTTTCGTCAATGCCGGACTGGAGGCCGGGTTTGAAGCCCTTTCGATTGAACGTTGCGCCGAGGTCGATTTTGTCTTCATCGATGAAGTCGGTTTCCTCGAGATCCGGGGGCTGGGCTGGGCGGGATGTCTTGTTCCGCTGCTGAAGCTCGATGGCCCGGTCCATATTTGGGTTGCGCGGGGCGACTGCCTTGAAGAAGTAATGCAAAAATGGGGGCTTGCCGGGGCGGAAATTGTCAAGGTTGAAGGGCCCGATGCCCTGAACCGTCTGCTGTCGGCCTGTTTGGAAATACAGAGGGTATAAAGTGAGAATTACCGCGGAAATGACTGTACGGCGAAAATCGCTGGTATTATCGATTTTTCTGCACTGCCTTATCTTCTGCATCATCTTTGTAGCAAGCGGCATCGCAAAGAAGACTTCTCCTCCGATTATTATTGATCTGACGATATCGTCCGCCGCATTGAGCGGCGCGAAATCTCCGCAAAAATTCGCCGGAGCCACTCCTTGCATAGTTGCTGACAAGCGGAAAGCGGTACCTGAAAAACCTCGTGCCGTCGTCCGCGCCGAAGCTGAAAAAAGGCAGTCGGCGACTCCGGCACAAACGCCCGTGCCACCGGTTGAGAGCCCCGTTCCGGAAAATGTGCCGGTTAGGCTGAATAATGGATCATCGGCAGTGGTCAGGACAGAAACAGCCGGTACCTTCGGCGGCGCGGGTCCCCCCGCTCCGGGCATTCTGGCTTCCACGGAAGAGGGCAGGGGCGACGGTTCGGGAAAATCCGCGGAACTATTGAAAAACGGCTATCTGAGCCAACATTTCAAGTACATCAGGGACCTTATCCAGAGCAATATCTCTTACCCGTCAAGGGCAAGACGGATGGGCTGGTACGGAAGGGTGGTTGTATCTTTCATAATTGACGAAAACGGACGGGCATCTCAAGAAAAGATTCTCCAAAGCTCCGGCTTTCAGGTTCTGGACAGCAATGTGCTCGCTACCATCAAAGCGGTAAGCCCGTTTCCGAAACCTCCCGTCAAGGCGGAACTGCGTATCCCCATATTATACAGGCTTGAATGAATTATCTCTGCGGGGATCAAATCATATGTTTATCCGTTGAATCAGAATGAGAGGAGGAAAAATATCAGCACTCAATAATTATGGAAACATTCTGGCTGATAATCAGAGAAATAACGTAATTATAATAGATTATAGATAAATAGTATCTCTCCGACCCGTCCGTCCTAAAGCATTTTCGCCATGGACGCCGGGCCATGGGCGCCGCCGGAAACAGCGCCGCCTCCCGTGTTTGGAAAGGAGTGATCACTGCGGCGAAGTGCGGCCGGCGGGTGTTCATATCCGTCGGCTTTTTTTATGACTGTTCGGAGATTTTCGTCTCCATTTTAATTCAATTAAAACCAGGAGGGAATTTTGTATGAGAAGGATTATTCCGGTGATTGTCCTGTATTTCCTGTTCGGTGGGGTTCTGCCGGTCTTCGCCGATGAAGGGGAAGGTGATTCAAAAACACACGAACTGGAGCCGGTGACGGTTTCCGCGAAGAAACAGCAGAAAAGTTTCCGCGAGGAAGAAAAAGAACCCGTATACAGCCAGTAC
This sequence comes from uncultured delta proteobacterium, assembly GCA_963815135.1. GTDB lineage: Bacteria > Desulfobacterota > Desulfuromonadia > Geobacterales > Geobacteraceae > CAIWTU01. Next base: position 606,735 of record CAWFFO010000006.1, read on the forward strand.
GCGGTTCCGGAAAGCGCTGCCGTTTCCACGGAGGTGATAGGCCGGGAAGAGATAGAGGCGATCAATCCGACCGATTTTTACGATCTAATTTCCCGAGCGGCGGGGGTAGATATATCATTCCAGGGGCGCAAGGTTATGAACTTCGCGTCGATCCGCGGCGGGGACGGGTTGAGCATAATCATCGACGGGTTCTACATTCCAGACGCTCAGTCATCCCGTATCCTCGCCCAATTTCCCATGGATGCGGTCGAGTCGGTCACGATCGTCAGGGACTCGACCAGCCTCACTCTGGGGCCAATCGCCGGGCTAGGGACATACCTGAACGCACCCAACCAGGGGTTCGTAATCCTCAAAACACGCAGAGGGAGAAGACCTGAAGTCGGCATGAACGGGGAATACGGCTCATATGACACCTACGAGGGGCAGCTATACCACGGCAACAGGGCCGGCCCTTTCGACTACCGCCTGACCGGGACCCTAAGCGGGACGAGCGGACGGGAAGGATGGCACAACGCGCAGAACGCCAAGTCGGTCCTGTTCAGCGGCGGCTACGACGGACCGTCTCTCAAGGTTCATTCCCTGCTCTATTATGAACACGGAATGAGGGAAATGCAGCGGTTCGATTACCTTGCCTCCGCATCCTCAAGGGACCAGAAATGGAGCTACGATCCGCTGCAGGCCCTCTGGGGCGCCCTGAACATAAACAAATTCTGGAATTCCGGGCAGGTGACCTCTTTTTCATATTCCCACGGTTCGGTGACCGACAAGGAGATTCAGGCGAGCTTCAGCACCCCCAAGGTCACTTACAACAACCAGGGGGACTACGCGGACGATTATCATCTCTGGCACACCGCCACTATCGACGGCAATACACTGAAAACCGGTGTCCAGGCCACCTGGTGGCATGAGCCGAGCGGCTACGCCTCCTACGACGGAAAGGAAAGGGAAGAGACACTTTTCGGGGCGTATGTCCAGGACGAGCAGCGCCTCATGGGGGACAGGCTGTTCCTTGACGCTGGGATCAGGGCAGATGAAAAGTACATCAACAAGGGCGTGGACAAATATTCGCCCACCCAGACCACCACCGCGCTGCTCAGAAACAAATGGTCTTCGCCGGTGGTAGCGGCCGGCGCCGGCGCCGCATACAGATTAAATGACGTTTATACGGTGGCGGCAAGGATCGGATATTCATACGCGGAAACCGATTCCTTCCTGGCAACGCTCAACAACAAAAGCCTCGACCCGGAGGAGAGATACAAATTCGAACTCAACCTGGAAGGGAGATGCCACCCGGCATTCAATCCGAGGCTGACCCTTTTCTATTACAACATCAGGAATTACAAGAGCTCGGTCGGCCAGTCCGGAACCGGCAATAATGTCGTAAACATCTACGATGCCTTCAACGTGGACCGCCGGGGGTTCGAGTTCAGCGCCGACGGCGTTCTGCCCTACGGCTTCAGATACAACCTCAACTACTCGCACATCGAATATACCAAGCCGGAAATCGACGCCTCCAATCCGAGCGACACTCTCGCCTTTCTGCTGGGATACACATACGGTCCGGTTCAAACCAATATAAGCATACGGTATCTCTCGCCCTACCTGAACAACAGGTTCGCCGCGGACGGCCTGTACCACGAAGTAGGCGATTTCACCCGACTGGATGCAAACATAAGCTACGACTACAAGTGGAGAAAACTGGAGGGCCGCATAATGGCCTATGCCCGCAATCTGCTGGACGACCGATACCAGACCGTGCTGACCTTCGAAAACGTCGGATTTACGTGCGGAGTGCGACTCGAACAGGCGTTGCCCCTGTAATCCAGCGGGTAGAGAGAAAATATTGAGCAGTAGAAATAATCAAATGAAAGGATTGACAACCATGCCCAAGGGAGCCTTGAAATATGTCGCCGTAACGCTCGTTCTGATTGTACTTGCTTCTATTATCTCCACCGGAGCTGCCGCGGCAAAGGAAATAACCGATATGACGGGCCGCGGGGTGACCGTGCCGGACACCATAAAAAAGGTCTATGCTCCATCGCCGTACGGTTCCTACATCATGTACGCGATTGCCCCTGATAAGCTCGCGGGACTCATTTTCCCGGTTAAAGACGAGGATAAAAGGTACCTGCACAAAAGTGTTCGCAATCTTCCGGTCATCGGCGGGCTGTTCGGCCAGGGCCAGACAGCCGATATCGAGACCCTGCTGAAGGCCGGGCCTGACGTGATCGTCATGTGGAGCGGGAAGAATTCTCCCATGAGTGAAAAGACCGTTCAGGTCCTGAACAGAATAAACCTTCCTTACGCCTACGCCACCGTGGACGACCTTTCCGACTATCCCGCCGCCTTCCTCTTCCTCGGAAGGCTTGTCGGCAGGGAAAAACGGACGGAAAAGCTGAGCGCCTATTGCAGCAAAACCCTTTCCGAAATTCACAACGTGGTCGGCAGGATACCTGCTGACAAAAGACCGCGTGTCTACTATGCGGAAGGGACGGACGGGTTGAGCACCGAGTGCAACGACTCGATACACGTCCAGTTGCTCGAGCTGGCCGGAGACGTGGACGTCCACCGTTGCCACACGAGCAACCACAAGGGGTTCGAGAAGATATCCCCGGAACAGGTCATGCTCTATAACCCCGATGTGATCATCGCCCAGGAGAAGGTATTTTACGACAAGGTGTTCAAAGACGCCCGGTGGCAGCGGGTCAAGGCGGTGAGGGAAGGGCGCGTCTACCTGGTCCCGAGACACCCCTTCAACTGGTTCGATCGGCCGCCGTCATTCATGCGCTTCATCGGGCTGAAATGGCTGATGAGCCGGCTCTACCCGGAGCAGTACAGAATTGACATCGTCAGGGAGGCCAGGGATTTCTACAGGCTGTTCCTGGGTGTCGAGGTGTCGGAAGCGGAAATGAGGAAAATCATAAGCGGTTGAAAAAGAGAACGGAACCGGCCGGTTGCCGGATTTCGGAATACAATGGAGCACAAAACCATGAAAACTTCAGATGCAAGTATGTACAACAGTATCGCTCTGGGGATAAACGCGCCAATCTATGCCTACTACGCCGGTCGGATTCTGGAGAAAACCGGCATTGAATCAGGTAACTGTCTTGACATCGGTTGTGGAGGCGGTTACCTGGGCCTTGCCCTGGCGCGGATTACCGGACTTGATTTCATATTTCTCGACAAGTCGCCGGAGATGCTCAGGTATGCGGAGCAGAACATTGCTTCAAACGGTTTGACGACGCGCGCCATAACATTACTGGGTCAGGTGCAGGCAATTCCCTTACCCGATGCATCCGTCGATCTTGTCATAAGCAGAGGCTCCGTTCCGTTCTGGGATGAACTGGCGACGGCGTTCCATGAGATCAATCGCGTCCTGAAACCGGGAGGGCGCGCTTATATCGGCGGCGGCCTCGGCGATCCGAAAACCAGGGATGCAATCCGGGAGCGGATGGAGAAGGAATATCCGCTTTGGCAAGGACGGCAGCCGAAGCCGCCCCGGCATGACAACACGCACTATACCGCTGCAATTGAGGCAGCTGGCATCGACACATTCATCATTACCCGCAATGACGAGGGCACATGGATAGAGTTGCATAAGAGATAATGGTTTAGCTTATGTTGAGATCGACGCGTCATGTTTTTTCAGGAAACGCCGGTATTGCCGGGCGACGGGCAACTTATGTAACTGTCATGTGGAAATTTATTACGAAAGGGAGGGCAACAGGAATGAAAGTGGTTAAGGCGGTAATGGCGGCATGTATCACTGTTTTCATGTTTTCATCTTCGGTAATGGCGGAAGAAAAAAAGGCCGAAGAGGGGTACGAGGCGTATTCCCTGGGTGATGTTTATGTGAAAGAGGGGAAGTTGACGGAAGCCCAGCAGACGACGATTACCAATATCGTAACCGCCGAGGACATGCGGGCGACGAACAGCAGGACGGTCGCGGACGCGCTTTCGCACGTTCCGGGAATGGAGGTCACCACTGGAGGGAAAGGCCAGCCGAGGGTGAGTATCCACGGCTTTTTCGACCAGTCCAGGATACTGGTCCTGGTGGACGGCGTGCCGTATTATGAGACATATTTCGGCTACCTGGACCTGAACCAGTTTCCGACCGATAACATAGCGCAGATCGAAATAACCAAGGGGGCTGCTTCGGTGTTGTACGGGACGAACGCAGAAGGTGGCGTCATCAACATCATAACGAAAAAGGCCGCCGGCAAGCCGTATCTGTCCCTGAACGCCGAAGGGGGTGATGTGGATTATTACAAGGCTTCGGTCTCGCACGGCATGAAGGCGGGGATTTTCAATTACTGGCTCAACTATGAGCACCGCCAGGCCCACGGCTGGAGGATGTCAGATGACTTCAAGCCGGTTACCGGGACCGTCTCACGCAAACCCGGAGGCACGACCACCGGCGTATTCGAAGACGGCGGCACGCGGAACCAGTCGAATTACGATTCGGACAGCGTCTGGGCCAGGTTCGGTATGGAACCTTCCGCCGGTTCCGAATACTATGTCAATTTATTTTACATTACCAAGGATAACGGGATTCCCCCGTCGACCAAATCGGTATTCGTGTTTCCGGCCGGGTCGGGTGGTCCCTTCTTTTCCAACTTTTTCCGCTACAACCGCTATGACGACTGGGGTATCGACCTGAGCGGACAGCAGAAGGTGACCGATAAACTGAGCTTCAGCGGAAAGATCTACTACCACAACCATACGGACGGGCTGAATTCCTTTGCCGATCAGAACTTCAGCAATGTCATGGCCTGGAGCAATTACTACGATTACATGATCGGCGGGACCCTGATAACCCAGTACCAGCCGGTGCAGTGGAATACCATGAGACTCGCCTTCAACTACAGGGGGGATGTGCACAAGCAGCGTGCCGATAATTACACCCCCTTTGAACGCTTCTTTTCTCTTACCGGTTCAGTCGGCCTCGAAGATGAAATGAAAATCGCCGAAAATTTCACCCTTGTGGCGGGAGGCAGCTATGACTGGTTCAAGGTGAACGATGCCAGCCAGGATAATTTCGATGCATCGGCCAATTTCACCAGTCAGAGTCAATTGTCCGTCGGGCCTTCAAAAAACAGCTTCAATCCGATGATCGGCGCCACCTATCTGTTCCCCGACAAGACGAAGCTGTTTGCCTCAGTCGCCCGCAAGACGCGCTTCCCGACCCTTAAACAAATGTTCTCCGGCAAAAATGCAAACAGGGACCTGGAACCGGAAACGGCAATCAACTCCACGGTCGGTGTGTCGCGCTCTTTCTCGGACTATGCGTGGGGTGAACTGGCGTTTTTCTATCACGACATTTCCGACATGATTGTCGCTACCGCCGCCGGCGCCTATCAGCCGAACACCAATATCGGCAAGGCCGAGATCTACGGCATCGAGGCGAATACCGAGTTCTATCCGATGCAGGATCTCGTGCTGAAGATGGCGTATAATTACAACCATGCCTCGGACCAGAGCGATAACAAGGTGACCGACAAACTGGTCAATGTTCCTGAGCACAAGCTGGATATGGGCATACAGTACACAGTTCCGTATACCGGAACCCGCCTGGATCTGAACGGAATTCTCCTGAGCGAAATGTACAACCAGCTTCCGACCCCGACAAGCCCGACCCAGCAGATACAGAGAGTCGGAGGATATTTCACGGCCAACGCGCGGTTTACCCAGCCGTTTCTAAAGCATTACGAGGCTTACATCGCGTTCAACAATATCTTTGACAGAAATTACGAGGAGCAATACGGCTTCCCCGGCCAGGGAAGAAACATCTTCGGCGGGATCACGGCGAAATTCTGAACCGCTGCAAAGGCATTCCACAGGTATGCACTGCTATTTCCTCCTCCGGAATGGATGTGATCGGCTGCCGGTTCTCCCATGCCGGCAGCCACTTTTTACAGGGAAGAAATAGTGGTCAGATATCTGAAAAGAATGAACATTTGAATTTAAGGAGACTTGTATGGATATGACGGCAACCATTCCCGGAGAATCCGCGTGTGACAATGTTACAGTCCGGTCGTCGCCGGTGAACGACCCTTCGTTCTGGGATGAAAGGGCTTCATCTTTTATGGAATATGCGGTCGGGACGGGGTACGCGGAGAAATTTCTTAGGATCATCGACCCCCGACCCGACTGGACCGTGCTCGACATGGCCTGCGGCGGCGGAACGCTTGCCGTGCCGATGTCGTCACTGGTGAAGGAGATCACAGCGGTCGATTTCTCGGCCAACATGCTTGCCGTGCTCAAGCGAAGATGCCGGGAGCAGGGGATAACAAATGTCAGGATGATCAAGAGGCGCTGGGAGGACGACTGGGACGCGCTGGGAATCGGCACATACGACGTGGCATTCGCCTCCCGGTCTCTCCTGGCGGATGACCCCCGCGGCTCTATCATTAAGCTGCAGAATGCCGCGAGAACACATGTCTTTATCTCGACCATGGTGGACGCCGGACCCTTCGACCGCCGCATGTTCGAGGCCACCGGCAGGACATTCGACATGGGGCCCGATTACATCTATTACTACAACCTGCTTTACGAAATGGGAATTAAGGCAAATGTCGCATTTATCCCGGAGTCCCACGCCAACAGCTGGACAAATCACGAACAGGCCCTGGAAGACCAGCGCTGGATGTTTAATAATTTCACAATTGAGGAAGAGGAAAAAGTCAGAATATATCTGGAGGAAAACCTTTCTTTCAATGATGGTATTTGGAGGCTCCCGTATGACAGGGTATGTCTTTGGGCGGTCATGTGGTGGGATAGGCAGGAAGGCGCAAGGGTGACAAATGACGAGTGACGAGGGGCGAGGGGATGTTGCAGATAGAGGTGAACTGAGAACTGGTAAAGGAGTCTAAATTGCGAAAGACAGTCTTTTCTCTTGTGATTAGATTGTTGATTTTGTCGAGTCTGGAGGCCATTGCGGAGGGGAGGGAAATCAAGGACCTGTTCTGCAGGGAATATTCCATTCCCGAACGTGCCCGTAAAGTCTTCAGCACCGGCCCGAGTGGAACTTACTTGCTTTACGTGATTGACCCATCGATGCTTGCCGGTCTGAATTTTCCCGTAAGGGAAAGGGGCCGGAAATTTATGCAAAAGTGTGTGACCAGACTCCCCGTTATAGGATGGTTCGGCCAGGGACAGATCCCGAACAAGGAAACACTGCTGGTAGTGAAGCCGGACATCATTTTTTCATCGAAAGTGGACCATGAACTAAGCAGCAAAGTCAATGAGACTCTGAAAGTCTTGAATATGCCGGTAGTCGAGTTGACCCTCGACAATCTTTACGATTATCCTGAAGCTTTCCTGCGCGCCGGCCGGCTTCTAGGCAGGGAAGCGCGAGCGGAGAAACTGGGTGAATACAGCCGCGAAACGCTGGCGGAAGCCGCGAAGGTCGTGGCCGGACTGCCGCACGCTAAAAGGGTATCGGTCTATTATGCCGAGGGACTCGACGGGCTCAGCACCGAGTGCGATACCGCCAGGCATGTCGAACTGATCCGGTTGGCGGGCGGAATGAATGTGCATCGATGCGTAGCCAGGAACCCGTACGGTTTGGAGAGGATATCCATGGAGCAGGTGCTTCTTTATGATCCCGAAGTAATCCTGGTTCTGGATAAGGCCTTCTATCAAAAGATATTCAAGGACCCGATATGGCGAAAAATCAGGGCAGTGCGGGACAAGAAAGTCTATCTGATCCCGACGGAGCCGATAAACTGGTTCGACCGGCCTCCTTCGTTCATGCGTTTGATTGGTCTCAGATGGTTATTGAATTGTCTATATCCGGATGATTACCGGATCAATATTTTGAAAGAGGCCAGGGATTTCTATCGTCTGTTCCTGGGGGTCGAGGTCACGGATGAAGAAATGAGGAAGATAATTTACCAGTGAGTAGAAAGAAAAAGATAAGGCCTTGGGATCAAATTTAAAGAAAATATTGATGACAAGTTGAAAAAATAAAGTAGAAAAAAGCGACTGAATCCTTATCTTGCCGGGAAAATGCGGAAAGAGTAAACATTGTCCCCGAACCAGAGCATACTTATCGCCATGAATGCCGCACTCCCGAGAGATACATGCAGGGGATACGACCAAATGCTTTCTGCAGGTATGATGGCCGGCAGCAGGGCGATCGCGGCTGCGGGCGGAAAAGGCAGTCGCAGATAGTGATAAGAAAGAAAAACCGAGGTAAGCGACAGCAAGGCGAAAACCCAGATCGGCCACTGCAGGATGTGGCAGATGATCTCCAGCCAGAAAACACCGATAAATGCCGCAAAAGTCAAAAGAATCATGATTTTCAGGGTTTTTTTTCGCAGAGACCCATTCGGTTTCGAACATTCAGCGAATGCAACTATCAGCGGGGGAGCGACCATGAAAAGCCGGTGGGATTCCAGGGCAACAGCAGTCACTATTGAAACACCGATCAACAGTTTGCTCCAGTATACCAGCGCGTTAACGACGCCGCAGTTGCCCGGTTCTTCCCCGTCTGCCGGAGTATCGGCGGTTGTGGAAGATGCACCGTAAATGTTATCGCCTGTTATGTGTCTTCCCAGTGCTATTGTTCCGGACAGCAGGCAGACCGAGAGAGGATAATACCAGCTGTCGACACTGGTGATGATGGGTAATATGGCGGCTGAAAGTGAAGGAAGGACATCGGAACGCAGCAACCTCAATTGTATGGCTACAACAACGAAGGCGCCTGCAATCATAAATAAGGTGAAACCAGGAAAAGACCTCATTATTATTGTCCCTGCAAGGGCCGCCAATGTGGGGGACATCCAGAAATTGAAATTGGAACTCTCCCACGGCGATTTTTCCATAACCCATGCACCAAGGGCGAGAGCTGCAATTTCAGGGAAAATGATTTCTTTTTGATCAGTATAACCTGCAATTGCGAACATAATAACTACCAGCAGAATAACTAAAATTTGTGTCTTTTTTTTCATACGCCGGTAACCGTATTCAATTTATTATGATTACTGCTTTAACTCTTTTAATCGAAAAAACCTGATTTCTGAATTTATCATTTTTTCTTCTCAGTCTCTATAAATATTTAATGTGACATGAAATTTGTCTTGACAGGCATGATGTATCTATATATATAACCGCCACCGGACTAATTTATGGTTTATTTTTGCTAACTTTCTCCTGACTTTTCTAACTCTTGCGTTAAAGTTGACTGGCGTGGGCGTTGCCTGAAACAGCGTCGCCTCTTGTGTTTTAAGAGGAGTGGAAACAACGGTTAATTTGCTGACGACGGGTGTGAATCCCTGTTGACCCCTTATTTATTGCCACCTTGATAAATATGAACTGCCGCAATTTAAGACAAATATGCACAAAATAATGCTTTTAGTCTCAGTCAGGGAAATTTTTTTGAGTCCAGAGCACACCCAGTTGTTTCTCTTGTTAAATTCTTAATATTGTCGATAGAACTAGTGGCCTCATTAAAAGGGGAGTTGTAATGAAATACATAGTGAAGGCTTTATGCGATTTGCTTGAAAAAGGCGACAGTGTAGTCATGGCGACAGTTGTAAAGACCCAGGAACAGCAGAGCCGGGTGGGTGCGAAAATGCTGGTGTGCTCCGGGGGTGATTTTCATGGAACCATCGGCGGCGGTCTGCTGGAAAAGGAAACCCTGACAATTGCATCCGAAATGTTTGCATACGGAGCTCCACGCTTGCGCGTATTGGAATTCTCCGGAGAAGCTGTTTCAAATATGCAGACTCTTTGTGGTAAAGGGGTTACGGTATTCATTGAGCGGATTGAGCCATTACCATGTAATGTGGAAATATACCGAAAGGTACTCGCCTCCCTAGACAAAGATGTGAGATGTTGTCTCATGACAGATGCCTCTGTCAGCGGGAGTAAGCGAAGGGAAACGCATGTAGGGCTAGTATGCGAAGACGGTTCAACTTCCGGTGGAATCTCGTGTGGAGGCAAGACGCTCTCTTTGTTGCTACAAAAAGCGCGTTCAGCAACTTCGCCGGTCCTACAGAATTTCGCGAAAAAAAAAATATTTTTTGACCCCTGGATTGCCCGAAGCACAGTATACTTATTCGGTGCTGGGCATGTAGCCAAGGAATTGGCGGTTTTGACAGCAAAGTCCGGTTTCAGAACAATAGTGCTGGATGACCGAGAGAAGTTTGCTTGCCAGGAATATTTCTCTGTAGCGGATGATATCGTTGTCCTGGATTCGTTTGAAGATTGTTTTGAGGGTATTGATGTACAGGATGACAGTTTTGTTGTCATTATTACGCGGGAGAGAAAATACGAGAAAACAGTTGTACGTCAGGCTTTGGCAACAAGGGCCGGATATATAGGCATAATAGGCAGTATCCGTAGGCGGGATGCTCTTTTCAGGGACTTGATGGATTCAGGGTTTAGTATCGATGATATGCTTCGCATTAATTGCCCTGTCGGAATCAATATTCTAGCCGAATCACCATCGGAGATTGCTATAAGTATAGCGGCTCAACTTGTCCTAATCAGAGCACAGCGAATTGCTGGGAGAAAAAAAGCAGAAATTCAACATCAGACTAAAAACATAAGTCCCTTAAAACCAGATTTCGGTAGTAATTTCAATCATAAGTATCATTCATCAAAAAGTGAAAGCGGAAAAACCGGTTTATGAATTTAGATGCACCGTTTTTTATTTTTAATGGATTTTGTGAGCTGATAATATGGAAAAAATTTTATTTATTGCAATGTCCTTCTTTAATTATTTTGAATTGAATCAGGGTATTTAGATATAACTCTCA
>CAWFFO010000006.1:625000-704034 GCA_963815135.1 uncultured delta proteobacterium
TATTGGGTTAATGGGAAGTTTGTTAGTGGAGCCAATATTCCTTTGATCGAAAGTATTATAGGGAAAGCGGGTAATTCGATGATGAATATTTCAGATGATGCAAAATCAAATTGCGGTAATTAAGATAGTGCTTCTCTTATGCTGAACTTTAATTCTATGAAATTCAGGAGGAATTGATTGTCAATCTGGCTGGATTTATTATTCATTCTTTTTCTAGTCTTAGCAAATGGCTTTTTCGCTTGTGCGGAACTAGCTATAATATCTGCAAGAAAGAGCAAAATAGCTCAACTTGTATCATTGAAAAATGATAAAGCATTGATTGTGGAGAGTCTCCAGAACGATCCGCATCGTTTCCTGGCAACTGTCCAGGTTGGTATGACTCTTGTCGGATCGACTGCTTCAGCGGTGGGTGGAGCTGTTGCAGTACAATTTCTGAAACCAGCTCTAATGCAGGTTCCATTTGATTTTATTAGAGATGCTGCAGTTCCATTATCTCTTATTTTTGCGGTAATACTGGTTTCATATTTACTTCTTGTTCTTGGTGAACTAGTTCCCAAGACATTAGGACTTCAATATGCGGATTCAATTTCTCTGGCGGTTGCCAAGCCGATTAATTTTATGGCTTATATTGGAGTAATGGCAATTAGTTTACTTACTTTTTCAAGTAAAGCTGTTCTGACATTGATGGGAATCAAGAAGGGAAAGGTAAAGGCATTTATTACGAAGGATGAGGTACGCCATATTGTAGCCGAAGGCGAAAAAACAGGTGTTTTCAGCCCAATAGAACATGAATTTATTCAGAATATTTTCGATTTCACTCACACGTGCGTTCGCGAGGTAATGGTGCCGAGAACCAGGATAATCGGCCTTGATTTGGAACTTTCTAGAGATGATATCGTGAAAGGCGTCCTGGAACATAAATACTCGCGTTATCCCGTTTATAAAGGTTCCATTGAAAACATTTCCGGATTTATTCATGGGAAGGATTTACTGGGAAAAATGGTAACGGATCCTGAATTTGATATAAATGCCATTGTGCGTCCACCTTATTATGTCCCTGAGATGAAAAAAGTTAACGATCTTCTGAAAGAAATGCAAAAGAAACGAATCCATATGGCATTGGTGGTGGATGAGTATGGTGGAATAAGCGGGCTTGTAACTACGGAAGATCTGCTGGAAGAACTTGTTGGAGAGATAGAAGATGAGCATGATGCTGGTGAACCTGGACGGGTACAAAAATTTTCAGATGGTAGTTTATTGGTAGATGCCCTGATATCAATATCTGATCTTGAGGATTTGCTCGGTGTTAAATTGGGACTGGATTTGCCATATGATACCCTTGCAGGCCTCATACTGGACAAATTTGGGAGATTCCCCGAGAGAGGCGAAAAACTCGATCTCGATGGATATCTCCTAGTCTGTGAAGAAGTTAAAAAGACATCCATAGTAAAAGTTAGAATCATAATGACTGCCGATTCATAAAACTTCAAATGTTCATATACCATTTGCTTCCAATCTTCTATGGAGAATCATTTCCTTCTTTCAATTAAATAAAAATTGCCATTTGTCTACATTTACAATCAAATGTATCAAAAAATGATTATTGACTCATTATTCCTAACAATATCTGCAATTAGAAATGCTGAAGAGGCTAATGTCCGACCAATATATTGAAAAATCTTTTATATATCTTGTCCTATTTTCGCTTTTGTTCCATGCTGTTTTTTTTGCGGTGATTGTTTTCATGCCCACCAATAAGCATGTTGTCAAAGAGAAACCATATATGGTTGATCTTGAAGATTTGCCGCAGGCTGATCAATTACCAAAAAAACAGGATATCAAAACAAAAAGAAAATCATATAAAAGATATCGCGTTGACAGGGAAACAGCTCCTAAAGGTAAAATGCCAAGGGAACAAAAAGCTTCTACTTATAATCAAAATCATGTCTCTTCACAGCATGTTCCGCAAAAATCTCAAAAGAACATTTTTGAAAGGGGCACATCAGGTGAATCACGCAAAATAAGCCCAGAAATGGCAGAGCCTGGAGGCGATTTGTTTATAAAAAGAAAGCCGAGGCTTCCTGAACTTTCCAGACTATATCCCAGTGCAAACGGACTTGCAAAACTTGAAGAAAGTTACAGAAAGAAGTACGAAGCGGAAGTTAAAGAAGGAGAAACAAAATTTCTTAATACTGATGACATACAATTTGGTTCTTTTCTTAGACGTTTTGAGACCGCAGTATACGGAGTCTGGAGATACCCTACTGATGCAGCCCGGCTGGGTATTGAGGGAGTGACACCGGTCAAGATAACTTTCAACAGGAAAGGGGAAATTGAAAATGTCCAATTACTCGAATCATCCGGCAGCAAGATTCTGGATGATGAAGTGTTCAGGTCATTGCGTTTGATAGGCCCATTAGGGTCATTTCCTAAAGGATATGACAAGGATAAATTCAATCTGATTGCATTTTTTCAGTATGGAATTATTAGTGGCGCCGGCAGGGGAATGATTCACTGATCTATATTATTGGAGTTTTAAACGAAGAAATTTTTCGAACTCATCTTTCAATTCATCCCTCTTTAGGGTCATGTCGACGGTTGCTTTCAGAAAGCCCAGTTTATCTTCTCAGTCATAACGGGTTCCGGTGAATTTTCATCAGAAAACTGACCAACGTCAATTACTTTTTCCGGTGAACGACAATTATAATTCCCGTCGTATTGCCTCACTTTAAAATCTAACCAAGAGGAGATATTTGACGAGGGTCATCTTGGTTTTTGTTGTATTTGGAAAGACAGCCGAAACCGAGGGAGCCCGTAGGGCGACCGAAGTTTCGGCTGTAAAACGAACCTCTATTCGTGCTGTTTTATGAGCTGCTTTGCCTTTTTGTGGCTATAGCCGATATTAGCCCTCGACAGGTCATACAGCCAGACTGGATAGCTGCTATCGGCTTTCTTGATCAGAAGTCCGCCGTTGAAATCAGTGATTGCGGAAACAGTCTGGGCGTTCCTGCCGTATTCGAACCAGGTCGTGTTGTCGGCCGTAAACTCCACTTCGAGCGTTTCCAGTCGGCCTTTTTGAGGATTATATACTGTCAATTCCATATGTTATAAACTCCTTGGCTCTGTGTTATGTTCCACGGATTCAGGTTGAACGGAAACTGCTTCCTTTGTTTTACGGGATTGCTCCAATCGGTAGCTGGACAAATTCAGCTCCAGGATGACGCTGTGATGGACCAACCGGTCAATCGCCGCCGCTGTGGTCATAGGGTCTTTAAAAATCTGCTCCCATTTTGAGAACGGTAAATTGCTGGTGATCATGACACTGCTTCGCTCATAGCGGTCGGCGAGAAGCGTGAAGAGCACTTCCATCTCTTCCCGGCTTTGTTGCACGTAGCCGATGTCGTCAATGATCAGCGCCTCATACTTTCCGTACTGCTTGAGAACACGCGCCAGCTTCAGGTCCCGTTTCGCGATCAGCAGTTCCTGCACCAGCAGGTTGCACGGCATGAAACGGATCTGCCGCCCTTGGTGAATCAACTCCTGGGCGATGGCGCACAAGAGGTGGGTCTTGCCGCTGCCGGGATTGCCAAAGGCCAGTACGTTTTCTCTATGAGCGAGAAAGTCTCCTTTTAGAAGGAGAGCAAGCTGTGTATCCAACTTTCGTGGCAGACGCTTGCGGTCGAAGGCTTGCAGGCTTTTCTCCAGCGGGAGTTTTGAATCTCTGAGAAGCCGGGCAATGCGTTTGTTTTGCCGATCCTCGCATTCATGCACGGCTAATTCATAGAGATAGGTTTCGTAATCCCAGTTATCCCGCCGGGCATTGATGGCCTCATCCTGGTAGCAGCGCCGCACGGTGGGCAGGTGCAGGTCTTTGAGACAGCGCTCCAGACGACCGGACTTTTCTCCCTCAAGCTGCATGAGCCACCCCCTCATTCAGCAGGAGACGATCATATGCCGCCAGATCCACCTGGGTGATACTGACTTCCATTACAGGTGCCGGCTGCTGTTTGTTAAGGATTTGCTCCACGGCACAGGCGGTAATCGGCTGCCGGCCGCAAAGCTCGGCAAGAGCCGTGGTCACGGCCGTCTCGCTCTCTGTGGCCGCCATGCGCAGTATTTTCAGGTATTCCCGGACGGCCTGCCGCTGTGTATGCCGCTCTTTAAGTTCATCATAGGCCAGACGGAAATAGCTGCCGGGAAACATCTCTTCCCGGTAGCGGTAGTTCTCGAACGCCCCAGGCTTGCGTTCCAGTTGGTCGATCATATGTCGGTAATTGATGAGATGCCGGTTTTCCCCGCGCAGGCGGGGAAGTCTGTCCACGCTTTTCTGGGCATAGAAAAGATCGAGATGTTCGGCAAAAAGATGCACCTGTATGGTTTCGCCGATAAGTCTGCTCTCCACCGAGTAGACGTTGTGGTTGACGCGGATGGTGCTGCTGGGTCCGACGCTGACGGAGAGGCGCTTGCAGCTTTCCAGGCGCTGCTCCGGAAGTCTGCGCAAGACCCTCTGTTCTTCCAGAAACCGTTCGCTACGGCCCTTGTTTAATCCGGCAAACAGTTTCTTCAGAAACTGTTTATAGTCGTCGAGAGTGGCAAACTCAGCGCTTCCTCGAAGAAGCAGAGCCTGCTTAACCGCTTTCTTGAGTCGATAGTTGCGCTGTTCAACATCACCGTTTTCATTGGGGCTTGCGGCCTGCGTTTTACGCCCGTTCATGACGTAATGCCTGAGCAGAGCCTGGTAGCGCTGGGTGAATTCATCGGGATGCAGAGCCTTTTGCACCGCCGCCGTCAGCCGGTCTGTCTGGTGGGCATGCGGCACCCCACCCAACTCCCACAGAGCAGCCTGAAGTCCTTCGCTGAGGCTTTCAAAGCTTTCGGAGAAACAGATGCTGCCGGTTTCCCAGTTGGAATAGGTCAGCACAAAATGATACAGCAGATGATCGAACGGCTGGTTTGCAATGGTGATTCCCAGCTTTCCCATATGCGTGTAATCCGACTGGGCCAACTCGCCGGGATGGTGCAGTTGAGGAAAGAAGATTTCCTGGGAAGGCCCTTCCAGGGCACGCCAGCGCTTTATCCGCCGCTGAAGGGTCCTTAGCTGCCCATCGGAGAACTTGCCGGGTAAGCGGGCCTGCAAGTCATCGAAAATCGTCTTTGCTTCCAGACCGGGATTTACAGCGAGTTTTTCACGGATCTCGTCCCAAATGTCTTCAAAGGGATCAGGCCGCGTGCGCCACGTGCGCTCTTTCTTGAGCTCACTCGGCAATTTGCCGGTTTTTAGGTACTTTCGCGCCGTTTTTTCATCCATTCCGGATTTGGCTGCGGCTACAGCCAGAGTTTCTTCTGTTTGCATCAGCTTGAATAACCTCCTTACCTGTTGATCAGTTACCATCCATGCCATCCTTTTTCCGAAGATGGCGGATAGTTTACAATTCCCTTAAATTTCGGGAATTATAATTGTCGTCAGGCGGGAGTTTTTATTGTCGCTGATCAGAAAACGGATTGTTCGGATAACAGCTTGCAAAGAGCATCAGTGAACTGAATCTCTCCGCCTTTCCCTGGTGACTGGCTTTCCAGGATGGGGGAAATTTCTGGTGTGAGTATATACCTGCCTATTATGGCAATGTCAGAAGGTGCTTCTTCTCTTTTCGGTTTCTCTACTATATCGAATATTTCATGGGCATTTTCAGAGATTTCATGTGCATTTACGCAACCATAGGCGCTGAAGTTTTCCATGGGCCCCTTTTCAAGGGCAAGGACCGCACTCTGATTATGCCGGAATACCTCGATAAGCTGGGAGAGACATGGTTTTTCGCCGTATATGATGTCATCACCAAGTAAAACTGAAAAAGGTTCATTGCCTATAAAATCTTTCGCACACAATATCACATGTCCAAGTCCAAGAGCCTGCTTCTGGCGCACACGTAAGCTTCCCTGTCAAGTAGACAGTTTGAAAGTAGAGTTTCCGGTGTAGTTTTTCATGTATTCAATCGGTGTCATGTCCTCAAGGGAATCGTGAGGACGCAGTTCATTGTAATCGTTCAACCACCAGTAGGTTATCTCTCGTACCTCTTTCAGATTTCGGAAGAGATAAAGAGAAAGAACCTCTTCGCGGTATGTACGATTAAAACGTTCGATAAAGGCATTCTGGTTTGGCTGTCCCGGCTGGATGTACTGAATGAAGACTCCGGCGGCCTCGGCCCAGGCAACAAACTCTCCGCTTAGGAATTCAGGGCCGTTATCAACCCGCAGGACATCCGGGAGTCCTCGTTCAAGCCGCAGTCGCTCAAATACGCGAATGAGTCTTTTGCCGGTGATGGATGTGTCGATCTCTATAGCCAGGCATTCCCGGTTAAAGTCGTCTATCACGTTAAAGGTACGGAAGCGGTTGCCGGCATAGAGCGTATCGCTCATGAAGTCGGCCGACCAGACCTGGTTCGGCTGTTGTGGAACCAGCAACGGCTGTTTCTCTCGTTTCGGCAGCCTTCTTTTAGCCCGGCGCTTCTGGTTTAACTTCAGGTTGCAGTAAACACGGTACACCCGCTTATGGTTCCAGCGCTGGCCCCGACTGCGAAATACTTTGAAGCATTTCCAGAAACCCCAGTGGGGATGACGCTCCACAAGCGAATTGAGGGCAGTGATGACCTCCTGATCGGCATCTGAGTCGCAGATTGTAGTTCGGTAATAGGCCGCACGAGCAAGGCCGACACAGCGACAACTGCGCTGTATTGAGAGCCTGTGCTCAGCGATGAGGTAACAGACAGCTTCTTTTTTCTCGAACGGCCTCAGAGCTTTTTTTCAATCAGGTCTTTCAGAGCATGGTTTTCAAGGGCCAGTTCGGCGTACATCCGCTTCAACCGGCTGAGTTCAGCTTCCATTTCTTTCATCCGTTTCAGATCGGAAGCTTCCATGCCGCCGTACTTTGATTTCCAGTTGTAGTAAGTGGCATCGCTGATCCCGTGCTTGCGACAAACGTCTTTCACAAGCATTCCGGATTCGGCCTCTTTAAGAATTGCAACAATCTGTGTTTCAGTAAATCGGGCTTTCTGCATTTGAACCTCCTGGCGCTATAGAATGCCAGAAAGCTCTACTTTTTTCATGTCTCATTTTTGGGGAAGTTTACGCACATAGAAAAATTTTATCATTTCTGCTATTTGATGAACTTCCCGTAAAGCGTCATTTTTTCCTTTTTCACTGAGCAAAAACTCTGGCTCAAATGATATGTCAAAATGGTCTTCAATTGCACGCTTTCCACGGCCAGTCACGAAAAGAATCTGCTCCATCCTTGATGCCACTGCCTCTTCAACGACTTATTGTACTATTGGTTTGTCTATAAGCGGCAACATTTCTCTTAGAGATGCCTTTGTTGCCTGAAGGAATCATGTACCCAAACCTGCTACTGGAAATACCGCTTTTTTCACAATCATGTTTAACTCATTTTCACTGTCAAAAGTGACTATGTCTTGGTTTTAATGAGCAGGCTTAATGGATTCAAGTGAAATGTGTAAATAAAATTACATTCTAATCTTGGGAAATGCAAATTTTATAACTGTGAAAACTTTTTGGCCGATTGCAGTGTGTTGTATAGGAGCATCGTTATCGTCATGGGGCCCACACCGCCAGGTACGGGAGTTATATAGGAAGCGCGTTTTGCTGCAATAGAAAATTCCACATCACCGACAAGTTTTCCATCTTCGATCCGGTTGACTCCTACATCTATAACAACAGCACCTTCTTTAACCCATTCCCCCTTAATCATCTCCGGTTTACCGATAGCAGCAATAAGAACGTCAGCCATACCAATCTTTTCAGGAAGATTTCTGGTCTTCGAGTGGCATAGTGTTACCGTAGCATTCTGCTGCAGGCACATGAAAGCAACTGGTTTTCCAACGATATTGGAACGTCCTACAACAACAACTTCCTTACCGGTGAGGTCGATACCTGATTCTTTAAGCATAACCATGATACCATATGGAGTGCATGGCTGAAACAAGGGTTTGCCTGTTATGAGTCTCCCTACGTTATACGGATGAAATCCATCAACATCTTTTTCTGGCGATATTGATTCAACAATTTTGGATTCGTTTATATGATTGGGCAATGGTAGTTGAACAAGTATTCCGTGAATATCATTATTCTTGTTAAGTTTGTCTATCAGATGAAGAATTTCTTTTTCATCGGTTTCTGCCGGCAGTTTATATTCGTCTGAGTAGATGCCAACATCGCGGCAAGCCTTTTCCTTCATACTCACGTAAACTCTGCTGGCAGAATTATCACCGACAAGGATTACTGCCAACCCCGGTATTATTCCTTGAGATTTGAGACGGTTCACTTCAACGGCAATTTCGCCTCTAATTTTGCTGGCAATTGATTTGCCATCTATTAGCTTAGCCATAATATAAAATTCCTGTTTAGTTGGATTATTGTAATGTTACTTTCTGAAGCATGAATTGCATAGAATTGGTTGGAGAAAATCTATTGATAACACGGAATTATCCGGGCTTATTCTGAAAGGATATTTTTTTAAGAATCAGCAGAATTATATCCTATTGTACGGACAAAAAAAATCCCCCTGGTGGGGGATTTTTTCACTATGCGGCAGATGGGCAAGATGCGCATGATCCTGAGGCAGGACAACCTGTTCCTTTTGATTCTTTGCTTTTGTTGTATCCTTCGGCATACCAACCGCTTCCTTTAAGTGCAAATGCGCTTTGCGAAATGAGTTTATTTATAGGACCTCCACACTTGGGGCACTCTTTCGCCGGCTCATCCGAAAATTTCTGCCTCAACTCGAACTGATTTCCACAGCTATCACATTTATATTCATATAAAGGCATATTATGATCCTCCTGAATTTCTTTTCTATTAATATAGAAATTCCAGGGTTTATTTGTCAACACTCTTTTGTATATTTATCATTCTTTCACAGTCTGAAAAATTCTTGGTCTCTCGGCAAGAAAACAGATTATTTGGTGTCGATGTTGATTTTATTATTAATGCTTCTAAAAATTAATCATTGCCAGGATCACTTTGCTTATTAGATAAGAATACTTCCAACCTAAAAATTTACGTGCAGATTGCTTGAAAATAAATGCAAATTTACTATTTGAATAAGCATTTTGTCATATAGAAAAGAAGGGGAGTTCGGTATATGATTCCTACCACCTTATTGTCTCGAACTACTGGTACCCTTTGAAACCTGTGCTTGACGAAAAGTTCGGCAACATCCTGAATCAGAGCATCTTCGGTAACCGAAATAGGTTGTCTCTCCATGATCTCTTCTACCAGCTTGTCTTCAATGTTTTTGCATAAAGAGTCGAAAAACTTGGTAGCTGCTACATTTGAATGTTTTGCTTTACCCGTACTTTCCAGTAGGGCTGTAATAAGTGTCAGTGGTGTAAGCATTCCGGCAAGTTCGCCTCCCTCGTTTACAACAACCAGACCAGGCGCGGCATTCAAGAAGCTTTCATCGCCGAAATTACTTTTCAGCATAAGCACAGCTTCCTTCATGGAAGCTTTTCTGGAGATTGAAGGGACTTCGGATATCATTATTTCTTTGGCTTTCATTCAGAACTCCATATGTTGTTGTAGTGCCGCAATAAAATCTTCTTTTTTTATGTTTAAAGCTTTGATTGTTTTGTGACGAGATTTATCCCCTCGAACAATACTTATTCTCGATTTGGCAATTCCCAGTAAATCAGCCAGGTATTGAGTGCATAACTTGTTGGCTGAACCTTCAACAGGCGGCGATGTGAGCCGCAGTTTCAGTTCACCACAGCATATCCCGCACAATTCATTTCGGGATGCTCTTGGCTGCACATAAACATTAAATATAATTCCATCTGCAGCTTCAATAATAATCGGAAATTCCTGTTGGGTATTACACTTCATTGATGGAGAGCATCTTGTAGTAGGAATCCAAAAGAGATTTCAGGGAAGATTCAAATTGCAATTTCTGTCTCTGTAATTCCTGGATATCATTTTTTAATTGGATCAAACGGTTTTCACCGTCAGCAAGCAGCCTGTCGGCTTTTATTTCCGCTTCGGCAACAATAAGTGCTGCCTCTTTCTGAGCATTTATCTTCATCTCTTCAATTACTCGTTGAGCGGACAACAAAGTTTCCCGGAGTTCTTTTTCCCTGAGGATCAGTTCCTCCTCCTTTATTGTTGCTTTGCGGATCTGTTCCCTCAGTTCGTCGTTATCACGTGCAAGTTCTTCCATTTCTCTTGATACATTTTGAAGAAATGAATCTACGTCATCCGGATGAAGACCACCAAAAAGTTTGCCTTTGAACTGCTGTTGCTGAATATCCAACGGAGTGATTTTCATGGTAAGACTCCAATTCCGAATTTCATCCTGTTTACCAATTCGAATATCGAATTGACGACGAATTTTTGCAGGAAAATGATCAAAAGAATAACTATGATTGGTGATATATCCAAGCCTCCCAGATTCGGTAGGAATCTCCTTACACGATTTAATACAGGGTCGGTGGATTTGTACAGAAATCGGACAATTGGGTTGAATGGATCAGGGTTTACCCAGGAAATTATTGCCCTGGCTATAATGATATACATGTATACATTAATGCTTAACTCGAGGATATAAGCCAAGGCGTTTAAAAAATTTGCCAGAATGAACATTGAGGCTCCGTTCTGATTTCTGTATTTCTGCATGTTTATACAGAAAAAGGGAATATATGTCAAGCTAACCCGTCACCTTGAATCCTTACAAAAACCACATGGCCGGTGCTTGAATATTGACAGGTAAAAGTTTATCCTTATTACAGGATAAACGGAACAGGAGGGACAAATGTCATTACTCAAAAGTTGGTGTTCTTTAGATGAAGCTGAGTCAAAACTAGGTATCAGCAAGACTCTCATTCTAAAATGGGTGGAAGAGGGGATAATAAGGTGTGAAGAGAGTGAAGGCAAGGTCATCCACGTTAATCTGGACGACCTTGAACTAAAGGTCTCTGAAATGGTTAAAATGTAATATTTAATCCCGTTCCCGATGTCACATGTTGATTACTGCTTTTTACAACTTATATCCAGTATAAAATGTTACAACACCAAATGTTTTGTCAAAATGTTTAATATCGGTGAACCCCGAGTCAGCTAGGGTTTTTTTGAAGTTTTCCCTTGATGGAAATTCGGATACTGATTCGGGCAAATATTTATATGCGCTGAATTTTGAAAAAAAACCACCGACAACGGGTAGAAGACTGCGGAAATACCACTGATATATATTTCCAAAAAGTCTGCTCCGAGGGATAGAAAATTCAAGAATAACAATTTTCCCTCTCGGTTTGAGCACCCTGTACATCTCCTTCAAACCGAGTAGTCTGTTATCAAGATTTCTTATTCCGAAAGCGATTGTAACCGAATCGAATGTGTCATCCTTGAAAGGAATAACTTCACATGGCGCTACTGCAAGATCAATTCTCTTTGAATATAATGATTTGTTTTTTTTATCCCGTGCAATATCAATCATTTCCTTGCAAAAATCCATACCCACAATATTTAAGGAGGAAGGTGTGACAGCAGCTATGTGCAACGCCATGTCGCCGGTACCTGTTGCCGCATCCAGGACCTTACCTCGTTTTTCGTATTCGATGAGACTCGCTGCAAATTTTCTCCAGCGTATATCCACTCCGAAACTAAGAAGCCTGTTCAGGAAATCATAACGAGATGCGATTCCTTTGAACATCTCTTGTACTTGCTCACCTTTATGTGACATTTTAAACATTTAATCTGTCCTTTTCGGGTCAAAAATGATATTAATAAAACAGAAATACTGAAATAAATAGATTAAAACATACGATTCCAAGTCTGCTCTCGCTTCCTGCCCATTCATAACTTATATTGTCTGAATACCTGCTGTAAAGAAAAAAGATCACTTTTTTCAATTGAATCCAGTCGAAAAAAATGGATTTGTGGATGAAGGGTCTACTTGTTCATATTCCAATGGATAAAGTGAATAGTTTGGTAAGTTTCAGCCTGTTGAACTAATCATATTAATCGATTAGGAAATTGTGAAAGATATGTTTTAGCACGAAATGACAAAATATAAGGAGTTAAAGGTTTGTTTACATTTATTCGATGGCAGGATATTGCAGATATTATAATCATGAGCTTTCTTGTCTACCAATTGTACACATGGTTCAAAAATACTAAAGCTTTCCAAGTTGTTATTGGACTCGGATCGCTCTGTGTTCTGTATCTGATCACGCGGAATCTTGGCTTTTTTATGACGAGCTGGATCCTTCAGGAGCTAGGGACGGCGCTTTTTGTCTTGATTATTGTCATTTTCCAAGCAGAAATACGTCAGGCACTTTATCGTTTCAGCCCCTTACACAATTTTTTTGGTCGCCAGGAAAATGGATTACAGCTTGATCTTGTAGAATTATCAAAAACATTTTTTTCGATGGCAAGGGAAAAAATCGGGGCTCTTATCGTGTTTCAAAGAAAGGAGCCAGTTGACGAATATTTACTTCATGGAATTGTAATTGACAGTGTTGTAAGCGGGCAGTTGGTTGGAAGTATTTTCAGGGACGGTACTCCTCTTCATGATGGAGCGATGGTTATCAGGCAAGGGCGGATTTATCAGGCTTCCGCCCATCTACCACTTTCTGTAAATTCTGACATTCCTCAGTACTACGGCACCCGGCATAGAGCAGCTCTTGGTTTATCAGAGCGTTCCGACGCTGCTATAGTTGTCGTGTCTGAGGAACGAGGAGAAGTCTCACTTGCAATGTCAGGTAGTATTCAGAAGCTTGAAACCGCCGAGCAACTTACCGGTCTTTTGAACAGGATTCTGAGCGTTCCTGTCCAGGAGGAATCTAAGCCTTCATTCTGGAATAGGGTATTTAGAAATTTCTGGCCGAAGCTGATAACCGTTCTGTTGGTATTTACAACCTGGTTGATTATTACGGCAAGAGAAGGTGAAATAACGAATATTCTTGTTCCTGTTACCTTTCAAGATCTGCCCTCTGACTATTTGCTTACAAATAGCACACCGGATGAGATAGAGGTGCAGTTACGTACTTTTTCGAGCCTTATCCAGGCACCGAAAGAGGGGGATATTTCAGCAGAAATCAACCTTTCCAAGATTAAAGAAGGCAATAATACGATTCCAATAAAAAAAGAAGATTTCAAGCTCCCAACAGGTGTAATTGTTACCCGGGTCAAACCGACACTGCTGAGAATCAATGTCGAAAAAAGGGCACAGAAATTGCTCAAAGTTGAAGCAAAGATAATTGGAAATCTTCCCGGAAATGAAAAGCTGAAAAATATTGAGGTTGAACCAAATTCAGTTATGGTTGAAGGACCTGAAAGAAGCTTGGCACGCCTAGAAGATATTCAGACTGAAGAGATTTTGCTTCAGCACATTCATGGGAGTGTGACGGTCGAAAGAAAACTGATTGCTCCGATGAGTCAGGTTAGATTTCTCAGGGATGGCAAAGTTAAAGTCAAGCTTACAGTCGGCCGTTAAAAAATAAATTGATTTACGGGTTGACAGATAAAATATATGAATGTTATAAAAAAACCCAATTTTAAAATTTTGTTTTAATTTTAATCGAAAGGGGGGGGTATGAAGAACAGATTCTTACTTGCCTTTTTATGTCTTTTGTTGGTTGTTTTTCCCTCTGTCTCCTTCGCTGCGAAAACTCACAAAATCAAGAAGAACGACACTTTATACTCTCTTGCAAAAAAATATCATGTTTCTGTAAATGACGTCAAATCCGCTAATAATCTTGTTGACAGTCATCTACGATGTGGTGACATGCTTATCATTCCCTCAAAATCTTCCGCGAAAAACAGAAATGCCGTGACTGGAAAAAAGAAACTGGCGGGCAATACCTACGTGGTGAAAAAGGGTGACAACCTAGCTAAAATCTCTAAAAAAACGGGGGTGCAGGTTGCTGAGTTGAAACGTCTGAACCATATCCATAAAAACAGACTGAAATCAGGTCGTGTCCTTGTATTGAAAGAGCCATCATCCAGCGAGAAACCCTCAAAAAATATCGCAAAAATATATTTACCTAAAAGAGACGAAGTTTACGATGACAGTCGTTATGATCAGACCCTGGCAGAATTAGCGGAATTTGATCCCGAAAAAAAAGTTGATCTTAACAAAAGCATGCAAAACAGCCTAGATGTTTCAAAACGATTCAATAAAACAGCTTTCAGTTTCCTCGGCACGAGATATCGTTTTGGCGGTACAAGCAGAAACGGGATGGATTGCTCCAGTTTTGTGCAGCACGTCTTTAGGGAAATGGATGTAGATTTGCCAAGGACTGCACGTGAGCAATATTGGGTCGGAGAAACTGTCAGTCCATATGATCTTCAAAAAGGGGATTTGTTATTTTTTCGCACATATGCCTCTTTTCCCTCCCATGTTGGTATTTATTTAGGAGACAATAAAATGATTCACGCGTCTTCACGTGAACACAAGGTAGTTATATCTCCTATAACAAGTTATTACAGATCACGTTTTATAGGCGCAAAAAGGATGGCCAAAATTAATCCTCAACTCATAAAGCTTGAAGACCTTTTTGCTGGTGCGGAAGAGGAAAAAGAGGCAGATGTGGTGAAAAACGATACCTTGGCAGTTAATGAACCTGCACTGAATCCTTAAAATAAGCTGCATAAAATCCTGAATTGAAGGGGGCCATGGAAAATTTCCATGGCCCCTTTTTATGTGAATCAACTGTTTTAAGTACATATAGTTTAAATATTTTTAGTGCGAAGCAGAAACCTACCCCCTCTGGGTTTGGTCGTGCCTTATGGCTATGCCGGTCCCGGATGGCATGGCCGAAAGCCGATAATAGCAACGATTGAAACGTGTGATCGTATCAACTGGGGAAAGATTCAGTTTTGAAAAGTCCTGGATTATCGGTTAAGTTATCGCATTATGTTCAATGTTTATGGGCCCCCTATAGGGGCGATTGCTAAGCTGCGTACTTTGGGTGTGGATTTCTTACATAAATTTGTTTCGAGGCTGGTCTATTGTAGCAAGTAATTCATCTGTCGGGTAAAGTTCAGAAGAGGTGGGTTTCTTATCCTGGTGTGAGCAAAATATGTCGTTGAATTCGGTGGCAAGTTTTACAAACGAATTTAAAATTACAGGATCAAAGTGCTCCGGTTCTGTTCGGCCATCTCCTTCGGACATTATTTTAACTACAGTGTCATGATCAGTACTATCTTTGTATGGTCTTTTGCTTCGCAAGGCGTCATATTGGTCGGCAAGCATTACAATTCTGCCTTCTATTGGGATGTTGTTTCCTTTCAGTCCCTTTGGATATCCGGATCCGTCCCATCTCTCATGATGGTTTAATGCTATGGATGCAGCCATCCTGAGAACTGGGTATGATGATCCCGAGAGCATTTTTTCACCTATAATCGTGTGTGCCTTCATTGTTTCAAACTCTTCACTCGTAAGAGGGCCTGGCTTTAATAAGATATTGTCTGATATTCCTATCTTGCCAAGGTCGTGCATAGGGCTGGCAAACGTGATGTTTTCGATGAAGTCTGGAGGCAGTTTAAGGTCGTTTGCTATTCTATTTGCGTAAAGACCTATTCTCGAAATGTGAGACCCTGTTTCGGTGTCCCTGAATTCCGCTACGGCCGTTAAACGTTCGATGATTTCTATACTGATATTTTTGACCATTCTCAAAGCATCAGCTAATTCCTGTGTTTTTTTGTCAACGGTATCTTTGAGCATGTATTTGTAATTTTTTTCTATCAAGATGAGTCTGTTGTATTTTATTGCTTTTTCTATGCAATGAAGAAGGTAGGTTGGTTTATATGGTTTTATGATAAAATCAAAAGCACCTTTTTTCAACGCTTCGACAGCTATATCGAGTTCGGCGTATGCTGTCATCAGAATGACCGGTATGTCTGGGTTCAAGTTGTGAATAATTTCAAGGAGTTCAATTCCAGTAATTATCGGCATTTTTATGTCAGTTAGAACTGTGTCAACTCCAATTTCCTGCAGCTTAACCATTGCTTCCTCGGCATTTCTGCAGGGAATGACCGTATACCCGCACTGCATCAGAAGTGCCGTTACTGACTCGAGAACGTAAGGGTCATCATCAACAACTAATATGGTATCTTTGTTTTCAGTATTCACAGTGTTCATAATTAAAGACCTTGCCGGTTCGTTGTCACGGCGTCTGACGCGTTTTGATACGCCGGGTAAGAACTTTATGTTTATTTTGCAGCTATATGTTCATGGTAATGTAAAAAGCTCTCGATAATACTCTTTTGTCAATCCCGTGAAACGGAAATCCCTGAATTACATACATTTGTAAAAAGACAGAAAATACTTTGCTCAGGTTTGACCGCTTTTTGCGAAATCTTTCAAATATGATGCGGTAAAATGCGGATTGCAGGCTAACCTCAAAAAAATTATTATTGGTTGTTGAATTTAACTATTCAATATATTCCTTTCGGCTTATAAATGAAAAAGTTGAGCCAAATATTTTGAAATCGAAAATTTTTTGATGAACCTTACTTTTTTCTGGAATTATTTAGTTTTTTTCTTCTGAGTCCAAATTTTTTCCTGTATGCACAATCGTCGTCCAGCCAGGTAAGTTCTTTGACCAATTCTTCAGTGAGTTTTATACAATCTGGATAGATTTCAAAGCGTCGATCATATATTTTGCAATTTCTTGTTGAAATGTCCAGATATCTGCATGGATTGCGAGTGAAGAAGATGGTACCGTTTTCATCTTCAATTTTTTCGAAGCAACAGGTACCGCATCTCCTGCATAGACTTTCCCATTCCGTTGCCATGCTGTCGTTATTTTTCATTTTCTGAGAATACTTAAAATTATATATAGATGTCAATGCCCAGAGGGACTTATGTTGTAAAATGAATGTCAGATTAGTGAAAAATGAATACTCTTTACAATCCTTAGATGATTGGTTATATTATAAAATTTGACTTTACAAGGGAAGTGTTAAATATGCAGATCAGTCATATCCGAAATTTTTCCATAATAGCACATATAGACCATGGCAAATCCACTCTGGCTGACAGGCTGTTGGAATTTACCGGGGCATTGTCTGATAGGGAAAAACAGGACCAGTTTCTTGATAAGATGGATTTGGAAAGAGAACGTGGTATTACCATTAAGGCGCAAACGGTTCGATTGCAATATCATGGTGAGGATGGAAATGAATATATTCTTAACCTTATCGATACCCCTGGGCATGTTGATTTTACCTACGAAGTTTCACGTTCATTGGCTGCTTGCGAAGGAGCGTTGCTTGTTGTTGATGCATCCCAGGGCGTTGAAGCACAAACGCTTGCAAATGTTTATCTTGCCATAGAAAACAATCTTGAGGTATTTCCTGTTCTTAACAAAGTTGACCTTCCTTCAGCTGAACCTGAACGAATAAAACATGAAATTGAGGACATCATCGGCATCGATGCCCAAGATGCTGTTTTAGCCAGTGCTAAAGAAGGAATCGGAACCAAAGAAATTCTTGAACAAATATTAAAAAAAATACCGCCTCCTATTGGTGATAATTCAAAACCACTCAAAGCTCTACTTTTTGATTCGTGGTATGACCAATATCAGGGTGTAATCATACTGGTGCGGATAATAGATGGGACATTGAAAAGGGGTGACAAAATCAAACTCATGTCCAGTGGTCGTGGATTTGAAGTCCTTAAGGTTGGTGTCTTTGCCCCTGCAATGGTCGAGTCGGTATCTCTATCGTCTGGAGAAGTCGGTTTTGTAATCGCCGGAATCAAGGAAGTTCAGGATGCACGGGTAGGCGATACGATAACCACTATGAACAAGCCGTGCGATTCCCCACTTTCTGGCTTCAAGGAAGTTAAACCGATGGTTTTCTCCGGTCTTTACCCTATTGATACCTCTCAGTATGAACAATTACGGGATGCTCTGGCGAAATTGAGGTTAAATGATTCTTCTTTTTCTTATGAACCTGAAAATTCAGTAGCGCTGGGATTTGGTTTTCGGTGTGGATTTCTTGGACTTTTACATATGGAGATTATCCAGGAAAGACTGGAAAGAGAATTTAATCTTGAACTTATTACAACAGCTCCTACGGTTGTATACAAGGTTTACAAAACCAACGGCGAGATTGTGACAATAGAAAGTGCGACACAGCTTCCGCCTCTGCAGGTAGTAGATTACATTGAAGAGCCTTATATACTTGCCTCGATTCATGTTCCTAACGAATACGTTGGAGCAATACTGGCGCTTTGTGAAGAAAAGCGTGGAATCCAGCGCGAAATAAAATATCTAACTCCGGTCCGGGTAATGATTGTCTATGAAATGCCGTTAAATGAAATAGTACTGGATTTCTATGACAGGCTTAAGTCCATTTCCAAAGGCTATGCTTCTATGGATTATGAATACCTGGATTACAGGCGAAGTGATCTTGTTCGTCTAAATATTTTAATAAACAATGAAGTGGTTGATGCTCTCTCACTTATTATTCACAAGGATAAAGCATATTTTCGGGGGCGTGATCTTGTTTCGAAGATGAAAGAACTTATTCCCCGCCAGATGTTCGAGGTGGCTATACAAGCTGCAATTGGAAATAAGGTTATTGCGAGAGAGACAGTAAAAGCGATGCGAAAAGACGTTCTTGCAAAATGTTATGGTGGTGACATTACGAGAAAAAGAAAGCTCCTTGAAAAGCAGAAAGAAGGAAAGAAAAGGATGAAAAATGTGGGAAATGTTGAACTTCCCCAGGAAGCTTTCCTGGCTATACTGAAAGTCGAAGATTGAAATAAGGATTACATAAATGCAAACAACGGATAACAAAGAATCTGAAATAAGTGCAGAGATTGAAAGCAAGTCTCCAGATTTAGCCAAAAAAAAACATATTGTAAGAGAATATGCTGAATCAATCATAATTGCCGTTATCCTGGCATTGTTCATAAGAGCATATGTTGTGCAGGCTTTCAAGATTCCATCTGCATCCATGGAGAATACCATGCTGATTGGTGATCGCCTCCTTGTTAACAAGTTTATTTACGGAATTAAAATTCCCTTCACTGACAAACGGATGTTTAAAATTCGCGACCCGAGGAGAGGTGATGTTATTGTATTCGAGTATCCGGTGGATCCCAGTAAAGACTTTATCAAGAGAGTGATAGGCATGCCTGGAGACGTTGTGCAGGTTGTAAATAAAACTGTGTACATCAATGGTCAACTATATATAAATTCGCACGAGATACACAAAGAATCGACCATAATCTCAGAAGCACAGAACCCTCGTGACAATACACAGTTGATAAAGGTTCCGGCAAATTCATATTTTGTTATGGGAGACAATCGTGACCGGTCATATGACAGCAGGTTTTGGGGTTTTGTGACGAAGGATAAAATTGAGGGACTTGCATTTATTAAATACTGGTCCTGGGATAGCGAGAATCACAAAATTCGTTGGAATAGAATCGGAAGAAGGATTATGTGATTTCAGAGTCTGTACCTTTCTAGTTCTCATTTCTTAAGTAATTTGTCCTGCCGCAGCATCTAAATTCTCAATCAATAAAATTCCTAAAGAATTACTATTTTTTACCGATGAATATTCTAAATTGTAATATTTTATAATCTCTTTCAACAACAAAATAAATGATTATAAATATGTTGGACAAGAATAACGTCTTTCATGGTTTCTGGATAAGTTGACAAAAAATGGTAATAAAATGACATTTTTTGAAGTAAAAATCCTTTCAATCTAAATACGTGGCAGTTGGAAGTAGTCATTATATGGATAATATTTCAATTAAATCATAAGGATATGTAATGTGAATCTTTTGGCATAATAGTTGAATTAATTAACTGTAAAACCAGCAGATAGACGATAATACTAAACCTTCTGTGAAGGAGGGGCGGAAAGCCTATAGGGTCTCTATGAGACAGCCGGGTTGCCGAAATATCAATAACGATGTTCGGCCCCGGCTTTTTTATTTTAAAAGGCATCAATTTAATAAACATAAATAAAATTATCATTAATTGCTTGACATTTCTGAAATATATTGTAAATTCCTCGAAAATGAAAATTTCAGGATAAAGCAATGAAATACAAAAACAATATAAAAAAAATCAGAGAAGAACGATTAATGAGCAAATCAGAGTTGGCAAGACTGGCTGGAGTCTCACCAGTTACTATTGACCGGATAGAACGTGGTGAAGATTGCAGAGTTGAAACGAAGCGAAAAATTTTGCTTGCTTTTGGATTTTCTTTATCTGAAAAAGAAAAGATATTTTTAGAATGAAATTGATTAATGTAAACAGGGGATAAAATGCTGTTTTCAAAATCGAAAGATATTATTGGTATTGATATCGGCTCAAGCTCAGTAAAGCTTGTGCAGATCAAAAAGAGCGGAAGTGCATTTGTTTTGCAAAATGTTGGCATTCTCCCTCTTCCGACGGAAGCTATTGTTGACAATAGCCTTATGGATACCACATCTATTGTTGAAACAATAAAGGCTCTGATAAAAAGCCTGGGTATTAAAACAAGGGATGTCGCGTGTTCTATCTCTGGGAATTCTGTCATAATCCGTAAAATATCCTTACCGGCTATGACTTTTGAGGAACTGGAGGATCAGATATTTTGGGAAGCTGAGCAGTATATTCCTTATGATATTAACGATGTCAATTTAGATTTCGAGATACTGGAAAGCGATTTGCTTGAAACTGCAAAAATGACAGTTTTGCTCGTTGCCAGTAAAAAAGATTTCATAAATGAATATGTATCTGTATTCAATGAAGCAGGGCTAAAGCTTGTCATAGTAGACGTAGATTCATTCGCAGTGCAAAACTCATTCGAAATTAATTATGATGAAAGTGTCGAAAATGTTGTTGCTCTGGTCAATATTGGGGCCAGTATTATTAATATTAATATAGTAAAGGGTCCGATGTCTCTTTTTACTCGAGATATACAGATCGGGGGCAACCTTTACACTGAGGAAATACAAAGACAATTTGCAATAAGTAGTGAAGAGGCAGAACGAATCAAAATCACCGGTGAGTATCATGATATGGCTAGGTTGGATGAAATTGTCTCTCGTGTAAATGAGACCGTTTCAGTTGAAATAGTCAGGTCTCTCGACTTGTACAACCCAGTCGGAGATGAGCAGAAGATTACCAAAGTTTATCTAAGTGGCGGTTGTTCAAAAACTGTAAAGCTGCCATCAATTTTAAGCCAACGAGCAAATCTTCCTGTAGAAAAACTGAATCCTTTCAATAAAATTAAATACAATGAAAAAGAATTTGATTCTGAATATATAAAGGAAATCGCCCCTTTTGTTGCTGTTGCAGCAGGTTTGGCAATTAGGAGGCTGGGGGATAAATGATAAAAATAAATTTATTACCCGTGAGAGCAGCTCGAAAGAAGGAGACTCTCTACCAACAGCTTATTATATTTTTATTTTCGCTGCTAGCAGTTGCGGCAGTTTCTTTGACCATCTTTTTCTTTCTGCAAGTTAAGATAAGTTCAACTAAAGGGGAAATAAGTCGCTCTGAGAGTGAAATCCAGGAATTAAAGGCAAAAATCGGCAAAATAAATAATCTTAAAAAGCTCAAGGATCAAGTTAATAAAAAGCTTGATGTGCTGGACCAGTTGAGGAAAGGAAAGATCGGTCCTGTAAACAGGTTGATGACTTTGAGTAATTCAACACCTGACAAGCTCTGGTTAACAAAATATAACGAAAAAGGAGCTGACGTTAACCTTTCAGGGATTGCTTATAACGAAGATATTATAGCTTCATTCATGCGCAATTTAGAAGCATCATCAGATTATGAAAATATAGAACTTATTGTTTCAGAACAATCTGTTTTGAGTGGTATTAAAGTCAAAAAATTTGAACTTAGATTTAAGGTTAAAAGTCCAAAGCATGATGATCAGGAAAAGAAACAATAAATTTAGTCTCTAATAGTATACAGAGCATAACAAAGGTAAATAGGGATAGGTATGAACGCAAACCTGGAAAAAATATTTAAATTGCCAACGGCAAAAAAAGTAACTGTTTGGGTGCTTGTCCTTCTTTTGATTGCTCTTGGTTTTTATTTTTTGTTGATCAGGTCTAAACAGGAAGAAGTAAAAGATTTGCAAACAAGGCTTAGTGACTTGAAGACTCAGCTTAATGAAAACAGAAAAATTGCTGCAAATTTACCAATACTTACGAAAGAATACAACCAGCTAAATGAAAAACTGGAAAAAGCATTGTCCGAATTGCCAAACCAGAAAGAAATACCTGCGCTATTGACTAGTATTACGGATGCCGGAAAAAGATCGGGATTGGATTTTCTTGTCTTTAAGCCAAAGCCTGAATCACCTAAAGATTTTTATGCTGAGGTACCTATTGATATAACTGTATCTGGCTCATATCATAGTGTGACAAAATTTTTCTCTGCTGTCTCAGAATTGCCAAGAATTGTAAATATAAGCAATGTTTCAATCTCGGATATAAATAGTAAGAGCGGAAACACAAATTTAAAAGTTACATGTCTTGCAACAACATTCCGTTTTCTGGATAAGAAAGAACTGAAAGATGATAAAAAACGCAAAAAATAAAAAATTTGTTACGCTATTACTTGTCTTATTGATTATTTTTTCTGCTGGCTGTAAAAAGAAAGAAGTTAAATCTCCACCGCCAGTTAAAAAAGAATCAACAGTGCTGAAACCATTGAAACCGGTGGTTCAAAACCAGCAATCCTCATCGCAAATAGTTTCAAATGCTGCACCACAAACAATATTAGAAAATTTAAAAGACCCGTTTAAACCGTACGTTTTGGAAACCAAACCATTAAGCCCCGTGTTTGGCAACGGAGCTGGCCGGGGACTGTTACCGATTCAGAGCTATGATGTGGGACAATTTCGAGTCCTGGGAATTATTACAGGTTTACGGCAAAACAGTGCTTTAGTGGCAGATCCTACCGGGAAAGCATATGTTGTTAAAGCAGGAATGGAAATTGGAAAGAATGGCGGAAAGGTTGATAGGATAACTTCCACTTCAATTGAAGTTACCGAAAAGTTCCGTGATGAAAATGGGAAAATTAAATCCAGAACCGTAAGATTGACATTGCCAAGAAAAGAATAAGGAGTGTGATAAGATGAGATCTTGTAATAGAATAAATATCTATATTATTTTGCTGGCTCTGTGTCTTCTCGGTTTCAATAGTTACTCGAATGTGTATGCTGCAGATAAAATTGTAAATAATAATCAATCACAATCTGTGTTGAAAAATAAACAAAAGATTGCGTTAAATAGTGCAAATAAAGAAAATTATCATTCAACAACGTATTCTAAAAGTAATTCTGCACCTGATAAAATAAATAATATCATAAACTCAATAAACGTTACATCAGAAGGCATTGAGGTAGTTTCAAATGCCAAAATTGACAATTATAAATATTTCAGTTTGTCTAAGCCGCAGCGTCTTGTCTTGGATATTTATAATGTTAAAACAAATATTGACGCTAATTCAGTGCCTATAAATCGATTTGGGATTAGAAATGCTCGTCTCGGTATCTACCCTGGTAAAGTAAGAATTGTTTTTGACTCCTATGAGAAGAATTTTCCTCAATATAAAATTGAAAAATTGGACCAAGGCATGATTGTTGTTCTTGATAACAAAACAAATAAAAAGGAAAATACACCAGAAAATTCATTGAAAGCAAAAACAAAAAATAGTCTTATTGAATCCATTGATTTCAAATCTGATGATGAATTTTCACGTATCACGTTAACGGCAGATCAGGAATTAAATTTTGAAAAGACTACAACAACTGACGATCAAATAACCATTTTGGCAAAGAATTGCGTGTTGAAGAAAAATCTCCAACGGCCTCTTAATACAAAAGCATTCCAAAGCAGTGTAATGGAAATAACTCCTTATCAGGTAAGAATTGGAGGTAGGGATGATGTTAAAATATTGATAAAACTTCGTGGGAAGGTTCCATATAAGATAAAATCCGAAGGTAATACTGCTATCATTGAAGTAAAAAATATCAAGTCAGAAATGCCCGCAAAACAAGTCTCTGAAGAGAACCCTCCATTGGTGGTGCATCAAACCGCAAGAAAAATTGTAATCCCGGAACGCAAAGAGGTTATTAATTCAAACCAAATTGGTACCGGCAAAAAAGTGTATACAGGTACAAGGGTTACCTTGGAGTTTGCAGATGCCGACATAAGAAAGATATTCCAGCTTATTGCTGAAGTAAGTAATCTTAATTTTATTTTAGGTGATGATGTTAAAGGCACTATAAGCATAAAGCTTGTAAATGTGCCCTGGGACCAGGCTTTAGATGTAATTTTAGATACAAAAGGCCTGGGAATGCAACGAGAGGGTAATATTGTACTTATTAGACCTATAGGCAAGATTAAAACCCTGGCAGAGGAGCAACAGGCGGAAAAACTTTCCCGTGAAAGGGCAATGGAACTCAAAACAAAAGTATATGATGTTAATTTTGCATCAGTTTCTGATATTGCATCACAATTTAACTCCTTAAAAAGTGAAAGAGGAATTATTGCGCAAGACGCCCGTACCAACAGGGTAATCGTTACGGACATTGAACCTGCATTAGAGAAAATGACCGCCCTCCTGAAAGCTCTTGACCTTCCAGAAAAACAGGTAATGATAGAGGCCCGAATTGTTGAAGCAAGCTCGGATTTCACTAGAGATCTAGGTGTTCAGTGGGGAGTGCATTATAAAGATGGTTCGGCTTCTTTCCTCGGCATAAATCAGCTTGATACTGGGTTTGGTGGTGTTGTAGGAAATACTCCGCCGACGTCGGGTTTTCAGGACGCCGCAACGGCAGGTGGTTCTATGGGGTTGTCTTTCGGCAAGCTGACGAACAATATTCAATTGGACTTGAGATTGTCTGCTGCTGAATCTACTGGTCAGGTCAAGATTATATCCACGCCAAAAGTTGTTACCTTGAACAACAAAGAGGCTAAAATTTCTCAAGGCCAGTCCATTCCATATCAAACCACTTCGGCCGAGGGAACCAAGACAGAATTTGTCGAGGCTGCGCTGACCCTGGAGGTTACGCCGCACATAACATCAAACGGTGATGTTTCCATGAAAATAAAGGCTTCCAATAACTCCCCGGGGACGCCTGTTCAAGGGAGCACCGCACCTCCAATCAACAAGAAGGAGGCAACAACTGAACTTTTAGTGAAGAATGGCGAGACAACTGTGATTGGCGGTATTTATGTGAACAACGACTCCTCAAGCGACAGTGGCGTTCCGTTTCTAAAGGATATTCCACTTTTGGGATGGTTGTTTAAATCTAATTCAAAGAAATCAACCAGAACGGAGTTGCTGATATTTATTACTCCCAAGATCGTTTCGTAAATTAAAAAAATAAATGTATCATTGCTGCAGAAGGAGGAAATGTGAAATTAAGATTATTTTTGACAATGTGCTTTTACCTGTTTATTCTATCAATAGCAGGTTGCGGAAATGGCGGAGGTGAAGGGCTAAACGGCGCCGTAACGGTTACCGGTAGTCAGGCAACAGCGAATTCCTCGAGCGATGTGTCCTTTTTAGTCAGTTATACCAATCCGACAGAAACCAACTTGATTGGAGTGAAGATTGATTACAGTGTTTCTCTCAATGGTGTGGTATTCGATTCAGGTTCCTTTAACACCAATAATTCAGGTTCAACAACGCTAGGTCCATATTCAGTTCAAAAAACTTCCACCGAACAAAAAGTGAGGTGCTCTGCAAGTTCTGCCAATCTGAATGGAAACGCGGTTGTGACTATTGCAGCATTGGGAGCGCTTTCTGTTTCTCCAGCGACTCAGACTTTTACATCTACACAAGATGTTAACTCAACAACAACCTTCACAATAACTGGCGGATCCAGTCCATATAATGTAACTTCAAGCAATACAGGTTTGGTTTCTGTAACGACCAGTGGGACGACAGTTATCGCGACAAGGCAAAGTTCTGCTGCCGGTTCAGTGACTATAACTGTTACTGATTCTGCAGGCTCATCGGTTGATGTACAGTTGACGTTGCAAGCGGTTGCCCCATAGAAAATAAAAATAGAATTTTAAGAATTCATGAATAAACATGTAAATACATTTACATAAACATTTTGATGTACTGCACTGAGAAGGTGTTAAAACTCAGTTGTTACAATCAGTAGAAAGCAGCTCAAACGCCAGGGTTTTAACCTTGGCGTTTGTTTGCTATAAAAGGAGAAAAAATGTTTCGTTATCTGACGGCTGGTGAGTCGCATGGACCGCAATTAACCGCAATAGTTGAAGGCATTCCTTCTGGTTTGAATTTGACCGTCGAAGAAATTAACAGGGATCTCGTTCGTCGCCAGGGTGGGTATGGCCGCGGCGGGAGGATGCTGATTGAAAAAGATGAGGTAGAAATTCTATCTGGTGTACGCTGGGGAGATACAATAGGTTCGCCTGTTACATTGTGCATAAAAAACAGAGACTGGACCAACTGGCAAGACAAGATGTCTCCGCTTTCTGGAAAAAGAGACGACAAGATAAGAGTTACAAAACCGCGTCCGGGCCATGCGGATTTGTCTGGTGCAACTAAATATAATCATTGCGATGTACGGAATATTCTGGAGCGATCCAGTGCCAGGGAAACGGCAATCCGTGTTGCGGTTGGAGCCTGCGCGAAGATACTTTTGAAGGAATTCGACATTCACGTATTTGGTTTCGTAACCGAGATCGCAGGTATTGCCGCTGTCAGACCTGCAAATGTTGGTACGGGAGAATTATACGAACTTTCGACTAAATCTGATCTTTTTACTTACGACAGAAAAGCAGAGAAACTCATGAAGGCCAGGATTGACTCTGCAAAAGAGGAAGGGGATACGCTTGGTGGTATCATTGAAGTTGTTCTTTGTGGTGCGCCCACAGGACTGGGTACTCATGTCCAGTGGGACAGAAAGTTGGATGCCCGTCTTGCAATGGCCGTTATGAGCATCCAGGCAATAAAAGGAGTGGAAATAGGAATGGGCTTCGATACTGCTAGAAGTCCCGGATCCATGGTCCATGATGAAATATTTTACGACAATGGCAGGTTGCAACGCGGGGAGCAAAGCGGTTTTTACCGGAAGACAAACAACGCCGGCGGAATTGAGGGCGGTATTTCAAATGGAGAACCAATCGTGGTACGGGCGGCAATGAAACCTATTCCAACGTTGTACAAACCTTTAAAATCAGTAGATATCGATAGCAAGGAACAGTTCGAAGCAACGGTGGAACGATCCGATGTATGTGCCGTTCCGGCGGCAGCCGTTGTTGCTGAAGCGATTGTTGCCATTGAGATTGCAAATGCATTCCTTGAAAAGTTCGGTGGTGATTCAATCCTGGAAGTTAAAAGAAATTACCAGGGATATCTTGATTATCTGAAAGAATTTTAAAATGAAAAACATTATTTTGACCGGCTTTATGGGCACTGGCAAAAGCAGTGTAGGAGAAATTTTCGCTGAAAAATTAGGTTATGAATATTGTGATCTTGACAGTCTGGTAGTCAAAGACACAGGAATGTCAATTAATCAGATTTTCGAAAAATTTGGAGAGAAATACTTTCGGGATCTTGAAACAGCTACCCTGAAAAAGGTCATTTTGAAAGAACGAATGATAATTTCGACAGGTGGCGGCGTGGTTATTAAAGACGTAAACCGGGAAATGCTTCGCTCGATGGGGTATGTCATAAATCTTGTCGCTTCAGACGATGAGATTTTTTCCAGGTTACATAAGGATAGCGGCAGACCGCTATTGAAAGACAAAATGTCCGTTGAGAATATAAGAAAGATGCTTGATGACCGAGAACGGTTTTATTCCGATGCCGACATAAGAATTGACACTAACGGTAAAAAAGTGGAAGATGTGGTTCGTGAAATTTTGACTTATCTGGAAGGGATTAATCAGTTTTGAATGCCATGAGAGTCGAGCTTGGTGAAAGAAGCTACGATATATTCAGCGGAAACGGCATATTTGCCGAATTCGGTAATTTGTCGGAAGTGTGAAGCTGGGCGAGCGGGTTATGGTGGTCACGAATTCGACCATCGGCAGGCTTTACCTTGATTCTTTGAAAGAATCTCTTGAAAATCAACGTTTCAAGGTTCTTATCGTCGAAATTCCTGATGGTGAAGAATTTAAAGATCTGGAGACATTGAAGCAAATCTATGACGCGCTTGTTGGCGCCCACCTTGACAGAGGGTCATTTTTGATTGCTCTTGGCGGTGGTGTTGTCGGTGATATGGCAGGCTTTGCTGCTGCGACCTATTTAAGGGGTATATCTTATGTACAGGTTCCCACGACATTACTCGCGCAGGTTGACAGTAGTGTCGGTGGCAAAACCGGAATCAATCATGAAAAGGGCAAGAATCTTATTGGAGCCTTTTATCAGCCTAAAATGGTCTTCATAGATGTAAATACGCTGGATACCCTGCCTGAAAGAGAATATACAAGTGGTTTGGCTGAAGTTGTCAAATACGGAATAGTTTGCGACGCTGATTTTTTTTCCTTCCTTTGGGATAATGTTGACAAACTGCTTGCGAGAGATAAGGGGTGTCTGGAGTCTGTAATTAATCGTTCTTGTAAGATAAAGGCTTCTGTAGTATCAAGAGACGAAAGAGAAGCAGGTTTAAGGGCAATACTCAACTTCGGGCATACGATAGGCCATGCAATAGAAAGTCTGACTGATTACAAGAAATATCTGCATGGTGAAGCAGTGGCCATAGGTATGGCGCAAGCTGCGAAAGTTTCGGAAAGTATGGGAAATTCCACAAAAGATGTCACATGCAGGATTGTGTCACTTTTGAATAAACTGCGACTTCCCGTTGATCCTCCGCAGTTTAGTGCTGAACAGTATTTGAATGCGATCTTCCATGACAAAAAAATCAAAGACGGTGGAATTACTTTTGTTCTTAATAACGGAATAGGGGCTTTTTCTCTTGAGAAAATAACTGATCTGGATTTGCTCCTGAAAACATGCGGGATTGGTGATTGAACATGGCCAAAGAATCTTCGACATTTTGGGCAGAGATAAAAAAATATGAAGATATTCTTACAAATGATCCGAATTCATATTGTTTTACAATTCTGTCTGAACTTTACAGGAAGCTTGGATTGCTGGATGACGCAATTATCACAGCCAGTCACGGTATTGATATCCACCCGGATTACATAGGTGGGCATATGGCTCTCGGAAGAGCCTATTTTGATAAAGGTATGAGGGGCGAGAGCAGAAATGCTCTTGAACGCGTTGCCAGAGTAACCCCCGACAATCTCCTTGCTCAAAAACTTTTAAGTCAGATTTATATTGATGAGGGAAATATTTCAGAAGCAACAAAGACTCTTCAGGTGATCGAATTATTGAACCCTGACGACACCGAAAGCAGGCAGTTGCTGGAATCTCTTCACAAAACATCTTTTGTGGATGGCAATACGGATGTTTCAGGTGCAAGTGTTTCACAGGACAATGATTTAGTTGAAAGCAAAGATCTGATGAGTGGATTCGTAAGTATTGAAAACAGCTGGGAAACCGGGCGTTCATGCAAGCAGTCAGACGTCACCCCGATAGATCATGTTGCGCATTGTGAAGAAGAGTCTGATCCTCTTGCTACAGCCACACTGGCCGAACTTTATGTTTCACAAGGCTATATTGGCAAAGCAATGGATGTTTATCAGGATCTTTTGGAAAAATCTCCGGAGAATGAGGAATACAAATCCAGATTAGGGGAATTGCAACTTCATTTGGTAGAAAGATCGGATGAGGAGACTTCATGCCGCGAGGTGGGGAAAGAAAATGATTCTCCTGAAACAATCTGGGAACCTTATGATTCCTCAAATGAAATTCAGGAAAATGAGTCAGCTGATAAAAATGATAGGGTGATCTTATCAATCCTGGAAAATCTGCTTGTTAATATTGATAGGAGGCGATATGCCACTGAGGGAAATACTCAAAAATATTGTTGAGAATGTACCCGGCGGGCTCGGCGTTGTTGTAATGGGGTATGACGGCATTCCAATTGATGAATTTGTTAATAACAATCCGGATGTGGATATACCGTTGCTTGCTGTTGAATATGCCACTGTAATGAAAGAAATTAAGAAAACGGTGGATGTTCTGAAGATAGGGAAAATGGTAGAAACCACCATTAATACCGAAACTTTAAGGGCAATTATTCGTGTTATAGATGAAGACCTATTTGTTGTTCTAGTTGTCGGGAATGAGGGTAATTTCGGGAAAGGCCGTTATCTCCTCAAGTTGAAAGCTCTTCAATTGAAAGAATTTCTTATGTAATGCTCTAATCGCCGGTAGAATGTTTTTATATTTTTTATAGGTTAAATACAATACAATTTAACTCTCAGATAGATTTTAATAATTATTTTCGGAGAGATATGAAAATACTCATTTTGCATGGCCCAAATTTGAATCTTTTGGGGACGAGGGAACCTGCTGTTTATGGCAAGTTAACCCTGGAAGAAATAAATAGCGCCTTGAAGAAACTTGCAGAAGAATTGGAGTGTGAGGTTTCCTCTATGCAATCTAATTCGGAAGGAGCGCTGGTGGACGCCATTCAATCGGCTTCCGGAAAATTCGATGGAATCGTTATCAATCCTGCTGCATACACTCACACAAGTGTCGCAATTCGTGACGCTCTTTCCGCAGTTGCCATCCCTGCAGTTGAGGTCCACCTCTCAAACATACACAGCCGTGAGGAATTTCGTAGCAAAAGTTTTATTGCTCCCGTAGTTCTCGGGCAGATAAGTGGTTTTGGTGTCGACAGCTACCTCTTAGGTTTGAGAACCCTATGCAAACATATTAAAAAATGATTGTCACAGGGGTATGATTATGCTAAAAAACAGGGTCTCCGCAGCCCAAGGGTATCTGAAGGAATATGAAGTTGATGCTTTGCTCCTGGTGAATCTTGCTAATATCAGGTATTTAGCGGGCTTTACGGGTACAGATGGCGCCTTGGTGATTTTCAGTGAAGATGGTTGTTTCTTGACCGATTCACGCTATTCCACCCAGGCCTCTACCGAAGTTCCTCATTTCCGGAAAGTGGTATACAAAGAAAAAGTTTCTGCATTGTCCCAGGTTTTAATTGAAAAAGGTGTAAAGACCGTTGGCTTTGAAGCTGAAAATATGACGGTATCTTTTTTCAGGAAATTGTCTGATTTGATACCGGATGTCAAGCTTGTTCCAATGGGGCTTGAGCTTGACAATCTTAGAATAATCAAAGATAAAGCCGAAATAGACTGTATCGAAAGTGCTTCCGAAATTGCCTCCGGTTCATTATTGAAGGTTCTTGATACTTTGGTTCCTGATATCAGTGAACGGCAACTGGCTCTTGACCTGGAGATTGCAATGCTTAAAGCCGGAGCTGACGATAAAGCGTTTGATTTTATAGTCGCTTCGGGAGAAAGAGGTGCATTGCCTCACGGAAAGGCAAGCAGAAAAAAAATCTATCTGGGTGAACTGGTAACAATTGATTTCGGAGCTGTGTACCAGGGATACAATTCGGATGAAACAGTTACCGTCGCTGTCGGGAAGCCGGACCAAAAGCAAAGGAAAATTTACGACATTGTAAAAGATGCCCATGACTTGGCTTTGGAGTCGATCAAGCCCGGTATAAGTTTCAAAGATCTTGACGCAAAAGCCAGGGATTATATCGAAGACAAGGGTTACGGGAATTATTTCGGCCACGGTTTAGGTCATGGAGTAGGTCTTGAAATCCATGAGAAGCCTGTAGTTTCCTATCGTGGTGAAGGCCTCGTCGAAGAAGGAATGGTATTTACGATAGAGCCGGGCATATACATTCCGGGATGGGGTGGTGTCAGAATTGAAGATACGGTCAGTGTAACTGCAGACGGTTGTCGAGTTTTGACAAAAGTACCCAAGAAACTGAAGGTTCTGTGAAGTTGACAAAAGCAATATCCGGTAAGCTTCATTTGTAATGTTTAACTCAACCTGTTTGGTATTGCTTCGATAAAGGAGACTTTGATGGAGATTAAAGATATTAGATCACTGATTAAAATGGTTACTGAAAATGATATAACCGAATTCGAGCTTGAAAATCCCGAAGAGAAAATCAGGATCAAAAGAGGCGTAGCACCGCAAATAACATACTACGAAAATACCCAGCCGGTGCAGGCTGCATCACAGTTAACCCAACCGGTTAATACTGTTTCCGCAATTGAAAATATGTTGGCTGAACCGGTTATTGCAGCCGCAGTTGTGGAAAAAGGAGAGGCTATAACATCTCCTATTGTAGGTACAATGTACCACGCACCATCACCGGATGCGCCTCCTTATGTCGAGGCGGGGCAGGTGGTTGAAAAAGGTCAGATCCTCTGCATTGTTGAAGCCATGAAGCTGATGAATGAAATTGAGGCTGATTTCCGGTGCAAGATAATTGAAATTTGTAAGCAAAATGCCCAGCCCGTCGAATTCGGTGAAACGCTTTTTATCGTTGAACGGC
Organism: uncultured delta proteobacterium; assembly: GCA_963815135.1. Lineage (GTDB taxonomy): Bacteria > Desulfobacterota > Desulfuromonadia > Geobacterales > Geobacteraceae > CAIWTU01. The sequence continues at coordinate 657,473 of CAWFFO010000006.1, forward strand.
TCTGAATAGTTTCTGAAGATCATTATTTAATCCAAGCCGTCAACTTGCGAATTCCTCCCTTATTTCTGGAGAAAATGGATGTTTCATAAAATACTTATAGCCAACAGGGGAGAAATTGCCCTTCGTGTCATAAGAGCCTGCAAAGAACTGGGCATCAAAACAGTCGCTGTGTATTCCACTGCGGATAAAGACTCCCTGCATGTGAAACTTGCGGATGAAAGCGTCTGTATAGGTCCTCCCCAAAGCCTGCAAAGCTATCTTAATGTAAATGCCATTATAAGCGCAGCAGAACTTACAGATGCCGAGGCAATTCATCCAGGTTACGGCTTTCTTGCTGAAAATACGGCTTTTGCGGAAATCTGCGAGAATTGTGGTATCACCTTTATTGGCCCTTCCTCTGAAACAATGCGTATGATGGGGGATAAAATCAGTGCAAGGCAGGCGATGATCAAAGTAGGCATACCAATCCTGCCTGGTACTAAGGAGGGAGTAAAGGATGCCGAAGAAGCCATCAAGATCGTTAAAAAAATAGGATTTCCGGTTATAATCAAGGCCACCGCCGGCGGAGGCGGGAGAGGGATGAAAATTGTTCATTCCCCTGCAACGCTGCCGAATGCCTTTGCCACTGCGCGTGCGGAGGCACTGGCAGGTTTCGGTAACCCTGAGGTCTACATCGAGAAATATTGTGAGAATCCGCGTCATGTGGAAATCCAGATACTTGCTGACAAGCATGGGAACGTAGTTCATCTTGGGGAACGAGATTGCTCTATTCAACGGCGGCACCAGAAACTGATTGAAGAAGCACCATCCTCTGCGATAACTCCCGAGTTGCGTAAGGAAATGGGAGAAGCCGCAGTTCGCGCCGCAAAGGCCGTGGGATATAACAGTGTCGGGACCATGGAGTTTCTTGTCGACAGGGACAACAATTACTATTTCATGGAAATGAATACGAGGGTTCAGGTTGAGCACCCGGTTACCGAAATGGTTACCGGAGTCGATATAATCCGGGAGCAGATCCGGTCGGCAGCGGGGTTGAAGCTGCGTTACAAACAAGCAGATATAAAGATAAAGGGACATGCTATAGAATGCCGCATTAATGCGGAAGACCCGCGCACTTTCACACCATGTCCGGGAAAAATAACGGCCTACCACACTCCAGGAGGATTGGGCGTGCGGGTCGACTCTTTTGTTTATGACCAATACACGGTACTCCCCCATTATGATTCACTTGTTGCCAAACTGATCGTTCATGCGGAAACCAGGCAGGATGCAATCAACAGAATGACGAGAGCCCTGGATGAGTATATAATTGAAGGTATAAAAACAACCATTCCGTTTCATAAAAGAATTATGGCGAATAAGGACTTTATCGAAGGGAATATCGATACAGGCTTTCTTGAGAGAATCGTACTGGAGTAATAATATATGGACTTTCCTGAAGAACTTAAATACAGCAAAGAACATATCTGGGTCAGAGTAGAGGGCAACAGGGCGGTCATGGGGTTGACTGATTACGCCCAATTGGAATTGGGAGCAATTACCGCTGTGGAACTTCCCGGCGTGGGTGATGAGCTTGACCAGGAAGACTCCTTCGGTTCAATAGAAGCCAGAAAAACCGTAGCGGAGCTCTATGCTCCCGTTTCAGGAACAGTAATTGAGGTCAACGATGAACTCGAGGGAGCTCCTGATCTGATCAATGAAGACCCCTATGATAGCGGATGGCTTGCTGTTGTGACAATGTCAGACACGGAAGAGTTGAATATGTTGATGTCTGCGGAAGATTATATGGATACCGTAAGTACTTATGATGAAAATGAATAAGTACCGGAATTTAAGAGACTTCGCCATAAACTTTTCGATATGAAAACTGAAAGTTCCTTTCTTCGAATTGGCCAGATAGATTACGCCAACTGTTTTCCGATTTTTTGTTGTCTGAAAAACACAAACCCTGAAGGCAGTTATACCTTCATAAAGGGTGTCCCTTCCGAACTCAATTCCAAGCTGTATTCGGGGCAACTTGATCTCTGCCCCTCATCTTCGATCGAATATGCCCGGCACCCGGACAAGTATCTTATCCTCAAGGACCTATCAATCAGTTCTGTCGGCAAGGTAAAAAGCGTTTTTTTGTTTTCACGCCTTCCGATAGAATATCTGGATGGAAAGACCGTAGGGTTGACAGGCGAATCCGCCACTTCGGTCAACCTGCTGAAAATAATACTCGGTAGGTTCTATAAATTTCAAAATTCATACGTAAAAATAGAGAATGCTTCAATAGACGCGTTGGATGATTTTTCTGCTGTATTGTTAATCGGGGATAAAGCGCTAAAGACAGGATTGCAGGAAATAAAAGATGTATATGTATACGATCTTGGCGAAATCTGGTTCAGAAATACCGGGTTGCCATTTGTTTTTGCTCTTTGGATTATCAGGGAAGAGTCAGTTCTGAAGGCAGAAAGGGAAGCGGTTTCTCTTTACTCCAGGCTGTGCGTGGCAAAAGAGCATGCTTACAATTCGCTCGAAAGTTGTGCCGAATATTTCGGAAATGAATGGATAGGAAAAAATGAACTGATCAACTACTGGGAGACCATCTCCTATGACCTGACTTCAAATCATATGGAAGGTTTAAGGCTTTTTTACCGACTATCCGCAGAACTTGGCCTGATAGAAAGTGAACCACGTATTCGGATCTTTCCTGAAAATGGTGAATAAGTGATACAATAATCGTTAATTGGATTAATGCGGGTTATGATAAAAAAACAGCATTTTTCTCGGTAGGATATGATGCCAGTTTGTAGATGTGCAAAGTGCCGATGACTTATTCGGATTGTTCGTCAGAAAATAAAAAAGGCGGGATAAACCCGCCTTTAATTGTATATAAATAGGAGAGTCTGCTATTTTTTCTTTCCGCCGGCGGCTTTTTTGGAGGCCTTGAGGGGATTGATCTTTGCATCCTCGGTTTTTATTTCTACTTTTACATGCGTTGCGAAGTTGCAGATACCTGACAACCATTTCTTCGTGGGTGCGGGATATGCGCTGCAGACCTTTCCGATTGTTCCTTCGACGATCCTTTCACATCCTTCACAGTTCTCCACTATTACTTGGCAGGACCCCTCACTGAAAACACAACCCTGCTTTCCCCAGAAGGTACACTCAGTGCCTGGGAGTACCGTTTGACATTGCATTGCTAAACCTCCTCTTTCCCTTTGTGATCATTGATAGTAAGTACTGTAGCAATTTTAAAAGAATAATGTCAATAAGAAAAAAACCGCTGCCCAAGGCATTTTACTTGACTGGAAATAGTCAATAATTTACCCTGAAAACACCTGTAAATGGTGCTTTGAAGACAATTTGACGCGAGATTGCTTTATGTTTCCGTCTTGAAAAAAGCCGGAGCGAAATGCATCTTTAGTTGAGTGAAGGAAACAAGCTGCCCAAAGGCCGTGATTGATGTATTTCCACTTTATGGAACCGTCTGTGGGGAGGTAAAGAAAACTTTTCAAAAGAAATGCTGAAGGCGTTATTGCCGCCGGGGAAACATTTTATCCCGTCATAACAGTCTTTGTTCGTAGTAAACAGATTTTGTTTCATGAAAAACAGTCTGTCTGCTTGCCGCCATTGATAAAAAGCGTCATACTGTTATATAATTCATGCGTTAAATAATAAAATTACCGGAGGATTTAATGTGGGATTACACTGATCAGGTTAGAGAACATTTCCTGAACCCGAGGAATGTTGGTGAAATAAAGGATGCTGATGCCATTGGTGAAGTAGGTAGTCTGGCTTGCGGGGATGCCCTGAAGCTTTATCTCAAGCTGGATGATACCAAGGAAAAGATTGTAGACGCAAAATTCCAGACTTTCGGCTGCGCAAGTGCTATTGCCTCGTCGTCTGCCCTCACGGAAATGATTAAAGGCAAAACCCTTGATGAGGCGCTGAATGTTACCAACCAGGAGATTGCCGAATTCCTGGGGGGGCTGCCGGAAGAAAAGATGCATTGCTCCGTCATGGGGCAGGAGGCCCTGGAGGTTGCAATCGCCAAATACAAGGGAATTGAGGCTCCGGTTCACGGGCATGATCATGAACATACCGAAATGGAAGGTGAGGTTGTCTGTAAATGTTTCGGCATAACCGATCAGTTTCTGAAGAAGGTTATTGCCTCCAACAAGCTGCATACCGCTGAGCAGGTAACACATTTCACCAAGGCAGGCGGAGGATGCGGTGGGTGCATACCCAAAATCAAGGAACTCATTGACGAGGTCATGGGCGAACAGCCCAAAGAGGAACATAAAAAACCATCGAAATTGACCAATCTGCGCAAGATGCAATTGATTCAGGATGTACTTGAAAAGGAAGTCCGGCCTCTTCTGTGGGCTGACGGCGGAGATCTTGAGCTTATCGACATTGCGGGAAATAACGTGCAGATAGCCTTCAGGAAGGCCTGCGCCGGATGCGTTTCTTCAGGACATACAGCTAAATTCGTGGAACAGAAGCTGCGCGAATTTGTCTCCGACGAGATAACGGTGGAGGAGGTGGAGGGATGAAAGAAACCTACGTAGACAATAACGCCACCACCAAGGTAGACGAACTGGTGTTCGAAGAGATGAGGCCGTACTTTTGTGAGCTCTACGGTAATCCGAGTTCAATGCATTTTTTCGGTGGGCAGGTTCAGAGAAAGGTCGATGAGGCAAGGAACAGGGTCGCTGATATTCTCGGTGCGCTGCCCGAGGAGATTATTTTCACCTCCTGCGGAACGGAAAGCGACAACGCCGCGATCCGTTCCGCTCTGGAAGTCTTTCCCGAAAAAAGACATATCATAACAACGAGGGTCGAACATCCCGCAGTCCTGACTTTATGCCGCAACCTGTCCAAGCGCGGCTACCGGGTAACGGAAATTGCCGTGGACGGCGAAGGCAGACTGGACCTTGACGAATTAAAGTCGGTAATTGACGAGGATACCGCCATTGTATCGGTCATGTACGCCAACAACGAGACCGGAGTCATTTTCCCGGTAGAGGAAGTAGGCAATATAGTCAAGGAGAAAGGCGCCCTTTTTCATACCGATGCCGTGCAGGCCGTGGGTAAAATTCCCATGGACATGAAAAACTCTACTATTGACATGCTGGCGCTCTCCGGACATAAACTACACGCTCCGAAGGGGATAGGTGCCCTGTATCTGCGCAAGGGAGTCTCATTCAGGCCTTTCATGGTTGGCGGGCACCAGGAAAGAAACCGAAGGTCGGGAACGGAAAATACCGCATCGATAATTGCCCTGGGAAAGGCATGCGAACTTGCCGGAAAATTTATGGAGGATGAAAACACGCGGGTAAAAGCCATGCGCGACAGGCTGGAAAAAGAAATCCTTGCCGCTGTCACCAAGGTGCGGGTTAACGGCGGTTTGGCTGAAAGACTTCCCAACACCCTTTCCGTAGCATTCGAATTTGTTGAGGGCGAAGCCATCCTCCTGCTGCTCAATGAAAAAGGTATCTGCGCATCTTCCGGCAGTGCCTGCACATCAGGTTCGCTGGAGCCTTCCCACGTTCTGAGGGCAATGGGTGTTCCCTTCACCTGTGCACATGGTTCGATCCGTTTCTCGCTTTCCCGATTCAATACCAATGTGGAAATGGATTTGATCATCAGGGAACTCCCCCCCATTATCCATCGATTGCGTGAGATGTCCCCGTTCGGGAGGGAGAACCTTGCGAGCAACTGATTTCGCGGCAGCAAGATCTTCGGATCAGCTTATGAAATTAAAACGGAAGAGAGTCCGGTTTTTCACTCCCACGGTGAACAGTATCCGGGAAATGGAGATTCGGGCATAATGAAAAAAATTGCGGCTGTAATACAGATAATCTTCGTACTTCTGCTGGTGGGATTCGGTACGTATTACCTGTATCTGGGGAATTTTGAAGTGAGCATGGTAACCGTTCCTCTCCTGATTTGCTATTATCTGCTGATGGTCGCCCTGAAGAAAAAAGCTGAGTAAAATACTGTAAGGCCCTGCGGGCTGAAAGAGGTTTAAGTCGTGGGGTATCGGAATCTCGGAGAATGTATTGAAGACCTGGAGCGCCGCGGCGACCTGCTTCGCATTGAATGCGAGGTGGACGCGACGCTTGAAATCGGTTCCATTCAAAGGAGGGTGTACAGGGCGGGAGGTCCGGCCCTCCTTTTTACCAAGGTCAAGGGATGCGGGTTCCCGATGCTCGGCAATCTTTTCGGGACGCTCGAACGCATGCATTTCCTGTTCAGGGACACCCTTGAGCCGATGAGAAAAATTGCCGGCCTCAAGCTAAACCCCGCTTCCTTTCTGAAAAATCCCCTCAAAAATGCCGCACTGCCGTTTCATCTGGCTCATCTCTTTCCCAAGATGGTGAAAAACGGACCGGCTGCTGCAAACCTCACGTCACTTGACCGTCTTCCCCAGCTGAAATCCTGGAGCTGTGACGGTGGTTCCTACATTACACTCCCGCAGGTTTACACGGAAAGCATAAAAAGACCGGGATGGCGTTTTTCGAATCTCGGGATGTACCGGGTCCAGATCTCGGGTGGTCAATACAGGTCCAATGAGGAAGTTGGGATTCACTACCAGATTCATCGCGGCATAGCTGCGCACCACGCTGAAGCTATAAAGTGCGGTGTCCCTCTGAGGGTTAATATATTCGTCGGAGGGCCTCCGGCCTTGACGGTGGCAGCCGTGATGCCCCTGCCCGGGGATATGCCTGAGATAGCTTTTGCCGGTCTGCTTGGTGGAAGGCGAATGCAGATGATAAATCTGCCAAACATGCTCCCTTTCCCGGCGGAAGCCGACTTCTGCATCACCGGGGTTATCGAACAGGGGCGCATCCTTCCAGAGGGTCCTTTCGGCGACCACCTGGGATATTACAGTTTGAAGCATGATTTCCCTGTCCTCAAGGTGGAAAATGTTTTTCACCGCGACGGTGCGATCTGGCCGTTTACCACGGTTGGCAGGCCGCCACAGGAAGATTCGGTTTTTGGTGAATTTATCCATGAACTTACCGGCCCTTTGATTCCGGATGCTGTTCCCGGGATTGAGTCAGTGCATGCTGTTGATGCTGCCGGTGTCCATCCGCTACTCCTGGCGGTGGGACGCGAGAGCTATGTTCCCTATGACTGCAGGAAAAGGCCGCGCGAATTACTTACTCTGGCCAACGCAATCCTGGGGCAGGGACAGCTGTCGCTGGCCAAGTATCTGCTGATCGTGGCTGCCGAAGATAACCCGGCTCTCAGTATCCAAGATGTCTCCGCGTTTTTGCGGCATGTGCTGGAAAGGGTCGACTGGAGGCGGGACCTTCATTTTCAGACATGTACTACCATGGATACGCTCGATTACTCAGGAAGCGGGCTGAATGAAGGTTCAAAAGTTGTCATCGCGGCAGTGGGAGAATCGATACGAAGCTTGCCGACCTGCTTACCTGCCGGGCTCCGGCTACCCGACGGTTTTTCCGAACCGCGAGTCTGTCTGCCAGGTATTATGGCGATTAATGGGCCTCCCTTCGGTGAAAATGGCGAATCTGCCAGACATGATTTATCCGGTTTCTGCCAATATTTCACAGAGAATGATCCCGTAACAAAATTCCCCTTGATCGTCATTGTTGACGACAGTGAATTCACTGCCAAGACCCTGGATAATTTTCTTTGGGTTACCTTTACCCGCTCGAACCCTTCGGATGATATCCACGGGATCGGGGCCTTCAACGACTGCAAACACTGGGGATGCCGCGGTTCACTGGTAATCGACGCCCGCATCAAGCCGCACCACGCTCCACCACTTATGGAAGACTCCGAAACAGAAAAGAGGGTCGATGCACTTGGCGCTCCCGGCGGTCCTCTGCACGGAATAATTTGACCATTTGCGCCTGCCGGTTGAACGGGCGTTTCAAAAAAACGAATACAATTGGAAAAGGGAATTGAAGTGGATATTCTTGAAGGAATCTATTCGCGTAGAAGCGTGAGAAACTATACGAACGATCCGGTGGCCGGGGACCAGGTTCTGGAAATCATCAGGGCCGGCATGTGGGCGCCCTCGGGCCTCAATAACCAGCCATGGAGATTTGTCGTCATAAAAGACAGGATGATGCGGGAAGGTCTGGCGCAACTTACGAAATATACAAGGATTCTGAAGGACGCGCCGGTTGCGATCGCAGTGTTGATCGATCATGAGGCCATGTACAATGACGTGAAGGACCACCAGTCTGTCGGAGCCTGCATCCAGAACATGCTCCTGGCTGCCCATGCCATGGACCTGGGTGCGGTGTGGCTGGGTGAAATTCTAAAAAATGCCGACAAGGTGCGCGAACTGCTGGACCTTTCCCATAATCTCGAGCTTATGGCGGTCATCGCCCTCGGCCATCCGCAAAAAACAGACAGGAAATCCAGCCGCAGGGAAATCGGCGAAATGCTGATCAGGGAATATTGAAGGAGCATGATTTAAACTGCCGCTTCAATCTCCATCAGTTCTGCTTTCAGCCTGTTTGCCGACAGAAGGAGACTTTCCAGCCTCGTTTCGACCAGCTGTGGAAAAGGATTCCCGTCGCTCTCAATTGCAAGGAACGGCAGTGGAAGATCCTGGCTGCGCCTGCTCCAGAATTTTCCGTTATGGCGCGAGAAATTTTCTTTTTCTTCCATGAGCCGGTAGCCGACGATCGATTCAGCTATGCGGCACGGCATACAGCCGAAAGGTCCGATACTGATAACGCCGTGCGTATCATCACCGACTTCGGTCAATGCCGAGCTTATGGTCAGAATCGCTTCACCTGAAAGCTGCGGACTGATTACACCGGCTCCCCTGTCCATGAGATGTTTCATGTCAATCGGGTGGTTTTCGTAAAATCCCGAGAGTGACAGGCATTCTTTTATGATTTTTTCGTCTTTGCGCATGAATATGTTCTTGAACAGAACACCTAATTTCGCTTTTAAAGAATATTCCGCCGATATGCCGTTTGCCAGACAGTAGTCGGTGTAATACAGCCATTCGGTAATTGGGGCAGTTTTTACCACGATTTCATGTTTAGCCAGCTTTTCTACAATGTTCTGCCGCGAAAATGCGTCGCGGCGCACATAAATTTCTCCGATTAATGATATTTTAGTGGCTTCACTGACGGATTTCTTCTTTTCCAGAGAGGAAAGCTTCTGCATTTCACGTCTTACCACCCCGATTAGAGCATTGTAATCGTCTCCGGCAATACTTTCTATAATTCTCATCCTGGCCTTTTCAAAGCTTTCCATGGCCGACGTCGTATCGCAGGAAAGTGCAAGCATGGCGGAGTATATGTCGTCGAGTCCGTCGCTGATTGTGAGCGCCAGCCAGGCGCGCCTGGACAGGCGGTTTGATATGCCGGCGTAACTGTCCTCCGCGGAAAGACTCATAATGGCCACATCCCTGACCCGGTCTTTCCTGATCAGATTTTTCAGGAAAACATTATATTGACCGAAGCGGCACGGCCCGTCGGTTTCGGGCATGAAATAGACAACGATCTCATCCCTTGCAACGTTTTCATTCATATATTTCACCAGAGAGCCGGCGGTCAGTATCAGCGGCAGGCATTCCTTGCAGGTTGCCAGCCCCTTGCCGAGATTCATCTCCGTCTGTCCGGGAGGTTCAAGAGCGCTTGCGTTGAGACCTGCGTAACGCATGGCTGCGGCGAGACACTTCGAGGCGGTGTCGCCCATTGACGGAACAAGCACATGAACACTCGGATCGGTTAAGGGAAAGTCTTTTCCGTCACTTGCCCTGACCAGATATTTCCCGCTGGAGAGGATCAGCCTGCAAGGCTCGAAATCATCTTTTTCCTCACTGGGGGAAAGTTTCAGTTCACGATATCCCCTGATCACGTCAAGGAACGCTTCAATCCTGGTGTCGACTCCGGCGTCCGCCGTGTGGGCGTCCAGTTCCAGGGTGAGGGACGGTTTCTGCCCCATGGCGTCGCGGAAATATCCGTTGATGAAGGAATCGGGGCCGCAACTGAAGTTGGTAATGAATACGCCGTACATGTTGTGCGCCCTGTGGACATAATGCGCCGCCTGCATGATTCCCTGTCCGGAGGCCCAGAACATCTGGTCGATTGTTGTCCCCCCAATTCTTCCATGGGTAGAAAATCATGCGGAAGAACTTTGAACCCGCGACTGGCAAATTTGTGGGGAATGCCCATATTGCCGAATCTGCTGAATGCGTTATAGGGACGTCCGAAAAGAACTATTGCGTATTCGTCATCCTCCAGATCGTGAAGAAATTTTCGCCCATATTCCAGCATTTCTTCGCGCATGGAGTCAAAAACCCTTCTGGCGTCAACAAAAGCGGCCTTTGCCTTTCTTCTGGAAAATCCCATTTGTCGTGCTATTTCGACAAAAGCACCGAGAAGTTTTCCCGGATTGTCGAAATCCAGCACGCTGCTAAGCAGTTTTGGCTGGAGCCTGTCATAAAAGGCTGCCTTGAGATAATAAGGTTCCGCCTGAACGAACGGACAGGTGCAATTCGTTTCGCGGCTGGTCTCCACCGCCAGGTTTTTTACATGGGGAACGAAAATATAATCGACGTCCAGTTCGAGCAGAGTTTTAAGGAATCCATGGCTTAGTGCCACAGGATAACAGAAGGCGGCCCCTGTCGCCTCGATACCCCTTGGGTCCGGCGTTTCTCCGCGAATTACTCCTACCCCCAGGTTTGTGAAAAAGTGTGCATAAAGCGGGTAGAAAGTATTGGTCAGAAGCGAGGCCGGAATGCCGATCGTTATTTTTGGGGTAATGGCCGGGATGGGAGGGGCATATTTGTGGAAGACGAGATCCTCACGGATTTTTACAAAATCGAGATTGCGGGTGTCGACATCCTTCTTGCCCAGCAGGTTGTAGTATTTGTCGCAAGCCCCGCCAAAGGGATAAATTTTTCCGTTAATGGATAAACGGGCTATGGAACATTTCCTGTCGCAATTTTCCTGCCCTCCGCCGCAGATGAAGGGTTCGTGGCGGACAACTTCCCGGGATGCAAGCTCATCGAGATCGAACAGCTGTTTTTCCATCAGCTTGTTTTCAATTTTGCGATGTATTTCCAAAGCTACACCGAAAGCACCCATCAGACCCGGTTCGGGAGGCACTATCACTTCCTGGGAACAGAGCGAGGCCATGGCAACAGGTACGGCGCTGTTGTAACATACGCCACCCTGCATGAAGACTTTTTTCCCAACCGGTCTGGTTCCCTTCACCCTGTTCAGGTAATTCTGGCACACGGAGTATACCAGTCCGGCGACGATGTCATCTCTGCCTATCCCCTCTTGAACGGCCGTTTTGATATCGCTGCTGATGAACGCCGCGCACTGGTCGCTGAAGTTTGGAGGATTGGACGCTTGCAGGGCTATATCGGCGATTTCTTCCGTTTTTATACCCAATGACTCAAAGCAGGCTTCTTCGAGAAAAGATCCCGTTCCTGCGGAACATGCCTCGTTCATGGCATAATCGCTGGCGACACGGTTGGTGATGCAGGTATATTTTGCATCCTGTCCGCCTATTTCGAAAATTGTTTCCACTTCCGGGTCGAAGAACACCGCCGCGGAGGCGTGGGCAACAATTTCGTTGACAATACCCGGCGTCATTGCGTGCAGGCCGGAGATCTGTCTGCCGCTGCCGGTTGTTCCCAGTCCGATTATCCGTGGTTTCAAACCCGCCGGATACTGTTCGATAATGGCCTGGTAACAGCGGCGGCTCGCCAATACCGGATCCCCGTTTGTGCGCAGGTAAATGCTTGCGCAAATGGCGTGATTGTCAGTTCTTATGAGAACCGCCTTGGTTGTCGTGCTCCCGACATCCAGGCCGAGGATGTAATCGCCGTCATAAAATTCGCCTTTGGGCATAGACTTGAAAGAAACCCTGGAAAGGACCTGTCGCAGGTCCGGAAGGAAAGGGAATGAACTGTGGGTTGTCGCAATGAGGCCCCTGTTATCATCGAGTATGGACGAGTTCTTTTCCGCCCAGATGAGCGCGCCCAAAGCTTCCATGCTCGGTGCTTCCGCTGCCGTAAAGGTTTCGGGATACGCCTCCCTGAGGTATTTAATTACCGTTTTGATCCTGCTTACTCCCCCGGTGACGAGAACCCTTCTCGACCCGGTTGCTTTCAGCAATTCAATAATCTTGCCTGCCATCATATGGCAAAGTCCCGCACTGATGCGCTGTTTGGGTACACCCTTGTTAAGGGCATGCGTACAGTCAGACTTGCAGAATACGGAGCATCTGCCCGCAAGCAGGCAGGGATCATCTGTTTCCGCCATTTCGAGGGCATCACCGATGGTCAGTCCCATGCGCTTGATCTGCTGCAGAAAGAATTCTCCCGTTCCCGAAGCGCATTTGTTTCCGGTCTGCACCGACTGAATCCTTCCCTTCGCATCGAGCCGGTAGGCGATAAAAGTTTCCGCGCCCGCCGATACAATGCAGTCGATGGCTGGATACCTGTCCTTCAGCCTTTCATAAGCCAGCTCGATTGCCTCGGGTTCGGAGACGGTGGGTATGGATACAAGGTTTCTGAATTTGCGGCCGGTAATTCCCAGTCTGGCGGGGAGTCTTTCAGACAGAATATTGTGGAATGCCTGTGCCACCTTACCGTCATGGGCAATTTGGGAAAATTCGATTTTTTCTCCGCATTTTTCGGCTATATTGATTGTGCTGGCTCCTAGACATATTCCGATTGCTTTGTGCACTTCTGAAAGCTCCTTTTAACTGGTATTCAACATTTCCACTTAAAATTGCAGAAATGTGAGAGAGAAAAAAATGTCAGTGAATTAAAGGTTTACCTGAGAAAGCTACTGGTTGGCTCCCCAGTTTTAATTGCCATTTTGATTAACTGGATTATTGCTAATCTATATAAGATATTGCTGTTAACTAAATGGCTTACTAATGTAATAAAAATGTTACAAAATTATAACTGGAGAAAGGCTGACTTGAATTATAACAAAAAATCAAATTAAGCCAACATCCCATGATATTTCAATTCTCAAGCAAAACCAGATTGCTTGTTATCAGGGTCGATTTGGCAATTTACATGATAATTACCATAATATTTAAGATTTAGACATAGTTTTGTAAAAGGAAAAGCAAGTTGATATTTTTACATATAACCAGGCACTTTTAAGACTGTTTTTATTGTTTATTAGGTGATTTAAAATTTTGCATGGACAACACAATTACTCAGAGTATAGTTAAATTAACGGGTTGTCCGCAAATAGCGCAGGAAATAGGGAAGTATTTTTACACTATACCCGTTCTTACGAAAGCAGTAATTGCACGGAAAGAGCTGGTAATTTATTATTTTATCGGATTGGAGGAAAGGTATATGCAGATTTTGTTGATGATATGGAACGGCATAGGAGGCCTGGGCGCAGGTACCGTTATACTGAAATCTCTGTACATAATATTTTTGGGAGCAATCTTCTGGATGCTCTGCGAATTGGCCAAATACCTGATAAACGTGATTTCAAGGCTTGCCGTTGATTTGATGAGGTACCTGGCAATCGTCGTGAGGGGGTGGCCGGAAGATTCCGAAGAAACTGGCAGGGGCGGGGAGGCTGCAAAACGAAAAAGTCCGGATCGCGCCATGCATTGATAAATGTCAAGGTTTCCGGAAGTTAAGCCTCTGCTCGTTGGTGAAGGTGAGCCAAACTGCCATTAAACTCTTCGGCTATTTGGCTTGCCGTTATGTTTATTTTTCATTGTCGAGAAGCTGCCTCAATTTCCGGAGAAGATCGTCCTTGAAAAACGGTTTTGTTATGAAATCGACGCCATTTTCAAGTATTCCCTTGTTGTGAACAATATCCGCCGCATATCCGCTAATGAATACAACCTTGATCCGCGGTTTTATCTTTCTTATTTCTTCGACGATTTCTTTGCCATTTTTTCTCGGCATCACAACATCTGAAAGTACAAGGGAAATTTCGTCTTTGTGTTCCCTGAACTTTATCAAAGCGTCCTCGCCATCGACTGCAGATATTACTTTATAACCTGCCCTTTCGAGGATCCTCTTGAGAAAATCCTTTACCACTTCCTCATCCTCGGCAACCAGCAGAGTCTCGGTACCTCCGGCCAGAGGTGTGGGGATTTCCGGCAGGTCTCCTTCGGCAGGACATTCCGTAAGCGGAAGATAAATCCTGAAAGTAGTACCTTTGTCTTTTTTGCTGCTGAAGAGAACCGAACCGTTATGCTGTTTGATAATTCCGTGAACTATGGACAGTCCGAGGCCGGTTCCTTTCCCGATTTCCTTGGTTGTGTAAAATGGTTCGAACAATCTGCTCATCGATCTGTCATCTATCCCTGTGCCGGTATCCGTAACGGAAATCTGGAGGTAATCCCCGGGAGACTGTACGTCATAGCGCGCTTCGGAACCTTCCATGATCTCCTTCCGCCTGACGGATATCGTCAGACTACCGCCATGGGGCATTGCGTCCCGTGCGTTTGTCGCAAGATTCATGAGCACCTGTTCGATCTGTCCGGCATCTGCCCTGACCTGCAGATTTTTATCGCAAATCGTCGTCCTGAATTCGATATCCTCTCCTATGATCCTTCGGATGAGTTTCCCGGTATTGTTTATCAGGGGTTCGATGTATATCGGTACCGGTTTTATAACCTGTCGCCTGCTGAAGGCCAGCAGGCTTCTCGTCAGTTCGGCGGCACGTTCGGCGGCTTTAAGCACCTGTATAGCGCTTTCCTTCAGCAGGCTGTCGGTTGTGGAGATACCTTCCAGAAGTATCTGCCCGTAGCCGGAAATCGCGGTCAGCAGGTTATTGAAATCATGGGCTACGCCTCCGGCAAGAACGCCGACGGATTCCATCTTCTGCGCCTGTATCAACTGCTGTTCGAGTTTCTTGCGCTCAGTAACGTCATGTACGATTCCCTGATAGCCGGTAATTTCTCCTGATTCGTCCCTTATTGTCGATAAAGAAAGTAGAACCGTGATTATTTCCGCATTTTTTCTCTTTATACAAACTTCGAAATTCTTGACAAAACCGTATGCACCCAGTTTTTGCCATAGCAGGCTTCTGATTTCCGGATTGCAATATAGATCCGCAGGATCCAGCGATAAAAGCTCCTTGTTCGTATAGCCGAAGAGTTCGATACCCGCACGGTTTATGTCGATAAATTTGTCCGAGACATTGGAAATGAAAATAGCATCTTTCGATTCCTCGAACAGGGTTCGGAACTTTTTCTCCGATTCCATCAGCGATTTCTCTGTCTGTTTCAGTTCCGTTATATCTTCATTTACTATGACGGCGGCAAAGACTTCACCTTTTTCATCCTTCAACGGAACGGCGGAATTGACGATTATTTTCCGTTTGCCGTCGAAGCATTGGATATCGATGATCTCATCCAGACAGGTTTCTCCTTTTTTGACGGCTCTCGCCCCGGCCCAATCCTTGTTGTCGATGAGCTCCCCGGTGTCATAGCGCCATCCCTTGTACATATCATACTGGTCAATGCCGACATAGAGCGCATCTCCCCAGATATTTCTTGCCGCTTCATTGCTGAGAGCTATTTTACCGTCTTTTTCCAGTATCCAGATTCCGACCGGCAATGTTTCAAGTACAGCCCTGAAGAGCGCTTCATTCTGCCTTCGGGTCTCTTCGGCGATTTTCCGTGGAGTTATGTCGGTATGGGACCCTGCAATGCGGTATGGAATCCCGTACGGGTTTCGAAGGCATGCCCCTCGGGTAAGAATCCATCGATAACTGCCATCCTTGTGTCGAAGCCGATATTCGATTTCATAGGTCGGCAGATGCCCGTCCAGGTAGGCTTTCCCGGCGTATGTCACCCTTTTCAGGTCGTCCGGATGTATCCTTTTTTTCCACTCCGAGATGTCATTGGGAAGCTCATGATCTTCATAGCCCAGTATGCTCTTCCACCTTGGAGAGAAATAAACCTCGTCTGTTCTGAGATCCCGTTCCCAGATGCCGTCGTTTGCGCCGTCAACAGCGAGAAAATACCTCTCCTCACTCTTGCTCAGAGCATCTTCAATCTGTTTCCGCTCGGTGATATCCTGAACTGTGCCGATTATTCGCACAGGTTTCCCGTACTGGTCCAGGACGATCTCTCCTTTTTCGTGGACAATTCTGATGGTCTCGTGTTCAAGTAATATCCTGTATTCCGTTGAATACTGAAGCGAGGTCTTTAACAGACCTTCGACAGCTGCCCGATATTTATCGTGGTCGTCGGGATGGATACGCTTCAGAAGTTCTGCGGAAGTTGCAGGAAATCCCTTTCCGGTAAATCCGAGAATTCGATTACACTCTTTCGAGGCTGAAATGAAATTGCCGGAGATATCCCTTGACCAATTTCCGACATGGGCTATGCGCTGCGCTTCGATAAGGTTGTGCTCGCTTTCCCTGAGCGCGGTCTCCATCGCTTTGCGTTCGCGGATATCATAGAAATATCCGGCGGTCAGCTCTCTGCCTTCGTGCTTCAGATAGTTGCAAGTTACTTCAACGGGTATAAGCTCTCCCGAAGAAATACGATGCATCGTCTCGAAGTGCATCGGTTTTCCATTCTTGAGCTCTTCCAAAAGCGCGCCGATGTTTTCCATATCGAATACCGGATCCCAGTCGGGTATGCGCATGGTAAGCAACTGTTCCCTGGCGAGTCCGAAGTGCCGGCAGGCAGCGTTGTTGGCATAAACCATCCGGAACCCGTCATTGGGGTCCAGAACGTAGACAGGATCACGTGTGAATTCGATCAAGGTCCTGAAGAAAGAGGCCTCGTCACAGGTTTTGTCATTCCTCTTTTTGTTCCAGTCTTCAAGCTTCACGAAATTCTCCTTCTCGAATAAATTGCCTGGTATGCCTGATATCATAACATATTGTAATAACATGAAAATACAAGTATGTGCATTACCGTGTCCCCATTTACTGAGTGGGGTCGACAAAAGGCCGATTTTGCCAATTAATGAAGAGATGTGTGACGATAATATAGAATACACTGGAATCCGGTAGCTACAAGATTCTGTCCGCTTCGCAATACCATTTTCTGACAATTTGCATTTCCATTATATTTATCTTGACATCGTTAAGGATAAACTGCTACGTTGTCAGGACATTCGGGATTTCACCGGATATAACAATTTTGAGCAGTAAAGAAACAGGAGAAAAAGAGTAAATGGTAAAAGGAACAGTGAAGTGGTTTAACGACAGCAAGGGTTTTGGTTTTATCGAACAGGAAAACGGTGGAGATGTATTCGTTCATTTCTCCGCAATATCCGGTAACGGCTTTAAATCCCTTTCTGAAGGCGACGCGGTGGAGTTTGAGGTGGTGAATGGTCCCAAAGGACTTCAGGCAGCCAATGTGGCAAGGGTTTAATCTATAATCACATTTCATTCGTAACAAAAAAAGCCCCGGTTTTTGCCGGGGCTTTTTTTGTTACTTGCGGTTATTAACGCATGCATGTCTTATGTGCCGGGGTGAACGCAAATTATTCATTGCCGATTGATCGACAATGCAAGTCGCCTTAACCGTAAAGTTTCCCGAGCAGCCAGGCCATATTTTCACCAAGTGTTTTCATGGTTTGGATCCCCTCATCATCCCTTTCCACCTCTCCGATTTCCCTGCCGATCCCGATGTTCCAGTAGGACGAGCCAGGCACGATCATCTGGCCGATGAAAAAGAAGTGATTTATAGAGTCGAAGGCATGGATGGCTCCGGCCCTCCGAACGGCGATCACTGCCGCCCCGACCTTCCGCCGGTACATATCACCGTTGGCTCTGGCGACCATTCCGCAGCGGTCGATCAATGCCTTGGTTTCCGGGGTGATGTCTGCGAAATAGGTTGGAGAGGCAATAATTATCCCGTCTGATTCGAGAATCTTTTCAATGCATTCATTCACCACATCGTCCTTGACGGCACATTGCCTGTCCTTGTTTGAAAAGCATTGATAACAGGCGGTGCATCCCCTGACTCTCTTCCCCGCAAGCTGTATCAGTTCAGTCGTTATACCTTCCTTCTCCAGTGCCGCGAAGGCTTGTTTTACAAGGAGGGAAGTATTTCCGTCCTTACGGGCGCTGCCGGAAAAAGCCGTTACTTTCATGTTTGATCTCCCCATATGAGTTTGTTCGTACCAAATAATCGGATTTCGTATCCAGAAATTCATTTTTTTCGACTAATATGATTCCACGGCAAAGGGTTGTCAATGGAAATTACCGGAAAAACTGCAATCGGTATTTTCCAGAAACACTATTTACAACTAATAATATAGAAAAATTGCTCTTGTAATAAACATGTTGTACATCTAATATAGTCAACAAACAGTTATAGGTTTGTTGGAATTGGTTCAGCAATTCCGCAGGAATGATGAAAGGGACGAATATTTTGGCAGTAAAACGGAAAAGGGTGGTTGTGGCGATGAGCGGCGGCGTCGATTCATCGGTCACTGCGGCGCTGCTCAAGGATCGGGGCTATGAGGTCATCGGCCTGACCATGCAGCTTTGGGAAGAAAAGGGTGATGCCGGTTCCCGCCAGTGTTGTTCGCAGGAGCATGTCTTCGATGCGGGCAGGGTGGCGAACAGGCTGGGTATTGATTTTCATGTGGTCGATTTTCGAAATGAATTCCGTAAGCTGATTGTTGATGAATTTGCCGATGAATATTTCCGTGGCAGGACTCCTAATCCCTGCGTACGCTGCAACCAGAAGGTCAAGTTCGGCATCCTCCTGGAAAAGGCGGGCTCCCTGGGTGCGGATTATCTTGCAACCGGGCATTATGCGAGAATCGAGCGGAACGATGCCGGAGAATTCCTGCTGCTCAAGGGAAAGGACGCGGCAAAAGACCAGTCATATTTTCTTTTTACCCTCACTCCGGAGCAGATGTCCAGGGTTCTTTTCCCCCTCGGCAACCTGGAAAAGCAGGAGGTGAGGAAACTTGCCTTGCATTACGACCTGCCGGTTGCAGGGAAAAGCGAGAGCCAGGACATTTGTTTTGTCTCCGACGACGATTACGCCGGTTTCCTCGAAACGGAACGCGGTAAGGCTGATCTCTCCGGCAACATAGTAGACAGCAGTGGCAGGATCCTCGGCAGACATGGCGGTTTTTACCGATATACGGTGGGCCAGCGCAAGGGCTTGGGCATAGCCTGGCCCCATCCGCTGTATGTTCTCCGTGTCGATGCCGGCCGTCGCGAAGTCGTGGTCGGACACCGGGACGAACTGTACAGTGAAGGGCTGATCGCTTCGGGAGTGAACTGGACCGTTCCGGTACCCGATACACCTGTTGATGCGGTATGCAAGATCCGTTACCGTCACAAACCGGTCGGATGCTCAATCAGCCTGCTCCCCGACAATCATGTCGAAGTTGGTTTCAAGGTGCGGGAAAAATCGGTTACCCCCGGACAGGCGGTGGTCTTCTACGAAGGTGACCGGGTCCTGGGAGGAGGGTGGATTGAAAGACAGGTGCAAAACACTGAATGCCGGCTGCAGGATAAAACCATCCCGGCCACCGGCAGCTAGCCGCTGGCCTGTCTCTTGACTCCTCGGCCATTTGCCGGTTGTTAACGTCCAGCTCCCGGGACTTATTGACAAGATATGACCAAAAACTCAACATCCATACGTCTTTCACTTCTGTCCGTTTTTATCATCGGCATCAGTTTTCTCCACTACACCACGCCTCTCACCATGCCGATGCTCCATGATATTTTTCAAAGGCTCTATTATATCCCCATTATCCTTGCTGCATTCTGGTTCGGTTTCCGCGGTGGGGTCGGGTGTGCCCTCGTCGTGAGCATCGTCTATGCCCCTCACATACTTTTCCAGTGGGGCGGTCATATTAACATGGAGCTGGAAAAGTACCTGGAGATTGTGCTCTACAATATAGTCGGCGGAATCACCGGATTTCTCTCCGGTAGAGAACAGATGCGTGGACAACAGCTGCAGCAGACCGCCCGCGGACTGGAAAAATCGTACGATAAGCTGCAGCGCCAGGCAGAGCTGATCATGGAAATCGAAGGACAGCTGCGCAAGGCGGAACGGTTGTCGACCATAGGCGAGCTGGCCGCCGTCCTTGCCCATGAGATCAGGAACCCGCTCGGTTCCATTCAGGGGACAGCGGAGATTCTGAAGGATGATTACAGACCCGGTGACAGGAAATATGAATTCCTCGAAATTCTGTTGAAAGAGTCAAAGCGTCTTAATCACGTGGTGGAGGATTTTCTGAGGATGGCACGACCCCAGCCGGTTTCTTTGATGAATTGTGATGTGGTGGAGGAGTTGCGCAACATAATAACTCTCGTTTCGGCTGAGGCCAGAAAACAGGGTATCAGTCTGGAACTGAAATCGGATCATCCTGACGTCGTGCAGGGAGATCCTGAGAAACTTCGGCAGGCTTTTCTGAATATTATCCTGAATGCGCTTCAGGCTGCAGCGCCTGGCGGAACTGTAGTCATAACCGCAACCCGGCTCGAAGCGGATGATGACGTCGGGACCTGGGTCGAGCTTCGTTTCGCCGACTCCGGATCGGGTATTCCGCAGGAGGCCGTGGATAAGATTTTCGAACCGTTTTATACCACCAAAGAGGGCGGAACCGGCCTCGGTCTGGCAATTACGAGAAAGATCGTCGAAAGCCACGGCGGGAGTATAGAACTGGAAAGCGAACCGGGACATGGAACGGTTTTCAGGATTCGACTGCCTGAAAAGAGAATTTGAAGGGGGGAGGCGGCAATGGAGCGGAAAATACTTGTGATCGATGACGACCCTTCGCTTCGCCGTGTTCTGGAGTACAACCTCCAGGAGGAAGGATACGGGGTTTTCACTGCCGCGACAGGGACAGAAGGACTAAGTCTTTTTCATAAACACGAACCGGACCTGGTGATTACGGATATGAAGATGCCGGATATGGACGGTTTCCGGGTCATGCAGGGAATAAAGGAGCGAAACCCCGATGCCCTTGTCATCATCATTACCGCATTCGGAGCTGTCGACGCAGCCGTGAAGGCGATGAAACTGGGCGCATACGATTATATAACCAAGCCGTTCAACAGGGACGAACTCAGGCTCACCGTTGGAAAGGCCCTGCGTATGAGCGGCCTTTCCGCTGAAAACAGGCGTTTAAAGGATCAGTTGGCCGACAGAGTCGAATTCAGAAACATCATCGGCATTTCGCCGGCAATGGAACAGGTCTTCGCGATGGTGCGCAGGGTTGCGGATACCGAGGCAACCGTACTGATTACCGGCGAGTCGGGGACCGGCAAGGAACTGGTGGCGAGGGCCATCCACGGGTTGAGCTCGCGCCGCAATGCCCCTTTTGTCGCAGTGAACTGTGCAGCCATTCCAAAGGACCTTCTGGAGAGCGAACTGTTCGGTCATGTCAGGGGGGCTTTCACCGGAGCGGTGCGGGATAATCCCGGGAAATTCCGGCTGGCGGACGGCGGGACGATTCTGCTCGATGAAATCGGGGATCTGCCGGTCGCTCTGCAGCCCAAGCTGCTGCGTGCCCTTCAGGAAAAAACAATAGAACCGCTCGGGGGCAGCACATCGCACAAGCTCGATGTGCGCGTGCTTGCCTCGACAAACGCCGATCTGGAAAAAGCGATAAAAACGGGAGATTTCCGGGAGGATTTGTATTACCGGATTGCCGTGATCCCGATCCATCTGCCGCCGCTCCGGGAAAGACGGGAGGATATTCCGCTGCTGGTCAGGCACTTTGCCGCCAAACGTGGAGGGGAGGGCGTCGTGTTCGCAAAAGACACTGTCGACGCCATGCGCCGATATCAATGGCCGGGCAATATACGCGAACTGGAGAACACGGTGGAACGTCTCCTGATCATGATGGAGGGTAGCAGCATTTCCATCGATGACTTGCCCGATAAAATACGCTGTGGCGCGGTAAAAAAGGAGGAATCAATCGTCAGTCTTCCTCCCGGGGGATATTCACTGGAACAGCTGGAGCGGGAGATAGTCCATGAAGCGCTGGAACGCAACGACTGGAACCAGACCTCCGCCGCCCGTTTCCTTCGCATTCCCCGCCATGTCCTCATTTACAGGATGGAGAAATACGGTATCATCCCGCCAGAGAAAAACCGTTAACACTTTAACGGAAAAGAACAGAATATTCAGTTTCCCCGCTGATACCGGAATCAGGCCGCCTTTGCCTTTTCATTTTCGAACTCGCCTCTTAAATCACCAAGTAAAACCGTTATCTGCCGGGACAGATCCTTAAGCTCCGGAAAGAGGTTTTCCGCCTGCTGCATGTTTCCTGAATTTACCGCATCCACCAGCCTGCGTGCGACTGTATGAACCTTCTCGTGCGGTGAGTCAATTGCCTTAAAGCTTTTCAGATGTCCGCAAAGCAGTTTTCCTTCTCCATCGTACCATTTGCCGAAACGGCATGTATGATGGGTTGAAAGGGATGCTCCGTCCTGCCGGATTTCTCCCTTCAGAACCGCCTCCACATTGTCGACAAAAACATTGTGGTCGGTTTTGGCCAACTCCAGGATAAATAGTTCGCTTCCGGTGGTTCTGAATTTTCTGATATCCGTCTGAATCTTTTCGGCAAGCTGAGCGAGGTCTTCCGACGAACGGGTACTTGTTTTGGCCAGACCGGCGGTTTTTTGCACAACATCGGTTATCTGATGAATACTGCTGCTTATTTCGCTTGTTGTCGCGGTCTGCTGCTCGGCCGCTGTTGCTATCTGGCTCACCTGCATGGTGACGTTGTTGATCTGACTGAGGATTTCCTGCAGTGCCTCCCCGGATTTCCCCGCCTCGGTCGTGCCGACTTCGACCTCCTTGACCCCCTCTTCCATGACGTTTACCGCACCCCTGGTTTCAGCCTGGATAGATTTGATCATTTCACCTATATCCCTGGTCGCCCTTGTGGTACGTTCCGCCAGGGCTCTCACTTCGTCGGCAACTACGGCGAAACCACGCCCCTGCTCCCCGGCCCGGGCGGCCTCTATGGCTGCATTAAGGGCAAGAAGATTTGTCTGGTCCGCGATGTCTTCGATGGTACCGATGATCTCGCCTATCTGGTCACTCCTGGCACCCAGCCCTGCCACGGTCCTGGCCGACTCTTTTACCCTTTCGGAAATCCGGTGCATCACTCCGACTGTCCGCTCGACAACGTCAGCGCCGGCAAGAGCCGTATCGTTCGCTTTGTTTGAGCTCTGAGCCGCCAGATTGCAATTTCGGGAGATGTCGGTTGATGTTGCCGCCATCTCTTCCCCGGCAGTCGCAACAGTACCCACCTGAATTGCGACTTCCTCGGCGTCTCGCGACATGGTTTTCGCATCGCCGGTAAGGTTCCTCGAATCATCCGTAAGCTGAAGCACTGCTTCCTGGACGGTTCTGATCATCTCCTCCATGTTACTTGTCATTCTGTTGAAGTTTTTACCCATATCTCCAAGTTCGTCGTTTGCACGGATCTTTACGCGCGCGGTCAGGTCGTTTCCCGCGACCCTGGAAATTATTCCGGAAAACCAGTGCAGGCGGAGACTGAATTTCCTGATGATAAAAAAGCCGAATACCGCCATGAGAATTATAACTAGTGCAGACACCGCCAGCTGTATCATGGTGAGGTGTTTGGAGCGGGCGTCCAGCTCCTGCCCATGAGTATCCAGGCTCTTGAGAGCTGAACCCCCCATCTGTTGAATGGCCGAACCGAGGGCCCTGTCTAAACCCTTTGACAGTTTTGCATCAACATTAAGGATGTCACTGTCTGCGGCACGGGCCGCCTTGAGCTTTTCAATTGAACTTCGATAATTGTCAAGTTCATGGCGGGCCTGAGCAGCAATTAGTTTTTCCTGGTTCGTATCGGCCAGCTTTTCATATTCGTCAAGATGCATTTCCAGCTTTTGCAGTTGTTCTTTGAAAACGGTAATTTGTTTTTCATCCTTGCGGATAAGATAATTTTTGTATGCGCGGACAGCCTCCGCCAGGCAAAGCCTGGCCCTAAAAGCACACGTGACCTGTGCTGCATCTCCATGTGCCATCTGTCCGGTTGACTTAGCCTGATGGTTGACGGAATATACGGAAATGCCGGTTATGAGGACAAATCCGAGTACGGCCAGAGCGGGCATGGAATAGAGTTTCGTGGAAACTTTTATGCGCATAATATACTCCCCGTTTGATCTTTAAATAGTGTGGAAATAAAACCGGTTCACAAATTATTTATCGGTAATACAGTGTGAAACTTTAAAGGAAAAAATGATGCATTTTGAGGACAAAATGTTTGAAGATAAATCGAAATTCGATGTCAAATTAGTACGCTGCAAATGAGTCAAATATGGGGGACAATGGTCCGGGTCAGAGAAATGGTACACAGAAGCGTTGTCATAATGCCAGTATTTTGAATCAGCCATGCGTGTCCAGATTATTCTGAATTTTACAATCACATAATCTTTAAGGCCGGGGAGCTGGATAGCTGAGATTTGCATCCCGATGGGACAAAACTGCGTTTTCTCATGTATGGAAAGATATTTTACAGTAATGCTGAAATGATTCGGGAACGGTTCACATTCCTTCTTTTTGCCCTGAAAATTTCGATTAATTCTAATAAAGTAGATGAGTTCAGGATAAAAATTTATCCTTGACAAAAAATGATGCCTGTGTTGAAATTTATCATTATTAAAATTCAGCTGTTAACCGCTCAAATGCCGTTTTTTCGTTCGTATTCAAATGTGGTTATCGGGAATACCCCGAAGCACTAGATATATAAAGAACTAAATACTATTTTTGATGTAAAATTTCGCGCTGTAAGGTAATCATGAATTATCATTTTTATAGAACGAAACGGCTTCCCCCCAGACTCAAAAAAACCGGAAATGACGTATACAAGCCCGGTAAAAAACACCTTGACAAATACTTGAACTTATGATGAAATCCCGCGCGGCCGGAAAGCTTCGAAACATGCACCATGCGCCTTTAGCGAGACGCACCGCAGTCAGTAAATCAGGTTGATTACCCCAAAAAGGTAGAATCTATCCAAGATTGATACATCAGGTGTAAAAATCGTAGCTCATTGCGTTCAAACAGTGTTTTTTGTTTTCTGGACAAGGTTTTGGCGCAACGGTATTATCGGATGGTGTTGATTGCAATTTGATTTCGGCTAATTGAGTTGCAGATTTTGTTGGAGGAATAACAAGGCCAAATAATCTTTGGCAAAAAAAGAAAGGAGAGGTTATTCACTATGCAGACAGGATCAACGTGTCAGTTAACAGGGGAATGTAGAATTCCGGATCGTGCAACACTGCCGGGAACGCTTTACAAGGAGCTTGAGGATTTCATCGGCAAGCTTCCCACAAGAGAAGGTCATCTGGTAACGGTACTGCACAAGGCCCAGAGCCTGTTCGGTTATCTCCCCAGGGAAGTACAGCAGTTTGTAGCAGATTACATGGATGTATCGCTGGCCAAGGTATACGGTGTTGTAAGCTTTTATACTTTCTTCACCATGGTTCCCAAAGGTAAATACCCCATCTCAATTTGTATGGGTACTGCCTGTTTCGTAAAAGGCGCCGAGAAGGTTGTTGAAGCTTTCCTTGATAACCTCAATGTTAAAGTAGGTGAAGTTACCCCGGACGGCAAGTTCTCCGTCGACGTCCTTCGTTGCGTTGGCGCCTGCGCCCTGGCTCCGATCCTGACGGTTGGGGAAAAGGTTTACGCCCATGTAACGCCTGGACAAGTTAAAGATATTATCGCTGAATACTAATTAACAATAGAACCGAAGGAGTTTAATCATGGCGAAAATTACATCGATTGCTGATCTGAAGAAAGCTCAGGAAGAATACAAGGCCAAAGCGGCCGCAAAAAAAGATAAGATAATCGTAAACGTCTCCCTCGCTACCTGCAGCATTGCATCCGGCGGCAAGACCGTCATGGATGCCATGAAGGATGAAGCAGCAAAACAGGGGATATCCAATGTTGAATTCATGCAGTCCGGCTGCATGACCTACTGTCATTCGGAGCCGACCGTGGAAGTGACTCTGCCCGGCAAGGATCCCGTATGCTTCGGCAAGCTTGATGATACCGGAGCAAGGGAACTCGTTCAGAAATACCTGAAGAGTGGCGAAGTCGTAGGTACGGTAATTCCCGTAAACTATACCAGAGTAGTATTATAATAAAGGGGAGGAGTTCGAGAATGGATTTGAAAAAACAGCTTAGAATTGCTACCAGAAACTGCGGCTTTATCGATCCCGAAAATATCGAGGATTATTTTGGAGTTCGCGGCTACGAGGCTCTCGCCACTGCGGTTACCGCAAGCACACCGGCGGCGGTCATAGATGAAATAAAGAAATCCGGCATCAGGGGTCGTGGGGGCGGCGGTTTCCCCACCGGTACAAAATGGAGCTTTGCTGCTGCCAACCAGGCCGACCAGAAATATGTCGTATGTAACGCCGACGAAGGTGACCCGGGCGCATTCATGGACAGGGCGGTTCTCGAAGGCGACCCGCACTCCGTTGTTGAAGCCATGGCGCTCTGCGGCTATGCCATCGGCGCCAGCATCGGCGTTGTTTACATCCGCGCGGAATACCCGCTGGCCATCAAGCGCCTTATAAAGGCCATTAACGACGCCAGAGATTGCGGCGTACTCGGCAAGAACATCTTCGGGTCGAACTTCTCTTTCGACATCGAACTGAAATACGGCGCAGGCGCATTCGTGTGCGGCGAAGAAACAGCTCTTATCCGCTCCATGGAAGGAAGCCGTGGCGAGCCATACACCAAGCCTCCCTTCCCTGCAAACGCAGGCTACTGGCAGAAACCGACCATCGTTAACAACGTTGAAACCTTCGCCAACATTCCCGCCATACTGGTAAAAGGCTCTGAGTGGTTTGCTTCAATCGGCACAGAGAAATCACGTGGCACCAAGGTTTTCGCTCTCGCAGGCAAAATCAACAACGTTGGTCTTATCGAAGTTCCCATGGGTATCACCCTGCAGGAAGTTATCTTCGACATCGGCGGCGGTTGCCCGGACGGCAAGAAGTTCAAGGCCGTACAGACCGGTGGTCCTTCCGGTGGTGCATTGACCTACAAGGATCTCGAAACTCCGATCGATTACGACAACCTTCTCGCCAAAAACTCGATGATGGGCTCCGGCGGTATGATCGTCATGGACGAAGATAACTGCATGGTTGACATTGCGAAGTTTTTCCTCGACTTCACCATGGATGAAACCTGCGGTAAATGTACACCATGTCGAATCGGCTCCAAGCGTCTCTATGAGATCCTCGACAGGATAACCCTCGGACAGGGTTCCGTGGATGATATCGACAAATTGAAGATACTTGCAGCGGCCATCAAGGACACCGCCCTCTGCGGTCTCGGCCAGACCATGCCTAACCCGGTTCTGTCGACGATCAATACTTTCGAAGATGAGTTCAGGGCTCACGTTTCCGACAAGAAGTGTCCTGCCGGCGTTTGTACCAATCTCCTTGAAATCGTCATCGTGCCTGAGAAATGCGTTGGTTGTACCCTCTGCGCACGTATCTGCCCGGTCAACTGTATTTCCGGCAAGGTCAAGGAAGCTCACACCATCGATCAGTCCGTGTGCATCAAGTGCGGCGCCTGTATCGACAAGTGCAAATTCGAAGCAATTGTAAAACAATAACGAAAGGAGCTCACATAAATGTCTATGTTGAAAATTACCGTTGACGGTAAACAAACGGAAGTTCCGCAGGGCAGCATGATTCTTGATGCCGCCAACAAGCTGAATATCGACGTGCCAACCCTCTGTTTTCTGAAAATGGAAGAACTGGCTGTTAACAACATGGCTGCATCCTGCCGTGTATGCGTTGTCGAAGTGGAAGGCAGAAAGAACCTTGCCCCTGCATGCGCAACCCCCATCACAGATGGTATGGTAGTAAAAACCAATACCCTGAGGGTTCTGAATGCAAGAAGGACTGTTCTCGAGCTGATGATCTCCGACCATCCGAAAGACTGCCTCGTATGCTCCAAATCAGGTGAATGCGAACTGCAGGAAATGTCTGAAAAATTTGCCATCAGGGACGTACCCTACGAAGGCGTTATGTCTACCTACAGGAAAGACATATCCAACTCCATCATCCGCGATATGGACAAATGCATCATGTGCCGTCGTTGCGAAACAATGTGTAACGACGTTCAGACCTGCGGCGTTCTTTCCGGTGTTAACAGGGGCTTCGGTGCAGTTGTTGCTCCTGCGTTCGAAATGAACCTTGCCGATTCAGTTTGTACCAACTGCGGTCAGTGTACAGCCGTATGTCCGGTTGGCGCGCTGGTTGAAAACGACCACTCCTGGAAAGTCGTTCAGGCTCTGGCCGACCCCGACAAGGTAACCGTTGTCCAGACCGCTCCTGCTGTTCGTGCGGCACTGGGTGAAGATCTGGGTGTAGAGCCCGGCGTGTCGGTTACCGGCAAAATGGCCGCTGCTCTCCGCAAACTCGGTTTTGACCACGTATTCGATACCGACTTCGCTGCCGACCTTACCATCATGGAAGAAGGTTCCGAATTCCTCGACAGGCTTACCCGTTTCCTCGACGGCGACAAGTCCGTGAAACTGCCGATCCTGACCTCCTGCTGCCCCGGTTGGGTCAAGTTCTTCGAGCACCAGTTCCCGGACCTCCTCGACATTCCGTCAACCGCAAAATCTCCGCAGCAGATGTTCGGCGCCATTGCCAAAACTTACTATGCTGACATCCTCGGAATTCCGCGCGAAAAAATGGTAGTAGTTTCCATCATGCCTTGTCTTGCCAAGAAGTACGAATGTGCCCGTCCTGAATTCGCCGTTAACGGCAATCCTGACGTCGACATCGTTCTTTCCACAAGAGAACTGGCGCGTCTTATCAAGAGAATGAACATCGATTTCGCCAACCTCCCGGATGAAGATTTCGATGCTCCTCTCGGCGAATCAACCGGTGCTGCTCCGATCTTCGGCGCAACCGGCGGCGTTATCGAAGCTGCTCTGAGAACCGCCTATGAACTGGCAACCGGCCAGACTCTGGAAAATGTCAACTTCGAAGCGGTTCGTGGTATGGAAGGCATCCGTGCCGCCGAAGTTCAGGTTGGTCCGCACACCCTGAAAATCGGTATTGCCCACGAGCTCGGCAACGCAAGAAAACTTCTTGAAAAAGTTCAGGCCGGCGAGTCCGAATTCCACGCCATTGAAGTTATGGCCTGCCCCGGCGGCTGCATCGGCGGCGGCGGTCAGCCTTACCACCATGGCGACATGGAACTTCTCAAGAAGAGAACCAAGGTTCTCTATGATGAGGACGCTGGCAAGAAACTCAGAAAATCCCACGAAAACCCATACATCATCGAGCTGTATGAGAAATTCCTGGGCAAACCGCTGAGCGAGAAGTCTCACCATCTGCTCCACACTCACTACTTCAAGAGAGACAAACTGTAGTAAGTAGAAGAGCTTAAAGTATGTCATGAAATTCCGGCCGGATGTTTATCATCCGGCCGTTTTTTTTGGCTTAAAATTTTATATAAAATACTGGAGAACACCCAACAGCAAAAGCGATAAACCAAAATGTTGGAAAACAGAGGAAACGTGCGCTTGTCTGTATTGTCCTCTCTATGGTATTATCGATAAAACGAATAAGCATAAATAATCAGTTAATCATGGAGGCATGAGCATTTTTTGGAATAAATAAGATGTATTGCCAAGGTCACAAATCTATGCCTCACCAGTCATATGAGCGGAATCTTATTGTTTTATCCGTGGTATCCTACGTGTCTCCGATGCGCAATTGCTGTTTTTAAGTATTAGTTGACCCAGGTCAAAGAGAAATATCCAGACTCGTGTATTATGGCTTACAAGGATCATTTACGAATCAACTTTAACCGGGAAGCCATCATGCAGTGGCCGGGAAAGGAGTTTGGATGGAAAGAACACAGATAATAGAATGGCTGAGGACTGAAGGTGAAACCGTCCTTGAAGATCTCTGGCGGAAGGCCGATGAGGTGCGCCGCTCCAACGTTGGGGATGAAGTTCATCTTCGTGGTTTGCTGGAAATTTCCAACATCTGCGCACGTAATTGCGGCTATTGCGGGCTCCGCGCCGGAAATACTGGCCTGGAGCGTTACAGGATGCCGGAAGACGAGATCATGGAGTGTGTTCATGAGGCCGTCAGTTACGGTTACGGTACGGTGGTTATGCAGGCCGGAGAGGATTCCGGTATCGGCAAAGAGTGGGTATCTGCCCTGATCGGCAGGATCAAGTCCGAAACCGAACTTGCCGTTACGCTGAGCCTGGGTGAAAGAACCTGCGAAGAGTACGCTGAGTGGAAGGCTGCCGGAGCTGACCGCTATCTGCTGCGTTTCGAAACTTCAAACCGGGAACTTTACGACAGGATTCATCCTCCCGTGTCCGGCACGCGTTCGGACCGCCTGGAAATCTTGCGCAATCTGAAAAAAATCGGATATGAAGCCGGAAGTGGCGTGATGATAGGCATCCCTGGCCAGACTTACGATGATCTGGCAAATGACATCCTGCTTTTCAGGGATCTCGATCTCGACATGATCGGAGTCGGTCCATACATTCCTCACCATGATACGCCCCTGGGCAGGAATGATGAAGAACTTAATGCCCCGCCAGGGCAACAGGTTCCGAATACCGAGCTGATGACATACAAGGTGATTGCTTTGGCGCGTCTTGTCTGCCCGTCGGCAAACATTCCGAGCACTACCGCGCTGGCAACACTTAACACGAATTCAGGCAGGGAACTGGGATTGTCCCGCGGCGCCAACATCGTCATGCCGAATATGACGCCGAGGAAATACCGTTCAATGTACGAGATATATCCGGCAAAGGCATGTATCGATGAAACCGCCTCCGATTGCCGGACATGCATGCATCGCCGAATTCTTTCCATCGGCCGGTCGCCAGGAAAAGGTCGCGGCGATTCACCGAACAGTAAGAAACATGCATCGCAGGTGTAAGTTTCCGGCAGTTGGTAGCTGGTGGTTCCAGGATCGTAGCTGGTATTTGGCAGATAGAAAGAAAGCTCGATTGCCAGGAACAAACAACCAGCTCTGAGCCAAAATTTACGAACTACGAGCTACCAACTGCCAACAACAGTCAATTTGACGAACTAAATAGAGAGGTGTTTATATGAATGGAATGCCGGCATTAAAATTGAGTGAAAGCGCCGTTGATTTTATCAATGAACCTTACATCAACGGTCTTCTGGAAGGAAAAAAACCCGATGCGGGACGTGTTCGCGAAATTGTAGCCAAGAGTCTGGCAAAAGAAGCGCTGAGCGTGCCGGAGACCGCGGAACTGCTGCTTGCCGATTCGCCCGAACTGGTGGAAGAAATTTTCGAGGCTGCCCGCCAGCTGAAAAAGAATGTTTACGGTAACCGGATCGTTCTGTTCGCACCGCTGTATATCGGCAACAAATGTGTGAATGACTGTTCGTATTGCGCATTCAAGAGGAGCAATACCTTTGCCATTCGCCGCACCCTCGGAGAAGACGAAATACGCCAGCAGGTCAAATCCCTGGAAAACAAGGGCCACAAGCGCCTGATACTGGTTTTCGGAGAACATCAGGCATACGACGCCGAGTTTATCGCCAGGAGTGTCCGGACCGTTTATGAAACAAAAGTCGGTCACGGTGAAATAAGGCGCGTGAACATCAACGCGGCCCCCCTCGATCACGAAGGATATGCGATTGTCAAGGCTTCCGGTATAGGCACCTACCAGATATTTCACGAAACCTATCACCACGAGACATACGCCCGCATACATCCGCAAAACACCCGCAAGGGCAATTACCTTTACCGCCTTGACGGTTTAAGCCGGGCTTTTGAAGCAGGCTGCGACGATGTCGGGCTGGGTGTCCTGTTCGGACTTCACGACTGGAGGTTCGAGGTTCTGAGCCTGGTTACCCACGCACTTTACCTCCAGGGCCGCTATAATGTCGGCCCGCATACCATCAGTTTCCCCAGGCTCAGACCGGCGGCCGGAGTGGACCTGGATGAGAATCTGCTGGTAAACGACGATGATTTCAAAAGGGTGATCGCTATCCTGCGACTTGCAGTTCCGTATACCGGCCTTATCCTCACTGCGCGTGAGAATCCGCAGGTCAGGCGGGAATGCATGTCTTTCGGTGTGTCCCAGATAGATGCGGGCAGCCGTATCGAGCTTGGCGGCTACACCGAATCGGGTGACGCCCAGGTCATGGAACGCGAGCAGTTTTCCCTCGGTGACGTACGTTCCCTCGACGAGGTTATGTGCGAACTGATGACGGACGGCTATGTCCCGAGCTTCTGCACTTCCTGTTACCGGGTCGGCAGGACCGGCGAGCATTTCATGGAATTCAGCATTCCGGGGTTCATCAAGGAATTCTGCACCCCCAACGCACTGCTCACACTGGAAGAATACCTCATGGATTATGCAACTCCCGAGACCCTGAAGGCAGGCGAAAAGCTCATCAACGAAGAACTTGCCAGGATGGAAGACGGCGACATGAAAGACAAGGTGAAAAAGCGGCTGCAGGAGATCAAGGAAGACAAAAACCGCGACCTGTATTTTTGATAAGGCAGCCGTTGGTAGTTGGTTTTATAATTCAAAACACAAAATTCATAATTCATAATTTAAATCGGCCGGAGGCCGATATATGACCCATTTCCGCATCGAAAAAGACCTGCTGGGGGAGCGCGAGGTGCCTGCGGATGCACTCTACGGGGTGCATACTGTCAGGAGCATCGAAAATTTCCCTCTTTCCGCAAGACCCGTCAACCCGGCCCTGATACATGCCTTTGGTGCCGTCAAGCTTGCCTGTGCCCGCACCAACCACGAGCTGGGCTGGTGGGACGCGGCAAAAGCGGCCGCCATTGAGCAGGCCTGCGGCGAAATGATGGAGGGAGGCCTCGACGTTCATATGGTGACGGACGCCCTCCAGGGTGGTGCCGGCACATCCACCAACATGAATGTCAACGAAGTGCTCGCCAACCGGGCGCTTCAGATACTGGGAAAACCGCTTGGTGATTACGCATCCGTAAGTCCGCTGGAGGACATAAACCTTCACCAGTCCACCAACGATACCTATCCCACCGCGCTCAAGGTTGCCGCTATCCAGCAGCTTCGCGCCCTGGAGCGGGAAGTCGTCGCTCTCCTGGAGGAATTCCAGACAAAGGAAAAAGCCTTTGCCCATATCGTGAAAATCGGCAGGACCCAGTTGCAGGACGCAGTCCTGGTTACCCTGGGCAGGGAGATGTCGGCATACGCCGAGGCTTTCGGGCGGGACAGGTGGCGCATCTACAAATGCGAGGAGCGCCTGCGGGTCCTGAACCTCGGAGGCACGGCGGTGGGCACCGGGCTGGCTGCCCCGCGCAAGTATATCTTTCGCGTCACCGAACACCTGCGCGGTATTACCGGCCTCGGCCTGGCGCGTGCCGAAAACCTCGTCGAAGCAACCCAGAACACCGATGTGTTCGTGGAGGTCAGCGGTATTCTCAAGGCCTGCGCCAGCAACCTTTTAAAGATAGCCACCGACCTGCGGCTCCTGTCGTCGGGTCCCGACGCCGGGTTCGGGGAGCTTCGCCTCCCGCCCCGTCAGGCAGGTTCGTCCATCATGCCCGGCAAGGTCAACCCGGTTATACCCGAAGCGGTATCACAGGCGGCCATGGCGGTTATGGCCAATGACCAGGCCATCGCCTTCGCCAGTTCCATGGGCAACCTGGAACTGAACGCATTCATGCCGCTTATCGCGGACGCCCTGCTTGGAAGCCTGGACCTGCTGACCAACGCCTGTGCCATATTCAGGCGGAATTGCGTTGCCGGGCTGGTTGCGGATGAACAGAGGTGCAGGCTGTACGTGGAGAGTTCCACCGCCACCGTAACCGCGCTGGTTGATGCTATCGGCTATCACGCCGCCCAGAAAGTCTCGGAGGAGGCAAGGGCGGAAGGAAAGAGCATTCGCGACGTTGTGCTGGAAAAAGGTCTTCTTGATGCGGAATCATTTGATGAATCAGTTTCGGCGGAGAGCGTCATGCGACTCGGTTCTCCCCTGAGGAAGGAAAAAGAGGAATAATGAAAAATACGCCCAAGGGGTTTCGTCTCCATATAGGTTTATTCGGACGCCGCAATGTCGGCAAGTCTTCGTTGTTGAATTCACTGACCCGGCAAACCGTGTCGATTGTCTCGGATATTGCCGGGACCACCACGGATCCGGTGGAGAAGCCGATGGAGCTTCTGCCCATCGGACCGGTCCTGTTTATCGATACCGCGGGCATCGACGATGTCGGCGCGCTCGGTGAAATGCGGGTGCAGCGCACCTTCCAGGTCTTCGACAGAACCGACATCGGGGTCATAGTATCCGTTGCCGGGGAATGGGGAGATTTCGAGGAAGGCATCCTGACCGAACTTCGCGAACGGAAAACACCGGTCATCGTGGTTTTCAATAAAAACGACATATCCGTGCCGGATGCGTCGCATATGGCACGGTTCAAGGAACTGGAAATCCCGTGCGTGCAGACGACGGCAGCCAAAGGGGAGGGCATTCTCGACCTGCGGGAAGCGCTGGTCCGCTCCGCCCCCGAGGAGTTCATCAATTCGCCGGCCATCGTCGGCGACCTGGTCCCGGCCGGCGAAATGGCCGTGCTGGTCATCCCCATCGACCTGGAGGCGCCCAAGGGCCGCCTGATACTGCCGCAGGTCCAGTCCATCCGCGATATCCTCGACAATGACGCGTACTGCATGGTGGTCAAGGAGAGGGAGCTGCGCGATGCCCTCGACCGGCTGAAGACGCCGCCCGCACTGGTGGTCACCGATTCCCAGGCTTTTCTCAAGGTCGCCGGGGATACACCCGATGATGTAATGATGACCTCGTTTTCCATTCTCTTCGCCAGGTTCAAGGGTGACCTGGTCGCCTTCGTCAAGGGGGCGGCGGCCATCGACGACCTGCAGCCGGGAGACAAGATACTCATCTGCGAGTCCTGCTCGCATCATCCCATCGGCGAGGACATCGGACGGGTCAAACTGCCCCGCTGGCTGCGCCAGTATGTGGGCGGTAAGCTGGAGTTCATCCATACCCAGGGTCATGATTTTCCGGCCGACCTGAGCCCTTACAAGCTCGTTGTCCATTGCGGCGCCTGCATGTGGAACCGGCGCGAGGTCCTGTCCCGGATTATCCGCTGCCAGCAGGCCGGCGTTCCCATAACCAACTACGGCCTGGCCATCGCCTTCTCGCTGGGGATATTCGAAAGGGCGCTGGGACCGTTCCCCGACGCGCTCGACGCATACCGGCAGTTCACGTTGAGATAAAAGCAATTTTGAATTATGAATGTTGAATTTGTTTAAAAATTAAAAACGGGCTGAACTTCGCATGAAGTACAGCCCGTTTTCGTTTACGCCAGGGTGGAATAGGCAGCGCCTATTTGCCGGGGGAATATGCGCTGCCGAGATACGTGGTTATTTCCTTTGCCGCCTCCGCGGGAATCGGGGCGCCGAATACCTTGATCATCTTGTTGACAATTTCGCCCCATTTCTTCTCCGGGAAGCTGGGCTGCATGGTAATGTAATCGGTGCTGTGGCAGATGGAGCAGTATGTCTTGGCCTTGTCCCGCCCCGGACCCGCCTTCAGTTCGACGGGAATCGTCGGCAGCGTGATGGAGTGAACCTGTCCGGAGACGCCGGCGGCGCCAATCGTTCCGGCGGAGAAGGTAAAAGCCGCAAAAATTAAAATAAAAACGGAAATTGTTTTCATGTCTGTTCCCTCCTAACCGACGGTGACGTCTACGGTTTCAATTTTGTTCCACATGTAACCCGCCGGATTCCAGAGGCTTTCGAACGGCTGGGACCCGCCGATCCTGTCGGTGGCCCTCGCCATTACGGAATAGTTGCCGGGCTTTTCCGGTGTCCAGACAAATGACCACTGCCGCCAGGAATAAGGTCCGAGGTCTTTGCCCAACCGGGTTTCGTGCCATGTTTGCCCGTTGTTGAACGAGACCGTCACGTCCCTGACCCCGTAGCCGCCGGAGAGGGCAAGCCCCTTGACCTCAACCGGTTTGCCATTCGTGAAGCGGCTTCCCGCAACCGGGTCGATAATGAGGGAGCGGGTGTTCATGCGGTTGATGGGAATGGTGCGCGAGGGCTTGGAGCCGGGCGGAACGCAGGCGCAGGGATTGTCCGGGATACGGTACGCGGTTTTCATCCAGAACCCCTGTTCCGGTTTTGTCAGAACGGTTATGTTGGCAAGTGATTTCACCCAGTAGGTGGCGAACCAGCCGGGGATCACCAGCCGCACCGGGAAACCGTTGAGCATGGGGAGCGGCGCACCGTTTACCTCGTAGGCGACGATCACGTCGTCCGTCAGCGCCATGTCGGCTGGTA
Source organism: uncultured delta proteobacterium (assembly GCA_963815135.1). Classification (GTDB taxonomy): domain Bacteria; phylum Desulfobacterota; class Desulfuromonadia; order Geobacterales; family Geobacteraceae; genus CAIWTU01. Next base: position 693,738 of record CAWFFO010000006.1, read on the forward strand.
TGCTCTTGATGAAATCGGCAATGGTGGGCAGCGGTGGACCATCCAGTCCATTGAAGGCCACTTCCACGGAATCACCCTTTATGCCGGCCTTTTGCAGGATATCGCCCAGCCTTGCCCCGGTCCATGTCGCATTTCCCATGGCGCCGTTTCGCCACTGGCCTCCGGCGACCCTCGGATCGAAAAGGCTCCGCCCGTTTCCCGAACATTCGATAACCGCGGTAAAAGAGACCTTCTCGAATTTATTCTTCAGGTCGTCCATCGACAGGGACAGCTCCCTGCCGACATTGCCGTCGACCTTGAGGCGCCAGCTGCCGAGATCAACCTCAGTGGGGATCCCCGATAGGTGCCAGCGCACGAAAAGAGCCTCGTTCGGAGTGATCAGATCGTTGAAGTATGACGGCGGCATTTCCAGTTGCGGCGGACGGGACGTCAGCAGGATCATGTCGGTCTTTTCCGGAAAGCGGGCCATTCTCTGCTGCGCGGCGAGAAGTTCCAGGGGGAGCCCCCCGAATGCCGTCAATGCCGCAACCATGCTGCCTGTCCGGATGAAATCCCTTCTTGAGACTTTTTTGCCCATATTTGCCTCCTGTCGGGGCGGACACGGCACGCCCCAGTGTTGTGGTCGGTACCCTCAGAATAAATTCCGGAAATTATACGAAAAAGTATAGCCCAATATTAGAGATAGTGAAGAAGGTCGGAAAAAAATTGCAGTTGCGTAACAATATATAATGTTGTATATAACGATAAGTTTTAATTTAAACTGAAAACCGCATCTATCCACGTAAAATCGCAAATGCGCAAGAAAACCGTAGACTTGCAATCGAATAGTCTTTCAATAATCAGGTGAACTGCGTGATTGGTGAACCTTTCGGACTTTTTCAATTGAATTAATAATTTAAACCCCAGGAAGTTTGAAAATTTGAATTTGAATCAATTTTATGACTTACCGCTGGTAGTATTACTAAAAAATGGAGCACGCAATGACTGAATACAATATCGGGGCAAAACTGAAGAAACTGCGACTGGCGAAAAAATTGACCCTGCAGTCGGTAGCCGACGAGATAGGTTTTTCACCGGCGCTCATATCCCAGATTGAAAATAATAACGTTTCACCGCCGATCGCCACGCTTTCCAGGCTGGCAAAGTTTCTGGGCGTCAAGATGAGTTCCCTGTTTGCCGAATGCAATAATGATCCGAAGTTCGAAGTAATCCGCAAAAATGACAGGATGGCCGTTTCGAAAGTCATCTCCCGTGGCGGCTCCCGTCACGGCTATAGCTACGAATCCTTTTCCTTCAAGATGCAGAACAGGAAAATCTCCCCGTTCCTCATCACGCTGACCGGACAGACATCCGACGACAATACCTATAGTGATGAAGGTGAGTCATTTGTCTATGTCATCAAGGGGAAATTCGACCTGGAGCTGGACAAAAAACTGCTCACCCTCGAAGAAGGCGACAGCGTATATTTCGACACCTCCCTCGAACACCGCTTCCATTCCACGGACGGCTCGGAAGTAACCATTCTGGAAGTCAAAGGTGCCCGGAATACGTAAAGACTTAAAAGCGTAATGTGTGATACGTAATATTTAATATGGCCCATCACTGACCCCTGACCCCTGACTCCTGACTCCTGACTCCTGACTCCTGACTCCTGACTCCTGACTCCTGACTCCTGACTCCTCAATTATGTGTGCAGAAACTAAACAGTGGCTACCGGAATAATAAAAATTCAAAATTAAGAATCATTTGGCAACCCTGTTGCACTATAACACCTCGAGGCGCGATTCTGGCGGCTTCAGGCTCGAGGTTCTATCTTCCTCATTTCAAGTCTGAAACATAATAACAACACAAAAACAGTAAGTTACAAACTGGACAGGACGAACTTCACCTGGCTCGTGAACTTGTTTTTTGCCCGGCTTCCACATTTTGGATCCCCGGGGAACCGGTTGCAAATTTCAAAATTTGAACACGGATGGAAAAAGTTTGAACAGGTCCGGGGCGGCAAGGGTATTTCTGTTCAAATTTCTTCATTCAATAAGGTGACACTATGTACTGGATTGGCGGTTACCTGGCAAAAAAAAAGAGCATGTCCCTTTTTCCGGACGGTCCGCGACTGTTTCTTTCCCATTCCCAGGTGCACTCCGGCCGGGGCGATCGCCGATATGCGTCGCGCCGCACCGGCCTTCCTCACAGGGTGGGCGACGTTTCCGTCGTCAAGTGCGGAGTCGTGAAAAACTATCTCCGTGTGCGCCATGAACTGGTGGAGCAGGGGTGTGAATTCGTCAGTGACTGCGATCTGGAGGTGATAGCCCGCCTGGTTGACAGGAATCTGAAACAGACCGGAATCTTCGAGCAGTCGGTTCTGCACGCACTCAGGGAACTGAAAGGCGACTTCTCGGTATGCCTTACGTGCGAGAATGAGCCGCGCACGTTGATTGCCGCCGGAATGGGTTTGCCGCTGGCCCTGGGGATCGGCGACAGTGATTATATCGTATCGTCCAATATTACATCCATGGCTGCCCTTGCCCACGACCTGGTGCTGCTCGACAAGGGAGAAATCGCAATTTGCCGCGAGTCGAGCGTTGTCTTTGCTTCCCTGGACGGCGAACCACTGGAAAAAATACCGTATCGGGCAGTGTGTCGGGCGCCGGGCAGGTCGCGAAAGAAAAGCGCCTTTCAACATAAACGGTGTCCGTGCGGTCTTGGCCGTCGGCATCGCACGAGTTGCTGGAAGATGAGAAAGATGGTTGTGAAATTCAAACACTTTTCAAAGTGAAAAATAGAAAAATAAACTGCCGAGGTGAAAAGATGAGTATTGTCAGAATGGGTTCCGATTACAAGATTTGTGCTACATGTGATTTCTGGGGCGGACCGAGAACGCTTGAAGATGACTGCTCGGTATTCAACAACAGGGATACCGGAAAATGCGGCGGCAAGTTGTTCCACAACATGAAAGTCGGGTCCATTTCCACCTGCACGAAATGGAGCCACTGGGTTGACCTCAAGGTACGGAATGATGACTTGTACGCAGTCAAATGACTGACTTTCTTGCCTCCGCACTCCAGCCAATATTCATCCAAGTAGTGTAAAAACAGCTGTTTACGGATATGGCACGGCAGTTGCTATATCCGTAAACAGGATTGTTAAACCAACCCCTTAAAAATTCCCGGCCGTATCTCTTTCCATGTTGACCCCGTTGATTCGGTTGTGCTATAAAAATTGGTTTTATTACTTCCCCTTAAGGTCAGAACATGAAAAAAAATAGAATTGCCACTCTTCTGCTCGTTCTCTGCCCGCTTTTTGTCCTTGTTTCCGGATGTGCCCGTTATCGCGACCTGCCGGACGGCTCCGTAAGGGAAGTCGGCTGCGCGCCCACATCCGCCATCGTGGAAAAACAATCGGTAACCGTCCCTGCGGTCAAGGCGGAAGCAATGCCGTCGGCCGATTACGTGATCGGCGCCAACGATGTCCTGTATGTCAACATTGACGGCAAGCCGGAATTCCTTGTGACCGGAGTTACCAGCAATACGAAAATCCAGGGGAGCCGGGTGGACGGCAAAGGCGACATCCAGATCCCCATCGTCGGCGAGATTCACGTGGCCGGGCTGACGCTCAAGGAGGCCCGCCTCCATATCATCGACAGCCTGAGCAAATACCTCAAAAACCCGTGGGTAGTCGTGGAAGTGGCCGAATACCACAGTCATCCGCTCTACCTCCTCGGCCAGTTCAAGGCTCCCGGCACCTATTACATGGACCGTCCCCTGACCCTCATCCAGGGGCATCGCCCTGGGCAGCGGCTTTGACGCCACCGCCGATCTGCGCGGCGCCCGCCTCAGCCGGGGCAACCGGATCCTGCCGGTCGATGTCTATGACATGCTCAACAACGGCAACCCGACCCAGAACGTTTGGCTCAAGGCTGGAGACACCCTCTTCATCCCCGATAACAGGAACAGCCAGGTATTCGTCTTCGGTGCGGTAAAAAAACCGGGTCCGGTGCCCATGCTCCAGGGCGGCCTGAACCTGGCCCAGGCCATCGGCAGCGCCGAGCTGCGCGACACCGGCTACGATTTCAGGCACATCCGCATCATCCGCTCCCTCTCCACCACCAGGGGAGAGTTGTTGGTGGTCGACTTCGACAAGATCCTGCGTGGTGAAGCGCTTCCCCTGCCGCTCATGGCGGGAGATATCGTCTACGTTCCAAAAAGCAACGTTGGGGCCTGGAACGACGCCATCAACGAACTTCTTCCCTCCCTGCAGGCCATCAGCGCGGTGCTTCAGCCCTTTGTGTCGCTTGAGTACCTGAGGAAAAGCTACTAGAATAAGGCAATTATGAATTTTGAATTTTGAATTGGGGAAGCAAAAAACTTGTTTCAGCTTCACGATTACTTCAGATTACTTAAGATTTTGGATTCTAATCCTGGGAATCACGAGGGAATCATGAGGCTAAATAGCAGTTTTGAATTATGAATGTTGAATATTTAATTAAACAATAAGAAAATATTTTGCATTTTTATCCTGCTTATCCTGCAAATCCCTGTTAAATAAGATATTGAAGTTTTACTGGTTGAAAGAATCAAATAAAAACACGTCAGCCACGAATGTCACGAATGTATATGAATCAAACGAACCAAACTCTAACCGAAGGTATTTAAATGAACGAAATCGAACAGCAGATTCCACCCCACATGCAGATGGAAGAGGTGCACCTTCAGGATTACCTGAATGTGCTTTTCCGCAGGAGAAAGACATTTCTCGCCGCCTTTGTTGCGGTCTTCGCCGGTGTGGCCTTGTACACCTTTCTCATGAAGCCGATCTACCAGGCCTCGGCCACACTGCACGTCAAGGACGAAAAGCAGGGTAAAAGCGAACTACTTGACCTCATGCTATCCAACGACTCGGACACCGTGGATTCCGAGATCGAGATCCTCAAGTCGCGCACCAACGCGGAGAAGGTGGTCAAGGAACTGCATCTGAACTGGCGCATCGTCGGCCGTCCCGACAACGTCTCTTTCCGTATGCTGGATTTCGATTCCAGTGAAAAGAAACCCGTATACACTGTCGAACTGACAGGAAACGGCAGCTACACCGTCCGTAATAACGACGATGAGCTGGTCGGCAAGGGACAGAGCGGCCGCCTGATGATCGGCAAAGGGATGTCGCTGCTGCTCACCGATATCAAAGGGGAAAAAGGCGACAGCTTCGGGCTCAAACTTCTTCCCTTCAACAAAACCGTCAAAGACCTGAGGGACAATGTTAACGCGTCCGAGGTGGGGAAGAAGACCAACATCATCTCGCTCACCTATACAAACACAGATCCGGTGATGGCCCGCAACGTGGTCAATACCCTGGTACAGGCCTACCTGGAGCAGAACGTGGGCTTCAAGGCGGAAGAGGCGAGCAAGACCGTCGGCTTCGTGGAAAACCAGCTGCAGTCAATCCGCAACGAGCTGGACAAAGCCGAGCAGAAGCTCGAGTCATACAAGAGCACTTCAGGCGTGGTGATGCTCGACGAAACCGCCACCAAGCTGATCGACAAGCTCTCCGACACCGAGAAGGACTGCACCGGCGTCACGCTCCGGAAAAAGAGCGTCGAGTTCGCCCTGGCCTCCCTGAAGGAAGCCCGGCTTCGGGGCAGGACCTACTCTCCCGTTGCCTCCCAGGACGATCCGGTGATCGCGGGCCTGGCCTCGCAGCTGGCCGACCTGCAGGTGAAAAAAAGCGCGCTTCTCAGTGATTCAACCGAGCAGCACCCGGCGGTGCAGGCGATCGACATGCAGATAGACGAGGTGCAGAAGAAGCTGCAGGCGACCTACGAAAGCGAACTGAGAACCCTCGCCGGGACGGAGACGGGCATCAGCCGAGATATGGACCGCTACGAAGGGATGCTCAAGGGGCTGCCCGCCTCCGAGCGTGACCTGGCCAAGCTGACCCGGCTCGCCAAGGTCGATTCCGACATCTACACCTTCCTGCTGCAGAAGCATGAAGAGGCGAAGATCAACGAGGCGTCCACCATCAGCAATATCAATATCGTTGATCCGGCCATCACCCCCGAGCTGCCGGTCAAACCGCAGAAGGGCAAAAACCTCCTCCTGGGGCTGCTGGTGGGCTGCATGTTCGGCGTCGGCCTGGCCTTTTTCCAGGAATACCTGGATGATACCATCAAGGATGCCGACGGCGCCAAGCGGGAGCTGAAGTGGCCGCTGCTGGCGGTTACTCCGCAGATCCGCAAGACAGATCCGGGTGATGAAAAGAACCGGAGAGCGTCCCTGCTCACCCACCTGGAGCCAAAGTCCCAGGCGGCCGAGGCGTTCCGCAGCCTGCGAACCGGCATCCACTTCACCTCCGTCAACCGCAAGCGCCAGGTCATTCTCATGACCAGCACCTTCCCCGGCGAAGGGAAGAGTACCGTCAGCGCCAACCTGGGCTGCATTCTCTCCCAGACCGGGGCGAACATCATCCTCATCGACTGCGACCTGCGCAAGTCCACGCTGCACGAAAAGCTCGGCTGCACCAAGGAGCCCGGACTTACCGACCACCTGGCCGGCGATGCTCCCCTTGAAAATATCATCCGCGAAACACCGATACCTGATCTTCATTTCATCAGTGCCGGCCTTACTCCGCCCAACCCGGCGGAGCTGCTCGGCTCGCAGAAGATGCTGGACATGATCGCCACCCTGCGCGAGAGCTTCGACACCATCATCATCGACGCCCCGCCCGTGCTGGCGGTAACCGACGCGCCCCTGCTCACCTCGCTGGCCGACATGGTCCTGGTGGTAATCGAAGCGGGACGCGTGCCCATAAAAGCCGCACGCCAGATGCGCGAAACCCTGGTCAGCGTCAACGCCCCTGTCGCCGGCATAATTCTGAACGACAAGTCCGGCAAGGGCCGAGAGCACTACGGCTACGGATTATACGGCGGCAAGTACTACGGCTACTATGGTTACGGGTATGGTTATTATCAGGAGAGTGAAGAGAAGCCGAAGGCTGGATTGCGGCGGTTGCTCAGGTTGTGATGAGTGATGAGGCGGATTAAGGATTAAGGATTTAACCGGGTCCATGCTGAAGATTTGGTAAATCGCTAAATTCCTAGACATAATGGTTGTCAGTTGTCGGAAGTAAAAAAAGACCTGCCGTCCTTGCAAACGTGGGTTATGCTGCGGAGAAGGCAATTCACCACGGCACAGAGCCATAACCAAGGAGGCAGGTCATGAAGAAGTCTATCATATTTGTTGGTTTGGATGTTCACAAAAACTCCATCGATGTAGCAATTGCCGATGCCGGCCGCAATGCCGAAGTAAGATATTACGGCACCATCGGGGGCGACCTTGAAGATCTCGATCGCTTGATAAAAAAGCTTTGCTCTGCCGGCAAAGAACCGCATTTTGTTTACGAGGCCGGTCCCTGTGGTTATGACATCTTTCGTTCTCTGACAGACAAGGGTTTCGACTGTGCCGTTGTTTCCCCGGCGCATATCCCCAAGAGACCCGCGGAGCGGGTCAAGACAGATCGGCGAGATGCCACGACACTTGCACGTCTTCACCGTGCCGGAGAGCTGACCTATGTGTTCGTCCCTCGTGAGGATGATGAAGCCATGCGCGATCTCACCCGAGCCAGGGAGGATGCCGTCAAGGCCCAGCGTGTGGCACGTCAGCAACTGGGCGGGATGCTCCTTCGGTTGGGCTTCAGGTACCATGGCAAGAACTGGTCACTGCAGCACTTCCGATGGCTCGCTGACAAGAAAATGCCGACACCGGCTCAACAGGTGGTGTTCCAGGAGTATATCAACGCCATCAATGAAACTACTGGGCGTGTCGAACGGCTCACTCAACAGATTCAATCACTGGTTCCTGCATGGCGGATGGCTCCGGTGGTCAATGCTCTCCAGGCGCTGCGAGGAGTCTCCATCATAGTGGCGGCCACGACGATAGCGGAGATAGGCGATCTTACAAGGTTCGAACATCCAAGAAAGCTGATGGCCTATCTCGGTCTTATTCCGTCAGAGCACACAAGCGGAGATAAGAGGCGACAGGGTGGCATTACCAAGACCGGCAACGGCCATGTACGCAGAATCCTCGTGGAGGCGGGTCAAACTTACAGCCACCCGGCACGGGTCTCACGCTATCTGCTCAAACGTCATGAAGGCCTAAGCGAGGACATCAAAGAGCTTGCCTGGAAGTGCCAGGTACGGCTTTGCGCCAGATTCAGACGCCTGATGGCGAAAGGCAAAAACCGTAATACAGTCGTAGTGGCGATTGCCAGAGAGCTTGCCGCGTTCATGTGGGCCATAGCAATGAAGACGCCGATTGCAGCGTGATGCATTTTCTCAAAGAACAGACAAGCAAAACCTGTACTGACCGGGAGCTTTCCCGGCCTGCCCACAGAGTGGTTGCCGGGGTTCGCCGGCACTTCGGGATGCCTACTCACCCCGGCAAGGCTCACCCCTCTGTGGACAGGCGACAGACATCGTTATAAGCACTTCGGAGTAAGCATGAAATACTGACACAATATCCAGGGCATGTGCGGGTACAGAACCAAGTCTGGGGAACCCTCGGGGAATCCATGGAATAAGATTTACCGAACTTCCGATCCTAGACAGAGGCAGCCCCGCGATGAAGCTAAGTCTTGCCGGTATTCAATCCGCGTATATCAGAACAATCAAACGTCGCTTAACTGGTTCTGGCCCGGCATATGCCCTGGAGTATAGCAAGCTTCATAACCGCTTTGTATAAGCGGACAGGGAACTTTTTATCTTCTTGACAACTGACAACCATATCGGATTCCCGTCTACACGGGAATGACGGTTGTGGATTTTCGAATTAAACCCGGATTTTCCATTAGCGGTTTTGGTTGGTTATGCTGACAAGACTGGTGGTCCTGTGGCGTTTGCCCACAGCCCTGCAAACCACGCCCGTTTACGCCTTGGAACTGATAGCAGGAGGCGTTCCTTACCGGGACTGCCGTACCATCTGCCGCCAATTGCCAGCACCAAACCGTGCAGTGTTGACAGGGTGTGTTGAATTCGGCTTCTCATGACTGATTGACGGAACAGACTCATCAGGTTGTACGACAGCATGGCGACTGCCAGTGCTGCTTCAGTGGCCCAAAAGTCTCCCATATTGAAGGCATCGAGCCCGAAATCGGCCTTGAGTTCCTTGATCCGGTTTTCCGCATCGGCTCTGCCTCGGTACAAGCGCCATACCTCTATGGCCGGCAGTTCAAGTGTGGTGGTATAAGCGCCGTAGCGCCACCCTTGAACGGCAGGGTCGTCTGCAAACAGCTTGAGTGCTTTACCGGGTGCATCTTTGGTTGACTGCCGTATGACAATGATACGGCGTGCCGTAGTCCATCCGTGCGCCTGATACATGATCTCCGCGATCTCAATCCCCGGTTTCAATGCCCACCAGGTCGCGGCTTGATGGAGCGCTCGTTGCAAAGGTGTAGTCAACTTCGCAGCGACTATGTAGTTGATACCCTTGTTCTCCAGCGCCGACAGGAAGGCGTTGTCGAAAAAGCCGCTGTCGGCTCGCAAGAGCCCGACTGTTTTGTCAGCCAGGTGGGCAAGGGTAGATTCAAGAAATTGCAGGACATTATTGGCGCTATGGCTATCGCCGGGCCGAAGCCAGAAGTTGGCGACCAAACGCGCCTCCGCAATGAAGGCCAAAAGCGGATGATGACTTGCCCGGCCGCGCCGACCAGGATTGTAACCTCGTGCGGCTCCATCCTGAGAGCCGTTACGGGTTACTACCGTGGAATCGAGGTCGAGGGTCACGTTCGTCAGGCCTGAAAGCTTACCAAAGAGCCAGGAATACATCTGCATCTGTACACGCTCGTTGGTGAGCATGTCGAAGCGTTTGAACATGCGCATGATGGCCTTGAACTCAGCGGCGGATGGCCAACCGAAAAGGCGACAGAGAACACTGTCCATGCGCACCACCTCGGTGTGGGCAAACCGACAGGCACCGCACCAGATGGAGACAATGAACTGCTCGATGAGTTGCAAGGCAGGATAGCCGCGGTTTGATGAAGATTCCGGTATGCCAAACCGGGTAAAGGCTTCACGGAACTCAAGACTTTCCAGCATACGTTTGAAAAGGGCCAAACCGCCCCATGCCGTGACTTCCTGGTTGGAAAAGCTGACTGTGAAGCCGTTACCATGTAGTTCGTGAGAGTGAGACATACGCGCCTCGCAACCGTATGATATCAGGGGAAACTTTCTAATGGTTTCCATTAGACCATATCTGATCTTTACAGGCAAGTGACGCTAATGGAAAATCTGGGTTAAATATTAAATCTCAGG
>CAWFFO010000007.1:0-244290 GCA_963815135.1 uncultured delta proteobacterium
AGGCGGTCTTGTCCGGGCGGTCCCGGGGGGTGTGCTCAGGAGCTCCAGAGCGGCGTTTGTCGCGCTCAATGATCCTCCCTGCGAGTGGCCGTGGTGAAACAAATACACCAGTGCCCCGAGGTGAAATGAAGAGAAATTTGCTGTTCGAAGCAGATTTTGTACCACCGGAAATGAGCTTGTGTCAATGGATTTACGGGACTTGTTCTGGGGTGATTTCTTCTACCTATATGTCTTTAATGATCGACTACGACCTTGGTCTGCCGCACAGAATAGGACGGGTTGAAAAGCCCGGTTTTTTCCTTGCCGTCCTGCCGCCTAACAACCGGTAACCCATCGAAAATAGCGGTCCACCGCCTGCATTCGGAGTTTTTATCGGAAAAATCAGCAACAATAATGCGGATAACACGCCCGTCGATCTCGGCCTGTTCTTCGGCTACATACCGATACACCCGGTCTACAACCTCAGAGTTCTCCAGGTCAAGAACCCGCATTCTTCTTTCCTCCCCCGGAGCTAGTGTCACTCAGGGTACTCCATATTTGTTACCTCATAGTTCATTGTCGAGAAAACCTTACGCTCCACCTTCTCCCCATCACGGATTATTATGGTGAACATGCCACTGTCAAGATCCCCCGTTATCTCTCGAAGATCCCCTCCTTTGTCAATTGTTTTGCGGTAACGTATTACCTTTCCGCCACGGATGCTTGCCGTCTCGGTGCTCTTGAGGGAGAGACGCCAAAAAACAAAAAGCCGACGCTCACATCGACATCGGCACGCAAATCGTTATCGGTGGCCGAACCGGACATCTTTGAGCTCACCGTGCCAATATTAGAGCCTAAACTGCGGATGACGTAGCCTGACGAAACCGCGCAATTGTCCCCATTCTCGACAGCGGAAGTACTGCGACAGTCAAAGGAACAAAGAATCACGATCAGCACAGTAAGCAGAGCAAATTTCATGTATAGATCACCGTGCCGTTAACTGTTTCGATAGCACGAAACCCGCAATAATCGATACGAGCAGTAGTCCTGTAATGCAAAGTATCCTTCATATGCCCCCCATGTGCGTTTTTCCAAAGCTGCCATTCGCTCATTATCTCAGTCCTTGAATAATACCGTAATTCAGGGAGATTTAAACATTATCCCGTTGCGGCCATGCAAGCTTGATCTTTTTGCCCCTATTACACCACTATTCCAGAATTTTATTGGTGCTTTATTGCGTAACTTTCATTGAAAATCATCGAAAGTGTGTAAAAATAAATCAATGCTTTAATGCTGATAATAAAGAGCGGTGCGACATGGATGGGAAGGCCATAACGCGATTGCTACTTGCGGCTGTACTCCCAGAATGTATCGTGCCTTTCAGGGCGAAGGTGATCATTCACGACCTGTCTCTGGCACGTTGTTACTAATTTTATTCAACAATGAGGTGAATCCATGGCACGAACCCGTCGCATCCATTTGATCAATCCGCGAGCCGACACGTTCGCCACCAGGCCTTTATTTTTCGGCAAGGCGCTGTATTCTCCGGTTGCCGGGCTTCTCGCCGTTGCCGCATTGATTCCGGAAAATGACTACGAAATTATTCTCACGGACGAGAATATAGAACCCATCGATTTCGATCTGGAAGTCGATATGGTCGGCATATCCGCCATGACCTCCTATGTGCGACGCGGTTATCAGATCGCCGATAGCTTTCGGGCCCGTGGCGTTCCGGTGCTTATGGGCGGCGTGCATGCTAGTTACATGCCTCATGAAGCGCTGTCGCATGCCGATGCCGTGGTGGTTGGTGAAGCCGAACTGATCATGGACAAGGTGCTTGACGACCTTGATAAAGGTCAACTGAAGGGTATTTACAAGGCTGAAAATCTTCATTCGATGATCGGGTTGCCGACGCCAAGGCAAGGCTTGCTGAAGAGTAACCGTTACATCAATAAAGGCTTCGTGCAAACCTCGCGCGGTTGCGCTCATGGCTGTACTTTTTGCGCCGAGCCTACGATGTATGGCCTTAGTTTTCGCTACCGACCCATCGAAGACATCATTAGGGAGATCGAGCACATTGAAGAGCGGGTGATCCTGCTGAACGACGCGGACTTTTTCGGCTCGCCGAAACGGGCCATGCAGGTCATGCAGGCTTTTAAGGGGCGCGGGCTGAAATGGCAGGCGGCAGTAAACAGCCGCGATGCGCACGATGAACGCTTGTTGGAACTGGCGGCGGAAAGCGGTTGCTTTATGCTGTCCATCGGCTTCGAGTCCATCTCCAGACAAACCCTGCGCAATGTTCACAAGTATCAGAACGATCCGGATGCTTATGGCAGTCTGGTTGAAAAGCTGCACCAATACGGGATCATGGCGCTCGGGTTGTTTATGTTCGGCTTTGAAGGCGACGAACCGTCGGTGTTCGACGAAACCTTAAAATTCAATATTGAAGCAAAATTCGATATGTGCGGCTATTCCTTGTTAACGCCGTACCCCGGCACGATCCTCTGGTTTGAGATGTTGCAACGTAAGCAAATAGTCTCTTTCGATTGGGATAAGTACGATCAATCCCATATCGTTTTTAAGCCGGCCGGTCTTTCGGCTGAGCAGTTCTATCAAGGGTATTTGAACAGCTATGACGGATTTTATACGGCTTCTTCGATGCTGCGCCGCTTTCCATGGGATGGCTCGCGGAACCCGGCAAACTGGGCTATCTATAATGCCTTCTTCCGGAAAGGCGGCATTGTAACCCGTGACCGCCAACAACTTATCGCCATGCCGACGCCCGAGCCGGAATTTGCTGCCATACCCCCGCTGCTTCCGCAAAAAGAGGCATGGAGAGAATTGGTGATGACGGCGACCGAGTCAAGATAGTCCGTCCCTGTTGGCCGTTGAGATCATTAACCTGGCTACGGGCGACTCATGCTGATGGTCAGTCCTCGTGCCATTTTGCCCAATATTTTCAGGTCATTTCTCATGCAAAATTACCTTCAACTATTGCCATTCGGCCCTGGCCCTTTTATGTCCCCCTTGATGAAGTAGCGCCATTCCTGTTCTGCCGCTTCACCGGCATAATCGATATTTACCCTGGGGGATGTGGAAATCTGCTCAGGTGGAACGGCTATTCCTTCCCGAACATAGAGGGTATCGCCGCCGAGGTCCTCTCCGTAGAGACTGCCATCGATAGCCAGAGCCTGGCAGAGTTTTCCCGGTCCCCCGGCAAGATCTGCCGGGCGTTTCCCTGAGGCTCCGCGCCGTTGTCTCATCAGGTTGATTCCCGTAACCGGTTTCAGCGCCCGGATAAGTACCGCTTCGGGGACTCCCCGTTCCCGTGTTGTCAGGTTTAGGCACCAGTACATCCCGTAAATGAGGTAGGTGTAGGCCCGGCCCCCCTCCTCATACATGATGGCGGTTCGACGGCTGGCCCTGCCACCATAGGCATGGCTGGCACGGTCATCGATCCCCAGGTAGGCTTCGGTTTCGACAATGATGCCCGTCGCTATCCCTTCGGGACTTATCCTCACCAGTTCCTTGCCGAGAAGACCCCGAGCCACCTCTCTGGTGTCACGAAGATAGAATTCCTGCGGCAGTTTCTTTTCTACTATGTGTGGCGGCATGCTGTGTTTTCCTTGGGTCCAAAGGCTCCGGCGTTTCCGATCCATTCGTCCAACCACAGGTCGCTCGTAGTTGACCAGATCTGTTCAACCTCCAATCGCGTTATCAGGTTCTCCCCAAAATTTAACAAAACTCTCCTGGCAATCATTCGAGATACTCGAAAATAACACCCATAAAGTCAGAGCACTGCCAATGACTAACCGGCAAAGCGGCGATACTCCTTCCGCTGGAGCCGGTTGTTCGCTGATTGCCGCAATTCGACTATTTCCACTGTCGGAGTTCAATAATGAGCCCATCGGGATCTCTTATCTCTCCGCGGAATGAGTCGCCCAAGTCCATCGGCCCCCAGGCTACAGCTATTCCTTTGTCCTTCAGGTAATCTACTGCCTTCGCCATATCCACCACTTCAAGCGCAATGCCCCTGTAACCTACCTCCCAGGGGATTTCAGATTTTGGTTTTGGATTATCTATGAAATAATTTCGATGACCGTGTCGCCCAGTTCAAGATAAATAACCTCTCTCATCGGAGGCATCTTTACTTCATTTCGGCTTCGAATTCTAAAACCGAAAATTTTAACATAGAAGTCAACGGTCTTTTCCGGATCACTCGGAACAATTTCTACGTGGTCGATTCTTTTGAACATCATTACAGCTCCTTTCCTGCGTGGCATGCGTCCAAGTTTCACCAAGGTGTTACATGGTGAGCTCGAACTTCCAGTTAACAGGGCCTGTGTTGTTTTAGGGTCCTGCCAAACGTTTGGTAATGAGTTTTTATTATTTGCTTTTCTTTCTTCTTTCCGTAATGCTTTCTCCACCGATTCCCCAACTATCTGTATCAACCTCTTCAATTACAACAACTGTTGTCTCTGGATTTTTGCCAAGTACATTTTTCAATAATTCAGTTGCTCCTTCTATTAATGCAGCTTTCTTTTCAGGAGTAACATTTTCATTTGTAATTTTGATAGTAACAAGTGGCATTATTGGATCTCCTTTTTGGGAAGTTGGATTTTGGATAACTGTTTAATTTTTATTATAATTACTATTTTTTGGACTTCAAAACCTAATTTATACTAGCCCGCCCAGGATAAACAATTAGTCTGGCTTTTTAGAGGGAAACAAAGTTACTTCGAAGGGAATGATTTACTTTGCACCTCTTCGGAAATCTGTTTGCCCCGCACCCTGAGCCGTACCCATTTCCATCGTGCATCGACCGATGCCAGGCCAATGTACGACATGAGGTGAGGGCATAGGATAACGCGAGCGGTCGGTCGAATGCTGGCGAGTGTTGGATAATAAAAAGGGGTGCCCCCCGGGCAAGGGCACCCCGGTTCGGGAAAACGCTGAATGTAAGCATGGAAATGGAGGCGTTTCCCAGGAGAATGCTGGTGATACGTTCCCTTCGACTAGTCCGTGTCGAGTAAGACTTTTCCAGATATTGTGGCTAACACCCGCAGGTTTTTGCAGGGAACAGGCGTTCAGCCGCATACTCGGTGATGTCATCGATGAAATGCAAGAAGAGGTCTTTTGAACCCGCCAGCGGAATCCAATTCACGTCCCCGACTATACCCGCGTGCTCTAAGTAAGTGACCGCGCGCACCGCTGCCCCCTCCTGCAGAGCCTTGTCCGCAGCGCAACCTTCGTGTTGCTTTTTCTCTCCGAGGTCGATGCATCTCACTCCAACGGGATAACCAGCAGCCTCGCCTGCCTTGTTGACTCCGAGGATCGTCCTGTCCTTGTGCACCAACATGACCGGTGCCGGGTAGTTGTCCCAGAAAAGGTGAAAGTTTTTGCTGATTTCTTCGCTGATTTTGCTGTTCATGTCTTATTCTCCTTGTGATTATACTGCTACTTGTGGTTACAATGAGCAGGTCTTCGTAGAATGCGCCGAATTTTTTTTCGGGATGCCGGATATGGATTTCCACCATCCAGATATTGGCTGAGGGGAGAAACGCGATTTCGTGCAATGGTCCTTCATAGTGTTCGGCACTGGAATAGTCTCCCAAGCGATGTCCGCCCAGATCGAGATTCAGCTCCCACCCCAGATCTTTTGCTCATTTTCTGTGCAAAAGATCTGGGGTGGGAGCTGAATCTCTTTGTGGGCGGACATCGCTTTGGGAGACTATTCCAGTGCCGAACATTATGAAGGACCATGCACGGAAATCGCGTTTCTCCCCTCAGCCAATATCTGGATGGTGGAAATCCATATCCGGCATCCCGAAAAAAAATTCGGCGCATTCTACGAAGACCTGCTTATTTAGCAACCACAAGTAGCAGTATAATCACAAGGAGAATAAGACATGAACAGCAAAATCAGCGAAGAAATCAGCAAAAACTTTCACCTTTTCTGGGACAACTACCCGGCACCGGTCATGTTGGTGCACAAGGACAGGACGATCCTCGGAGTCAACAAGGCAGGCGAGGCTGCTGGTTATCCCGTTGGAGTGAGATGCATCGACCTCGGAGAGAAAAAGCAACACGAAGGTTGCGCTGCGGACAAGGCTCTGCAGGAGGGGGCAGCGGTGCGCGCGGTCACTTACTTAGAGCACGCGGGTATAGTCGGGGACGTGAATTGGATTCCGCTGGCGGGTTCAAAAGACCTCTTCTTGCATTTCATCGATGACATCACCGAGTATGCGGCTGGAACGCCTGTTCCCTGCAAAAACCTGCGGGTGTTAGCCACAATATCTGGAAAAGTCTTACTCGACACGGACTAGTCGAAGGGAACGTATCACCAGCATTCTCCTGGGAAACGCCTCCATTCCCATGCTTACATTCAGCGTTTTCCCGAACCGGGGTGCCCTTGCCCGGGGGGCACCCCTTTTTATTATCCAACACTCGCCAGCATTCGATCCGACAGCTCGCGTTTATCCTATGCCCTCACCTCATGTCGTGCATTGGCCTGGCATCGGTCAATGCACGATGGAAATGGGTACGGCTCAGGGTGCCGGGCAAACAGAATTTCCGAAGAGGTGCAAAGTCAAATCATTCCCTTCGAAGTAACTTTGTTTCCCTAACCGTCTAAAAAGCCAGACTAATTGTTTATCCTGGGCGGGCTAGTATAAATTAGGTTTTGAAGTCCAAAAAATAGTAATTATAATAAAAATTAAACAGTTATCCAAAATCCAACTTCCCAAAAAGGAGATCCAATAATGCCACTTGTTACTATCAAAATTACAAATGAAAATGTTACTCCTGAAAAGAAAGCTGCATTAATAAAAGGAGCAACTGAATTATTGAAAAATGTACTTGGCAAAAATCCAGAGACAACAGTTGTTGTAATTGAAGAGGTTGATACAGATAGTTGGGGAATCGGTGGAGAAAGCATTACGGAAAGAAGAAAGAAAGGCAAATAATAAAAACTCATTACCAAGCGTTTCGCAGGACCCTAAAACAGCGCAGGCCCGTTAACTAGAAGTTCGAGCTCACCATGTAACACCTTGGTGAAACTTGGACGCATGCCACGCAGGAAAGGAGCTGTAATGATGTTCAAAAGAATCGACCACGTAGAAATTGTTCCGAGGTGATCCGGAAAAGACCGTTGACTTCTATGTTAAAATTCTCGGTTTTAGAATTCGAAGCCGAAATGAAGTAAAGATGCCTCCGATGAGAGAGGTCATTTATCTTGAACTGGGCGACACGGTCATCGAAATTATTTCCGTAGATAATCCAAAGCCAAAATCCGAAGTGCCCTGGGAGGTGGGTTACAGGGGCATTGCGCTTGAAGTGGAGGATATGGCGAAGGCAGTAGATTACCTGAAGGACAAAGGAATAGCTATAGCCTGGGGGCCGATGGACTTGGGCGACTCATTCCGCGGAGAGATAGAGATCCCGATGGGCTCATTATTGAACTCCGACAGTGGAAATAGCCGTATTGCGGCAATCAGCGAACAACCGGCTCCAGCGGACGGAGTATCGCCGTTTTGCCGGTTAGTCATTGGCAGTGCTCTGACTTTATGGGTGTTAGTTTCGTGTATCTCGAATGATTGCCATGAGAGTTTTGTTAAATTTTGGGGAGAAACTGATAACGCGATTGGAGGTTGAACAGATCTGGTCCACTAAGAGCGACCTGTGGTTGGACGAATGGATCGGAAACGCCGGAGCCTTTGAACCCAAGGGAGACACAGCATGCCGCCACAGATAGTAGAAAAGAAACTGCCGCGGGAATTCTATTTTCGTGACACCAGAGAGGTGGCACGGGGTCTTCTCGGCAAGGAACTGGTGCGGGTAAGTCCCGAAGGGATTGCGACGGGCATCATTGTCGAAACCGAAGCCTACCTGGGGATCGATGACCGTGCCAGCCATGCCTATGGTGGCAGGGCCAGCCGTCGAACCGCCATCATGTATGAGGAGGGGGGCCGGGCCTACACCTACCTCATTTACGGGATGTACTGGTGCCTCAACCTGACCACACGGGAACGGGGAGTCCCCGAAGCGGTACTTATCCGGGCGCTGGAACCGGTTACTGGGATCGACTTGATGAGACAACGGCGCGGGACCTCAGGGAAACGCCCTGCAGATCTTGCCGGGGGACCGGGAAAACTCTGCCGGGCACTGGCTATCGACGGCAGTCTCTACGGAGAGGACCTCGGCGGCGATACCCTCTATGTTCGGGAAGGAATTGCCGTTCCGCCGGAGCAGATTTCCACATCCCCCAGGGTAAATATCGATTATGCCGGTGAAGCGGCAGAACAGGAATGGCGCTACTTCATCAAGGGGGCCATAAAAGGGCCAGGGCCGAATGGCAATAGTTGAAGGTAATTTTGCATGAGAAATGACCTGAAAATATTGGGCAATATGGGCAAAGTGGGGTCAGGATTGCTATGTTGCGAACTCGATGGTCCTGGCTATCATTGCAAGATTGCAATCCTTGACCCTGCTTACATGACCCTGCTTAAATATCTACACTTTCCGTCGCGATGCCAGCACAATTTGGCTGGAGACAAGTCTTGACCCCCATCTTCTCAAATTTCAAATAATACAAGCATGGCCCCACAGTCCCGCGATTTCCTCCAGCAAGCCCCGTAAACCCATTGACACAAGCTCATTTCCGGGGGTATAAAGTCTGCATCGAAAAGCAAATTCCTGTCCCTTTTGCGTCGGGGCACAGGTGGATTCGTTCACCACGGCCACGAACCGGAGCTCACCCCCCACGTCGAGCTGTCTCGCCGCGTCGGAGCCGGGAGGCAGGCGCTCGCGACGGTGCGTGGACCACTCGCAGGGAGGATCATTGAGCGCGACGAACGCCGCTCTGGAGCTCCTGGAGCACAACCTCCGGGACCGCCCGAACAAGACCGTTTATCTCTGCTCCGGCAGGGCCCACGCGTACCGCGAGCTGGGCGAGGGAGCCCGTTGCCTGGCCCGCCGGCTGCGGGAGCGCGGCCTCTCACCGGGGGAGCCTGTCCTCGTTGCCCTCCCGGACTGCTTCGCCTTCCCGGTGGCTTTTCTCGGCTGCCTCCTGTCCGGCGCCGTGGCAGTTGTGATGAACCCGGAGCTCGATCGCGAGGCGCTGGTGCACGTCGCAAACGTCGCGGGTGCGCGCCTGCTGATCTCCTTGGAGGGCAGCGCTGCGAGGTGGCCGGCAGGCTCCCTGGAGGAAATCGCTTGCGACGAAGTGGGACATCTGGAGAGCACCGGCCCCGGACTGGAGTTCTGCGACGCCTTCCAGCCAGCCGACAGCGACCTCGCCTACGTCCTCTACACCTCCGGGTCAACAGGCGCGCCCAAGGGCGTGCCACACCGGCACCGGAGCCTCGTGCTCCCGTGCGACCTCGTCGGAAAGGCCGTGCTTGGTCTGACGAGCGAGGATGTCATCTTCTCCACGAGCAAATGCTCCTTCGCCTACGGGCTCATCAACAGCCTGGCCCTGCCGCTCCGGCTCGGCGCAACCGCCATCCTCCACCCGGGAAAGCCCGATCCGGCGGCAGTCCTCGAGCTCGTCCGTCGGCACAGCCCGTCGGTGTTCTTTTCGGTCCCCACGCTCTTCGCCCAGATCCTCCGCGCGTGGCCGGAGGTCCGGCAGCGGCTGCCGATGCGGCTCTGCTGCTCTGCCGGCGAGGCACTCCCGGCGGTGCTGTTCGAGGAGTGGCAGCGCCTCACCGGCCTGGAGATCCTCGATGGCATCGGCTCCACCGAGATGGCCTACCACTTCATCTCGAACACCCCCGGACATGCGGTCGCTGGGTCGGCGGGCAGGTTGGTACCGGGCTACCAGGCACGGTTGGTGGACGAGCGCGGCGAGGATGTCGCTCCCGGGCACGAGGGACAGCTTCTCATTGACGGGCCCACCCGGACCCCGGGCGGCGGGAGCCTGCCGGATGCGGCTGCCGACGCTCCCCTCGCGACCGGTGACCTCTTCGTGGAGCGGGACGGCTTCTACTATCATCGCGGCCGGAGCGACGACATGTTCAAGTCGGCCGGCTGCTGGGTCTCACCCACCACCGTGGAGGAGGTCCTGCGAGGCCACCCCGTGGTGGCCGAGTGCGCCGTGGTGGCCACTCAGGTCGGAGCGTTCAGTGTCCCGGGCGCCTTTGTCGTGCTCAGCCGCGAAATGAGCGAATCGGCGGAGCTGGTCGGAGAGCTGCAGCGACACTGCCGAGAACGACTCCCGGATCACATGTGCCCGGCACGGATCAGGTTCGTGGCCGAGCTGCCGCGCACCTCCACCGGAAAGATGCAGCGGTTCAAGCTGAGAGAACGGAGCACTGCGTGATGCGCAGACAGCGAGACGCGCTCGACCAGAGCATAAGGGCCTGTCACGGAATATGTGTCACAATTTGCATCTCATCTTCAAGTCTCTTTTCCCTCAATCTAAACCTCCTCCCTTCCCTCTTCCCTCCAACCCGACCAAGGAGGGAACATGGCAGCACCGGTGATCGATCAGTTGAGGGAACTTATAGTGCAGGTAGGGGGCAACGCGCAGACGGTCCGCGAGCTGGAGCCGGATCAGGCAGTCGCGCACAACGCCCTCGACTCACTCGGCTTCACCGCTTTCATCGCGGCCATCGAGGAGCGATTCGCGATCCGGGTTAGCGACAAATCCTCGGTGAAGCTGCGCTCCCTGAAGGACTTCGCGCAGTACGTCGAGGCCCAGCTAGAGCGGCCGGCAGACGCCGGCACGCGGACAGCGAACAGCAGCGCCGCTGATGCGAGCGACTTCACGCTCGACGGAGCGCCGCTCCACTACAAGATCGTCGGCAGCGGACCGCCCCTGCTCCTTTTGAACGGCATCGGACTCGACCTGTCCGCGTGGGGTCCTCTGGTGCAAGCGCTCTGCGGCGAGCACCAGCTGGTGCTCCTCGAAACCCGCGGGTCCGGCCTGTCCGGTCCGCCACCGGAACCGTGTACCACTGCCCGGCTCGCCGCCGACGCGCTCGCGCTCCTCGACCACCTCTCGCTCGGCTCGGTGGACGTGCTCGGGATCTCGCTCGGCGGCCTCGTGGCGCAGGAGTTGGCGATCCTCGTGCCGGACCGGATCCGCTCGCTGGTACTCGCCGCCACCGCGGCCCGCCTCCCGGGGCGGACTCGCCGAGCCCTCGACGCCTGGCGGCGACTCCTCCTGGCAGGGGTAGAAGCCGACGCCTTCCGGCGCGAGCAGTTCGCCTGGGTCTTCGGCTCTGAGACCCTCGAGAACGACGCGCTGATCGAGGGGACCCTGGCGACCCTCACCGACACGCCCGCCCCCTCGGCGAGCGGCTTCGCCGCG
Source organism: uncultured delta proteobacterium (assembly GCA_963815135.1). Taxonomy (GTDB): domain Bacteria; phylum Desulfobacterota; class Desulfuromonadia; order Geobacterales; family Geobacteraceae; genus CAIWTU01. The sequence continues at coordinate 11,294 of CAWFFO010000007.1, forward strand.
CAAGCCGATGCCTGCCTGGCCCACGACACCCGAGAGCGGGCGTCGCGCATCGGCGCCCCGGCGCTCGTCCTCGCCGGAGAGGACGACGTCCTCCTCCCTGCAGCCGCAACCGAGACGCTCGCCAAGCTCCTGCCCCGGGGGCGGTTCGAGCGCCACCCCGGCGGCCACGCCTTCCTGTCGGAGAGCACGGGCGTCGTGTCGGCGTCGGTGCTGCGTTTCCTCGGCTCGGCCCGCGAGGCAACAAAAGAATAATTCCGTACACAAAAGGGTGTCAGGTCTCCTCAGCTAGGGAAGAATAAGGGGTCAGGTCTCCAAATATCAAAAACAGTGGTATGCTTTGAATGAGAATTAAGAACAAAGTCAATCAAGGGTGACCTACATGGCACGACCTTTACGAATTATATATCCGGGAGCATTTTACCATGTCACATCGAGGGGAAATGAACAGAAAGACGTATTCAAGAGTCAAAGAGACAGGGAAAAGTTTCTGGAATATTTTGCATCGGCAACGGAGCGGTACGGGGCAGTAATCCACGCATATTGTATGATGAGCAATCATTATCACTTGCTTCTGGAAACGCCGGAGGGGAATCTATCGCAGATCATGCGGCACATAAACGGTGCATATACCACATACTTCAACGTCAAACGTAAGCGTGCTGGACATCTTTTGCAGGGGAGGTTCAAGGCGATACTGGTTGAGGCAGACGAATATGCAGCCGAGCTTTCACGCTACATTCATCTGAACCCGTTACGAGTTGGAATAGTCGCCAAGCCGGAGGAGTATCAGTGGTCCAGCTATCGGAGCTACATCGGCCAAATCAAGGTGCCTGATTGGCAGAAAACCGATTTCATTCTTGGATATTTTGGTAAAAAGGAAATAAATGCCAGGAAGAAGTATCGTGCTTTCGTCGATGAAATGGTCGGCCAGGAGTACGACAGCCCTTTTCGTGGGACCCACGGGACAGCGGTATTAGGCACGAGCGGTTTTGTCGAAAGAGTCACGGCCACATACCTTGCGGGAAAAGAGGTAGATAGAAATGTGCCGGAGATTCGTAAATATAAAGCATTCCCTGAGCCGGGAGAGATCCAAATGGCAGTAACATCCGTAATGGGACATAACGAAAAACTGGCGCGGCAGGTGAGCATGTATCTTTGTCATAAGTATAGCGGCAAAAAGCTACGTGAAATCGGCAAACTTTTCGGTGTAGGTGAAACCGCGATAGCTGAGGCGCGTCGCCTGTTTTCGCGGAAGTTGGAGCAGGATAAGCAATTGTGTTCAGAGGTGGAGAAAGTGAAAGCGCTTCTGAAAATTTGATTTTTGGAGACGTGACCCCAATTTTTTGCTTCCGGCAAACACCTACGCGAAGGTCACGCCGCAAGGCGTTAATCTTGGTTTTCACTATAAAAATAGAACTATAGAACAAAATGAATAGCTCTAAATGTAAATAGAGTTTGGACTTGACTCCTCCGCTGACTGACCTGAACAGGTAGCAAGCCCGAGCTGATACAATTTATTTGGTTCATAGTTTCACCTGCACCACCCCATTTTCTGGAGGTCCGTGCAGACAATCCTCCCAATTAGAGGAGGGAAAATGTTCTTTGTCAATCTATGCGGTCAAAGCCAATTTCAATGTATGCAGCCTTTTGATGTTCCAGGCCATGCAGACAAGGTTCCATTCACCTTGTGCAGCTTCAAGCCCGCGCATCATAAAACGCCGGAAGCTCATCACTTCCTTGATGATGCCGAAGACCGGCTCTGATGTAACCTTGCGCAGCCTGTAAACTGTCTTGCCTGCCGTTGTCTTTAGCCGGTGCGTCATCCTGGCCACTGAATCTGCGTTCTCCGGTAATGGTGGAGGCTCACGAAATCGGTCCCATAAAGACTGGTTGTGATGCTCCCGGTCCGCGGCAATGTATGGAGTTATTTCCTTGTTCTCACAGGCCGTTACGTTGTTTTCGCTGAAATAGCCGCTATCGGCAATCAGTTCCGTGACGATGCCAAGCTCTTTCGGCAACTCCGCAAGATTCTCCAGGGTCGGCTTCAGTTCCTGCTTGTCGTTGGGTTGCTGCGTGACATGGGCAGAGAGAATCAGTTTGGATGTTGTATCAACGCCCGCCTGGGCATTGTAAGCTTGCTCGAAACCGCCACCGGAGACTGGCATGATGCGGGACTCTTCATCAGTCAGATTGACTTGGTCCTTGGCCATGGGGCCTGGTTTCGGAGGCTTGGGCTCTTTGCCACGTGGTTTCTTGCCGGTTTGTTGTTCTTTTTTGGCCCGCTTGGCGAGCTTTTCTTCGTACTCTTTCTGTTCACGGTCATGACGTTCGGCAGCTCGGCGCTCGATCTCGGCCTTGGCGGCGGCAATTGCTGAAAGGCGCTTCTCGCGATGCTCAAGTTCCTCGGGAATGCTCATCCCGTCCGGGGTATCGCTATGGTCGGCATCTTCCGCTTTCTTGAGCAGTTCGGCAACTTCGGTCTTTAACTGTGCCTCCAGCTTGCAAGCATGTTCGTAACTCAGGGCTTTGTGCTTGGAAGCATTTGCGTTGATCTTGCTCCCGTCCAGGCTGACGCTTCCAGTTTCAATAATTTCATCTGGTTCGCTATCAGCAGAATCTGGACGAAACATTCTTTGAGTTGCGGTGAAAAACGCCGCCGAAAATTGGCAATGGTGTCATGGTCCGGATGGGTATTGGCAGCAACATAGCGAAACGCTACTGAGTCGTACGTATTGCGCTCCAGCTTGCGACTGGAGAAGACTCCGGTGGCATAGCCGTAAAACAGAAGAGCAACCAGCATTTCCGGGTTATATGGTTGAGAGCCACGACCAGCATAGGACTTTCTCAAAGAGCTAAGGTCGAGTTGCTCTACGATCTCGACCACAAAACGGGCCAGGTGCCCTTCGGGCAGCCAGTCCTGCAATGATGGTGGAAGCAGGTACTGTGTCTCCCGGTCACATTCGACAAATTTTACTGACATCTCGCTCAACTCCTGATGTAGCAAGGTTTCAAAGCTGAGCGAGTATAACACATTACGTCGGAAAAGTCCGACAGACTCCTAGTAACCTGAGCAATTTCAAGAAATCAGTTAGGAAGGAAAATGATTAAATCAAAAATCGCTACTGGTGTGGTACATAATGTACCAGCAGATTTACGAAAAGCTCTGACCGCTGCCCCAAAGGCTCGAGTAGTGTGGAATGATCTTACACCACTCGCGCGCAATGAGTGGATCTGCTGGATAATCTCCGTTAAGAAGCCGGAAACAAGAAAACATCATATCGAGCGAGTATGTGCGGAGCTTCTCAAAGGAAAGCGCCGACCATGTTGTTGGCCTGGTTGCCCTCATCGTTGAAATTAATGGAAACACGGTGATACCGGTGTGATGTTTAAATTCAAAAAGGAATTAGAATGATTGATGAATTAAAGAAAAACGGTAGCTTGAACATTTCAATATTTTTTATTTTGTCATCTATGTTCTGTTTTAGCATGTCAATTGTAAGATATGCAGCGACAGATACAACTAAGTTCTTGTCTCTGAACTGGAATCTGTTTTTAGCGTTTATTCCATGGTTTGTAAGCATGATATTAATAATAAGCAAACAAATCAATAAGTTACTTTTTATTTTTCTCATATTTACATGGTTAATATTTTTTCCAAATGCACCATACATACTAACTGATTTGTTTCACCTGACACCAAGACGTTTTCCTCCACTCTGGTATGACCTTATATTATTGCTCTCATATGCATGGACCGGATTAATGTTCGGTTTTGTCAGTCTGTTAAATATAGAAACTATTTTAATTGAACATATAAATAAAAAGATAGTTGCTTTAATTTCAACTGTATTATTGTTTGTGGCAGGCTTCGGCATTTATCTTGGCAGATACTTAAGGTGGAATAGTTGGGACATAATAAGTAAACCCTTTGGAATATTGACTGATATATTAGAAAGACTTGCCAGTCCATTTGATTATCCAAAAGCATGGGGGGTTACAATTCTGATGGGGCTGATGCTTAACATGATGTATCTTTCAATAAAACTTTTGAAAATAAAAAAATAATAACAATCACTCCAGCGGACAGTCTCTCACGCTGGTTCCCGCATTTGCTCCGACAATATCGTGGGCCTGCTGCTGAGTTTACCCGTTATATGCGAATGGAGAAAAATGAAAGATTTTCCTGAATTTATGAAGAACCCCGCAAATCGGATCGGTAAGGAATTACAATACACCGAAGGGATAGAGGGGTACGTTTTCAATGGGGCGGATGAAAGCCAAATGGCATTTTGGACATGCTATGAAAATAGAAATTCAAAAGAACATACGCATGATTATGACGAATACTTTGTGGTGATCCAGGGACAATATACGGTTATTATTGATGGCAGAGAAGAATCAATTCAACTAGGACAGGAATGCTATATCCCGAAAGGAACACCACATTCCGGTAGAGCAGTCGCAGGTACACGCACCATTCATTGCTTTGGTGGTAAACGTGTATAATAACACTCCGAAGGGTCGTGAAAACTGCGCCACTCAAACGAAGCTCTGCTATAAAGAGGTGGGTGCTGATGCAATCAAATGAGACGGCAATATCCTTCCGCCCGATGAAACCGGGCGAAGAAGCAAGTATTGTTGATCTCGTGCTGACAATTTTTTCAGAATTTGTTGCTCCCCAATATTCCCGGGAAGGCATTGCGGAGTTCGAGAAATTCGTCTGCCCTGATGTTTTGGCAGATAGATTAAGGACCGGGAATCTCATCTTATTGGCTGAATCCGGACAAAGAATCGTCGGTGTTATCGAAATCCGCGACAATAGTCACATTGCGCTGCTTTTTGTGGAAAAGTCACACCAGCGTAAAGGAATCGCCAAAGAACTGATTCGAAGAGCTATTAAGATAATTATGAATCGGAAGCCGGATATCCAAAGATTCACCGTTAATTCTTCGCCCAACGCCTTTACTGCCTATCGAAGGATTGGATTTGCGGGGATCGAGGAAGAAAAGCTCAAAAATGGCATTCGCTTTATACCTATGGAATTAATAATAGAAAATAATGGCGGTAGCCAACCTGTAAATTCAGCGGACCCAAAGGGCCGCCCAGCGGAATAAATCGTCAGGCCGAAAAAACAAACGCAATGCCAAAAAACGGAAGCGACACCGGAATCGGACAAACATGAACTCACAGCACAAACAAGCAGGTCAGTATGCAAAAGTGAACGGTTTGAAAATGTATTACGAGATCCACGGCAGCGGCATGCCGCAGGTCTTTATACATGTTGGGGGTTCCACCATCAAGTCCACGTTCGGGGGCATCCTGCCGGGCGGACATGGGGACTACATTGGAGAGACCTGCGCAGCGGATAAGCAGAGTGCTGTACCGGCGTTGGTGACGGCCATGATAGAAGCGTTTCTCAGGGAATGAGCACCGCCATGGCCCTCCTGCCGGCCGCCTGCCATGCGACCTTATGCCTGCTGACCTGAATTAAAGCCGGATAACCACTTCAATTCCGGCGGTTCAGATTAAACGCCAATCTTTTTGAGCAGAGCGGAAAAATGGATAAATGGAACCCTGATTCCTACCTGAAGTACGAGTATGAACGGACTCTGCCGTCCCGAGACCTTGCCGCCCATATTGAAGTCCCGAATCCTCAACGAATAATTGATATCGGCTGCGGGCCGGGGAATAGCACCAGGATTCTGCGGGAGAGATGGACGAATGCGGAAATATCTGGCCTGGACAGTTCCGAAGAGATGATTCGAAAGGCGAGGACGACTTACCCGGCCGGTGAATGGATTGTCGCGGATGCGGAAAACTGGAACCCTGCGGGAAGTTATGACATCGTGTTTTCCAATGCCGCACTGCAATGGATGCCGGACCAGGCAAGCGTCATAACCCGCCTGTTCGGCTATCTGAATGACGGCGGCGTGCTTGCGGTCCAGGTGCCGCTGAATGTTGATTCTCCACTTCACAAGGCACTCCTTGCCGTATCGGGAAGAGCTGAATGGAGAGATCGTCTTCTCGGATGCGATTCACGGATTACCTACAATGACGAATCGTTCTTTTATGATCTGCTTTCAGCATTGACGCCCCGGATGGAATTATGGCTGACGACGTACCTGCATATTTTGGACAGCCATCAGGATCTCATCGACTGGTATTCGAGTACGGGGCTGAAGACCTGTCTGGAAAGGATAGAAACCGATGAAGGAAAGGAGCAATTCAAGCGCCAGATATTGGAAGAATGTAAAGGCGGGTATCCCGTTCAACGTGACGGGAAGGTGATGTTTCCGTTCAAAAGGCTGTTCTTCATTGCAGGGAAGGGGCGGAAATAGAAGCCACCCCTGATTTCCACCCTACCTGGTGAAGACAACTTCCAGCGGATCATTCAACTCGATCTTGATCCCGGGTATGTACTTGAGAATGGACCTGGCCTCTTCCGGAGACGCAGGATCGACCTTTTTCAGCAGTTCCAGCTTCTTCGCGTCCATAATCATCCGGCCCGGATCGAACTCGAATACGGTAATGCGGTTTCCGTCCCGGAAAGTGGCATTGGTCTCCTTGACTGTGCCGTTGATCACGATGTTCAGGGAAAATTTCATCCCTTTCAGAAACTCCTCCATGGTTTTTTCCTGCTCCGGTGTCATGGCAGGCGTGTCCTGATCCCCTTCACTCGCGGCCGTATCCATCCGGTTATCCGTCGTCTCAGCCTTTTTCTCCGGGCGAGGCTGCCTTAGCACAAGACGCGCCTGTTTTCCCGGGGTGAACCGGAACTGTAACGGTTGTTCCTTGTCCGCCTTCGCACCCGGCAGTTCCGACATGGACCCGGCCCCTTTGCTGCTCAGCACCAGCTTGTTGATATCTTTGAAGGAATACGTCACCCTGTACCCTTTGAATCCCTTTTTCACCAGGGGTTTGCCTGAAACGAAGGCAACGCCCGGGCCCATGGCGGCCGCCTGTTTCCGGAGATTTTTCGGATCGTAGAGGGAAAAAGGCTTTGTCTTCCCTCCCGGTGGAGCGAATGCCTTTGCCATCTGGTCCATTTGCTCGATCATCGTATTACTGAGAAGCATTTTCTCCTCGACCGTACCGCTGCCGTCCGGGTTCAACCAAACCGTCGTCTCCACCTGAAAACAGCCTGACAGCATTGCGAATGCTATCATCAACAGAGCGAATCGTAGTGAAAAAACCATTTTTTCTCCCTCGACATCCAGATTGGATATTAATACAAACAATCAATTCTTTGCACCGTGCCGCCGCCACCTGCTCAGCCGGATTCGATGCCATATGTTTTGCTGTTTCCGCTGCCGTTTCCTTCCGGCTTCAGGCCCGGAGCGCACAATTTACCACACTATTCCGCCTGGCGGAAGGATTTGATCTGTTCCCTCATATTATCCATTACGCTTGTTGTTTTTATCTCGAACCGGTTATGGTATTACAACGTATCGTCAGGTCAGAAAGTGGTATTGGCTCTTTCAGATCCGCCTGAAACCACAAAGGCTGAAACCGATATCAGAATAAGTGCAGATTATCCTCAGAAAATTCCCGACCCGGAATTATGTTTACTCAACATGGAGCACGGATTGCCATATGCGTTACCTGCTTGCAGTCGACCTGGGACTCAGGACCGGCCTTGCGCTTTACGGTGAAGACGGAAAGCTGGTCTGGTACCGGTCGCATAATTACGGCACCACGGACCGCCTGAGGCGCGGGGCGCACGGGCTGCTGGAAGGAATCCCGGAACTTGCGGCCATAATCGTCGAGGGTGGGGGAAGTCTGGCGACGGTCTGGGAACGGGAGGCCGAGCGGCGCAATATCCTGCTGCGCAAGGTAAGTGCGGAGGTGTGGCGTAAAGACTTCCTGTTGTTGCGCGAACAGCGCACCGGGGCAGAAGCAAAGAAAAATGCCGACACGCTGGCACGGAAAGTCATCGAATGGTCGGCGGCGCCCCGTCCCAAGTCGCTCAGGCATGATGCGGCGGAAGCAATCCTGGTCGGTTTGTGGGGGATTGTCCATCTTGGTTGGATCACTCGTCTGCCGCCTGATCTGCTTCGATAGGATAATACCGCCGGGCAACGTTTCCGCTATTGCCAGGTCCTTTCGTTGTGCCATTTACCCCTTCACTTGTACCTTGAATAGTGTTACCTTTACAGTTCACTAAATTTTACCCACCAGGAAGCAGATCATGGATCTCAAGGACCTGAAGTACCTTTTGAATAATGTGAAAAACGGAGACCTGGATGTGGATGAGGCAGTCGAGAGGCTTCGCCATCTTCCTTTCGAGGAACTGGAGTGCGCGCGTGTCGACCATCACCGGGAGCTCCGGCAGGGGTTTCCCGAGGTAATTCTGGGCGAAGGCAAGAGTACCGGGCAGATGGAGCAGATAATGGCCTCCATGCTGAAAAACGGGAATAATGTCCTCGTTACCCGCCTCAGTGAAGAAAAGGCCCTGCGTCTCAGGGAAAAATTCCCCGCGGCCTGTTACCATGCCGATGCCCGCTGTCTGACCATAGAGCAGAAACCGGTGGAAATGCAGGGAAAGGGGAAGATCCTGGTTATTTCCGCGGGTACCTCGGATATCCCGGTGGCCGCGGAAGCGATGGTTACGGCAGCGATGATGGGTAACGAAGTGGAGCATCTGTACGACGTGGGGGTGTCTGGCATTCATCGGCTGCTGGCGCACCGGGAGCGGCTCTTTAATGCATCGGTGCTGATAGTGGTGGCGGGGATGGAAGGCGCGCTTCCCTCGGTAGTAGGCGGGATGGTGAGCCGTCCGGTCATAGCGGTACCCACTTCGGTCGGCTACGGTGCCTCCTTCGGGGGAATCGCCGCTCTTCTCGGCATGCTCAATTCCTGCGCCTCGGGCGTTACCGTGGTGAATATAGACAACGGATTCGGGGCGGCCTACGCCGCGAGTTTGATGAACAGATAAATACATGCGGCTGGAGTAAATCTTTTGAAAATCCTTTACTTAGACTGTTTTGCAGGCATGTCCGGCGACATGACGGTGGGCGCGCTGCTCGACCTGGGGGTGCCTTTTGACTTCCTGAAGCAGGAACTCGCCAGGTTGCCCATTCCGCTATCCGCCTATTCGCTGCATCTGGAACAAACCGCTCGCAAGGGGATCAGCGCCGTGAAGTTCGGTGTGCACGTCGAGGAGCATCAGCCCCATCGACATTACGCCGACATTGCCGGGATGATCGAACAGAGTTCTCTGTCCGAAGGGGCAAAGGAAAAGGCGCAGCGGATATTCTTCCGCCTGGCGGAGGCGGAGGCGAAGGTGCACGGCGTGGAGATCGGTCATGTCCATTTCCACGAAGTCGGCGGTATCGACTCGATTGTCGATATCATCGGCACTGCCATTTGCCTGGATTATCTAGGGATCGAGGAGATCCACGTGTCGGCGTTGCCGCTCGGCGGCGGTTATGTGGAAACGGCGCACGGCAAATTGCCTGTACCGGCTCCCGCGACGGCAGAACTGCTGCGTGGAATACCGGTCCATGGGGCTCTTGGCGAAGGGGAGCGGGTTACCCCGACCGGCGCGGCGATCGTGGCCGCCCTGGGCAATTCGTTCGGCAGGGCTCCATCCATGACGCTCGCTGCCGTGGGCAGCGGGGCGGGCGACAAGGATTTCCCGGATGTGCCGAATATCCTGCGGGCGATGATCGGAGATAAGATATCCGATAGTCTGCAACGCGATGAGTTGTATGTCGCCGAAACCAATATCGACGACATGAACCCGGAAATACTCGGATTCCTCATGGAGCGTCTTTTTGCCGCCGGAGCCCTGGACGTGACTTTTTCGCCACTGCAGATGAAAAAGAACCGGCCCGGCGTAAAAGTAACGGTCCTCTGCTCACCGGAAAAGCTGGAGACCCTGGGCCGCCTGGTGCTGGCTGAATCGACTGCAATCGGGGTGCGCTATTACCCGGTGAGCAGGCTGAAAATGGAGCGCGCCACGGAAGATCGCGACACGTCCCTGGGCAGGGTTGCGGTCAAGGTAGTACGGGATGGCGGCGTCACGGTGCGTGTGGTCCCCGAATACGAGGAGTGCAGGCGGATTGCCCTGGAAAAAGGTCTTCCCCTTGTCGATGTATACAAGATCATAGAAAGGGAGACCTCTTCTTCATGAAAAAGTTTGTCATCCTGTCCGCCAGCTGGTTCGGAACGGGCTTCAGCCCGGTTGCCTCCGGGACGGTCGGCACCCTGGCGGCGATACCGCTATATCTTCTGATGACGCGGCTGTCTCTTCCTGCTTATGTCATTCTGGTTGCTTTCTTTACTCTTTGTTCCTGCTGGATTTCCGGCCGGGCCGAGGAAGTCTTCGGCGAAAAGGATTCTTCGAAGATCGTCATTGATGAAGTCGCCGGTTATCTGATTACCATGGTTGCTGCTCCGGCCTCCTGGAAAACCATTTTCCTCGGGTTCCTCCTGTTCCGCTTCTTTGATGTCACCAAGATCCCGCCTGCCCGGTTTTTCGACCGCAGTCTGAAAAACGGCTACGGGGTGGTCCTGGATGATGTCGTTGCCGGAATTTACTCCTGCATTTCACTTCACCTGCTTCTGAGGTTCTTATGAGAATATCCACCCTTTCCATCGGCGATGAGGTCCTCTTCGGGGAAATCATTGATACCAACGCAGCTCATGTCGCGACGCGCCTGTATGATGGGGGTTTCATCGTGCAGCGGCACCTGTGCGTGGGTGACATTGAAAAAGATATCATGGATGCCATCGAGGCTCTTGCCGGCCGCAATGATTTCGTTGTTGCAAGCGGGGGGCTCGGCCCGACTGCTGACGACATAACCGCAAGAGCCGCGGCAAAGGCAGTCGGCCGGCCGCTGGTTCTGAACGATGAGGCTCTGGCCCACTTGCGGCGGTTTTATGAAAAGCTGGGCAGGGAAATGTTTCCGGCCGCGGAAAAACAGTGCCTGCTTCCCGCCAAGGCGGCGCTGGTTCCTAACCCGGTGGGAACCGCCTGCGGCTTCGTCCTGCCATACAAGGGGACATACTTCTTCTTTCTCCCCGGTGTGCCGAAGGAGATGAAGAGGATGCTGGAAGAAACGGTCCTTCCCGCCATCCGCTCACAGCAGGAGACGGAACGGTTCGTGCAGACGCGCGTGTTCAAGGTTTTCGGGCTTTCCGAATCCCAGACGGAGGCGCTTGTCAAGGATTTGGCCCGGCCTGCCGATGCCCTTTCCGTTGCCTATTGCGTGAATTTCCCGGAGGTTTTCGTCAAGCTTCGTATCGAGAGTGATGATGAGGCCCGCCTGTCCAGGGTTCTTGAAGATGGGTGCGGCAAGATGAGGGAGAAGCTGGGCGAATTTCTCGTCGCCGAGGGTGACGATACCATGGATTCCGTTGTGGCAGGGCTCTTCCGCGAAAAGGGGATTACTCTTTCCCTGGCCGAATCATGTACCGGCGGACTGATTGCCAAACGCATCACCGATATGTCCGGCAGTTCATCCTATTTCCTGGAAGGAGCCGTAACCTACAGTAACAGCGCCAAGACAAGGATTCTTGATGTTCCCGCCGGACTTATTACGGAGAAGGGCGCGGTCAGCTCAGCGGTGGCCATGGCCATGGCCAGGGGCATCCGCCGCAAGTCAGGCAGCGACGTCGGGCTTGCCGTAACCGGTATCGCCGGACCGGAGGGGGGCTCGGAGGAAAAGCCGGTCGGCACCGTTTACCTGGCACTGGCGGGCCCCTCCGACTGCAAGGCCAAGCATTACAAATTTTTCGGTGACCGGGAAAGGATCAGGACAATTGCCGCTTTCACGGCGATGGATTGGCTGAGAAGATATCTGCTTGCCATATGATAAAGATAAACTTGAAAAAGCAGTGAAAAATATGCTATTTACTGTTCTTTCAGATTCCGCGTGGAGCGGACAAGGAGGCTTTAAATGCTGGAAAGAGACAAGGCGATTGATCTAGCCTTCAGTCAGATCGAAAAACAGTTCGGCAAGGGCGCCATCATGCGGCTGGGCAACGACGCAGCCGCTGCCGGACATCGCCGCCATTCCGACGGGTTCGCTCTCACTGGACATGGCGCTGGGGTGGGCGGGGTTCCGAGAGGCCGGGTCATCGAGATATTCGGTCCGGAATCCTCGGGGAAAACGACCCTGGCCCTGCATATCGTCGCGGAAGCCCAGAAACTGGGAGGGATCGCCGCCTTCGTCGACGCGGAACACGCCCTCGACATCGGCTACGCCCGCAAGCTCGGGGTGAAGACCGACGACCTCCTGGTTTCCCAGCCCGATACGGGAGAGCAGGCACTGGAAATCGCCGAGACGCTGGTGCGTAGCGGCGCCATCGATGTTCTGGTCATCGACTCGGTGGCGGCCCTGGTTCCCAAGGCGGAGATCGAGGGTGACATGGGCGATTCCCACATGGGGCTCCAGGCGCGGCTCATGTCCCAGGCCCTCCGCAAGCTTACCGCCATCATCATCCAAGTCCAACTGCTGCGTCATCTTCATCAACCAGATCCGGATGAAAATCGGGGTGATGTTCGGCAACCCGGAAACCACCACCGGCGGCAATGCCCTGAAGTTCTATGCTTCGGTCCGGATGGATATCAGGAAGATCGCCTCCCTGAAGCAGGGGAACGATATCATCGGTTCCCGCACCAGGGTAAAGGTGGTGAAGAACAAGGTGGCCCCCCCCTTCAAGGAGGTGGAATTCGATATCCTCTACGGCGAGGGGATCTCCAGGGAAGGGGACATGCTCGATCTGGCCGTGGAAAAGGGTATCGTCGACAAGAGCGGCGCCTGGTTCTCCTACGGCAAGGACCGGATCGGCCAGGGAAGGGAGAATTCCCGGATCTTCCTGAAGGACCATCCCGACATTCTCAGGGGACATCAAGACGCGACTGCTACGGAATCGGAGCGGCCTGACAAAGGGTGTAAAGCAGCGGAGAGCAGGACATGGAACTGAACGAAATACTGGCCATAGCGGTCAAGGCGAGCGGTTCCGACATCCATATCAAGGCCGGGCCTGCCGCCGATGGTGCGCATCGACGGCAAGCTGCGCCCCATTCCCAATGCGCCCCGGGTTTCCCCCGACGCCGTCGGGCAAGTGGCATCGCCATCATGAACGAGCGGCAGAAGAAGCGAGTTCGAAGAAAACTTCGAAGTTGACCTTTCCTACGGAGTGCCCGGTCTGGGCCGGTTCCGGGTCAGCGTCTATTCCCAGACGGGGCACCGTCGCCATGGTGTTCCGCTTCATCTCCATGGCGGTCCCGACCCTCGAGGCGCTTAAGCTGCCGCCGGTTCTGAAGAAGCTGAGCCATGGAGGAGCGCGGCCTGATCCTCGTCACCGGCACCACCGGCAGCGGCAAATCCACCACCCTCGCCGCCATGGTTGACTATATCAATGAACAGCGGACCTGCAACATCATCACCGTTGAGGACCCGGTGGAGTACCTGCACCGGGACAAGAAGAGCATCATCAGCCAGCGGGAGGTTGGCTTCGATACCGTCTCCTTCGCCAACGCCCTGAAAGGCGCCCTCCGCCAGGACCCGGATGTCATCCTGGTGGGGGAGATGCGCGACCTGGAAACCATTGAGACGGCCCTGACCGCCGCCGAAACCGGCCACCTGGTCATGTCTACTCTCCATACCCTGGATGCCACGGAGACAATCAACAGGATCATCTCCGTCTTCCCTCCCTACCACCAGCGGCAGGTCGGACGCAGCTGTCCGGAGTTATCAAGGGGGTAATCTCCCAGCGGCTCGTTCCCAAGGCTGACGGCAAGGGGCGGGTTCCCGCGGTCGAGGTAATGATCGGAACCGCCCGGGTCCGCGAATGCATCGAAGACGAGGAAAGACCAAGCAGATACCGGAAGCCATTTCCCAGGGGTGTATCGCTACGGCATGCAGACCTTCGACCAGTCGCTCATGCAGCTCTATACCCACAAGCTGATCACCTACGAAGAAGCGATGCGCCAGTCGTCCAACCCGGACGATTTCGCCCTCAAGGTTTCCGGGATTTCCTCCACCTCCGATACCACTTGGGACGATTTCGTCCAGGAAGAGGAACCTCCCGATGGCGGAGAGAAAATGCAGATTGAAAAATTCTGACCCGGCCGCCGTTCCGGGTATTTCCTGAAATGGAAGAGCAGCAGAGAGCCTACATTTTCGCCATAAAGGCGCTGACAAGGCGTGACCACAGCGAATGCGGAACTCAGGCGCAAGATGAATGACAAGGGAATATCATCCGGAGTTGCTGATGATACCATCGACAGGCTGAAACGCTCGGGATATTTGGATGACAGGCGGTTTGCCCTCCGATGGGCTGAATCCGCGGTGACTAACGGCAAGGGGTACGGAGCGCGCCTTCGTTTTGAATTGTCCCGACGTGGAATTGCCGGAGGAAACCGTTTCAGAAGTCGTGGAACGGATCAGGGATGAATTCGATGAAGCTGAAACCATCAAAGCCCTCGTGTCACGAAAGTTTGCGGCATTTGAGCCAAGGGAGGCGGACTGACCGGCCTGAAGAGACGCGTAATAAGCTATCTGCAGCGGCGCGGGTTTTCACTGTCCGCCATTCTGCAGGCGTTTCGCAGACCTGGATAGCGAATAACTGCAATAAGGTAAAGCAAGATTCAAGGTTCAAGGTTCAGGCAGGTTCAGGTTTATTATAAACTTTGAACCTTGATCGGTTTTTATATCAATCCTGCGGGAGAACAGATGACAGGCAAAGAAATCAGGGCAAAATTCCTCAAATTTTTCGAGCAGCGCGGTCATACCATTGTCGCCAGTTCCGGCCTCATTCCGCAGAATGACCCGACCCTGCTTTTCGCAAATGCCGGTATGAACCAGTTCAAGGACGTATTCCTGGGGCATGGAAAAGCGCGATTAGTACGGAGCCTGCAGCTCCCAGAAATGCGTTCGCGCCGGCGGCAAGCACAACGACCTGGAGGCAGGTCGGCAGGACTGCCCGCCACCATACGTTTTTCGAAATGCTGGGGAATTTTTCCTTCGGCGACTATTTCAAGAAAGAGGCCATAGCTTTTGCCTGGGAGTTCCTCACCAAAGAGCTGAAGCTGGACAAGAACCGTTTGTATGTAAGCGTTTACAAGGATGACGACGAAGCAGCAGCGATCTGGCACGAGCAGGAAGGCATCCCGATGGACCGCATATACCGCTTCGGCGAAAAGGACAACTTCTGGTCCATGGGTGATACCGGACCCTGCGGGCCATGCACGGAAATATTCTGGGACAACGGACCCGAAGTAGGCTGCGGCAAACCCCGATGCGAGGTCGGCTGCGACTGCGACCGCTACACGGAGATCTGGAACAACGTCTTCATGCAGTTCAACCGTGATGCGAACGGTGTCATGACCCCTCTGCCGAAGCCTTCCGTCGATACCGGCATGGGGCTCGAACGTGTCGCCATGGTTATGCAGGGAGTGAAATCCAATTTCGATACTGACCTGCTGCAGGGGATTATCAACCACCTGGAGAAACTTTCCGGCAAGAAATACCGAGCGAATGATCGTGATGACTTTTCCCTGCGTGTGATCGCCGACCATGCCAGGGCTACCGATTTTCTCATCTGTGACGGGGTACTTCCCAGCAACGAGGGGCGGGGTTACGTACTGAGGCGCATAATGCGCCGGGCAGCCCGGCACGCCAAGATGCTCGGCTTTTCCGATCCGGTCCTGTACAAGACCATTGACGCCGTGAATGCCATAATGGGAGAAGCATACCCGGAACTTCTGCAGAGGGAGGAATACATCAAGAAGGTCGTCAGAGTGGAAGAGGAACGGTTTGCAGAGACTCTGGACAATGGCCTAAAGATACTGAACGAGGAAGTTTCTGCCTTGAAGAAGGAAGGACTTGCCGTCGTCCCGGGCGAGGTGGTGTTCAAGCTGTACGATACCTACGGTTTTCCCATGGATCTGACTGCTGATATCGTCGAGGTGGAGGGTCTCTCCATTGATGAGAAAGGCTTCAACTCCTGCATGGAAAAACAGCGTGAAAAGGCTCGTGAACATTGGAAAGGTTCCGGAGAGGAAGGTGTCGCGGCAATTTACAAGAACCTGCACAGCAAAGGGGTTCGCACCGCGTTTGTGGGGTACGACGAAAGCAGGGCCTATTCGGTTATAACAGCTCTGCTTAAAGGTGGAACCCAGGTCGCTGAGGCCCATACCGGTGAAAAAGTGGAAATACTGACGGAAGTTACACCGTTCTATGGTGAGGCCGGCGGCCAGGAAGGCGATTCCGGAGTCATTTCGACCGGCAGCGCCCATCTTCAGGTTCTTTGCGCTACCAGGCCGGTCTCCGACATGATCGTACATCATGCCCTGATCGAGGAAGGTACCGTGAAGGTCGGTGATGCTGTTGATCTGAAAGTGGAATCCGGGTCACGCAAGGCGACTGCCCGCAACCACACCGCAACGCACCTGCTGCATGCTGCCCTCCGGCAAGTGGTCGGTGAGCACGTGAAACAGGCCGGATCCCTGGTTACCAGAGAGAAGCTGCGCTTCGACTTTACCCATTTTTCCGCCTTGACTCCGGAGGAACTTATCCGGGTGGAGGACATTGTAAATGATGGCATCATGGAAAATGCCGAAGTGCTTTCCTTTGAAATGGATGCCAAAGAAGCCATGGAAAGCGGCGCAATGGCCCTGTTTGACGAGAAATACGGTGACCGGGTCAGGGTGATCAAGGTGGGAGAAATCAGCTCCGAGCTGTGCGGCGGCACCCATGTCCGGTCGGCAGGCGACATAGGCTTCTTCAAGATAATTTCCGAGTCCGGCATAGCGGCAGGGGTGAGGAGAATCGAGGCCCTTACCGGAGCCGGGGCGCTGCATTACGTCCGGCGTCTGGAAGCCGAACAGAAGAAGATTGCCGCGCTGGTCAAGGCCGAAGGCGGAGAGAATGTTGACAAGCTGTCGCGGATTCTGGAACATCAGAAAGATCTGCAAAAGGAAATAGAAGCCCTTCAGGGCAAGCTGAATGCCGTGAAGTCGGCAGATCTTGCGGCCGCGGCCAGGGAGGTCGGCGGGGTCAAGGTTCTGGCCGTCAAGGTCCAGATGGACGACCCGAAAGGGATGCGCGAACTGTCCGACACCCTGAAGGACCGGCTCGGCTCCGGAGTGATCGTGCTCGGCTGCGAGAAGGACGGGAAGGCCAATCTGCTGGTGGCTGTTACCAAAGACCTTTCTTCCAGGCTGAGGGCCGGCGATATCATCAAGAATCTTGCGCCAGTTATCGGTGGCAGCGGAGGCGGCAAGCCGGAACTGGCCCAGGCCGGAGGCGGCAGGCCGGACAAGCTGGACGAAGCACTGGAGGCGGTTTACGGGATGATCGGTTAAGGACAACGGGCTGAAGGCTACAGGGCTTTATTTGCTCTGTCCGGTTTTACTTTTGACCTTAGCCAATAGTTTTTGAGCTGCCCTGAAATATTAGCGGCAATTCCAGCGGAGCACCGATTCCTGAACATTATGCAACCCTTCATCAGGAGCACCATATGCAGAAACTGATCGAAAAAGCCAATACCCTCATGGAGGCGCTGCCTTACATCAGACGCTTCAGCGGCAAGACCATCGTCATCAAGTATGGTGGCCATGCCATGGCCGACGAGGCACTGAAAAAGTCTTTTGCCCTTGATGTGATCCTTCTCAAATACATCGGAATCAACCCGGTCATCGTGCATGGCGGAGGTCCCCAGATCAACGAGACCCTGAAGCGCTACGGTATCGTGTCCGAGTTCGTCCAGGGCATGCGAGTTACCGATGCCGCCACCATGGGCGTTGTGGAAATGGTCCTCACCGGCCAGGTGAACAAGGAGGTGGTGGGCTACATCAATCTCCATGGCGGAATGGCGGTCGGCCTGTCCGGGAAGGACGGCGGCCTGCTGCTCTGCAGGAAGCTCCTGAAGGAAATAAAAGGCGATGACGGATCGGTCAAGAGTGTTGATCTCGGGTTGGTCGGAGAGATTATGAAGGTCGATCCTTCGGTTATCGAGACCCTGGAAAAAGGTCGCTTCATTCCGGTAATCGCACCGGTGGGTGTGGGTGTCGGCGGAGAGAGCTACAACGTTAACGCCGACCTGGTGGCCGGAAAAGTGGCTGCTGCCCTCAAGGCGGAAAAGCTCATTCTTCTTACCGATGTCCCCGGGGTCAAGGACCGGGAAGGGAACCTGCTTTCCAGCATAGGCCTCCCAGAGGTGCCGCAACTGATCGAAAGCGGTGTCATTACCGGCGGGATGATCCCGAAGGTAACCTGCTGCGCGGAAGCGCTCCGGGACGGGGTGGGAAAGGCCCATATCGTCGATGGCAGGGTGGAGCACGCAATTCTGCTGGAAATATTCACGGATGTCGGGATAGGAACGGAAATCCGTTCGTAGCGCAATCGCCCTTGCAATTGTTTGATGATAAAAGGAACTGACATGAATTCCGATCAATGGATTGAAAAAGCCGACAAATATATCATGAAGACCTACGGCAGGTATCCCCTGGTACCGGTAAAGGGGGAAGGTTGCTACCTTTGGGACGCCGACGGCAGGAAATATCTGGACTTCCTCGCCGGAGTGGCGGTGAACAATCTCGGGCACTGTCATCCGAAGGTTGTCGCCGCGCTGCAGAAACAGGCCGGTGAGCTTATCCATTGTTCCAATTATTACCATATACCGCAGCAGATCGAACTGGCCGAACTCCTCTGCGGGCATTCCTTCGCCGACCGCGCCTTTTTCTGCAACAGCGGCGCAGAGGCCAATGAGGCCGCCATCAAGCTGGCCCGGAAGTACAGCCGCGAAAAATTCGGCGCCGGAACGGTACGAGATCATCACCGCCGTCGACTCCTTCCACGGCCGGACCATGGCCACCGTTTCCGCCACCGGCCAGGAAAAGGTGCAGCGCTTTTTCGACCCGCTGCTCCACGGCTTCACGCATGTGCCTTACAATGACGCTGGCTGCGCTTGGCGCGGCCGTTACCCCCGACGACCTGCGCGGTAATGCTGGAGCCTATCCAGGGTGAAGGCGGCATCGTGGTCCCGTCAATGGAATATATGCCCGAAGTACGACGGATCTGCGAACGAAAACAACCTGCTCCTGATCTTCGACGAAGTGCAGGTGGGGATCGGCCGGACCGGCAAGCTTTTCGCCCATGAGCATTTCGACATCGCTCCGGACATCATGACCCTCGCCAAGGCCCTTGCCGGCGGTGCGCCCATCGGGACCATGCTGGCGCGGGAAGAGACTGGCGGAATCTTTCGGTCCCGGCACCCACGGCTCCACTTTCGGCGGAAACCCGCTGGTAACGGCCGCCGGTGTCGCCGCCGTCAGGGCTGTGCTGGAGGACGGCGTCCTGGATAATGCCGTGAAAATGGGAGGCTATCTGACGGAAAGACTTCAATCCCTGAAGTCCCGCTTTTCCTTTGTCAAGGATGTAAGAGGCATCGGGCTGATGATCGGCATGGAGCTCTCCATCCCCGGAGGCGATATCGTCAAGGAAGCATTGGCGAAGGGGCTTCTCCTCAATGTCGCCCAGGAGCGGGTGATGAGGTTCGTTCCTCCCCTGATTATCGGGAAAGCCGAGATCGATGAAATGATCGGGATACTCGCGGGTATCCTGGAGAATATCCGGGTTTGATTATTTTGAATTCCGTATTGCGGAGGAGATTATCATGAAAAAGGATTTTCTGGCGCTTAATGCCTTCACCAAAACAGAACTCGACGGCCTTTTCGCCCTGGCGAAAGATCTCAAGCAGAAACAGAAGAAGGGGATCGACCATCACCTTCTGAAGGGCAAGACGCTTGGCCATGATCTTCGAGAAATCCTCCACCCGGACCCGGGTTTCCTTCGAGGTCGGTATCTTTCCAGCTTGGCGGGCACGGCGCTTTTCATCTCTTCCGGCACCTCGCAGATGGGACGCGGAGAACCGATCAAGGACACGGCCCGGACTCTTGCCCGCTACTGCGACGGGATCATGATCACGGACTTACGGGCAGGAGATCGTCGAAGAGCTGGCCGGCTACTCAACGATTCCGGTGATAAACGGTCTGACCGATCTCTTTCATCCCTGCCAGGTGATGGCGGATCTCATGACGGTGATCGAGCACAAGGGTGGATATGAGGGGTTGAAATTTGCCTGGATAGGCGACGGCAACAACATGGCCAATACCTGGATCGAGGCCGCGGCGATTTTCGGATTCGATCTGACGCTGGCCTGCCCGGAAGGATACCGTCCCGACGCTAAAGTCATGGCGTGGGCGCTTTCCCGTGCGACTTCACGTATAAAACTGACCGATGACCCCGCGGAAGCTGTCAAGGACGCGGATGTCCTGAATACCGATGTCTGGGCCAGCATGGGCCAGGAAGCGGAGCAGAAAGCGAGGGAGGCGGCTTTTGCCGGTTTCCAGTTGACGCTGAAACACTGAGAGCTGGCCAGACCCGACTGCATCGTAATGCACTGCCTGCCCGCCCACCGTGGCGAGGAGATTACCGACGGGGTCATCGAAGGTCCACATTCCGTAGGTCTGGGACGAGGCGGAAAACCGGCTGCATGTGCAGAAGGCGATCATGGCGAAGGCCGGGCTGTATCGAATGGAGCCGATCACTAAAAAGAGTAAGACTGTCGTAGCGACATTTATTATATAAAGGAGAAAGCATGGCCAAAAAAAAGTGAAAAAAAATAGTACTCGCCTATTCGGGCGGGCTCGATACCTCCATCATCCTCAAGTGGCTGAAAAACGAGTACGGCTGCAAGGTTGTCGACCTTCTCCGCCGATCTGGGGCAGGGGGACGAGCTTGACTCCGGTCGCGACAAGGCCATTGGCCACCGGCGCGGACAAGGTTTACATCGACGATCTGAGGGAAGAGTTCGTCAAGGATTTCGTGTTTCCCATGTTCCGTGCCAATGCCATTTACGAAGGGCCATTACCTGCTCGGGTACCTCCATCGCCACGGCCGCTCATCGCCAAGCGCCAGATGGAAATCGCCGACCAAGGAGAAGGCTGACGCGGTGTCCCACGGTTCCACCGGAAAGGGGAACGATCAGGTCCGATTCGAACTGGCCTACTATCATTTCAACCCGGCCATCACGGTCATTGCCCCCTGGCGCGACATGGGACCTGAACAGCCGCCAGGCGCTGATCGAGTATGCAAAGAAGAACGGCATCCCGGTTCCCGTAACCAAGAAGCGCCCCTGGTCTTCCGACCGGAACCTCCTGCACATTTCCTTCGAAGGAGGGATTCTCGAGGATACGTGGGCAGAGGCGCCTGAAGAAATGTACGTGCTGACCAAGGCGCCGGAAAAGGCCCCCAATAAGCCGCAGTACGTGGAGATCGAATTTAAAAACGGTAATGCCGTGGCGGTGGACGGCGAAAAGATGACACCGGCCCAGCTGCTGGCCCACCTGAACTATCCTCGGCGGCGAGCATGGTATCGGCCGTGTGGACCTGATGGAGAACCGCTCACGTGGGCATGAAATCACGCGGCGTCTATGAGACACCCGGGGGCACCATTCTCAGAGAGGCCCATATGGCGGTGGAGCAGATCACCATGGACCGGGAGGTCATGCGTATCCGTGATTGCCTCATCCCCGTTATGCGGAAATGGTTTATACGGTTACTGGTTCTCCCCGGAGCGGGAGATGCTCCAGACCATGATTGACGAATCGCAGAAAACCGTTAACGGCATAGCCAGGGTGAAACTTTACAAGGGACTGTGCCGCACCGTGGGCCGAAAGTCCGATACCGATTCCCTGTTCAACCCGGATTTCGCCACCTTCGAGGCGGATGAGGTATACAACCAGCAGGACGCTGAAGGTTTCATCAGGCTCAACGCGCTGCGTTTGCGCATCCGGTCCATGATGCAGGCTGGAAAAAAGAAATAAAAAATACAGGTTGATAGGCTGAAGGCTGAAGGTTCAGTCCCTCTCATCCATCCCTTTGCTTCTGCGCTTGCGCGCTGTGGCATGCAAGCTGAGGCACCTTCCATCTAATGGGGAAGGGATGATATTTTCCCCTCTCCATCAGGGAGAAGGTGACGTATAGTGATGGGTGAGGGGGGGTACCTTCAGCCTTCCGCCTTAACACCTGAAACGAACGCAGGAGATTTACATGTCCAAGGATAAACTGTGGGGCGGGCGATTCACCCAGCCCACCGACAAATTCGTCGAGGAATTCACCGCCTCCATCGACTTCGACAAGAGGCTCTACCGGCAGGATATCAGGGGCTCCATCGCCCATGCCCGGATGCTCGGCAGGCAGGGTATCATCACCGCTGCGGATGCCGAATCCATTGTCGGTGGCCTGCAGGAAATCCTGGACAGGATTGAAGCCGGAGACTTCGATTTTTCCGTGTCGCTGGAAGATATCCATATGAACGTAGAGGCTCGCCTGTCCGAAGCCATCGGCGAAGCGGGAAAACGCCTCCACACCGGACGATCGAGAAACGACCAGGTTGCTCTCGACATTCGTCTTTACCTGCGCGACGAGATCGCTGATGTCAACGCTTATCTTGACAGACTCATTGATTCCCTGCTCTTTCAGGCGGAGCACAACCTGGACGTGATCATGCCCGGCTATACCCATCTGCAGGTGGCACAGCCCATCCTCTTTTCCCATCACATGATGGCATACGTTGAGATGTTCAGCCGCGACAAAGGACGCATGGCGGACTGCCTGAAGCGTCTCAACGCCCTCCCGCTGGGGGCGGGCGCTCTCGCCGGGACGACTTTCCCCATTGATCGCGAGTACGTGGCCGAACAGCTCGGTTTTCCGGAAGTTACCAGGAATTCCCTGGATTCCGTTTCGGATCGGGATTTTTCCCTTGAATTCATCTCCGCGTCCTCCATCCTGATGATGCACCTGTCGCGCTTTTCCGAGGAACTCATCCTCTGGTCCAGCAGCGAGTTCAGTTTCATTGATCTGTCTGATTCGTTCTGCACAGGCTCTTCGATCATGCCGCAGAAGAAAAATCCCGATGTTCCGGAGCTGGTCCGGGGAAAGACCGGCAGGGTTTACGGCAACCTTATGGCTCTGTTGACGGTCATGAAATCCCTTCCACTTGCCTATAACAAGGACATGCAGGAAGACAAGGAGCCCCTTTTCGATACGATCGACACTGTAAAGGGAAGTCTCAAGATATTCGCCGACATGATCCGGGAGATGAAGGTGAAAGCGGATAACATGCGCAATGCGGCAGCCCGCGGGTTTTCCACTGCAACCGATGTGGCCGATTACCTGGTGCGCAAGGGGTTGCCATTCCGCGACGCGCACGAGGTTGTGGGGAAGGGCAGTGCGTTATTGTGTGGAAAACCGCAAAGACCTGCCGGAATTGTCGCTGGAAACATGGAAAAGCTTTTCCGACAGGATAGAAGCCGATATCTTCGAAGCAATTACCCTTGAGGCCAGTGTCAATGCGCGCAGTGCGACCGGCGGGACAGCCGCGGAAAGGGTCCGGGCGGAAATAAAGAGGGCCAGGGCGGGGAAGAATAAATTTTGAATTTTGAATTTTGAATTTCAAGCCCGGAACTCTAATCTATAATCAAATCCTTGAACTTTGAACCTTGAACTGCAAGCTTGGAGAGTTGATGAACAAGTTGCTTTTTTGTATGATCGCCTTCTTTTTTCTTGCGGCATGCGGCAAAAAGGGTCCGCTGGTTCCGCCGGAGGCGCTGGCACCGTCGCCGGTTACTGATCTGGATGTGCGCCAGGTAGGGAGCCGGTTCATCGTCTGCCTGACTCCGCCGACAAGAAACGACGCCGGCGGACCGCTTAAAAATCTCGCCGGGTTTCAGGTTCTGAAACGGGAAGTGCTGCCGCCGGACGTGGATTGTGAGGCATGTACCGGAGCTTACCGTCTGTTCCGGTTGGTGGATATGGAATATCCGGGGAATGCCATGCGCTTCGCAAACATGTATTGTCTTTACGACGATGATCTGGTGATAGGGAAGACCTATCAGTACAAGGTGGTTTCCCTTCAGGCGGACGGCACCATGAGCAGGGATTCTAACAAGGTCCGGAGAAAATTCCTCCTTCCCCCGGCGGCCCCGGTGCTGCATGCGACCTCCACGGAGACGGGCATAATCCTCCAGTGGACTACGCCTCCTCCGACAACGGGCGTCCTGGTCGGATACAATATCTACCGCAGCGAATCAGCGGAGAGAATGCCTCTAAATCCAATCAATCCCGTGCCTGTTCAGGGAAACAGATACGAAGACAAAACTGTGCTGTTCGGGATGAAATACCGTTACATCATCAGGGCTCTGGCAAAGATTGACGGAGAACTTGTTGAAAGCAGCTCCTCCGGCAGAGTGTCCGGAGAATTGCAGCTGGATGTCGAATAACCATTGCCTCGGTAACTCAGTGTTCAGTGTCCGAAACATCCGGATGGAATCCTGATATTGCCCGTTTTTGCCGCAAGTTGAGATTAATCCTTGGCCGCCAGGCATGGCCACATGTTCCTTCAGTTTTGTAAAGCCCCATCAATTCAGGTTCATTTGTCCGCACTCCAGAGATTTTCCGCGTGGACAAGCCCGGAGATTCTGCCGTCGTAATCAAAGGCAGGAACAGAACAAAGCCCATCCGGCAGTGGTTGATTGACTGCAAATTCCTGCGCCGGGCTGAGCTTTTCTTCAACAAGCAGGGCATAGAAATTCCCTTCCCATATCTGACTCTCTATTTCGGCGAGGCTAGCATGCCGTTCTAAGGCCGGCTACTTGAAAAATCCCAGCCCGGCTACGTTTCCAAACCGGTTCATCCGGAAAAGAGCGATAAGCACAGGCGACTGTACGGAAACAGGCCAGGCAGGGCTTTCCCGATACTACGGAAAGTGGTATTCTTATCATTCGGAGGTTTTGATTATGGAACAGGTAATTCGCGAGGAAATCCGACGTTTTGTGCTGGAAAGCCGGGACAACCGTTTCCCTGACGGGCAACAATGCTATTTCAACGAACCGCTTATCGGTATAGCCGCTGCAGATGACTCTCTATTCTCCGAGTTCAAAGAGATAATCGGCGAATTTCACATGACCCCCGCGGAAATCATGGAAAACACCTACGGTTCGGGTATCGGCGAGGCTAAGAGCGTGATTTGCTGGATACTGCCAATTTCCGGAAAAACACGGGAAAGCAACCGTAAGGCGGAGCGAATGCCCTCTCGCGAATGGGCTTTTACCCGCGCCCATGGCGAACACTTCAATACGCAGTTGCGCATTCACCTTGTCGAACTGCTTAAATTTGCTGGTGCCCAGGCTGTTGCACCTCTTCTGTCGGGGATGTGGCGGCCGGTCATGGATCCCCGGGTGGGAATGGCCTCAACCTGGTCGGAACGCCACGCCGCCTATGCGGCGGGCCTCGGCACATTCAGCCTGAGCGACGGATTCATCACCGACAAGGGGATTGCACATCGCTGCGGCAGTATCATTACGGACGTGGTGATCTCTCCGACACCCCGGAAATGCACGGGTCCGCGGAGCAACTGCCTCTATTTTAGTAATGGGAGCTGCGGTCTCTGTATCCGGCGCTGTCCAGTGAAAGCAATTTCGCGGCTGGGCCACGACAAGGAGAAATGCCGGGAATACGTATACGGGGAATTGCGCGGTTTGGCAATGGATCTTTACGGCGTCACGGAGGCCGGCTGCGGCCTCTGCCAGACAGGTGTGCCCTGCGAAAACGGGGTTCCGGACCATGAATGATGCAAATGCTAAATTTTGACTTTCTCCAGCCCATGTGATAAAAAAGAACCTTTAAATATTTTCCCATTTTTATTGTCAGGCAAGTCACGGAGGTTCTAAATGCACCATTTTCAATATAAAGGGAACGATCTCTACGCCGAAGACGTGGCTGTAAAGGATATCGCAGCCAAAGTCGGAACACCGGTCTATATTTATTCCCATGCTACGCTGGAACGCCATTTCAAGGCTATGGACGAGGCCTTTGCCGAGGTTCCGCATACCATCTGCTACTCCATGAAGGCCAATTCGAATATGGCGGTATTGAAGATGTTCGCCAATCTGGGCGGCGGTGTCGACATCGTTTCCGGCGGGGAGCTATTCCGGGCACTCAAGGCGGGGATCGATCCGAAGAAGATAGTATATTCAGGCGTCGGCAAAAAAGATGAAGAGATAGAATACGCGCTCAAGTCCGGCATTCTCATGTTCAACGTGGAATCGGAAGAAGAACTGGAAACGATCAACGGGATAGCCGGAAATATCGGCGTCAAGGCGGGGATCGCCATCAGGGTAAACCCTGATGTGGACCCTGAGACCCACCCTTACATAACTACCGGGCTGAAGAAAGCGAAATTCGGCATAAATATCGAGCGTTCGCTGGAGCAGTACAAGAGAGCGGCCGCAATGGCGAACGTGGAAGTGGTCGGCATCGACTGCCACATCGGCAGCCAGTTGACCAAGATAGCGCCCTTTGTCGACACGGTCAAGAAGCTGAAACGACTCATCGCCAGCCTCGAAGAAGCGGGCATACAGCTCAAGTATTTCGACCTGGGGGGCGGCCTGGGAATTACTTACGATGACGAAGCGCCGCCGCTTCCCGCGGAATATGGCAAGGCGATCGTGGAGGAAACCAGGGACCTGGGGCTCCACCTGATTTTCGAACCCGGGAGGAACCTCGTCGGCAACGCCGGGATACTGGTCGGCAAGTGTCTGTACACCAAGCAAGGTGAAGAAAAGAACTTCGTAATCGCAGATGCGGCCATGAATGATCTGGCCCGTCCCTCCCTGTACGGCTCCTTCCATGGAGTAAAGGCCGTGTGCAGGGACCAGCAGGAGACCATCGTGGCGGATATAGTCGGACCAATATGCGAATCTGGCGATTTCCTGGCCAAGGACCGTGAAATGCCGCGGTTCGGGAGAGGTGATCTGATTGCCTTCATGTCCGCGGGCGCTTACGGATTTGCCATGAGCAGCAACTATAACAGCCGTCCGAGAGTGGCGGAGGTCATGGTCAAGGGAGATGCCTTTTTCGTGATCCGGGAACGGGAAACCAGGGACGACCTGATCAGAGGGGAAAGCATTCCGCTTTTTCTCTGAAATGACTGTTCCTGGCCTTAAATGAAAATCAAGATAAAGATTGAAAGGATACTGCCATGTTCAGAGGGAGCATCGTTGCCATCGTAACCCCCTTCGCCAACGGAGTGGTTGACGAAGAAAAGCTGAGGGAACTGGTGGAGTTCCAGATCGAAAACGGGACCGACGGGATTGTGCCATGCGGGACAACCGGAGAGTCTTCCACTCTTGACTACGACGAACACGACCGTGTTATCGGGATCGTGGTTGAACAGGTAAATAAGCGGGTACCGGTAATAGCCGGCACCGGTTCCAATTCCACCAAGGAAGCCATCGAGATTTCCGAGCATGCGAGGAAAGCGGGCGCCGACGGGGTGCTTCTCGTTACCCCGTACTACAACAAGCCGACCCAGGAAGGTCTCTACCTCCATTACAAAGCCATAGCCGAAGCGGTGGCGATCCCGCAGGTGCTGTATAACGTTCCCGGGCGCACGAGCGTCAACATGTTGCCCGAAACGGTGGCCAGGCTTGCCGAGATCCCCAATATCGTGGCCGTCAAGGAAGCAACCGGTTCTCTCCAGCAGGCCTCGGAAATAATGGCGTTGTGCGGAGAGAAGATTGACGTTCTGTCCGGCGATGACTTTATTACTTTCCCCATGATGGCTTGTGGCGGCGCCGGGGTTATTTCGGTAACCGCCAACATCATGCCGAAAGAGATTGCGGCGATGATCGACTCCTTTTGGGCCGGCAACATGGAAGAGGCACGCAGACTTCATCTGAAGCTTCTTAAGATCAATAATGCCATGTTCATCGAGACGAATCCGACCCCGGTGAAAACCGCCCTCGGTCTTATGGGAAAATGCAGCGACGAGGTGCGTCTGCCCCTGGCACCCATGTCAGAAGCCAATAAAACAAAGCTTGCCGGTATCATGAAGGAATACGGACTGATATAAACCCGGCGAAGACCTTGAGGAGAATGGCAAAAGGTTTTTATTTACCTTTGCCCTTCACCTTTGGCCTTTAGCCTGAAATTGCGAGGTTTAAAATGATAAAAGTTGCAGTTAGCGGGGCGGCCGGACGTATGGGCGGCCGGGTAATAACGGCGGTAAAGGAAGATCCCGAGCTTGAGCTCTCGGGAGGGCTGGAAAGGCCGGGGCATCCTTACCTGGGTATGGACGCCGGTTTGGCGGCAGGCTGCGGTTCACTCGGAATCGCCATAACCGACAATCTGAACGAACTGGTCAAGGGGTGCGATGTCCTTATCGATTTTTCAGCACCCACAGTCTCCCTGAAGAACCTGGAAGTCTGTAGTCTGAACGGAAAGGCAATGGTCATCGGCTCGACTGGATTCACTCCGGAAGAGAAGGCACTGGCCCGGGAGCTTGCCCGTAACATTCCGGTGATGCTGGCTCCAAATATGTCGGTTGGTGTCAACGTCGTATTCAAAATTCTGAAGGATGTGGCGAAGATTCTCGGTGACGATTTCGACGTGGAAATCGTCGAGGCCCACCACAAGCTGAAAAAAGACAGCCCTTCGGGCACGGCCGTACGTATGGGCCAGGTGGTGGCCGAGGCACTGGGTCGCGACTACGACAAGGTGGCCAATTATCACCGCGAGGGTATCTGTGGCGAACGGACCAAGGAAGAGATCGGGATGCAGACCATACGCGGCGGCGATATTGTAGGTGATCACACCGTCTACTTCATCGGTATGGGAGAGCGGATTGAAATCACGCACCGCGCACACACCCGCGACATGTTCTCGCACGGCGCGGCCCGCGCCGCCAAATGGGTGGTGAAACAGAAACCGGGGCTGTACGACATGCAGGATGTTCTCGGTCTGAAATAAGACTGCAAAAAATGCCGGGAGGCGGCGAGGAATCCTGAAGTAACACGGGAAAGATTTATCAGTTACTCCGCCATCCGGCAGGTTGTTGATACGATATCCGGATTAATGCCGCACCAGCGGCATTTCATTTATTGATATAAGGGGGTTTTACAAAATATGGCACTTGTAAACGAGCATTACCTGAAATTGAAGGCGGGATATCTTTTCCCCGAAATCGGACGACGTGTCAAGTCGTTTGCCGAGGCTAATCCGGCGGCGAAGATTATCAGGTTGGGAATCGGAGACGTCACGAATCCTCTTCCTCCCGCGATTCTCAAGGCCTTCCATGACGCGGTCGAGGAAATGGCGAAGGAAGAGACTTTCAAGGGTTACGGACCCGAGCAGGGATACGAATTCCTTATCAACACGTTGATTGAAAAAGCTTACAAACCACTTGGGGTTGACCTGAAGACTTCCGAACTTTTCATTTCCGACGGATCGAAATGCGATACCGCAAATATCCTCGACATCTTCGCCCTGGAGAACGTGGTGGCCATCGGCGACCCGGTCTATCCGGTATACAACGATACCAATGTAATGATCGGCCGTACCGGAGAGGCGAACGAGCAGGGATATTACAAAGGTCTGGTGTATATGCCGTGTACCGAGGCTAATGGTTTCAACCCGGACTTTCCCGACCGGGAAGTGGATATCATCTATCTCTGTTTTCCCAATAACCCTACCGGGGCAGTTGCAACCAGGGAGCAGCTGAAGGGATGGGTTGACTACGCACTGAAACATAACGCGATCATTTTTTTTGATGCAGCATACGAGGCATTCATTACCGACTCTTCCATTCCCCACTCCATCTTCGAAATCGAAGGGGCAAAGAAGTGCGCCATCGAATTCCGTTCCTTTTCCAAAACCGCCGGTTTTACCGGAGTGCGCTGTGCTCTTACCGTCGTTCCCGAGGACCTGACGGCTCATACCGCTGCAGGTGAACCGGTCCAGCTCAACAAGCTGTGGAACCGCCGCCAGAGCACCAAGTTCAACGGTGTCTCCTATCCTGTTCAGAAAGCTGCAGCGGCAGTATACTCTGAAGAGGGCTGGTCCCAAGTAAAAGAGATAATCGACTATTACATGGAGAACGCCAGAATAATCCGTG
Source organism: uncultured delta proteobacterium (assembly GCA_963815135.1). GTDB lineage: Bacteria > Desulfobacterota > Desulfuromonadia > Geobacterales > Geobacteraceae > CAIWTU01. The sequence goes on from CAWFFO010000007.1 coordinate 41,267, forward strand.
GTGGGCTGGCAGAAGCCGGAGTCACTGTTTTCGGTGGTGTCAATGCTCCATATATATGGCTTAAAACTCCCCACAACATGAGTTCCTGGGACTTCTTCGACAAACTCCTCAACGAATGTCATGTTGTCGGAACGCCCGGCAGTGGCTTCGGGCCGAGCGGGGAGGGCTATTTCCGGCTTTCAGCATTCGGCAATCGCGACAATGTAATCGAAGCAGTCGAGAGAATAAAGAAAAATCTTAAATAGAATAAATAATCAGATCAGCAAGGCCTTCCGCGGCGCCAAATGTCCGGAAGGCCTTCTGGTATGCGGTGTTGATAGCATGAGAAAACCCTCAGTTTCCATACTCCTTCCAGTCCGCAATGAAGAAAAATTCCTTCCCCAGGCGCTCGATTCCATTTTCAGACAAACAATGCAGTCATGGGAGCTTGTTGCCGTGGATGACTGCTCTACGGACGGGACTAGCGCTATACTTGAACATTTCTCGGTTCGCGATCAGCGCGTCCGCGTTCTTCGTCCGGAAAAGAGAGGTCTGGTCGCGGCGTTGAATGCGGGTCTTGACGCATGTAGTGCCCCGTTGGTCGCACGCATGGATGCTGATGATATTTCCCACCCCGCACGTTTGGAGATTCAAACCGCCTTCCTTGACGCCAATCCCGATGTGGGGCTTGTTGCCTGCTCTTTCCGCCATTTCCCCCGCCACCTGCTGAGGTCGGGAATGTTGAATTACGAAAAATGGCAGAACGGTCTTGTTACCCACGAAGCGATTTTGCGAGATCTGTATGTAGAATCACCATTTGTTCATCCGAGCGTTATGTTCCGCAAGGATACCGTCCTTACCATTGGAGGATACCTCGATCCAGGATGGGCTGAAGATTACGATCTCTGGCTTCGTCTTGCCTCTGCCGGGACGCGCTTTGCCCGGCTGACCAACCGGTTATTCTTCTGGAGGGAGCGTCCGGAGCGCGCCACCCGCTCCCTTTGTCAATATACTTTCGAGGCATTTCGAGCCTGCAAGGTGCATCATCTGAAGAATGGTTTTCTCAAAAACGCAAAAGAAGTGGTTCTGGCAGGGGCTGGACGCGAAGGAAGAGCGTGGTCGCGGGCACTGGGAAAAGTGGGTATCGGGGTGGCCTGTTGGGCGGATATTGATCCACGCAAGATCGGTCGTTCACTGCATGGAGCGCTGGTAGTTTCGCATGATGGGGTAACAGCGGGAAACGGGATGAAAGTGCTCGCGACGGTGGGAACACGGGGTGCCAGGGAAGAGATGAGGAAATGGGCCGCCCACGCGGGGTTTAAGGAGGGGGAGGATTTTCTCTGTGTGTCGTAATTTTGATCTGTCCCGGCACGTGTCTGAATTTCCATCAGTTACAACCCGTTTCCGGACTCCTCTATTCAATTCAAAGAAAGGTGATCCTGCAGCCTAACCTCCTGACGTTTATTCTTTTACTTCATTTTTAACAGGTGTATTATTGCGGCTTTGGATTAATAACAAATAAGGAGGAAAAACAATGCCGGTGATAACAATTGATATTGCGACGATTCCAAGAGAGAAGAAGGCGCAACTGGTGAAGAATCTTACCCGGGGAGCAAGTGAAATCACCGGGATACCGGAGGACAAGTTTGTTGTTCTCATTAACGAGCTCGACAGGGACAATATAGGAGTAGGTGGAATGCTCCTGTCGGACAGGCTATAGATTAAATTTTTTTCAAGCCAGGTATCTTTTTCATAAACACTTGACTTGCCGTCGTTTCCGGTTTATTTTAGGCTGCGCTCATTGAGTTGGATTGAGTATGCTTTTTTTTTGCTTAAACCCGCAAAACCTGATTTACTGTTATGAAATTATGGAAGAATGTGATGAAAAGTTGCAAACTCAGCACAAGTACATGGAGGAGGTAGTTACAATGGCAAAAGAACTCAGTAAAGTACAGAATCAAACAGAACTGGCGGAATTCATTAAATCTGTCAGGGAGAATTTTCAGTCCGCAGGGAAACCCAAGGAGGGCTGGTTACGCGGTCTGCTGAGAAAATTGTTCAGTTGAGCCGTATGTAAGAAAACTGCATGGAAATTCCCGGTCATGTGGCCTGATAGCTGATATGTGCCGGGATTTCCTATGCTCATTTAGACCCTTCCCTGCTGTCGCCGCATTTACCAATCATCGCCCATGAACGACACGATTCTTCAACGCCGTTTCCGGGTCATCACGCAATATTAAATACTTTTCCCGGTCCTTGATTTCGGGCAGGGCGAAGTTGCCTTTAATGCACCATTTATCTTTCAGATAAACCCAGGGAGCCAGACTGGAAAGTCTATACCCTTTGTTTATTTCAATCATCCCATCGGCCTTCATATCCTTGATGAATAACCCGTTCTTGTCGGCAATTACCGTATGTCTGCCCGTGAAGGGGAAAGCCCCGGCATCGCTGAACTCCCAACTTATTTCCTGTCGCTGTTCCCCTGTCGCTGAAGCATGACACGATTCGCATGTGCGGCTCTTGCCGTATTTGTGCGACATCTTGTCCATCTGAATCCACAGCAGCGCATTATTGTCTTCCGGCAGTCCGCCGAACAACCCGACATAACCCCATGCATCGTCTGTCCGCTCAAGGTCGGGAAGTTTTGCCGGATAGCGCCAGTAAAGACCCGGCTTGAAATCCGCTTCCTTCTGGTTTAGGACCGCCATGGGGAACGGTTTTACCGGTATCCAGCGGCCATGCTGATCCCTGACGAGGATGGGGTCTTTCATGATTCCATAGTACCCGTTGTATTTGTAGAAGGGTGTTTCCGTGCCCGCGAGTTTTCCTGGCCCCCAGAAAGTGGCCTGATATCCTGCCACATTTTGAATGTGGCAGGATTCGCAAGTTAAATTCCGGTGTAAAGAAACTGCGTGACTTTTAACAACCCCGGCATGGCATTTATCGCAGGTGGCCTGTCGTTTCACTGTGGCGTGGCCAAGGGTTTTATTGTCCCTTGTGTTGTCGTGACAGTCAAGACAGCCGACATTTGCTCCGAGGTGCACGTCACGTTCCATTCCTTCAGGATGGGAGAAGGGACCACCGAAATAACCAGACCCTCGCCGTCTGTCTTCCGGCCCGGCATGGCAAAGTTGCCCCCGTCCGCCTCCGTAGCAGCTTTCGGGTTTCGGAGTCCTGTTGAAGGTGTGCATACCCAGTTTCATATTTCCGCGGTCATTTGCCTGGGGGTCATAGTGGCAATCGAGGCATCCCACATGGCACATGTTGCATGCACGTTGGTTCAGGGCAGCGGTCTCCGGTGAAAAAGGCACAGCAGTGTTTGCTGCAATCGCAGTGTAATTGCCTCCGAACCACACCCCGCAGTTATGCGGGCCGTGCTCCTTGTCAGTCCAGCTTTTGTATCTGCTCTGTTTGGCGTTTCGCGCCATATTGCTGGTGCGGTACTCCGCAAATTCACGGGAGTGACATTTGCCGCAGGTCTTTGCAATGAATGCGAAATCCTGTGACAATGTGTCAATCCTTTTGTCCTGGTAAAGGATCGTCTTGACGGAAGGATCCGCAACAGTCCTGCCGTCCTTTTCCACCATGTATCTCAGCCGCTGCACGGGGTTTCCTGCAGTTTCCAGGGGCAGTTTCCTTTCGGCGCTCACCGCCCTCAGCCCTTTTTTTCTGACCAGCAGCAGACGGCCCATACCCAAATGGGCTTCAGCTTTTTCGTTACTTGCCGGGTTTCCCGAATGACAATCAGCGCAGGTTGCAGTCATTCCGGATTGGCGCTCCACCTCCTGCTGCGTAAAGAAAAAATGAGGGTAGCCTGATTCCTTCATTTTCCGGGCATTCCCATGGCAGTCCAGACAACTGTTCTGAGTATCTTTTCCATGACTGATCAACGGAATCCCGGCAGAGGTCAAGCCAATTAAAAGATAAAGACAAATTGTATTAAACTTTCTTGTTTTCATAGCCTCCCGCGGATTTTGAGTTGAGGATTAATATTGAGTTTATCACTTGAATTTGCCTTCGATCGCATAATTTTACCGCTTTTATAAATTGCCACAAATACCGGATTGATCTTTTCCGATCAAGTTGTTCGCAGGATTATTTTGTAACTTGTAATAAAAACCGATCGTCTTACTATCAGAAAGCAGGAATTCAACGCAGGCTAGAGATGGAAAATACATGAATACAGGAATTGCATAAGGTATTCTGCAGAGGAGAGATGAAGTGAAAAAATCATTTATAATTCGTATGGTTATTCTTCTGGTGACATCAATTACCTTGTCCGGATGCGTCTGGCCTTTCTGGTGGGATGACGGCGGACGATATGGAGGTGGACACCACGGTGGCGGTTGGCATGACGAGGGACGTCATGGGGGTCACGGTGGTTATGGGGACCGCCGTTGAAGCGAAAATAACATATTTCATCTGACCTCAGTGGACTTGAGTTTGTTGCAGGACTAGTGGTAAATATCTCTTTAATTAGTGATATAATTCCATAAGGGAGATACATATCGTGAAGAATGAAATGAGGCATGGATATGGATACTTACTGGTTTTGCGACACATGCGGGGGCAAAATCAATTCCCCCGGTGAAGGCGTGGTCGAATGGTACACCATCAAAGATGGTGAAGGAGTGATCAGGCACATCAATGTCAGGCTCGTTCATGGGATTTCGGCAAGTCCCTTAAAAAAATTGAATTTGAAAAAGAAGGGGTGTGAATACGACCTCGACGTTTCGGGTCTCAAGATCAAACCGGAAGGCGTCATCGAAAATAAATCTCTTGATGCGTTCCTCGGAGCGGATGGGTTAATGCGACTGCTTTCTTTCATGGCTGAAGGGAATTATCCGAATGCAGCAGTCCTGATGATGATAAAACGGCTTCATGTGCCGGGATTCGAGTTGGCGAGGCAGTTTTTCGGCGCAGCCGCTTCCGAAGGAATAGTGAAGGTGGGAGCTCCGGACGCATACCATGGCCAGGAAGATATCAACGCCGTTCTGCAATGGCTGAAGGCAAGAAACGGCTGATCTGGCAATTTCATTGCGATTCTTCACTATAATGAGGCCATATCGGGACAGAAGGGCTGAATCTCGTTTTGGGCATTCCAGAGTGAATTCCAGCAAAAATGTCTGAGCGCGGATTGCCGGTTGATCGGGATGGGGATCGATATTTTTGCAATACGCAGAATCATTCCCCTTTGAAGAAGCTTTTTATGTCCCGTCCCATCTGTCTGAATGCATCACCGGTTCTGGTACCCACATCCCTGAACCATTCCCCGGCAGACCTGCCTGTATTCTTTGCCGCGTGGCCTGTATCCGTTCCCATCTTTTTGAAACCGCGGCCGACTTCCTTGCCACCTTCCTTGAAAGCCTGACCGGTTTCCTTGCCCATTTTTTCGAATCCCTGACCGATTTCCTTGCCGCTTTCCTTCAGGCTATTATCGGCCCAGCCCGGCGCGGCAAGAAAAACTGCCATGATTACGGTTGCAATAATGATTCGCATTGTATTTCCTCCAGTTGAAACTCCGCTAAGTGTATCACTGCCGAGATATTACGTCAAAAGTCGGGTTGCCTGTTGCTTCACCATCTTTTTCTTCCAACTGTCTAAGGCAATCTTTACGGATATCGGAGCTTTCAGGGATTTTCTCCTTTGCAAGAAGATCGTTCGGCCCCTTACGCAGGATATTGTAGGCGAGGTTTGTAAAGCGCCCTTTGGGATTTTTCATGACCCTCGAAAAGATGGCCGGCCATGTGTATGCCTCTTTCCTTGCTTCGAGCCAACCCCGGTAGAGACGTTCCGGAGTCATATTTTTAGGCCTGAACACCACCTCGGAGTGATTGTAGCGCTGCCAGTCCTTGTGGAGGAGCCGACCCTCCTGTTCGAATCTGTTAAATAGTGCGGTGCCGGGGTAGGGGGTAAGGAGGTTAAAGGTAGGCAGGCTCGGGGCACATTCCTCCAGGAATCGTACCGTTTTCTCGAAGATGCTTTCGTCGTGGTCATCGAAACCGAATATAAACGAAGTTTCAAGAACTATTCCCGCGTCACGGACCCGTTTGATGAGATCGGCGGGAGTTTTGCCTGCCCCTGTCTTTGGATGTTTTGAGTGGAGTCCGGATACGGATTCTATGCCGACGAAGATGCCTATGCAACCGGAATCGGCAACAAGCCTGACCAACTCGGGGTCTTCGGCGAAACGGAGGTTTGATTGTCCGCCCCAACGGAGTCCAAGCTCCTTCATCCCCGCGAGGATTGGTTTTGCCCTATGCGGGTCGCCAAGCAGGTTGTCGTCCAGGAAAACGGTAAGCTTTCTTTTGAATGAGCTCAGCTCTGCCAGGATATCTTCGGGCTCACGGTAGCGGAAGGTATTTCCAAAATAAGGGGTGACGATGCAGAACGGGCAGTCATAAGGGCAGCCACGGCTGGCCTGCAGGGTCTGGGTGGTGAGATAGCGTTTTCCCGCGAAAATATTCCTTCCTGGCCATGGTAAGGCCAGTCGGTCGCTGCCCGGCAACGGGGCACGGTAAACCGGCTTCATATTTCCAGCCAGGAAATCAGCCAGAAGAGTCTCCCAGATGGGCTCCGCTTCGCCAATTACCACGGCATCTGCGTGGGCACCGGCCTCTTCAGGTAGGACGGTCGGATGGATGCCTCCCAGGACCACCGGTACCCGACGCCTCCGGAATTCGTCGGCGATTTCATAGGCCCGAACTGCCTGGTGGGTCATGGCCGTAATGCCCACCAGGGAAAAATCTCCGTCAAAAGGGACCTCGCCATGGACCTCATCGGCAAGTACCACTTCCCAGGATAAGGGGGTTGCAGCTGCAACCTGCTTCAGGGACAAGGAGGGAAGCTGAAAATAGCGGGCCCAACCCAGTTTGTGGGTTGCCGGATATACCAGAAGCAGCCTGTGGGGCGGAGATATTCTGCTCATGCCCGCCGCCCGTTGCAAATGTGCTTCGGTGTGGAGCCAGGATGCGTCGCCAGATATTCCCGCAGGTAGGTCTGGGGATTCATCATAGCCTGGGTCCGGCGCAGTACCCTGATTATGTATGGAATCTGCAGGGGCTGGACTTGACGAAGCCAGTCGGACATTTTTTTATCACCCGAGGTGTTGAGAATTGAACGTCGCCAGGTTTCCGCGTACAATTCGCAGAAACGTTCGGCGCCGAGTCGAGGCTCCCAGAGAAGGTGGTGCATATCGAAGTCGGACCAGGGATGTCCTGCCGCACGATGACCGATTTCCTTGTAAGAATCGGTTCCCGGCAGGGGCGTCAGGAGAGTGAAGCCGGAGCGCTGTAACCCATGGCTTGCAACAAAGTCCCACAATTCACGGAATTCGTCTTCAGTCCAGTCCGGATCGATCAGGAAGTTGCCGTTTATGCCATAGCGGTGGGAGCGGGCAATAGCGACTGCGTCAAGGCTTTCCCGCACGCCCGCGTCTTTGGAAATACCGGTCAACGCACGGTCGCTGGCGAACTCGAATCCGAGGAAAATGTCAAAATCCTTTGCCAGGGGACGCCAGGCTTCAAGCAGGTCCGCGTTCCTAGAGATCATGTCAGTCCTGCTCTGTACCAGGATCCAGCGTTTGTGGATACCACGTTTTTTCAGGGCGGCAGCAAGTTCGAAGCTACGGGACGGGTTGTTCCAGAAAAGGTCGTCAGCCACGAAAATCGAATCACCCGTCGTTGCGAAGTCCTCCACAACGGCTCCGATGCTCCGTTCGCGGCACGTGCGGTCGTACAGCTGCCAGACTGAACAGAAAGAACAGCGGAAGGGGCAGCCGCGGGCCGTTTCGATCAGCCAGACCGGTTTGAAAAGAAGACAATGGTAACCGGACCGGTGCCGGTCAACGAGTTTCCGGGCCGGGAGAGGTACCAGATCGAGACTGGTTCTTTGCGGGAGTGGCTGCGTTGCAATCCAACCCTCCATGGTCCTGAGTTTCAGGGCCGGAACCTCGGATACCGGAATTCCTTTTTCGAGAGCTTCCGCAAGAGCAGGTACGATCTCTTCCCCGTCATCGAGTGATATCGCATCTATGCAGTCCTGCTCCAGTGGGGCGGAGTAGGCCATTGCCGCGTGACCTCCTACCAGTATAAACGCATCGGGTGCCGCTCGCCGGACCTCACGGGCCGTTTCCACAACGCGGTCGTACTCCAATGCATGGAGACAGGAGATACCCACAATGCGGGGGCGGGTGCGCCGCACCCAGGCTGTTGCCCCGGGCCGGAAGCGGAGGTCTGCAATTGTGACGCCATGACCCCTTGAAATAAGGGCAGCCGCCACATATTCAAGACCGAGCGGCTCAACGCGAAAAAAAGGCCCGAGGCCGAACTGTTCGTTTCCCGGATTAGGACGCAGGAGAAGAATATTCATTTTATTCAGCCTTTTATGATTGTGGAGCGGGTTTCCGATAATTACTGCTGGCAAGCGGGGTTGTCAGATTTCAACTGAGGTCCTGAATGCGGGCTTGCGCCATAGCCTCTTCAATTTCCCCGGGAAGGCTGTATATTATGAATCCGTTTTCGATGTAAATATTTGCGAAAAAGGCAAAAAATATCTGGTATTCACCTTTTTTATATTCAATCCTGCGCTGAATGATTTCCCTGATAGCGTTGGCCACTGCCTCCATTTCGCCGAGGCCGCACTCACTCATCAAATCGGCGAGCGGTTTCTCGTAGGAATTCCGGGGACCTTCCTCAATGATTATATTCAGGGCGTTTTCGAACAGCGACTTGAAGACGGCGATGGCGGAAGATGAAAGTTGCGAACCGAATGCCGACAGATTAATTTCCGATATTTCACCCATTGTGACCTCCTGAAAATTTTTCGCAGTATATCACACACCGGGGTAAAGACAATAATAATTGACGCGACTGCATGATCTGTAGCGGCTGAAGCGGCGCATTCACTTTAGATGCGAAGCGGAACTGCACTCCTAAGTGTATTAACTGAAGAAATGACATGAAATTATATTTCAGAGTATTATGTACAATTAATTTGTAATCTGTTATTTTAAAGTCAGCCACAGACCGGATGATATATAAGCAGTTTGCATGGCCTAAAAGTTAACCGGAAAAGTTGATATGGGGGCATGAATGAAAATGCTTATCAATCTGGGCAGTCTGCTTCTGGGGACGGCCCTTAAAAAGCAGCTCTCGGCTGAAGTGCAGGAATTTGAAATTCTCACCATCGCCGATATCCGGGACGCCGAAACTTTTATCCCCGATTTTATCATTGCTGACTGTCATACCTTACGGCGGAACATTCCGATTCCACATAATGGAACAAAGATCATACTTGTCGATTACGGTCTTGGAGAAGATGAGATATCTTCTCTTCTCCTCTCATACAAAATAGACGGAATTCTTTCAACCAGAACTGATCTGTGTCTTTTTAAGAAAGCAATCCAGGCTATCAGTGAGGGGCAGATCTGGATTGACAACAGTAAGGTCAAGGCGCTGGTCCAGCATGCTGAAACAGTCAATGGGCAGAACATGAATGAAGGATTAAGCAAAAAAGAACGTGAAATCGTTATTCTCATCTCTCGGGGGATGACAAACAGGGAAATTGCATCCAAGCTGTTCATCAGCGAGCAGACGGTCAAGACACATATCAGCCGAGTTTTCAGGAAATTGAATGTTTCGCGACGTTCACAACTGGTTCCGATGGCGATGAAATTGAGAATTTCAGAGAACGCATGATCCCTGCTCTGTCCCCCTGTCTATCTTTACAATCTTGTCCTATGTTCAGACCAATTGCTTACCAATAGTAGTACCCTCTTTATCCTCAAAATAAATAACCGTTCGGTTGATTGTCACTTTGTTATTTATGTTATAAATTTTTAACCTTGGGAGGGGTGCTATGCATTTTTGTATAGTCTTCATTCGCCAGGGGGCGCGGAACAGCTGAATTTAGAAGTGCGCGTGTCTGCGCATGGTATTAGCGTCTGTTTTTGAGGCGGAAATACCTTTAAAAGAAGGAAAAAAATTATTGGAGGTAGAAGATGAAAATTCGTAATTTTGTAAAGGTAATTGTTCTTTTCGCGTGTCTGTTCGGCATTACGGCACTTTCGTGGTCGGATAACACCGTACCTGCCGCTCAGGATGCACAAGGCATAGTTGGTGAAGATGCCATTGTTGCGCAGATCGACAATCAAAAGGTGACATTGAAGTCGTCAAATGGCGAGAGCAGGGAAGTTACCGTGTCGCTGAATGATGTCGCAAATCTCAAAGTCGGCGACAAGGTAAAGGTTCAGGGAAACAATGTAACAAAGCTTGATGCGATGCCCGGTGCAACCGATCAGCATGCACAGGACCCGAAACCCTGATCAAGAGCGGGCGAACAGTCTGCAACGGCCGTAAGTAGACCGGATCGGATATTGTTTCACCGGTTCCGGATTGTTTTGCAGAAAAAGTAAAGCCCGCCTTTACAGGCTCGAGATATGTGAGAGCCGGCCTGTACGGCATGCCGGTGCAAAAGACAACCCCTTCCCCATAATTGTCTTTTTACCCCTGCAACAGCATGTAGTGTCTTAGGCAATAAACAGATAAATTACATTTGACAGGAACCCATAAAGCCGGTTTCCGTACAAAACGGCAAACCGGCTTTATGGAAACCCTCCCTTGACGGATAAAAACGTTCTCGCAATACAGTCACCCGTAGGTATTCCATTTTCTCAATAAATTCCCTTCAGACAGCAGATCTCAATATTTCACGTAAAATCGCCTCTCTATTTTGTGGTAATATTTAGATTATGTGAATATACCGTATCAAGCGCATGCTGTGAAAAAGCGCAATATCGGATTTTCCGGCTAAAAGCAATAATACGGAACCGCTTACAAGTATGGATTCAGAGGACAGTCGGTTAATTATGGGAAAACTGATTTTGTCGTTATTCATTCTGTTTTTTTTCATTTCGACCTCATCCGCCGGTGATATCCGGGGAAAGGGTTTGGAAAACTTCCATTGCCCAACCGATCGCGACAAGTCTGATAAAAAATTTTCTAAGGAAGGTTCCGGTCTGAAGGGGTTTTCGGTTTTTTCTATTGAAGCACCTGTGCCTAAGGGAAGTGATACCAAAAAAAGCGGTAATTTGGCCGAAGATAAAGAATTCATGGATAGCCTTCGCATGTTTCTGGGGATTGGGGGATCAGCGGCTCCGGATTGTTTCAGGCCGCCGAGTGACAGGGGGGTGCTGAAAGACGAGTAAAGGCAGTCCCATCGGTTCCGGCCGGCTTTTTTTCAGGAAAAAAAGTCAGACGGAATAGGTATTTCATTAAGGGACTATTTCTATCGGGGTGCCGTTCGGTGTTAATCGCCAGATTTCGTCGATCTCCCTGTTGGTAACGGCAATGCAGCCCAGCGTCCAGTCTTTCAGAAATTTCCCCTTTCTGTCCATGATGCCATGAATCATGATGTCACTTCCGGGGGAAACGCCCCGCGCGGCCGCCTGCCGTTTGTCTCCCTCATCGGGATAGGAGATGTGGAGAGCTCGATGGTATTTACTGTCGGCTTTGCGGCTGTCAACGATATAGACTCCTTCCGGTGTTCTGCCATCGCCCTCGGTGGTTTTTTTCCCAACCGGTTCGCTGCCGAGTGAGATGTGGTATCTCTTCAGAGCTTTCCCTTTATAGAACAGAGTCATGCGTCGCATGCGTTTTTCTATCAATATCATGTCCGCCGTTACCTCGGGAAGCGGAGTCGGCTCGCTGCTTGAAAAATGTCCAGCGATCGGGCTCTGTGCATTTTCCGGGCGTAATATATGATTGTTCCTTCGGTGCGTCAGAAATATTGCCGTTAGCAATAATAAAGCCATCAGCATAAGAAGGGGTCCGCTTTTTTTCATCCGTCTCCCACCCCCGCCGAAATAAACGAATCGGATCTTTGGAATCAGTTGATGATTTTATTTACATACCGAACGGTCCTGTGCCCTTGTGTTTAAAGCAGATTCCGGAACCTCGGGAGAATAATTGAAACTATGCCCGGTAAAAGCCCTGACGGCAAACCAGATGAGAGAGCCGATTCCCCAGACGAGGCCGGTTACTACCCCTGCGTCAATGATTCCCCGCCATGGCTGCGGCATGTGGTGAACAATGATAATGAGAACGATGATACCTGCCGTAAGGGAAAGGGATACGATCTGCCTCCGTCGCGTGGCGTGGAAATAGCCCATACAGAAAAGCGGCGCGAATACCAGATGCAGGGGCCTGGGATGCTCCTTAAGATAACGTGCACGGGCGGCCACCTGTGGCGAAAAATGCATCTGGAAACCGCGGTATCCCTCAGCATGAGCCATGACCAATACGCTCAGCACCCATGCCAGCCAGTGATACCAGGTAAGCGGGACGGAGAAAGCCGCTGCGGCAAGTGGAGCCAGGCGGTAGACCGCGCTGCCCAAGAGCAGCAGAACTCCCAATATTCCCCATATTGCCCCGATTGTTCCGGTCATAAATTCTCCATCACGCAAAAAAAATAGAAATAAAGTATCGGTGTCGCGGATTTTTGCCCCTCTTTTGCTGAGTGCTCACTGCATAATAAATGAAACAGGCAGTTTATAAGAAAAGTCATGAGTACTTACAGCCATTCTCATTTTCTTGTCTAGCCCGTTTCCATAGCTGCCGATCAAAATAAAACTATCAATGCAATGCCGCCCCCGATGACGCCCAGGTTGGCGACTGCCGACATGGCATGCAGTTTTCTGAACCGGACCCGAAACGGATTGTCGGCGGGTGTGGTCTCGAAGGATGGTATCTCTTTTTTCAGTTCCACAGCGCGTGGTTCTATGACAAAGGCCTGAAACGCGGTAACTGCAAGCATGAAGGTAATTATCACAAACGAAGCCAGGGCATTTCTTCCGCGGGAGAAGACGAGACAGGTAAGTGCAACCGCCCCGCAGGCCAGTCCCCAGCGGAAGTAGCCCGGAAAAAGATTGCCGACGATACCTCCTGCCGTATCACGGGAGTAGGATTTGAAGATGGTCGGGGTCAATACTGCGGTAAACAGGAGCGATCCGCCGAACCAGCCGGCGACGGCAAGACGATAAAGTACGGTGGCTATATTCATGTCTTTCCTTTCTCTCTTCCGGGGGTTAAGGTAACCGGAAGTGCAAGGATAATCTTACCATGGTTTTCGTTCGGGTGTCTTGTTTCACAGCCCATCAGGTATCATTAACTGCTGGTTGCCGTGGAATTGCACCAATTCGCAGGAATAAAAAGCAAACCCTTTGAACACCTTTCTTTGAATATTTATACAAGTTCCGGAAGAAGGAAATTCAACTTGCAGGCATGTAAACATTTCCCCGGCTTATTGTTTATCTGTTTCACATCCAGACGGAAAAGATGAAACCCGATAGCCACCTATTCAGATGTCTGTGACCAGTTTGCCGGTTTTTTCCATCCTGAATCCCATGGCCTTGAGGCGGGATATGCGAAGGCGCATGGGTGGATGGGTGGCGAACAGGTTGGCTACAATACCTTCATTGTCAGTCAGTTTATGCCCCAGGGGGTCTGCGATGCAGAGATGAGCGCTGCCGCGGCTGACGGAACGGGTGGGTGTGACCGCTGTTTCAATTTTTTCCAGGGCCGAGGCGAGCGCAAGCGGGTTGCGTGTAAATTGAGCGGCTGTCGCGTCAGCGAGAAATTCCCGCGAACGGCTTACCCCGAGGGCAAGAAGTCGCGATACAAGCGGAGCTAATATTACACTCACCAGCCACAGGATGAGAACAAGAAGGGCAAGGGGATTTTTGCCGCGATCTCTTGATCCGTATCCGGAACTCCCGTATCGATAACGCCCCCCCTTCCGGAGAATCCTCCCGGTCCAGTCGGAGACCAGCGCAAGGAAGCCGACCAGGGAAGCCAGCAGCGTCATGAGTCGGACGTCGCAGTTGCGGATGTGGCTCATCTCGTGGGCGACCACAGCCTGGAGTTCATCCCGGTCGAGGGTCGCCAGCAGTCCCTCAGTAACCGCCAAATGGGCGCGCCCGTCGATGCCGGTGGCAAGCGCGTTCGGGTCAGCATCGGGTATCACCCATATGCGGGGTCGTGAGACACCGGAGGCAATTGACATCTCTTCCACCGTGTTGATCAGCATCTGTTCACCGGGTGTCTGCGCTGACAGGATCTCGCGGGCGCCGCAGGAACGGAGGACCTGCAAGGGACCGTTTCGCCAGCCTTCCAGCACGAGCCAGGTGCCCAGGAACAGGAAGACGATACCGAACCAGGGAATCGTATGCCTGTGATAGCCCATCCCGGCATGGGATGTTTCGAGATAAAAGGCCAGGTCGGCTCCGAAGCCTATCCAGGCGCAGAAAGCGAGAAAGATCGCAATCAGCGCGAGCGAGCGTCGCCGGTTGGCTTTCTGATGCTCGAAGAGATTCGCACCGGTCATGACCTGCTAGCCATGGAAAGATCGACAACCGGTACTTCCCTTTCGCTGCCATCGGAAATTTCCCACAATTCCGCAAAAGATGCGCCTGTCATACCCGCTATCAGGCTCCAGGGAAATTGCCGCTGGCGGATATTGTAATCGGTCGCAGTATCGTTATAAAACTGGCGGGCAAAGGCAATGCGGTTTTCCGTAGAAGTCAACTCTTCCTGCAGTCTGCCGACGTTCCCGGTCGCCTTCAGGTCCGGGTACTGCTCCACTACCACATTGAGGCGGGACAGTGCCGTCCCGAGTTGCGTCTCGGCTTCAGCAAATGTTTTTAACCCCCCTTCGGGACCAGCAGCAGCCTGAACCTTTACAGCCTGGTTGCGGGCCTGGATCACGGCTTCCAGGGTTTGCCGTTCGAAATCCATTGCCCCCTTTACGGCGTTGACCAGATTTGGTATCAGATCGTAGCGCCGCTTCATCTGGACATCTATCTGCTTCCAGGCATTCTGAACCTGACCCTTTAGTTCAACCAGGCCGTTGTAGGCCATTACCACCCATGCGGCCATACCCGCGAGAACGGCAAGAAAAATCCAGATCATGTAAAGTCCCTCCTTTTGCAATCAATCGAATTGGGATGTATTCTCCATCGGGAATCATATGTCATATATGAAAAAAGCCGCTTTGCAGCGTCTTTATCTGCGTGAGCGGCCTTTAATATTTAGATTATTGTCTCCGTGAGTCATGTTTTATCCGGAAAATGGGAGTATAATAAACTAATTAAGTTGCCCAAAGCTACTACAAGGAAAATGGAAAGTCAATTAAATAGCCGTTTTTCGTCTTATAGAAAAAAACTGATATTGCAGAACCGGGTGCGGCGCCGATGCAGGTTGCTCATCTTGCGGAATATGCGATCGAAGAGAAAATAACAACAGACGGTGGTCGGCGTGCGGAGGAAAAGATGAAATATTCCGTACTTTTGATAGTTTTGCTGATCGTAGGTTGCGCCGCTCATACTCCAATGCCTGCAGAAGATCTGACAATCGAAACAGAGATAAATGTCCCGGGACTCTCGAGTCAGCAGATCTTCGACGAGTCGAAACAGTGGATTACCCGGCATCTCTATTCGAAAGACAATATTATCGAGGTTGCGGACCGGAATGCCGGGATTATCGTCGCCAACGGTTACATAGATTATCCTGCGACGGGCAAACTGGAGTCGATCGAGAGGATCCAATACCTGATTTATTTTGTGATGAGGGAAAAGATCTATAATTCCCGGTTGACTCTCACCTTCAGCAATCTTGAGTTGTATATTCCCAAGAATTACAGACATTCCAGGTTCTGGCCCATGCTGGAGTATACCGGTGGTTTCTCCGTTCCCCTGCGGCAAAGTTCGGATTACCAGGCTGCAAGGAAAGGTTTGCTGGAAATTGCCGATGGACTGGGTGAGTACCTGAAGAAAGAGCGTCCCTAATGATAATTTATGTACAAAGGAGAAGCAGTTTATGAGCGAACTGGCGAAACTGGAATGTGTTCCCTGTAAAGGCGGGGTTCCGCCACTGAAAGGTGAAGAACTTACCGGCCTGCTGGAAAAACTGGATGGCGGGTGGCAGGTCGTTGAGGGACATCATCTTGAAAAAGAATTTAAATTCAAAAATTTCCGCGATGCCCTGGCCTTCACCAATGAAGTGGGAGAACTGGCGGAGGCGCAGGGGCACCACCCGGATATTTATCTCGCATGGGGAAAAGTAAGGCTTGCCGTCTGGACTCATAAAATCGACGGGCTTACCCACAGCGATTTCGTTTTCGCCGCCAAAGCGGATGAATTGTTATAACACTAAAAACTGCAATTAGCCCATCTTCCGCAGTTATAAGGTTGTGAAGATGGCATATCAATAGGTTACGTTGCAAATCAGGCCATTTTCTCCACTACATTTTCAATCACCTTTGGCCGGTTGGGGATGATCAACTTCATTCTCTGTAGCAGAACCTTGAGATGTTTTTCCGGAGTTGCCACCATCCGGAGCCGGATGGTTTTCTCTCGGGTGGGCAGCAGCACATCCAGTGATTTGAGTTCTCTGAGCTCCACGATCAGTTTTCGGGGTGCAGTACCAAGTCCTGATGCCTTCATCCATTGCTGCAGGGTACGCCACATGGCCAAGGCAAGGAAGCAGACAAGAATATGCGCTTGGGTTCTCTCTTTCTTGTGGTGGAAGATTGGGCGCATACCGAGATCATGTTTTTCGGTGCGAAACGAGTCTTCCACTTCCGTAAGCTTGATGTAGGTATCCCACAGCGTCTTGGGATCGATCTCTGACCAGTTGGTGCGCAGGATGTAGCTACCGCCGCTATCCAAGGCCTTTTGATAGCGCTGCTCGTTCTTTCTCATTACAATGCTGAGCTTTTTGTCACTTCCCTCGGTGACGTCTACGGTGAACAGTGCCGCTGCCCGGCTATTCTGCTCCAGCAGTCTGCCGATTCTCCGTTCAACCTTCTGACGGTCTTTGAGCTTTCCGGCGTCTGCCTGTTGTACGAGTTTGCTGAGACTGGCTTCAAGCCTTGCCACGAACCGGTTCAGGATGGCGTTCTCTTTCTCTTTGCGCCCAGCAGAGCGGCACAGGACAAAGGTCTCATCCGCCCCTTCAGGAGAGGAACAGATCTTTAACCTCGACGCCGTTTTGAACCGTTTCCCAGTCCTGATCGAGAAGTTGTTGTTCGAACTTTTTCAACATTGACTTGGGGGTGCCGACCAGATACTTGGCGTTGGTCGAGCGAAGATATTCAAGGTTGTCTTCGCTCACCATCCCGCGATCCATGACCCAGACACGGCCCGCCTTGCCGTATTTCCGCTCCATAATCTCCACCATCTCCTGGGTAGTGGTGACGTCGGTCCGGTTGCCGTCAAAGACTTCATAGGCGATGGGGAGACCTTCCCTGGTTGTCACCAGGCCGATGCAAACTTGAGGACAGTCCGGACGCCCATCGCGACTGTAGCCTCTCTGGGCTTGAGGATTCCCTTTGGCACTACCTTCGAAGTAAGTGGAGGTGATGTCATAGAACAGAAAGTCGAAGGTTGAGCCAAACAGCTCGCCATAGCGATTCTGCAGATGTCGGCATAATGCATCCTTATGAGGCAGCAGGGCATCAAGCGCACGATAGAGCCGGTCGTCGTTGATCTTGTCAACCGGCACGCCCAACAGATCGTCAAGTGCACTTTTCTCGAACCATGACTCGGCAATCTGCAACTCCGACGAAGGAGCACAGAATCTGGCAAGAACCAGCAGGGCCGCCATAATCGACCATGGGATCTCTTCCCGGCCAGCCGGAATATTCTCATGACAGAAGTCAGCCAGGCCGAGACGGTTCCAAAGCAAGAGACCAAGGTAAACATCACCGAAGTGCCGCAACCTCTCGACACTTACACCGCTTACATTGACCGTGGCCCAGGATGGTGGTTCTTCAATCTGATGAAATAGTCCTGGTTCTGGCCTTGGCTTCCCAGATAGGATGCGACCAATCTCGTCCCAGCCAACACGCTCTTCACGGTCAAGGCCTGGCAACTTGCCGATGGTGGCAACTATCCGCTGGCGTGGACCTCTGGCGGTACGAACTGATCAACCAGAGTCCAGCAATCGTAATAAGCACCATTTTTCTGTTTGCGATTTCGTCGCAAGTACATGTCGGCATTATCGCAGGAGTCGCCATGCCCCGCAAGGGGGTGGTCTCCACTACAATTGATTTTCAGAGAACTGGTGTTGAAATCATTATCCTATTGATCTGTAAACGAATCAATTTTGCAGGTTATTAACTGCTATCTGCGGAAGAAGGTGGTCGCCACGAATGACACGAATAAATACGAATGTTATCAAACCTTTATTTGTCTTTTTGTTGTCACCAATTTGGTGGTTGTTTTTATTGGAAATAGTTTGTGAATTCGTGAAAATTCGTGGCTAAAATGTTTTTTTCAGGATAACTGATCCTGGCAATACTAAATCGAAAAATCGCCATGAAGATCGCAAAAAATTGCCGGAGAGGCTCATTTTTGCTTGAAAAATTTTGTGGTTTCCCCCTTGGGGTGCACAGCGATTATCGCATGAAATACAATGATGATGTATTCGAAATGTCGACTCGATGTTTTTGCCGATTAGTGCGTAACTGACTGTAATGCTGATGTTTTGCCGGAGTATTCCTTTCTTGACGGAAAAACCGTGTCCTGATAAAGTGACTGGCAAAGCTCTCGCCGAATCTAAATCACCCCGAATTTGATTTTACACGGAAAGTCTTGCCATGAACAGCAGCTCAATGCCTTCAACATATTTCGCTCCGGCCGGACGTGCTCCGGGGAAAGTAATCGGCTTTCAACGCGGCCGGATTCAGCTGGACGGCATTCTGATGCCGATATTGGAGGCTATCCCGGATTACGCCTTTGTCCTTAATGAAGAACGGCAGATTATTGTCGCCAACCGCCGCTTGCTTGATTTTTACGAAGGTGCTGAAGATGAAATAGTAGGCAAGCGCCTGGGTGAGGTCTTTGGCTGCCTTCACGCTGGAAAAGGCCCCGACGGCTGTTCGACTGGCATTCATTGCACGACCTGCGGCGCCGGTCTCGCCATTCTGGAAAGCATTGAGAAAAATGTTCGCATGTCAAGAGAATGCAGATTGACCTTAGGCAAAGGAGATGCCGTTACCTGCCTTGATTTGCAGGTCGTTGCTTCTCCGGTTTGTATCGCCGATACTCCCTTTACGGTCTGCGTCTTGAAGGATATCAGCGCCGAAAAGAGACGCCGTGTGCTGGAAAAAGTGTTTTTTCACGACCTCATGAATACCGTGACCGGAATATCTAGTGTGATAGAGCTTCTTGCCGATGAAGGGCATCTGGATATTGAAGAGGAGCGGAGATACAGGCTTTTACTGGCGGAGCTGACAAACAGGTTGGTGGACGAGATTAATCATCAAAGGAAGCTGCTGTCGGCTGAAATGGGTGAATTCAAGCCTGATCTGGGTCTTGTCGAGGTTCGGACGCTCATGGACGGAGTCAGGGAAGTGTATGCCGGCCACAACGTGGCTCGGGATCGCAACCTTGTACTGGGTGAGATTGCGGAGCGGACCATAATCAGCGATGCTGCCATACTGCGCAGGGTGCTCGGCAATCTAGTCAAAAATGCACTGGAGGCGGTCGAGCCGGGTGAGACGGTTACCATGTCCTGTTTAAACAATGATGGAGGGATTACATTTCTTGTTCATAATCCCGGCGCCATGCCCAGAGAGGTGCAGCTGCAGATCTTCCAGAGATCATTCAGCACCAAGAGTGAAAACGGGAGGGGTATCGGTACATACAGCGTGAAGCTGTTCGGGGAAGGCTACCTGAAGGGGGAAGTGGCTTTTACGAGCAGTGAGGCGGAGGGCACGGTTTTCAGCCTTTCCCTGCCTGATTCTCCGGAAGCTCCGCCGCAATAAAATATTCCTTTTTACAGTGATTCGAGAAGCTCTCCGATTATTTCTTTTTCATTTTTTGACAGCTCCGCAGCTTCTGCTTCCATCATCCTGCATATGGTCTCTTTGACCAGTGAGGCATGACTTGCATAAAGACTGCCAGCCGTTTCCGCCGTGAGCGGCAGCCATCGAACGGCTCTGGCGTCGCTTCCGGCCGTTAGGTTCATGGAGTCGGCCGTTTCAGGAGTCAGATGCAGGTGCTTCGCGGTTGTTTCCATCCAGGCGTTGTCCGTATTTCTCGGATCATCGACATATCCACTGTAGATCAGACGCCCTCTGCCCATATCAAGGCTTACGCCTGTCTCCTCCTGAAGCTCTCTTGCAAGAGTCCTGGCAACCTCTTCACCCTTGTCCACCATGCCGCCCGGGATTGCCCACTGGCCGTTGTCCCGGCGCTGTACCGCAAGCATTTCAAATTGCCCCGTCTGACGGTTTATCCGCGTTATAATCGGGTCTGCGGCATAATTGGGGCCCCATTTCCCCAGTAGTCCGCGGCCGGCAATACCCGTTCTGCCCGCAGGATTCAGCGGTCTTCCATTTGCGTCGAAGGTGATCGGGCCGGAAAAACTCTCGGCGGGAATTTCTTCAGATTTCGACAGTTCCTCCGGGTCCGCCCACCCGACAGGGTTCGTGGTGCTGTCGTTCGTCAGCACCACCGGGGAAACATAGTACGGAGGATTGTATGCGGGGTAATCGATCTCCCATGAAACCAGGTTATCCGGAACCGGGAATCTTTCGGGGTATTCGGCAGGTTTTTCGCAACGTGCCTTGATGTGCCGGATTTTAGAGGCGGAAACCAATGTACAGGGTTCTTTTTTCATATGTACCTTCCACTTGAAAATTCCAACGTGAGCAGCTCCAGGACCGTTCATGACCCGGCGATTGCTGTCAATCCGTCTTTTTCTTGAAATAGCTGAGAAACTCCTCTTTGGAAAGTTCCTTTTTCCTGACCAGATGGTCTATCTGGCGGCTCATGGCAATCCGTTCACCTTCCTTCATGATTTCTTTTATCAATATGAAAAACGGAACATTCCTTGTACGCGGGTAGAGCCGGAATCTTTCCAGCAGTTCGAAGGCGGACATATCGGGAAGCATCAGGGAGCTGAATGCCAGGTAGAATGGACCGGTGGACGCAACCGCTACCCCTTCCTTGCCGGTGTATGCCTTGACTACTTCGAAATCCAGAGACTCCACGGCCTTGGTAAAGTTCTCCTCGCCACTCCTGGAAATGAGAAGCGCACGCAGGTCCCACATCTGGGCCTCATCGGTAAGGCCCAGGACGGCAAGCCTTTCCGCAAGGAATTCGGGATCGACCGGCAGGGTAAAAAAGCCTGCCGATGGGAACACACCGCCGACTTTGCCCTCCTCGCTCAGGTACATGGGCAGTATGGGGATATTACGGGTTTTTGGCGATGATATCAGTTGCAGGAGAATAGCCCACCCGTCGGTGGAAAAAGGGGAGAGGTCGAGCAGAATACCCAAAGGCCTGCCGCTTTCCAGTTCTTCCGGTTTTGCCGGTCTGGATTTATAACCCCCGTCTTTCATATAACTGCAAAGTGTTTTTCCTCTTCCACTACATCCGTCGATACCGAGAATCCAGATTTCGCGTTCCTGCTTCGGGTCGGCCATGAATGCTCCCATACCGTAATTTTTTACTTTTCCGAGTGTTAGATAACATATTTTTCGACTTGCGCAAAGAAAACTTTCAAAGAAACCGGTGCAATTGACAAAGCGGGAAGCCTGTAAGTATACTCATGAAGCCTGCCGTGAACCGGTCCGGAAATTCCGGGTCAAGCCGGGGACGGCTGACCGCTGCAGTCTGACTGTCGGGTGTTCTTAATATAAATAATATAAGGAGGTGGCAAAATGTCCATCAAAGTTTATTTTGCAGATATGCGGGCAGGTGTACAGGAAAATCTCTTCGCCAAAATAGGGAAACTCTTGGCCCATTGCGGTTTGCGGGAAAAGATCGCCCCCGGCGATCTGGCTGCCGTAAAGCTGCATTTCGGGGAAAAGGGCAACCACGCCTTTATCCGTCCGATATTCATACGCAAAGTCGTGGAAGAAATCAAAAGTTGCGAGGGCAGGCCATTTCTCACCGACTCCTCTACCCTTTATCCCGGGTCGCGCAAGGAAGCGGTCTCCGCGTTGACGTGTGCGGTGGAAAACGGTTTTGCCTATGCGGTGGTCGGGGCGCCGCTTATCATGTGTGACGGGCTGCGGGGGCATACATCGGTCGATGTATCAATAACCGGGGAAATTTTCAGCAATGTGCAGATCGGTGCCGAAATTGTCGAGGCAGATGCGCTGTTTGTGGTATCCCATTTCAAATGTCACGAGCTTACCGGGTTCGGCGGCGCGCTGAAAAATCTGGGCATGGGCTGCTCCAGTCGCCAGGGGAAACTGATGCAGCATTCCAACGTTGCTCCCCAGGTTGCCGAAGAAGCATGTAACGCCTGCGGCATTTGTCTCAAGTCATGTGTTCATGGTGCGATAACCGTCCTTGAAGGGACGGCTCGCATAAACCCGGAGTTGTGTGTAGGATGCGGTCGCTGCATTACTGCCTGTCTGCAGAAGGCGGTGAAGGTGCAATGGAACGAAGCCGCTCCCCTGGTCATGAGAAAGATGTGCGAGTTTGCGCTGGGGGCGGTGAAAGGCAAGGAGCAGAAATCGATTTTTCTTAATTTCATCACCCAGGTCTCACCTGCATGTGACTGCTATGGCCACGCGGATGCGCCCATAGTGAACGATATCGGCATTTGCGCATCCACGGACCCGGTGGCCCTTGATCAGGCCTGCGCCGACCTGGTAAACGCCGCCCCCGGAAACCCGCACACTGCGCTGAAAAACGGTTTAGAGCCCGGCGGTGACAAGTTCCGGGGGGTGTCTCCGGACATTGACTGGGAGATACAGCTGGAACACGGGGAAAAGATAGGCCTTGGCAGCAGAACATATGAACTGGTGAGGATATGAATTGGATAGTCAGGCTCCATCCGGAATGTACCCGATGGACCGGGGTTGGATCCTTCACGAATCAAACAGTAATCCTGAACCGTTGTCATAAAAACAGTAAGCCCGGGCGTTTTTCCCGGATTTGATTGTTTGTCTGAAAACCGTTCTGCTTGCTTCGGCACAGCCGTAATCCCACGCTTGAAAGAAATTTTAAGATTATCGGAGGGATGCTGGTGAGTTTTCAGTAACCCCTGGTCCGCCCGTTACGTTTATTCGCCTGGCGAGCTGTGTTTTTCAGTTCTGTATAAATTGCGAAGTTCCCGGGAGAACTGCTGTTTTATTGCTTCCGGTAATTCAATAGAAATGAGGTATCAGAGCAATGCAACGCTCTTGTGTTTGACCGTGTATCTGTTAACATTTAACCAGATAACGGTTCATTTATATATCTATCTGGATGTAGCGCCGGTGTCATTTGGGCTGTTTGGACAACCTGACGGGAGGTTAAAATGGGTCGACGAATCTTACACGTAGCGTTGATAATTGCATTTACAATAGCTGGAGCGGCGGTCGCCTTTTCCACTGACCTGACTGTTCAGATAAAGAATTGTCCCAAGGCCGTAAAGGCGGGACAGAACCTGGATTCTTCTTTTAAGGTTGAAGTCGAAAACAAGGGAGATACGGCGGTGAAAAATGTCCCACTCGAAATTGTGCTGAAAAGTTCCAGGTTTTGCCCTGTTCCCACACCCCATGCCGCTTATTCCATGAATTACTTCGACGGTGTGCTGCTCATGGGCGGACGAGAATCCGTGACTCTGCAGCCGGGTCATAGCTCAGTCATTCCGTTGCATGGCTTGAACACCATTCCCCGGGATACCCCTGTGGGGAGGACCTATTATTTATGTGCCGTAATTGATGCGGGAGATACAGTTAAAGAGTCGAATGAAGAGAATAATTGCGCATGCTCCCCCGTCAGGGTATCCGGATCGGAAGAAAGTCCGAATATTACCGGATATGGAGAATCGTGCATCAGGAAGGGCGGAAATGTTACCATTTTCGGCAGAAATTTCGGTCAGGGTGCTGACAGATCAGTCTTTCTTTCGGGGAACGGAGTCAATATGAACCTTCAGGTCAATTCGTGGACTGATTCGATGATCAGTGCCCGTGTTCCCGATGACCTCTCCATTCGGGAGGGACAGCAATATTTCATCGGTATCAGGAACAGGGGCAATGCCGAGTTGCTGAGTAATACCAGTGCCTATATAAATATTTGTCCCGAACGGAAAACAGAGCCGGCCCCCGGCTCGGGCATGCCTGCTCCACACTTCTTGTACTAGGAGCCTGTCGGGCTTAGGCATGAATCTACTGCGAAAACGGTAAATCGGTCCATATTTCCGAAAATTCTTGACCCATAGATCCACTATGTGCCTGCAAATTTTCGAAAATCTGTCCTCGATTTCCCATTTTCTCGTGACGATCCCCCAAGTCAGACAGGCTCCTGGAGCGCTCAAGAGGTGAAAATTGAGGTCCATCATGAAGATGACTGTTCTTGTTGCGCTGACGATGCTGGGTCTGGCCGGATCGGCCGAGTCGAAGATTATCACGAAAACTGTTGATTACCGCCAGGGAGATACCGTTCTGGAGGGTTACCTGGCCTATGATGATTCGGTTGCCGGAAAACGGCCTGGCGTACTGGTCGTGCACGAGTGGAACGGTCTTGGCGACTATGTGAAAAAACGGGCGAACCAGTTGGCCCGTCTGGGCTACATTGCTTTCTGCGCCGATATTTATGGCAGGGGAATCAGGCCGGCGACGGTGGAGGCGTCGGCGAAAGAGGCTGCAAAGTACCGTGGTACTGACAGAACCTTACTGTGGGCTCGGGCACAGGCCGGGTTGGATGTGCTGCGAAGGCAGTCTATGGTTGATCCCGACCGGCTTGCCGCGATCGGCTATTGCTTCGGTGGCACTGCGGTCCTTGAGCTTGCCAGGAGCGGAGCGGACCTGCGGGGAGTGGTGAGCTTCCATGGCGGACTGGATACTCCGAATCCGGCTGACGCCCGGAAAATCAAGGCAAAAGTTCTGGCTTTGCACGGAGCCGATGATCCTCACGTGCCACCGAGTCAGGTGGCGGCATTTGAAGATGAAATGCGAAAAGGAGGCGTTGACTGGCAACTGGTAATCTACGGAGGTGCGGTGCACAGCTTCACAAACCCTGAATCCGGCAGTGATCCGTCCAAAGGTGTTGCCTACAACGAACAAGCCGACCGGCGCTCATGGGAGGCGATGAAGGTCTTTTTTGCCGAGATATTTGCCAAATAAGGAAGCAGAATCCCGCCGGATATTGACCGAAACGGAATCTTGACAGAAGATCCACTCCTTGTTATGGTCCAGTTATGGAGAGGAGTGTAATGCAGACGATCTTTTCCGGTTTATACCCGATCACCGCTCTAGTCGTAGTCGTCACGTTGTGACGGCTCGCCGCCGAGTGTGACCGGATGTTTGGGCACAACGAGGAGCGCGGGCCCGGTCCCGCGCTCCTTGTTAATTGAATGAAAAAAGGAGAGGCCGCGGGGCAGCAACCCGCGGCCTTTCTCAATCTTGCTCAAAAATATAATAGCGAAAGGAGATAAGAGATATGAAAACAGGGGCACAGATTCTACTCGACTGCCTGAAGCGGGAAGGGGTGGATATCATTTTCGGCTATCCGGGGGCGCGCAGCCTGCTGGTACATGACGCTCTCATGGACGATCCCGATATCCGGCATATCCTTGTCCGCCACGAGCAGGCCGCGGCCCACGCAGCCGACGGTTATGCCAGAACCACCGGCAAGGCAGGGGTCTGCCTGACTACATCCGGTCCGGGGGCGACAAACCTGGTGACAGGTATTGCCACGGCTTACATGGACTCCATTCCCCTTGTTGCTCTGACCTGCCAGGTCACTACTCCCACCATCGGCATCGATGCTTTCCAGGAAGCCGACATGACCGGCATAACCCGCCCCATAACGAAACACAACTATCTGGTAACCGACACCGCGGACCTTGCCAGAATAGTCAAGGAGGCGTTTCTCATTGCCCGGACCCGTCGTCCCGGTCCGGTCCTTGTGGATCTGCCCAGCGATGTGCTTGCCAGGGGAATCCGGGCTGATGTTCCGGAAACAGTTTCACGACGGGGTTACAGGGAGAAGGTTTCCTTGAACCTGAAGCAGCTGAAAAAGGCAGCGGACATCATCAACAAGGCCAAAAGGCCACTTATCTATGCGGGGGGAGGTATAGTTCTATCCGACGCGGCAACCGAACTGCGTGCCGTGGCCGAAAAAGGACAAATACCGGTAACCAACACACTGATGGCGATCGGCGTCATGGACCCGGCCTCTCCTCTGGCTATCGGCATGCTGGGGATGTACGGCGCCTGGCATTGCAACAAGGCTGTTCACGATTGCGATTGTCTGATAGCTGTCGGCGCCCGCTTTGACGATCGGGTCACGGGGCGGGTAGACGGTTTTGCGCCTGATGCGCGGATCATCCATATCGATATCGATCCGGCGAGTATCCGCAAGGTGGTCAATGTGGAGCTTCCCATAGTCGGTGACGCGAAAGAGGCGCTGGATCTTCTTTGCGAGATGGTCGAGAGGAAGGACCGCAAAGGCTGGCTGGCGCAAATCTGCGAATGGCAAAGCTCTTGTCCGTTGCCGCGTCCGGAGCGCGAGCACCTGGTGCCGCATGAAATCATGGAAGCAATCCGGAATGCAGCGGGGTCATCGCCGATCATTGCCTCTGATGTGGGCTTGTCGCAGATGTGGACGGCCAATTATTTTCCGTTTTCGACCCCCAGAAGCTATATCACCAGCGGCGGGCTCGGCACCATGGGGTTTTCCCTTCCGGCCGCAATGGGGGCCTCCCTGGGCAATCCCGGACGCATAGTATTCGCTATTACCGGGGACGGCGCCTTCCAGATGAATATTCAGGAACTTGCAACCTGTTCGTACTACAATATTCCGGTGAAGACTGTTGTGTTGAATAACGGCAAACTGGGCATGGTAAGGCAGTTCCAGAATGTTTTCATGAAGAAGAGGTATGCCTCGACAGACCTGGGCAAACATGTGGATTTCTGCACGGTAGCCAGGGGGTTCGGAGTTGAGGCCGTACGCGTTTCCCGGAAAGAAGATCTTGCTGACGCTCTCAACTGGACAATGAATGTCCAGGGCCCGGTGGTGGTTGACGTCGAGATCGATCCCGACTGCTACTCTTTCCCCATGGTGCCTCCCGGCGGGAAAACCGTAGAGGCGATTTTCTCTGCGGAAGACTGGCAGGGATAGGAATGGCGGTTTGCTGTTGTTTGCCCTGAGAATTGAGGATATTATGGAGTCAGATTCTGTGCGGGAATAGATTTGAAAGAGGGAAAGGTGCTGTTTTCGAATAATGATGATTACTTTTGCCGATGTCGAAAAAGCGATTTCCAGCCGGGAACAGGCGCTTCTTTCGGGCAATTACGGGACCCGGGCCGCGGTAGCGCTGATACTCCGGGAAAAACCATCAGGCCTGCAGGTTCTTTTTATCGAGCGTGCCTCGCACGATAACGATCCATGGTCCGGCAATATCGGTTTTCCCGGCGGCAAGGTCGAGAGTATTGATGAAAATCCGCGAATGGCTGCCGAACGGGAAACTAGCGAAGAGATCGGGCTGGATCTCCGCAAAGCCCGCAACCTGGGCCGACTCTCGGAAATTGCCTCGGAAATGATTCCACTCAGGCTGTCCTGTTTTATTTACGGCATCGATCGGGATCATCCATTCAGGCTGAGCGAAGAGGTTGAAGATGTTTTTTGGGTTCCTCTGGACGCTCTGCGCGACCCGGGCAACCACCAGGAGTCCGTCGTACATTTTGCAGGCCGGACAATGATCAGACCGGCAATCAGGCTACCGCATGCCGGCAAGCCTGTCCTCTGGGGAATAACCTATCGCCTGGTCATGGAGTTCCTACGTTTCCTGTATGAACTTAATCTGGAGGATTTATGAAAAGTATTCAAATCTTCATTTTTCTGTTATTCGTTACTTTTTGCGGTAACGCCGTTGCCGGTGAGGTCATGGACTTCGAACTTGCTGACGGCTCGGTGATCCACGGAAGACTCGAATCCTTTGCCAACGGAAAGTACACCATCAGCAGTAAAAGCCTAGGTAAAGTGACGCTCAACGAGAGCAAGGTGAAACTGATCCGAATGGGGGACCAGACCGGTGAGTCCGGACGTGAGGCAAAACCTGCCGCTGTTGCGACCGGGCCACAAGTTCAGGGGCTGGTAACGAAGATGCAGGGTGATGGCGAAATTATGGCCCTCATCGACACGCTGAAAGACGATCCGGAAATGCAGGCGGTAATGAATGATCCGCAGGTGAGACAAGCGATCAGTGTTGGTGATTTATCGACCCTGATGGCCAACCCCAAATTCATGGAACTGCTCAATAATCCAAAGGTCAGGGAAATACAGAATAAGCTGGGGAAATGAAACCGTTTTGTGGCAAACTGCCCGTTTTATCCGTTCAGTCTCAGATCAAGCAGATGGCGAGGCTGGACGTTGGACAGTGCCTTGAGCATGCTCCTTTTGACCGAGGGGTTCTCCTTTTCCAGTTCGGTCAGGAGCGATTTCATCCTTTTCCTCTGCATGTCCGCAACCCCGCAGACCGGACAGCGGCAGCAGACAACCGGGAAATTGTTGGTGCCGGAAAAACTGATGATTTCCTTCTCTTCAACATAGACAAGCGGCCTGATTACGGTGGTAACTCCGTTGTCGGCGAGCATTTTCGCGGACATCGCCTTCAGCGAGCCGACAAAAAACTGGTTGAGGAGCAGGGTTTCAACGAAATCATCCAGGTGATGCCCCAATGCCAGTTTGTTGCAACCTAACTGTTGCGCCAGGGTGTAAAGCACTCCCCGTTTCAACCGTGCACAGATAGAGCAGTATGAGGAGCCGGGACGTCTTTTTTCCTTGATGATGTCGTAGTGGCCCGTCTTCTCCATGTGATGCCGGAACCCATGCTCGGCAAGGTGCCGTCCGATGATATCGGTGCGGTAACCGGGGTAGCCCGAGTCGATATTTATCGCCACGAGTTCATACCTTACAGGGGCCCGCTTTCTCAGCGCTTCCAGCAGATGCAGCATGGCGTAGGAATCCTTTCCCCCGGAAACCGCCACTGCAATCCGGTCTCCCTCTTCTATCAGTGAAAAGTCGGCAATCGCCCTGCCGACGGCATTTTTTATTCTCTTGTACAATTTGTCTTCAATAAGCGACACAAAAACTCCGTATTATATTAAATGGCTGCTTGTGAACTCGATTAATGTCTATCCGGTTTTTCTAAAGGTTAATGGAAAGGTCTGAAACAAGTCAAGCGCTTATGCTGAATGACACACCTGTGAGCAATCCAGTCTATGTTACCGGGTTGCTGCGGCAGAGCATGCCTGGCTTCGTCGCTTTCAATAATATTTTACGGTTTATTCAAGGAAAAGGGAAAGGGCTGCCCCGTAAAGGGAGGGACTTTACGGGGCAAGAAAGAGGAGGAATCGATTCATATATATATTAAAATATAACGAAATACAAGCAAAAAATATTGATCCGCAATTCTGTCCTTCTCCCTACATTTACAGGTTCCCGGCAGTTTTTCATGATTTGATGTTTTATTGACAAATCAAGGGAGCTACTCTATTCTTCCAATGCCTGAGGAACCGCCTTTTTAAACCGGAATATTATCATCAGGCTCTTTGCAGTCGGGAAGAGCACGCATATAATTGTTACGGAGGGATTATGAAAAAGCTCTGGTTGATTGTATCGATTCTTTTGTTGTCCGGATGTGCCGGTGTGTTCGGTGAAAAGAGTGCGCTCATCGAAGTGGGCAACCCTGACCAGCTTCAGGATTGCCGGTTTTTGAAGAGTTTTGCCGGACCTGCAAGTGATCGGATGTGGGGAACGCCGTATATTGGTGATTTCAAAAATAAGGCTATTGAAGAAGCGGAAAAAATTGGCGCTACGCATTTTTTGTGGAGATCCGTTTCCGATGGAATAGAATTTATTCCTGTCCTGAAAGCTTATAAATGCCCGCCTAATTCGGAAGCCTTCAGAATCCGGGATGAAAACGGCGATGAAGAATGATCTGCTGCAGTCCCGAACAGTCTTTGAATTGAATCGCTATGACCCCATTCAGAATAGGCGTTGACCTGGGCGGAACAAAAACGGAAGGTTTGCTGCTCGACCCGGACGGAAATGAAGTTTTCCGATTGAGAGTCCCGAGCCCGACAGAAAAGGGCTATGAGGCCGTTCTCACGACACTTCATGGCCTGCTCCTCGAATTGCTGGGAAAGGTTCCGGGAAATGATAACTGCACTATCGGTATAGGAATTCCCGGCTCGATAAATCCCGGCACACAACTCGTGCAGAATGCAAATTCAATCTGCCTGATCGGTCGTTCCCTGCAACTGGATATCGAAAAACTTCTCGCCAGGAAAGTCGGAATGGAAAACGACGCCAACTGCTTCACCCTTGCTGAATGCAAATGGGGCGCGGCGCGTGGATACGACCTGGTTTTCGGAGTTATCATGGGAACCGGATGCGGTGGGGGCATTTCCATCAACGGCCATATCCGCGAAGGAAACAATCGCATTGCGGGTGAATGGGGCCACTTTTCGCTGGACCCCGATGGTGCGCCCTGCTACTGCGGCAACCGGGGCTGTATCGAGACGAAAATAAGCGGCTCCGGCGTGGAGGCCGCTTTTTTTGCGGCCCATGGGAGAAAGCTTTCCATGCGGGAGATTGTCGCAGGCCACCGCCAAGGGGATGTCGCGTGTCGTGCCGTTTTCAGGCAGTTCCTGGACGATTTCGGCAGATGCCTGGGTGGACTGATTTCCATTCTTGACCCCGATGCCGTGGTCCTGGGGGGAGGCTTGTCCAATATAGAAGAATTGTACGGGGAAGGCACCGATCTGGTCAGGCGTTATGCATTCCATGAGATGGTTCGGACTCCCATATTGCGAAATGCGCTCGGTGATTCCGCGGGGGTGTTCGGAGCGGCCTGGATCGGTTTGTAATGGGATAATCATCGGCTATAATATAGGTAAAAGCGGAGCGTGCCTGGCCGATGAAACCCGATAAATTTCCCAGATCAGCTATTGCATTTCCAGCAGGGACAGGCAAAACCTGCCTTCCCCCCAGGAGATATTTCCCGGTTATTCTTCTCTGCTTCTTTTTGATATTGCAAGGTTGTGCTTCTCTCCTCCCCTCATCGAAAGATGTCACTAATTCGCGTTGGAACAGTTTCGATCAAGCCAAATCCGCATACGAAAAGATTGTCCCTAACAGGACCACCTTTGAGGATCTGAAGGATCTCGGCTTCAATCCTGATAACACTCCCAACATTACAATCATGAACTACCTTGAAGTTGCCAAGGCTGTCCAGCCCATAAGGAAGGAAGATCTGGACAACGGGCTGGCGGTTTGCCTTGATGCCAAAGATGCCTGCCGGGCATATCAATTCGGACTTAAGAACATCAACGGTAAACGATACGGTAACTTCTGGCTTGACCTGTTGAACTTCAGAAGGAACACCAGGCTGACCGGATGGAAATTCAACTCCCTGATCGTCATAGTCAACGATATCGTTACATATAAAGTCTGGAGCGGGAATCCTCAAGTGGAGGAGACATTGGAGCAGAAAAACCCGCTGGGTCCTTTCCAGGACGCTGCAACAGTGCGTCTGTTGATACCATATTGATCCCTTGCTATTCCCCCATAGTGCATGCGTGTTGAATTACTTTTCAGGTTGAAGTGCCCCGCCAAAGGTAGTATCTTCAAGCTAATGAAACGCCTATTCTCGGAAAATGCAATCCTCAGGATGAGGGAGGAAATCGCCGATGCCGGCGGCAACGAGGTCTTTTTTCTCGGCCGCACGGATGAAGCGAAGGTTGTCGTGGAAGTGGAGACTCTGGCCCGCGGCAACAGGGATATGGTCGCGGCGATTATGATCGCCGCCTCTTTCGGCGACGTGGTCATTCACAACCATCCATCGGGCCATCTTACCCCCTCTCGCGCTGACCTGGAGATTGCTTCCGTCCTTGGCAACCAGGGTGTCGGTTTTTATATCACGGACAACCGGGTGGAGCGCTGCTACCAGGCGGTGAACCCGTTTGCCCGCAAGTCTGTGGAACTCCTTTCCTATCCGGAAATCGAACGGTTTTTCGCCCCCGGCGGAACATTAGCGGAAAAACTTAAAGGCTTTGAATACCGGGAAGAGCAGACCCGTATGGCCTTTGCCGCCGCTGAAGCCTTCAATGAAGACCGTGTTGCGGTGATCGAAGCCGGAACCGGGACGGGAAAGTCACTTGCCTATCTCCTTCCGTCCATTCTGTGGGCCACCCGCAACAGGCAGCGGGTGGTAATCTCGACAAACACCATAAACCTCCAGGAACAGTTGACCAGGAAAGATATACCTTTTCTGAAGAAAAAGGCAGGGATCGAATTCAAAGCGGTACTGGTCAAGGGTCGGAGCAATTACCTCTGCCTCAGGAAGCTCGACGGCGTCGAGAGGGAACCCTCGCTGTTCAAGGATGATCCGGCGGCCGACGAGCTCCAGGAGATACTTGCCTGGAGCAGGAAAACCGATGACGGTTGCCGCAGCGACCTGAGTTTCATCCCCCGTGAGGAAATCTGGGAGGAAGTCTGTTGCGAAGCCGACCAGTGCGGACGGGTGAAATGCCCCAGGTACGGGGCTTGCTTTTTTTACAAGGCCAGGCGCGAGGCATCCAGCGCGGACATCCTGGTGGTAAACCATGCCCTCCTTCTCGCGGACGTCTCCCTGCGCCGCGAGACGGGATATGAATCATCGGCCATTCTTCCTCCCTTCGACCGGCTCGTGTTCGATGAGGGGCACCATCTGGAGGACGTTTCGACAAGTTTCTTCTCCGCCAGGATCTCCCGCAGCGCCCTGCTGAAAATCCTGGGCCGCCTTCAGCATCCCCGCAAGGCGCAGAGGGGAATCCTTCCACAGCTTTCCGCGCAGCTTTCCAGGGAGGTGCCGGATGAACTGGACAGCCTGTACATGGAGATCGCCGCCATCCTGGAAACCCGGCTCCTCCCCGGAAAAACTTCACTTGCCGACTCCATTACCCGACTGCTGGACTCGATTGCCCTGGATCTCTATAGCTACCTGAAAATAGGCTCGAAGAAAAGCGAGGAACGGAAGCTCCGCCTCACTGCCGATGTCTACGCATCCCCTTTCTGGAGAGAAGCCGAAGAGAAGGTGCGCCAGTTGGCGAAGGATATTGCCGGGTATGCTCTTGCCATGAAGGATTTCATGGGTGCATGTGACAGGTTGCCTCCGCGTGTCCTGGAAAAGCTGGCGGGCAATCTCCTGGATTTGAAGGGAATCAGGGGAAGGCTGCAGGGTGCGGCGGAGAGCCTTGGTTTCTTTACGCTCCGGGAAGAGGGCGTCTGCCACTGGTTCGAAGTGAAAAACAGCGGCAAGGGTATGATTATTCGCCTCTGCTCGTCACCGGTCGAGGTCGCTGAATCGATCAAGTCGGTGATACTCGACAAATTCAGGACCGTCATCGTGACTTCCGCCACCTTGGCCGTGGGCGACAAATTCGATTACCTGGAAAAGAGGACGGGCATCGGTCTTCTGGACCGGGAGCGGGTCAGGGAACTTCTGCTCGCCTCTCCCTTCGATTATGCAAACCAGGCCGTGGTCGCAATTCCTTCCGATATGCCGGAACCGACGGATACCGCTTTCGAAGCAGCCCTCAGGGAACGTCTCCTGAGGGCTCTTGCCATTTCCCGCGGACATGCCTTTGTCCTGTTCACTTCCTATGACCTGCTGGTGAGGACCTATGGAGCGCTGCGACCTTCCCTTATGGAACTCGGCCTCACACCGATGCGCCAGGGGGAGATGAACCGCCATATGCTGTTGAATCTTTTCAGGAAAGAGAAAAACGGCGTCCTGTTCGGTACGGATTCTTTCTGGGAAGGGGTCGACGTGCAGGGGAAGAACCTGGAGATGGTCGTGATCACCCGCCTTCCGTTCAGGGTGCCGACGGAACCGATTCACCAGGCGCGAGCGGAACATATTGCTGCCAATGGCGGTGATCCGTTTATGGAATATACAGTTCCCCAGGCGGTGATCAAATTCAAACAGGGATTCGGAAGGCTGATCAGGAGCCGGGACGACCGTGGCGTGGTGCTCATTCTCGACCGAAGGGTGTCTTCCAAAGGTTATGGCAGGTACTTTATCAAATCCCTGCCGCGGGCCGGTATCATTTCTGGCCGATCGGAAGAAGTTTTCCCTGCCATGGAAAGGTTCTTCGCCGATATGGTCGGCTCGAACGAGATGGACGCCCCAGCGGAGGCAGGGGCATGATGGCGGGTTCTTGCGGGATTGACCGTAAGGACTTCTCGGTTATAATAGATTGTCGGTAATAATGAATAAAACTGAAGGGACACCGGTCATGAAACGAACTACCACAGCTGTCATTTTTGTCTTTCTTTCGGTGCTGCTGCTTTCCTGCACGGCTTTTGCCTCGGGCAAACCGTTACATGTCACGGCTTCGATCTTTCCCCTGGCGGATATGGTCCGGCAGGTGGGTGGAAACAGGGTAGATGTCACGACCCTGCTGCCGGCCGGAGCGAGCCCTCACACTTTTGCCCCGTCCGTTTCAACTATGCGCGGCATTGCCGAAACCCGCCTCTATGTGAGAGTGGGGGCAGGGCTGGATGCATGGGGTGACAAGCTCCTTGCCGCCGCCGGACGCCCACCGCTCGTTGTGACGGTTACGGAAGGAGTCCCCCTGCTGAGTATAGCCGAACGTGAACTGGTTCAGGATGGTGAAGCGCATCACCACGAGGGGGGAAATCCGCATATCTGGCTCGATCCGATAATCGTCAGGGATCATATCGTGCCGCAGATTGTTAATGCGCTGAGCGTCCTGAGCCCCGGGGACGCGAAGTATTTCAAAACCAACGGCAGGATATTTGCCGCGGAACTGACTGCTCTCGACCTGGAATTCAGGGCAACGGTAAATACCCTTCCAAAGCGCGATTTCATAGCAATTCATGGAGCATGGTCTTATATGGCAAGGAGATACGGACTTCTGCAGATTGCGGCTGTGGAACCTTTCCCGGGCAAGGAGCCTTCCGCCAAGTATATTGCCGCCCTGATCCGCATGGCAAGAAAATCGGGAGTGACTGCAATATTCGCCGAGCCCCAGCTCTCGGGCAAAGCCGCCGGGGTAATCGCAGCCGAAGTGAAGGGACATGTCCTGGTTCTCGATCCGCTCGGGGGGGAGTCGCTTCCGGGCAGGAACAGCTACCTGTCACTGATGCGGTATGATCTTTCGATTATCGCGCGGGGGATGAGATGACAAGTATTGGAATCGCTCCGGTTATCGACCTGGACAAGGTGAGTGTAGCCATGGATGGCCATCTCATCCTGGAAGATATCACATTGTCTGTGGAACCCGGTCGTTTCGTGGGTATAATCGGCCCCAACGGGGCCGGGAAAACAACCCTGCTGAAGGTGATACTGGGGCTTCTGCAGCCGACTTCAGGGGAGGTCAGGCTGTTCGGAATGAATCCCTCGCAGACCCTCAGGAAGAGGAATTACATCGGTTATGTCCCGCAGCGCAGCGCCCTGGACCGGGACCTTCCCTTTTCGGTAATGGATGTGATCCTGATGGGCAGGGTCGGAGCGATCGGTCCGCTGAAATGGTTTGGCAAGAAAGACCGGGCGGATGCGGAGAACAACCTGCGTCGGGTGGGGCTTCTGGATTACGCAAACAGACCCATCGGGGACTTGTCCGGCGGACAGATGCAGAGGGCGCTGATTGCCCGGGCTTTGTCCTGCGGCAATCCGAAGATGCTGATTCTCGACGAGCCGACAGTAGGAGTGGACATCCCCCACCAGCTCGATTTTTATAATCTGCTATGCAACCTGCGGGAGGAAATGGGATTGACAATACTGGTGGTGACCCACGAAGTGGCGATAATAAGCAAACATGCGGATCGCATGATCTGTCTCAACCGTACGATGCATCTTCACTGCAACCCGCTGGAGATGATGCACTATCACGGCCCGGAAGAAATATCCCGGTGCGAATTCGAGCAGTTATTCGGCATAGGGAAGGGAGAAACCTGATGCTAGCGGAGATGTTTTCCTATGACTTCATGCAGCGGGCGTTTGTCGGCGGAATAATCGTCTGTCTCATTTGCTCGTTTCTGTCATTTTTCGTGGTCCTGAAGCGGCTCAGCTTCATCGGTGTCGGCATATCCCATTCGGCGCTCGGCGGACTTGCACTGGGGGCCATAACCGGCATAAATCCCTTTCTCTGCGCCGGGGTTTTTTCCACCCTGGTTTCGTGGGCGATCGGTATCACTTCGAAAAAGGGGAAGGTCAACGAGGATGCGACCATCGGTATTTTTTTCTCCGCGTCCATGGCCTTCGGTGTGGTCCTTATCAGTCTTTCCAGGGGATATAAGGCGGATCTCTTTTCGCTGCTGTTCGGCGATATCCTGGCGATAACACCGGCGGATATCTGGATGCTTGCCGGATGCGGACTGGCTGTGACCCTGTTTCTGTTTCTGTTGTTCAAGGAACTTCTGGCGATCTCTTTCGATGAAGAAATTGCACTCATCGGAGGTCTGCCGGTGGGGTTTCTCTACTACGGGCTGCTGACCGCCATGGCGGTTACGGTGATTGCATCGATCAAGGTGGTGGGCGTAATTCTCGTGGAAGCACTTCTGGTAATTCCCGCGGCAACCGGACTGCTGCTGACCAGGAATTACCGCTGGATGCTGTTTTTCTCAATTGTTACAGGACTTTTGTCGGTCCTGGCAGGCCTGGTTCTCTCTTATATTTACGACGTTCCGTCTGGTGCCACCATCGTTCTCTGCGCCGCGGTTATCTTTGCGCTGACCTTCTTCTTTTCGCCGATGAAAGGTGTGCTGATAAAAAACTTCCGGGGCAGGTAACTGTCCCGATATTAATGTTGAAGGTAGAATTATACCGGTCATCCGGCAATACCCGGACGATCAGGTCAGGACTATTTCCCATCTGTTGAGTCGTTATTTTTTACCCACAGTCTGCTTCCCTCTGTCAAAGTTGCGCAGGCAACGATGACCGGGTCAGCCTTTCAACCCGATTTCTTAAATCGAGCTGTGCTCTTTCACGGCGTGGAATGCCAGTTCCTTCCAGTTATCCATTGTATTTTCCAGTCGCCACTGACTGCCCGCAAGGTACGCCAGGTCTCCCTCACCGTCGGTGTAGAGATTCATCGGCTCCTTCGCCTGGAATTCATCCAGTTTTTTCCTCTCTCCGCTGATCCAGCGTGCCGCCACGTAACCGACCGTTTCGTAAGCGGTTTTTACCCCGTATTCATACTCCAGACGGTGCATGACCACGTCGAACTGGAGAAGTCCCACTGCGCCCACGATCCAGTCCGCTCCCATGAGAGGACGGAATACCTGGGTGGTCCCTTCCTCGGCCAGCTGCACCAGTCCTTTTTCCAGTGCCTTGGACTTGAGCGGATTGAGCAGCCGGACTTTGCGGAAGTGCTCCGGCGCGAAGTTGGGAATGCCGGTATAATGCAACTCTTCTCCCTGGGTGAAGGTGTCGCCGATCTTTATCGTGCCGTGGTTATGGATGCCGATGATGTCGCCGGGAAAGGCTTCTTCGACATTTGTCCGGTCCTGGGCCATGAAGATGGTGGCATTGGCTATCTGGACGTCCCGTTCCAGCCTTACATGTCTGACCTTCATCCCCCTGGTGAATTTGCCGGAGCAGATCCGAAAAAAGGCGATCCGGTCCCGGTGGGCCGGGTCCATGTTGGCCTGGATTTTAAAGGTGAAGCCGGTAAAGGGCTCTTCGTATGGAGAGATACTTCTGCTCACCGTCTGCCGCGGCAGGGGAGAAGGTGCGTTTTCCACGAAGGTGTCCAGCAGTTGCTGAACGCCGAAGGTGTTGATGGCGCTGCCGAAGAAAACCGGTGTCTGCTGTCCTGCCAGATAAGCCTCCTTTTCGAATGGATGGATGCCCCTTCCAGGAGTTCCACTTCGTTGCGCAGCTCGTCCACCTGGGAGCCGATCAGTTCATCCAGCCGCGGATCGTCGAGGCCCATCACCGTGACATTTCGCCTGTGCCCCGGTCCGCCATCGGGATCGAAAAAGGTGAATTTCCCTTGTATACAGGTGGTAGGTGCCGCGGAAACGCTTGCCCATGCCGATCGGCCAGGTCATCGGGGCGCACTGGATTTTCAGATTGTTCTCGATATCGTCCAGCAGGTCCAGAGGATCGCGTCCCTTCCCGGTCGAGCTTGTTGATGAAGGTCATGATCGGCGTGTTGCGCAGTCGGCAGACCTCCAGCAGTTTCTTGGTCTGGCTCTCCACCCCTTTGACCGAGTCAATCACCATCAGCACCGAATCGACAGCGGTTAGGGTGCGGTAGGTATCCTCGGAGAAGTCGTTATGCCCCGGGGTGTCGAGAAGGTTTATCTCGTAATGCCGGTAGTTGAACTTCATGACCGAAGAGGTTACCGAGATGCCGCGCTGCTTTTCCATTTCCATCCAGTCGGATGTGGCGTGACGGGCGGCCTTGCGCGCCCGGACCTCACCCGCCTGCTGGATGGCTCCGCCGAACAGGAGAAGTTTTTCGGTTATGGTGGTTTTGCCGGCGTCCGGGTGGCTGATGATGGCGAAAGTGCGACGGCGTTCTATTTCCTGCTTATTGTGTTTCTTCAATTTAACAGCTCCTGACTAAAATGATTCCGGAAACAAAAGAAAGGCGAAGAGGTTGTCTTCGCCTTAAGTAACACTGATATAATTACATTTTTAGCCGGAAGAGGGCAACATAAAAATGTTATTTTTTTCCAAAACAGACGGTCGAGAGACCATTTGCCTCCTCCGCCAAACACCAGTGACAGGGCCATTCCCATCAGGGCAAGGTTGTATTCAAATCCGCTGCCCTTGCCCGGCAGGCAGCTTGCGTTCAGGAAAAATCCGTATTTTCCGGTTACCAAGTAAATTGCAACTGCCATAACGAAGGCAATGCCGAGGGCGGAAAGCCGGGTAAGGAAACCGCACAGAACACCGATTCCGCCGCAGAATTCGGCAATAATTGCCAGCAGGGTCAGCACTGGAGATAATCCGAGGTTCTCCTCGAACGATTTGAGGGTTGCGGTCAAGCCATGTCCTCCGAACGCACCCAGAAGTTTTTGCGAACCGTGAGCAATGAATATGGCGCCCAGGGGGACCCTCAATACCAGCAGGGCCAGGGAGTATTTTGAAGAATCTGTGATTTTCAAGGAAATTGTCACCTCCGGTCTTGGTTTATTAAATATTCCGTTCAAGTATAACAATGATTAGAACCAGTGCCAGAATTAATCCTATAAAAAGCAGCCTCTTGTCAGGACGCCAGGGGTGCCAAGTAAAACCGGACCGTTGCCTTTACCTGGTAATTCAATATTTTGGCAAATAATTCATCGTTTGCACGTGTTAGAACTTCATTGCGTGAGTAAATGCTCTTTTCATGGCATTCTGTTCAGGGTGGGAAAAATGCGTTTTATTTATTTTTCCCGAAATGATACATTTTATTAAAACACTCAAGCAATTTCGATCCTTTTGGAATACAAATGTTTTTTGACACCCACTGCCATCTTGACCATCCATCACTGCTTGCCCGCTTAAGCGATGTGCTTGCCGATGCCGAAGATTCCAAGGTAAAAGAGATAATTGTCCCCGGGGTTGACCCGGCCGGGTGGAAAGCGATTTCATCGATAGCGAGGAGCAGAATAGGGGTGTATTCCGCTTTCGGGCTTCATCCGATGCTGGCCGGCATGTATGATGAAAATCTGCAAAAAACACTTGACTGTTATGCCCCGGAAGCGATCGCAATAGGTGAGATAGGTCTTGATTACGCCATCATGGATGTGCCGAAAAATCAGCAGATCACTGCATTTCGCAGCCAGATGAGAATGGCGGTGGAAACAGGTTTGCCTGTACTTGTTCATTGCCGGAAGGCTTTCCGTGATGCGCTCATGATAATGAAAGAAGAGAATGTGCAGCTGGTAGGGGGAGTTATGCATGCCTTTTCCGGAAGTTATGAAATTGCCATGGAATGCATCAGGCTGGGACTTTGCATTTCCATCTCCGGAACAGTAACCTACCGCAATGCCAAAAGGCCGGTTGAATTGGTCGAAAGATTGCCTCTCGACCATCTCCTGCTTGAAACCGATTCGCCGGACATGACACCCGAACCGTACCGGGGGCGTGATAACGAACCGGCTTATCTGGTTGAAATTGCGAGAAAGGTTGCCGAGATCAAAGGTGTTGATATTGAGGTGGTGGGCGAGGTAACCACCCGTAATGCCCAAAAAGTCTTCAGGTTGTAGCAAACAAAACCAACGGGGATTTTCGGAAATCCTCTCTAATACCTGAATCCGCGACGCCTTCACGCCTTCGTTTGTGCGGAACACCTCAGTTTTTGCATTTCGGTAATATGAGGAGGCCCTACGAAGTTCACCCGGCATGACAGGCATGTTACGAAGTCAGCGACGTTGACTTTTACTCCGGTGTTCTGGCATCAAGGATTCAGGTAGTAGTCTTTTTTTAATAAAAATCAGCTTGAGGTTGTCGAAGACTGATACAATCCGAATACCGTTCTCACAGATTGTGAAATTTTATTATCCCGAATATACCTGTTAAGAAGAGGTTAAAAATGTCCGAACTACATCGTTTTTCCCGTACCGAACTTTTGATTGGCCCGCAAGGTCTTGAAAAACTCAAAAACTCGACCGTTGCCGTCTTCGGAGTCGGCGGGGTAGGAAGTTATGCTGCGGAAGCCCTGTGCCGATCAGGGGTGGGACGTATTGTTCTCGTCGATTTCGACGATGTCTGTCTGACCAACATCAACCGTCAGCTCCATGCCATGGACGGTACGGTTGGAAAAGCCAAGGTGCTGCTGATGGCCGAAAGAATGCGCCGCATAAATCCCGATGCGGACATAATACCCTGTAAGGATTTTTATTCCGCTGAAAATAGCGATTTTCTGCTTTCAATGAAATTCGACTGCGTGCTTGACGCCATTGATCACATAACCGCCAAGCTTCACCTGATAAAGAGCTGCCTGACCAGGGGGCTGCCGATCATCTCAAGCATGGGAGCAGCTGCCAAGCTTGACCCCACCATGATCCGGGTGGCCGATATCTCGGAAACCCATAAATGCAGGATGGCGCGCGTTGTCCGCAAGCTCCTGAAGAAAGATGGGATCGAATCCGGCGTCAAGGTTGTCTTCTCAACGGAAGAATACCGTGACCCCGCTGTATCAGACGGTGGGTGCCGTGAAAACTGCGTTTGCCCGAACAAAGATGAACAGGTGTTTTCCTGCGGGCACCGCAGGGTCATACTGGGCAGCAGTTCTTTTATTCCGGGTATCTTCGGGTTAACCATGGCTGGTGAGGCGGTGAACGGGCTGCTGGCATTACGGGAAACAGGCGGTGAGAGCGATTGAGATTGTGCGCTATCCGGTGTTGTAACGCTTTTTTTTAAGGATATACTTGTACATAACTTGCAATTTTAATTGAGGGGAGGTATGCCATGGGCAGGGAATATAATGTTCATGAAGCATTGAAACTTGCTATCCGTGCGGAAAAAGACAGCCTGGATTTTTACAGGAAAGCCGCGGCGGTAACAAAAAACGAAAGGGCAAGAAAAGTTTTCAACCTGCTGGCGGATGAAGAGGCAGAGCATCTGAAAACTTTTTTCGATCTCTATGAAGGGGATGAATACGGCGAGTTGAACTCTTTCCTGGCGTCGCCTCCCGATACTTCTTCTGATATATATCTCGCGTTGAAAAATGCAATAGATAAGGAAACTCACGAACAAAAAGCCCTGGAGATTGCACTGAAGGAAGAAAATGCCTGCATCGAGCATTATTCACTGTTTGCCCGGGATATCGTCGATCCGCTGGTCAGGAACATATTCGAGCGCGTTGTCAAAGGAACACGCAAGCATTATGAGCTTATCGAGTCGGAATATGCCCATGTGATGAGAATGGTACATGAATCCGATCAGGATATATATGTAAGGGAATGATGACTGAGGTAAATATGAAAAGAAAAAAGAGCGGCCTCTTTGAAGCCGCTCTTTTTGTTTTTGCAGGTAGTTTCCGGTATTCGGCTTATCACATTTTGCTCAAAAGCGGGACGATCAGCAGGGAAACAATGTTGATGATCTTGATCATCGGGTTGACTGCCGGGCCGGCAGTATCTTTGTAGGGGTCGCCTACGGTGTCGCCGGTAACGGCTGCCTTGTGGGCCTCGCCGCCCTTGCCGCCGTGAAAGCCGTCTTCGATGAGCTTTTTGGCATTATCC
The DNA here is from genome assembly GCA_963815135.1 of uncultured delta proteobacterium. Taxonomy (GTDB): domain Bacteria; phylum Desulfobacterota; class Desulfuromonadia; order Geobacterales; family Geobacteraceae; genus CAIWTU01. The sequence goes on from CAWFFO010000007.1 coordinate 83,448, forward strand.
CATGCTCCGCCGCCGGTAGTCATGGAGATGGCAACGAAGATGCCGGTAACGATGGTGCCGACGATCACGCCTCCAAGAGCCTTGGGACCGAGGGTGAACCCGACGATTACCGGTGCAGCAATCGGGATGAGGCCAGGAATGACCATTGCCTTCAGTGCTGATTTGGTGACGATGTCAACACATGAGGCATAGTCGGGCTTGCCGGTACCTTCCATAATGCCCTTGATTTCACGGAACTGGCGACGTACTTCGGTAACAACCGATCCGCCCGCCTTGCCGACGGCTTCCATGCAGAGAGCCGCAAAGTAGAAGGGCAGCATACCACCGATGAAGAGGCCGACGATGATGTAGGGGTCGGACAGGTCGAATTTGATGAGTTCTTTGCCCGCGAGTATCAAACCATGATTCAGTTCGTTCACGTAGGAGGTGAAGAGAATAACCGCGGCCAGACCGGCGGAGCCGATGGCGTAGCCTTTGGTAACCGCTTTGGTGGTGTTGCCGACCGCATCCAGTGGATCGGTGACGGCGCGAACCGAGTCGTCAAGTTCGGCCATTTCGGCAATGCCGCCGGCGTTGTCGGTGATCGGACCGTAAGCGTCCATGGCAACAACGATACCGGTGAGGGAGAGCATGGAAACAGCGGCGATGGCGATGCCGTAAACTCCGGCGCAGTTGAAGGCAACGATGATACCTGCGGCGATGACGATTACCGGAGCTGCAGTTGCTTTCATGGAGATGCCGAGTCCGGCAATGACGTTGGTGCCGTGGCCGGTGGTGGAGGCTTGGGCAATATGCTTGACCGGACCGTATTCGGTGGAGGTGTAGTATTCGGTGATCCAGAAGATGGCGCCGGTGACGACCAGTCCGACCATGGCGGAGATGAAAATATTGATGGACGAATAACCGGTGGGATTGCCTGCCGGGAACATCTGGACGGTGACGAAGTAGAAGGCTGACACAGGCGATCACGCCGGAGACGATCAGGCCTTTGTAGAGGCGCCGGCATGATTTTGCTGGCTGCCGCGCCGAGCTTGACGAAATAGGTACCGATGATGGAAGCAACAATCGAGATGCCGCCGAGGATCAGCGGGTAGCTGACGGCGCTGGCGAAACCGTTGTAAAGTGATGGCGCCGAGCAGCATGGCGGCAATCAGGGTAACGGCGTAGGTTTCAAAAAGGTCGGCTGCCATGCCTGCACAGTCACCTACGTTGTCGCCCACGTTGTCGGCAATAACCGCCGGGTTGCGGGGGTCGTCTTCGGGAATACCTGCTTCAACCTTGCCGACCAGGTCGGCGCCGACGTCAGCGCCCTTGGTGAAGATTCCGCCGCCGAGACGGGCAAAGATGGAGATCAGCGAACCGCCGAAGCCGAGGCCAACCAGTTGGCTGACAACATCTTTGACCGGTGCTCCCGGCATGAGTTGCTGCAGAATCATAATAGTACCGGCAACTCCGAGGAGACCCAGACCGACCACCAGCATGCCGGTGATGGCGCCTCCCTTGAAGGCCACATTCAGGGCTTTGACGATGCCGCTATTTAGCTGCTTCGGTGGTGCGCACATTGGCGCGAACCGAAACAAACATGCCGATGAAACCGGTCAGACCGGAGAACAGCGCTCCGATGGCAAAGCCGATGGCGGTTTTGGCTCCGAGGGTCGGCAAAGAGGGTGACGAACATGACCACACCGACATGCGGCGATGATCGTATACTGGCGCTTCATGTAGGCGCCGGCGCCTTCCTGAATGGCTGCCGCTATCTGGCGCATCCGGTCGTTGCCCTGGGGAAGACCCAGAATCCACTGGGCCGAGATGAGCCCATAAGCCACTGCCGCCGCGGCACATGCCAGGGCGAAGATTACTGCGTACTGTTCCATGAAAAAAACCTCCGTTTTATTGCCTCTAAAGGCTTATGATAATCAGGATGAAAAAAACATTTTTCAGATAAAAACGCAAAATAGTTATAGGAAAAGGGGACTTTTGTCAATCTAAAATTTGTCATTTCGAACACTTTCCGGTTCTCGGCCTACACTCGATCTATTTGAAAATATTTACAAAAACTTGTGCTTTTGACTGGAAATCATATATCATGACTATCGGAGAACGCTTATATTTGTGAATTTCCTTTTTGGTTTTGAAGTCTGTCGGGTTGATTTCCGCTTCACACTTTTTTATGCGAACACCTTTCACCTATATCACAAATACTTGTCAGATTAAGAGGTAATAATGCTGGAGCCGCGAATCATTTCAATGCTTAAAAAAATAGTCGGAGCCGGGAACGTTTCTGAAGAGAAGCAGGACCTGCTCTGTTATTCCTATGATGCAACCCAGATGGAATTTCTGCCGGACGCCGTCATCTTTCCTGCCAACACGCAAGAGATATCGCAAATCCTCAAAATCGCAAATTCGGAACATATCGCGGTTTTTCCCCGGGGGGCGGGCAGTGGTTTTTCAGGAGGTTGTCTGGCGAAGGGGGGCGGCATAATCCTTGTAACTACAAGGATGAACAGGATACTGAGAATCGACACAGAAAATCTCATTGCAGTTGTAGAGCCGGGAGTAGTAACCAATGATCTGCAAAAGGAAGTTGAAGAACTTGGACTTTTTTATCCTCCCGATCCCGCTTCCATGAAATTCTCTACCATCGGGGGGAACGTGGCCGAGTGCGCCGGGGGGCCGCGGGCCGTAAAGTACGGGGTTACCAGGGAATATGTCCTGGGACTTGAAGTGGTTCTTCCCAATGGAGAAATCCTGAAAACCGGTGGTGAAACAATGAAAGGGGTTGTAGGATACGACCTGACCCGTCTCATTTGCGGCAGTGAAGGCACTCTTGGGATTATTACTTCGATTACCCTGAAGCTTCTGCCTTTACCTGAAAGCAAGAAAACGATGCTTGCCGTATTTTCTTCGATTGACGGTGCTGCCAAGGCGGTATCTGCTATTATCCACGGCAAGATAATTCCATCAACCCTGGAATTCATGGATCGTACGGCCATTCAATGTGTTGCCAGACACTCAAAATCGGCAATTCCCGAATCTGCCGGTGCGGCGCTCATTATCGAAGTGGACGGCGAGCCTGAACTTGTTGAAAAACAGGCCGAGAAAATTCACAGCATAATCAGGCATTTTGATCTTCTGTCCTTCGAAGCTGCAAAAAACGATGCTGAAGCAGAAGAATTATGGGAAACGCGCCGCCGGATTTCTCCCTCGCTCAGAATGGTGAACCCGCACAAAATCAACGAAGACATAGTAGTGCCTCGAAGCAGGGTGCCGGAAATAATCCGTGCGATTGATGCCATTCACGAAAAATATTCGATTCCGATTGTCAACTTCGGACATGCTGGAGACGGGAATATCCATGTGAATATCATGATCGATAAAGAGATTCCGGGCGAGGCTGAAAAAGCTGAAATGGCGGTGCGCGAAATTATAAAGGCAACCCTGGATCTGGGGGGAAGCATGTCGGGCGAACACGGTGTGGGTCTCAGCAAGGCGCCCTATATTAAGATGGAATTGAATCCTGTCCAACTGGCGATAATGATGGCTGTAAAACGGGCATTCGATCCGAACAATATCCTCAATCCGGGAAAAATTTTTCCGGTGGAATAAATATTCAGAACTGCAGAACTTACGGTGCGTTATCTGATGTAAACTTTTACAGGTGGTCACGTGGATCTCTTAAAACAAATAGAAAATGAAATGAAAAAATGCGTTAAATGCGGAGTCTGCCGGGCACATTGCCCGGTTTTCACCGAACTGTGCAGAGAGCCCGCCGTTGCAAGGGGAAAGGTGGCCATTGCCCGGGCGGTTCTTGCCGGTAGAATTGAGCCGGACGACAGAACTTACGCCGATATGTCGAAATGCCTTTTGTGCGGAACCTGCGTGGAAAAATGTCCCAACGACGTGCCTACCGACAAGATTGTCATTGCTGCCCGGGAGGCGCTGGCGGGGAAAAGGGGGTTGACTTCTTTTCACACTGCAGTGAGGCATGTTCTGAAAAATCGCGGGATCATGAAAACCGGTGCTTATCTTGCCGCAATTCTGACGCCTTTTGTTTTCAGAAGAGTCCCTGTAACTTCAGGTCTGCGGCTTCGTTTCCCGGTCCCTTTTGTTTCACGGAATCGTTTCTTCCCGAAAATTGCTTCGAAACCTTTTATCGGCAGGTATCCCGAGAGTATTCAAGGCAAAAAAGGAAGGCCTGTAGTCTTGTTTTTCACGGGTTGCATGGCAAATTTCGTTTTTCCCGGAATAGGTGAAGCAGCACTGGATTTGCTGCGGAATCTCGGGTGTACGATTATTATTCCCAAGGATCAACAATGTTGCGGCTTTCCTGCAATGTCCGGAGGGGATATTAAAACACTTTCGGAATTGGCGGAAAAGAACCTGCATGTGTTCGAGAAATTCCAGGCTGACCATATAATGACGGTATGCGCCTCGTGCGGTTCGGCGCTGAAGGAATATTATTCCGGAATTATAGCCGAAATCCGTCCGGACCTTGCAGGACGCCTGCGCGCAATTGCCGACAAAGTCGTCGATGCCGAGGTCCTGCTGCATAACCTCGGGTTTCAGCCTGGCAGTCGCGAAAATGGCAAGCAGGTCGTAGTTACTTACCATGACCCCTGCCACCTGAGGAGGAGAAAAATTACCGCGGAACCACGCAATCTTATTCGATCGCTTACCGGAGTCAGATTTGTCGAAACAGGTCATCGTGGAGAATGTTGCGGTCTTGGGGGTACGTTCAGCGCATATCACTACGGAATTTCGATGGCAATCAATTCCCGGAAACGAAATTCGATAACCAGGAGCGGGGCAGATATTGTCCTTACCGGTTGCCCCGGGTGTATTATACAGCTATCCGACGGTCTGCGGCAGATCGGTTTGACCACGAAAGTCATGCATACTCTCGAGATACTTGCAGAAAAAAAACATCTGCCTGGTTAATGACAATCGATCATATGCTTTTTTCTATCCGGAATAATTGTGGAATCATTCTTGAAAGAACATCGGAGTTTCGCGCTGGCTGATCAGAAAAATAGATGTCCGTGTGAATCAAGGTTCCTTCCTAATTGCCGAAAATATATACTCTAATGATTATTTTTGTCAGAGGGGCAAAATCCATATAACTGATTTATTTTTCAACTGATTCTTTGCCAGTGTTCCATTTAGGTGTTTAAATCTGTTTATAAATTTAGGTTTGGTAAAACTGTTTTTATTGACAATTGAAAAATAAATAAATAATATTAGGAATCTGGAAATAAAATGAGGTTCTATTGTAAATATTTCGGAGCTGAATATGATCGAGTATAATATTGGAACAAAGCTTAAGAAACTGCGCCAGTCGAAAAAGTTGACCTTGCAGGCCGTGGCCAAGGAAATCGGTTTCTCGCCCGCACTAATTTCACAAATCGAAAATAATAACGTATCCCCCCCCATCGCGACCCTCTCCAAGCTTGCCAAATTCTTCGATGTGAAAATGAGTTCATTTTTTACTGAAAACGATGATGAACCAAGGTATGAAGTTATCAGGAAGGATGACCGTAAGACTGTTCCCAGGGTTATATCCAGAGCGGGAACGAAGCACGGCTATTTCTATGAATCATTTTCATTCAAAATGCATAACAAGAAAATGGAGCCTTTTCTCATAACCCTGTCTGACAAGATCCAGGACAATAACACATACAGCCATGAGGGAGAGTCATTTCTTTATGTTGTGAAAGGTTCTTTCGAGCTTTTGCTGGATAACGAACAAATTACGCTCGAGGCAGGCGACAGTATATATTTCGATACATCTCTCGAGCACCGGTTCCGTTCGAAAAATGGTTCCGAAGTGACGGTTCTTGAAGTTTTAACAAGATAGATTCCGGCCGCTCTTTCATCAGTGCTTACTGAATCCAAATCCAGCTGTTTGTTTAAGTGAATACTATTTAGCATCTTGTAAAGTGTCCATTCGGAGATTCCGGGTGAGACACTTTTTTTATAATATACAGATCAGGTTTATAAGCTCTTTCAGATGAATATGTTAAATGAGAATAGTGGTAAAAAAATAATACACGAATAAATACTGTGGCTGCATAAATGTTCTTTTCATGATAATGACCAATTACTGTGTCGAAATGGGTCAATAGTTCCGGGGCATAACAAAAATTTTTTTTTCTTGATTTAAGATGTGAACTTATTCTATTGTTCGAAAAGTCAAAAGACTGAGTCTGAAAATCTTTCGCATTTTTCCCACTTTATAATTATTTAGTTTTATTAAAACAACTGGTTGTCTTGAGGCATCAAGAAAACCTTATACGTTGACAGATGTAATCTGCATGAAAGGAGTCGCAATTGAGATATATCGCCCTATTGGTGTGTATGTCTTTCGTGTTTATTGCTGGTTGTGCCGGAACAAAATCGGTGTCCACCCCCAATAAGGACGAATACGTTGAAATTGATAATCCTGCCTACACGATGTCACCGGACGCCCCACCTACTATCTGGGTGCCGAGAAGTTACGTGGAGAGCGGGGTCCCGAGGGGAGGCGAACTGGTAAAAAAAGGTTATGAGGCCGCAAAAACCGGTTTGTTGGGCAGTCCTGCTCCTCAGAATCAACAGGTTGCCGTTGCCCCGGAGCCGGCGAGCATAAAAGCCGCTCCTGTGGTAAAAAACAGGATTGCAGTGCTTGAGGTCGGAAAAAACGGGCTTGCTCCGGAGCTGGGCAAAGATTTTACAAATACTGGTTCGGTCATTCTGGTTGAGCCTTCTCAAATTGCCATGCTCGGAAGATACGCTTCTGTTGTGACGGAGCCCGAAAAACGGGCCTTTGCTGTCAGACTGCAGGAAGATTACGGGGCAAATTTGTTGGTTATGGTTTCTGCACCTGACGGCATTTCACCCGGAAAGACGTTAAAGGCTGAATTGTATTATTGTTTGGGCGGCGATCTGGTGAAAACGTTTGCAGCTAGACTGCCACAATATTCCGAATCTGACCGGACATCAGCGGAATCGGCTGTTGCCGGTGCTGTTGGGAAACTTTCGCGTCAGATTAATGAAGAAGTCTCGCTTCTCCCCTGGTATGGAAAAGTTGTCGCGACAGAAGATGGCCGTATTTACATCAATGCGGGAAAAGAGGCTGGTATTCGTCTCGGACAAATGTTGAAGGTATATCGGGGCGGCAAAGTTGTAAAAGGCCTCGGATTTGCTCCAGGTAAAAACGTAGGAGTTGTCACTCTAGAAGGATATGTGGGTGCCAACGGTTCTTTCGGAAAAGTAACGGAAGGTGGCGGGATTCAGGTTTCTGATCTTGTCTCTGTCGAGTAGAAGTAGTGACACCTATGGGGTTGTTTTTTGGGATGAATTGAATGCCTGGTTGCCTGTTGAAAGGTTTTTTACATTTTAAGGCGGGGTTTTGCGACGCAATGGGAGGCTTCGCAGCTTATTAGTCTGGTTTCGTGATATATAAGTTCATTGCTCGGTTTTGTTTGCGCCTATTGCTAAACACTGTAGTTTAAAGATGTCTGCTCGAAAACGGATCAGCCGGAATAATTTTTTTGGTATAACTTTTTGGGTGAAACTGTCAATTTTGACAGACACCTTATTTAAGCATGAAGGAGGAAGTAATGAGGAAAAAAGTATTGGGTTTGATTGCCGTCGCAATGTTCGTGGCGGCTCCGGCAATGGCAGAGGAGGTGCCTCAGGCAACCGCACCTGCTTACAACTGTGACTACATGCCGTCCTGCGAGGTAGCCCCTGGTATCTACGGCAAGATGTCTTCTCCGGTCACCAGTAAATTCAAGCTTAGCATCGGTGGATTTGTAAAGCTCGATTATGCTTACAATTCTGTCAACCTGGGCAGAAGCGGTTCACTCGCTCCCGGAAGTGGAGCAATTCCTAAAGCGGGTTCAACTTCAGGTAACCAAGACCAGTCCATATTCACCGCTCGTCAGTCTCGTTTCTGGTTGAAGGTTGCTGGCCCGACTTTTATGGGCGCCAAAACAAATGCCCTCATCGAAGCCGACTTCTATGGTGATCCGTCAGCTGCCGCGGAAAGCCCGCAGTTGAGGATGCGTCAGGCGTGGGGTTCGGTTGACTGGACAAACACTTCGGTTCTGTTTGGCCAGGCATACGATATCTTCGGTCCTATGGTGGCATCAACCATAGACTTCCGTTCTGGCGCATCGTTCGGTACTCCGAACAATCCGAGGGTGCCACAGATAAGGTTAACGCAAAAGGTTGACCTTATCCCCGGCAACTCATTGAAACTCGTCCTGGGCGTACAGGATCCGAACCAGAATGCCAACAATAATAGCGCTGCTTCTGCTGGTTTCGGTGCTGCGGTGAACGTTGCCGGCCAGGCCATGTGGATCAGCAACGCCCTTGGTGTTGCTCCCGGTTACTATGGCTTGCCAATGAACTCCTTGACCGCCGGAGTTTTCGGACTTTATGGTAGCCAGAAAACAGATACCACCGTGGGAGACAAGTCTGTTGACTCTTGGGGTTATGGATTCTATACCTTTGTTCCTATCCTTAAATCGAAGGATGGTCATAGCCGCACCATGACTATGTCGTTTGAAGGACAGGCATACATGGCTGCCAATATGGCTTTCAACTCAGCAACCTCGGGGACTTATGTAGGCTCTTCAACTGATCCCAAGCCGGCAAGAGGATACGGTTTGGGTGGCCAGGTGATTTTCTATCCGACCCAGGATCTCGGTATTACCGCCGGATATCTCAGGAGAAATGCCTATAATTACGGAGATTATGCTGCTATTACCGACTTCCAGAAATACAATACTAACATATACGCCAATGTTGCCTATGACTTGAATGCAGCTGTGAGGGTAGCTGCCGAATATGAGTACCTCAATACCCACTATGGCAACCCCGCTGTGAACACATCAGCAAGTGGTTCAGCTAACATCGCCCGGCTTGCAGCGTTCTATTTCTTTTAGTTGTTTCGTCACACATCTTGTAAATATGCAGTACAGACGGGGCCTCCAAAGGCCCCGTTCTTATTTCGTGTTGACTTTCCATTTTCATCCTGTTAGGATTCTTCGGTTTTGAACAAGCCGTGAAGTATAAGGATGTCAACAGGTGCAAGTTTTGGAAATTTAAGGTTTTTAGAGAGTATGTCTGTGACCAGATCAAAAAAAATAGAGGCCCCCTTGCCAAAGGGGGTCGCTGATTTTCTCCCTGAAAAAGCCGCCAAAATCGGCTATATCGAGGAAAAGATTCGCAAGGTTTTCGAGCTCTGGGGATTCAGGAGAATCATAACCCCTATCCTGGAGTTTGAGGAAGTGCTTTCCCTGGGTATGGGGGAAGAATTAAAAGGTAAGGCCTTTCGCTTCGATGACCGGCAAAGCGGAAAACTTCTAGTCATCCCTCCGGATATCACGCCTCAGGTGGCCCGGATAGTTGCAACAAGAATGGGCGGTTTTCCTCTTCCACACCGTTTGTATTACAATGGCAGAGTTTTGCGACATGCCGCCATACAGTCCGGACGAAGCAGGGAAATTTTCCAATCTGGTGTTGAATTAATTGGTCTTGATTCACCGGAAGCCGACGCCGAAATGATTGCCATGGCTGTTGAGGTTATGAAAGGGCTGGGTTTCGATGATTTCAAGATTGATATCGGTCAGGTTGAGTATTTCCGCGGAATAATGGAAGCATCCGGAATCGATCTGCAATACCATGAGTTACTGAGGGATGCGATTGGAAAAAAAGATTCTTCCGCTGTATGCGAAATACTGGGAAAAGCAGGTGTAGCCGATAAAACAAGTGAAGAACTAGCCGCAATGACACGTCTTTTCGGAGGTCGTGAGATACTTGATGATGCCGCGAATGTTATTTCAAATGACCGTTCGAAAAAAGCTTTGGAAAACATTGCACAGGTCCTCGATATTTTAGATATTTATGGAGTAAGCGATTATCTGACTATTGATCTGGGAGAAATCCGCGGCCTGGATTATTATACCGGGATTACTTTTGAGGGCTTTGTCGGGGGGCTTGGTGAAGAGGTTTGCGGCGGCGGAAGGTATGACAATCTTACGGCAAAATATGGATACTCATCGCCAGCAACCGGATTTGCCTTCAATATCTTTGCCCTTCTGACCGCGCTAGAAAAGCGACCGGATGTGGAAGCAAGCAAGACGAGAGATTTTCTTGTTTTCAACCTCAAGGAAGACCGGAGGGAAGCACTTGAAATAGCAAAAACCCTGCGCGACAGAGGATTTACGGTGGCCAGGGATATAATTCGCAGGGACTTTGAAAATTCCCTTGCCTATGCGAAGAGGATGAATATTCTGCGAATGATGATTATCGGTGGCGACAACTGTGGGGACGATGAAGTCTATATCGTCCGTGTTGCCGATAAAAAAGGATTTGCCGTCAAGAAAAAAGAGGTGTCACATGGATGATTTTTCTCTCGCGGCCGGTTACTATCAAGGAGATACATGATGGCAAATGTAGTAATGGTCGGCGCCCAATGGGGTGATGAAGGAAAGGGAAAGGTCGTCGACATTTATACGGAGTTCGCCGATGACGTTGTCCGCTATCAGGGCGGTAATAATGCCGGTCACACTCTGGTGGTCGGGAACGAAAAGGTGATTCTCCATCTGATTCCCTCCGGAATACTCCATCCGGGAAACACTGCATAATCGGCAACGGTGTGTCCTCGACCCGGAGGTCTTCATAAAGGAAATCAACAACCTGAAAGCCACGGGCGGTCTGCCAGGACGACGGCTGCCTTCTTTTCGCGAATCCCTGCATATCATCATGCCGTATCATAAGAGGATGGACATCGCCCGCGAAGTCAAGAGCGGGGAAAGAAGATCGGCACGACCGGCCGCGGCATCGGGCCCTGCTATGAAGACAAGGTCGGCCGCCGCGGCATCAGGCTCATGGACCTGCTTGATAGAGGCGATATCTTCGCCAAGGGCTCAGGAAGTTCCTTGAAGAGAAAAATTTCATCCTTGAAAAGATGCTGGCGAGAAGCCCTTCACCTTCGAAGAGATATATCGACGAATACAGCGGAGTATGCGGAAATTCTCAGAAAATACGTTGCCGATACCACGACTGATACTGCACCGGGACATAAAGGCAGGCAAGCAAGATTCTCTTCGAGGGCGCACAGGGTACTCTGCTGGATATCGATCACGGCACGTATCCCTTCGTGACATCCTCCTCAACCTGCGCTGGAGGAGCGTGTACCGGAAGCGGTGTGGGCCCTCGAGAGATACATGAAATAATCGGCATCTCGAAGGCTTATGTAACCAGGGTGGGAGCGGTCCGTTTCCCACGGAGCTTGAGGATGAAAACGGTGAGAAACTGCGTGAAGCCGGTCATGAATTCGGCTCCACCACCGGCCGTCCCCGGCGTTGCGGCTGGTTTGACGCCCTGGTGGTCAGATATGCTGTCAGGGTGAACGGGCTTACCGGCATGGCTCTGACCAAACTTGATGTCCTGACTGTTTTGAAACTATAAAAATATGTACCGGGTACGAATATGACGGAAAGATACTGTGAATGAATTCCCGGCAAATCTGGAGGTTTCGCAGATGTCGCCGGTCTACGAAGAAATGCCAGGATGGCGATCGATATCAGTGGTGCCAAGAGCATTTGCTGATTTGCCGGAAAATGCTCAGAACTATGTGAAAAGGCTGGAAGAACTGATCGGCTGTCCGATTGTTCTAGTTTCCGTGGGCGCAGGCAGGGACGAGACCATGATTCTGAAAAATCCATTTCGAATAAATGAAAAATAATATTGGATCGAAGTAAAAAATCTTGACTATACTTCGAAAAGATATTACAAAAGTCTTTCTTGTTTCATGAGCCGCTAGCTCAGTCGGTAGAGCACCTGACTTTTAATCAGGTGGTCGTTGGTTCGACCCCAACGCGGCTCACCATGTCCCCTTCGTCTAGCCCGGCCCAGGACACCGCCCTTTCACGGCGGCGACACCGGTTCAAATCCGGTAGGGGACGCCAAAAACTCAAAGAGGGTTAACCACAATGGTTAACCCTCTTTTTTTTGCCTTCAGTTTGCGGATGTGGTATTCCAAATCTGCAGTATCCGGTTGGAAAGTTGCAGCAATTGTTTCCCGGCTGAAAACACATCTTTGCACCCTCCCTCAACCCTTCCCATCGAAGGTAGGGGGTTATGAATTCCTTCTCCCCTTGTGGGAGAGCGCCAGGGAGAGGGGGAAATTATGAATGCATAATCCTAAACGGACATTGCTTGATTCCAAATCTGCATATCCGAATTAAAGAAGAGAATCTTGTAATATTTATACATCGTTATTAGTGCCAAACGGAGGAGTGATATGAATGTAAAAGCAGTCTCTTTTGTCGCCTGGTCCGGAACAGGCAAAACAACCCTGGTTGAAAAGGTTATTCGTGAGTTGAAGCAGCGCGGGTATCGGGTCGGGGCAGTAAAATGCGACAGTCATGAGTTTGAGATAGACATACCCGGGAAGGATAGTTATAGAATGGCCGCTGCGGGTGCGGATAGCGTTCTGATCACATCGAAAAGCAAACTTGCTTTGATAAAAAAAAATGACAATTTGCCTGATGTTGGTAAAATACTGAAAACATATTTTCAGGATATGGATATTGTGCTTGTGGAAGGTTATAAAATGAGCAATCTTCCAAAGATTGAAATACACAGGAAAGAATTGGGGAATCCCTTGATTTACAGGAATGGAGAGATGCGTCTTAACCTTATTGCGGTGGTCAGTGATGAATCGCTGGATGTGAATGTTCCACTCTATGACATTGAAGATATTGTGGGGATCGCCGGTTTAATAGAGGAAAAAGTTCTGCGCAAAATATTATGATTAGCATGTTTCTTTAGTGTGATGCATGAACTGCCAAAGTTTTCGTAATGTTTTTCACTGCTGGTTTCGTCCCGGTGCTGTAACTGGTGCATGGTGAGTGAATGGAACGGCAAAGTTTGGACTGTTCTATATTTGAACTGTGTTCTCAAAGAAAACATCGTAGATTTTAGTTGCATATTTGTTAAAAATAATTTACTACGTACTGGAAACATTGAAAACATTCCTAAATCAGAACACATATGCGCTGCAGGATTTTGATCCTTCATTCATATGAAAATGAGACGTAGAGTGGCATAAATAATGCATTTACAGAACGACGTTTTGGTTTTCATTACTCTCAACGGGAAGGAGGTGGCCAGTATTTTGTCCGGGTAATACCGGGAATTATGCCTTTGGCATGTGGTCACTCCGGCTGGAGTTTTTTTCGAAGGAGCAGACATGTCAGCGGCTTTTATCTCATTGAGGGGAAACGTACGAACCTTATGCATAAGATGTTCGTCGGTGGATGGGGTAAATATTTCTGGTTCGATTATTTGAAGAACGATTTGCGGTGCGAAGCTCCTATTGAAACCATTTAAGGACATTCAGTCCGGTATTTCAAGGAGCGAACTTTATTTCTTTACCATGAGAAGGAGGAAAAGCATGAGGAAAATGAAGCTGGGTAGTTTAATTACAGGACTGGTCGGTCTGGCCGCGCTTACAGTTGTAGCCAGCAGCCCGGCCCAGGCTGCGTTCGTCGTCGGTGGTGAAAATGGCTGGCAGATGAGCTTTGATGGTATGATTAACGTGTTTGCGGTATATGACGCGAAGAACCAGAGACAACTTTCTGACGGTACGGTTGTTGGTCCTCTTGATGCTGATCAACAGCAATCATTCCGTATTCGTACCGGACTGTTGCCTAGTATCTTCGCATTCAACGTCAAGTCCCCGACAATAAATGGTGTTGATTACGGTGCAAGGGTCGGCCTCTATCCGCAAATTGAAAATGGCGGTTCAAGAACTACGCTTGGACTCGGCTCAGCCTTAGACAATGGCGCTTCGATGGATGTTCGTGAAGTCTTCATGACCGCTGATGGTTGTTTCGGTCAGTTTCTCGTTGGCCGCGCCCTGAACCTTTTCCAGGGGCAAAATATCCTCACTGACATGACCCTCATGGGCAATGGTGTTCCGGCTAATATGACCGGAGGCGATGTCGATTTGGGATTCATCGGCGCAGGCTATACTTACGCGACCTTTGGCCCCCAGTTCCGTTATACCACTCCAGATTATAAAGGCTTCAAGTGGGCCTTCTCCGTTATTGACCCAAGTCAGATAACCGGCCCAGAAATTGCTGCGACAACGATAAATCAGCCGGGCGTGCAAACAGAGCTCTCATATGCAACCACCTATCCCAATGGCAATATGCATGCATGGATGTCCGGTTTTTACCAGGAAGCCAAGTTTGCTAACAAAACCGGAGAATCCGCGAATCACAAGGTTTCCTCAATCGCTGGCGCCGCTGGCGTTCAGGCTACCTATGGACCTGTTGAAGCTCTTCTTTCAGGCTGGGGCGGACAGGGAATCGGCATGACGCTTACCCAGGATGGCGGCGACGCTCTTGACTTTGCCGGAAAAGAAAAAACGGCTTACGGCGGCCTCGCTCATGTTACCTACACTATCGGTAAAGCAAAACTCGGCGTGCAGTATGGTATAAACTATGGCGACAGAACCGATAACGAAGCTGCTGCGGCTGTCACAAATGTGGAAAAATCCAATCAGGCCGTTACTGGCGGTGTTTATTATTCCGTCAATAAGTACCTGTTATTGGTTGGGGAATACACATTCGCGCGTATGCAATGGTATGACGGATCCCGTCAGGATCAGAACATCGGATCTCTTGGGACCGTATTCACCTGGTAAAAAAAGTATTTAATATTTTAAAGAAAAGATTATCTTGAAACGGGGGCGGGGAAACCTGCTCCCGTTTTTTTGTTTGTGCTCTCCTTGACTATTCTGTCAGCTTGTCTTGGCTCCTTTTCTTTTGACTTTATTCCCAGAGTGATGCTATACAAAGCATTCTGAAATAGCCATCGGATTCGGATTAATCCTTTGATTCTGCACAGGCTAAAGATGAAAGTTTTCATTTCCTTTATTATCTTTACTATAATAACGAGGAGTAACGAATGAAATTGGATGGAAGAGCATTTAAAGGTTGTCATACAAAATCGATTATTGTTTTAATCATTATCCTTGCCATCGGGGTTTCCGGTTGCAGCTTGTTCCGGTCCAGCGGGCCCGAGTCTAAAAACGTCGAACGGACCATCTGGCATTCGCGTGAGCAGAATGTGCGAATCGTCCCGCCGGATGTGCGAAAGGGTGCAGCCTCAGTTGCAAACGATCAGCCTGTCATGCTCGAACCGGGACAGATTCGTAGAGCACTCGCCTCCCTTGAAGTGCAACTTCCAAAAGAGGAGAAACTGGTTCCTGTTTTTACCAAGCCTGAGCTTGACCTCTTGTGCGGCAAACTCAGTGAGGGGTTGGCGCAGGCAGGACCCAATGAAGATATAAGTTTTGTTAGTGTAGGTGATCGAAAAGCGATTTATGGGCTTGCCAAGCAGCAAAAAGTCACGACAGGCAGAGTCTTTTACCAGGATGGAAAACTGAACATTATTTTTGGTAAAATGGTTGACGATTTGAAACCAGTTTTGGGAGATTATCGCCTTAATCCACTTACTCCAGGTTCGCGCCTAAATTCAATCAGCCATGAATGGGTACTGGAGGATGAGCCTGACATGCAGTTCCATGCAGAAGGGGGGATGGTCCGCACTGACTGGGTAATGCTCGATCTTGCGTCCATGGCAGCCCATGAAGCTTTGGGGATCAAACCTGCAATAACGGGAAGAACTGTTTCTGAGACAACGGTTAAAGTTCCTGAAAGAACTGTTGCTCCTCGGGAGGGCAGTCAACTGCAAACTCCGACTGTTACTCAAGCTCCACAAACGGGTAAGACAAGTAAAACAATTGAGGAGAGGTTGCTGATTCTGAATAACCTGAAAAACAAAAAACTCATTACTGAAGAGGAGTACAAGAAAAAACGTGCTGAAATTCTGAATGAACTTTAAAGCGAATTTAACAATATATTAAAACTTCTTTTTGAGTACGCGGGGCCTGCTGAATGTAGGCCCCGCTTGTGTTTGTAGGATTAGACAATTTTACTGAAGTTGCAAATTTGCCCTTCAAAAATTTCTGAGAAATATATGAAGTGTCGAAATGGAAAAAAATCACTGGAAAAAATCACTGGTATTTTGAGGGGAAATATCGTATACAATTAACAACAACCTACTGAAGGTATTCCGCTTTTGTCCATGAAATTCATATGATCTGATTTGGTTAAATGTTAAATCAAATCAATACATCCAATAATTCTGCTAAATATAAATATCCTTGTCATGTTCAAGTAACTTTTAAGGGGTCAGCCAGATGACAGCTCAGGTAATTCACTTGATCGAGGAAGCTTGGAATCGATATGTTGCGAATGAAGAACTGGACATACAGAAACTTCGGCCCGAGATTGCAAGTTCCTGGCAGAGATGTCGAAATTTAAGGGTTGATCCATTCGGGCATGAAAGCTTCGATATCAGGGGGCAGGAACTCAAGGAAAGGCTTCGAGTTGCCAACCATCTTGTTACCATTGCCCGTCCCTACATGCATAATTTGTATAACTATGTCAAGGGGTCTGGCTTTCAGGTTGTTCTGACAGACAAGGATGGTTTTTTACTGGAAACCATAGGCGACCCTGAAATTATCAAGAAAACAAGACAGGTCCAATTATGCCCAGGTGGAAACTGGAGTGAAGCAATCAAGGGAACAAATGCAGTAGGTACCTGTCTGGTGGAAGGTAAGCCGATACAGATTTTTGCTCGTGAACATTATTGCCAGCCTAATCATTTTCTCACCTGTTCAGCATCACCTATTTTCAACCCGGATGGTATTCTATTAGGATCGCTTGACATAAC
This sequence comes from uncultured delta proteobacterium, assembly GCA_963815135.1. GTDB lineage: Bacteria > Desulfobacterota > Desulfuromonadia > Geobacterales > Geobacteraceae > CAIWTU01. The sequence goes on from CAWFFO010000007.1 coordinate 100,251, forward strand.
TGGTGATTATAAAGCTCACAATCTCCATACTTTGGCTCTGGTTGTTGCTGCCGTAAATGCAGTTGAAAATCAGTTAAGGCTGCACAAGGCTACAAACAAGCTTTATATGGCTTACAAGTTTTCAAATACTTTGCTCGAGTCGACAACCGAAGGAATACTGTCGATTGACAATAACAAGGTAATTACGCATATAAACTCCTATGGGGCGAAAATTCTCAGCATAAACCAAAAGGATTCCATTGGTAAACACATCGATTCTGTTTTTAAAAAATCATCTATGGTTCTTCAGACACTTTCTTCGGGCAGTGAATATAAAGAACAGGAAATTGTTGTTGATGAATTTGGAAAGAAATTATCCCATTCCGTTACACCATTAAGGGATGATTTGGGCAATTCGATAGGAGCATTAGCAGTATTAAGAGAAGTTAAAGAAAAGTATGTCTCGAGAAGAACCTTGCTCCTTCTGCAAAATATGTTTTTGGAGATATTTTCGGAGCTAGCGATTCGGTATCAAAGGCTGTAAAATGGGCAAAGATTGCGGCAAAAAGTCCTTCTACAGTTTTGTTGCATGGAGAGAGCGGGACTGGAAAAGAGCTTTTCGCTCAGGCCATCCATAATGGGAGTATGAGAAGAGACCGGGCGTTTATTGCTATAAATTGTGCGGCTTTGCCTGAAACCCTGATTGAAAGTGAACTGTTTGGCTATGAGGAAGGTTCTTTTACCGGATCCAAGAAGGGGGGGCAAACCGGTAAATTTGAACTGGCAAACGGTGGAACTATTTTTCTTGATGAGGTCGGAGACATACCATTATTTACGCAAGTTAAACTTTTACGCGTTATCCAGGAAAAGAAAATCTCGCGGATAGGCTCGGCGATCGAAGTCCCTGTCGATATCAGGATTGTTGCTGCAACACATAAGGATTTGAAAGAAGAGGTGCAAAAGGGGAATTTCAGGAAGGATCTTTATTACAGGCTCAATGTAATAAACATAAATATTCCTCCACTCAGGGACAGAATGGAGGACCTGCCTCTTCTGGCTAGGCATTTTGTTAATAAATTATCTGCCAAATTAGGTAAGAAAAATATATCAGTAGCTGAAGATTTTATTGACAAAATAAAATCTTATTGCTGGCCCGGCAATATAAGGGAATTGGAAAATGCTATTGAAAGGGCAATTAATCTGGTAGATGATAATGGAGTATTGACGTCTGATTATCTTTATTTCGACAGTTCTCCTCCTTCAAGAAACGATGAAAAGGTTACAGAAGTTAAATCTCTGAAAGAGATCGAAAAAGAAACGATAATAAATGCTCTGAATCTTTATAAGGGAAATATACTGAAAGTTTCCGCGAAGCTCGGAATAGGCAGAAATACTCTTTATCGCAAGATTAAGGAGTATGATATAAAATAATAATACCAAGGGATTCGATGGATTTTAATAGTAGAAGTTATCCAATCTCAATGCCATAACAGAAAATATGTTAAAGACCTGGATTTTTATCCGGGTCTTTTTTTTACAATGAGTTATTCCAAGTTTTTCAAGAGGCTGAATTACTGAAGAACTTCTACATAATGACCAGCTTTATTATTTATCATGCAATTTCGGGGTGTTCTTCTGAAAGTCAGGCTGAAAATGATTTCAGCTTTTTATTAATTTGTATATGGATTCAATTTTGTTTTTGAAGCGCTTGACAAACAATATTTGGGCGGTATTCTTTTTTAGCGCTCAGCGAAATCATAGATGAACCGAAGTGCGCTATTATCTGAACACATGTTCCAAAATGGATTGCAAATTTGAGAATATTTTCGCAGGGCAAGTAAGTTTCAACTTCGTTTTATGCGAAAATGAAAGGTTTTTTTTAAGATATCGCTGTTGGCATTGAAATTGCTCTTGAATAAAACACCGGTTTGATCAGGTAGAAAAATATTTAAGCGTAGTATTGATTTTGCCGAGAGGGGAGGTGGTGAGCAAAACAATCGCGGCATAGTTTTTGGCAGCATCTAAGTTGTTGTAAAATTGTTAGTTTTTAGATGTACAAAGGCTTAGGCCGAAGCATAATGCTCTCATTGAAAAAAAAATTAATTATGGAGGATTGACAAATGGCTTTAGCAGAAACTTCTTACTATTTCTTTATTCCTACAATTTCTATTCTGGGTCCTGGCTGTTCCAAACTTGCTGGCGAGCGCGCAAAAACTTTGGGCTTCAAAAAAGCTCTGATCGTTTGCGATGGCGGTCTGCACAAGATGGGTGTTTCCGAGCAGATAAAAGCCAATCTTGCTGCTGCCGGCGTTGACGCAGTTATTTTCCCTGGCGCAGAGCCAAACCCGACAGATAACAACGTACGTGACGGTGTAAAAGTATACAAAGACAATAACTGCGACGGCATCGTTTCCCTGGGTGGCGGTAGCTCCCATGACTGCGGCAAAGGTATCGGCCTCATTATGCCAATCGGCGGCAACATCCGTGATTTCGAAGGTGTCAACAAGTCCACCAAGAACTTTGCCTCCTTTTATCGCTATCAACACCACAGCTGGTACTGCCAGCGAAATGACCCGTTTTTGTATCATCACCAACACCGATACCCATGTTAAAATGGCTATCGTTGACTGGCGTGTAACTGCCAGATATCGCTATCGATGATCCTGTTCTCATGCTGGGCATACCTCCCGCATTGACTGCAGCAACCGGTATGGACGCACTGACTCACGCTGTTGAGGCTTATGTTTCTACAATAGCCGAGCCGATTACCGATGCATGCGCAATCAAGGCCATCGAACTGATCGCCAAGTCGCTCCGTCGCGCTGTTGCTCAATCGGTTCCGACCTCGAAGCTCGTGACGATATGGCTTATGCTGAGTTCCTCGCCGGTATGGCATTCAATAACGCAGGTCTCGGTTATGTTCACGCAATGGCTCACCAGCTTGGTGGTTTCTACAACCTGCCGCACGGTGTTTGCAACGCCATTCTCCTCCCTGCAGTTGAGCAGTTCAACCTGATAGCCGCTCCTGAGCGTTTCGCTGACATCGCAAAAGCGATGGGCGTTAAGACAGATGGTCTGTCAACTCTTGATGCAGCACAGTCCGCCATCGAAGCTATTAAGAAGCTTTCCTCTGACATCGGAATTCCGCCGAACCTCACAGTTCTCGGTGTAAAAGAAGGCGATCTTAAGATCATGGCCGAAAACGCTAAGAAAGACGTTTGCCAGCTCATGAATCCCCGCACGGCAACTCTTGACGAAGTTATCAGCATCTTCAAAACTGCACTGTAATTCCAGTAGTTGATATTAAAAGGGGGTGGGTAACCATCCCCTTTTTTTTGTTTCTAATACATTCTCAAACATCGTTATAATTCTATATTTATTTTTGCGTTATGAGCGGATTTGAAGTTAAATTTCAAAGAAAGCTGTTTCAGGTAGGGAACGAATGTTTTTATTGAAAATCAAATCCGTTGTTGTTTGGTACAGCGTTATAAAGGATTATAAATTACGAATATTAAAGATATCTTGCTGTATATATTGGAATAATTCGGATAAATAAGATTGCTGTTGGGTTAATTCAAGTTGCGTTTTCAGTTGTGTGAAAATAAAGAAGAAAAAATTGTTCTAAAATCAGAGATTAAATGCAATTATATGTTGCAAATGGTATGTATTTTTTCATATAATCTTGCAATATAAAAACTCTATAAGGCATGGAAATGGAGGAATGTATGGGAGAAAAGATTATTCGTGTAAACATGGAAACCCTCACTACCAGCACAGAAGCTTGTCCGAGTGAGTGGGCGGCTCTTGGAGGAAGAGCCCTGACCTCAACTGTTGTGGCAAAAGAAGTGCCCCCCACATGCGAACCGCTTGGCAAGTATAACAAACTTGTATTCTCGCCCGGTCTGCTAACTGCTACCGCCGCTGCGAACTCGGGACGTCTGTCCGCAGGCTTCAAGAGCCCGCTTACTGGCGGTATCAAAGAGAGTAATGCAGGTGGTACTGCCGCGCAAGATCTTGAGAAGCTTGGAATTAAGGCTGTAATTATTGAAGGTATCCCGAAAGAAGACAAGTGGTACAGCATCCATATCAATAATGATGGAGCAACTATCAAAGAAGATTCAGAATTTATCGGTATGGGTAACTATGAACTCATCAAGACTGTTAGCGAAAGAGCCGGGAAGAAGATCGGCATCCTCACAATCGGTCCTGCAGGTGAGTACAAAATGGCTGCAGCAAATATATCGGTAAAAGACCCAGATGGAAATATCCGCAGCCATGGTCGTGGCGGCGCCGGAGCTGTCATGGGTTCAAAAAAAATCAAGTATATTACAGTCGACCCTGCAGGCGGCCCCGGTGTAACCATAGCCGATCCTGAAAAATTCAGGACACAGGCCAGAATTTTCGCCAAAGCGCTTCTTGATCACCCGGTCAGTGGACAGGGTCTTCCGACCTACGGCACAAATGTTCTGATAAACATCCTGAATGAGGCTGGCGGTCTTCCAACTAAAAACTTCCGTTATGGACGCGTTGACCACCCTGAAAAAATCTGTGGTGAAACCATGCATGATGTTATAGCATCCCGTCCGAATGGCGTTACCAGCCATGGCTGTCATGCCGGTTGTATCATCAAGTGCTCGCAGATATATGTTGATGAGGCTGGCAAATATATAACTGCCGGCTTCGAGTACGAGACTGTCTGGGGATTGGGTTGTGCTTGTAATATTCCTGATCTTGACCAATGCGCACGCATTGACTGGGTAATGGATGATATCGGAGTTGACTCCATTGAAGGTGCTGTTCTCATGAGCGTTGCCATGGAAGCAGGAATTATTCCCTGGGGTGACGGTAAAGCCGTATACAGACTGTTTGATGAAGAAGTTCGTAAAGGTACTCCTCTTGGACGTGTTCTCGGCAATGGAGCAGGTTCTGTTGGAAAGACCTACGGCCTGACCAGAATTCCTGTCGTGAAGAACCAGGGTATTCCTGCATACGATCCGCGTGCTGTTAAAGGTATTGGCGTAACTTATGCGACTTCGACAATGGGTGCAGATCATACTTCCGGCTATACTATTGCTACCAATATTTTGAAAGTCGGCGGCTACGTTGATCCTCTCCAGCTTGAAGGTCAGGTTGAGCTTTCAAGAAATCTTCAGATTGCAACTGCAGCTGTTGACAGTACCGGCCTTTGTATTTTCGTGGCTTTCCCAGCGCTTGATATTCCTGAATGTTTTACCGCTATTTATGAAATGATCAACGCACGTTATGGTTGTGAGCTCACGGCGGAAGGCGTTGTAGAATTCGGAAAGTATGTTCTCAAGACAGAACATGAATTCAACATTGCAGCCGGTTTCACCAACAAGGACGACCGTCTGCCTGAATTCTTTGAAGAGCCGATTCCTCCTCACAATGCGGTATGGGATATGACCGACGCGGAACTCGATTCCTTCTGGAATTTCTAGACAATATTACTTTGATTTTCAATGTCGTTTTTATGCGGGCGTCCATTTGGACGCCCGCATTTGTTTATTCGGTTTTATAAGTTTGCTATTTTAACAAAAGTATCTTTCATGTGTTACTCCGCGATTGTTAAATAAGAAAATTATTCAAAATTGCGAAATAATTTCGTAAAAATCGATTTTCCACCTATATCGAGATTGCTTCACGCATTTAGATTGTATTTCAGGCCTGTCAGGCTAAAAAAATAAAATTTCCGTTTTTGATGTAAAAGACATGCTGTAATAACTAGTCCGCTGTATAATATCCTGTCGATTGATTAAAAAACTTATCTTATTGCGCTGAATTGCTTTTCCTGCTAAGATTTCCCCATTACTTTTTGTAAATACTCAGTTTTTTTGTTTTTCAAAAGGTTCGCTATATGTCTTTAATCGATGCTTATGGCAGAAAGATAAACTACCTCAGGCTTTCAATCACTGACCGTTGCAATTTGAGATGCCGGTACTGCATGCCCGAGGAAGGTGTGTCGAAATTGAAGCATGAGGACATTTTGAGCTATGAAGAAATCCTGATGATTGCGAATGCATCCGTGCAAATTGGGATTGAGAAGATTCGCGTGACGGGTGGTGAGCCTCTCGTCAGAAACGGCGTCATTGAATTTCTCGAAAGCCTTTCAAAGATAAACGGGTTGCGACAACTGGTTCTTACAACAAACGGAATTCTCTTGAAAGACATGGCAGAAGACCTGAAACGAGTTGGAGTGCAGCGTCTTAATATAAGTCTTGATTCTCTGAACAAAGATACTTTTCGGCAGATTACCAGGTGTGGAGATCTCGATAAAGTTCTCGAAGGTATACATGCGGCGGAAGCTCTGGGATTTCCCATAAAAATGAATGTTGTCGCAATGCGTGGGATAAATGATAATGAATTTGTCGATTTTGCCTCCCTTACCCTCGAAAAGCCTTATGCAGTGAGATTCATCGAATACATGCCTACCTCAAAAGAAAGTGACTGGCAGTCTCTTGTAATTACGGGTGAAGAGATACTTGATAGAATACGAAAACTGTATCGACTTAGTCCTGTTGCCGCCAAAAATACGTTATCGGGTCCTTCGCAGGACTTCAAAATTGAAGATTCGCTTGGCACAATAGGGATCATAACTCCGATATCGGGACATTTCTGTAAGGAGTGCAACAGGATAAGGGTTACATCATCCGGAACCGCTAGGAGTTGTCTATTTGACGATCATGAATACGATCTCAAGCCTGTGTTGAAATCAGGAAATATGTCAGCGCTGAAAGAAATGCTGCATTCCATAGTCATGAACAAACCGGAACAGCATGGGATCACGAATAAGGGCTCAGAACATGACCCGTTTAACATGTCAAAGGTGGGAGGTTGAGAAATTCTCGACATAACTAACAAGGAGTAGAAAAGAAATGCCTGGAATAGTATTTGCCGTATGTATTAGTGAAAATAAGGGAGAACGAAAGAAACCGGTTGAATTTGTCGACTTTAAAGAAAATCATGGAATAGTTGGGGACGCACATTCCGGTGATTGGCACCGACAGGTCAGCATGCTTGCGCTTGAAAGCATCAGAAAAATGCAGGAAAAAGGGCTGGATGTTTCTTCTGGGGATTTTGCGGAGAATCTGACGACGGAAGGTATTGATCTTCCTTCACTACCGATTGGTACTTTGCTTGCTATAGGAGATACTCTCACGGAAGTAACGCAAATAGGTAAGGAATGCCACTCGCGCTGTGAGATTTATCATCAGGCTGGGGACTGTGTTATGCCTCGCGAAGGTATTTTTGTGAAAGTCCTCAGGGGCGGCCGTGTGAAAAAGGGTGACAAAATCGTGGTGGTTGCTCGATAGTATTTTCCTTTCAATAAGAAGAATTTGAACCTCAGGCTGTATTGCTTGTTTTAAACGAGATTTAAACATGTAATGCAGCTTTTTTGTATTCAATTATATTGAAAAATATTAAATATAAACACTGTTTCATGTAAAAGGGGATCATGGCTCACAATTGTAACCTCCTTATTTATGGACAAAGTTTCAACAAAATAAATCAAGTAATAAGATTAGAATATATTGATATAATTAAGCATATTGACATTGTGTAAAAGGTGTTATATAAAGCCATACATATTTAACGGGCCAGTATGTTTGTAACTAATGGTTATTTAATGATTTTGAGCCAGCGCACTAGCTGCTTTATAATTGTAAGAAAACTGGTGCGCTGAGTTATTTTGGAGAAAAAGGAGGAAGCTGTGAAAAAGAAACTTTTTGTAACAGGCGCGGCGCTCCTGGCCACTGCTTTTATCGGCCAGACGGCATCCGCCAAAACCCTTGAGGATGTCCTTAAGGAAAAGGGAGTGATCACTGAACAGGATTACAAGGAAGTCACCAAGGCAAAGCCTTATGACTACAAACTCGGCAAAGGATTCACGTTTACCAGTCCGGACGAGAAGTTCCAGCTTACGTTGGGCGGCAGGATGCAGTTCCGGTATATGTTTTATGACGCAGAAAAAGGGCAGGATACGAGTTCATTTGACGCACAACGTATAAGGTTTATTTTCCAGGGATACGCCTACAGAAGGATCTGACCTACAAGTTGGAGACTGATACACGTGAAGTTAGCCGAATTCATCTAAATCAAATCAAGGGCTTCTGGACTGCCTATTTGAATTACAAGTTCATGAACGAAGCTCAAATCCTGCTCGGCCAGACCAAGGCCAAATTTTCCCGCTGCATTATCTCATCTCTGACGGCGCTCTCATGTTTGTTGACCGAGCTCCTTTCGGTCACTAGTGTAGTGCCCGGCTATGACATAGGCGCCATAGCCCACGGCAACGTTGCCAAGGGTCTTGCTAGAGTACAGCCTTGCGGTATCCAACGGTGCCGGACAGACTACGGCATCCGGTGATAATAACAACATGTTCTCAACAAGGGTTGTGGTCAACCCTTTGGGTACAATGTCTAACGACGAGCCAGATCTTGCTATAAGCAAAAAGCCGCTTCTTTCCATTGGTGCCAACTATCTCTATACAAATATAAGATACACCGCCAGTCGACATCCGTTGCTCCCGCAGCACTGGTCCTAGATAAGACTACGGTTTAGTGACTAACTGGACTTTGCAAATCAGAGCCAGTCTGTACAACTGGCAAAACGAAAAGTGAAATTCAACAACTACGGTGTCGATGCAGAGTTCAAATGGATGGGTCTCTCAGTTCAGGGTGAAGCTAGATTTCCTCCAGGCAGAAAACAGTGCGTCGAAAGATGACAACACGATCACTTAGGCTATTACGCCCAAGCCGGCTATATGGTTACTCCGTAACTTGGGCTTGCCGTGCGTTATTCCTACTTTGACCCGAACCGCGATAAGTGGAAATGACCTCCAGACTGAGCAGATCGGTTGCATATCCTATTACTTCAACAAACACAACCTGAAGCTCCAGGCCGATGTGGGAAATACTCACATAGTCAGACCGCTGTAACGACAAGAACCGACGACATGCAGTACCGTATGCAGGCCCAGATTATTTTCTAAGTCCTGATTTCTTCATCGAATCCCAAATACTCCTTCTTGCAATGGGGGGATACTTCCCCCCGTTTTTTTAACATTTCAGGACATTACATTTTCCGTAAGAAAAGGCTTGTAACAGCTTTATATTTTGCAATAATCAGAATATCCAATTACCAGTTCAGCCGGCACTGGACCAAAGGGGGTAACAATCTTGAATAAGCAGTTTTTGGTAAACCTGCTTCGTTTGGCACTGCTACTTCCATCTTTGGATTTTGCCCGGAAGGGGACAAGTTTATCCTTATGGCCTGCACAATCAGGCCAATTGACTCGGGAATAGTAACTGTTCTTGAAAACCAGTTTGAAAAGGAGACCGGGATACGGGTACGCCATGTGGAGAAACATACGGACAGCCGCTCTTCTTCCCTATTCGGATGCATTGAAAGAAGCCATGAAAAAAGGAGCAGGCAAAAACTTAAGCTTGAAAGGAGAATGAATTATGAAAATGTTTAAGAATCCATTTGTGTTAATTGCGGCGCTTCTATCTTTATTCGTTGTAACGTCGGTTTCACCGGCTAACGCTGCGCCTGTGCAGAAAAACATCATTCTTGCAACAACGACCAGTACCCAGGATTCCGGCCTGCTCGACGTGCTGATTCCCATGTTCGAAAAAGAAACCGGATATTTCGTCAAGACCATTGCTGTTGGCTCAGGTCAGGCCATGAAAATGGGCGAAAGAGGTGAAGCCGATGTCCTGCTGGTACACTCTCCCGCTGCCGAGAAGAAATTCATGGCTGAAGGATGGGGTGTAACCAGGAAACTGGTCATGCACAATGACTTCGTATTGGTTGGACCTCCAAGCGATCCGGCAAAAGTCAAGGAAGTTAAGACGGTTCAGGACGCGTTCAAGAAAATTGCAGAAACTGGTTCCATATTCATTTCCCGCGGAGATAATTCCGGGACGAATGCAAAAGAACTGGGCATCTGGAAAGCCGTTGGAATCAATCCCGCAGGTCAGAAGTGGTATCAACCCACCGGACTGGGAATGGGCCAGACTCTCAATGTTGCGGCAGAGAAAATGGGTTATACTCTAACAGACCGCGCTACTTACCTTGCTTTCAAAAAGAACCTCGGTCTGGTTATTTTGAAGGAAGGCGATCCTATCCTTCTTAACATTTACCATGTTATAGAATTGAATCCGGCCAAAAACCCGAAAATCAACATAGCTGGCGGTAAGGCATTTTCTGATTTCATGATTGCGAAGAAAACCCAGGAAGTAATTTCGAAGTTTGGTATTGCTAAGTACGGCGGACCGCTCTTCTTCCCGGACGCAGGCAAAAAGGACGTCTGGTAAGCGGAGGCAGGAATGGATCTCATCCTCGACGGGATTATCAAGGCTTTCAAGCTTCTCATGGCACTTGACCCGGAGGTGCTCCGTATTGCCTGGCTTTCACTCAAGGTGTCAGGCACCGCGACGCTCATCAGTATTGGTTTGGGTATTTCATGTGGGATGTTGATTGCCCTGACACATTTTCCCGGAAAGAAGTTTGTCGTAAGTGTCGTCAATACCGGGATGGGACTACCGCCGGTTGTAGTCGGTTTGTTTGTGACGGTGTTTCTCTGGCGAAACGGTCCTTTCGGCTTTCTGGGGATTTTGTATACCCCGACCGCCATGATCTTTGCTCAGGCGATTATAGCAACACCGATAGTTATGGGGATATCAATTGCCGCGCTGCAAAATCTGCCGGCCAAGCTGCGATTGCAGATACTCGCCCTTGGCGCTACCCGGCTGCAGATGGTCTGGATTCTTGTCAGAGAAGCACGGCTTCCCCTTATGGCTGCGGTTATGGCGGGCTTCGGCGGCGTCATTTCCGAGGTTGGTGCTTCCATTATGGTTGGTGGTAATATTCTGGACTATACAAGAGTTCTGACAACAGCGACCGTCATGGAGACCAGCAAGGGTAATTTCGATATTGCATTTGCACTCTCGATAATTCTTCTTGCTCTTATGTTTATTGTGAATTACTTTTTTACTCTAATTCAACAAAGAGAGAGACCCAGGTGAACCCAGCCGATTATCTTGTTGTTATGACTGATCTTAAAGTTGAACTTGGGGGGGTGTCGGTGCTCGACATCCCCTCCTTTTGCATAGAAGAAAAAGAGATTATATCCCTCATTGGGCCGAACGGCAGTGGCAAATCTACTTTACTGCTGGTGGCCAATTGCCTTCTGAAACCGAAAGCCGGTCGAATATTCTTCAGGGGAAATGAGATTTCAGGCAGGGACGGGATTTTCAATTACCGTAGAAGAGTTTCCATGGTCTTTCAGGAACCGCTTCTGTTCGATACGACTGTGCAGAAAAATGTCGCGTCGGGACTCAATATCCGTGGCATGAAAAGGTCCTATGTACGCGAGCGTGTAATGCATTACCTGAAATGGTTCAATATAGAACATCTCGCCGGCCGATCGGCAAGAAAACTTTCCGGTGGAGAGTCCCAGCGGGCGAGTCTTGCGAGAGCTTTTGCAATCGAGCCCGAAATAATTTTTCTCGATGAACCGTTTTCGGCACTCGATCCTCCGACAAGGCACGCGCTTACCGATGACCTTGAAAAGGTCGTAAGGGAAACAGGGATTACCACGGTAATGGTAACCCACGACCAGTCCGAGGCACTGAGAATGTCGGACCGGATCGTGGTTATGAACAATGGCAGAATTGTGCAGACCGGTACTCCTACCATTGTCATTAACAGGCCGGTTAACGAATTTGTCGCAAATTTCGTTGGTATGGATACCATTCTGGATGGCCGGGTACTGAAAAACATTGAAGGACTCATGCATGTTTCCGTTTCCGGAAAAGAGATTGAGGCTGTCGGAGAGATGCAGCCGAATGACAGGATTTATTGCTGTATCCGTCCGGAAAATGTGACTATAGAGATCACCGACCCGGATGCTCTGACAAGTTCCCGAAATGTTTTTCACGCAATAATACTTGATATAGACTCCATGGGTCCATTCCTGAAGCTCACCCTTGATTGCGGATTTACGTTGGTGTCGTATGTGACAAGGGAAGCCTTCGCCAACCTGGGACTTTATGAAGGAAAGGAAGTGTTTGCCTCGTTTAAGGCAACATCGGTTCATGTAATATCAAGAAGTTCCTGATCGATAATATTCAATCATTATTCCACCTCAAAAGATAGTTCCTACGCTGCCACTTTCCTACCCTTGTTATCCACAAAGGCTTGACAGAGAGCCGATTAAGCTGCAAAATGGCCGATATAGCTGATTATTTGGTAGACTTAGACTGTTTTTGTCTGTAACACCTGTAAACGTAGGATGTATTAAGGTGTTTCCTGGTGAAAACTGGTCTAGAATTTCAACACGGAGATTGCAGCAATGCCAACCTATGAAGAAGCAAGAAGCTGTATCCTGGAATCAATTTCCACCCTTGGTGTAGAAAAAGTCGAAATCCTCGAATCTCTGGGACGGGTTCTTGCCGAAGATGTCTTCGCCCCATGGGACATGCCGTTATGGGATAATACGGCAATGGACGGATTTGCCGTTAGATCTGTTGATTGTTCCGGGACAGACTCGCTTAAGGTTTCAGGTTTTCTTCCCGCCGGGGAAAATATGACAACTTCAGTGGAACCTGGAACGGCTGTAAAAATCCTGACCGGAGCACCTATTCCTCCCGGTGCAGATGCCGTTGTTCCGATCGAAGAAGTGGACGACAAAGGCGATACGGTGCTGATCAAAAGTCAGGTCAAGGCGGGTAATCATATCCGCTTCAAGGGAGAGGATGTCAAGGCGGGAGAAAGAATAATCCCAGCCGGCACGGTTATACGGCCGTATGAAATCAGCATGCTTGTTTCTTTCGGCAAGATTTTCGTACCGGTTTATCGCAAGGTGAGGGTAGCAATCCTCTCGACAGGTGACGAACTGGTGGAAGCGGGCGAGCCGCTCTCTCCGGGAAAAATCATTAACAGCAACGCCATAACGGTTGCCGCGGCTGTTCGGGAACTTGGCGGTGAACCGGTCATGCTCGGTATTGCGCGGGATAACAGGGACAGTTTGAGGCAAAAGCTTACCGAGGGCCTTAATGCCGATGTCCTCATAACCTCGGCGGGCATTTCCGCCGGAGACCGTGATCTTGTCCGTGCCGTCCTCGACGAACTGAACGTAAAACTTGTATTCTGGAAAATAGACATTAAACCGGGACGTCCCACCGCTTTCAGCATCAGGGACGGCAAGCCCGTTTTCTCTTTGCCTGGCAACCCTGTTTCCACGATGATAACTTTCGAAGAATTCGTAAGACCAGCACTTCTCAAGATGATGGGGCACAAAAAGGTGATAAAGCCTCTCATAAAAGCCACCCTTAAAGGGTCTGTAAAGAAGAAACCGGGAAGGGTGAATTTCCTGCGGGTGAGCCTGGAAAAAGAAAACGGCGAGCTTTTCGCAAGGAGTCCGGGCAAGCAGGACACAGGCATACTGAAGACCATGCTTCTTTCGGGTGGGATTGCGGTTATACCTTCCGAACTGGAAGTTCTCAGTGAAGGTGACCAGGTCGACGTTCAACTCCTCGGTCCCGGCGTGGAGATGCTCGAAGAGTTTTGAAAACAACAAATAATATCATTCAGTTTAAAGCTTTCGGAGGCAAAAATGCCGTTTAATCATTTTGACGACCAGGGCAGGGCGGTAATGGTGGACATAAGCAGCAAGGCTCCCACCATGCGTACTGCGATTGCAACAGCCACAGTTTTTCTGCGCAGGGAAACTCTAGCGGATATCGAGGACGGCAGGATGGCGAAGGGTGACGTACTAGGTGTCGCACGGCTTGCCGGTATAGCGGCAGCCAAAAAAACACCTGATCTGATACCTCTTTCTCATCCATTGGCACTGCATGCTGTTTACATAGACTTTACTACGGATTCGGAAAACGGAACTGTCCAGGTTGAAAGCACGGTAAGGGCATTCGAGAGGACTGGTGTCGAAATGGAGGCGATGGTTGCGGCTTCCGTTGCGGCACTGACGATCTATGATATGTGCAAAGGTGCGGACAAGGGAATCAGGATCGGAGATGTTGCGCTCCTCTACAAAGAAGGCGGAAAAAGCGGAGTCTACCGAAGAGAGGAAAAATCATGAAAGCCGGTATTCTGACTCTCAGCGACAAGGGTGCAAAGGGTGAAAGGAAGGACCTGAGCGGTCCGGCTCTCAGTGCATGGCTCGAACAAAGAGGTGTGCAGACCGCCCTGTATGATATGATACCGGATGAGGCAGACCTGATTTCCTCGAAATTGATTGAATGGGCAGATACCGCCGAACTGGATATAATTCTTACCACTGGAGGGACGGGTGTGTCTCCAAGGGATGTAACCCCCGAAGCCACAATCAAGGTCCTCGACAGGATAATTCCCGGGTTCGGAGAGGTCATGAGAATGAAAAGCCTGGTAAAGACTCCGTCTGCAGCGTTATCCCGTGCAGTTGCCGGAATCCGTGGCAGGACCCTCATTATAAACCTGCCGGGGAGCCCGCGGGGAGCGGTTGAGAACCTGGAGGCAATATGGGATGCCGTTCCGCACGCAGTGGCGAAGATCCAGGGAGACCCGAGTGAATGCGCTTCTCCCGTTTCCGATTGAATGCTGTCAGAAACATGCTAACGCAAGGCCTTTATGGCAAGGCCTCCCTTCGTAACCTCGGCTGTACAGGCCGAATAACCTTTCTTTTTAAGATAGCCAAGGAGGAAAGGGGCGGTAAGCGGGTAGATATCGGGTACGAAAACCAGGATCGGGTTTTTCGGGTCCGTCGGACTATTATGATTATTTATAAAAGTGTGGAAATCACGTGGCGCAACTGGCAGATAACCGGCCGGGCAGGAGCATTCCAGGTTCTTCGCCCGGTTTTTTTGCGGCGGAGGTTGAAGGCGATCTGAGGGAAAGATAGAATATATAATCAGAAGAGTTGTATTATGTAAACGATTTGTCAGAAACATTTTGGTAATTTACTATGCGGCATATTTTCTGGCAATGGAAAATGCGTTGGATTCATTTTTTCAGGCTTGAATCAAGGAGGGTAGCATAATGACCGGCAGACATGAACTGGAAAGCAAACTGAAAGGTGAAACCCTTGTGCGCAAGGGGCTTTTGAAGAGGCATTCGGACATACCACAACTCAGGCTTGTTCCGGAACTCAACGTGGTGAAGATCGGGGGGCACGGGGTCATTGACTTCGGACGGGAGGTGGTTATGCCTCTCATGGAAGAGATTGGAGAAATTTCCAAAAAACACAAGCTTCTTGTTGTTACGGGTGGAGGTGTGCGGGTTCGCCATATCCTTGATATCGGGATCGACCTGGGCATGCCGACCGGGGTCCTTGCGGAACTGGCCGGAAAAATCAGCGAGCAGAACGCCGAGATTGTAACACTTCTCCTTTCAAGGTGGGGAGGGTCGAAAGTCAAGACAGGCGACCTTCTGGACCTTCCGACCATGCTCCATCTCGGCCTGCTTCCGGTCATGCACGGCACGCCGCCATACGGGTTGTACGAACATCCTCCTGAAATGGGATTAATTCCGCCCCACCGCACCGATACCGGGGCTTTCCTGATGGCAGAAGTGCTGGGCGCAAGAAGTTGTATTCTCGTCAAGAACGTCGACGGGTTATATACGGAAGACCCCCGTGTCAATCCTGGCGCGGAATTGATTGAAGACATTACTGTTGATGAGTTGATAAAGATAGATATGGAAGATATGGTCATGGAACGGAAAGTATTGTTTCTCCTGCGTGACGCCGCAAATGTGAAGGAAATCCGCATAGTAAACGGCCATACCAGGGGCAATATTGAAAAAGCTATAAATGGAGAAAAGGTCGGTACGATAATTCGGGCTTAAACGCTGTTGATGAGTTGCCTGCATAGGGGTATAATATAAATGTACCCCCTCCGAAGTACCCAGGGAGGAAATAAAAGGAATAGGAGGCACCCTATCATGGCAGGCAAGATCTTTTACAGAGAAAGAAGCAAGATGGTGGATGGTTCCAAGCAGCCGCGTTACATCCTGGTTGCGGTTTCCGGTGTTGACCTCAAGGTTTACGGACAGCACCTGAGAATGTGCGAACTGAAACAGATTTCCGAAACTGTCGGAGCTGAATTGGTTTCACTTGAAAGAGGACCCAAACACCATGAAGAAGGGGCTCTCAAGAAATAAGAGCCCCGGAAGTCAGGAAAGAGGCTGTTGGCGACGACAGCCTCTTTTTTTATGTAAAATCGGAAATCATGAGAAATTTGAAAATAAAACGACCGGCACTGGAGAATTCCGTCCTTTTCAGGATGGAATCAGCTTGTTCGCCCGCAACCGCCGGATTACCGGTGGTACAAGCAGTGATCCGAGGCCACCGAAGACAGTACTGCCGATCGTAGTTATCAAAATATGCTGCATGATTATCCTGTTTTCCATTCCCATCAGGACATCGATTCCTATCCCGGTAACAGCCTTGCTTGCTGAAGCAATAATTCCAATCAACAGGCATGCGACATAGCTTGCCGGAAGTCTGCGATAGATTGTGCCTGCGATATCGACGACCACTGCCGGAAGTATGAAGTTTACAAGTATCAGAGGTCCCAATTTAGTCATGCCGAGAAGCATGCAAATGAGTCCGGATATCAGGCCGACCAGAGTTGACGATCCTATTTTTGGCACGCAGCCCCTGGCCATGAGAAGAAAGAACATCATGAAAAACATCGAGTGTCCGGGCAGGGAAAAGTGCAGCCTCAGCGCTGCCCGTGTCAGCACGACAAAAGTTGCGCAGAACCCCAGCAGGAGCGCTTCGCGCAGTGTGAAGCTGGTCCAGAGAAAGCGAATGTCCTGTTTCATTATTTAAAACTCCCTCCAAAATAAATTTACATCTGAAATGCCAAAATAAGGTTTTTATCCAGATTGCAAAATCAGAAAATCATCGGGTTCAAATAGAACGTTCTTCCGCTTTTTTCCTGGCCAGGAAAGTATTGTAATAAGTGCGCTCCGGCCTCCGGCCGAAACCCCTTGCTTCAGCGGAAAGAGCGGCTTCATCCGCTGTCTTGAGCGCGCGGACCAGGAGGGGAATAATGAGGCAATTGAAAGCATCTTTCCAGTTTGCGGGATTCATCAACTCCTTCGGGGAAATCCTTGCCCCTCGCAGTCTCTGTGCCATTGCAATTTCACGGATTTCCCTCGCAAACAGCGGTACGAAGCGAAAACTGGTGAAAACCAGGAATGAAAGCCTGTAAGGCAGTATTTTGCCGAGCCCGTGCATCATCTGGGATGCCTGCGTGGTCCTGAGAAAGACGATTCCCGGTATGAAAAACAGGGCTATCTGAAGGGCAATTTTCAGACCCGGCCAGAGCCCTTCGGGAATACCGTAACGAACTGCGTAAAGGATCATGATGATGCACATCTGCATCAGAAGAAACCTGGTGTCGCGCCAGAGATCACTGAATGACAGACGAGCGGCAAAGTAATAAACTGCATTCAAAGCGAGAACACATGCCAGTGACCAGGGTTCATGCGCGATGACGGCAGCGGCGCTCAATGCTGTGCCGATGAGAAGCTTCCAGCCAGCCCCGAGCCGGTGAACCGGTGAATCGATGGCGAGATACTGACAGCCGTAATCGCTTGAGCGGACCCGCCTCGGAATAGTTTCATTGCGTAATTCAGACAATGGTTCCATTCTCCATGTTGATTATTCTCCCAGGCCATGACTGGTCAGGCAAAGGGTCATGGGAAACAATCAGCACCGTGGTGCCGTAATTGTTGCGCAAATTCAACAGAATCCTCAGCAGCCGGTTTCTCTGCCCTATATCGAGACCGGCAAACGGTTCATCCAGCAGAAGCACTTCCGGTTTCGGTGCAAGTACCGAAGCAAGGGCAACACGGTGTTGCTCACCGAAACTCAGGGATAGAGGCAATCGGTCGACCAGTTGATCCGCTTCGCAGATTTCCAGTGCTTCCATGACTCTTTGCCGCAATTCCTCTGATGGCAGATGCAATCTTTTAAGGGAAAAAGCGACCTCGTCATAAACCGTGTCTTCAAAAAGCTGCCTCTGCGGGTTCTGAAACAGAAATCCGGCTTTGCCGAGTAAGCTCGAATGTCCGTTAAGTTTTATTCCCGCCATTTCTATTGTGCCGGAATCCGCTTTAGTGACGCCCGCTAGACATCGCAAGAGGCTTGATTTTCCCGCGCCGTTGCGGCCGAAAAGATGGACGAGTTCGCCCTTGTTTATAACGATGCTTATATCCTTCAGCACGGGGCCTACGCCGGGATACGATATATTGAGGTTCTCGACGAAAACGGCAGGTGTGTTTCCGTCCGTCTTGACAAAAGGAACCTGCGAATAAACAGACTTATTGCCAGCCGGGGCTTCAACGGGAAATTGAGTGGATATTTTTTTGACATGACCCTTATTCATCAGGATATATTGGTCTACGATATCCTTGAAAGGTTCCAGGTTATGTTCAACAATAACAAGGGAATATTTTCTTTCTTTAAGGTCCTTGAGAATCACCGCCAATTCGTTTTTCCCCTCCTGGTCCAGTTGCGAGGTGGGTTCATCCAGCAGAATCAGGCAGGGGTTCATGGACAATACCGATGCAATGGCCAGACGATGCTTCTGGCCGGCGGACATTCTCTCCACATTGCGGTTGATGAAATCTTCCAGGTGAACGGACTTCAGGGAAGATTCAACCCTTATGGCAATTTCGTCCGGAGGAACACAGAGGTTTTCGGGTCCGAAAGCGATTTCCTCCGCCACCGTTGAACAGAGGATCTGGGTTTCCGCGTTCTGGAAAACAAGCCCGATCATCTCCCTGTGCTGTTCCTCGATATTTTCCGCTTCTTCAATCAAAATTTCGCCGGACATGTCTCCATCATGGAGAAGGCCCTTGATCGCCAAAAGAAGGGTGCTCTTTCCGCATCCGGAGTGCCCGGTTATGCAGATGCATTCGCCTTGGCTCACCTGAAATGAAATATCGGTGAGCGCCGGCCGGTCGGCATCGGGGTAAGTATAACTAAGATTTTTCAGTTGAAGTATATTGTCCACAAAATGAAAACCCCATGAGATCCGATAAAAAATAAAGGCAACGGTTCATCTGAACCATTGCCTTTATATATACAGCTAAAGAGCGCCTGCTTGCAATGCAAAGTTATATGCTGAATTCTATACCGCCGTAAATAAATCTGCCGGGCTGCGGGAAACCGTAGCTGGTTTCATAATTGTCGTCGAAAATGTTGTCGACTCCAACATAAAGATTGATTTTCCCTTTCATAATCTTCTGGTTGAGTTTGACGTTGACCAGAGTATAGTCGTCCAGTCTCAGTTTCTGTACGGGAGAAACATTATTTTTAGTATAGAAAAACTGGTCGCCGACATAGAGAAGCGACGCATACGTTGAGAAACCGCAGTCGAAATCGTATTTCCCTTCCAGCGTTACCTTGTTCCCCGGGGTGTATTGCTGCTCATCCCTGCCGGTACGGGACTTATCCTTTGACTCCAGGTAGGTATAGGAAGCACGGAGGAACAGCTGTTTTAATGGTTTTGACGATGCGGCCACTTCGAAGCCGTCGAAGTCGATTTCGGCGAGGTTTTGATTCTTGCTGGTAGCCTGGTCGTTTTGTATGAGGTTTTTGGCAACCGTGTAAAAGCCGGTCAAGCTGACAACACTGTTCAGGGGAAGTTTCTGTTCAACGCCTCCCTCGTAGGTATAGGATCGCTCCGCGACTAGATTGGGGTTCCCCTGCGAGAGATCATACAGGTCATCCAGGGTTGGAAAACGTATGTCTCTTTTGAACGAAGCCCTTAGCCTGGTATCCTTGAAAAGATCATAATAGGCTCCCGCAAGTACACTGTAGCCGTCCTCGCTCAGGTCGCTCCGGTACTGCCAGTGGTGCCCGTACCCTGCGACCAGCCCGAGTTTTTCCAGGGGGTTGACTTCATACTGAATTGAGGTCGATAAAATATTGAAGGATTTGCTCAGGTTGGGATCGGTTGTGTTGCCGGTTACCACTCCTTCGTTTTTCCAGTGGTCCCATTCGCTTTCAAGACCCAGGGTGACTACGCCCGCCTTTCCCATGTCGTATTTCGGTTGTACGGATATTCCCTTGATATCTGAATCGACATGTTCGCGGAACGAACCTTTGTTATTGAATGAATTGAAATTGATGTCATCGTACAGGTTGTCCTGCTGTTCCATCTGGTTGTCGTAAAGCCAGCCCCTGATGCTGAAATCGTCCGTAACCTGGTAGTCGGCCGCAAGCTGTACCGAAATGCCCTGAAAATCATCGATCCGCTCGTATTTGGGATTGTTTGCGAAAATGTCGAATTGATTGTTGATGACGCTGGAAGGCTTGCCGTATTTCCCCTGGCTGTAGTTGAATGAAAAACCGATGTTCAAATTCTTGTTGGGAGAAATACCGAGATTGCCGAAAACATTGTTTCTTTCGTGGTCGCTGTTTACCCGGTAGCCGGCCGGCTGCTCGGAAGTCGGCTGAAAATCGTCAGAAAGGGGAAAGGAGTTGATCTTGGAGGAACTGCCGCTCAGGAAGTAGTTGAGCATTTCTTTGGCCCCGGAGATGCTGGCCCTTCCGAGATAGGGTTCGTGATCTCCGGTTTCACCGGATATCATTCCTTTAAAACCCTCGGTTCCCTTTTTCGTAATTATGTTTATTACGGCTCCGAGGCCGCCCTGACCATAGAGTACCGAGCTGGAACCAGTCGTCATCTTGATTTTGGCGATATCTTCCGTAGGGATTATCGTCGGGTCGAATTGGCCGTCAATGGCCGAGTTCAGGGGAACGCCGTTAAGGAGAAGCTTGACGTGACGGGTGCGGAACCCTCTGACATCGATCCTTGGTACGCCTTCTCCACCGACACGTACATTGACTCCAGGGAGCAGGTCTATCGCCTCGTCCAAGGTCCTTGCATCCCTGCTTTTGATGTCATCCGCCGTGACGGTGTAAACCGATTCGGTCGCCTGCACACCTTCTGTTTTGCCTGAAACTACTATTTCACCAAGACTGTAGACATCGGAATCTCCTGTCGGTTGCTGTGCTGCCGTTGCAAGCTGAGAAAAAGAAACCAACCCACACAATATGACGAATAACAGGCATTGTTTTGATTTTTGATGCATACGACCCTCCTGAAGTAAATATTTACAATATTTTGATAAACACAAATGTGTCCTGTGCTGGATATATCGATCAGATGCAAAGCTAATCTTATATACTAAAATAAATAACGATGCAAATCGCTTTTTCAATTATAATGTAGAGTCATTATTTTTCAATATTAATCATTTTTAGTATTAATGCTGACTGAGTATTAAATCCATCTATTTCACAAAAATACATTGACTTCTACCGTGACATCAATAAATCGCGCTCCGGAAAACCATCAATGATTAGAAAGATATTTATTTGATTCCACTTGCAGGATAATATATTCCGCGTAATATATTATTGATTATAGCCCTGGATTTGCTTATAGTACATGACTTCGAAAATGGCAACTATGGACTTTAGAATTCCGGAGTAGGACGACACGCTCATTTTTTAACGGCTTTGTTAAAAGAAAATAAAGGCAGTGAAGATGATTCAATATATGGCGAGAGTATATACAATGTGGATAAGAACTTTCAGGGAGGTGTTTTGATGAAAAATTTTTGGAAAATTGCGTCAGTCTTTATTTTTGCCGCATTCATAAGTGTTTTCTTGTGTTCCTGCGGTGGGTCTCCAACACGCTACAATCCCGGTCTGCCTGATTCGCCTTCTAATCTGGCAGTGGCGGGTGCAAGCGGTGGTCAGGTTTTGCTGACCTGGCCGAAGGCTGGCAACAATAGTACCGGCGGATACAACGTATATTTTTCCACGTCGTCAGGATTCACTCCAAGTACCGGAACTCTGTTTGCAACAACAAAAAGTACTTCGATTTCGGTTACCGGTTTATCACCTTCCACGACATATTATTTCCTCGTTACATCCGTAAATACCAGCGGAGAAAGTGCCGCGTCCAATGAGGTATTTGCCACAACGCCGGCCGATAACGCTCCGTTCGCCAAGACAGACCTGGTTCAGGATTCTCAAGGTAATCCTCTGACCTGGAACTTCAACATCCTTGTTTCTGGAACGAGTGCGGGCTGGATGCGCGGAAACGTTTCCGTCGATGCAAACGGGAACGTTCAATTCAACAGCTTTCTGGATAACTCCGGAAATACGACTGCATCCAACTAATCTGTTTCCGTCTTTGCTTATCGACTCCACCGGTCAGATTTTGGACAACAGTAATGCCAATTTGGCGAATTTCCACGGGGTTATGTCGACAAGACGTAACATGATCGTGGGGACTTCGTTTCTTGATGCCACTTCTCCCATGCTGGTCATATTGCAGAAACATAACCCCTTGGTGACGTTCACTAATGCCGGAGACATTCAAGGATTTGGCAATACTGCCGGTGGGGCGCGCCGTTTCGTGTACAACCAGATTTCAAGTGGTGGGGCACAGGAATGGGAATATGCAATGGGGCAGATCGGCCAGGACAGGTCACTTCAGTATTCGCTGTTTACAGCTCCGTCCGGCCCGGTAAAACCTGGGAATAAAGCCACTTCGCTTTCCGTAAGTTCCGATGGTATTGTGACCGAAACCGCAGGGACCGCAAATCCTAAACCTAAGGTCCTGATCCTTTCTGGGAATATGACTGATGATAAATCTGTTATCGTCGCGGTTGCCACTGATAATAGCGGTTCCAGTCCGAAGTATGTATTAAGAATTTATCAGATGATTAATATTGTCTCCAGTGATACGAATGCCTTCTTGTTGACCGACCTAATCGGGACGTACGCATTGGATCAACTAGTTGTGGGTACAAGCACCCTGTGGGAATCCGGAGCAATGTCTGTCGATTCATCAGGATCTGCCGTATTCTCTGCATTTACCGACAGCAACGGCAATTCAGTCTCGCCAGCCGGAATCGGCATGGGGATAACGACTGACGGAGTTCTTTCAAATAATGCTGATGCGACGTTCAATGGCAAGCTTTCCTACTTCAAAGATATGCTGGTGTTTACAAGAACTGAGTCGTCAGGATCTTACAGCCTGTCCATCGGATTGAAATAATTCTGTGCTACGAGGCTTGGAATGTTAAGGGATGAAATATTGATACGAAATTAAGTCGCAAAAGGGGATAACCGATGAGGTTGTCCCCTTTTTTTATTTATATCGTATCAGCAGTGTCCGGTTAGGATTATGCATACACAATTTCCCCCTCTCCCTTGCCCTCTCCCACTAGGGGAGAGGGAATTCAAAGCCCCCCTCCCTTCAATGGGAGGGGTTGGTGGAGGGTGCAAAGATGTGATTTCCAGCCGGGAAACAGTTGCTGCAACTTTCTAACCGGATACTGCTGATATCATTTAGATTAATTTAAAAATCATGCCATTTGATTTCATTACTTCATTGCTGCACATCGTTAAGTCGATTGTGAACGCCATACTCGAAACCTAAGAAGAGAGACTAAGAAGGCGCCATGTCAGGCGCCTTCTGATGTCGGAAGTGTGTAGTGAACATATAAGGGAATTTACACAGCAGGATAATTCAATATTCAAGCCTGTAGGTTATAGGGATTTTGATTTCCGCCCTGACGGGTGGTTTCGGGAAGGGCTGAACTTTCCTGATCGTTTCAATCACATTGTCGTCCAGAAGGTCATACCCGGAACTGATGATGATCTTCATGCCAGTTACATATCCGTCCTCCTTGATTACAAAAGATACGACGACCTTACCCGACCAACCCATTCTTTTCGCCTTTCTCGGGTAGACAAGGTTTTTATCTATTAACGTCTTTATGTATTCGAACTGTTCCCTGAGATACCTGTTTTTCAATTGCCCCACAGAAGCACCGGTTCCGTTCCCCGAAGTTCCTTGACCCGTTCCAATGCCACTCCCACTGCCGTTTCCGGTTCCCGAACCAGAACCATGACCTGATCCGGAACCGCTTCCATCACCCTTGCCGGTTCCGGATCCTGAGGATGCCGTCTCGTTGGCCTTGTGAAAAGTTTCATTTGATGTTGCCGCCGGGATGACATTTTCCTTCTTTTCGGATGGACGAACCGGATGGGGAGTTTCACTAACTTCAGGTGCCTCGGGCCTGGGTGAAACTCTATTGGCCTTCTGAAGTTCTTGCTTTTCCGGAGTTTTTCTGTAAACGGTATTTTTCACTTTTTCATGTTCTTTTTTTTGAACAATTTCTTTTGGGGTCCCCCCTCCGGGATTTTCGCTCTTTTTCTGCGGTCCCGGAGGTGCGGAGCCTTTGGGCTCAATAAGGGTTAAATCGATAACGACAGGCTTGGCTTCAGGCATAAAAGTGTTGCTCAAGGTGAATGCCAGGGTAATTACCACGGCGTGGAGCAATAATGACATTAATATGCATTTCATCTGGCAAATCATCGGTTTTCAATCACTTCCGGACCACTCCCTTGTGAAAAGCAACAATGAACGATTCCATTCCAATTATTCGTTATATCCAGATTAACACTTAATGTACACTCTCGTTATTTAGATTACGCCGAATGTAATATCCCGATCACGCAAATTGAGGTCGAGAGTTCCAGGTAACAACATTATACAATTGCTATTGGTACGACCGACAAGGGGAATATATTGCAAATTATATATCGGGTCAAGTTTCACTTGCCTGGTCTCGTTTCTGCAATACTTTCCATTTCAGAAGTTCTGTGGAATAAAGAAAAACCGGGAATCCTGTCTGAATGGAATCCCGGTTCTCTTGTCACCCATAGGTTTGTGTAAACTCCTGCTGACCAGTTACTTCCCGGTGGTGAAGCTTGAAACTGTGCTTACCGCGTGCGAATTGGGCCCGTCAGCGGTAACCCTCCAGTAATATGTCGTTGACGGGGCAAGTGTTGTTGAAGTGCTCACAGTATTTGATGAGCCACTACCTCCCCCTCCGCAGGAAGATATAACAAGCCCCGAAGATGCTATAAGTAAAAGTATGCAGAGATATTTCCTGCTCCTTCTCGGCGCGCCGACCGCGATTACTCCGAATAATCCGAAGAAAAGGAAATTGCCGTTTCCGAACCTGGCAAGTAAAGTTTTCATACTTTTCCCGGTGGAAGCAACCTGGGTAGCAACAGTTGTCCAGGTTGTCTGGTCCGTGGATATTTCAACGGTATAGTTGACTTTTGCGGTGGGGTCAGTATCCGCAAACTTCGTCCATGCCAGTCTCGTAGCCTTCCAGGAAACCTGGGTGGCCCCGTTGATGGGAGTGACAATTGCCGGTCCTTCCAGATCGCCATATATAATGATCTTCTCCTGGTCGACGTAGCCCCAGCCGGATTCAAGTACATTTATGTCGGTTGTTCCGGCCGGAAGCGGTTCAACCTTTATTATCGTGGCTGATTTCGAGGAGAAGCCTGCATTGTGGTCGGCGTTGCCGTCATAAGGCCAGATAACGCTCTGATTTGTTGCGGTTGAAGCCTGGTCGGGCGGGCCGACGATTTTCTGGGGGGTTACGATGCGGAATGGTCCTTCCGTGCCGTTAGCCAGCTTGTTGGTGGAATCCAGATATCCCGGGACCAGGTCCTTGCCGTCTGCCTGGAGAGCAAGGATGAGGCGAAGGTCGCCATTGACACTTATCTGATCGCCATGATTGCGTCCGGTGGTTCCTGGAGAGCTGTAATCACACCATCCTCCGTTGATTTTGTCCGCCTGGGCATTGTAATAATAAGTAGCCGCTGGATATGTCCCGTTGACATATGGAGCGTAAGAAGATCCCAAGTTGGAAGCACTGTCATCCAGGGGGTGGCGCTGGGAAAATCCGTCCGGAGCATACACTGTGATTTGAGTCGCATTTGTGGCCATCCCGGCTTTTTTCAGCAGGTCCTGCATGATAACGCCGGAGTATTCGGCATAATAGTCACCGGATTTTGTGGTATTCATGAGCAGAAACTGGGAATGCTGCGGCATGGCCTGCAATTGAGCCTTGGTGAAAATACGGTAGGAGGCTACTACTTTTGTCGGGTCGTCATTGGCGTCGCCCGGGTAGCGGATTGCATTTATCTCGGTGATATTCGAGTAGCCGTCTCCATCTGAATCAAGCGATTCAATTAACTTCAGGGCGGCCTGGCTGCGGCCGTTGGCAAGGTAATCTTTGCCGTAACTGTTCAGGGTTGCCGTGATATCTCCTGTTCCTGCGTACCCGTATTCAAAGTGGCACCACTGGCAGCTGCCGTAGGTGGTTGTCTTGGTGCCGCTGGTTGTGGTGCCGCCGCTGTGGCACAGGGCGCAGTTGTCCAACTTGGTACCGGCCTTGTCCGGGTAAGCGGCTAGAAAGTTCGGTGCGTCTGCTTCACCCTGATGATGGTAGGCGGCGAAAACGTCAGGAGCCGTTACTGCAAGGGCAGCGAATACTGCGAGGGCAATTGTTACATGCAACCATTTCATTTGAATTTCCTCCTTTTCTTTGTTTTACAGCATATTGCAAGGTTGGAAATTAATATTTTTTCTCCCGTAACGCTGCAGTAATTTAGAGGTTGTATTTAATTTGTTTCGGACGTTATATATCAAAATGTATAACGTAAAGCAAGACGTATTTCATGAATAAATATTTCTATTTATGTATATATCAATATCAAGTGTGTGAATAATGAAGGTTAATGTGTGATTTGTTTAATTTGCAGTCGCAAGTTTATTTTGCTGTTTATCGCAAGCGTTATATTCTATTGCATATGACTGCTGTTTGCTCTATATTCAAAAACAGGGAGAGAGACAGACAATTTCCTCAGTTGCAGCCAGCTGCTGGAAGCTGGAAATTAAGTGTGCCTTATCTCAAATTCTCACTGATAATAATGTTGGAGTAACTATGCAAATTTATCTCTGCATTGACGACACAGACAATATCGACAGCAGGGGCACCGGCGAGCTGGCCTCGATGCTGGTTGATGATGTGGAAAGAAACCACTGGGGAATATGTTCGTATATCACCCGCCACCAGTTGCTGGTACATCCTGACGTACCCTACACCTCGCATAACAGTTCCATGTGTTTTTCCGCCGAGATTGCCGAAGGGAACATGGAAAATCTTATTGCTTACGCTTCGGCTTTCCTTGAAAGGGAAAGCGCGGAAGGTTCCGACCCAGGACTTTGCGTTGCCGCATCCGGGCGCCTGGATGATCCGTCGGCGATCATCGAATTCGGCAGGAAGGCGAAGGAGTATGTTGTAACTCAGAATGAGGCTTATGAACTGGCCGGCCGGTATGGCATTCACCTGTCTGCCCACGGAGGAACGGGGCATGGCGTGATTGGCGCACTGGCGGGGGTAGGCCTGCGGATGAGCGGCAACGATGGAAGGATGAGAGGCGGTCTGGAGATAGCCGCTGAGAACAGTATCGTAAAAGTTTCCGATATATGTGCTCATCCACATGTCGACTCGGTAAAGAGTCTGGATGGGAATGTTCTTCGAAGTGATGAACTGGTAATCCTGGGTGAGAAGGTCAAAACGGTATTGCGCAATAAAGAATCGGTCCTTCTGGTTATTCCTTCGGAGGGTATGGCTGATTCGGCCCGGTGGCAGACCTGCCCCAGGCAGCTTCTGAAAAAATTCTAGGGAGCAACGGACATGTTCTTGGCGGGTCAGAACGGATTAGCGGAATTCACGGGCGGCAGAGATGACCGGGCCGGTGCCGCCGGTGTGGCAGGGAATTGCCGGTTCTTTCGAATGGATGTCGAAGAGGAGCTTGTCGCTGATGAAACGGTGTCCTGTTACAACTGCCGCTACCGGCGATGGACCCTTGAATCTTTTTCCTGCATGAAACAGGGAAAATAGAGCTTATCGGGGAAGGTCGCTCCCGGTTTCAAGAACCTCCCTCAGTTTCATCAACAGCGCTCCGGGCTGAATCGGCTTGGAAATAAAGTATGAACCCTTTTTCAAAATCCCCTGACTGCTCATGATTTCAAAGGGATATCCGCTCATGAACAGGGTTTTGATTCCCGGTCGGATTGCCGATATTTTCTCGTGTACCTGCTTGCCGTTCATTTTCGGCATGATTACATCCAGAAGCATTAGATCGATCTTGTCTTTATGCGTCTGAAACTTTTTGATTGCATCCTCTCCATCAACGGCTTCCACAACGTTATAACCATATTTCAGCAGTATGTGCCGTGTCAGGTTCCTTACCAGCCTGTCATCTTCAGCCAGAAGAATGGTTTCCTTTTTTCCTTTCGGCAACAGCAGGCTTTCCATCCTCTTGATCTCTACTGTCGGTTCGAAGAACGGCAGAAGTATTGTTATTGAAGTTCCCCGATCCGGCTGGGTGTCGATCTCGATATGACCTTTATGCTGCTGAACTATTCCGTAGACTATCGACAACCCCAGCCCCGTGCCTTTGCCGACTTCCTTGGTGGTGAAAAACGGATCGAAGATTCTGTCCCGGGTTTCCGGAATAATGCCGATTCCAGTGTCAGATATGGTCAGTGCAGCATAAACTCCAGGTTTTATTTCGCTTGAAAATGTTGAATCATCTACCGGAAGTTCGACACAGTGTGTGGTCAGGGAAATTGTTCCTCCATTGGGCATTGCATCCTTCGCATTGGTGACCAGATTGATGATAACCTGGTCCATCTGTCCTTCGTCCGCGTTTATTATCACATCCTCAGTTGCGAGGCAGACCTGTAGTTCGATGCTCTCGCCGATGAGGCGCAGCAAAATGTCCTGCAGGTTTCTCACTATCATGTTCAAATTTGCCGGTTTGAGGGTTATTACCTGTTTCCTGCTGAATGCAAGCAGCCTCTGGGTCAGGTTAGCCGCCCTCTCGGCGGCAAACAGAATCTGTTCGATGTATGAATTAAGTGCGCTTTTCCTGGTCAGGCCGTTTTGCAGAAGGATTCCGTAACCGATGATGGCGGTCAGAAGGTTGTTGAAATCGTGAGCTACCCCCCCGGCAAGCGTACCCACGGCTTCCAGTTTCTGGGCATGCCGGACCTGCTCCTCCAATATTTCTTTCTCGGCTTCTCTTTTGTTCAGTGAATCGGTCATTTTGTTGAATGCCGATGCAAGCTTGCCGATTTCATCATTTGTTTCGACGGGAACTTTTTCGACCGAGGCGCTCGTCCCCATGGCATTTACTCTTTCAGTCAGCCTGTTAAGCGGTCTGGATACTGTTTTTACCACATGGTAAATAACGGATAGTCCTACTAGCAGGCAGATGACAGCAATGAGACAACTTTTCACCAAGAGGGAACGGAGTGCCAATTCGAGGGATTTTTTGTCCAGGGTGACATTGACATAGCCGATCACTCTGTATTTTTCCGGTTTTTTCGATTCATCGGAAAACAGCAGCGTCTCGTCGGAAAAATATTCCGAATCGGACAGGACCGGAGCCCAGAAATCAAGGGTTTTGTTTCCCTCAAAGAACAGTTGCTGATTTGAAGTCCTCAAAATTTCGGGAACTTCCTTGAATTGAAAGCCATTTCGGTTTGGCTTCCGTTTTGCTTCCATGCTCCCCGGTTTTATCCTGTCGATCAGCAGCATGCCCTCGTGATTGGCGACTCTAACCCTGATGACGTCATTGTTCTGCATTATGCCTTCAACCGGATCTTTCAGTAATTGTTCGTTTTCGGCAAAAACTCCCAGCCTGCCGTTATAGGCCAGCATCCTTGTCAGTAGTTCACCTTCTTTGATGAGGGCTTCTTTTATCTCTTTGCCCTGCTGATAAATAAAAAAAGAGGTAAATGAGACTGATATGGTGATGATAAGAAATGCAATGACAATAAAGATCTTTGCTGTAAAATTTTCCTTCGTATTTTTTATCAAAGTGGACAAGTTCATCTTTTTACCTGATTATTCTGGCTTTGCGAAGTATGTCGGGGTCAATGGTCAGTCCCAGTTTTTTTGCAACTTTCAGGTTTACTGTCAGTTGCGGGTTCGAGGAGTAGGTCCTTTCGATTTCCGGCACTTCCATTCCGGAGAATATTCTTGCCGCTATTTCCCCTGCCTGTTCTCCCATGCTGTACGGATTGGTTTCGAGTGAGCTGAAAGCTCCCATTTCAAGGTACTTATCGGAAAAAACATGTAGCGGGATTTTGTTCTGCAACGAAAAAAGAAGGAGAAAGTCCGTTGTTTCGGGGGTAATGACCGTAATGTCGGGCAAAATCCATAACAGGTCAACCTTCCCTTTTAGATGCTCCAACGCTTCAGGAACTTCTCTCGGACTGTTTATTTCTTTCGTGATAAGCTCAATACCTGCTGTTTTTGCGAAATGTAAAGCTTTTCTTATATACGGGCCGTTTCTGCGCGGATCGTAAATGACACCGATAGACTTCATGGCGGGAAGCAATTTACGGAGGATTGTGAAATGTTTTTCCGGAGAAATATTCATACTTACACCGGAGATGTTTTTTTCACCATGGATGAGGATTTGGGGATTCAACACCATTACATAAACAATGGGTATGTTTTTTATGGATATTGCCTTTTCAAGGGCCTCCATTCCGATTGCCAGTATCAAGTCGGGGTGTGTTCTATGTACCGCATCGACAATATTGCCGCTGGTCTCAAGTTCATGGTAAACCGGGTTATTGATCCTTTTGCAGCATGAACTCTTGAAACCTTTCAATGCTTCTTCATACGGTTTTATTTTGTAGTTCTGGATGACAAGGATATCCCTTGCATATGCCGGAGGGCTGGACAAAAATGCCAGGGATATAATTAATGCCAGAAAGAAAAACCGCATAAAATGTTTAAATGCCTGCTCTGCTTCCATGTGTTTTTTGAATCTGCAACCGCGTTCCTGTATCTGAAAAATGCCTGCCAGGACTTGATAAGTGCCTAATTCTCCCTGCTAAATGTTTGATTGTCAACAGATTTAAATATTTTTATAAATGTTTTTTGTATTGCATTTGTTGAATGTATAACTAATTATTGCCGGAAAGAATAAGCAGCAGAATTGCAAATTAATTATATCTTCCCCAGGAATTGTAAAGAGATATTTCTTTCCGGACAATTCCTGTACGGCAACACAGTAGGATTCCGCGGGGGCATATTGAAAAAGAATGCAAGTTTTAAAGCCATATGCGTCCGGTTTTGCTTAACCGTGGTCATACTTCCGCTGCTGGTTTCTGCGGCAAACGCTGAATCAGGAGATGAGTTGAGAATCCTTCAGTTGTTCTATAAAGATTCCGATCTCGTCGTGACGCCCACCAGATACCCGAAACCTATTTCCAGTACAGCGGAAAACATGACGGTCATAACCTCCGAAGATATCAAATCTATCAATGCGCATACCCTTTCCGATGTGTTGCTCCATGTGACAGGAGTGCAAACGGACATTCTCGGAACCCCCGGCAGTATAGCCAACGTTCAGATACAGGGCTCTGAAACTTGGCAGGTTCTTGTAGTCATCGACGGGGTGGTTCAAAATAATC
This sequence comes from uncultured delta proteobacterium, assembly GCA_963815135.1. Lineage (GTDB taxonomy): Bacteria > Desulfobacterota > Desulfuromonadia > Geobacterales > Geobacteraceae > CAIWTU01. The sequence continues at coordinate 131,660 of CAWFFO010000007.1, forward strand.
TCTCCGACGGTGTCGCCGACATCGGAGCAATTCCGGTCCAGAATATCGAGAGAATTGAGATAATCAAGGGGCCGGCTTCGTCATCCTGGGGGTCTTCGCTCGGGGGGATAATCAATATCATAACCAAATCTCCTGATGACTCGCGCAAGTTCGGGGGAAAGGCTTCAGCATCCATTGGGAACCGCGGTACCGGTGATTACAGGACGGAGTTCTCGGGAAAAACCGGTGGATTGGGCTATTACCTCGAAGGAGGCGGGCTCTATTCGGACGGCCTTCTCCCGCATAACTCCTTGCATAACGGAAATGTCTACTCGAAATTCACCTTGAACCCTTCGGATAAAACGGCCACTTCGTTCACCCTGGGTTATACGAACGGCACAAGGGGAGTCACGCAGATCCAGGACACCGGAACCTATTTCGACAATGATTTCGAATATCTCTTTACATCCCTGACGTTACGCCATTCATTTACCGACGAACTGTCAGCCGACGCCTCTTTGAGGTTCATGCATCGTGATATCCGGCTTTCCCAGATCGTTCCGGCTACTGGAGATCAGGTGGATGTCACCGACAGTGAATTCAATTATGGCGGCGCCCTCAAACTCGCGTGGGAAAATGGTTTCAGCCACCTGGTTGCCGGCACGGAATTCGATCTGGGCCGCCTTGATGCCGGAAATGTTGCTTCATCGGGTGGCCAGAGTCTGAGCAAATTAGTTTCGGAAGACCTGAACAGGTATGCGCTTTTCGTAAACGATACCCTCGCATTCCGGAAGTTCTCTTTCATTCCCGGAATCAGGTATGATTACACCAGCACAAACGGTGACTTCCTCAGCCCCAGCCTGGGAATAACCTGCAAATTGACAAAAGATACTGTCTTGCGCGGCTATGTGGCCAGAGGCTTTAATATTCCGCCACTCGCTTCAACAAGCGGAACCGGTTTCTTTTCGATACCCAATCCAAATCTGAAAATGGAGAAAGTGTGGTCTTATTCGGCCGGAATCGAGAGTGCCGAACTAAAGTACGTCTGGCTGAAAGCGACTCTCTTCAGGAACGATATTGACGATGCTCTTACCAACGAAATCTTGTCAACTGAACCACCTCAATTTACGACGATCAACGGCGGCAAACAGCGGCGTCAAGGAGTGGAAGTCGAAGCCAGATCCATGCCCCTGTTCAATACTTCTCTAGTGGCGGGATATACCTTTATTGATGCCGAAGACAGGGAAACCGGCCAGACTATACCCGATATCCCCAAATATACCGTGGATGTGGGTGTTCAGTATGAAAACAGGAAATATTTCACCGGGAACCTGAAGGGGCATTACATATGGTGGAACTCTGCTCCGGGGGAAAACGGCAAATATACAGCCATGATCTGGGATCTGAACCTTGCAAAGACACTGTTTGGCCGGGATAAGAGAACCACCGAGGTTTTTTTCACGGCTCACAACATCTTTAACGGTTCGCAGTACCCGCTCGATGTATACAAGAACCCGAGACGCTGGTTCGAGGGCGGGCTCAGGTTTGTGTTCTGAAACAAAGCAGCCGCCGGGCCGTCATTTCCCCCGTCTGAAACGGGCCATGGTGAGCCTGGACACGCAGACCAGCCGCTCCTGTTCGTCATGTATCCTGATGTCCCATACCTGTGAAGACTTCCCCATGTGGAGCGGACGGGCCGTGCCGGTGACTCGGCCGGAAGTGACCGGCCGGAGGTGGTTGGCGTTTATATCCTGGCCGACGAAAAGCTCGGTCGGATAGTCAACGACCATGCAGGCGGCGCAACTGCCGATGGTTTCCGCGAGCACCACCGATGCCCCGCCGTGCAGGATCCCGAACGGCTGCCTGGTCCGTTCGTCGACCGGCATCGATGCCTTCAGGAAGTCTTCGCCGATCTCGATGAACTCTATCCCCAGGTGAGAGAGAATATTCCCCTTTGCCAGATAATTGAGCTCTTCCAAAGAATAATCCCGAAACCAGATTGCCATGCACTTCCTCCCTTCCTTGATTTGATCCCCAGCCCATGATCCGAGCCGGACTGCTTTTCCCTGGTTGATACACCGCCGCGGCTATCGAGTCAATTGGAAATATGCCCCGACCCTGCTTTCAACGGTCTTTCCCGGACAGGCCGCAAGTATTGATCGGGCTGCACAAGCCCGCTGAGAGCGGGGAAATCACTGTTTGCGCAAACATCATTTTTTCCCTGTTGACATTTTTGACTGATTGAATTTTAATGTCCAAATATGTCCAACGATGGACATGCGAGTCTGTTAAGGGGAATGAATGAAACTCACGGTGAAAGATGCCGCAAGGCTTCTCGATGTCTCGGAAAAGACTATCTACCGCTGGATAAAACAGGAAAGCATACCCGCGTACCGCATTAATGAACAGTACCGCTTTAACCGGGCCGAGCTTCTGGAATGGGCGACTTCGCAACGCATCAAGGTTTCAGCCGAGATTTTCGACGAAAATGAACACGATTCATCCTCTCTCCCTTCATTGAGCGAGGCCCTTGAAGCAGGCGGCATATTTTACCGGTTGGAAGGCAACACCCGCGACGAGGTGCTGGCGAATATCGTGGAACATCTCCGGCTCCCGGAAGAGGTTGACCGGGAGTTCCTGCTGCAAATCCTGGTTGCCCGCGAAGAAATGGAATCGACGGCAATCGCCGACGGAATCGCCATCCCCCACGCCAGGAGCCCCATTGTCCAGCATGTGAACCGACCGACGGTCACCCTCTGTTTCCTCGATCACTCCGTAGATTTCAAGTCGCTGGACGGAAAACCGGTGCATACGCTTTTCACACTGGTGACGCCTACCATCCGGTCACATCTTCATCTCCTGTCCCGCATTGCCTTTGTCCTCAGAGATTCCGGGTTCGCCAGTCTGGTCCGCAGCCAGGCAAGGCGCGACGAGATTCTGGCGGAGATCCGCCGCCTAGAGGCGAAAATCAGCCGCAATCGTTCCCAGGAGCCGTAGCATGAATCTTTTTGTCTGCTCCATCCTTATCCTTTTATTCAGCGCCTTTGCGGCGCTTTTTTTGACGAAGTCTCCCTCCAGAGCCACGCTCGCAGGTGTCTTCGGTGCGGTTGCAGGTTGCGTGACGGGACTTATACCTGCATTCTCCGTAGTGCTCGGCGCCGGTCAGGTATCGATACGTCTTCCCTGGAACATTCCGTTCGGTACCTTTTTTCTTGAAATAGATCCCTTGTCGGCATTTTTCCTCATTCCCACATTCATACTATGCGCCATTGCAGCGATATACGGCGGAGGATATCTGAAATCCTACGCAGGCAGGAAATCGCTCGGCGCATCATGGTTTTTCTTCAACATCCTCATTGCCGGCATGGCGGTCGTTCTGACCGCCCGCAACGGTATGCTGTTTCTGATGGCCTGGGAAGTCATGACCCTGGCATCGTTTTTCCTGGTTACCTTTGAAAACGAAAAGAGGAGCGTTCGGGAAGCGGGCTGGATCTATCTCATTTCGACGCATCTGGGGACGGCTTTTCTGTTTGTTCTCTTTATCCTGATGAGCCAATCATCGGGCTCCATGGATTTCGACAGTTTCTCCGTGCCCGGTGCTCTGGCCCAAACCAGTGCCGGTGTCCTGTTCCTGCTGTCGATTGTCGGCTTCGGCACCAAGGCCGGGTTCATGCCTTTCCACGTCTGGCTTCCGGAAGCCCATCCGGTCGCTCCCAGTCACGTCTCGGCGGTTATGTCCGGCGCCATGATAAAGACCGGTATCTATGGCATTCTCCGTATTCTGACCTTCCTCGGTATGCCCCCGGCATGGTGGGGCTGGCTGCTGATCGGCATCGGGCTTTTTTCCGGCATCCTCGGTGTCATTCTCGCACTCGCCCAGCATGACCTGAAGCGGCTTCTGGCATACAGCAGCGTGGAGAACGTGGGTATCATAACCGTCGGTCTCGGCCTGGGACTGGTCGGGCAAAGCCAGGGCTCCCCAGTGATAATGATCCTCGGTTTTGCCGGAGCTTTACTTCATGTGCTCAACCATGCCTTTTTCAAGGGCCTCCTCTTTCTGGGCGCCGGATCGGTCCTGCATGGGGCCGGAACGCTTGAAATCAGCAGGCTGGGAGGGCTCCTCAGGAGAATGCCGCTTACTGGCGCCCTCTTTTTAGTCGGTGCGGCGGCTATTGCCGGACTTCCTCCGCTGAACGGCTTCATAAGTGAATTCCTGATATATCTCGGAGCATTCGAAGGCGGAATCTCCGGCAATTTCACTGCCTCCGTCCCGTCCCTGATCCTTATTGCGGGACTGGCCCTGATGGGGGGTCTCGTCGCCGCGCTTTTCGCCAAGGCAGGCGGAATAGCCTTTCTCGGCGAACCGAGAACCGAGCAAGGCGGGGCATAGCCATGAAGCGGGCCTGCTGATGACTATTCCCATGGCGTTTCTTGCTGTCGGCTGTCTCCTGATCGGAATTTTATCGCCATGGATAATCGGGCTGATGGGGCCGACCCTCGGGGTTATGGGCCTTTCCGGCGGCAGCGCGATCAGCACGGAGCTGGCCCTGGCCGGCGGAACTCTGAAAATGGTAACGGTGGCGGCGATCTGCCTTACCGGTTTTGTTATTGCCCTGACGTTAACAAGAAAGCGGCTGCTGGCAAACAGGGCGGTGACGCAGACGGGTACATGGGATTGCGGATATCTTCAGCCAACGGCAAGGATGCAGTATACCGCGGCCTCTTTCGTCCAGCCCTTCATGGAATTTTTCAAGTCTCTAGTTCCGGCCAGGATAAAAGCAGCAAGGCCCGAAGGATTGTTCCCGCAAAACGCCTCCTATGATTTCGAACTGCCCGATACCTTCAAGGAAAGGCTGTACCGCCCGGTATTCTATGGAATCACCGGGTGGCTGGAAAAGCTGAAATGGCTGCAGCATGGCCGGATTCAACTGTATCTGCTCTATATCGTATTGACGTTATTGGTGCTTTTCATATGGAAACTCTAGTCATGGGTAAAGTCATCCCGCTTGTGAATATGCTCCTGTCTCTTGCCCTGGCGCCACTCCTCGTGGGTGTCATTAACAGGACCAAGGCGCTGTTCGCCGGCCGCAAGGGGCAGCCGCTGCTGCAGCTTTATTACGACCTGTTCCGACTCCTTAACAAGGGTGCGGTATACAGCCGGACGACCACCTGGGTATTCCGGGCAGGTCCCGTTGTCGGACTGTCCGCCCTGCTTGCTGCGATGGCAGTGATGCCGTTCGGGGGATCTCCTGCCCTGATTCACTTCAAGGGCGATCTGGTACTGTTCGCCTATCTCCTGGGCCTGGCCCGTTTTCTGACGGTTCTGGCGGCGCTCGACACGGGTTCCGCCTTCGAGGGCATGGGTGCGAGCAGGGAAGCGCTGTTTTCCGCGCTTGCGGAACCGGTGCTTTTCATAAGCCTGGCGACAATCGCCAGATTTTCGTCAAATCTGTCCCTTTCGGGAATGCTGACGGTCATTGACTGGCGGGCATGGGCGATTGCGGGCCCTGCGCTGACGCTGGTGGTGACGGCCCTTTTTTCCGTATTCCTCACCGAAAACTGCCGCATTCCGGTGGATGACCCTAACACCCATCTGGAGCTGACCATGATCCACGAGGTAATGGTGCTCGACCACAGCGGTCCCGACCTGGCCTTCATTCTCTATGGCGCGGCCCTGAAATTATGGCTTCTGGGGACGATCATAATCGGAATCGTGTTACCGGCGCATTCGGGCTATGCCTGGCCGGACTTCGCGGTTTTCTGCTGTGGAATGGTGCTGCTTGCCATAGTTGTTGGCGTGGTCGAATCGTCCATGGCGCGCCTGAAATTGTTCCGGGTTCCGCAGCTGCTGGTGGGCGCCGGTGCCCTGGCGATTCTGGCTCTGTTCCTGGTATTGAGGTGAATCAATGAGCATGTGGGCTGACAGTATCATCGCTTTCCTGGTTTTCACGAATCTGATGCTCATCGGTTCGAGCCGACTCGCGGCTTGTATCCGTATCGTTGCCTTGCAAGGTATCATGCTCGGCATACTGCCGCTTATTTTTCATGAAGGCTCGATTACGGCAAGGGTGTTGTTTCTCGCTTTCTGGAGCATAGCCCTGAAAGGGATTGCCTTCCCCATTCTGCTGAACAAATCGATCAGGGACACCAACGCGCGCAGGGAAGTCGAACCATTCGTGGGTTACACCACCTCCCTCATCGCCGGCGCTGCTGCCCTGTGTCTGTCCCTTTGGGCAGGCTCAAGGCTTCCGGCTGGCGGGCCCGGCACTTCCCTGGCAGCCGCCGGCGCGCTTTTTACCATGATGACCGGGCTTTTCATCGCGGTCAGCCGCAAGAAAGCAGTCAGCCAGGTTCTCGGGTACCTGGTGCTGGAAAACGGAGTGTATATCTTCGGCATTGCCTTCGTGGAAAAGGTTCCCCTTCTGGTTGAGCTGGGGATTCTTCTCGATGTATTTGTTGCGGTCTTCGTCATGGGAATTGTGATCTTCCACATCAACCGCGAATTCGACCATCTGGATACGGAAAAACTCACGAATTTGAAGGATTGAACCGATGCTGCCAGCACTGCTCCTCATCCCGGCCATTGCCGGGGTCCTCGTCTTCTTAATAAGGAACCGCACTGCCGAAAGAGCGCTGCTGATCGGCGCCGCTTCGGCCCATACGGCAGTCACTATTTCCGCCTGGTTTTCCGCTCCACCGCCCGTATTTTCCGGCTGGCTGGCCCTCGACGCCCCGGGAAAACTGTTTCTCAGCATTACCAGCCTGCTGTTCTTCGCCTCCTCCTTTTATGCCGTTGGCTATCTGCACCGCGAGGAGCAGAGCGGGAAACAGGACCTCGAAGAGGGCTTCGCCTTTTCCAATGCCCCGGAACAGATTTTCATCGGTTCCCTGCTTTTTTTCCTGGCCACCATGACCCTGGTTACACTAAGCCAGAATATGGGGCTCGTCTGGGTGGCAGTTGAGGCAACGACCCTGTCCAGCGCGCCCCTGATATATTTTCACAGGCATCACCGCTCACTTGAAGCCACCTGGAAATACCTGCTCATCTGTTCGGTGGGCATAGCCCTGGCGCTCCTCGGCATTTTCTTTCTTGCCGTTGCCTATGCCGGCCGCAGCGGTGACACGTCCCTTATGCTTGGCGACCTGCTGATCAGGGGAGGGCAGATGAACCCCCGCTGGCTCAGGGCGTCATTCATTCTTCTCCTGGTCGGATTCGGGACAAAAATGGGCCTTGCCCCCATGCACACCTGGCTGCCCGATGCCCACAGCGAAGCGCCTTCAGTGGTGTCCGCACTTCTTTCCGGGGCCCTTCTCAATTGTGCCTTCCTCGGCATCCTGAGAGCACACCAGATTCTCGCGGCATCGGGACAACTCTTTTTCGGCCAGGATCTTCTCACCGGTTTCGGTCTTCTGTCCATGGGAATTGCGGCCATTTTCGTTATCAGGCAGCCGGATTTTAAAAGGCTCCTGGCATATTCGAGCGTGGAGCATATGGGGATATTGTCGCTAGGTGTCGGCATCGGCGGCATCGGGGTGTTCGGTTCCATGCTCCATGCGGTCAATCATTCATTCGCCAAGGCGGGCCTTTTTCTGGTGGCCGGCAACATCATGACGTCTTACAAAACCAAGAATTTTGAAAATGTCACGGGCATGCTGAGGACTTTTCCAGTTTCCGCGGTGCTGTGGATAGCAGGCTTTCTCGCCATAACCGGTTCTCCTCCCTTCGGACTGTTCATCAGCGAGTTCACCATTCTCAAAGCTGCCCTTGCCCAGGGGAATTATCTGCTGGCGGCTGTCTACCTGGCGGTACTTTCGCTTGTTTTCGCCGCAATGACGGCAACCTGTCTGCGAATGACGCAGGGGGAGCCAGACGGAACGGCGCCTGCCTGTAATGGAGAATCAATGGTCGCGATCCTGCCTCCGGCCGTGCTCCTGTTAATGGTCCTTGTTCTCGGCGTATATATTCCCCGGCCTCTGAGTGCCGCCATCAACGAAATCGCCAGGACCATCGGAGGGGCATCATGAGCGACAGCCTGTTGCGAATCGTTTATAACGGAGATTCCCTGCCTCTTGCGGAGGTCCCGGCTCCCGGCACTGATGAATTTCTTCAGACCATTGTCGACAAGACCGGTCGCGGCTGGAGAATTTCATCTTTCTTCGGAGTTCCGAAAGAGGGGAGCGTCGACCTCTACTGCGTACTGTCCGGAGACCATGAAGGCTGCCTGGGAATAATGAGGACCAATGTCAGCAGATCTTTTCCCTCCTTAACGCCCCGGTGCCCGCAGGCCCACCTCTTCGAAAGGGAAATCGCCGAACAGTGCTCGCTTCGTCCTGAAGGGCACCCCTGGTTCAAACCGGTCCGTTTTTGCGGCCCGCTGCAAAAGGCGTTGGGCGGAGAGGAGGGTGCAGCTTCTCAAAATAAGGCGGTCGGCGTCATGGAATTTTTCAGCATGGCCGGCGAAGAAGTTCACGAGGTTGCAGTCGGCCCGGTGCATGCCGGGATCATCGAGCCGGGTCACTTCCGCTTCCAGTGCCGGGGAGAGGAGGTTTCGCACCTTGAAATATCCCTCGGCTATCAGCACAGGGGAATCGAGGCCGGGCTGATCGGTGCACCGGATGCAAAAACAATCTGCCGGATGGAAACGATTGCCGGCGATACCACTATCGGTCACGCCGAGGCATATTCCATGATCATGGAGTCGCTTTCCGGCTGTCGCGTCCCTGCCCGGGGAGAGGAGCTGAGGGGTGCCGCCCTGGAACTGGAGCGGCTGGCCAACCACACTGGCGACCTGGGGGCAATTGCAGGGGACGTGGGATATCTGCCCACCTCATCTTTCTGCGGGAGGATCAGGGGGGATTTCCTGAACATGATGGCGGTAATTTGCGGAAGCCGGTTCGGCAGAGGGCTGGTCCGCCCCGGAGGGGCCGGTTTCGATGTCGGGCAGGCACAGATCGACGACCTTCTCGGACGCCTGGCGGCGGCGCGCAAAGACCTGGAAAGCGCAGTCGGGCTCCTGTGGAGCGCACCATCGGTCATGGCCCGGCTGGAAAATGTCGGAACGGTGGCCAGGGAAACCGCCGTCGATCTTGGACTGGTGGGTCCGGCCGCCCGGGCGTGCAGGCTGAAGAGAGATGTGCGACGCGACCATCCCTTCGGTATCTACCGGGTGAGTTACATTCCGGCCATGACGGCCGACAGTGGCGATGTCTATGCCCGCGCCTCGGTCCGCTGGTTCGAGGCGCTCAGGTCCCTTGAATTTCTCGACGAGCAGCTGCGTCAAATCCCGAAAGGGGCCTGTAAAAAAGATATCGGCCCCATAGCCGGAGGTAGAATCGCCGTGGCCATGACCGAAGGATGGCGGGGGGAAATTTGCCATGTGGCCATTACCGACGATTGCGGAAAATTCGCCAGGTACAAAATAACCGATCCCTCTTTTCACAACTGGATGGGGCTCGCCATGGCCCTGCGCGACGAGCAGATTTCGGATTTTCCCCTCTGCAACAAGAGTTTCAACCTTTCCTACTGCGGGTTCGATTTGTAAAGGCTGACGCGGGGCAAAGGGCAAAATCGAAAGGAAAGTTGTTCAGGATTTTAAGATGATAAAAGCTATATTGGCGCGTGTTCAACAGAAATACAGGACCATCCCCTATCCGAAGGGTTCTCCCCGGCTTCCGGATTTATTCCGCGGCTATCCGAAGCTGGACCCTGAAGCATGCGACAGCTGCGGCCTGTGCGCTGAAGCCTGTCCTACCGGGGCCATATCATGCAAGGATGGCCTTACCCTCGACATGGGCAAGTGTCTTTTCTGTCCCGAATGCGAGAACGCCTGTCCTGCCGGCGCAATCCGGTTTCTCAAAGACCATTGGCTGGCTGCCAGTAAACGTGAAGATCTGGTTGTAGATCCGGCAAGGGAAAGAAAGGCCGTACAAGCCCTCGGAAATGAGATGAGGCGCATTTTCGGAAGATCCCTGCGTCTGCGCCAGGTGAGCGCCGGAGGCTGCAACGCCTGCGAGGCCGATATCAATGTCCTCGGTACCGTGGTCTTCGACCTGGGGAGATTCGGTATCCAGTTCGTGGCATCGCCCAGGCATGCAGACGGAATACTCGTTACCGGTCCGGTGACGGAGAATATGAAGGCCGCGCTTCTCAAGACTTACGAAGCCGTGCCCTCGCCGAAGATCGTGATTGCCAGCGGCGCTTGCGCCATCAACGGCGGGCCCTTTATCGACAGTCCCGAAGCCTGTAACGGGGTGGACGGCATCCTTCCCGTAGATCTCTACATTCCCGGTTGCCCCCCGCATCCGCTGACAGCTCTTGATGGAATGCTTCGGCTGCTGGGGAAATTGTGAGAAAAGAAATTAATCCTTGTATTAGGAAATTGTTTGTATTAGAGTGTGGCCGTTTTGCCTTAAGTTCAATTCAGGCATGGGGAACATAATATGTGGTCTGTGGGTGGAAAACTCTAATGGACTCTTTTGATATCGCCATGATATCCGTGTTTCTCATGTTGTCCCCACTGATAATCTCTCCCTGTTGCTCAAAATTCCGGAATCTCAACATAAATATCTCCTTTACAATCACTGCTGCTGCTTCACTGGCGGCGGTAATAGCCGGGGTCCTCGCCGTTCACATCAATAAAGTTACCTCCGCAATTGTCGGGATGGGTCTGCCGGACCTGCCATTTCATCTCAGGCTCGACCCGCTGGCAGGCTTCTTCCTTTGCGTTATCGGTCTTCTCGCCTTTTTCGTCTCCATCTATTCCATCGGTTACGTGAAGGGGTTTTCGGCCAACCGGTCGGTGGTCAGGTTCGTAATTTTTTACTGTCTCTTCATCACCGGGATGTTTCTGGTCGTCCTTGCCGACGACGCTTTTTTCTTCCTGGTCGCCTGGGAACTGATGGCAGCCTCTTCATATTTCCTGGTCATGTACGAGGATGAAAAAAAGGAAAACAGGCGGGCGGCGTATCTTTACCTGGTTGTCGCCCACGTGGGGGCGATCGCCATATTGCTCTCCTTCGGGGTGATGGCAGGTCTTGCCAACGGCTTCGGGAGCTTCCAGGGATATACCTTCGATGCCATGCGCGCCACCCACTATCCGGTCGGCTGGGCGACGACGGCCTTTCTCCTCGCCTTTTTCGGCTTTGCCGCCAAGGCGGGCGTGATTCCGCTCCATGTCTGGCTGCCCGAGGCTCATCCGGTCGCCCCATCCAATGTCTCCGCCCTCATGAGCGGGGTCATGCTGAAAACCTCCATTTATGGCATCATTCGCATAACATTCGACTTTCTGAAGGTTTACCCCTGGTGGTGGGGAGGCATAGTGCTTGTCCTCGGCCTGGTTTCAGCTGTCATGGGTGTTCTTTATGCGCTAATGCAGCATGATCTGAAAAGGCTCCTCGCATATCACTCTGTTGAAAATATCGGCATCATTCTGATCGGACTTGGCCTGTCCATGATATTCACCACCTACCATTTTCCGGTTCTCGCCGCTCTTGCGCTGGTCGCAGCTCTTTACCATACCCTCAACCACGCCATGTTCAAGGGGCTTTTGTTCATGGGGGCGGGGTCCGTCCTTCACGGGACCGGCGAGAGGAATATGGAGGAGATGGGCGGTCTGATCCACAAAATGCCGTGGACCGCGGTGTTCTTCCTGGTCGGTTGCATCTCCATTGCCGGGCTGCCGCCGTTCAACGGTTTCGTTTCCGAATGGCTCACCTTCCAGGCCTTTCTCCTGACTCCGGCGCTGCACAGGCCGATACTCGGTCTCCTTATCCCCATCGGAGCCGCGCTGCTTGCCCTGACCGGAGCCTTGGCCGCCGCCTGTTTCGTCAAAGTGTACGGGGTAACTTTCCTCGGCCACTGGCGCGGTCATAATTCCGTCCACCGGCTCCACGAGGCCGACCGGACCATGAGGTCGGGAATGATGCTTGCCGCCGTGACCTGCTTCCTCCTCGGGATATTTCCAACTATCGTAATCAGCTGGATGGATGCCCTGACCGGACATCTTATGGGGAAATATATAGGAGCATCTGCGGGTGCGCTCGGCTGGATGTGGCTGACGCCCATTGCCCACGAAAGGGCTTCGTACTCCGGGTTCAATGTATTGATAGGCATTTCGTCAATTATCCTTATTGCCTGGATTTTGCTTCATGCGAAAAAATCCGCCGTCCGACGAGTGCCGATCTGGGACTGCGGATTCGAAAAAATCAATGCCCGCATGCAGTACACGGCCACATCGTTCTCTCAGCCGATCCGGCGCATATTCGGTTTCCTTTTCCATATCAGGGAAGAGGTGCATACAGAGGAACCCGTAAGACACTCGGCATATCCGGAGAAGCTGCGCTACCGGCTCAGGGTACGGGACCGCTTCCGTTACTGGCTCTATCAGCCGATTGAGGATGCCGCCTACTTTGTAGCCAGAAAGGTGGGCCGGCTACAGCAGGGAAGGATCCAGATGTACCTTATCTATTCGTTCGTAACCATAATCGTGCTGCTGGTGTTTGTGGGATGATAGCCTATTCCTTTACCATTGAATTACTGCAGATCCTGATTCTGCTCCTTGCCGCACCGGCCTTTACCGGATGGGTGAGAACGGTAAAGTGCCGGATGCAGGGACGCACCTATGCGGGTATCTTGCCAGCCCTACCGCAATATCGCCAAGCTTTTCGCCAAGGAGGTGATCCTGGCGGAGAACGCCTCCTGGATATTCCGCGCCACTCCGTATATCGTTTTCGGAGTTACCGTAATGATCGGCGGGATCATCCCGTTCATATCCATTGACCTTCCGTTTGCTGCAACTGCCGATGTAATCGCGCTGGTCATGCTCTTTGCCATCATCAGGTTCTTTACCGCCCTGGCCGGTATGGATATCGGCACGGCTTTCGGCGGTATGGGGTCCAGCCGGGAAATGACCATCTCCTCTCTGGCGGAACCGGCCATGCTCATGGCTGTTTTTACCGTATCCCTGGCGGCCAATTCAACCTCCCTCACCCAGATGGTAAAGGTGATGGGACATGGGCCAGTTCGTCCTCAGACCGTCACTGGCTTTCGCGCTTCTCGCCTTCATAATGGTTCACCTTACCGAAACCGGGCGGGTGCCGGTGGACAATCCGGCAACCCACCTGGAGCTGACCATGATCCACGAGGCGATGATCCTCGAATACTCCGGCCGCCACCTCGCCCTTATCGAATGGGCGGGGATGATGAAGCTCTTCATATTTTCCACGCTGGGTATTGCAGTTTTCTGCCCGTGGGGAATCGCATTATCGGGCAATCTGGTTGCATTGCTTGTCGCAGTGGTGCTGCTCGCGGTAAAACTGGCCGTATTGGGGGTACCCTGGTTATGATCGAAACGGGCCTTGCCAAAATGAGGCTTTTCCGGCTGCCCGAGTTCCTGGGAAGCGCCTTTCTGCTGGCGACACTGGGGATGTTATCCTTCTTTATTCTGGAGTGAGACATGACTGAGTCCTTTGCCGCCCAGATCAACAGTGCCATGGCGGCCCTTATCCTCCTTACCGCATTTGGCCTGCTGGTCCAGCGCAGGATCCTCGGCCTGCTCCACCTGTTCGCCTGGCAGGGGCTGTTTCTCTGCATCAGCACGGCGATAGTTGGCTATATTACCGGGATGCATCATCTGTTCATCTCCTCGGCATTGACGCTGGTCCTCAAGGTTTTCCTGCTTCCCTATATCCTTTACGCGCTGATCCGCAAACTGAAAATCAGGAAAGAGATCGAGTCCCTGGTGAATATCCCCAGGACGATGCTGATCGGCATAGCGCTGGTGATTTTCTCCTATCATCTCACGGCGCCGATTACCCATCTGTCGAGGATCGTGACCCGTTCGACCCTTGCCGTGGCTCTGGCCACCGTCATGCTCGGCCTGCTGATGATGGTGACCAGGCGGCATGCCGTTACCCAGATCATCGGCTTTCTGGCCATGGAAAACGGGCTGTTCTTTGCCGCTACCAGCGCCACCTACGGCATGCCCATGGTGGTTGAGCTGGGGGTTGCCCTGGACCTGCTGATCGCCGCCTTCATCTTCGGCATTTTCTTTTTCCACATCAGCACCACCTTCGACAGCCTCGACGTGGAGCGGATGGCCAGACTCAAGGAAGGGGACTGACATGATTATTCTCATTCTCCTGGGCATGTCGCTCTTTTTCGCGGTTGTTCTCGCCTTCATCGGTGACTGGAAATTCGCACCCGAGATCAACATCGCCGGTTCCGCCGCTACTTTCGCGGCCGGTGTAGCGCTTGCCCTCCAGGTGTATCTGCATGGGCCGATGACGGCCGGGGGCAAGTTCTTCTTCGTCGATGCATTCAATGTCTACCTGGCTGTGCTCACCTCCTTCGTTTCCATGACCACCGCCATCTTCAGCCGCAGGTACATGCGGGTGGAACGGGAACACGGCCGGGTAGGGCCATGGAAGATGCGCTTCTACCATGCCATGTACCAGCTGTTCATCTTCGCCATGCTGCTGGCCCTTCTGACCAACAATTTCGGCGTGCTCTGGATATCCATGGAGCTGGCGACCCTCTCGACCGTGCTCCTGGTCTCTCTCTACCGGACACCGACCGCCATCGAGGCAGCCTGGAAGTACTTCATCCTCTGCGGCGTCGGCATCGCCCAGGCGCTCTTCGGCACGGTGCTCCTCTATTTTGCGGCGGAACGGGTGCTCGGCGTCGGCGGCGAGGCGCTCCTCTGGACGAACCTTTCCCAGGTGAGCAGCCAGCTGGAGCCCACCGTGCTGCGGCTGGCATTCGTCTTTCTGATGGTCGGCTACGGCACCAAGGTCGGCCTGGTTCCGCTGCACAACTGGCTGCCTGACGCCCACAGCGAAGGCCCCACGCCGATCTCCGCGGTCCTCTCCGGGCCTGCTCCTGAACGTGGCCCTTTATGCTCTGGTCCGCTGCAAGGTCCTGGTGGACGGCTCCACCGGCACCCACATGGCCGGCAACATGCTGATCGGCTTCGGCCTGCTGTCGATTCTGGTGGCAGCCTTTTCCCTGCTGAGGCAGAAGGACATAAAACGGATGTTCTCCTATTCGTCCATCGAAAACATGGGAATCGCCACCTTCGCCTTCGGCATCGGCGGCCCCATCGCAACTTTTGGAGCGCTCCTGCACATGCTGGTGCACAGCCTGACCAAATCCGCCATCTTCTTTACCGTCGGCCATGCATCCCAGATGCACGGCACCCAGGAGATGGACAAGATCCGCGGGCTCATCAAGGGGAACCCGGTGGTCGGCTGGGCATTCATCTTCGGTGCCATGGCCCTGGTCGGGATGCCCGCCGTTCGGCCTGTTTGCCAGCGAATTCCTGATCCTGACCGCTACCATGAAGGAGGCGCCTCTTCTTACTCCGCTTCTCCTGCTCGGGCTGGGAGTCGCTTTTGCCGCTATTTTCCGGAAGGTGCAGCCGATGGTGACCGGGATTGTGCCGACATGGCAGACGCCGCTCAAGGCGGCTCATGTGCCGGTAATCCTGCATATGGCATGGTGCTGATCCTCGGTCTTTATCTGCCGCCTTTCCTCTCCGACTGGTTTCATGCCGCAGTGGGGTTACTGAAATGAGTGCACTGCGCGAGAGATTGATCGAGCAATTTGGACCGGACGCAACTCCGGCCGAAGGCCTCCAGCCCGGTGAAATTACACTATTTCAGGTGCCGAGAGAACAGTTCAGCGAAGCGGCGCGCACCATGAACTATGCCGAGGCCCGTCTGGTTGCGGAATGGGCTGCCGACGAGAGCACCCTTGGCAGGGGATTCGGCATCTATGCCTGCTTCAACAAGGGAACGGAATTCCTGGTGATTAAATGCAACGCCCCGGCAGAAGACCCGACATTTCCGACCATCAAGAAGAAAATTCGTTGCAGCCTGGCGATTCGAACGGCAGATGTACAGCCTTATGGGGGTGGTTCCGGATGGGAACCCCGATCTGCGGCCATGGATCAAATTCGAAGATTGGCCCGAGAACGCCTGGCCGTTGCGCAAGGGCTTCGACCCTTGGACCAGGATGCCCCGTGTCTCCGGTGAATACCGCTGGATCAGAGCCGAAGGGGAGGGGGTTTACGAGATTCCGGTGGGACCGGTCCATGCCGGTATCATCGAACCCGGACACTTCCGGTTCCAGGCCATGGGTGAAGATGATCCTGAACCTTGAAGCACGACTCGGCTATGTGCACAAGGGGATAGAAAAACGCTTCGAATCACTTTCCTGGGAGGACGGGGCGAGGCTGGCCGGGAGGGTTTCCGGCGATTCGACCGTTGCCCATGCCGTTGCCTACTGCCGGACAATCGAGGCCATGGCGGGGTGCAACTCCGCCCGACAGAGGTCTCTGGCTGCGGGCCATCATGCTGGAGCGGGAAAGGATCGCAAACCACCTGGGCGATATCGGAGCCATTTGCAACGATGTTGCCTTTGCTTTTCTTTTTTTCCAGTGTACGACCCTTAAGGAGAAATTCGTTCGCACCAGCAATCGGTTGTTCGGTCACCGGTTCATGATGGACCGGGTCGTACCCGGCGGGGTGACGATCGATCTCGATGACGGGGGTATCGACCTTATGCTGGGGGAACTGGAAACTTTTGCCAGGGAATTTGAACGGCTGGTCGTCATCTATGATAACAACCCTTCTCTGGAGGACAGGGTCAGGGAGACGGGAATCCTCTCCCGGGAACAGGCCGTTGATCTGGGAATGGTGGGCATTGTGGCCCGTGCCAGCGGTCTGGAACTGGACAGCCGCATTCAGAGTCCGTTTCCGCCCTATGACCGCTTTATTCCGCGAATACCCGTCTTCAAGGCCGGTGATGTGAATGCCAGGGTCTGGGTGCGCATCGATGAAGTGCGGGAATCGGTCCGGTTGCTGCGGGAAATGCTTACATACCTGCCCGCAGGCGATGTCAGAACCCCTTTCACTCCGCCGGGGCCTGACCTGTGCGGTATGTCCTTTGTGGAGGGATGGCGGGGGGAGATCGTTTACTGGGTGCAGTCGGGAGCGAGTGGGGAGATAAACCGCTGCATGGTCAGGGACCCTTCGAGCCTCAACTGGCTCGGGCTTGAACAGGCCATCCACGGCAATATCGTGCCGGATTTCCCGGTCTGCAACAAAAGTTTCAACCAGTCCTATTCGGGGAACGATTTATAATATTAAACATATTCTCACGCCAAGTCGCAAAGAAAGTCTTATAAGCAAAAAAATTTTTCGTTTGTTTTATCAACTTGGCGTATTGTCGAGAATAAATCTCTTCAGGTATTGTTAATGTCATCTAAATTCAGATTTAAATCGAGATTGTCATGCTGAGAATTCTCCACCAGATATTCCGTACCGGACGTCGTCACCGAGCCGCTTCCGTCGAGAGCTCGAGGCTGAAATCGCCGGGATCGGCGCGCAACTGGAAGAACAGATCAGAAAGACCTTTCACCGCAGCCTGACCATCCGGCAGGTGGATGCCGGTTCGTGCAACGGCTGCGAGCTGGAAATCCATGCCATGAATAACGCTATTTACAATTGCGAGCGGTTCGGCATCCATTTCACCGCTTCGCCCCGATTTGCCGACATGCTGCTCGTCACCGGCCCGGTTTCGGTCAATATGGAGATTGCGCTGAAAAGAACTTATCCGCAACGCCGAACCCCAAAATCGTCGTTGCCGTCGGCGACTGCGGCTGCGATCGGCGGCATATTCGGCGAAAGCTATGCATCCCTCGGCAAGATAAGCAATGTCATCCCGGTGGATGCCCATATCCCCGGTTGTCCTCCCCAACCGGCCGACCTGCTGCTCGGTATTCTCAAGGTAATAGGCGGTTAGTATATTTGCTCTCAGTTCTAACCTGAAAAGCAATTGAACACGCTTGCAAGCTGAACCGTCCCCGCCTGAATTTCGAGCGGAACAATCGTAAATTTATTGTTCCGTTTTGATGCATACTGTTGATTTTTTCAATTCACGAAACAAAACGAGCGGTATCCAACAGGATTTCAAGTGTTTACAGCTAAAAACACTAACTTGATTAATACCACATTGACAAGTTAGCGGAAGAATTAACCCCGGCTGCTTGCATTATCCGCTTTATAAAATAAAATTGAGTACGATGGTGCAATTCGTCGTTCCTGATAAATTGCCTCGAAAAATAAAATGGATGGAGTTCATATATGTCTTCCCTGGAAGGAAAGAAAGCCCCCGCGTTTGAGCTGGAAGGCAGTGACGGCATAAAACATGCTTTAAATGATTACACCGGCAAGACGGTAATCATCTATTTCTATCCCAGGGACAATACACCGGGCTGTACGAAAGAGGCCTGCGGATTCCGCGATGTGTATGCGCAATTGCAGGATCTGGACACCGTTCTGCTCGGCGTCAGCAAGGATAGTCTCAAATCACACGACAAATTTATCAATGACTTCGGCATCTCCTTCACCCTGCTTTCCGACCCGGAAGCAAAGATGATGAAATCTTACTGCGCTTTCGGTGAAAAGACGATGTACGGCAAAAAGACCATGGGTGTCATTCGTTCAACGGTAATTATCGGACCCGACGGAACGGTGATCAAACATTGGCCGACAGTGAAAAAGGCTGAGGAACATCCGGCGCAAGTCCTGGCCTTTCTGCAGGGAATGAAATAGGCCTGGAAAAGAGACCCCATGACCGAATCGGTACAACACGCGGCTGCGCAAGCCTACCAGATACAGGAGCTGTTTCCGCTTGCGGTTTATACGGCAATGGGGGTCGCCCTGGTGGGCGGACTCCTTTTCGTTTCATGGTGGCTCGGGGAAAAGAAAAGGGGAGTTGTAAAGGGAACCGCCTACGAATCAGGCGTAATGCCGACCGGATCAGCCAGACTCGCTTATCCGGTTCCGTTTTATATGGTAGCTATTTTTTTCATCGTTTTCGATGTGGAGGCAGTGTTCGTGTACGTCTGGGCCGTCGCCTGGGACATACTGGGTATACCCGGACTGATCCACATATCCGTTTTCATCCTGGTGCTGCTTCTCGGTCTTTGCTGGCTCTGGAAAAAGGGCGGGCTTGACTGGGGGCCTTCCAGGGAGTACGGTAAAGTCAATCGTTCCACGAACAGATAACTGATTTCGAAAGTTCCATGGCCGCGTTGTGTGTCAGTGCCGCATCCCGTTTATCATGACCCCGGATTTGCAGAACAAACGAACCAATCCCGAGCATGAACGAGGTCTCTACAGTGGAGAATGAAATTCCGCAAAATATACTCCTGACCCGTCTTGACGATCTGATCAACTGGGGACGGGCAAACTCGCTCTGGCCGATGTTTTTCGGACTCTCCTGCTGTTTCGTGGAGATGATGACCTCTTTCACTTCCCGCTACGACATCGCCCGCTTCGGCGCCGAGGTGCTTCGCGGCTCCCCCCGCGAGGCCGACCTGATGGTGATCGCCGGAACCGTCTTCAAGAAGATGGCGCCATCCGTACTCCGGCTTTACGAGCAGATGGCCGAGCCCCGCTGGGTGATTTCCATGGGAAGCTGCGCCAATTCGGGAGGGATGTACGACGTCTACAGCGTGGTGCAGGGGGTGAACCAGATCATGCCGGTGGATGTCTATGTCCCCGGCTGCCCTCCCCGGCCCGAGGCATTCCTGCAGGGGCTGATGCTCCTCCAGGAAAAAATCCGAACCGACGAGCGCCCTGCCCGTCCGGTCCTCCACCTGCGGTGGCGGGACACAGGGGACGACCGTGCCGGTCCTGGTGGATGGTGAGACCAAATCCCGCGATACCCGCGGGCCCGGCATGGAGGGGATCCCGATCCGCGGGACTTCCGTTCAGCACCCGCGGTTTGCCATGTCCGCGTTCCGACGAGATGTGGCGCCCCGCCCGCACCGAAGCATGGCCTTTCCCGACATTCGGACTTGGCGGGGGAACTGGAGGCGCTGTTCGGCGAAGGTGCAGCGGAAGACCCCGCGGCCACCGACATGCCCACCTGCAGGGTTCCGCCGGAACTGGTGCCCGAGGTGCTTCGCCATCTGAAGAGCGCGGTCGAAGAATCCGTTCAGGCGTCTGGACGATATTGCCGCGGTGGACGAGTCATGCCGCCGGGAGCGGACACCAGGATACAAAGATTTCACCTGTCAACTACCACCTCCTCTGCTTCGACACGCCGGGCCATATCCGGATCAAGACCGAACTGGCCGGGGAATATCCGGAACTGCCGACCGTCACCGGTGTCTGCCCGGCGGCCGACATGGTACGAGCGGGAGGTCTTCGACATGTACGGCCTCCGCTTTGCCGGCCATCCCGACCTCCGCCGGATTCTCATGCCCCACGACTGGGTGGGCCACCCGCTCCGGAAGGATCACCCTTTCCGGGCCACGGAGATGCCCCCCTACACTACCGAAGATGCACGAAAGCATCAGCCGCTCCCGGCCGGAGATTATTTCGAAAAAGTCGACGACAACACCCTGATCCTCAATCTCGGGCCCCAGCACCCCGGCACGCACGGCATCATCCGGGTCATCCTGAAGCTGGACGGCGAGGAGATCGTCGGCCTGGATTCGGACATCGGCTACCACCATCGGGGAGCGGAAAAGATCGGCGAGCGGCAGCACTGGCACCAGTTCATCCCCTATACCGACCGGATCGATTATCTGGCCGGGTGTCAGAACAATCTCGCCTACGTGAACAGCGTGGAAAGCTCTGCGGCATCACGGTACCCGACCGGGCGGTCACTATACAGGGTGATGCTGGCGGAACTGTTCCGGATTGCCAGCCACCTGGTCTGGCTCGGCACCTTTGCCGCCGACGTGGGGGCAATGACGCCGGTATTCTACACCTTTACCGACCGGGAGAAGATATTCGACATCGTTGAGATGATCACCGGCGGCCGGATGCATCCGGCCTGGTTCCGGATCGGCGGAGTGGCCGAAGACCTCCCGGAAGGGTGGGAAGCGCCGGTGGAGGAGTTTCTCGCTGGTTCCCGCCACGGCTTCGCGAGTACGAGGAGCTGCTGAAGGGAAATCCGATTTTCATGGCCCGCCTCAAGGGGGTGGGAGGTGATATCCCTGGAAGATGCCATGGACTGGGGGTTCTCCGGCCCGAATCTCCGCGCCTGCGGTATCGATTGGGACCTGCGAAAAAAGATTCCCTATAGCGGCTATGAAAATTTCGACTTCGACGTGGCGGTCGCCGAAGGGGGCGACTGCTGCGCCCGCTACCGGGTCAGGATGGAAGAGATGAAACAGTCGCTGCGCATCGTCAGGCAGGCCATGAAGGATATGCCCGGCGGCCGTTGGATCACGGACGATTACCGTTACGTCCTGCCGCAGAAACGGGATACTCTGCAAGGATATCGAATCATTGATCCACCATTTCATCAACTCAACCCGGGGCATGGCCCCGCCTCGGGGGGAATGCTACACCTCCATCGAGGCGCCGAAGGGTGAAAATGGTTATTTCGTGGTCTCGGATGGTCTGAATGTTCCCTACCGGATGCGGATACGGACTCCCAGTTTCCCGCATATCCAGGCATTGCCTCTGCTCAGCAGGGGGTGGCTGCTGGCGGACTTGCTCGCCATACTCGGTTCGATTGATTTCGTGCTGGCGGACCTGGATCGTTAAATTCCGCCACGGAAGCAGTGCGTATAATTTAGCTAACTTGACAGATAGGGAAATAAATGATCCCTGAAACACTGAAAAAACAATTGATGGACCATGTCGCCGGTGCCGTCACCAACCGTGAGGCGGCTGTTGATGTCATGAAGGAATTGCAGAAACATTACGGCTGGCTTACCGATGAAGCTGTGGACGAGGCGGCGGAAATTCTCGGCCTTTCTCCGGTCCAGGTTGAGGAACTGGCCACCTTTTATGAATTGATCTACCGGCGGCCGGTGGGAAAACGGGTCATTCACGTATGTGATTCAATTTCCTGCTGGAGTGTAGGTTGCGATCAGATAATGGAGCATTTGAAAAAACAACTCGGGATCGAGCCGGGCGGAACGACGCCGGACGGGTTGTTTACCCTGGTTCCCTGCGCCTGTCTCGGCAACTGCGGCGAAGGGCCTACCATGATGATAGGCGAAACTCTCTACGGAAAACTTACACCGGAGGTTGTGGACGAGATTCTGGAGCAGGAAAAAAAACAATACGCTTAGTATCTTGATGACAATGCAGGCTGAGAGCCTGCCCAAGGAGGCTTGAAATGAAAAAAGGATTTATTTTGACTGTTGCAATGCTGGCTGTATGTTCGTTTGCCGTGTCGGCTCCCGCCGACATGAAGAAGGGCGAAAAAGTCAACGGAGCCGCGGAATTCAAGAACCACTGCGCGGTCTGCCATCCCGACGGAGGCAATATTATCAACCCCGCATTCACCCTGCACAAGAAAGACCGTGTTAAAAATGGAGTGAAAACTGCGAAGGATATAATCGGCAAAATGCGTAACCCGGGTCCCGGCATGACCAAGTTCGACAAAGCCACCATTCCGGACAAGGAAGCCAAGGCAATCGCGGATTATATTCTGAAGACTTTCAAATAATGGCCTGAGGCCCAATGCGGAATGAAACCGGCAAAAGGCAAACCATTTCCCACCCCGGATGCCTTTTGCCCTTTGCCTGAATTTAATCTATGGAACTTGTCCTGTTCAAACACAATAAAACTGAAGGCCCTGTGAGCTTCGACGAATACCGGGCGGCCGGGGGATTCGAGGCCTTGCGCAAGGCCCTGTCCGGACTGTCTCCGAACGATGTCCAGCAGATGGTTATTGACTCGGGGATGCGTGGGCGCGGCGGCGCGGGGTTTCCCACCGGCAAAAAATGGTCTTTTGTTCCCCGCGACCTGCCGGGACCGCGTCACCTCATCTGCAACTCCGACGAGATGGAGCCTGGCACCTACAAGGACCGCGTCCTGCTGGAGAACAACCCCTGGCTGCTGATCGAGGGATTGCTCCTGGCGGGATATACCCTTGGTGTTGCCAATGCCTTCATCTTTATCCGGAGAGGATACGAAACGGCCCAGAAATATCTGCGCGACGGACTGGCAATGGCGAGGGAAGAGAATTTACTCGGCGAAAACATTCTCGGCAGCGGCTTTTCCATGGAGATCAACATCCATGCTTCGGCGGGACGCTATATCTGCGGTGAGGAAACGGCGCTCATGAATGCGCTGGAGGGGAAACGGGCCAACCCGCGCAGCAAACCGCCGTTTCCCGCAATAAAGGGCCTGTGGGGAGGGCCGACGGTGGTAAATAACGTTGAGACATTGTCAAATATCCCCTCAATTATTATGAATGGACCGGAATGGTTCAAGGGACTGGCGAAAATTCCTGAATCGGCTGGGAACAAGCTGTTCTGTTTCAGCGGTCATGTGCGGAACACGGTCTGTGCCGAACTGCCCCTGGGGATGACACTCGGAGAAATGATCGAAGGTCCCTGTGGAGGCATGAAACCGGGTAAAAAATTCAAGGCTTGCATCCCCGGCGGGGCCTCGACACCCTATTTTACCGCTGAGCATTTCAATGTGCCGATGGATTTTGACACTGTTGCGAAAGCCGGTTCCCGCCTCGGCACCGGCGGACTGGTGGTCTTTGACGAGAATACGTGCATGGTAGGAGCTACTCTGAATATGATCCGCTTCTATGCACGTGAATCGTGCGGATGGTGTACTCCCTGCAGGGAAGGACTGCCCTTTGTCAGAGATGTTCTGGAGAGGATCGAAAACGGTCGGGGTGTAACGGAAGATATTGAAATTCTTAGAGAACATGTAAAATATCTCAGCTTTACCTTCTGTCCGCTTGCTCCCGGGGCCATGGGGCCGGTCACAGGACTTTTAAGGCATTTTGAAGAAGAAGTCCGGGATCATATTGCAAAGAAAAAATGTCCGTTCAAAACCTGAATAAAAAACGATTTTTTGTGAATTTATGCCCAAGCTGATAATCGACAATATCGAAATCGAAGTTCCTAAGGATACCAAGCTGATCGAGGCGGCCCGGCTGGCAGGGATAGTTATCCCGCATTTCTGCTATCACCCCGCCCTGGGCAACGCGGGGGCATGCCGTATGTGTGCCGTGAAATGCCTGGATGGTCCGGTCAAAGGGATTCAGATGTCATGCATGATCCCCGCCCAGGACGGCATGGTCGTGTCTACCACCGACGAGGAAGCGGTGAAAATGCGCAGCCTGGTCATCGAATGGCTGATGATGAACCATCCCCACGACTGTCCGGTGTGCGACGAGGGAGGGGAATGCCTGCTTCAGGATTACACTGTCGCCGGCGGACACGGTATCCGCCGCTACAAGGGAAAGAAACGGACCTATAACAACCAGTATCTCGGCGAATATATCCAGCATGAAATGAACCGGTGCATACAGTGCTACCGGTGTGTCCGTTTCTACCAGGAGTTTGCCGGAGGAGATGATCTGGGCGCCCTGGGACGGGCGAACCTGATTTATTTCGGAAGAAAAGAGGACGGTGCCCTGGAGTCCCCTTTTTCCGGCAATCTGCTGGATATCTGCCCTACCGGGGTATATACCGACAAATCGGCCCGTTTCCGTGCCCGCTATTGGGACTACGACATGGCGCCCTCGGTATGCCCGCACTGTTCTCTTGGATGCAATATCATTCCGGCTGCCCGTTATCGCGAATTGCTGAAAACAATAGCGCGCAGGAATGACGCCGTGAATGGCTGGTTCATCTGTGACCGGGGCCGGTTCACGAATCACCAGGTAAATCGACCAGACCGACCCCGATCCCCGATGGTGGACGTTCGGGAGGTGGACTGGGACGAGGCGATGGATGTGCTGGTTTCCCGCATCGGCGAACTGTTCGAAATGCATGGCGAGGGTAGCATCGCGCTGGTCGGTTCTTCCCGGATGTCACTTGAGGGCAACGTCCTTCTGGCTCGTCTCGATGAATGTCTGGATGCCGGCTTTCTCTGTTATTTTACCGACAAGTCGGAAGCGGAGGCAACCATGACGGCGGTTTCTCTTCTTGACGGGGGAAAGGCTGTCTCCATGGCGGAAATAGAATCCGCCGATTGTGTAGTTCTTAACGACTGCGACCTGCTTCAAGAAGGGCCGATGATGGCCCTTGCGGTAAGGCAGGCCTGGCGCGGCGGAGCGAAAATATTCCGGACTGGAAGCGACTTGTCCACCGAGAGAAATGAATTACCCTTTGAATTCACAGGGATAAATGCGGTTGATGACGTACCATTCGGTGAATTCAAGGAGCCGGTAATTATCTGCTCAACGGCTTCATGCGATAGTGATGCAATTCGCAGAGCCGCCGCCGCACCTGCCCGGCTGGCCTGTCTCATGAATGGTCCGAATGCCTTCGCCACGGCAATTCTGGCCGGGGAACGCCGGTCCGCCAGCCTTTCAGACGCGCTGGCCGACGGCAAGATCAAGGGTGTCATTTTCTTCGAATCGGACACTACAGTCGAACTGCCGCCGGAGGTCAGACTCCTTGCCGTTGCGGATTGGCAGCCGACCAATGTCGGCGGGAAAGCCGAGGTCTTCCTCCCGGTCACCGCTCACGTGGAGATGGACGGGATTTTCGTTAACAACGAAGGCAGGGCGCAACGCTTCAAAAAAGTTATGGATCCCGGACTGCCCATCAAGGGACTTGATCCGGACATACATCCTCCGCGGGTTCATCGCCTGACGCCGCCCGGTGGTAAGCCGCTGCCTTCCTGGCAGGTTATCGCTGCGCTGATCGAGAGGTTGAGCGGAGAGAAGATTGTGGAACCGCTCTCCGGCAGGTGGGAGAATCTCAGGGATCTGGACCCTGAAGGGGAAGGGGTCAGAATCGGGTAAAGGATCAGGGGTGAAGGGCAAAAGGGAAACCCTGCTTGATTTCTTTTCATGCAGCATACAGCATTTTGCGCCAGGCCTTCAGTCTGGATTCATGGTTCATTCCATAAGTTTACTCAAGAAACGGAACATATGAAAATTACCGGCCTGTACATAATTCTCCTCCTTATAAAACTGGTAATCATTTATGGCGTTGTTCTGACCGGTGCGGCATATCTGGTCTATGCCGAGCGCAAGGTGCTCGCCTGGATCCAGGACAGGAAGGGTCCGAACAGGGTCGGTCCGTTCGGCCTGCTGCAGCCGCTCGCAGATCTGATCAAGATGCTCGCCAAGGAAGATGTCAGGCCGGAAAAGGCCGACAAATGGCTGTATCTGCTCGCGCCGGCCATGGCTTCCATTCCCGCTATCATGACCTTCGCCGTGATTCCGTTCGGCGCACCGGTAACGCTATTTGGCAGAACCGTTAACCTGCAGGTGACGGACCTGAATATTGGCCTGCTGTTCTTCCTGGCGCTTTCATCCATTGCTGTTTATGGAGTGGCACTGGGCGGATGGGCGTCAAACTCCAAGTACTCACTTCTGGGCGGCATCCGCGGCCTTGCCCAGCTCATTTCCTATGAACTTTCCATGGGTCTGTCCCTGGTGCCGATCGTAATGCTGAGCCGATCATTCAGGCTGAGCGATATCGTCAGCGCTCAGGCCGCTGTCCCGTTCATAGTTTATCAGCCGCTTGCTTTCGTGATATTCCTCATCAGTATCGTCGCGGAATGCAAGCGGGCACCTTTTGATCTGCCGGAGGCCGAAGGCGAGCTTGTGGCCGGATTTCATACCGAATACTCCGGAATGCGTTTCGGACTTTTTTTCATGGGAGAATACATAAATATCATCGTGCTGGGAGGACTTGCCACAACATTTTTTCTGGGCGGTTGGAACGGTCCGTGGTTACCGCCGGTTGTCTGGTTTGTGTTTAAGGTGACGGCATTTGCTTTTCTTTTCATCTGGATACGTGGTACTCTGCCCAGGCTGAGATACGACCAGTTGATGCACCTGGGCTGGAAGTTTCTTACCCCTCTAGCGCTGATAAACATTCTGCTTACCGGATGGTGGTTGATGATCAATAGTTGAAAATCTTGACAAATAAATATGCAGGGCACTCTACCCAGAAGGAGGAAGTGTTATGACTGAAAATGTACATGCAACAGACAGGCACGGCCACACACCGCTCATTATTGCGGCCAGGGAAGGGAGCGAGGATGCCGTAAGGGATCTGCTCAACAGGGGAGCGGACATCGACGCGAGGAGCAAAAAGGGGAAGACGGCCCTGCATTACGCCGCGGCCAACGGGCACGCGGAGGTGATCAAGATACTTCTTGAACATGGCGCGATCGTTGACCCGCGTGACCGTGACGGCCACACTCCCCTCATGTTCGCCGCCAATTACGGCTGCAATAATTGTGTTGCAAGTATGATCGAATACGGCGCAGATGTTAACGCCAGGACCATGAGCGGCAACACCGCCATGGTTTATGCAGAAACCAACAACCATCCCGATACCCTTGATCTGCTCAAGAAGGCGCAGAGAACCAAGCAGGCGGTATAGAAATCTGCCCGGCCGAGCCGCCGGCGGGTTTCTGACGGAAGCGGAAAATGTCACTACTGAATGATATAAAAGCTCTGGGACTTGGCATGTGGACTACGTGGAAGCATATTTTCCGCCGTCCGGTCAACCATCCAGTATCCTGAGCAGAAACGAACCCCTTTCCCGCGATTCCGGGCGCGGATAGTGCTGACCCGCGATCCTGACGGGGGAGAGCGCTGCGTTGCCTGCTATCTGTGCTCCGCCGCCTGCCCGGTGGACTGCATCTCCATGCAGGCTGCCGAGAGGGAGGACGGCAGGCGCTATGCAGCCTGGTTCCGCATTAATTTTTCCCGCTGCATCTTCTGCGGACTCTGTGCAGAGGCTTGTCCGACCATGGCGATCCAGATGACTCCGGATTACGAGATCTGCAAACGGGACATCATGAATCTGGTATACGAGAAGGAAGACCTGCTGATCGACGGCTGCGGAAAGGATCCCGAATACAATTTTTACAGGCATGCCGGTATCGGGGTAGTGAACCCGCGGGGAGGCAATGAGGACGAGCTGCCTCCTGTCGACGTAAGAACTTTGATGCCGTAAAGACAGCCGCCGGCAGTTGGCAACTGGCAGGAAAAAAATAAAAAGGCCAGCGGCTAGCCGCTGACTGCTTGGTTTTAAGAGCTGATATGGAACAGGCGTTTTTTTACATAATGGCTGCCGTAGTTGTGGCTGCGACTTTCTTTTCCATCAGGGAAAAGCACGCGGTGCATGCAATCATCTATCTTGCCACATCGTTTTTTGCCCTTGCGGTGATCTTCTACCTGCTGGCCGCCCCCCTTGTCGCCGTCTTCGAGGTTATTCATCTATGCGGGCGCCATCATGGTGCTGTTCCTGTTCGTCATCATGATGCTCGATCTGGGCCATCCGGAAAAGATAATATTTCCCGGTTGGCGCGAATGGACGCCTGCATTGCTTCTCGGTCTCAATAACAGCGGCCGCGGTTATATCCCTTGCCGTCCGTCATGTCCCGTCACCGGGTGCAGTTCATTATATAAAAATCAGGGATTTTGCCGCTTTGCTGTTCCAAAGGTACGGCGTGGCAGTCGAAGTCGTGTCAATGCAGCTTCTGTTTGCCCTGGTCGGGGCTCTTTATCTCGGGAGGCGGAAATGATCGTTCCTTTGTCTCACGTCCTGATTCTCGCTTCCATAATTTTTGTCATGGGAATGGTCTGCCTGGTATCATGGCGGACAAATCTGATCATGATGCTGATCGGCATCGAAATCATGCTCAATGCCGCCATCCTGGCCTTTGTGGGTGGAGCAGCGTATTGGGGTGCGGCCGACGGACAGGTATTTTCCCTTTTTATCATTGCCATGACTTCGGCGGAGGTTTCGTTGGCGCTGGCACTCGTAGTTTATCTGCACCGGCGTAAAAGGTCGGTGAATTCTGATGATTTTACCATGCTGAAAGAATAACAGTGCATCAGCCGGCAGTCTTCTGCCGGCTGATGGAACCTGAAACCGGCAGTACGTATGGTTTTACGGAGCCCAGTGGACTCAAGTATGAATACTTTTCTTGTCCTGATACTCCTGTTCCCCCTTCTGGGAGGAATCTTCAACGCATTGTCCGGCTTGCGAATCCGGCGACGCCTCGGCCAGGGAGTTGCCTGCGCGGCCGTATGGGCCTCTTTCATTAGCTCGGTAGCGGCGTTTGCCCTCCTGCAGACCCCCTTCAGGACTGATCTGTTCCGCTGGATTTCAGCCTTCGATTTCAATGCCCCCTTTTCCCTCTATTTCGACAACCTGGCGGCTGTGATGTGCGTAATGGTCACCTTTGTCTGGGGCTGATCCATATCTATTCGACTGCATACATGGCGGAAGATTCCGATTATGCCCGTTTTTTCTCATTACTCAACCTCTTTGTCTTTGCCATGCTTCTGCTGGTCCTTGCCGACAGCCTGCCCCTTTTGTACCTGGGGTGGGAAGGTGTGGGCTTCTGTTCCTATGCTCTCATCGGTTTCTGGTATCAGGATGAGGAAAATGCCACGGCGGGACGCAAGGCGTTTATTGTTACAAGGATAGGGGACGTAGCCTTCGGAATAGCTATTTTCTGGTTGTTCAGGCTTTTCGGAACGTTATCCGTCAGCGATATAAATCATCTGGGGTCTACTGTTCCCATGTGGATTGTCACGGCGATAGGTCTGCTCCTGGTAGGAGGGGCGATAGGCAAATCGGCGCAGATGCCGCTCATGGTCTGGCTGCCCGACGCGATGGCCGGTCCGACGCCGGTCTCCGCCCTGATCCATGCCGCAACCATGGTCGTGGCCGGTGTCTACCTGTTGAGCAGGCTTTTTCCCTTTATCGGTCTTTCGCCAATGGTTACTGCCGTCATTGCCTGCATCGGCGCGCTCACGGCGTTTTACGCCGCCACCTGCGCGCTCGCCCAGCGCGATCTGAAGCGCATCCTGGCCTACTCCACCATGAGCCAGATCGGCTACATGATGCTGGGAGTGGGAAGCGGGGCGATCACCGCAGCTACCTTCCACCTGCTGGTTCATTCATTCTTCAAGGCACTTCTGTTCATGGGAGCAGGCTGCATAATCGCGGCGGCAGGACATGAAAAGGATATTTTCAGGATGGGTGGAATGCGGAGCAGTCTGCCCTACACTTTCTGGCCCTTTCTGGCAGGAGCTGTCTGTCTGGCGGGGCTGCCGCCGACCGGAGGTTTTTTCAGCAAGGACCTGATACTGACCGAGGTTTTCTTCAAAGGTGGAGCCTTATTTCAGGGACTTTTCGTTCTTGCTGAAGTTACCGCTTTTCTCACTGCAGTCTACACATTCAGGATGGTTTATGTGGTTTTCGGTGGTGAAAAACGGAAAACAGAGGCTGTTCCACGGATTATGGAATACACTCTGCTGCCCCTTGCGCTTTTGGCCCTGTGTGGAGGATTGCTGGATCTGCCGCGATATACGGGCATGTCCGGATGGCTCGGGGAATTTCTCGCGTCTCTCAACAGGTTCGATGCCATGAAGCCTGCCGCCGGGACGGAAGAGCTCCTGCAGCTCCTTGCAGGGGTGGTTGCCGTAGCCGGCCTGGTTTGCGCCCATTTCATCTATTCGGGCGACAAGTGGCGGAAAAGGGAAAAAACCCTGTTTGCTCCCGGGATAGCGGCCTTTTTTCGGGACGGCTGGTATTTCGACCGGTTTTACGGCTTCCTTTTTGTCCGGCCGTATGAATGGCTATCCCGCTTCCTGTGGAAAAAAATCGATGAGACGACACTGGACGGTTCGCTTGGAGGATTGGCGAACTTTCTGGGAAGTTTCGGACAGCGGCTGGGCGGCTGGTCCAACGGGAGGGTTTCCGTTTATATTGCCAGTTTTTCAGTCGGTACCATGCTGCTGGCGGCGTATTTCGCCTGGCTGTTTTTTTAAAAGCGGATTTGCAGGGATAATCAGGAAATGCAGGATTAAAAGAGAGATTGAATATCACTTCCCTGTTAAACAAAAAAGGATAAATTTGTGCAAGGCAACTTACCGATTCTGACAATTCTTTTGTTTCTTCCCCTGGCGGGCAGCATTCCGGTTTTGCTGCTGCGGCGGAGGGAAGACCTGTGCAGACTGATGGCGCTTGCCGTTGCCATTGTCGAGCTGGGAGTGGCCGGATGGGTCTGTTCCCTGGGCGCCGGGGCGACGGCCGTCTCGGGACCGTTCGCGGGGTTTTTCCTTGTCCGCGACATTCCCTGGATTGAACGTTTCGGTATCCGTTACACTCTCGGCCTGGACGGTATCAGTGTTCTCCTCGTACTTCTGACGGCCTTGATAATGTGCGCCGCTGTTCTGGTTTCCCGCAAGTCGGTAACGAAGCATGTCGCGGCCTATCATGTACTTCTCCTTGTGATGACAACGGGGATAATGGGTGTTTTCCTCTCCCTGGACCTTTTTCTTTTCTACCTCTTCTGGGAAGTTATGCTTATCCCCATGCTGCTGATAATCGGAATTTGGGGAAAGGGCAGACCGGCCTACGCCGCCATAAAATTCTTCATTTACACCATGGCCGGGTCACTGCTGATGCTTCTGGCGGTAATCGGACTTTACCTGATCCACGGCAGCCAGACGGGACAGTATACATTCGCCCTGTCTGAATTGCTCCATACCACCATGTCAGGTTCCACTGCCTTCTGGCTGTTCGGCGCTTTCCTCCTTGCCTTCGCCATCAAAGTCCCTATCTTTCCGCTTCATAACTGGCTCCCCGACGCCTATACGGATGCCCCGCCCGCGGGCAGCCTGATACTTGCGGCACTCATGGCCAAGACAGGGGCATACGCCTTGATCCGCTTCGCTTTTCCACTCTTCCCTTCGGCAGCCTCCAGCTTTTCACCGGTTATTCTTTTGCTTGCAGTGGCCAGCATTTTGTACGGGTCGTGGATAGCGTACGCACAGCAGGATATGAAACGTCTGATCGCATATTCAAGCTTCGGGCACATGGGTTTCATAGTGCTCGGGATTGCCGCCTGGACGCAGGTTTCCCTGTCCGGCTCGGTGATCCAGATGGTGAATCACGGCATCACGACCGGTGGCCTTTTCATCATGCTCGGGATGCTGGAGGAGAGGGGTGGAACCAATGACATTGGAGCCTATGGCGATCTGTGGGGCAGGATTCCCGTATATTCGGGATTTTTCCTACTGTTTGCCCTTGCTTCCGTCGGGTTGCCCGGATTGAACAACTTTGTCGGGGAGTTCCTGGTGCTGGCAGGGGTGTTCCGGGTATCGGCCTGGCCTGCGGTGCTCGCCTTTGCCGGAATAGTCCTGGTCCTGGTTTACATGTTGCGCATGGTGCAGAAGGTACTTTTCCTGAAACCGGTTGATACTCTCCATCTGTGGGATATTTCCCCGCGAGAGGGTCTTGTTCTTTCGGTGTTCGCGATTATCATCGTATTCCTGGGGGTTTATCCCGTGCCGTTGCTCGATCTTATTAAGACTCCGATTCAGCTCTTGACCGTCGGGCCGGGAGGGTTGCCATGACTTTTGCGGACATCTGGGCATTCATGCCCATTTTGATTATCGGCGCGGGAATACTGATTGTTCTGCTTAGCGGGGCATTTGTGCCGGGTCGTTATGGGACGATGGTGGGAATAGCAACACTGCTGGGGGCTGCCTGCTGGTCTTTGCAGACTCCCCCCCAAACTGTGGCGCCCCATCTTGGATTATCCTTTACCCCCTTTGCCAGGTTTTTCATCGTACTGTTTTCCCTTACCGCCGCTCTCACCCTGCTGCTCTCCCATGATTACAATGAGCGCAGGGGCATTCGCGGTGAGGAATACCCGGCCACCGTACTGTTTGCAACCTTCGGTATGATCGTGCTCGGCACCGCCGCAAACCTTCTCAATTTTTTTCTTGGGCTGGAGGGGCTTACTTTCGCGTTTTACATCCTTACCGCCATCGACAGGGATTGTCCTGCGTCCGGGGAAGCAGGACTCAAGTATCTGCTTCAGGGGGCGGTGAGCGCCGCGTTCATTGCATTCGGTATCGCGTTGATCTATGCCGGTGTGGGAACTCTCGATATCGCTTCCGCCATGAAGGCCGTTATGACGGGTGGTGAAAACGTACCGATCGCCTGGGGCGGCTGGGGAATGCTTCTTATCGGACTTGCTTTCAAAGTCTCCCTGGTTCCAGCCCATCTATGGACTCCGGATGTATACCAGGGTGCACCCACCCCGGTTGTGGCTTTCCTTTCCACCGGATCGAAGGCGGCCGGATTTGCAGCGCTGCTTCTTCTTTTCATGGCTCTGGGTTCGGGAATCGCCCCTTTGCGCACACCGCTCTGGTGGCTTTCATTCCTGTCCATGTCGCTGGGAAATCTTGCCGCGCTGCGGCAACGCAACCTGAAAAGAATGCTGGCATATTCCTCCATCGCACAAATGGGATACGTTACTTTGGCGCTTTTGACCGGAACGCATGACGGGTTTGCCGCGGTAGTTCTCTATGCCGTAATTTATACGGTTATGAATCTCACCGCTTTCGGTGCGGTTGCAACTCTATACGGAGAGAGCCGTATGGAAAGTATCGATGAGTACAGGGGCCTCGGCTTCAGCAGACCGTTCCAGGGAGGGATGCTTGCCCTTGCCATGTTCGCCCTGGCAGGTATTCCACCGACAGCGGGTTTCATGGGCAAGTTCGCCATATTTGCCGCGGCCATAAAAGGAAATGAGACTCCTCTTGCCATCCTGGGGATTATAACGGCGGCTATCTCGGTTTATTATTACCTCAGAGTAGTAGCGGTCCTTTACATGCATGCGCCCGAAACGGAAACTGTGGCGAACAAGGCCTCTTTCAGGGAGACGACTGCCCTATGTCTGACCGGCTTGGTCATTCTGATTCTGGGAGTTTACCCCGGGCCGTTGATGAATATGGTTGATTTGATTCTCAAGTGAGCAGAGGCTTGAATACGATCGATTTTTGTTGATTTTCAGGAAGCAGCTTTATCAGTGGTTCAATTTCCAATCGTACTTTTTCCACTCAATTCTCGCATCAATTCCATGATTTAAGAGAAATTCCTTTTCCTTTTCGGACTCCCGGAACTTTGCCAGAATATCAACGATTCTCTCTCTACCGCCGAAGTCGGATGAATACCACCTGAAAATGGGAGAAAGACGCAGCAGATTGTACTCAGGCAGAACTTCCACTTCCGCTCCGTTGATGAATCCGGCCGCAGCAATATTCATTTGCTCTTCGATTTTATCCGCTCTGTAATAATTTATGGGAGGACAGGAGTTGGAGCCGCATACCAGTGTGAAATGGATAAGGGGATCGGACGGGTGAATGACATGCAGCAATCGGATGTCTGACGGGGAGAACAGGCGGAACAGCCGGTAGGGGGGACGACGATTGCCGCGCAGAATGCCATGTTCGATATCATCCGGTGTGTAAGCCAATCCGCCGATCGAATAGGCGATCCTTCGGAAAAATCCTCTCACTTCACGGACGCTTTCCCTTATCCCCAGCTCGATTATCCCGTGAATGACAAGAGTGTTGTATATATTTATCCAGAATGCCAGCTGTTCTTCGCGCCTCTGGAGATCGGACAGGGCGAAATCACGCAGAAGGGCAGCATTGGCGGTGTATTCCCGGAAGTCTCCGGACGAACGCATGGCGCTGTAATCGACCTTCCCCCGCTCCAGGTCGAAAAAATCACCTTTGAGACGGTTCATGTCATTGCGCAGCTTTGCCGCAATGTCGAGTTCCGCCTCTGATTGAGGCGGGGGGCCGGAGTTAAGTACCATTGTTACTTTCATCTTCTGTCTCCCTGATCGGAAAATGTATTTCTCTCTGAATTATTTGCCTCATTGTACATGCTGATGACTATTTGAATTCAGTACTATTCTCTTATCGCAATAAATCCGTCGGATATTTCCTGAACCCTGAAGCCGCATTTCCGGAAAATTTCCAGTAAGAGAATGTCAGGTACGAGTTTTTTCCAGCCACCATGGAATCGGTTTGCAGCAAGGATGATTCCGCCACTCCGCAGCCTTTCATTGAGTTTTAATACGACTTCAGTTATGCGACTTTCAATGTTGAACTGCGGCCCGCCCAGCAGGCCGTTGCATAATATTATATCGTAACCTTCCCTTCCTGCGCTTGAAGATTGAGTAATATCTTCCGTGAAAAACTCGATTCTGTCACATGCTCCACGATCGAGTACCGGTTTTGCTCTCCGGCGAAAATTTATCTGTCTCTTCGTGTCATGGGGAAAAAAGATATGTGCGGCAGCGAAAAGTTCCAGCGGTTCCAGGGTGGATCCGTGTATGACGAAGGAGTCCGGGTTAAGGCCGCTTTCCATCAGGGCCATGGCGAGTTCGTAGGTTGACTCGCCGGTGGCGCAGGCGCTGTCGAGGCAGCGAAGGGTAACAATATTGCCTTGTTTGATTCTTTCCCTCAGCCATCTCTGCAGGAATTTTCTTTGGCCCGGATATCGGTCGAATCCTCCCCCGTGTCTGTCCGGCAGGAAAAGAGCGAAAAGAAAGGCGACTCTGCAGCTTTCATCCTCCATCAGTTTCCGCAGCAGTGTCGCAGGATTTGAACGGTTTACGTAAGGCTGAAGATGATTAAGAGCATCTATCCAGGTTGTCGATGTGTGGATGGTTGTAACCCTTGCAGGAGAGGAATAATAAAGTGAACGTAGGAGGAGTCGGTCGAAATTTCTTGTGATCTCGGCTATTGGCAGGTAAAGCTCCGTTATGGCGCGCATCTCGGCAGTTATGGCAAGCCCCGGGGACCAGAGGCCGAACGGGCAGGTGGAAGCCAGTATGCGGAATTTTTCCTCGAGCCGGAAAATGCGCCTTTGCATATCTTTGTCGACGATTTTTCCCGGAACCATTAACCTGAACAGATGCTGGGTGGTTATTTCATCAGAGAACTCTGGTTTAAAGTGCAAGTCAGTCATCGGGTTTCATTTAATCGGTTTTCATTCGGAATATTCTCCGGTAAAGTCACTGCCTAGATCCAGGCTGATAATTTCCTGATGGACATTAATAAGGAAAACGGACGCAGTGCAAATACCCGCTTGCAGTAAATTGCAAAGCTTCCCCTGAAACCTGGCGGGCTTGCAGATAACAAAAGTTTTACCGATCCGGCCTTGAAAATCAATTGTTTTTGTGGGATATTCTTCTCTATATGAGTAGTCAGGTAATTTTCTCCAGCCCGAGTGTGTGAGCAAGACGCATGTACTGCGAATACTACGATTTCAGCGAAAAACCTTTCACTGTTACCCCTAATCCAAGTTTTATCTTCCTCAGCAGGAATCACCGGGAAGCCTTCGCGCATCTTTTGTACGGGATCGACAACCATGCCGGTTTTATCGAACTGACAGGAGAAGTCGGGACAGGTAAAACCACTGTGCTGAGGACGCTACTCGGTCAACTGGATGAAAATAATTATCGAAACGCCCTGATTTTCAATCCCTGTCTGTCCGCCACGGAACTGCTGCGTGGTATCAACCGCGAGTTTGGCATCCCTTCAGAAGGATTGAGCAATGCTGCGCTTTTGCAGGAGTTGAATCGATTCCTGGTCGAGGAAAAATCCGCAGGCAGAACCGTTACGCTTGTCATTGACGAGGCGCAGAACCTGGAGCCTTCAGTCCTCGAACAAATCCGGCTTATTTCCAACCTTGAGACTGATACCGACAAACTGATCCAGATTGTGCTCGCCGGTCAGCCGGAACTTGCCAGTCTGTTGGAAAGGCCCGAATTACGACAGCTCTCCCAACGTATCACAGTCCGCTATCATTTGCCTCCCATGGATTTTAACGATACCAGAGCTTACATAATGCACCGTTTGAATGTCGCCGGCTGCGGGCTTTCCGTCCAGTTTTCCCCGGTAGCCCTGAAAAGGATTTTCAGTTATTCGGGTGGTGTCCCCCGCCTGATCAATATTGTTTGCGACAGGTCTCTGCTTGTCGGCTATGGCGAGGGACAACGAAAAATTACACGCCGCCTTGTAAATACTGCCATCTCTGAAATCAGAAGGGAGCGCAACAGGCGTAAACCGGGACTGTGGAAATCGTTGGTTGCGGCGGCCCTGGCCGCTGTCCTGCTGACCTGTTTGGTTTACTTTATTTATCAAAAACCGGGTGAATGGCCGTTTAATTTTACGGCCAGGCCTGAATATAGTGGTGTTTCCACTTCCTCTGACTCAACAGCGATTCATGATGACATCGGAAAGTACCTGGACGTGCTTGGAGAGAAAGAGAGTTTCCTGAAATCATTTAATGTCTTGGCAAAGCTCTGGGGTGCCGGGATTGTACGGGAGTATCGCGGGAAGGATCCGGCTTCAGAGATGGATCAGCTTGCCCGGCGAAGGGGTTTGCTCGTTATATTGTTGAAAGGGAATATGAAAAGCCTTGAAAACGCAGATACCCCAGCCTTGCTCGAATTTACTCTGTCCGGGAGTGCGGGCAGGCGTTTCCTCGCCCTGACCGGAGTGCAAGGGGACAGGCTTATTATGGAACCGTCCCTCCCTGGAAATTCTTCTTTTTCTTTGGATGACCTGAAAAGCTTCTGGTCAGGCAGGGCATATGTCTTCCTGAAAAATTTCCGTGGAATTCCTCTTTTGCCCCTGCCTGGAGATAAAGGGCCGCAAATTTCCCGTCTGCAGAAAATGCTGTCGGAGGCTGGTTTTTACAAAGGTATTCAGACAGGGGTTTATGACAAGGCAACAACAGCCGCCGTCCAGTCTTTCCAGAGGTCAAAGGGGCTTGCGCCGGACGGTAAAGTGGGAGAGATGACCTTGCTCTTTCTTTACAGGGACGGGTCTGATGTCCCGCGTCTCGTGCGAAAAAATGGTGGGCACAGGGTATGAGCTCGATTCTGAAGGCTCTGAAAAAACTTGAAGAGGAAAAGGCTGCACGCAGGGCCGGTGTCGATATCGCCAGGGGTATAGTTAAGAGTGTCCCGGTGCGCCAGCGGAAGCAACGATGGCTGCTTCCGCTATCCATATCGGGAGCGGCACTTTCCGCCGCGATGTTTACTTACTTCCTGATGGGAGGAAGGCCGCTGGTACATAAACGGACAGTCGAGCCGTCCGATGTTTCACCGAGGCTGTCCGAAGTTAAACAAGGGCGGGCTGAAATATCAATCGAGCCTAAAGTTGTAAGGGTGAAACCTGATGCGATAAAGGAGCTTTCAGGAACAGGTGCTTCCGGACCGAGGTTGAAATCGTTGGGAAAAGTTCCAATGAAGAAGACCTCGCCGGAGAAAAGCCCGTCGCCTCTTTCGCAGGAAATTGCAGTTGATGTGAAGAATCCAAATCAAGATCGCCGTCCGAATAATAATGTCCAGGTGCCGGCGAACAGCGCATCTGTGGCTGCACAGCAACCTGCACAACTACCCTTGCCCAGGCTTCATGTTTCCGGAATAGCCTGGAATAAGGACAACTCGGCCCGGTTTGCGGTGGTAAACGGTGCATCGGTGAGCGAGGGTATGGTGGTCGGCGGGGCAGTCGTGGAGAGAATTTTCCAGGATAAGGTACGATTTTCTTTTGAAAACAGAACATTTGATGTAGCGGTTGGAAATGAAATGCGGTAAACTAAAAAAGTTACGGAAAATAGTTCAATAAACGATAAAGATATTGAATCTGCAATGCAAATGAGTTTATTATGCTTTGATGAATGCATCATGGAGTTGCTTTTCTGTCTCAAAGGAAGACAGGGGTGCTTTATCTGAAGCAAATTTTTATTGACAAGAAGATAATTGAAGTTTATATGTTCTGATATCCTCGATTAGGCCAAATAGTATCCCTATCGTTTATCCCAATACTAAAACCTCAATCAACCCGGCTGGGCTCATAACCCGGTTAAGACAAACTTACCGAATAACAGATTTTTTAAAAATTAAATTGAGTCATTGAAGCCGTTTGCAGCTTTGTGACCGCTTCTTTCAAAGAATCAGGAATATCCCCCTTTATGCAATAAGCAACTCATATCAACACCGGTGCTTTCATGGCAGGTTTCCGTCAATTATAAGATTTACGGAAGACCAAATGGTGTGCGCGTGTCCGCAGGAGAAAAAATGAATTTACAGGAACTGAAGAGCAAGAAAATTAACGAACTGGCGACCATAGCAAAGGACCTTCACATTGAAGGCGCCTCAAACCTGCGCAAACAGGATCTGATTTTTGCCATTCTGAATGCACAGACTGAAAAAAACGGGATGATTTTCGGCGAGGGTGTGCTTGAGACTCTCCCCGACGGATTCGGGTTCCTTCGCGCTCCCGATTACAATTATCTTCCCGGCCCCGATGACATTTATGTTTCGCCGAGCCAGATCCGCCGTTTCAATCTTCAGACAGGCGATACCGTGTCCGGCCAGATCAGGCCTCCCAAAGAAGGGGAACGTTATTTCGCTCTCCTTAAAGTGGAAACGGTCAATTACGAACCGCTGGAAGGGATCCGGGATAAGGTTCTCTTTGATAACCTCACTCCTCTTTATCCCATGGAAAAGCTGAAGCTGGAAACCACCCCGGATAATATGTCCATGAGGGTTATGGAGCTGATCGCACCCATCGGAAAAGGCCAGCGTGGACTGATAGTCGCGCCTCCCCGAACCGGGAAGACGATGCTGATCCAGAACATCGCCAACTCAATCGCCCAAAATCATCCCGAGGTGTTTCTGATTGTTCTCCTGATAGATGAGCGACCGGAAGAAGTCACCGACATGCAGCGTTCGGTCAAGGGTGAGGTTGTCTCCTCCACGTTTGACGAGCCTGCCGCCCGCCACATACAGGTGGCCGAAATGGTTATAGAAAAAGCAAAAAGGCTGGTGGAGCATAAGAGGGATGTGGTGATACTGCTCGATTCCATTACCCGTCTGGCCCGTGCCTACAATACGGTAATTCCTCCTTCGGGCAAGGTGCTTTCCGGTGGTGTCGATTCCAATGCCCTTCATAAACCTAAGCGCTTTTTCGGCGCGGCCCGCAACATTGAAGAGGGTGGTTCGCTGACAATCATTGCCACCGCTCTTGTTGATACCGGGAGCAAGATGGATGAGGTTATTTTCGAGGAGTTCAAGGGAACCGGCAACATGGAGCTGCATCTGGACCGCAAGCTGGTCGAAAAACGGTACTTCCCGGCCATCGACATGAACAAGTCCGGGACGAGGAAAGAGGAGCTTCTCATAGAAAAGGCGGCTCTCAACCGGATATGGATCCTGCGAAAGGTTCTCCACCCCATGAACGTCGTGGACAGCATGGAATTTCTCATCGGGAAACTCGCTGAGAGCAAGACCAATCAGGCTTTTCTCGACTCCATGAGCAAGTCGAAAAAACTCTTGATAAAAAAAGGCAAAAGTGTTAGCGTTTACACTTTGGATAAAGCTATTAGTGAAGAATCGTCGGTGTGCGTTACGCAAGGAGGAAAGATATGAAAGAAGGAATACATCCGAAATATAATGAGATTACCGTAAAATGCCTGTGCGGTAATACATTCCAGACACGTTCAACCAAATCCGAGATAACGACGGAGATTTGCTCCGCCTGTCATCCTTTCTTTACCGGCAAGCAGAAACTGATTGACACAGCCGGCCGGGTGGAAAGATTCAAAAAGAGATACGGCATGTAGTCGGGCTCCGGTCTTGCGGGTACGAAGAAAGGGGATTTTGTCCATGGCGAAATCCCCTTATCTGTTTCAGGTGAAAACGTTCATCCGCTTCGCTCGGCCAGGTCAGTCGAAATGCTTTTGCAAAGGGCATTCGGGCGAACCGGAAACGAAGAGGATATTGCAAGGAAACCATGCTGGTTAAACTCATCCATCATACGCCCAATCCGGAATATGCCGTTGCCCTGGCTGCCCGGCTCTGTTATTCCCCTGTTTCCATAGACACCCTTCAGGAAAAGCTTTCGGGAAACGACGTCAAAACCTTCCTGGAAAAGATAATGTCCCTGGGGCATCAGTCGGTACTGGAGCATGCATCGTTCACCTTCGGCATCGAAGGTGTGTCGAGGGTGACTACCCACCAATTGGTACGTCACAGGATCGCATCTTTCTCCCAGCAATCGCAGCGTTACGTTTCCCACAAGGACTTGTTTGACGCCGTAGTCCCTCCCAGTATCGAAGCGGTGCCAATAATGAAAGAGCGTTTTGTTGACCAATTGCAATCGATTCATCGCTTTTATGCGGAAATGGTCGAAGCGGGTATTCCTCCCGAGGATGCGAGATATATTCTGCCTAATGCCACTGAAAGCAAGATCATGGTAACCATGAACGCAAGGGAGTTGTTCCATTTTTTCCGCTTGCGGTGTTGTGATCGGGCTCAATGGGAGATCCGGAATATGGCGCTGGAAATGCTGAAA
This sequence comes from uncultured delta proteobacterium, assembly GCA_963815135.1. Lineage (GTDB taxonomy): Bacteria > Desulfobacterota > Desulfuromonadia > Geobacterales > Geobacteraceae > CAIWTU01. The sequence continues at coordinate 172,809 of CAWFFO010000007.1, forward strand.
ATAGTCAAGTCGGTTGCCCCGATTATTTTCGCCAACGCCGGTCCCGGTTGTCTTGCTGGTGACTGTCCGGAAGGGCGGATGACCTGTGGTAAATCAGTCGAGGTAAGAAATTTCTATAAAAATTTTCAGGTGTAGGTTATCCCTTTAAGGAATTTCTCTGTTTCAAGAAATCGGGAATCTTCCGCGAGAGGTATGGATGTCAAAAATAAATATTGGTGGACAGGCTGTCTTGGAAGGGGTAATGATGCGCGCCCCGCGTTCAGTGGCCATTGCGGTGAGGCGGCCTACCGGTGAGATCGTCGTAAGGAGGGATCATGTGATTCCGATTTCCGAACGGTTTCCGGTATTCAAGCTTCCCATACTCAGGGGAGCTGTCGCCTTGTTTTCATCACTCGTAATCGGCATGAAGGCACTCAATTTTTCGGCCAACGAAGCAATCGTCGAGGATGAAAAGGAAAAGACGGAGATGAGTCCCATGATAATGGGAGGAACCATCGCCATTGCTCTTCTGTTCGGCATTGCTCTGTTTTTCTTTCTTCCCCTTTATTTGACGGGCCTGATAAAGCATTTTCTCCCCCTTGTCGGCACTTCAAACATCATATTCAATCTTGTGGATGGTGTCATTCGTGTGGCCGTTTTCCTCATTTATATCTATTCCATTTCCAGGATGAAAGACATTCAGCGGGTTTTCCAGTATCACGGAGCCGAACATAAATCAATTTTCGCCTTTGAATCAGGAGAGCCGCTTACCATCGAAAATGTGAGGAAATTCAGCCGTCTTCATCCACGGTGTGGAACAAGCTTCCTGCTGGTGGTAATGCTGGTCAGTATTTTTGTCTTCTCTCTCATTCCCAAATTGTGGCCCTTCTATATGAAGGCGGGCGCAAGGGTCGTTTTTCTTCCGCTAATTGCGGGGGTATCCTATGAATTTCTGAAATGGAGTGCCAGGAATGAAACGTCCCGGCTGGTGAGAATGCTCGTTGCCCCCGGACTGGCCCTGCAGAAACTGACCACTCGGGAACCTGATGAAAGCCAGTTGGAAGTCGCCATCCGTTCCATGGAGGAAGCTCTGGAGGAAAATGGCGGACATAAAGACGACCGACTCGTGGTTTGAAAGTGCGGAATAAACGGTGAAGGAAATGGTAAAGTATGGTGCTTTGCCTTCAATGAATAATTCGGGAATTTATTGATGTTTGACAAGATAGAAGAACTTGAAGGCGATACCAGGAACTGGAAGCGCTGCTGTCCGATCCGGTTGTGATTTCCAACCAGGTGGAATTCAGAAAGCTCTACCGGGAGCATGCCGAACTTTCTCCGCTGGTGGCCGCTTATCGTGACTACGGAAAAGTCTCGCGGAGATAGAGGACAACAGGGAACTGCTGGCCGAGTCCGGACTAGGAGATCCGGGAGATGGCTGAAGAGGAGATGGAGCAACTCGACGCGAGGAAAGAGCGAGCTTGAAGGAGATATCAAGCTGCTGCTCCTCCCCAAGGACCCCAACGATGACGGAACGTCATCCTGGAAATCCGTGCCGGGCACAGGCGGGGACGAATCTGCGCTTTTTGCCGGCAGACCTTTTCCGGATGTACTGCCGTTTTGCCGAATCCAACCGCTGGAAGAGTGGAAATAATTTCAGCTTCGGAGTCGGAGCTGGGCGGGTACAAGGAAATCGTTGCCTCCGTGGAAGGTGCAGGGGTCTACGCCAAGCTCAAGTACGAATCCGGCACCCACCGGGTCCAGAGGGTGCCCGAAACCGAAGCCCAGGGGCGGATCCATACCAGCGCCTGCACGGTGGCGATAATGCCCGAGGCGGAGGATATCGATATCGATATCAACCCGCCGACCTGAAAATTGACGTTTACCGATCGTCCGGGGCGGGGGGTCAGCATGTCAATACCACCGATTCCGCGGTTCGGATAACCCATCTTCCGACCGGCGATCGTAGTTGCCTGCCAGGAGGAGCGAAGCCAGATCAAGAACCGGGCGCAAGGCGATGAAGGTCCTCAAGTCGCGCATCCTCGACATCATGCATAGCGAGCAGAACGCCAAGACTGGCTGCGGACCGGAAACAGCAGGTGGGAAGCGGCGACCGGAGCGAGACGGATACGAACCTACAATTTCCCCCAGGGACGCTTGACCGATCACCGCATCGGTCTTACCCTCTACCGTCTGGATTCGATCATGGCCGGAGACATAGGCGAGATCGTAGACGCCTTAGCGCACCCATTATCAGATGGAAGCGCTAAAGCACAAAGTGAAGCGGTGTAAGTAACGGCTGGTAGCCATTTGCCTGATTCGATTATGGAAAAACAGCAGGAAAAATGGACCGTTCTGAAAGTCCTGGACTGGACCAAGGGGTATCTGGCGGAAAAGGGATCGAAAATGCCCGCCTCGAAACCGAGTGGATGCTCTGTTCCGCCCTTGGGATGGACCGAGTCGGGCTCTATGTCAATTATGACAGACCCCTGAACGAGGTTCGGAACTTGTCCCTTTCCGGGGGATGGTTGCGCGTCGGGCGAAGCGCGAACCGCTCCAGTACATTCTCGGCAGCCAGGAATTCATGGGACTTGAATTCGAGGTTTCTCCTGCGGTACTGGTTCCTCGTTACGACACTGAGACATTGGTGGAGGAAGCAGTGAAACGCTCCAAAGACGCAAAGCGTATCCTTGATATCGGTGTCGGCAGCGGCTGTATAGCCGTGAGTCTGGCAAAGGCTCTTCCTGGTGCCGATGTGTTTGGTGTTGATATTTCGCTCGATGCTTTGGCGGTTGCAGGAAAGAATGCGCGGCGTAATGGTGTGGATGTCACATTGTTCAGCGGGTCAATGTTCGAAGCCGTCGATGGCAAGACTTTTGACCTGATAGTCTCCAACCCCCCATATATTCCCACCTCCGATCTCACCGGTCTTCAGCCTGAAGTGCGGGATTACGAGCCCAGGGAGGCGCTGGACGGGGGTGCGGACGGTCTCGAATTTCTACAGCTGCATGATTCAGGAAGCCGCCGGCCATCTCAATTCCGGCGGATGGCTTATATTTGAAGTCGGCATAAGACAGGCGTCGCAGATCCTTCAAATGTTCGAAAAAGCGGGTCTTTACGAAAACCTGTTCACAGCCCGGGATGCGGGTGGTATCGAGCGGGTGGTCGGTGGAATGAAGATTCGGTGATGTTTTTTACCTGTCCCGGACGGAGAAATTAAATCTGTCAATAACGGCAACAGCGTGTCAGTAAAAAGCTGTAAACATTTAAATTCAGGAGCACCGCAGTGGATAAACTTGTCATAAACGGGGGGAAGAAGCTTTCCGGTGATGTGACGGTTAGTGGTTCAAAAAATGCCGCTCTTCCCATATTCATCTCCACTCTTCTTGCTCCCGGCACACATGAAATTCGCAACGTACCGTTTCTGCGTGATATCAACACCACCATCAAGGTTCTTGGAGACCCTCGGCGCAAGGGTCGAGGGAAACGGCAACATCGTAAGGATAGATACCTCAAGGATCGACAACCACGAGGCCACCTACGATCTGGTAAAGACCATGCGGGCCTCGGTTCTCGTTCTCGGACCTCTGCTGGCCAGGCTGGGCAAGGCCAGAGTGTCCCTCCCCGGCGGTTGTGCTATCGGCGCCCGCCCCATAAATCTTCATCTGAAGGGGCTGGCGGCCATGGGTGCGGATATCACCCTGACCCACGGTTATGTGGAGGCAAAGGCGAGAGGCTGAAGGGAGCACGGATTCAATTTCGACATCTCCACGGTGGGAGGAACCGAACACCTGATGATGGCTGCAGTGATCGCCAAGGGCGAAACCATCCTCGAGAACGCTGCTCGTGAACCGGAGATCGTCGATCTTGCCGAGGTCCTTATTAAAATGGGGGCCAGGATCGAAGGAGCCGGTCCGATACCATCCGCATCAACGGGGTAAGGAACTGCAGCCCGTAAGCCATGGGGTCATGCCGGACCGGATCGAGGCGGGAACTTTCATGATCGCTGCGGCCATAACCGGAGGAGATGTCAGGATTCACAACATGCAGCTGGATCACCTTGATGCATTGGTTTTCAAGCTCCAGGACGCCGGAGTGGAGATCAGCAACAAGGATAAAGTGGTGCGGGTCAAGGGGCCGCAGCAGGATCAAGGGTGTTAATATCAAGACCCGCCCCTACCCCGGTTTCCCCACGGACATGCAGGCCCAGTTCATGGCGCTCATGTGCATTGCCGACGGAGCAAGTGTGATCAGCGAAAATATCTTCGAGAACCGCTTCATGCATGTATCGGAGTTGCTCCGCTTCGGAGCGGATATCATCGTCGAGGGGAATACCGCCACCGTCAAGGGAGTGAAGAAGCTCTCCGGAGCCCCGGTGATGGCTACGGATCTGCGCGCTTCGGCATCCTTGATCCTTGCCGGGCTGGCAGCGGATAATACCACGGAAGTATCACGCATTTATCATCTGGACCGGGGTTATGAGGCGATAGAGAAGAAACTGGTCGGTCTCGGAGCAGATATTGTGAGAGTAAAAGAATAAAAATATAAATATTTAAAAGGGTGGACAGGGAGAGGATTCAAACGTGACCTAACGCGGTTTCAGGATTTGGGTATGAAATCTCCCTGGCAGCCGCAGTTTTCCGGAGATCAATTCCAAAGAATCTCAATGCTCAAGCACTTTTCCCGTATTTTGGGTCCATCCAGTTAATTAATTATTAGGGTTTTTCATGACTGATTTCATAACAATAGCAATACCCAAAGGGCGGATTCTCCAGGATTCTGTGTCCCTTTTCAAGAAAATCGGCATCGATTGCGACGAGCTTCTTTCCGATACGAGGAAACTGATTTTCGAGAACCCTGTCCAGCGGATGCGTTACATGATCGTCCGTGCTACGGATGTTCCAACTTATGTCGAGTATGGCTGCGCCGACCTTGGTATCGTGGGCAAGGATACTCTTATGGAGCAGGAAAAAGATCTCTACGAGCCCCTTGACCTCAAATTCGGCTATTGCCGGCTGATGGTGGCGGAGCCTGCGGAATTATCCCGGACCGATGATCCTGCCAGCTGGTCGAATATCCGGATTGCCACCAAGTACCCCAATATCACCGAAAAGTATTTTTCCGGCAAGGGTGTTCAGGTGGAGATCATCAAGCTTTACGGTTCAATCGAGTTGGCGCCCCTGGTCGGCCTTTCGGAGAGGATCGTTGACCTTGTTTCCACCGGAGAGACATTGAAGCAGAACGGTCTGGTGGAGGTGGAGACCATTGCGGAAATCACCTGCCGGTTCATCGTCAACCGTGCCAGTCTGAAAATCAGGCATAAGAGAATCAGTGACATTATTCGGGGGCTGGAAAAGCATGTATGACAAACGAACTCCCCTGGACATTTTTCGGGTTGAAGTATGAATTTTCTCGACATTAGTGACAAAGATTTCGAACCCAGGTTTGCCGCAATTCTTGCACGAGGAGAAGAAGCTGGAAAAGAGGTGGAGGCGGTTGTCAGCTCGATAATTGCCGAGGTGAAAACCCGTGGTGACTCTGCACTTCTGGAGTATACGGAAAGATTCGATCGCCTGAAACTGGAAGCAGGCAGTCTTGAGATATCGGCGGTTGAGATCGATCGGGCGTTTTCCGAAGCAGATGAAAAGGATATAGCGGCTCTCGGTCTGGCGGTGGAACGAGTCCGGCGATTCCATGAAAAGCAGAAACACGAATCATGGTTTTCCACCGATGAGCCTGATATTGTTCTGGGGCAGATGGTGAGGCCTCTGGACAGGGTCGGCATATATATCCCCGGCGGTAAGGCGAACTATCCGAGCAGTGTCATCATGAATGCCGTACCGGCAAAAGTGGCTGGTGTTGGCGAAGTAATCATGGTGGTCCCTACACCTGATGGTGAGATGAATCCTCATGTTCTTGTCGCCGCAAGGCTTTCGGGAGTTGACAGGGTTTTCCGAATCGGAGGAGCACAGGCAGTGGCCGCCCTTGCTTTCGGCACGGAAAGCGTACCGAAAGTCGACAAGATTACAGGGCCGGGAAACATTTACGTGGCCACTGCCAAGAAGCTGGTTTTCGGTCGGGTGGGAATCGACATGATCGCCGGTCCCAGTGAAATCCTGGTGATAAATGATGGCAGCGGCAATCCTGAACATATCGCTTCCGACCTTTTATCCCAAGCCGAACATGATGAACTGGCCTCGTCGATCCTGATAACAACGGATCGAAGTTTCGGCGAGCAGGTTGTTGCCGAGGTGGACAGGCAGTTGCCGCAACTTTCACGACAGACCATTGCCGGAAAATCGTGGGATAAATACGGAGTGGTGATCATCGCTGGCGACCTGGATGAAGCCATTGATGTTTCCAATAGGATCGCGCCTGAACACCTGGAGCTGGCAGTGAACAATCCTTTTGAAATCCTTGCTAAAATAAGGAATGCAGGAGCCATATTTCTCGGTCATTACACGCCGGAGGCAGCGGGAGATTATCTGGCTGGACCCAACCATACTCTTCCGACCGCCGGGACTGCACGCTTTTTTTCCCCGCTTTCTGTGGATGATTTCATAAAAAAATCATCCATTGTCTATTTTTCCAAGGGTGGTTTGGCGCGGCTTGGCGGTGAAGTTGCCCGGATCGCAAATCTGGAAGGTTTGGATGCCCATGCAAGGTCGGTTCTGGTAAGAATCGAAAAGTAACGGCTTTTTGTTAATATAATTACTAATCCCGGATGAAGTTACGGTAAAAGGATTTTTCATGAGTTTTCATAATCTGATTCGGCCGGAAATTCTGGAGATGGCTGCATACCACGCCGAAGAGGCGGATGTCGCGATCAAGCTGGATGCCAATGAGAACCCGTACCGGTTCTCCGACAAACTCATTCAGGAACTCTTTTTCGAACTGGCTAAAGTCCCTCTGAACCGTTACCCGGACGCGGATGCCGGCGAATTGAAAGGAATCCTTGCCGGAAAGAGCGGAGTTTCCCGGGAACAGATACTTATCGGCAACGGTTCGGACGAGATTCTGCAGGCGCTGATGCTGACATTCTGGTCCCCCGGAGCAAAGATGATGATACCTGTCCCGACTTTCGGCATGTACGGCATCATCGGAAAAATGGTCGGGTATGACATTATCGAGGTTTCCCTTGATGACAATTTCGATCTGGGAACGGATGAAATGATTTCCCTTGCCGAGCGGGAAGGGGTAAAACTTATTTTTCTGGCTTCCCCGAATAACCCGACAGGCAACTGTTTCTCTGCCGAACGAATTGTTGAGCTCCTGGAAAACACCGGTGCAGTGATCGTTGTGGATGAAGCATACGCGGCCTTTTCTGATCAGGATTTTCTGCCCAAATTGAAAAGTTACAAAAATCTTGTGGTGTTGCGCACACTTTCAAAAATAGGTTTGGCCGGTCTCCGGGTGGGGATGATGTTCGGCGCTTCGGACCTTGTCTACGAAGTGAACAAGGCGCGACTTCCCTATAATGTAAATGCCCTGTCGCAAAAGGCAGCCTCGTTCATTTTAAATAACGATGAAGAACTGAAGGGGCAGATAGAAAAAATAAGGTCGGGCCGACGCTGGCTGCTGGAAAAAATGTCGCAGATGAAGGGCATTCATGTTTATCCTTCCGATGCCAATATTATTTTGTTCAAGGTGAGCGGTTTGGGAGATAAGCTTTTCGAAAACCTTATCAAAGACGGAATTCTGATCAGAAATATGAGCAGGCCGGGGCGACTTTACAATTGTTTCCGGGTATGTGTCGGCACGGAAGAGGAAAACAGGCTGTTTATCGAGTCACTGCAACGTCAACTGAACGGGTGATGTCTGTGTGACCTGATTGAAGTTTCTAATCGATTCGCATGATCGCAACAAGTAGCTCTTCTGTTTATATAAATTTTTTCGAGGAGGTTTGCATGTCCAGAAAAGTCTCTGTGGAAAGAGTTACAAATGAAACCCGGATCAGACTGTCACTGGATGTCGATGGTTCGGGAGAGGCTAAAATATGTACCTCGGTCCCTTTTCTGGACCACATGTTAAACCTGTTCGCCCGCCATGGCCTCTTCGATCTGCAGATTGAAGCGCAGGGAGACATCGATATAGACTTCCACCACACAGTGGAGGATATCGGTATCGTGCTGGGTGATGCGTTCAGGCAGGCTTTGGCCGACAAAAAAGGAATACGTCGTTACGGGGATGCAACGGTGCCCATGGACGAAACCCTGGCGAGCGCCACAGTTGATCTTTCGGGCCGCTCGTACCTCGTTTACCAGGTGAACCTGCCAAAGGTGAAAATCGGTGAGTTCGATGTCGAACTTGTTCATGAATTCTTTGCCGCATTCGCCAATAATTGCGCGTTGAATCTTCATTTGCGAGTTGTTTATGGAGATAACGTGCATCATATCGTGGAGGCATGTTTCAAGGCTTTCGCCCGTGCCATGGATGATGCGACTCGACTGGATGAGAGAATTAAAGGGGTTATGTCCACCAAGGGAAAATTATAAAACGGGTAAAAGGTCTCGATGATGATAGCGATAATTGATTATGGTATGGGAAACCTCCGTTCCGTGCAGAAGGGGTTTGAAAAGGTCGGCCTGGATGCGGTTGTTACCTCGGACCCGAAGGTTGTGATGGAAGCCGAACGGATAGTGTTGCCGGGGGTCGGTGCCTTTCCTGATTGCATGAGAAATCTTGAACAGGGTGGCTTTGTTGAGCCGCTACTGAGAGTCATTGAGGAAGGACGGCCGTTCCTGGGGATTTGCCTCGGACTTCAACTTCTGTTCACTGAAAGCGAGGAATTCGGAACTCACAAGGGATTGAACCTGATCCCCGGGCGAGTTGTCCGCTTTCCGGAAGGAATGACAGAAAATGATGAAGAGCTAAAGGTTCCGCATATGGGCTGGAACCAGCTTTCTTTCAAACTCCGTCCCCCGGTTTTCGATGGGATAGCAGAGGGGACGAACTTCTATTTCGTTCATTCCTATTATGTCCAGCCGGAAGATTCATCCGTTATTGCGACAACAACCAATTACGGTTTTGATTTTTGCTCTTCGGTATGGAAGGACAATATAGTAGCTACCCAGTTCCATCCTGAAAAGTCCCAGGAAAAAGGGCTTGCAATATTAAAAAATTTCGGAGCGATGAAATGATAGTAATACCGGCTATTGACCTGAAGGACGGCCGCTGTGTCCGCCTTGAGCAGGGACTTATGGAGCGTGACACGGTTTTCTGCGACAGCCCGGCTGAGCAGGCGTCGGAGTGGCAACGGCAGGGTGCCGAACTTCTCCATATAGTTGATCTGAATGGTGCATTTGCCGGTGAGCCGAAAAACCGTGATTCAATTGAGGAAATCATCAGGAATGTTACTATTCCCACCCAGCTGGGAGGAGGAATCAGGGACATGGCTACCATTACAGCCTATCTGGAACTAGGGATAAGACGAGTCATTCTCGGCACCGCAGCCCAGAGAAATCCTGCCCTGGTAAAGGAGGCATGCGGACTTTTCCCGGGCAGAATAGTGGTCGGCATAGATGCCAAAAACGGGATAGTAGCGGTTCAGGGATGGGCTGAGCTTACCGGGATCAGTGCCGTGGAACTGGCGAAGAAATTCGAGGGCTACGGTGTATCTGCGATTATATATACCGATATTGCCCGGGATGGAATGCTCAGTGGTCCCAACATCGATGCTACCCGGAAACTGGCCGAATCGGTTCGAATACCGATAATTGCTTCCGGAGGGGTTTCAACATTGCAGGATATTCGCGATCTGATGGAGATCGAGCAGGCGGGAGTTGTTGGAGTAATAACCGGCAAGGCGATTTATACCGGTTCCGTCAGGCTGGCTGAAGCGATATCATTAACGAAAAACAGAAACATTGAAGGATGAGAAAGCAGATTCTTTTCGGGTTGTTAAATCTATCCATTTTTAGAACTCAACAGAAATGATCTGTTTGTGAAGTAACGGAGAATCTTGATGCTGACAAAACGAATTATTCCATGTCTGGATGTAAAAGGCGGCAGAGTAGTAAAAGGGGTCAAGTTTCTGGAATTACGGGATGCCGGAGACCCGGTGGAAATTGCCGAAATGTATGATCAGCAGGGTGCCGACGAGCTGACCTTCCTTGATATAACTGCCTCCTCCGACCAGAGGGATATAATTATAGACGTGGTGCGCCGAACTGCTGAACGAGTCTTTATGCCACTGACTGTTGGTGGGGGTGTCCGGACTGTTGAAGATATTCGCAGGTTGCTGAATGCCGGCGCCGATAAGGTCTCCATCAATACAGCGGCGGTTCACAGACCGGAGTTCGTTAAGGAATCAGCCGAACGTTTCGGTTCCCAGTGTACCGTGGTAGCCATTGACGCCAGGCGGGTGCCAGGGGAGGAACGCTGGGAGGTCTATACCCACGGCGGAAGGAATGCCACAGGTATCGACGCGGTAGAATGGGCACAGCGGATGGAAGAGTACGGGGCGGGTGAGATTCTACTCACCAGCATGGACTGTGATGGAACTAAAGACGGCTATGATATCGGCCTCACCAGATGTGTCGTAGATGCTGTTTCCATACCTGTTATAGCGTCAGGCGGGGTAGGCAACCTGGAGCATCTCCATGAAGGTTTTGTAAAAGCCGGTGCCAGTGCCTGTCTTGCTGCATCCATATTCCACTATCGTGAATACACAATTGGAGAGGCTAAGCAGTTTCTCAAACAAAGGGGTGTTGCTGTAAGGTTGTAAATAACTATCTTTTCGCTAATCAGGTCAACGCACGCGGGTCGGGAACGTTTATGTGTATAAATAATGATAATATTCTTGATGCAGTCTATAACGTGATTCAGGAGAGAAAGTCCAATCCTGGTGAAAAATCCTATACTGCCTCCCTTTTCGGAAAAGGAATCGACAAAATCCTGGGAAAAATCGGTGAAGAGGCTGCCGAAGTGATCATTGCGGGCAAAGGTGGAAAAAGGGAAGAGATTGTATACGAAACTGCTGATCTTTTCTTCCATACATTGGTGCTTTTGGGCTTTTACGATATCACGCCTGATGAAATTTACAATGAACTGCGCCGCAGATTCGGTGTATCCGGAATTGAGGAGAAAGAGTCGCGGTCCGGGAAACAATAAGATAAAGAAAGGCTTTTCCCTAAACATCAGCCAGAATTAGATAAAGGCTGTAAGTGTCAAAAATATCTTGACATTTAATATTCCGATGATATTATAAAATCCTTTATAATCTATTACTGGCCATTTCTATATAATAGAACAAAATTCAAATATAGGAGGGAGGGGAATATGGATGCCAGGAGTAAGGTTGAAGGAAAGTGATTCTTTTGAGCTTGCGCTGAAAAAGTTTAAGAAACAGTGCGAGAAAGCAGGGATTCTCTCTGAAGTCCGTAAGAGAGAACATTACGAAAAACCTAGCATTAAAAAGAAGAAAAAAGCCATAGCTGCCCGTAAAAGAGCTCTGAAAAAACAACGCAAGGTTATGGAATAGATGAGGTCCTGATGATGCTGCGGGAAAAACTGGTCGATGAAATGAAGGCAGCCATGAAGGCCAGGGATGAAGGCAGGCTGTCGGCAATCCGCATGGTCAGGGCATCTGTAAAAAACAGGGAAATTGATCTTGGGAAAGAGCTGGATGATCGGGAAGTTATCGAAGTGATTGCTACCCTGGCCAAGCAGCGCAGGGAATCCATAAAGCTTTTCCAGGAGGCTGGAAGAAACGATCTTGTTGAAAAGGAAGAAAAGGAGCTGGCTATTCTTATTGGCTTTCTTCCCCGACAGCTTGAACGTGAAGAGATTTCCGAGATTGTTGCCAAAGCTGTTGCAGAAAGCGGAGCCCTCGGACCCGGGGATATTGGTAAGGTGATGAAAATCGTGATTCCCCAGGTTTCGGGTCGCGCTGACGGTAAACTGGTTAATGAAATTGTCAGGGAAAAACTTTCCTGACGGGGGGTGGTAATCAACTCCCTTTCTGAAGAGATACTCCAATAAATTGTGGGGGCTGTCGAATGATTGCCCCTACTTTTGATTTCAGCATACGATCGAGAGCATGGAATGAACCTGATAGACATTCTTGTCTGGGCCATCTTGCTGGTCTTTGTAATCAAAGGTTTCTTGAAAGGCTTGGTCCGGGAGGTATGTTCCCTTGTGGGACTGGTCATGGGCATATGGGCAGCCTGCAAATATTATCCATCTCTTTCAGCGGCCATATGGCCTTACATTCACCTACCTCATTATGTATCTGCAACCATATCGTTTGTGCTGATATTCCTTATTATCGGCCTTCTCTTCTTTTTGCTGGGACATTTTCTGACCGTCATTTTCAAGTTTTCTCTTCTTGGCGGCGTTAATCGCGCCGGTGGTCTGATATTCGGATTTCTTCAGGGGGCGCTGGTTCTCAGCATCCTTCTCTGGCTCGGCACCACAAAACCAATGCCAGTGAAATTGAAATCACAGTTGTTGAGGTCTTCCGCCTCCCGCCCCTTTATCATGATTGGAAGAGATCTGATATCAGGCTGGGACGGTAAGGGCGGCAAATAAAGCCGAATCCGGAAGTGCGGTAATGAAACCATCCGTATGTCTGATTTCTGATTCGATTTTTGTGCTCGCGGTACAGGTTCAAGATGGTAATGATATCTGACGATAAAGTGCGGGAGGTGCGCTCCAGAGCGACAATTATGGACATAGTGGCGGATTATGTGCGCTTGAAAAAATCCGGTGCTAATTTTCTCGGGCTGTGTCCTTTTCACCATGAGAAAACCCCCTCTTTCAATGTTAATCCGTCTAAGGAAATATTTCACTGCTTTGGGTGCGGAGTCGGTGGTGATGTTTTTGCATTCCTGATGAGGATTGAGGGGCTGACTTTCCCTGAAGCGGTAAAATTCCTTGCAAAACGCGTCGGAGTTACTATTGAAGATCGTCCGCCGAGCGCCGAAGAGAAACGTAAGGCCGAACAAAGAGAGTCATATTATCGGGTCATTGACCAGGTAGCACGTTTTTACAGCGCAATACTTGCTGATCATAAAGATGGGGAAATCGGCCGCCTTTATCTCTCCCGGCGTGGTATCGATATGGAAACAGCCGGAATCTGCCGACTCGGATATGCTCCTGACCGCTGGGATTCTTTAACAAGATATCTGGAGAAGGCCAGGATTTCTCCTGCTGTAGCTGAAAATCTGGGGCTTATCAGGAGAAAGGAAGGTGGGGGGTACTACGACACCTTTAGGAACAGGGTACTCTTTACCATTACAGATCCGCAAGGTCGATGCATCGCTTTTGGGGGAAGGGTCCTTGATGACTCTCTACCGAAATATCTGAATTCACCCGAATCCGGCATATATCATAAAAGCGACGTGTTGTACGGCCTTGATCTTGCGAAACAGGCTGTCCGTGAAAAGGGATGCGTTTATATAGTCGAGGGATATTTCGATCATCTGGCGCTTTATAAAGCGGGATTCAAAAACGTTGTTGCCACCTGCGGCACAGCACTAACAGCCTCTCAAATCAAGTTGCTGAAGCGTTACGCCGACCAGATATTCACCCTGTTCGATGCGGATGCCGCCGGTAAAAAAGCTACTTTTCGGGCCATGGACCTTTTTCTGGAATCAAATTTTCCAGCCCGTGTGGTGACACTTCCGGAAGGAGAAGACCCAGACAGTTTTATCGGCAAGCATGGTGCAGCTGCTTTTCAGGAGAGGACAGGTAAGTCTGAACCTATTTTCGAGTTTTTTGCACGTGAATTGTGTCGAAACAATGATATTGGAAATGTTGAAGGAAAAGTCAAGGTTCTTGATGAACTTGCCGTTCGTATTGAAAAAATGGCAAACCCTCTCGAACGGGATCTTTATACTAGAGAGGTGTCGCGTTTGATAGGTGTTGAAGAGAGTATCCTGAATAAAAGAGTCAGGCATGCCGATGGACCAAAGCGAGGGAAACCTGCAGATATCGGAAAAGAAAAAAGAAAGGGAGGTGTTGGCGCGGAGGAAATGCTTCTGGCCTTGATGGGCAAATATCCGGAAGTAGCTGAAAAAGTGAAAGAATTTGGTGTTGCTCAGCTTTTTGGCGAAGACCTTGTGCCGGTTGCGGAAATTATACTGTTGCATATTTCTGTGAATAGAGGAATTGACTGGCCGAAGGTTCTCGAACATGTAAATTCTCCGGAAGAAAGGGAGCGTCTTTCTTCCTTGTTCGTCGATGACCGCCATCTTGAAGAAATTGATGCCCAGAAGGCTTTCGAACAATGCTGTATGGTACTCGAACGGTCGGCACTGCGGGAAATGAAGACGCTGGCACGGGAGTTGGCAATGTCCGAACCGGGCAGCCGCGACTATTTGGACCTGCTGGATAAAATTGAGACCTTGCGAAACAGAAAATCACGATTACTTTAATATATAGATGGTACGTAATGAGGTGAATTAATGGCAAAAAAAAGCATGGATGAAGTCAAACAGCTTATAGATATGGGTAAAGAAAAAGGCTTCCTGACCTATGATGAGGTTAACGACCTTCTTCCTCCGGACATGGTGTCTTCCGAACAGATTGATGATGTAATGAGTATGTTCGGAGAAATGGAAATAGAAGTCGTTGATTCTGCCCAGAAAGTAAAAATTCCCAAGGTTAATCTCGATCTTGATGAGGGAGAAGAGCTTGAGGGCGAGCAGGAAGATGTTGAATTTGAGCCAGGGGCACTCGGTCGTACCCACCGATCCGGTCAGAATGTATTTGCGGGAAATGGGTTCCGTTTCCCTGTTGACCAGAGAAGGAGAAGTGGAGATTGCAAAGAGAATCGAAGAGGGTGACAGGGATGTCGCAAGAGTAATATATAATACTCCTATTACAGTTAAAGAGGTTATTTCCCTTGGGGAAATGCTTGAAAAATCCCAAATTGCCGCTGCGGACATAAGTAAAGAGATTGAAGAAGAAGAATTGGAAGAGGATGAGGAAGATGTACAAAAAACCAGACTCCTGGCTGAAATAGAAGAAATCAGGAATTGTGGCATGAAACTGGAGACCCTTCAGGCAGAGGCGGCTTCGGAGTCTTCGGTTTCAAAAAAAGAAAAGTACGATCATGAAATAAATGAACTGAAAGCCGGGATGACAGATGCCCTGCGTGCTCTCAGGTTGAAGGATCGTCACATTGAGCGAATAGCTCAACGCTTGAAGGAACTGTCCGGCAAAGTGGAAAACGTCAAAGAAGAAATAGGCGCATTGGATAATTATCCCGAAATTTCAATTGATGAACTTCTGCAGCTTTGCGCAAGGATGCACAACAGCGAAGAGGAAAAGAAGAAGGTTCTGAAGAAGCTTAATCTTTCTCTCGACGATGCCCAGAAGTTTGAAAAAAGGTTGAAATCCGCCAAGAAAAAACTCGATAAAATCGAGGAGGAGTCCGGATTTAAAGCCGAAGAACTGGCATCTGAAATAAGGGCGATCGCAGAGGGTGAAAGAAAATCCAAAGCCGCTAAATCCGAACTTGTAGAAGCGAATCTCAGGCTTGTAGTTTCTATTGCCAAAAAGTATACTAACAGAGGTTTGCAGTTCCTCGATCTGATCCAGGAGGGGAATATCGGCCTGATGAAGGCTGTGGATAAATTTGAATACCAGAGAGGCTACAAATTCTCCACCTATGCGACTTGGTGGATTCGTCAGGCGATTACCAGGGCAATAGCCGATCAGGCAAGGACTATTCGTATCCCTGTGCATATGATCGAAACGATCAACAAACTCATTCGCACCAGTCGACAGTTGGTGCAGGAAATAGGCAGGGAGCCTTCGCCCGAAGAAATCGCTGAGCGTATGAATCTTCCCCTTGACAAGGTGCGAAAGGTGCTGAAAATAGCAAAGGAACCCATTTCGCTGGAGACGCCCATTGGTGAGGAAGAGGATTCTCATCTTGGGGATTTTATTGAAGACAAGGGGGTCGTGTCACCTCTTGAAGCAGTGATCAAGGCCAACCTCTCGGAGCAGACCGCAAGGGTGCTTTCGAGCCTTACACCACGTGAAGAAAAAGTTCTGAGAATGCGTTTCGGAATCGGGGAAAGAAGCGATCACACACTTGAAGAAGTTGGGCAGAACTTCGAGGTTACCAGGGAGCGAATACGCCAGATTGAAGCAAAAGCGTTACGTAAATTGCGACATCCCAGTCGAAGCAAAAAGCTTAAAAGTTTTGTGGAATAGAAGGCTGGGTTTTCCCATTGAAAAAAGCCGCATCGAATTTTCGAGGCGGCTTTTTTCATGCATATAAAAGAAAATTTGCGGAGAGGTTGAATTAAATATGAATATAAATAACATGTTTGCTACTACCGCTAAAGGACTGGAAGATGTCCTGGCTCAGGAACTGGCAAGGCTCGGTATCAAAGTCATTTCCGTGGAGAAGGGAGGTGTCCGCTTTGACGGCAATTTGGAAACCTGCTATATGGCAAATTTGTGGTTGAGGACCGCTCACAGGGTCCTAATACATATTGATGACTTCCATTGTGACACACCACAGCATCTCTATGACGGCATTCGGTCCATCAGCTGGCGCGAATATGTCAATCCAGATATGACGTTGGCCGTCGATTGCAATCTGCGGGATTCGGACATAACGCATTCCGGGTTTGCTGCATTAAAAACCAAAGATGCAGTTGTTGATTCCATCCGTGACTATTACGGCAGGCGTCCCGATGTAGATGTTCAAAATCCGGATCTGCGAATAAATCTGCATATTTTCCGCAATCATTGTACTGTCAGCCTCGACAGTTCGGGGATCAGCCTCGACAAGCGCGGTTACAGGATCGAAGCAGGTGATGCGCCACTACGGGAGACTCTAGCTGCAGCACTGGTAGAACTTTCGGGCTGGGATGGGACAGTTCCGTTAATTGATCCCATGTGCGGATCAGGAACAATTCCCATAGAAGCTGCAATGATTGCAGCGGGGATTCCACCAGGACTCAAGAGGTTATCATACGGATTTCAACGCTGGCCCTCTTATGCTGAGACAATTTGGAGCAAGTTGCAGAAAGAAGCGAAATATAGGCCTATTCGGAGGGATTACAATCCGATTTTGGGATTTGATGTGTCGTCACCGTTGATAGAAAAGGCTAAGAATAATGCATCCCGCGCTGGTGTCGAAAAGTACATAGTTTTTGAAAATCGCGATATCGTAGATCTGCAGCCACCGGATCAGCCCGGCATTGTCCTGTTCAATCCTCCGTATGGAGTGAGGCTTGGTGAAATGGAAGCCTTGAAAAAACTTTACAAACATATTGGTGATACCCTGAAAAAACGCTGCAAGGGATACAATGCCTATCTTTTTACTGGTAACCCCGAACTCGCTAAATCGGTCGGTTTGAAGGCTTCCAGAAGAATCGTCTTGTTTAATGGGCCAATAGAATGTCGTTTGTTGAAATATGAACTCTACTGAACCTCTTAATGAGATTTTCATGCTTATGTGAAAGCCTCACCTTTCAAGTTCAGACTGGAAATTGCTCATGGCTTTGGAAGCCAATTGGGGAGTACAGACTGTTCTATAATAGTAAAATGTTCTGAAAGAAAACAATTGTAGCTTAATATGTATACAATATATGGTAGTTGTAATCTTTGGCAATGTAATTGATAAGTACCCAAATTGAACATCGTTTACATTTACCCATAACCGCTTTATAGTATAAGTCCTTCCTTGGCATTCTAATTGCTTCCAACAGAACAATGTTTTGATTCCTTAAGCTTTCATCTCTCGTATTCATTCTGCTCAATTTGATATTGATTAATCTTATGTGTGGTCTCCAAGGAAAGGCATATTTGTATTCTTCATTTCAAGCCTTTTTCAATTTTTAAACAGAAAGGAGGGGTGGTTAAGGCAATAATATTTGTTGTGTTCTGGAGAAGCTCCTGAATGAGAAGGAAAAGGAGCAAGTAAACTCAATTTATTTTAGGGAGGAAGAGAAAAATGGCAGAAGAAAATACGTTTAGCATTGTAAACCAGGCTATAGCTGATCCTTCGACGGTTGGCTTGGCAAGTTTTGGTATTGCTCTGTTTACCCTGAGCTTTCTCAACGCCGGTATTGTCGGCCCGAATGCGATCAGCGTTCTTATCCCGCTGGCCCTGATTACTGCTCTGATTCATTTTTTCGCATGCTTGAACGGATTCAAGAAAAACGAACTATTTACGGCGCTCGTATTTGGTATTTACGGCATGTTCTGGGCTGTCTGGAGTTTGATAAATCTTGGCTGTGCTCTCAAATGGTACGAACTTGATGCGAAAACGCTGATGATTTTCCTGATAGCGTACACTATCTTTACCGCTATTATCTTCTTTGCCACATTCGTCACCAACACGGTGGTCATACTTACCCTGGCGGTCCTTCTCGCAGTGTTCCTGTTGCTGGACTTCGGGCTGGCTGGGAACCCCGGTCTTATAGTGTATGCTGGATATTTGGGAATGATTGATGGTCTTTTGGCTCTTTATCTCACTGCAGCCGGAATTTTGGGCGCTCTCTATGGACGCACGGTTCTCCCTGTCGGTCCGGTAAAATAGTTGGTTTGATGTTATTTAATAATTATTCTGTTTTTATCTGTAGATAAACTTATTGAAGGCCGCTTGCCTCGCCTAAAGACAAGCGGCTTTTTTTTTTACAATTGCATCTCTTGTTGTGGGATTTTATGACCTTGGCATGTTTATTTTATGAGCCGGTTATTTCACTTGGTAATGATAAATATAATTCATCTATCAACTTTTTGAATATTTTTAAAATTTGAGTTTGTAATATTGCCATGGTTTGCTATAAAGAAAATGTATAAAAATATATCTATTAAACAGTAAAGGAGTATTTTATGCCAAAATATGTAATAGAAAGGGAAATACCAGGCGCCGGACAAATAGGTGCACAGGATATGCAGGCAATTTCCCAGAAATCCTGTAGTGTGCTGGAAGAATTGGGGCCACAGATACAGTGGGTTGAAAGTTTCGTTACTGAGGATAAGATCTACTGTGTGTATATAGCTCCCAACAAGGAAATGGTTTTGGAGCACGCAAAAAGAGGTGGCTTCCCGGCAAATAGCGTTGCCGAGGTTAAAAGAATGATTGACCCTACAACTGCGGAATAAAATCAACCCCTCAAGAAAAGAAAAAAACAGAAGGGCCTGACTTGTGCAGGCCTTTCTGTTTGAGAACTTTCCTTTTCGAAAGCTTGTTTTCTATTCAAACCTTATTTGTCAATTATTGTTCTATACCTTCAGAATCATTTTGAATCAAGTTAATAATTTCCGCCCGGACCTTAGCCTAACAAATCGTCGAATGAAAAGCTCAAAGAGCGCGCATCTATTAGTTTGAAGCAAACTTCATTGCGATTTCTTTTGCATCCCAGGCAATGCAACGCATGGAATTGAGCATAGTCAGGTAGAGGGAAGAAGATACTGGAAGGCACAATCCTTCTACTAGCCTTTCTTCATGCTGTGTAGCGAATTCAAGGGCCTTTTGTACAATATCTTTTTCACATTCGTTTATATGTTGAACCAGGATTGAATTTTTTGTTGCAAGCAAATCAGAAGTGCTTTTCAGGGTTTCCTTCAGTCTCTGAAAGAGGATTGTCAGTTCCGAAACTGCACGGTCAGTGAATAGAATGTCTTCTTTGATTTTTTTGTCAAGGGTTTCATTGAGTTTTTCAAGGTTCTCTCCAATTCTGAGAAGAAGTTGGGGCACAGAAATGTAAATTCTGTAAGAATGGTCTTTTCGGGCGAGATAAGTAATCTTGTCTGCCAGATCTGTTTCCATTCTTTTTATTGAGTTAATTTTTTCTCTGCAAGCATGTATAGAGTCCCTAGAATTGTGGGTAAGAGCCGAATGCAGAAGTGTCAAACATTCACCGGCATTATTCGTGTTTTCACACATTTTCCCCAGATATTCATTAAATGTATCCATGACTCATTTCCTCCCATGATCTATTTTACAAATCTATAATTATTCAATTAATACCGGGGTCAAATAAAGATCCAAGATTCTGCAATAGAAAGATTACCTGAAACCATTCCTGTGTTTAGAATCAAAAACGGAATGTTGAGATTTATTTAAAATAAAAAAAATGATTTTCAGGCTGAAAGAAGGGCACCTGGAAAAAATGGTCCTTATTAGTTAATAAGCCACTCATATTGCTGAAACATAGATCGAAATGTATTTAGTTCGCGAAAAGATCTGGTTTCAACCCATATATCCTGTTTAAATTGGAATGATTTCAAAAAAGCACAAACAAAATATTCAATATTTTACAATAAAGTTTATACTTTTTTTGCAAAAAGTACAGTTAAATTAAAAATGAAACTCGTGGTACTTGAAATTCGCATCGAATTAAAGAGAGTTTCAGATCACTTATACAGAATTTAGTACTTACCTATAGAAAGTGTAAAGGGGATCTAATGTGAATCAACGGTGTTTATCCTTTACTTGTAACAAATTAGTCTGATAGTATAACATGTTGAATCTACGTTATCTTCTTTTACTTGTTCTGCATTCATATGGCTCATTGCCTGATAATTCCGTTTCCTGCAGTTTTTTAACCCTTGGCCTATTTCCTGAAAAACGGCTGAAATTCAAGAATAACTTAAATAAAAATAAAATGTTTTACAGTTGCTAAAAATTTTCTTGACACTAAAAATTTTTAGGTAAACAATAGGTTGTTTTGAAATTTCGTCGAAATCGACAATTTGTTGCTCTTAGGTTGTGTTTTCTTCCCAATAGTAAAACAAAGCAGTTGAAAGGAGGCAAAATGTCAAGGAATTGCGGTAAAAGAGTGGCTTTTTGGGGAAGGGAGGTAAAGGATTATGATTGAGGAATTGGTTGGCATCAGTATTCTGTTGCCGATAATAGCGGCAGTTCTTTGTTTTCTTACAAAGAACCATAAACTCAGGGCCGCTATTGTTGTGATTGTGGGGATTGTTCTGACAATTAGTTCGTTAATGATTCTGCGGAACGGTCCTTATTCCTACACCCCGGAGACTATGCTGGGAATTAATCTCAATATGCTCATCAGTCTGGCGGACTTTGCTTTGCTTTTCATTATCCTGGGAATTTCGTTCAAGTTAGGAAATCCTCTGCTGATACTGCTGACATTGCTGCAGATTGTGCCGTTGGCATATTTCGAGTTCAAAATGGCCCCCCATGCTGAAGCCGGTCCGGCCTTCTATATTGATAACCTATCCATAATCATGAATCTGATAATATCCATTATAGGTTCTCTGGTGTGTATCTTCGGCATTAAATACATGGAGGATCATGAGCATCATCTGCATCTGAAAAAGACCAGGCAACCCAGGTTCTTTTTCTTTTTGGTCCTTTTCCTCGGCGCAATGAATGGTTTGGTGTTTGCGAATAATCTCCTCTGGTTGTATTTCTTCTGGGAAGTTACGACTTTTTGCTCTTTTATGCTGATCGGTCATGACAAGACTGAAATTGCCATTAAAAACGCGACCAGAGCCCTCTGGATGAATATGATCGGCGGTGTTGCATTTGTCTTTGCAATCATAATGATCTATTACAAGACAAATTCTGCTGAATATCTTACTTTGCAGGGGCTGATCAATCATAATCCTCAACTCATGTCTGCGTTGCTCCTGCCTTTTGCCCTGCTCTGCTTCGCCGGGTTTACCAAGGCTGCTCAGGTTCCGTTCCAGAGCTGGTTGTGCGGCGCAATGGTTGCTCCCACTCCCGTTTCGGCGCTTCTCCATTCCAGCACTATGGTTAAGGCAGGAGTTTATCTGGTAGTCAGGCTGGCACCGGGTTTCCAGGGAACAAATCTGAGCATTCTTGTTGCCACATTCGGGGCTTTTACTTTCCTTACCGCGTCGGCCCTCGCGGTAAACATGAGTAACGCCAAAAAAATTCTGGCCTATTCAACGATCGCCAACCTGGGACTGATTATCGCTTGTGCCGGTATCAACACTCCTCCGGCGATAATAGCGGCAATCTTGCTGATCATATTCCATGCCGTTTCCAAAGGTATGCTTTTCATGTGCGTGGGTACCATCGAGCATGAAATCGGCAGCAGGGACATCGAAGACATGCGTGGGCTGTACAATACCATGCCCCATCTTTCCAGGATTACCATCATCGGCATCCTGACCATGATGCTCCCGCCGTTCGGTGCCTTGATGAGCAAATGGATGGCGATAGAAGCAGCCGCAAATATACCATGGGTAGTTGTTATGGTTGCGCTTGGCAGCGGTCTCACCGTGCTGTTCTGGGCCAGATGGGCGGGCCTTATTGTCAGCGGTCCGCATATGAAAGTCTTTGAAAGCGACAAGAAGGGTTCATTGATTTTTGCGCCTTTTGTGGCGCTGTTCAGGGGGTTCCATCCGGCGAAAACCAAATGGAAAGATACTGCATCGATCAAGGTTCCGCTTGTCTCCATGGCTGTTGGCGCCATCGGTCTGAGCCTTGCAGTACCTTGGCTTTATACGATACTTGTCGAGCCGGTTATTGCATCCTATAAACCGGGCATCTTCGTCACCCCTTTCCAAACCGGTCCATTCGGTTTGACAAGTGGTACGGGTGCATTTTACATCCTCCCCATTTTCCTGGTGTCCATAGTGGGTTACATGGTAGCGGTCTTTGCAGCGCGAAGCAGAGGACACCGGGTTATCAGCGCTCCGTACATGTGTGGAGAACAGTTTGCGGACGCCTCGGAGCCCAAGTTCAGAGGACATCTCAATATCTGGCAAGATTACGTCGCTGCAAATGTATATATGTCTGAGTATCTGGGCGAAGAAAAGATTTCATACTGGATTAACATACTATCCCTCATAATCTTGATCGTCCTGTTCGGGGAGGTTATGCGATGAACACGAACACTTTGATTGCTGTAATTGCAGCTATTGTCCTGTCACCGATTATCGGTGGACTTGTTGCCGGTATCGACAGAAAGGTTACTGCCCGTCTTCAGGGACGCTACGGTCCCCCGATCCTGCAGCCATTTTACGATGTGTTCAAGCTTTTCGGCAAAGAAAAGATGATAGTCAATTATTGGCAGATTTTCTGCGCGTATATGTACCTGGTCGCAGATATCCTGACAGTCGTGTTGTTGGCGATGAGGTCCGACCTTCTTCTGATATTCTTTGTGCTTGCGGTTGGAGGGGTGTTCCTTGTAATAGGCGCCCTGGCGGCCCAGTCTCCATACAGCCAGATCGGAGCCCAGCGTGAGCTGATCCAGATGCTTACCTACGAACCTCTTCTTATTCTTGTTTTTGTCGGGATATACCTGGAGACCGGCAGTTTCAAGATATCCGAGATGATGAGCAACTACCACCATCCGCTCCTGCTCTCGCTGCCGCTGCTGTTTGTCGTCATGGGTTACGCATTCATAATCAAGTTGAAGAAATCGCCGTTCGATATATCCACTTCACATCATGCTCATCAGGAAATCGTAAAAGGTGTTCTTACGGAGTACTCCGGTCCGTATCTTGCGATAATTGAGATTTCTCACTGGTATGAAACTGTATTTCTTCTCGGCCTGTGCGCACTGTTCTGGTACACGAGTATTGTCGGTATGATTGTCCTGATTGTCGTGACATACTTCGGCGAGATTCTGGTTGATAATATCACTGCACGTCTCACCTGGCGCTGGATGCTTCCCCATACCTGGACAGGCGGTCTGATAATGTCTTTTGCCAACTATGTATGGATTTATGAGAAGTTAAAGTAATAGTGCGGGGAATGCTTTACCGGATGGTTCTTCACTATTAAACAAAAGAGAGGTTATATAAGATTATGAAAGGACTGATAAACAAGTCTAGGGTAAAGTCCCCGTGGCTGCTGCATTTCGACTGCGGAAGCTGTAACGGATGTGATATCGAGGTGTTGGCTTGTCTGACTCCGCTTTACGATATTGAAAGATTCGGAATCATAAACGTCGGCAACCCGAAGCACGCGGATATTCTTCTTGTTACAGGCACTGTAAATCACCGGAACAAGGTGGTTCTGAAAAACATCTATGACCAGATGCCTGAGCCCAAGGTTGTAGTGGCCATCGGCGCTTGCGGGACGTCGGGAGGCGTCTTCCGTGATTCCTATAACGTAGTCGGCGGCGCGGACAAGATCATTCCGGTCGATGCCTATGTTTCGGGTTGCGCACCGAAACCTGAGGCGATTATAGACGGCGTGGTAATCGCTTTGGGAAAACTGGCGGAAAAGGGTAAGAAAGTAGACCAGGGCATTTTCGAGCGCCTGGAGCAGACTCAAAAGGAAATCAAAGACAGGTAGAGACCGCCTGGGGAGGTTTACACTGTGAAACATAGTGTTGTAATTCTTGATTCGACATCAGTTGTAGAAAGCAATTCGGAAAACATCATTTCCGAAACCAAGAAGTTGAAAGACGGCGGGTTCAGACTGGTAACCCTTTCATCGGCAGATCTGGGAGACAGTATCGATATTCTCTATCACTTCGATCATGAACTGGATCTGGTCAATGTCCGGGTGAACGTTCCGAAGGGCAAGAAGACTCCAAGTATCGCTTCCGTATATTCCTGCTCGGTACTGGTGGAAAATGAGATCAAGGAACACTTCGGCGTCGATTTCGACGGCCTTCCGCTCGATTTTGCCGGGATGCTGTATCTTGACGAAGAAGTACAGAAGACACCCTTTTGCAAAATCGGTATAAACAGGGTGGAATCACAGAAACAGGAGGCATAGATATATGGCGCGAACAGTATTACCATTTGGCCCACAGCATCCGGTTTTGCCAGAACCATTGCATCTGACGCTTACAGTGGATGATGAAATTGTCAAAGAGGCAATACCAAAGCTCGGCTATGTTCATAGAGGTTTGGAAAAACTCGCGGAAATAAGAGATCATACACAGATGATCCAGATAGTGGAAAGGGTCTGCGGAATCTGCAGCTTCCTTCACGCCCTCTGTTATTGTCAGGGGATCGAATCCCTGTTGAAGGTCGATGTCCCGCCCAGGGCAAAATACCTGCGGGTCGTCTGGGCGGAATTGCACAGGATCCACAGCCATCTCTTGTGGCTCGGTCTCTTTGCCGACGCCTTCGGCTTCGAGAGCCTGTTCATGCAGTTCTGGAGAATCAGGGAAAGGATTATGGATATCCAGGAGGCAACTGCCGGAAACAGGGTCATCATTTCCACCAATGTCGTCGGTGGCGTCAAAAGGGACATGGACAAGGAAATGGAGAAATGGATCCTCGAAACAGTTGCCAAGGTTGAAAAAGAGGTCAACCAGCTGAAGACCACAATTCTCGATGATTATACCGTAAAACAAAGAACGGTGGGGATCGGTGTAGTAACGAAAGAAAGGGCTTACGACCTCGGCGCCGCAGGTCCCACGTTGAGAGCCAGCGGTATAGCCCAGGATATGCGTCAAACGGGGTATGCCGCGTATTCGGAGCTCGATTTCACGCCTGTTGTTGAGACGGACGGCGATTGTTATGCGAGAACGGTCTGCCGTTTCAACGAAATACTGCAGGCTATCGATCTGATAAGGCAGGCATTCGCAAAAATGCCCGGTGGCGAACTTTCGGTCAAGGCGAAAGGGCTTCCTGACGGAGAAGTCATTTCCCGTGTGGAGCAGCCGCGTGGAGAAGTACTGTATTATATCAAGGGCAACGGCAAGAAATTCCTCGACAGACTGCGCATCAGGACTCCGACGTTTGCCAATATTCCGCCTCTACTTGAAATGCTGCCGGGGTGTGATCTTGCTGATGTTCCGGTCCTTATTTTGACCATCGACCCGTGCATCAGCTGCACCGAAAGATAATTTTTGGGGGAAAATGCCATGTTTATGACAAAAACCGTTCTGAAGAATCTCATGACTAAATATGCCACAAGGTTGTATCCTTTTCAGACAAAAGAACCTTTCAAGGATACAAAGGGCGAGCTTAAAATTGAGATGGATAAATGTATTCTTTGCGGCTTGTGCAAGATGAAATGCCCTTCCCAGTGCCTCACCGTCGACAAAAACGCCAAGTCATGGGAGGTTGACCCTTTTGCCTGTGTCTATTGCGGTATCTGTGTGGAGGTCTGTCCGGTCAAGTGTTTGTACCAGGAAAAAATGTACAAAGCTCCCGTGGACAAAAAGCATATGACCTTGCATGTTCAGGAAGCAAAGCCGGAAGAGTCGCCGACTGCCGATCAGAAGTAATAACAATTTACGTAGCAAGGTAAAATTAATGCACGAATTGTCTGTAACGGAGGGCCTGCTCTCCATAGTCAATGAAGAAGCGCAAAAAAGGGAAGTTAAAAAGGTAACCGCAATAAATCTTGTTATTGGTGAGCTGGCAAGCATTATCGATGATTCCGTGCAATTTTATTTCGATATCCTGAGCAAGGGCACCGCCTCGGAAGGGGCGGTTCTTTCTTTTCACAGGATTGCCGCCGAATATTCCTGTCTTGACTGCAAACATCTTTTCGTAAAAAAAGCGTACAGTTACAATTGTCCCCTTTGCGGCGGCAAGTCTGTTATTGTAAATAAGGGCCAGGAGTTTTACATAGAAAGCATCGAGGTCGATACTGATGAAGATTGATGTCAGAAGAAACATTCTGGAGGCGAATGAGGAACTGTCACGCAAAAACAGCGAGTTTTTCAGGAATAACAGGGTCCTTGTGGTAAATATCATGGCGGCGCCGGGTGCCGGTAAAACGAGCACAATTCTGAAGACCATCGATTCTCTTCGCGAGGAAATGAACTTCATGGTCGTGGAAGGTGATATTGCCTCCAGTATTGACACCGAGAAAATCGAAAAACGGGGGATTCCTGCAGTTCAGATAAACACCGGACACATGTGTCATCTCGATGCGAACATGCTCAAGGGGGTTCTCGACAAATTCGAATATACTCAAAACAATATTCTCTTTATAGAAAATGTGGGAAATCTGGTGTGTCCAGCCGAATTTTCCCTGGGTGAAGATATTAATATAGTTATAGCAAGTGTTCCCGAAGGTGATGACAAACCATACAAGTACCCGTCCATTTTTCTCAAAGCAGACGCCGTCATCCTGAATAAAATGGATACACTCGGATCAATCGATTTTGACACGGATTTTTTTTACAAGGGATTGTCTGCGCTGAACAATTCTCTGCCTGTTTTTGAAGTTTCGTGCAAAACCGGTGAGGGGTTTGAAAAGTGGGCAAAATGGCTTATCGATAATTTTGCGAAAAAATTTCCTTTGAGCGGTCAGTGAGTAAATAATGCTGTTTCCGGATTGTTAATTTTCCCTTGACACCCCAGAAATGCTGTCATAATATGTTTATTCACTTTGCGGGCCTATAGCTCAGTTGGCTAGAGCTACCGGCTCATAACCGGTAGGTCCCAGGTTCGAGTCCTGGTGGGCCCACCATATACGTAACAGGAAGTTGAGAGGATGCGACTAAAGCGTCTGATCGTATTGATGAATACCCATAAAGTGGAGAAAAGAGTGCAATCCGAAGTGGTTGCACTCTTTTCTTTTGGCCTTTAATATGAAACCCAAAGTAATTGATGTTCTTGAAATTATTGATAAAATAGCTCCTTTTGCGTTCGCCGAGGACTGGGATAATTCCGGTTTGCAGGTCGGTGACCCTGGCCTGCCGGTTTCAAGGATCATGATTTCTCTAGATCCGGGACGTGAAGCGATTGAATCGGCAATAGAGAAAAATTGCCAACTGCTGCTGACTCACCACCCGCTTCTTTTTCATCCTTCCAAAATGATTGATACTTCACTCCCGGATGGCTCACTGCTCAAACTTGCAATAAAAAACGACATTTCAATAATATCCCTTCACACCAATTACGACATAGCCGAAGCCGGCTTGAATGACATTCTTGCAGCACAAATCGGCATTAAATCCTGCTCGCCCCTCAAAATTACGGGTTGGGAAGAACTCGTCAAGCTGACTGTCTTTGTTCCGCTGGATCATGAAAAAAAGGTGCTTGAAGCTCTTTTCCGATTCAGCGGATTTATCGGAAATTATAGTGATTGTTCGTTTCAATCTCGCGGGATTGGATCTTTCAAGCCCCTTGATGGTGCCACACCTTTTATCGGTAAAGTCAATGAACGAGAATTTACTGATGAAACACGGATCGAGGTCCTGGTGCGCAAAGAGGATATGGAGGAGGCACTGGCCGCCATGTTGAAGGTCCATCCGTATGAAGAACCGGCTTATGATCTTTTCCCGCTTGTAAACAAGGGCAGATGTAGAGGACTGGGGAGAATCGGCGAGCTGGATGGAAGTGTTTCCCTCGGGCAATTCGCAGAACAGATAAAAAAGAGCTTTTCACTTGGCGGACTCAGAATTACAGGTGACATGGAGCATAGGGTGAAAAAAGTGGCGGTTTGCGGAGGCAGCGGCGCATCCCTGATTTCAGATGCAGCCGCTCTCGGCGCAGATCTGTTGGTTACAGGAGATATCAAATATCACGATGCAAAAGACGCCCAGGCGCTCGAACTTGCGCTTGTGGATATCGGGCATTTTTCTTCCGAGGCATTGATGGTCAAAGGTGTTGCCGCGTCGCTTCGTAAGGAATTGGATTTAAAAGGATTTGAAGTGGATGTTTTATCGTGCGAAACTGAAAGAGACCCATTCGTGTTTCTTTAAAATTTTTTTTTTAGTATTAATTCCCGTGAAGAAAGGAGTCAGGTTTTGGGTAAAAATTTGAAGTTGCTTGCGGAATTGCAGATAATTGATTTGAAACTGGACAACCGGAATAGTGAAAAAGAGAAATTGCTGAAGGAAATTTCCGGACTCGATGAGAAACTGGAAGCCGCGAGGGCAGATATAACTGTAAAAAGAGCTGAAATGGATGAAATTGAATTGGGCAAAAAAGAGCTGGAAGAAAATCTTGAATCGGAAACCGACAATATCGCCAGATCAGAAGTCCGTCTGAAGGAAATAAAAACCCAGAAGGAATACCAGGCGGTATCCAAGGAGGTTTCGGCCGCCAAAAAAGTAAAGGCTGAGCTGGAAGAACAAATTCTGCAGAAGATCACCAGAGTCGATGAACTCAATGCGGAAATCACCACAATGGATGAAGCTCTGAAGTCCCTTGAAGAGAATATAGATAGCCGCAAGGCGGAAACACAGCAGAAAATCGACGAGATCGAATCCGGCATAAGTGCAGACATTGCAGGCCGGGAATCTATGGTGGACGATATCCAGCCGTCTCTTATGAAACGCTATGCAATGCTCCGGGAAAAACGGCAGGGTTTGGCCGTTGTGGAAGCCAGAAACGGATCTTGTCTCGGGTGCAACATGAATCTGCCTCCACAGATTTATAACAATCTTTACAAAACTGAAAATATCGTAACCTGCCCGCATTGCCAAAGGTTGTTATTTTTGCGACAGGATGATGGTTTGCAATAACAAGAGTTTGGCCGAAGTAGACAAGATGATCGCCGCCCGCCTTTGCGAAAGCATCTGCGGGGGGAGGAAAGTCCGGGCTCCACAGGGCGTGGTGCTGGATAACGTCCAGCGGGGGTGACTCCAGGGATAGTGCCACAGAGAGAAGTCCGCCCGCCGAAGCCTCGGCAAAGGCGGGTAAGGGTGAAAGGGTGAGGTAAGAGCTCACCAGGTCCGGCGGTGACGCCGGATGCTAGGTAAACCCCACCAGGAGCAAGGCCTAATAGGGAGGCGTACAAGGACTGCCCGTCCGCGCTTCCGGGTTGGCTGCTTGAGGCCGTCGGTAACGGCGGCCCTAGAGGAATGGTCATCGCCCGTTCAGCCGGGTAACCGGCAGCGGGAACAGAACCCGGCTTATGGTCTTCTTCGGCCAATATAATTTCAACTGTGATTGACCATAACGCACCGGGATCTTTGAGTGTTGCTTACCTGTAGTCATATAAATGTGCAAGTTGCTGATTTTGAGCTTTGGAGAAGGGCAACGGATGCAGTTGAAAGCGAATTTGCCGTCCTCCCCGGAGATTTTCTGGATAAAATCGCAATCCTCGTTGCAGAGATGAAATCTCTGAAAAGGTCTCTCTTTAAATTGACGATGATCCTCGATGGGGAATCGATCTGCAAAGCCTGTAACGGAGGGTGCTGCGACAGCGGAAAATACCACTTTACAGTAACTGATCTTCTTTCCTATCTTTCAGATGGGAAAAGGTTGTTCTTGCCTGACTTCTCCAATGGTCGCTGCCCCTATCTGGGTCGGGCCGGCTGTATGATGGAACCGGAATATCGTCCCTTCAACTGCATCACATTTAATTGCGAACGCCTGGAGACGCTTCTCCCGCTGTTGGAAGTCAGTAAATTCTATGGAATGGAAAGAGAACTACATACCCGATACTCTGCCATGGAGAAGCTGTTCGACAACATATTTGCTTACGGCCTGATTTCCAACTATGAAAGGAATTCTTCGAAGAAGGGCGGAATTCTTTTTAGCCAAGAATAAAATACGAAATTTACCGGAGGTTCGAATGGCAACCGCATGCAATGATCTGGTCCTTGTCAATATTGACAATAAGCCTGCTTTCTATGCGAGGATCGAGGACATTTCCCCTGATGTGAAACCTGGCTGGTGGCAGGTAAAGCTGCTGGTGTTGACTCATCCCTGTCAGATATATACCTGGATACTTGAAGAAAGCCAGATTAACGGAGCACAATTTACCATGGGCGGGACCCCGGTTAAGCTTGATAAAGTCATTTCTCCGCTCGCCGGTGAAGAGAATATCCCTGAGACCGGGCCTGCAAAGAAAACAGAGCAGAAAACAAAGGGAAGCGGCAAGGTAGTTGCGTTTCCTGATAGAAGAAAGGGAGACTGACTACGTTTTCTTATCCAGATTGTGGACCATGCTTGTTATCTGTTTTTCGATGCAGCACCGTTTTTTTGAATCCTCTCCGTCATGTTAGCCAGATAATGCGCTCTGCAGTAATTCTTCCGGCAATGAACTATCCCATCCTCCTCTACCGGTATCAGTAAGCGGAACTCTGAAGACTTTAGAAATCTTTTTGTTGGCATTTATCCAACAAATTCATACCCTCATTTCCCGATTCTAACAGGCAGACCACAGGGTATTAAATCGGAAATTTGCCACATCTGTGAAAGATTGCCACATAGTTCATATTCGAGGAATCCAGTCAGTTTATTTGAGTGCAAATTATTTTTATGATGGTTATTTCTTTCCGCCGAAAGGATTTTGTGACAAAACTTCCTGTAATGATTGTGCAAATATCCGAATTCTTAGCATGTTGTTTTCTCCCTCCCGGAGTGGCGCTTAACTCCCTAAAAAAGCGTCGAAAAATTATTTATTTTCGCTGGAATTTGCCTTGACAACCCAATTGTCGCCTTGTATAGTTTCACCACAAAGTGGTATAAAGTGGTAAAGTGTGGCAAAAAGTGTCAGGGTGGCCATGTTCAGAGGAATTTTCCAGAATACAATTGATAACAAGGGACGGACAAGTATGCCGGCCAGGTTCCGGGATGTTTTTTCGGAAAGCTTTGGTGATGATAAGTTTATAATCACTAATTCCATACCTGTTGGCGTGGAGGGCAATATTGTCTGCCGGGGGTTGACCGTTTATCCTTTGAATGAATGGCTGTCGATTGAGGAAAGAATAGATAATGGCACGGGGATGACCCCGACCGAGCTTAACAGCATCAAGCGGTTGATTGTCGCGCCTGCAACTGAATGCTCAGCGGACAAGCAGGGCAGGGTTTTGCTTCCGCCGCACCTTAGAACCTATGCAACACTCGATCGAGATATCGTATTCGTGGGAATGCGGAAAAAAATCGAGATTTGGGGGTTGGAGGAGTGGAACAAGGTGTTTGACCAGGCTGAGAAAGATATTCCAAGCGGCACCCTGGCTTCGGCGCAACTGGGTCTTTGACAGTGAATTTTCATCATGTTTCAGTTTTGTCTGATGAGATAATCCGCTTTCTGGCGCCGAAATCAGGTGGCGTTTACGTGGATGGCACATTGGGTGGTGGAGGTCATTCTGGGCAGATACTCGAAGCGTCAGACCCGGACGGAATCCTGCTGGGTTTTGACCGTGACGATGAAGCAATTCGAGTCGCGGCCGAAAGGCTTTCCAGATATGGAGACAGGGTCAGGTTATTCCATCGGAATTTTGCCGAACTTGAAAGTTCACTGAAAGAAACGGGTATTGATGCTGTTGACGGATTGTTGCTGGACCTTGGGGTTTCGTCTTACCAGTTGGACAAGGGAGATAGAGGATTCAGTTTTCAGAAGGACGCACCTCTTGATATGAGGATGGACACTTCTTGCGGTGCCACTGCCGAGGAGCTCGTCAACAATCTGTCAGAAAAGGAACTGGCTGGCATTATCAGAAGCTATGGAGAGGAGCGCTGGGCGGTGCGGATTGCAAAGCGCATCGTCGAGGCCAGAAGAATTGCCCCTCTGAAAACCACTTTACAGTTGGTGGATGTTATAAAAGGAGCAATCCCGCGCGCAAAGTGGGAAGATCGTATACATCCTGCCACGAGAACTTTCCAGGCACTCCGTATTGCGGTGAACCATGAGCTTGAAAGCCTTGAAAAGGGGTTGAATGAAGGTATTGAAATGCTCAGGAGCGGAGGAAGAATTGCAGTTATATCTTTTCACTCACTCGAGGACAGGATTGTAAAAAATATCTTCCGCAGTTTCGCGAAAGGATGCATTTGCCCGAAGAGCGCTCCTCTTTGCGTATGTGGCAAAGTGCCGAAGCTGAAAGTTATCACGGGCAAGCCCGTTTTGCCGGGCAATGAAGAGATTGAGTCGAACCCGAGGTCGCGCAGCGCCAAGCTCAGGGTTGCTGAGAAACTCTAGTACAGAGAGGATTTAACATGTCTACAGTCAGGGCCGAATATACCAAGGTGGCAACTCCGAGAAGAGTCGAGCCGGCTGTCTCCCAGCGATGGGATCTCTTCCCGTATCTGATAATTGTCACAGTACTGCTCATGCTCGTATCTCTTTTCCATGTCTGGTCCCGGGTAAAGGTTGTGGATTTGAATCTTCAGATAGCCAATTCCACCAGGACCCTGAAAGAATGCGAGCAGGAAAAAAACAGGCTTCGTCTGGAAGTGGCTTCTTTAAAAAATCCCGCGAGAATAGAAATGCTGGCAAAAGGTGAGCTTGGAATGGCGCTTCCCGATGATCAACAGGTGATTGTCGTAAAATGAGAGACAAGCGGGAAAAGTGGGCCAGGGTCCGTATACGCATATTAGGGGCCTTTTTCGTACTCTTTTTCGCTGTGGTAGCCGCCAGGTCGTTTTATCTGCAAATTATTAAAAAGGATGAATGGACAAAGCTTGCTGACAGGCAGCAGCAGAAAATAGTTCCTCTGACTCCGGACAGGGGAACTATTTATGATTGTACCGGTTCCGCAATGGCTGTATCCATCGAAATGAGTTCCTGTTTTGCCGAGCCCGACAGGATTTCCAATATCAGTGAAACTGCAGCGAAACTGTCGCCGATTCTGAATGTCTCCACCGATATGCTGGAGAAGAAGCTGAAGAGAGGTAAGAACTTTGTCTGGATGCGTCGTCTTATTGCTCCGGATATGGTTGCCAGGATCAAGGCACTTGATTTGGATGGGATCGGCTTTGTCAAGGAAACCAAAAGATATTATCCGAATTCTGAAATAGCTGCACATGTACTGGGTTTCACCGGTCTTGATCCCCAGGGACTCGACGGAATTGAACTCAAATACAACTCCATGCTGCTGGGGAATACCGGTTATATGGTCATGGAGCGCGATGCTCTGGGACGCAATATAGCGTTAAAGGGAACGGTCATCAAGAAGTCATCCCGGGGAGCAAATCTTGTCCTGACGCTTGACAAAAATATCCAGTATATTGCTGAAAAAGAACTTGCGAAGGCGGTTGTAGACAACCGTGCCAATGCAGGTATGGCAGTGGTCATGGAACCGCAAACCGGAAAGGTTCTGGCCCTGGCGAATTATCCGACGTACAATCCCAACGCTTTCAGCCGCTACCCTTCACAGAATTTGCGTGACCGGGTTGTTGCGGACTCATTCGAGCCGGGCTCGACGATGAAAATTTTTCTGATATCCTCCGCCCTCGAAACAAAAGCGATAAGCGCCAGGGATTGGTTCAATTGCGAAAACGGTAGTTATTCAATCGGTGGCAGGACCATTCATGATACGCATAAATACGGGTCCCTGGGAGTTTCGGATATCCTGAAATATTCCAGTAATATTGGGGCTGCTAAAATCGGTGCAAGACTGGGCCCGCAGAAACTCTACAGCTATCTGAAAGACTTCGGTTTCGGCAGTACAACGGGGATTGAACTTCCCGGGGAAACCGAGGGCATCCTGAAAAACTGGAAGCATTGGTACGGAATTGACCTTGCCACCATATCCTTTGGCCAGGGGGTTTCCGTAACGGCAATTCAGCTCGCAACTGCGGTTTCAGCCATAGCCAATGGCGGTTATCTGATGAAACCGTATATCATCGACAGGATAACCGACGATAATGGAAATGTTCTGCAACAATTTTCGCCCCAGATACAAAGGAAAGTGATTTCTCCGCAGACCGCGCAAACGGTCACACGAATGATGGAGGGTGTCACCGATGAAGGCGGAACAGGCGTAAAAGCCGATGTCGAAGGATATGATGTTGCCGGAAAAACAGGAACCGCACAGAAAGTCGATCCTCTCACCAGGGCCTATTCAGCGAGCAAAAGGATCGGTTCCTTTATCGGTTTCGTGCCTGCGGAGCACCCGAGGTTGACAATTCTGGTGGTTATTGATGAACCCAAAACGAGTTCCTATGGGGGTATAGTGGCCGCTCCCGCGTTCAGCGAAATAGCATTGCAGAGTCTCTGTTATCTGAAAGTATTGCCGACTAAAGCTCCAAAAAACAAGCCAAAGAATACGGTCGAGGCCAAAACTCCTGAAAATGATCCGGCCCCTGTTATTGCTGATGAAGAGAGCGAACCTGACTCCGGGGGAGGTCCGGTTATGCCCGACTTCCAGGGGATGAGCATGCGCCAGGTGCTGAGAATTATGGGCAAGAACGATCTGAACGTAAAGCTGATCGGAAGCGGCCGGGCTATTGAGCAGAATCCTCGGCCGGGCAAAAAAATACTTCCCGCAGATAAAGTTTGGGTTAAGTTTGCCCCTTCAGCATGATTAAAGTGAAACATAGGCAGAAACGGATATTCCTAATCTTGATTGGGTCTTAGAATGCTACTTTCAAAATTACTGGATTCAATAAATGCTCCTCTGCTTGTTAGCGGAGACACCGGGACGGAGATAACCGGTCTTTACTATGATTCCCGCATGGTAAAGAAAGGGGGACTGTTCTTTGCCCTGAAAGGTGTCGCGGCAGACGGACATCGCTTTATTGAAACGGCAGTGAAAGCCGGCGCGGGCGCAATTGTCCTTGAAGACAAGTCGTATGCGCCTTCGGACATACCTTTCGTCCAGGTAAGGGATGCAAGACTGGCCATGTCCGGGATGGCGACAGCATTTTTCGGGTACCCCACGGATGCCGTGCCTTTGATTGGCATCACAGGCACAAACGGTAAAACCACAACCACATATCTTGTCGAGTCGATCCTGCGGAAAGCCGGCATCCCCGCCGCGGTTCTGGGAACTATCCAGTATCGCTTTGCTGACAATATTATACCCGCCCCCCATACCACGCCCGAGTCTGTGGAATTGCAGAAAATTCTTAGGGAACTCGTTGACCTGGGAGCCAAAGGGGTGGTCATGGAAGTTTCTTCTCATGCCCTCGATCAGCGACGAGTAGATGGATGCCGGTTCGATATAGGCGTATTCTCCAATCTTACCCGTGACCATCTCGATTACCATAAAGACATGGATTCCTATCTGGAAAGCAAAAAACGGTTTTTCACCGAATTGCTGGTGGCCGACCGGATAAAGCCTGTCCGGCATGCGGCAGTCAATATCGATGACCCATACGGAAGCATGATTGCGGCTGCCGCGAAATGTCCGGTACTGACCTACGGCATTTCAGCGGATGCGATGATTTCCGCGCGTGATGTGCGGTTCTCCACATCAGGAATCACCGGTGTGCTTGTGACGCCGGCGTGGGAAGCTGAATTACATTCAAGGCTGCTGGGACGTTTCAATCTTTACAATATTCTGGCTGCAGTCTCGGTGGCTGTTGCCATGAATCTGTCTCCGGAATCGGTCCGCGACGGCATAGGCGGACATGATCAGGTTGCCGGGAGGCTCGAGCGCATTGACAATGACAAGGGTATTACGGTTCTGGTAGATTACGCACATACCGGAGACGCCCTTGAAAATGTTCTCAAAACTCTCCGTGAAATCGCCTCGGCGCGGATCATAACGGTTTTTGGCTGCGGGGGCGACAGGGATCGCGGCAAAAGACCCATAATGGGTGAAATTGCCGGTCGATACAGTGATATGGCTATTGTGACCTCCGACAATCCCCGCAGCGAAATTCCGTCGGAAATAATCCGGGAGATATTGACAGGATTAGCTTCCCTGGGAATAAAAGAATACTCCGAAGGGGTGCTTCCGGCAGGCTTCGGAGAAAAGGGTTTCATTGTTGTGGAATCCAGGAGAGAGGCGATCCGCCTTGCTGTCCGGATAGCTCTTCCTGGCGATATCGTGCTCATCGCAGGCAAGGGACACGAGGATTACCAGATCATCGGCAATGAAAGGCTTCATTTTGATGACAGGGAGGAAGCGGCAAAGGCCTTGCTGGAATGTTAAACCTGGGTTCTGCCGGCATTGCCGACCAGAAACTCTCCCGGGTTGATTAAGCTATTGGTGATCCTTTTCCTGGTGATTTTGATTTTGAGGTTAATTGCGGATGTTTACCTATGCGGAGCTAATTCAGGCGACCCGAGGCACCGGATTCGGGAATATTGAAGGATCGGTATCCGGCGTC
This sequence comes from uncultured delta proteobacterium, assembly GCA_963815135.1. GTDB lineage: Bacteria > Desulfobacterota > Desulfuromonadia > Geobacterales > Geobacteraceae > CAIWTU01. Next base: position 209,580 of record CAWFFO010000007.1, read on the forward strand.
TCCACGGATTCGCGGACCGTGGTTTCCGAAGATGTGTTCGTCGCACTGAGAGGAGATCGTTTCGACGGCCACGATTTTATTCATGCCGTCGCTGCGCGTGGTGTCAGGGTGTTCATTGTGGAACACTCCTGGCTAGCGGGACAAGATACTCCAGAAAATTCCTGCATTATATCCGTTGCCGATACAGTGCGTGCTCTTGGAGACCTGGCGGCTTTTCATCGATCGCGGTTTTCGCTGCCGGTCATCGGGGTTACCGGCAGTAACGGCAAGACTACAACCAAGGAAATGCTTGCATCAATCCTGGCAGCCAGGGGAGCGGGATTAAAAACCTGCGGTAATCTGAATAACCTGATCGGATTGCCGAAAATGCTGCTGCAGTTGAATAGTGAGCACAAATGGGCGGTTCTGGAGATGGGAATGAGTGAGCTGGGTGAAATCGACCGGCTGGCGGAAATCGCAAAACCCGATATCGGCGTTATAACAAATGCCCTGCCAGCTCACCTTGAGACTCTCGGTACTGTCGAGACCGTTGCCAGGGCCAAGGGCGAACTGTTCCTGCGACTCGAAAAGAACGGAACCGCCATTTTCAACGCAGATGATCCCCTTATTTCCCGCTGCCCTTCGCCAGGCGGGGTTGCCAGACTCTCATTCGGTCTGGGTAATGCGGATGTCTGCGCGGAAAATATCGAGAACCTGGGCAAAATGGGCCAGAGTTTTAGTCTCCGTCTGCCCGGCAGCGAACTTCCGGTGGAGTTGCGGGCGTTCGGAGTCCACAATGTCTATAATGCTCTTGCGGCTTCTGCGGTAGCATTTGCAATGGGTATGGATTCCGGGGAGATACGGGCGGGACTGGAGGCTTTTTCTCCCTTCGATAAACGGTTTTCCCTGGAAGAAATTGATGGGATCATCCTCATCGATGACAGCTATAATGCAAATCCGGGTTCGATGAAAGCCGCGCTTTCAACTTTGCGCGATATCAAGAAAGAATGCCGTGCCATAGCTGTTCTCGGGGACATGCTGGAACTTGGCGATTCCTCCATCGAGGCGCACGAGGAAACGGGAAGGTTGGCTGCATCTTGCGTTGAAAGGCTTTTCGTCATCGGAGAAATGTCTGAAGCGGTGGCCAGGGGTGCGATAAAAGGCGGACTTGCACCGGATATGGTTTTCAGGGTTCAGGAACAGCAGGAAATATTGGAACAATTGTTCAAGACAATTGAATGTGGCGATTATATCCTGGTAAAGGGGTCTCGCGGAATGAAGATGGAAACAATTGCTGAAGGAATCAGGACCAGGTGGAATGCCGGTATAGTGAAAGGGGCCGTTGCCTGATGATTTATCATCTCCTTTATCCTCTTGCCTCGACATTTCATTTTCTGAATGTATTCAAATACCTGACATTCAGGACAATTTATGCGGTAATTACCGCCCTGTTCGTTTCCTTTCTTCTCGGCCCCTGGATTATCCGAAAGCTGCAGTCGATCCAGATGACCCAGGTAATCAGGACCGACGGTCCGGAGTCGCACCTGAAAAAACAGGGTACGCCGACTATGGGTGGAGCCTTGATACTGTTGGCGACAGTTATTCCAACGCTTCTCTGGGCGGACTTGGCGAACAGGTATATATGGCTGGTTCTGTTTGTCATCATCGGTTACGGTCTGCTCGGTTTTATCGACGATTACAAAAAGGTCGTGGAAAAGAACCCGAAAGGAGTGACTCCGCGACAGAAACTCTTCTGGCAGACGCTTGTCGGGCTGGCAGTCGGCCTGGTGCTTTTTTATACACCGGGCTTTTCGACGGAAGTAACCATTCCTTTTTTCAAGAACATCCGTCCGCACCTTGGAGTATTTTACATATTGTTTACGGCACTGGTAATTGTCTGTGCCAGCAATGCAGTCAACCTTACCGACGGACTGGATGGTCTTGCCATCGGACCGGTGGCCATTAATGCCGGCACTTTCATGCTTTTTGCCTATATCGCCGGCAATGTCAAGCTCGCTGACTACCTGCAGATTCAGTATGTGCCGGGGGCAGGTGAACTCTCGGTCCTCTGCGGGGCCATGGCGGGAGCGGGTCTCGGTTTCCTCTGGTATAATGCTTATCCGGCGGAGGTCTTCATGGGTGACGTCGGGTCGCTGCCCCTCGGAGGCGGACTTGGAGCGTTGGCGATCATCACCAAGCAGGAAATACTGCTGGTAATTGTCGGGGGGATATTCGTCATCGAAGCGCTCTCTGTAATTTTTCAGGTCGGCTCATACAAATACAGGGGCAAGCGAATATTCCGCATGGCGCCCATTCATCATCATTTCGAGCTTAAAGGGGTTGCTGAACCGAAGATCATTGTCCGATTCTGGATTATAACCATTATCCTGGCGCTGGTTGCGATATCAACGCTGAAGATAAGATAAAGTCAGCCGCAGGCAGTTGGTTGCTTGCAGTCTGTATAAAATCAAAATCAAAAGCCGGAAGGCTGGATGCCAGCGGATAGCGGCGGTTCTGAATGGATTTAAAGGATAAAAAAATACTGGTAGTGGGACTGGCCCGGACCGGCGCTTCGGTCGCCCGTTTTCTCGCGGAACGGGGCGCTGTCGTTACCGTCACCGACATGAAAGGTGATGCGGAGCTTGCTTCATTAATCGCAAAACTGAACGGTCTGCCGATAAACTTTCGAGCTTGGCGGCCACAGCAATGGTCTGTTCCTTACCGCTGATTTGATTGTCGTGAGTCCCGGCGTGCCGATGGATATCTCTCCGCTGGTTTATGCCCGCAAACAGGGTAAACCGGTAATAAGCGAAATCGAGCTCGCCAGTGCATTCATCGATGCGCCGATTGTGGCGATTACCGGCACCAATGGGAAAACGACCACCACTACCTTGATCGGCGAAATTTTCAGTGACTGCGGTTTTCAGGCCTTTATCGGCGGGCAATATCGGCAAGCCGCTGATTGACCAGGTTACTTCAGGTGAAAAGGTCGATTACGTGGTCGCCGAAATAAGTTCTTTCCAGCTGGAAGGGAATTGTCGAATTCCGTCCGCGGGTGGCGGTTCTGTTGAATATAACCGAGGATCATCTGGACCGTTATGCGTCATATCAGGGATTACATCGACGCCAAGGTCACGGATATTCGAAAACCAGACTGCCGAGGACTTTGCAATCCTCAATATGGATGACCCGATAGTTGCCGCCTTGCTGATAAACTTAAGGCGCGCATCGTCCCATTAGCCGGTAGCGGGCTCGAAAAGGGCATATTTACCATCGAACGGTTGCATAACCTTGCGCTGGGAGGGGGAAAAGGGAAGAATTTCCGACCGATCTTTCTGAGCTCAAGGGGGCGCACAATATTGAAAATATCATGGCGGCACTGGCGTCAACAATTCTGGCGGGGTGTGACGCGGAATGCGCCAGGCGGCCTGGAGAATTCCCCGGGCTCCACCACGGATGGAACTGGTCGAAGAGATGAAAGTGTACGCCTGGTACAATGACAGCAAAGGGACCAATGTTGGGAGCGTGGTCAAGTCTCTGGAGAGTTTTACGGGAAACGTCACTTGATTGCCGGCGGAAAGGATAAAGGTGGGGATTACTCTCCATTGTCCGCACTTGTGCGGGAGCGGGTCCGCACACCTGATTCTCTTGGCGAGGCCGAAAGCGAGATCTGATGATCCCTCGGTGCCCTGACCGATACGCACAAGGCTGATTCCCTGGAAGAGGCAGTGTCACTTGCCGGGCGTCTGACCGAACCCGGCGGGGTGGTTCTGTTTTCTCCCGCATGTTCCAGTTTCGACATGTTCAGAAATTACGAGGAGAGGGGAACGGTTCGTCAGCACTGGTCGCGCAAACGCCCGGGATGAAGTGCATGAAACAAAGCTGAAGGATATGATCTGATAATCGTCCTGATGGCGGTTGCACTGACCAGTTTCGGTGTGGTCATGGTCTATTCCGCATCCTCCATCATGGCTACCAAGAAATACCATGACGGATTTTATTTTCTCAAACGCCAGGGACTCTTTGCCGTTATCGGTTTTGCCGCGATGGCGGTATCCATGAAAATTGATTACAATTTCTGGCGCAAGGCCGCTGTCCCGATACTTCTCGTTTGCCTTGGCCTGCTTGTATTGGTGTTGATACCGGGTATTGGCGGAAGTGCCGGCGGTTCCTCCCGCTGGATACGGCTGCCGGGCTTCTCCCTGCAGCCGTCGGAAATGGCTAAGCTCGGCTTTATCATGTATATGGCGTACTCGCTGGAGAAAAAGCAGGATAAGGTGAGGTTCTTTTCCACCGGTTTTCTGCCGTATATGGTTGTTCTGGCTGTAATGCTCCTTCTCCTCCTCAAACAGCCGGATCTGGGATCATCGCTTACCCTGGGCGCTGTCGCCATGGCTATGCTGTTTGTCGCCGGAACGAGGCTGTCGTACATAGTTTCCATGATCCTCATGGCGCTTCCTTTTCTGTACTATGCGGTCATGCATGTTGATTATCGACGCAGACGGATCATGGCCTTCCTGAACCCATGGGAAGATCCGACCAATACCGGTTTCCAGATTATCCAGTCCTGGATAGCAGTCGGAACCGGGGGGATTTTCGGTCTTGGTCTCGGAGAAGGGAGGCAGAAGCTCTTCTTTCTGCCTGAAGCCCACACCGATTTCATCTTTTCCGTCGTCGGCGAAGAACTGGGGTTTGTCGGTGTCATGGTGATAGCGGCCATGTTTTTCCTGCTGGTACAACGCGGCATCCGGGTCGCCATATATGCAGAGGACAATTTCGGCAGGTCGCTTGCCTTCGGCATAACTACCCTTATCGGTCTTGAGGCGTTTGTAAATATTGCCGTAGTTACCGGAATTTTCCCGACCAAGGGGCTGGCACTTCCCTTTGTCAGTTACGGCGGCAGTTCGTTGATAATAACCCTGTTCGCAGTGGGGATACTGCTGAACATATCGTCACGGGTAAGGGTGAGCAAATGAGGCTCGTTATAGCCGGTGGAGGCACCGGCGGGCACCTCTTTCCCGGGATTGCAGTAGCCGAGGAATTTCTAGCCCGGAACGAGGCCAACGAGGTCCTTTTTATCGGAACGCGGAATGGTATCGAGGCGAGGGTTCTGCCAGGGCTGGGATACCCTCTGGAATTCATTTCCGTGACCGGGATGAGAAGGAAAAGCCTTATTGAGCAGGTAAAAGGGATTGTAATGTTGATGAAGAGTTATTTTCAGTCAAAAAGGCTCCTCGAATCGTTTCGCCCTGATATCGTGCTGGGAGTCGGTGGTTACGCATCCGGCCCGGTGGTGCTTGCAGCCTTGAACTCGACTTGCAGGCAGTTCATACACGAGCAAAACGCCTTGCCCGGCATTACCAACAAATTTCTGGCCCGATTTGCGGAAAAGGTGTTCATATCTTTTGAAGAATCGAAAAGGTCTTTTCCTGCGGGCAAATCGGTGCTGACCGGCAATCCGCTCCGCAGGCAGATTCTTAAAGATGTCCGGTCGGAAGGCTCGGAACACGCTGACCCGGGAAAGTTCCGGCTGCTTGTATTCGGAGGAAGCGCCGGTGCGCACAGTATAAATTTGGCGATGGTTGATGCGTTGTCCTTTCTGGGTGACTTGAAAAGAAAACTGTCCATTACCCATCAAACGGGAATAAATGATCTTGAAGAAGTGAAAGAGCGCTACCGGAAAATTGATTTTGCCGCCGAGGTCCTTCCATTCATCCATAACATGGCCGATGAATATCACCGGGCGGACCTTGTAATCTGCAGGGCTGGAGCAACGACCCTGGCCGAGGTTACCGCCTGCGGCAAGGCGTGCATTTTCATTCCGTTTCCTTTCGCTACAGACGATCACCAGAGAAAAAACGCACAGGCCCTGGTGGAAAAAGGGGCGGGCTTCATGCTGCTGAACAGGGATTTGACCGGTGAGCGTCTGGGCAATATGATCCGTGAACTGATGGGTGACAAGGAAAAACTGAAAATTGTCGGAAAGTGCGCCAGAAATCTGGCGAGGCCCGATGCGGCGAAAATAATCGTTGATGAAATGTTGGCAGAAAAAAGGCCACATCCGGCTGCCGGCAACTAGCAAAAGGAAAAAGTGATAAGCCGGCGGGTGGTTGACAGCGGCCAGGAAGGTCATATGTACGGGAAGATAGAAAAAATACATTTTGTGGGAATCGGCGGTATCGGCATGAGCGGGATAGCCGAAGTGCTGCTTAACCTGGGATACAAGGTGTCCGGTTCGGACCTTCGTAAATCCGAGATAACAGAACGTCTCTCGACGCTTGGTGGTGAAATATTTTACGGCCATGCCAGGGAAAATGTCGCGGGTGTCGACGTGGTAGTCATATCCAGCGCCGTCCATGATGACAATCCGGAAGTTATTGAAGCGAAAGAGCTGCTGATCCCCGTAATTCCGCGTGCGGAGATGCTGGCCGAACTTATGCGCATGAAATACGGCATAGCCATCGCCGGAACCCATGGCAAGACAACTACTACCTCGATGATTTCCACCATCCTGGGATATGCCGGCATCGATCCGACAATAGTAATCGGCGGCAAACTCAACTCCATCGGCAGCAATGCAAAGCTGGGTCAGGGCAAGTTTCTGGTGGCCGAGGCCGATGAATCGGACGGTTCTTTTCTAAAGCTTTCGCCGACAATTGCCGTGGTCACCAATATCGACGCCGATCACCTGGATTTTTACAGCGGTATTGATGAGATCAAGTCTACCTTCGTGGAATTCATCAACAAGGTTCCCTTCTATGGCCTCGCGGTGCTCTGCCTGGACAACGGCAACGTGGCGGATATAATTCCCGAAGTTAAAAAGCGTTTTGTTACCTATGGACTGAGCGCCCAGACCGATTTCAGGGCCGCAGACATCGTGATGTCAGGCAACAATATCTCATTTACGGTCTACTACCGGGGGGAATGCCTGGGTGAGATTAATATCCCTATGCCGGGTGCCCACAACGTTCTGAACGCTCTTGCCACGATAGCCGTGGCAATGGAACTCGGCATACCCTTCGATAAAATCCGTGAGGGTTTCAATGCGTTCGGCGGAGTGGGACGCCGCTTCCAGATAAAAGGCGAGATCAACGGCGTTATGGTGGTCGACGATTATGGTCATCATCCCACCGAGATAAGAGCCACATTAGCGGCGGCGAAGGCGGGGTGGAACCGGCGTCTGGTGGTGCTTTTCCAGCCCCACCGCTATACAAGGACCAAGGAACTCTTCGACGAGTTCGTGAAGTCCTTTTACGATGCCGACGTCCTGGTCATGACAGATATCTACCCGGCTGGTGAAAAGCCTATTGAAGGGGTTAACTCGGAAAATCTGAGTAATAGCATTAAGAAGCATGGCCAGAAGGATGTGACATATATCCCGGACAGGGAGGCCGTGAACGATCATCTCCTGCAGGTACTGGAACCGGGAGACATCGTTCTGACTCTCGGTGCCGGAAATATCTGGCAGACAGGAGAAGATCTGCTGAAAAGGCTCGGGGGAGCTCTTTGACAATCGAATTCCGTTCCGTATTGAAGAGTCTGTTGCGGGGCAAGCTTCTATTTGACGAACCGATGTCGCTCCATACATCTCTCAGGACGGGTGGTCCGGCAGACTGTTTTGCCGTGCCCGAGGATCTTGATGATCTTCGGCGACTGGTGGTGTTTCTTGGCGAAAAAGGGGTAACCTGCCTGGTGACTGGCGGGGGTTCCAATCTGCTAGTCAGGGACGGCGGATTCCGGGGCGTGGTTATATCGCTGTCAGAATTGAACAGTTTGGAGCGAACCGATGCCGATACCATCTATGCCGAGGCTGGAGTTGAAAACGGGGCTCTCGTCGCTTTTGCCATGGAAAACGGGCTGACAGGCCTAGAATTCCTGGTTGGAATACCCGGCAGACTGGGAGGCACGGTTGCCATGAACGCCGGAGCCGGAGGTCATTCGATCACTGACCGATTGCAATCGCTCGGCACCCTTAAGTCAGGGATTATTACGACCAGAAAGAAAAGGGAACTGGAATTCGGGTATCGTTTTCTGAAACTGATACCGGGCGAAATAATCCTCGGGGCTTCCTTCAGCCTGGAGAAGGAAAGCCGGGAGGTTATCGGGGAGCGGATCAGGGAATTTAAAGAACAGCGCCTGATAACACAAAAGGTCGGTTTTCCCAATGCGGGATCATTTTTCAGGAATCCACCGGAGAAGGCCGCCTGGCGTCTTATAGATGAAGCCGGACTCCGGGGATACAGCATCGGGGGTGCTCAGGTATCAGAGGTACACACCAATTTCCTGATCAACCGGGGCGGAGCTAAGTCTTCTGATTTTATTGAACTTTCGGCACACATAAAAAGTGAGGTCAGAAAAAGGACAGGCATTCTCCTTGAGGAAGAAGTAAAAATTGTCGGAGTGGAATAAGATACACAATTCACTATAATTTCCCCTTTGCAAAAAGGGTTTCTGATGAGATAAACATGACAAAAGAAGAATTAAAGACAAAGAAAACGGCTGTTCTGATGGGCGGCCTTTCCGAGGAGCGCGAGGTGTCGCTGAAGAGCGGCTCGGCCGTTCACCAGGCTCTGTTATCCAGGGGATACAATGCCTTGGCTATAGATGTGAATCGTGATATTTCCCGGGTGTTGGCGCGTGAGCAGGTAGAAATCGCTTTTATTGCCCTGCATGGACGGTATGGTGAGGATGGGGCAATACAGGGACTTCTGGAGCTGATGGACATTCCCTATACCGGGTCAGGGGTGTTGGCCAGCGCCCTTGCCCTGAACAAGATCTACGCTAAAGCCGCTTTTCGGGCGGCAGGTCTGAAGGTTGCTCCTTACACCGTTCTACGCAGGGGCGAAACCCTTGACACGGCGACTACGGGTTTCACGTTGCCGGTAGTGGTCAAGCCGTCCCAGGAAGGGTCTTCGGTCGGGATCAGTATCGTAAAGACAGCCGATAAGATCGGACCGGCACTTGATCTGGCGTTTGCCTACGACCGGGAGATTTTGGTTGAACAGTTTATCGAAGCCCGAGAAATTCAGGTGGGAATCCTGGCCGACCGGGCGATGGGTGCCATTGAGATAGTCCCGCTGAACGAATTTTATGACTTCGAGGCGAAATACACGAGTGGAAAAGCCGAGCATATCTACCCCGCCCGGCTTAAGGAAGATCTCTACAGACAAGCACTGGAAACCGGACTTGCCGCGCACAGGGCGTTGGGATGCAGCGATTACAGCAGGGTAGACCTGCTGGTTACCGAGCAGGAGGAATGTTTCGTCCTGGAGGTAAATACCCTTCCCGGAATGACCGCGACAAGTCTCTTGCCGGAAATTGCCCAAGGTTGCGGCATCGGTTTCGAGGACCTGGTTGAGAGAATTCTGCTTTCAGCTTCATTGAAAATAGGCGGCTAGATAGGATTTATATCCCCGGGGCGATATGAGAGACCTGAACCAGAAAAAGCAGAGGCTGAAAAACAGAAACAGGCCGAAAAAAGAGAAGAAGACACGAAGGCCCGCTAATTATCGGAGGTTTCTGAAAAAAGCCGCAAAGGTAGCCGTATTCTTCGCCCTTGCGGGGATTGTTGCCGGTGTCTGTTTTGAAGGATATGAATTGATTGCCCGAACCACATTTCTCAGGCTTGAAAAAATCCGGGTTTCCGGGGTGCAACGGTTGAGTCGTGATGAAGTTATAGCCCTGGCGGGTGTGAAACCGGGCGATGCGATGCTTCATCTGGATCTTTCGCAGGTTGCCGAGCACGTAAAGAAAAATCCGTGGGTGCAAAAGGTAAGGGTAACACGCTATTTCCCCAGGACTCTGTCTCTGGATGTGACTGAATGGAAGCCGGCGGCCATTGTCAATATGGGTTATCTCTACTATCTTGACCGGAATGGAGAAATCTTCAAACCTCTCAGCCGGGGGGATAATCTGGATTTTCCGGTGATAACGGGCATAAGTGAAGATGACCTGTCCAAAGACCCAACCGGCTGTGGAACCATGCTGAAAACTGCGCTTGAAATTGAGGACCTGCTTCGGACGGGAACGGTTTTCAAACTGGAGGATATCTCCGAAATACATGTGGATAAGGGGTACGGCTACACCCTGTTTACAGCACGGGGCGGCATCCCTGTAATGCTCGGCAAAGACTGTTTCCCGGAAAAACTTGCCAGGCTCTCAAGGATATTCAAGGATTTGTCCGCACAGTTGCCGACTTTGGAATATATTGATCTGAACTACAATGATAAAATTGTCGTAAAAAAAGTTTGATCGTGAAGGGGGGGAAACATGTCTAACAAACGGGAGAATCTGATTGTAGGACTTGATATCGGTACTACCAAGATATGCGCCATCGTGGGGAGCATTACCGAAGACGGTGTCGATATCGTCGGTATCGGCAGCAGCCCTTCACGCGGGTTGCGCAAGGGAGTGGTCATAAACATCGAAACCACCGTTGCTTCCATCAAAAAGGCAGTAGATGAAGCGGAATTGATGGCCGGCTGTGAAATAAAATCGGTCTATGCCGGAATTGCAGGTGGTCATATCAAGGGTTTCAACTCCCAGGGTGTTATAGCCATAAAGAACCGGGAAGTAACGTCCGACGATATTCGCAGGGTAATCGACGCGGCCAAGGCCATAGCTATTCCCATGGACCGCGAGGTGATTCACATCCTCCCGCAGGAATTCATCATCGATGACCAGGACGGTATCCGCGAACCGCTGGGAATGAGTGGCGTGCGACTGGAAGCCAAGGTTCATATCGTCACCGGTGCGGTGGCCAGTGCCCAGAATATCATCAAATCCTGCAACAGGGGCGGGCTTGATGTGGCTGATATCGTCCTGGAACAGCTTGCCTCTTCAGAGGCGGTGATCTCCGCGGAAGAGAAAGAGATCGGGGTTGCACTGGTGGATATAGGTGGCGGGACAACCGATATAGCCATTTTTGTCGATGGTGCCATAAAGCATACATCAGTGTTGTCACTGGGAGGCAATCATCTTACCAACGATATTGCCGTGGGACTTCGCACACCCATGGCAGAGGCGGAAAAGATCAAACAGAAATACGGGTGCTGCTTCTCTTCCCTGGTGGGAAAAGACGAGACCATCGAAGTACCCAGTGTCGGTGGCAGAAAACCGCGTGTACTTTCCCGGCAGCTTCTTGCCGAAATCCTGGAGCCGCGGATGGAAGAGATTTTTACCCTGGTTAACAGGGAAATCATGAAGTCGGGGTATGAAGACAGGATCGCTTCCGGAGTTGTTCTTACCGGTGGGACATCCATACTCGAGGGGTCGCCGGAACTGGCCGAGCAGGTTTTCAATCTGCCGGTGCGACGGGGGCTGCCGCAGAACATTGGCGGTCTCGTGGATGTGGTCAATTCACCGGTATATGCAACAGGAGTCGGCCTGGTGGTATACGGAAGCAAGAATATGGGGATCCGGGAATTTCCGACAGTACAGTCTGATGACAACGTTTTCCGGCGTGTGGCGAGAAGAATGAAGGAATGGTTCGGAGAATTTTTCTAATTCCATTTAGTGAATGAGATTACAAAAAAGGGGGCTCAACATGTTCGAATTTGATGAAAGCATTGACCAGAGCGCGAAGATCAAGGTTATCGGGGTTGGAGGCGGTGGAGGCAACGCAGTAAACACGATGATTACGTGCAACATCCATGGGGTAGATTTCATTGTGGCAAATACCGACGTTCAGGCTTTGCGCATGTCCAAGGCGCCGGTGAAGATTCAGATCGGCGGACAGTCTACCAAGGGGCTCGGAGCCGGCGCAAACCCTGACATGGGGAAAGAAGCTGCCCTTGAAGACCGTGAACGCATGGCGGAAGTTCTGAGCGGCGCCGATATGGTGTTTGTGGCTGCGGGCCTCGGAGGCGGAACCGGAACCGGCGCGGCCCCTGTCATCGCCGATGTGGCCAAGGAACTGGGCGCACTTACTGTCGGAGTTGTTACCAAGCCTTTTACCCGTGAAGGGAAACAGCGTCTTGCAAAGGCAGAATACGGGGTTTCCGAACTCAAGAAACACGTGGACTCCCTGATCGTCATCCCCAATGACCGGCTCCTAGGCCTTGCGGGCAAGTCGATGTCCATACTGGACGCCTTCAAGCCTTCGGATGATGTTCTCCGCCAGGCGGTACAGGGAATTTCCGATCTGATTACTACTTCCGGTCTGATCAATGTCGACTTCGCCGATGTCAAGGCAATCATGAGCGAAAGAGGCATGGCCATGATGGGGATCGGCATCGCCTCCGGCGACAACAGGGCCGTAGAAGCTGCGACCAAGGCCATTTCCAGTCCGCTTCTTGAGGACATAGACATCTCGGGGGCAAAGGGTGTCCTGGTGAACATTTCCGGATCTTCGAACATGACAATGGACGAATTCGACGCTGCAAGTCGCATTATTCATGAAAAGGTCCATGAAGACGCCAATATCATCGTTGGTCTGGTGATTGATGAAAACCTCGGTGACATGGTTAAGATCACTGCCATAGCCACCGGCTTCGGCGACCGTTTCGACCTGGAAAAAAACAAAAAGGACCTGAAAAACAACGTTGCCCAGATTGCGGAAAAAAATGAAATAAACCGTGAAATTCCGGCATTCATCCGTCGGCAGAAGCAGCAGCAGGACCTCATGTCCAGGCAGCAGCGCGGCTTCTTCTCGGAAGATGACGACCAGTACGACATTCCTACATTCCTCCGCAAATCGGTCGATTAAAAAGGGGGAGTGTCTCTCCGGTAACTGGCTCAGAGCCGGTCTGCCTTTTGTGCGGACCGGGAAGCGGTCGACCTGTCTCATTTTGGTCAACCGGCGGCATACGCCGTTTTTACAAAGCTTTCATTTCCCCGGCCTTCCTAAGTCCCCCTCCACGGGAAGGCCGGGTTTTTTTCCCTTCCAAACAATCGCCAACCATGCTACTTTTTTCTTATGTCGTGGAAAATCATAGAGAAATATCGGAAAACCCTCGCCTTAGAGTCGGGAACCGTCGCCGGAAAATGGGGCGGCAAGCTCACAGTGTGCCTCGTATACCCGAATCGTTATGCGGTTGCCATGAGCAATCTCGGTTTTCAGACTATTTACGGGCTATTCAATTCTTTTCCGGAAGTCCTGTGTGAAAGGGCATTTCTTCCCGATCCCGGAGAACTTAAAGAGTACGAAAAATCGGGAAGCCGACTTCTTTCTCTCGAGTCACAGAGGCCCCTGGCCGATTTTGATATCATTGCCTTTTCGGTTTCTTTCGAAAACGATTACATGAATATACCGGCAATCTTCGATCTTGCCGGCATTCCCGCCTTTGCTGCCGACCGCAGTGAAGAAAATCCCCTGGTAATCGCGGGTGGAGCAGCGCTGACTCTCAATCCCGAACCGGTAGCTGATTTCATGGATCTGATCTGTATTGGCGAAGGTGAGACATTAATAGAACCATTCCTCGATCTGGCATGTGAAGAATCCGTTCCCGAGCGCACCCTCCTTTTGGAGAAGGCGGCGCAATTACCCGGAATTTATGTGCCACGCTTCTATTCGATAATTTATGACGGTGAGAGAGTCGTTTCCATCGATTCTTTCCATGGAGCCCCGCGAAGGGTAAAGCGCGTTTGGAATCCGGACCTCGACCGTTCGGCAGCGACTTCGGTTATTCTCTCTCCCGGAACAGAATTCTCCGATATGTACCTGATCGAATTGTCCCGTGGTTGTCCGCGTGGATGCCGGTTCTGTGCCGCGGGATATATTTACCTTCCATATCGGCAGCGTTCCCTGGAGAGTCTGAAAAAAGATGTCGCTCATGGACTGGAACAGCGGAGCAAGCTGGGTCTGGTCGGAGCGGCGGTTTCCGATTACGGGGGAATCGGTGAACTGTCGCGCCATATCCTGGAGAGTGGTGGGAAGGTTTCAGTTTCGTCCCTGAGAATCGATGGTCTGGACGAGGAAATGATAGGAGTCCTGAAGGCCAGCGGACACAAGACCATTGCCCTGGCGCCGGAAGGCGGTTCCCAGAGGCTTCGGGACCTGATCGGTAAAAATATCAGTGAGGAGCAGATCCTGTCGGCTTGCGAGCGTTTAATAAAAAACGATATGCTTAACCTGAAGCTCTATTTCATCATAGGACTCCCATGTGAGACGATGAGCGACCTGGAAGAGATGGTGCTGTTGGTGAAAAGGATTCGCGAGATGGTGATAGAGGCCGCCAGGGAGAAGGGCAGGTTGGGTGAAGTAATTTTGTCAGTGAATCCATTTGTTCCCAAACCGTTCACGCCGTTCCAGTGGTGCGGTATGGAAAGACTCAAGTCGCTCGAACAAAAGGCGGCTTATCTCAGGGATGCCTTCGGACCACTGTCCAATGTCAGAATGAAGCTGGAGAGCCTAAGGGACGCATATTTGCAGGCGCTTATTTCCCGGGGGGACCGGCGTCTTTCCCGTTTTATGGTCAAAACCCGCGAGACGGGGAGCTGGAAGCGGGCGGCAAAGGAACTGGGTCTTGATACCGACGCATTTGTATGGCGAAACGCCGTTCCAGGAGAAATACTCCCTTGGGATATTATAGATAGTGTTGATGGCGGACTTCTGATTGAGGAATACTTCAAAGCGTTCGGGGAGAATGAATTCGGGACCGAATGCAATATTTTTATTGAAAAAAAGGGTTGTGACCCTGGCTGCGGCCGCGGTGATGGAGAATGCTGTTTCCATTAAACAGTCTTTTTTCCTTTGTTATATGCAGTCATCGTGATAAAAAACCGTCAGGGAATAACCATTAGTTATGGAGAGATTCAAATATGCCGACGACAGAAGCGGAAGAGCTTTTTCAAAAGGGTGTAGAAGCTGTTGATAACGGGAACTGGCTATCCGCCCTTTCGAATTTCGAAAAAGCGGTGCAATTGGAAAGTCTGCCGGTTTATCAATCCTATCTTGCCGCCTGCATTGCCAAAGAAAGGGGCCAATACAATACAGCCACCTCCATGTGCAGGGAAGCGATGGAAAAAGACCCTGAAAATCCTGTCCACTATTTGAACCTCGGCAGGATTTACCTGAACCAGGGGCGCAAGCAGGAATCACTGGTGGTCTTCAGGGAAGGCCTGGAGCATGGCAGGGACGAGAAGATAATCGCTGAACTGGTCAGACTCGGGACGAGAAGAAAACCTGTCATCGGTTTTTTGCCGAGGGACAATCCGATTAACAAATATCTCGGTTTACTGTTGAAAATGTTAAAGCTTAGTTAGGCGGCAATCAATAACCGGGGGTGTTATGAATAAAAACGAACAAATCGACCGATTCCTTAAATCTGAAGTTTTTGCCGTGGTTGGTGCTTCGTCTAATCCGGACAAATACGGAAACAAGGTGCTTCGCTGTTATCTGCAGAATAAATTGAAAGCGATTCCCGTCAATCCCAAAGAAAAGGAAATAGAAGGGGTCGAATGCGTGGCGAGTGTCATGGAGCTTCCAGCCGAGGTCAACAGTATTTCCGTGATAACTCCACCCAAGGTGACCGAACAGGTTGTGGAAATGGCCGTAGAGAAAGGTATCGCCAACGTCTGGATGCAGCCGGGAGCCGAAAGCGCCAAAGCCGTCGAGATCTGCAGAAAGAACAACATCAATGTCATCGCCGACGGGAGCTGTGTCCTGGTGGTCCTTGGCTTTTACGATTCATAGTTCCATATAACTTCCAACCAAGGGGGAAAACGGAGCAACAGGATATGCCTGATGTCCGGAAAACAGCTTTACTATAGCAAAGTAATCCCTCCCGAACATCAATCTTTCCTGATTTCATCCTGTTTGTCCGGATCTCCCCCGTTCGACAGGAGGTATGAAAATGAGATTTAAAAGTGCATGCCTGATATTTCTGCTTTCGTCGGTTCTCCTTCCCGGGGCCGCAGGGGGTGGAGAAAAAGTTAAAAAAGCCGGGCTTTCAATCTTCAGTCCGGCTTTCGAGAACAATGGGAATATCCCTTCGCGCTTTACCTGTCAGGGTCTCGACATCAATCCTCCCCTGGTCATAAAAAATGTTCCCGCTGGTACGGTTTCACTGGCCCTGGTGGTAGATGACCCCGATGCTCCTGTGGGGACATGGGTGCACTGGGTTATGTGGAACATTCAGGCCGATACAAGTGAAATCGGCGAAAACAGTGTTCCACCGGGTTCCGTCCAGGGACTGAACGACTGGAAACGTAATTCTTACGGCGGACCCTGCCCTCCGTCGGGTACACACAGGTATTTTTTCAGGCTTTACGCCCTCAATTCGGAGCTGAAAATTAAGCCGGGTACAACGGCCGCTGATCTCAGGAAGGCGATGAAAGGCAGGATAATCGAAGAAGCTGAGTATGTTGGACTTTACAAAAAGCGGTAACCTGGAAAGGACAAATTCACCACAGAGTCACGGAGACACCGGGAAAACCAGGGAAAAGCATAATAAAATAAATTGTGTTTATTCAAAAAAATCTCTGAGCCATTTTGTATCCGTGGCTTGATAATATTTAAAGTGAAATTACCTGTAGCGCAGAGTATTCCATGCAGAAAGGCAAACCAGCCAAGAAATATTCGCAGGCGGGAAGGGTGCACGATATAATCCGTCTGATCGAAGCCCGTTTCGGTGTCACCGTCGATGAACTCGCGGAAGAGGCGGGCGTCGATCGACGGACGATATATCGTGACCTCGCGGTTATTAATGAAGCGGGCTATCCTCTTGTTTCAGAACGGGTCAACGGCAAAAAGGCATACCGCTTTCTTACCGGGTTCAAGGACGTTCCACCCATAAGTTTTTCCCTTCAGGAATTGATGACCCTTTCCTTTCTCCGGTCACAGCTCGATTTTCTCAGGGGGACACTTTTCCAGCAGGACATGGAATCGGTGTTCGGCAAGATCAATTCCGTCCTTCCGCCACGGTATGCGGCCCACATGGAAAGGATTGCCGGCGTTTCCACTCCGCTTCTGCAGGGGCGGCGGGATTACGAAAAGTCCTCCGGTGTGCTGAAAGTTGTGCGTGAGGCATTACTCTTTCAAAATACACTCTCTCTGCAATACAAGACAGCCAGCAATGGCAGACAGTCCGAATATGTTGTTGACCCCTACACACTGGTATCATTCAAGGGAGGATTGTATCTGCTCGGTTTTGCCCATAACCGCAGGGCAATGCGCACCTTTGCGGTCGAACGTATTTGCAGTGCCGTGAGGTCCAGCGAGCGCTTCGAGATTCCCGAGGATTTCAAACCTGAAAAACATTTCGCATCGGCTTTCGGTATTGTCGAAGAGAAACCGATATCCGTTGTGGTAAAATTCTCTCCTTCGGTGGCACATACCGTTCAGGACAGGATCTGGCATCCCAGTCAGAAGGTCGGGAAAGAAAGCGACGGGAGCGTCATTCTCAAGTTCGAGGCAGGCGGGGTGATGGAAATAATCTCCTGGGTCCTTTCCTACGGCAACAATGCCGAAATTCTCGAACCGGCAGGTTTGCGGAAAAATGTTGCTGAAATTTCAGAAAAGATGGTTGAATTGTACCGCTGAAGAAAGAGGTTCCCGTTTTTGCGGGATATTCAGGAGAATCGCCTGGATTGATTTTTCTATTCAAACCGGGATTTTGAGAAATGAGTAAAATTCCTACCAAAAGTAACCTGTAATTTCCGTTCCGGAAGTCGGTTTTATTGCATATTTTCCCCTCTTGTTGACAATATAGTGCATATGGATTATATTGTACGGCCCTTCGTTCCGGATAAACCAGTCTTTCGAAAAAACCGCGAATTTTCCCTGACTCAATGGCGGTGTGCTGTTATTTTGACAGTATATCCGATAATGATAAACTCAATTTGAGTGTTTCTGCCTGCCGGGGTTCGAACAGAAGATCCATCATAAATTTGCCGGTTGAAAGGTGTCTTTGTTTGTCTAACGACGTAAATGCGATAATCTTCGATCTTGACGGTACTCTCTATTCAAGCGATGCGCTTGCCGAGGAGATAAAGGAAAGTGCAAACAGATACATCGCTTCTTTAAAGGGTATCGACGTGGCCGACGCTGCTTCACTGATCGAAGATACCCGGAATAAGCTTTCCGGGGTGAGCGGCATGGATACCACCCTTACCGCAACCTGCCTGGAACTGGGTGGGAACATCCACCATCTGCATGCTCATTTTGTCGCCGAAATAACCCCCGAGCGCTTTCTGGGACATGACGAGGAACTGGTGACGCTCCTGGTAAAGCTTGAGAATAGGTTCGATCTTTACATATATACCAACAACAACCGAAACCTGTGTGGAAGGATCATGAAATCGCTCGGTATACATGGACGTTTCAAGGATGTCTTTACTATCGAGGATTTCTGGCTTCCAAAGCCCGAGATGTCGGCCCTGGAAAATATTTTTGCCCGAACCGGCAGGTCTCCGGCCGAGTGTCTATTTGTCGGCGACAGGTATGACATAGACCTGCGCCTGCCTGCCTCTCTCGGATGTCCGGTATTTCTCGTCAGCAGCGCGCAGGGCCTTGTTTTTCCATTGAAATCTTTACTTAACCAAAAAAAGGAAATTTACCACGAAGCCACGAAGTTGATTAAATAATTTACAAAATTTTACAGGGTTCATTTCTTATTTGCCTGCTTCATCACTTTTGTGAATATGACCCATATGAAAACTCGAAAATTCTTCTTATACTTCGTGGCGTTGTGGTGCATAAATACTGTTTAAGTCTAAACATAATCTTTGTATATGAAACGTGAAGGAGAGGAGTCGGACGAATCATGGAATTTCGCTTTGAAAAAGATACTCTGGGTACTGTCGAGGTCCCGGATAATGCATATTATGGAGCCCAGACAGCCAGGGCCATAGTCAATTTTCCCATATCGGGGTTGAAGCCGCATCCCGCCCTTGTCTGGGCCACTATTGTGGTGAAAAAATGTGCTGCACTGGCTAACACCGCTACCGGACGACTGGCCAGGCAGGTCGGTGAGGCGATTGTTGCCGCTGCCGAAGAGGCCTTGAACGGAAATTTTGACGGTCAGTTTTGTGGTAGATCCGTTTCAGGCCGGTGCAGGGACATCGCACAATATGAACGTCAACGAAGTGCTGGCCAACCGGGCGCCAGGAATTGCTGGGTGGGAAGCGGGGAGAATATTCCAGGGTACACCCCAACGATCATGTCAATATGGCACAATCCACCAATGACGTCTTCCCCACGGCCATGCGGCTGTCGCGCTGCGGATGTATTTCCTGCTCCGAACTGAACTGGACGGCTGAGTAGAGGCGTTGCATAAAAAGGGAATCGAATTAGACGGGATACTGAAATCGGGCCGCACACATCTGCAGGATGCGGTACCCATCAGGCTCGGCCAGGAGTTCGAGGCCTATGCCGTGGCCATCGGCAAAAACATGGCTGGCACTCGGAATGCGCCCTGCCGGCACTTCGTGAACTGGGGATCGGCGGAACGGCGGTCGGAACCGGACTCAACGCCGAAGCCGCGCTACATTGAACTGGTTGTGGCGAAATCGCCACGATGACCGGTATTTCCGTTTTCTCATCGTCGCAATCTCGTGGAAACGACTCAAAATATGAACCCGTTCGTGCGCCTTAGTTCCGCACTGAAAGGTCTGGCTGTTAATCTGGTCAGGATAGCAAATGATCTCAGACTCCTCGCCTCGGGTCCCATGACAGGATCTCAATGAGATCAATCTTCCTCCGGTGCAGCCCGGTTCCTCTATCATGCCCGGAAAGGTCAATCCGGTTATTCCCGAGATGGTCAACATGGTTTCGTTTCAGGTAATGGGTGCGGACGCCTCCATAACGCTCGCTGCACAGGCAGGGCAGCTGGAATTGAATGTCATGATGCCGGTTATTATCTATAACATTCTGTTTTCCCTTGAAATACTGAAAAACGCCGTATTCAAGCTGAGCGAATCATGCATTGAAGGTATTACGGCAAATACGAACCGATGTACTGAATACCTGGAAAAGTCGGTGGGAATGGTGACTGTACTTGCACCCTATATCGGTTACGCGGCCGCGGCCGAGGTGGCCAAGGAATCCATAAAGACCGGCCGAAGTTCAAAGGAAATAATTATCTCCCGGGAATTGCTTTCCCATGAAGCCCTCGAAGAGATAATCCACCCTTTCCCCCTTACAAATCCCGGCGTGCCTGGAAAAAGGGACGATTAGGTTTTTGCCCCTGTGCCGGCATGAAAACAACTGGACTTATCGGGAAATTTGTATAAAACTAATTATAAGAGAGGCGGCACTCTAAAAGGTGCTCCCGGGTATAATAAAAAGGAGGAAGTAACATGTTAGAAGAAGTCAAGAAGGTCCTGGACATGATCCGTCCTGCTCTGCAGGCAGACGGTGGAGATGTTGAGCTTGTCGAAGTGACCGAAGACGGCGTGGTAAAGGTAAAGCTTGTAGGAGCTTGCGGGCATTGCCCCATGTCCACGATGACATTGAAGAACGGCATCGAAAAAACCCTTATGCAGAAAGTACCTGGAGTCAAAGAAGTAGTAGGCGTCTGATTTATCGAAGCAAAAGTCAATCGAGCTGTCGCCTGCCTTGAACATGGAGGTGTGATATGGCATTCAAGGTCAAATCATTCGGGATGGAAATAAGGCCAATGAAGACCATGCAGGAATTGCAGCAGCTGGATGAAATGGTTAATAGCTTTTTGGTTGCCAATAACGTGAAAAAGGTGATCTCTGTTTCCGATACATCATCCACCGATGATACGGGCGAGACCATTGGACTTGTCAGAGTAGTTGCCTACGAAGAATGAAAAAAAACGCGGCGTTTTCGCCGCGTTTTTGATTTTCTGAAGCAAATCCACGGCCTAAATAATGATGTCTTTTCTGAGACGCAAAAGAAGAAAAGGATTATTCCGCACCCGTCGTTTTTCCGCCAGAATGAGGAAAAATGCCGAAGCGGTTTTTTCAAAGGGCAACAGGGTTTTGCTCTTTGAGAACGGCGGCGATTTTTTCCCGGCATTGTACCGGTCTGTCCATCAGGCGAAACGCAGTATCCTGGCGGAATTCTATATTATTAAAAATGACGAGACAGGTATCGCTTTTGCCGACACCCTGATTGAAGCCGCTTTCAGGGGGGTAAAAATATCGCTCATTTACGATTATATAGGGTGCATCGACACCCCTTACTCCTATTTCAGGCGGCTTGAAGGCTGTGGAATCCGCTGTCTGCCGTTCAATAAACCCACTTTCAGGAAACTGCATTGGCTGGATTTCCGCGATCACAGAAAGGTGGTTGTTATCGACGGTACAACTGCATTCCTGGGAGGCCTTAATATCGGCGATGAATATGCCGGATACGGTGACAGTCACAAACGCTGGCGTGATCTCGGTATACGTATCGACGGACCCGCCGTTGCGGAGTTGCGCAATATCTTCAGGCATACCTGGGGGAAAGAGGGAGGATATGCATATAACAGCTTGCTGGAGGCGGAACAGCCGGTGGAAGATATGGGAGATGCTGGTGTAACGATTGTAAATGGCGGCCCGCACCACAGCCGGTCGCTTATCCGCAGCGCTTTCAGGTTGGCCATAGCCGGGGCGTCCGAGAATATAAAAATTATTACCCCGTACTTCGTACCAGGGCCGCGGGTGGTCCGTTCCCTTCTCCGGGCCGCTGCACGAGGAGTGAAAGTCCAGATAATACTCCCTTCAAAAAGTGACGCGCCGCTGGTTCAGGTTGCAAGCAGGGCATATCTTGCCCCGCTGTTGAAGGCCGGAATAGAGATATACGAGCGGCAGGATACAATTCTTCATGCAAAATTGCTGATAATCGATGACTGCTGGGTTACCATCGGATCCGCCAATTTCGATTACCGAAGTTTTTTCAGGAACTTTGAACTTAACGTCATCATCGACAGCTGCGAGTTCCGGTCCCAGGCCGACAACATGTTTGCCGCTGACCTGGCAAAATCCCGGCGTATTACTATTTCCGAACACGAGAAAAGAAGCTGGATCGAAAGAATCCTGGAGCGTCTTTGCGACCCCATAAGCCGTTTTTTATGAATAAATTAAGCCGTTGCAAGCCGGTTTTCATCCGGATACTACCTGCCCGGACCGGGGTCGGGTCTTTCCCGAATCAAACAGAAATCCTGAGCCGTTTTTTCTCAAATATAGTAAAAAACATTCAGTTCGGGCACTTCTCCTTGAATTGATTGCCTGCCTGAAAACCGTTCTGTTTGCTCCTGTAAAGCCCCAGCCCCACTCTTGAAAGAAAGATTTCGGGTTTCAACAATGACAAATACCCTTAAGTTTATCCCGCTCCCGATTGACTCCATAATTCCAGAGTTGCGGCAGGTGGTTTCGAGGACTCCCAATGTGGTGCTCCAGGCCCCTCCGGGCGCGGGCAAAACTACCCGGGTTCCCCTGACCTTGCTGGATCTCCCGGTTTTGAACACCGGCAGTATTTTAATGCTGGAGCCGAGGCGGCTGGCGGCGACCCATGCCGCCCATCGCATGGCCCGGTCGCTGGGGGAAACGGCCGGGGAAACGGTCGGTTATACCATACGATTCGACCGGCGTGTTTCACCGGGAACGCGCATAGAAGTGGTGACTGAAGGGGTGCTTACCCGCCGCCTGCAAAAAGATCCCTGCCTTGAAAATGTTGCCATGGTCATTTTCGACGAATTTCACGAGCGCAGCCTCCATGCGGATCTGGCGCTTGCGCTTTGCCTGGAAGTCCAGAAAGAAGTCAGGCCTGACTTGAGGATACTGGTAATGTCCGCCACACTAGACTGCGGTCCTGTGTCCGGGTTGCTGGGTGGAGCCCCGGTAATTAGTTTCAGAAGGCAAATCCTACCCGGTCGAAGTGAAATATCTGGAGGTGAGGGACCGTGCTCCTCTTCCCGTACACATGCTCTCGGCGATTCGTACCGCACTGGCTGAAAACACTGGGGATATCCTTGCATTTCTGCCGGGCTCTCCTGAAATCCGGACCTGCACACAACTGCTTTTAGGGGAGATCGGCGAGCAGTCGCTTTCGATCTGCCCTCTCTATGGTGATATGCCTTTTCATGAGCAGGAGAAGGCGCTTGCGTCTTCCCGAAAGCGTAAAATTGTCCTGGCAACGAATATAGCCGAAACGAGCCTGACCATCGAAGGTGTACGCGTGGTTGTAGACAGTGGTCTGTCGCGCATGCTGCGCCACGACCCATCGAACGGGATGAACCGGCTGGTTACCGTCAGGGAGTCGAAATCCTCAGCCGAACAGCGCAGGGGCAGAGCCGGAAGACTTGCTCCCGGAACCTGTTACCGCCTGTTCGGCAGGCATACCTTTAACGCCATGACCGATTTCCCGGCGCCGGAAATAGCGGTCAGCGACCTTTCTTCGCTGGTACTCGAACTCGCCGTATGGGGTGTGGGCGATCCGTCTTCCCTGATGTGGCTCGATCCGCCGGGAGAGAATGGCGTAGCTGCCGCCAGGGAACTGCTTGTCGAACTGGGGGCGATTGACCGGAACGGGCTTCCCACACCGACAGGCAGGAAAATGTCCGGGTTTCCCGTCCATCCCCGTTTGGCGCGAATGCTGCTCCGGGGAATGGAAACGGGGTTTGCGGAAGCTGCGGCCTGTCTTGCCGCGCTGCTCAGTGAAAGGGATATTTTCCGTTACGGTCCCGGAGAAACGGCAACGGTCTGCGAATCGGATCTGCTGGAGCGATACGATACACTTCGCGGAAAAAACGTCAGGCGTGACGATCGGCTGCAGCAATCAGTGGTCAGGGCGGTGGAACGTTCCGCGGCACAGTTGGCACGCCTGGCAGGATGCAGGACCGGTCATGTCGAGGCAGAACATATTCCCGATCACGCGGATATCGCCCGCCTGTTGCTCGCAGCCTATCCGGACCGGATTGCCAGACAGAGAGAGGCTGGTGGTGAAAGGTATCTGCTTGCAACCGGCAGGGGAGCCCGCCTTTCGCCACGGAGCAGTGTGCGAAACCGGGATCTGATTCTGGCCGTCCATGTCGATGCCGGGGAAAAAGGCGAGGGTGTAATTCATCAGGCGTGTGTTTTGACTGAAGACATGGTGCGCTCCGAATGCGGACATCTTATAGCCAAAAACAGGAACATAGCCTGGAACCCGGACCAGGAAAGGGTCCAGGCATGGGAAGAGGATGTCGTCGGGGCTGTTGCCGTTACCCGCCGTCAGGCAACCCCGATGGACGAGGAAGCAATTCCGGTTCTGCTGGATGTTATACGTTCCTCAAACCTGCAATGTCTGAACTGGAACCGTTCCCTGCGCATGCTGCTGGGCCGGGCACGGCTGCTGCGCAGGGTCTTTCCGGAGGGTAACTGGCCGGATACGGGCAACGAACGTCTGGTAGCAACCCTTGCCGGATGGCTGGCTCCTTTTCTGGCCGGGGTGCGCAGCAGACGCGACCTGAATTCAGTTGATATTGCAGCCGCCGTCCTCAATCTATTTACCGGGGAACAATTGCGGCTTCTCAATGAGCTTGCTCCGACCCATGTCGCAGTACCGAGCGGACACAGGATCGAGATCGATTACGAGGCTGAGGAGAATCCCGTCCTTTCGGTCAAATTGCAGGAAATGTTCGGCCTTGCCGACTCACCGGTCGTGGCCGGCGGGAGGGTTCGATTGCTGATTCACCTTCTTTCCCTGCCGGGCGTCCGGTACAGGTGACCCGTGACCTGAAAGGATTCTGGGAAAACGGCTATCGCGAGGTGAAAAAAGAACTGAAAGGGCGCTATCCGAAACATCCCTGGCCCGACGACCCATGGAACGCCGTACCGACAAGGATGACGACACGGATGCTGAAAAAGAGAGAATAAAAAAGCCCCGGTTTGAATAAAAACCGGGGCTTTTTGTTTGTCAGCTGTTTTTTCCCGTCTTGAAAAGACTGATAAATCTTCAATCCGGTTTCGCCCGCCGACTTTCACCGACGGGCTATCTAGGGCAACCCTCTTTACAATGGGTTACCGGGCGAATCATAAACTGTGCAGTCCACATAAAACAGCCCTCCTTTCGGGGTTTTTTAAAAGTTGCATCCGCATGGGGTACAACTGTTAATTCCTGCGGCATCGCGCATCCAGCATATCTTGCGCGTCAGCCATTCCATGCGTGATGCAACTTGTATAAATCTTTGGCTTTAATTTATCCTGTTATTTAAATGATAATAGCTGCCCGGATAAATGTCAATGGTGCAAATTGTATTATATGTATCTCCTGATTACCCTCATCAGGAGACTTTCCCTGACACCGAGTGCGCCGTGCGGACAGAGTTCGCGGCAACAAAAGCAACGGATGCAGCGGTTGTAATCGAAGTGCAGGTGACCGTTTTTCATCTCGATGGCCCTGGGCGGACAGGCATCCGCACAGATTCCGCACAGGCGGCATTTCCCGGCGAGGGCGTAGGGCCGGGAAGTAAGGTGTTGACGCAAACGGTTTTTCAGGAATGGGGGCAGCCCCCATTGAACATCCGACATGTGCGGCAGCCTGAATCCGGCTGTTTTCGCATCGTCAAGTGGTAAACCGAGAGTCCGGATGGATGAACGGTCGGCACCTGCCATGCCGAGCCTTTCGGCGGCCCTTTCCACATAGAGGAGTTTTTTCGGTATACCAACGATCTCCGCAGCGACCACGTCCACCGCCACCGGGTTGACACCGGCGAGAAGCAGGCCCACATGACACGGGTCGCCTCCTCCCGGTCCGTTTCCCTCCATGGCGGTAATCGCGTCGACAATATTGAGATCAGGTTTGCGTAAAAGGTATATCTCCAGCAGCATCCGGGCAAACATTTCCCTGTCAACTCCTGCCTTCAGATGCCATGCGATCTTGGCCGTGCCGGCCACGGCCCCAAACAGGTTTTTCACGGCGCAGGTCAGGGTCATCATCTCGTGGGTTTTCAGTTTTGGGAGATTTATGACCCGATCGGCCTCCATGTACGGTTTCCCCAGGTCGAACCTCTTGAACATGCCGGAGCCGGTCACTTCGACCGTTTCCTCAAAAACCGCCAGTTCCGCCCCGGTTTCCCGGATGACCTCCATGATGCCGCTTTTCTCCGCTACCGTCCTGCATCTGCCGACACCCGGGCTGTCGCCCACCAGGGGTATGCCGCCCGCCTGTCTGACAAGGCCGATGACCGCGCGCACGATTTCCGGGTGGGTGGTCACCGCCGCTTCCGGAGGCTTTGCCGCGAGCAAATTAGGCTTGATCAAAACCCTTTCTCCCGGTTTTACAAAGGCTTCCATTCCTCCAAGAGGCTGCAGAAGCTGAATAACAGCGGATTCGATCGCCTCCCGCTCATAATTCGATGCTTTTTCGATAACCACGATTTCCATGGTTGAATATTGGCTCATTTTCAATAGATTGTCAAAAGCGAATATGCTCAGAAACGGATAGAACCCGGAAAGGTTTTATTGGAAAACCGACACTCTTTCTGTTAACCTGCAACGATAAAAACGCCAATTAAAGCCTGTTGGCGATCAGTAAGGGAGACGGTCCCGATATGGGAAAGCAGCGAATTGTAAAAGTTGCGTGTGCGATTATAGAACGGGATGGCAGGGTGTTGGCCACCCAGCGCAGTGAAGCGATGAGCATGCCCCTGAAATGGGAATTCCCGGGCGGCAAGCTGGAGGAGGAAGAAGATCAGAGCACATGTCTCGCCAGGGAGCTCATGGAGGAGCTCGGGGTAGAAGTCGGCATTCTGCGTGCCTTGTCACCTGTTGTCCATGATTACGAAGGCTGGACTATAGAGCTGCTTCCTTTTGTCTGCGAGATAACCGGCGGAGATATTGTCTTGCATGAACACAGAGCCGCCCTGTGGATCGCTCCCCGGGACCTGCCGTCGCTCGATTGGCCGGAAGCGGACCTGCCGGTGCTGCGTGAGTATCTTGAATATCTGGAAAATCCGGAGATACGGAAATGAAAAAGGAGATCGATGAATTTCTCGGTTATCTTGGGGCGGAACGAAATGTTTCACCCCACACCTTAAAAGCGTATCGCGGCGACCTCGATATGTTCCGTGAATTCCTCCACGGAGAATCGGGGCCGGAAATAACTCCGGATACCGTGACCCATCTCATCATCAGGCGATATCTGGCCCTGCTGCATAAGGACCACCGTAAAAGTTCCATTGGACGCAGTCTGGCCGCGATACGGGCTCTTTTCAAATACCTTCTCCGCGAGGGGAAAGTGAAAAAAAACCCGGCGGAACTGGTGAGTGCTCCGAAGAAAGAGAAGAAGGTGCCCTTCCATCTCAACATCGACGAGGTTACCGCACTGGTGGAAGCTCCACGAAAAGACGATCTTTCCGGGCTGCGCGACAGGGTTATCCTGGAAACGCTCTATTCATGCGGCATCAGGCTTTCCGAGCTGACCGGCATGAATGTGGGCGATGTTGACCTGGACAAGGGGCTGGTGAGGGTGCTGGGCAAGGGAAGCAAGGAGCGGATAGTTCCCCTTGGCAGACATTCGACAGCGGCCGTTGCGGCCTATTTCACTGCGAGAAGAGACCCTTCATATGATGCGCCTTTTATTCTCAATGCCAGGGGAGGGCGACTTACCGGCAGGAGCGTGGCACGCATCGTTGACAAATATATCCTGAAGATAGCGGCAATGAAAAAGATATCTCCCCATACCCTCCGCCACACCTTTGCCACGCATATGCTCGAGGGGGGCGCCGATCTGAGGGCCATCCAGGAGCTTCTCGGCCATGCCTCCCTGTCCACGACCCAGAAATATACCCATGTCAGCATTGACCGGCTGATGGAAGTGTACGACAAGGCCCACCCCAAAGCGCGCAAATGATCATCAAAACAAGCCTATCTTGTACAGAAAAACCAGGGCGACTAGTATCGGCGAAACGTATTTGATCAGGAAACGCCAGACCGGGTACAGGTGATAACCTCCGGTTCCTCTTTCCAATTCTCCTTTTGCCAGCCCCGGTGTCAGTACCCAGCCTGTGAACAGCGCTATGAACAAACCTCCCAGCGGCAGGATGTAATTGGTGGCCAACAGGTCTACCGAGTCGAGGAAGTTGCGGCCTCCGATGAAATGAACGTCTTTCAGCAGGTGATTGGACAGCGCCGAAGGAACACCCAGGAGAAATATGATCAGACCCATTACCAGGGTTGCCTTTTTCCTGTTCCATTTTTTTTCATCGCAATAATAGGCGACAACGACCTCCAGCAGAGAGATGGCCGAAGTAAGGGCGGCGAAAACGAGCAGGAGGAAAAACAGGATCGAAATCAGGGTCCCGCCCGGCATGCGGCTGAAGACAATCGGCAGGGTCTTGAATACCAGGCCCGGTCCCGCGGCGGGCTCCATTCCGTAGGTGAAGACGATGGAAAATATCGCGATTCCGGATAAAATGGCAACGCATGTATCCATTACGGAAACCGTGATTGCCACCTTCGGGATATTGGTTTCGTTATCGGCGTAGCTTCCATAGGTCAGCATGGCTCCCATTCCCAGACTGAGGCTGAAAAAGGCATGTCCGAGGGCTTCGAGCATGGCGGGGGGATCGAGTTTCGACCATTGCGGAGAGAACAGAAAAGAGATTGCTTTTGCACCCCCGGGTGACAGGAGACCGTGAATAGCCAGGGCGATAAGAATCAGGAAAAGGACCGGCATCATGATCTTGTTCGCCCTTTCCAGGCCGCTGCTGACTCCCCCGAGAACAATGAAAATGCACATTCCCATGAAAAGGGCCTGCCAGAATACCTGTCCGGGATCGTTTGCAAGGAGGGCGGCAAAAAGCTGCGGTGCCTTGTACGCGTGCTGTGCGCTGAATGTCCCCCGCAGGGAGAGCCAGAGATAATCCACGGCCCAGCCGGCAACAACGCAGTAGTACGACAGGATCACGAATCCGGCAATTACTCCGAGCCAGCCGGTCATGACCCATGGACCGCCCCGCAGCTTTCTGAAGGCCCCCACCGGGTCTTTGTGTGTATGTCTGCCGATCAGCATTTCTGAAATCATGATCGGAATTCCGACGGTTATTATGCAGAAGATGAAAAACAGAACGAATGCACCGCCGCCGTGCATCCCGGCGATGTAGGGGAATTTCCAGATGTTCCCCAGTCCGACGGCGGAACCGGCGGATGCCATGATGAAGCCCATGCGGCTGGTCCAGAGACCGCGTTTTTCTTTTTTATCATGAACGGTCATTTTACCTCCGGGATGAGATTTACATGTGAAGTCCGCCTGTTGCGGAGCAGGCATAATCTAGCAAAACAGTTCACATTCACAAAGAAAAAAATAAGAATTTCACCGGTTATATATTCCCGTTTTCTGACAAAACGGGTTTGAGAACGAATGGCAGTGAATTGAAATTAGTGGAACAGCCTCAAGAGGCAAATACATGAAATCCTCTGCGCCTTCTTCGGTAATATGCTTTTATAAAGAAAATATGCTCGTTGACAAAAATGGAATCCGCAACTAAAGTTGACCCCGAAATTGATTATTTTCCAAATGCGTAATATGTAGGGATAACAGGAGGGCCGGGGTCGACACCATGAATTCCATGAACGATTTTTTTGCCATGCTCAGCGGGTATGTGTGGGGTATTCCGCTGTTGACGCTTCTGGTGGGAACAGGAATTTACCTTACGGTGCGGCTCCGCCTCATACAAGTCGCCATGCTTCCGCACGCGCTTTACGAGACCTTTGCCAAGCCGAAATCCGGGGAAAAAGGGGACATCAGCCATTTCCAGGCTTTGATGGTCGCGCTGGCAGCCACCATCGGCACCGGCAATATCGTCGGCGTGGCTACCGCCATTTCCGTCGGCGGGCCCGGGGCTCTCTTCTGGATGTGGATAACCGCGGCTTTCGGCATGGCCACTAAATACGCGGAAGGCGTGCTGGCTGTTAAATATCGCATAACCGACGAAAACGGCGAGATGTGCGGCGGCCCAATGTATTATATAGAGAGGGGGCTCGGCCGGAAATGGCTCGGTATCATGTTTGCCGTGTTCGGCGCGGTGGCGGCCTTCGGCATCGGCAATGCGGTGCAGGCTAATGCCGTGGCCGGCAACCTGAAAGAAACGTTCGGCTTGAGCCCGTGGATAACCGGTGTCGTACTGACCTTCATGACCGGAACGGTAATACTGGGAGGCATCAGGAACATCGGGCGGGTGTCCGGCTGGATGGTGCCGATTATGGCGGTTGTGTACGTCGCGGGTTGTCTGGCAATCCTGTTGCGTTTTGCCGGAGAGGTGCCGGCTGCCATACTCCTCGTGTTTCACGATGCCTTTACCGGTTCGGCTGCCACCGGCGGTTTCCTTGGCGCCGCTGTTATGATCGCTATTCAGAAGGGTGTTTCGCGCGGCGTGTTTTCCAATGAATCGGGCATGGGCAGTGCGCCCATTGCCGCGGCCGCCGCCAAGACCAATGAGCCGTGCGAACAGGCCCTCGTGTCGATGACCGGCACCTTTATCGATACCATTATCGTCTGCACCATGACCGGTCTGGTGCTGATCGTAACCGGTGCCTGGCATTCGGGAGGAGAAGTATCCGCCCTCACCAAGTCGGCTTTCGACATCGGTCTTCCCGGGAACACGGGCGGTTATATCGTAACATTCGGTATCGTTTTCTTCGCTTATTCAACTATCATCGGCTGGGCCTATTACGGTGAAAAATGTATTGAATACCTGTTTGGGGTGAAGGCTCTATTGCCTTACCGACTTCTGTATGCTGCCGTGGTAACCATCGGTGCGGGTGCAAAGCTGGAACTGGTCTGGAATTTCGCGGACGTTATGAACGGCCTGATGGCAGTGCCGAACCTGATAGCATTGCTTGGACTTTCGGGGGTTGTGACAAGGGAAACGGAAAGGTTCCTTTCCGCGAGAAAAAGGATTGACGGCAGCGAAGAAGAACCGGGCGCGGAGTTCCCCCTTCCCTGATGTTACTTGGTATCAGCAAATTAGTCCCTGTGTTTCCGGGAAATTTGATTAAGGGGGTAATTCTTATTTCCACCGTGTCCGAGTAAGTTTTTTTTCAGTTTTTACTCAAGTGTGTTGAGATGGATTTTATGGATAAAAAGAAAACCCCGCGAAGATATCCTTGCAGGGTTTTCTTTGTCCAACATTCAAAAATACCGTTTCTCCACCGGGGAATTTGATTGTCGAAAATTTCGTTTTCCGTCGTCCGGCAGGTTTACGATTTTTTCTTTGCGGCCGCGAGCTTTGTGGTCTCTGTCAGAAGTTTACCGGCCTTTTCAGCGTATTCTCCGGTTTTGTAATCTTTTACCAGGCGTGCGAAGGTTTCTTTTGCCTTTTCCATGTCGCCTGTCTCCATATAGGCTCTTCCCAGGTAATAGAGAGCTTTGTCATTGGCAGGCGAGTCAGGGAATTTTTCCAGCTCGTATTTCAGGCGGTTAATGGCCGATACGTATTTGTCAGTTCGGAAATAGAATCTGCCCACATAAATTTCATGCTCTGATTGCTTTGTTCTGCACACCCGGAGATTTTCCCGCACCTTTCCCGCGAGTTCCGAATCGGGGTATTCTTTGAGAAATGATTCGAAAGCGCTTATCGCGTCCTTCAGAGGGGTCTGATCGGTGTCAATTTTTTTGAACTGCTTGTAATGGCTCAATCCCATTTTATACAGGGCATAAGGAGCCTTTTCGTTATCAGGGTGCAGTTTGCGGAAATCCTCGTATGATGCCGCGGCCTCGATATACTTCTCATCATTATACTGGGCGTCCGCGATCATCAGTTCCGCGGCGGTGGTGAGAATCGGTGAGGAAAAGCTTTCTTTCACCTTCTTCCATTTGGCTATTGCTTCTTCATAGTTTCCCTTAGAGTAAAGCTGCTGTCCTTCGCTGAAATAGGTTTCGGGCGGTCTTTTGATCGAAGAATCGGTGCTGCAGCCTGCGGCAACAGCCAGCAACAGGGCAATTGCAATGTATTTGAAATCCATCGGACGCTCCTCACTTCTTACTTTATAGAGAAAATTAGAGGAAAGCGCAATTTTTGTCAATTCAAACTTTAATTTACTTGAGACGAGCGGAATGAACCGTTGGAAGATCTTACTTGCCCGTCTTTTTGCGCTTGTTCGGATCCAGTTCTTTTTTTCTTAACCGGATGGACGCCGGTGTCACTTCAACCAGTTCATCATCGTCGATGAACTCAAGGGCCTGTTCCAGGGTCAGGATCCTGGGCGGTGTCAGCTTGATCGCATCGTCAGAACCTGATGCCCTGACGTTGGTAAGCTTTTTCCCTCTGCAAGGATTTACATCCAGGTCATTGTCTTTTGCATGCTGGCCGATGATCATCCCGCCGTAGACTTCAACACCGGCGCCTACGAAGAGCACCCCGCGCGGCTGCAGGGCATCGAGTGAATATGCCGTGGTTTCTCCGGCTTCCATGGCCATCAGTACGCCGTTTTTGCGGCCGGGAATATCGCCCTTGTACGGAGCGTAGCCGTGGAAGGTGTGGGTCATTACCGCAGTGCCCTTGGTGTCGGTGAGTATCTCGCCACGCAGTCCGATCAGGCCGCGGGCCGGAATAACGAATTCCAGGCGAACCACTTCACCGAGCTGGTGCATGGCAACCATGTCTCCCTTGCGCGGTCCCATTTTTTCGATGACGGCTCCCTGGAAATCAGAGTGCACATCTATGACCAGGTATTCCATAGGTTCCTGTTTCTGTCCGTCAATGTCCCGCAGGATCACTTCCGGTTTCGAAACAGCCATTTCGAAGCCTTCACGGCGCATGTTTTCGATAAGTATGGAAAGGTGCAGTTCGCCACGGCCCGAGACCTTGAACGTATCCGGATTGGCGGTATCTTCGACGCGCAGGGAGACATTGGTACGCAGTTCCTTGTCCAGCCTCTCGCGGATGTTCCTGGATGTTACCATCTTCCCTTCGCGACCGGCAAAGGGCGAGGTATTGACAATAAAGTTCATGGCGATGGTCGGTTCGTCGATGGAAACGTAAGGAAGAGCCACGGGATTGTCCACGGCCGCGATTGTTTCGCCGATGCCGACATTATCGAAGCCGGCAATTGTCACAATGTCGCCGGTAAGAGCTTCGGGGATCTCTATCTGTTTCAGGCCTTCGTAGCCGAGGAGCTTGGATATCCTGCCACGGGTAATCGAGCCGTCACGCCTGATAAGGGCAACGGTTTCGCCGGCGGAAACCCTGCCGTTGAATATCTTGCCAGTCGCGATCCGGCCTATGTAGTCGTTGTAATCTATATTGGTCACCAGAAGCTGGAAAGGTGCTTTTACGTCTCCCTCAGGGGGATGGACATTGTCCTTGATGATCTGGAAAAGCGGTTCCATGTTGTCCGACTCGCTTGAAAGTTCGGTTTTTGCATAACCCATTTTGGCGCTGGTATAAACAATGGGGAAATCGAGCTGTTCATCCTTTGCCTGCAGTTCGCAGAAAAGGTCGAACACCATGTCGACAACCTCATCGGGGCGCGCACCGGGGCGGTCGATCTTGTTGATGACGACGATCGGCCTCAGGTCCAGGTCGAGAGATTTTTTCAACACGAAGCGCGTCTGGGGCATGGGGCCGTCCAGTGCGTCGACCAGGAGGAGGACCGAGTCCACCATTTTAAGGACCCTCTCCACTTCACCGCCGAAGTCGGCATGGCCGGGGGTGTCAACGATATTTATTTTGTATCCGCCATGGTGTATGGACAGGTTCTTTGCCAGAATCGTGATGCCCCGTTCCTTTTCCAGGTCGTTGGAATCCATGACCCTTTCGGTTATTACCTCGTTTTCCCGGAAAATTCCCGACTGTTTCAGCATGGCGTCAACCAGTGTGGTCTTGCCGTGGTCGACGTGAGCTATAATGGCGATATTTCTGATCTTTTCCTGCATTCTGACAACTCCTTGCTCTTTTATCTATTAAATTTATTTGGTTCGCTAAAGCCGCTTGTCAGGTCAATTGAGAGCCGGGTAAATACAGCAAAAAGCCGGTCCGGCAAAACAAAAGACGAGCTGATCGGCTCGTCTGAGGAACAAATTAGTATGGCAATTTTATAAAGTAAATACAAGACTTTTTTAAAAAATAGCGTTTTTTTTGCCAACAACCGGGCCTTTGCTCCGTAGCGCTGAATGTAGCAAAAAAGAAAAGGCCAGTCATCATCACGGTCTTTTTGCCGCCGAGTTGTAATACTTTATGTTTATTTATTTTCTACCCGGAACGTATCTGCCCGGTCCGGGGCTGGGACTTTCCCGAATTAATCAGTAATTCTGAAAATTGCCACTCGAACAAAAAAGCAGTCAATTCGGGCATTTTCTCCCGAATTGACTGCTTGCCTGAAAACTGTTCAGCTTGTTCCGCAAAAACCCTAATCCTATTTATGGAAATAATTTTAGAGGGTTCCGGACGGAGACTATTTAACTAGTTTCACTGATTTGATTACCACCGGGGTGCGTGGCACATCCTGAAAGCCCATTTTCATACCGGTTCCGACTGCGGCTATCCGGTCAACCACATCCATACCTTTGATGACTTTTCCGAATACCGCATAGCCATAACCGTCCGGCATCGGACGGTTGAGAGACTCGTTGTTTACCAGGTTGATGAAAAACTGTGAAGTAGCACTATCCGGGACAGCGGTGCGGGCCATGGCGATTGTTCCCCGCTCGTTCTTCAAACCATTGTCAGCCTCGTTCCTGATCGACGGTCCGGTCGGCTTCTGTTTCAAGTCCGCGGTGAAGCCGCCTCCCTGGATCATGAAACCCGGGATAACCCGGTGAAATATCGTTCCGTCGTAAAAACCGCTTTGCACATATGACAGGAAATTCTTCACGGATAACGGCGCTTCTTTCTGGAAGAGTTCGATTTTGATGTTT